>NZ_BMYJ01000027.1 GCF_014652215.1 Neogemmobacter tilapiae | reverse complement strand
TGCATGGTCTGGGCTTTGAACATGGGGCGATCACGCCGGACCTGATCCATATCTCCTCCGAGGGCGATGTGCGGATCACCGGGCCGATCCTGCTGACCAGCCTGGCCAGCCCGACGATCCACGAGGCTTCGGGGGCCGAGGTTCCGAACCCGTTCATCGCACCGGAACTGCTGGAAAATCCCTATGGCGTGACGGTGAAATCCGACCTCTATGCGCTGGCCGCCAGCTTTTACAACGCGATCACCCGCCGCCCACCGCCCGATGCCAAATCGCGGGCCGAGGCGGCGGCGCTGAAAGTGGCCGACAATTACAGCCCGCTGCGCAAAGTGGCGGTGCTTTATCGCCCGGCCTTCCGCCGCGCCTTGGATGCGGCGATGGGCTATGATCCGGCCGAACGCCCGAACACGGCGGAAAATTGGCTGGCCCATATCCGCGAAGACGCCATGGACGAGGTGGCAACCCCGATCAACGAAAGCTTCTTGGCCAATCTGGTTGCAGGCGAAACCGTGCCGGAACCGGTGGTCGAACCTGTCGTGACACCCGCCGCGGAACCCGCGGCCCAACCGGAACCGGCGCCGGTTCATGCGCCTGTGGCCGAAGCGGTGGTGCCATCGCGCCCCGTGCAAGCCGACAACCTGCAACCGGACCTCACGCCGCCCGCCGCGACGGCCCCGCTGCGGCGCGAGACGGCACCGCCAATGTCACGCCCGGCTGAAACGGCCTCGGTGGGGACTGCGACGCAAAAGTCGAACATGGGCGTGCTTCTCGGCGCGGGCGGGCTTGTGGCTGTCCTGGCCGTGG
>NZ_BMYJ01000026.1 GCF_014652215.1 Neogemmobacter tilapiae | reverse complement strand
GGTAGTTCGCAAAGAACGGCGTGTGACGGCCACCCTCTTCCTTCGTCAGGATATAGGCTTCCGCCTCGAACTTGGTGTGCGGCTTCACCGAAGCGGGCTTGCACAGAACCTGGCCGCGCTCGATCCCGTCACGGTCCACACCGCGCAGCAGAAGGCCGACGTTGTCGCCTGCTTCGCCCTGGTCCAGCAGCTTGCGGAACATTTCGACGCCCGTGCAAACCGTTTTCTTCGAGGCATGCAGACCGACGATTTCCACTTCTTCGCCAACTTTCACCACGCCACGCTCGATGCGGCCGGTGGCCACCGTGCCGCGACCCGAGATCGAGAACACGTCTTCGACCGGCATCAGGAAGGGCTGGTCCACGGCGCGGGCCGGGGTCGGGATATAGCTGTCCACAGCCGCCATCAGCGCGCGGATCGAATCCTCGCCGATGTCCTTGCGCTCGCCGATCATCGCCTGGTGGGCCGAGCCCTTGACGATCGGAATGTCATCGCCCGGATATTCATAGGACGAGAACAGTTCGCGGATTTCCATCTCGACCAGTTCCAGCAGCTCTTCGTCGTCGACGAGGTCCACCTTGTTCATGTAGCAGACCATGTAGGGAATGCCGACCTGGCGACCCAGCAGGATATGCTCACGCGTTTGCGGCATCGGGCCGTCCGAAGCAGCGCAAACCAGGATCGCGCCGTCCATCTGCGCCGCACCGGTGATCATGTTCTTCACATAGTCCGCGTGGCCGGGGCAGTCGACGTGCGCATAGTGACGGTTTTCCGTCTCGTATTCCACATGGGCCGTCGAGATCGTGATCCCACGCGCCCGCTCTTCCGGCGCACCGTCGATCTGGTCATAGGCCCGGAATTCGCCAAAATACTTCGTGATCGCCGCCGTCAACGTCGTCTTCCCATGGTCAACGT
>NZ_BMYJ01000025.1 GCF_014652215.1 Neogemmobacter tilapiae | reverse complement strand
CGTCGTCACCGTCGTCACCGTCCTTATTGTTCACGATCAATAAGATTGGTGCTGTCAGACGAATACGAACCAGTCTCTGTTTCCCCAGCCCCACACGTCCGTCAGGTCGCAAAAAGGCCGCGCCACTCGGCGAGAGCGGCGGCGCGGTAAATCTTGTAGTCTTCGCGGTTCTGGAGGTGGCGCTCGGTCGGAAAGTGGTTGTGGATTGACGCATGGATCGAGGCGAACTTCTGGAGTGTTCGCATGCGCCGGAACCGCAACATCGCCCGTTCTCGTCTTCGGAATGGCAAGTGAGAATTCTCAGCCCGGTTGTTAATCCAGCGCGCCATCACGCGGTCATCGCCGCGGCCCAAATCCTTCAGGGCCGCGCCATAAGACCGCAGCAGGTCGGTCACGAGAACCTCAGGTCGGCCGTGGCGCTTCATGGATTTCTTGAGGAATTTCAGCGCAGCTTTGCGATCTCGTGTCAGTGTGACAAAGCTCTCCAGTACTTCGCCCTCATGGTCGACGGCGCGCCAAAGGTAGTGCGTCACACCGTTTATCTTCACGTAGACCTCATCCAAATGCCAGCGCCAGTGTTTCCTCGCGCGCATTCTGTCGACCCGCCTGCGCCGGATCTCGGCGGCAAACATCGGGCCAAATCGGTTCCACCAAAACCGCACCGTTTCGTGGCTGATCTCAATCCCGCGTTCATGGAGGAGATCTTCGACGTTCCGCAAGGACAGAGGAAACCGGATGTAGAGCATCACCGCCAAGCGGATGATCTCGGGGCTTGTCTTGAAGTAGCGAAAGGGGGAACGCTGTGTCATCCTGGAAGGCTAGCCGTCAGATGATGTTAGGGCAACGTATCTTCCTCTGACAGTACCTTGCGCGACAGTGGAAAGCAGATCGGCGGCGCGAGGAACAAACGACGGGGCGCGGCACC
>NZ_BMYJ01000024.1 GCF_014652215.1 Neogemmobacter tilapiae | reverse complement strand
GTTTGCGAGCTCGATGAGTTTTCTGGCGACGGCTGTGAGGATCTGTTTGTTGGGTTTTCCAGCGGCTTTAAGGCGTGTTGCGAAGATTTTAAGGTCTGGGTTGTATCGGCTTGCGGTGAGGGCGGCCATGTAGAGGATGTTTCGGACGGGGCCTCTCCCGCCCTGTATGAAGCGTTTTCCGGAGGTTTTTCCGCTGTCGCGGGCAAAGGGGGCAAGGCCTGCGAGGGCGGCGGGGGCCTTGGGGTCAAGCGCCCCGAGTTCGGGCATTTCGGCGAGCAAAGTGGTGCAGGCGACAGGCCCAAGACCGGGGATAGAGCGCAGAAGTCTGGCTTTGCGCGCAAGGTCTGCATGGGCGACGATCCTGGCCTCAAGACGCGCCTCAAGGCTGGCGATTTGGCTGTTGATCAGGGCAAGATGGGCCTGATCAAGGTCAAGGGTCAGGGGGTCATGGGCTTGTTTCATCTGGCAAGCCAGAGCCTTGCGCATCGCGATCAGCTGACGGCGCTTGGCCGACAACACTTTGATTTCTCTGACGGCTTCAGAGGGGAGAGCCCGCCCGGCCTCGGGCTGATCGGCCAGATAGGCGGCAATCATAACCGCATCCTCGGCATCGGTCTTGGCCTGTCGCCCCCGCATCCGACGATAGGCACGCACCCGGGCCGGGGCCAGTTGGCGGGTCTCGAACCCGGCCCGGTCGAGGGCTTCCCAAAGCCCCGCCTCATAGCCCCCCGTCGCCTCAAACCCGATCCGAGGCGGGCCGGGAAGAGCACGCAGAAAGCTTAAGAAAGCCGCGATCCCGGTCGCGTCGGGCACAAAGGCAAAGGGTTTGGAGCTGCCATGAACGGCGGCGAAACAGGTGAATTTGCCCACATCGATGCCGACAAGCGGGCGGGGCTGTGATAGGATCATCATGTTCTCTTCCTTGTGGTTCGGGCCCAGAGCCCATGCAACCGTTCGAGACAGGGATGAGAGCAGATGCCGCCAAGCTACGATCGGGGCCAAACCCCAAGGTCGGGACGGCGCGCAAATGCCC
>NZ_BMYJ01000023.1 GCF_014652215.1 Neogemmobacter tilapiae | reverse complement strand
GTGTCGAAGCACAAGCTGAAGGAGAGGGCATCCATGGAAGAAGTTAGCATTATCGGGGTCGATCTGGCAAAGAACGTGTTCCAGCTGCACGGGGCGGCAGCGGATGGGGTGGTTGTTTTCCGCAAGAAGCTGTCGCGACTGCAGTTTGCGCGATTCATGACGGACCATCCCGCATGCGACGTGGCGATGGAGGCGTGTCCCAGCGCGCACCATTGGGCGCGGGAATTGTCCGCCTACGGGCACAGCGTCCGGCTCATTGCGCCGCATTACGTCAAACCGTTCATCAAGCGCCAGAAAAACGACGCCGCCGACGCGGAAGCAATCGTTGAGGCAGCGATGCGTCCGACCATGCGGTTCGTCGAACCCAAGACCGAAGCCCAACAGGCCCGGGCGGTGGCGTTTCGCGCCCGCGAGCAGATCGTGAAGCAGCGGACCGAAGCGATCAACGCCCTTCGCGCGCACCTCTATGAATTCGGGCATGTGGCGCCGGAAGGGGTCGGATATATCCCGCGGCTGGCGAAGGTGGTCGAGGATCCTGGTTCGGGCCTGCCTGACCTGGCGCGAGACATCTGCCGCATGGTTCTGGAGCAGATCGAACTGTTGACGTCCCGCCTTACCGCAGTCTCGGCAAAGCTCGCCGCCGCGTCCAGGGCGGCCGCCATGCCCCGGCAGTTACAGACCATGCCGGGTGTCGGACCGATCACTGCGCTCGCAGTCGAAACCTTCGCGCCGCCGATGGACCAGTTCCGGCGTGGCCGCGATTTTGCAGCTTGGCTCGGGCTGGTGCCGCGGCAACATTCTTCTGGCGGAAAACAGAGGCTGGGGAAAACATCGAAGATGGGGCAGCGGGACATCCGGCGACTGCTTGTCACCGGCGCGATGGCGGTGGTCCGCTGGGCGCTGCGCCGTGGCGCACCGCAAAATCCCTGGCTTGAGCGCATGCTGGAACGCAAGCCGCCGATGGTCGCAGCCTTCGCGCTGGCCAACAAGATGGCGCGCGGCATTTGGGCGATGCTGACGCGCGGCGAGGACTATCGCGATCCGGTGATGGCCACCGCCTGATCGGGCGCGTCGGCAGGAACGGAACGCAGAGTTGTGAGGAAGGCATGATTCGAATGGGCAAATGATCGACATGATCCGGGTTGGGCAAACCAGGAACCTTCTCAGAGCTTCGAGCTCGCTGTTGGAGATTTGGCCCCGGTCCGCGCATCACCATCCCGGCCAGCGGCATCTATCGGGCCGCACTAACAGGCCTGACAAGAGTCCGCACTCGATCACAT
>NZ_BMYJ01000022.1 GCF_014652215.1 Neogemmobacter tilapiae | reverse complement strand
CTTTGTTCCGCTGGCCTTCAGCCCCGGCGAAGCGTTCCAGTTCGACTGGAGCGAGGATTTTGCGGTTGTCGGCGGCGAGCGCATGAGGCTCCAGGTCGCCCATATCAAGCTGTCGCACAGCCGGGCGTTTCTCTTGCGGGCCTATCCCTTGCAGACCCACGAGATGCTGTTCGACGCCCACTGGCATGCGTTCCGAGTTTTCGGTGGCGTGCCGGAACGCGGGATCTATGACAACATGCGCACAGCGGTGGATCTTGTGGGCCGTGGCAAGGCGCGGCAGGTCAATATCCGCTTCCTGGCGATGGCAAACCACTACGTCTTCGAGCCTGATTTCTGCAATCCGGCAGCAGGGTGGGAGAAAGGGCAGGTCGAGAAGAACGTCCGCGACGCCCGTCATCAGATGCTGCAAGGCATGCCGGATTTTCCCGATCTTGCCGCGCTGAATGACTGGCTGGAACAACGTTGCATCGCTCTGTGGCATGAGACGGCTCATGGCACGCTGTCTGGAACAATCGCGGATGTCTGGGCTGAGGAACGGGCGGCCTTGATGCCCCTGCCGGTGGCCTTCGACGGATTCATTGAGATCAGCAAGCGCGTCTCGCCCACCTGCCTGATCAGTTTTGAACGTAACCGCTACAGCGTGCCGGCATCATTTGCGAACCGCCCCGTCAGCCTGCGGATCTATCCCGACCGGCTGGTCGTGGCCGCGGAGGGTCAGATCCTGTGCGAACATGCCCGCATTATCCAGCGCAGCCATAAGCTGCCTGCGAAGACGATCTACGACTGGCGGCATTATCTGGCGGTCGTGCAAAGGAAGCCTGGCGCTCTTCGGAATGGGGCACCCTTCCTCGAATTACCATCTGCCTTCAGGCAGTTGCAGGAGCACATGCTGCGCAAGCCCGGCGGTGACCGCGAGATGGTCGACATCCTTGCGCTCGTCTTGCACCACGATGAACAGGCCGTGCTGACCGCCGTGGAATTGGCGCTGGTCGGGGGCGTGCCGACCAAGACCCATGTATTGAACCTCCTGCACCGCCTGGTCGACGGCAAGGTCATCGGTGGTCCACCGCTGGATACCCCGCAAGCGCTGGCCTTGCAGCGCGAACCCAAGGCCAATGTCGAACGCTATGACGCTCTGCGCGGCCAAATCGCGGGAGGCCGCCATGCGTCATGACCCTGCTGCCGCTGCTGTTGTCATCATGCTCCGCAGCCTGAAGATGTATGGCATGGCCCAAGCCGTTGAGGATCTGATCGAACAGGGCGCCCCGGCATTTGAGGCCACCATCCCGATCCTATCGCAACTGCTGAAGGCCGAATTGGCCGAACGCGAGGTGCGCTCCATCGCCTATCATATGAAAGCGGCACGCTTCCCGGCCTACAAGGACCTCTCCGGCTTCGACTTTGCGACCAGCGAGATCAACGAGGCTACCGTTCGGACCCTGCATCGCGGTGAGTTCATCGATGGGGCCCAGAACGTCGTCCTGATCGGTGGCCCAGGCACCGGCAAGACCCATGTCGCGACGGCCCTTGGCATCCAGGCGATCGAGCATCATCGCCGCAAGGTCCGCTTCTTCTCCACCATCGAACTGGTCAATGCCCTCGAACAGGAAAAGGCCAAGGGTAAAGCCGGCCAGATTGCTGAAAGCCTGACCAGGCTCGACCTCGTCATCTTGGACGAGCTCGGATATCTGCCGTTCAGCGCCTCAGGCGGGGCGTTGCTGTTCCACCTGCTCAGCAAACTCTACGAACGGACCAGCGTCGTGATCACCACCAACCTCAGCTTCAGCGAATGGGCCACCGTCTTTGGCGACGCCAAGATGACCACCGCATTGCTCGATCGCCTCACTCATCGCTGCCACATCCTGGAGTCCGGAAACGACAGCTTCCGCTTCAAGGCAAGTTCAGCCGCAACAACCCGAAAAAAGAAGGAGTGAAACCTGCCCTTGACCCAAAACTGAACCGAAATCCATAA
>NZ_BMYJ01000021.1 GCF_014652215.1 Neogemmobacter tilapiae | reverse complement strand
TGAAGACCCAAGCCGGTTGGCGCGAGACTGCCCCGATCAACTATGGGGTTCCCGAACCTGCGGTCGAGGAGGAAAATTCCGGCGCACGCGCACGCATCCTCGCCATGTTGGACGAGATGGCCACGCGACAGGCGCAGGCGGCGATTGCCGAACACAACAGAATGCTCGGCGCGTCGGGCACGCCGGTTGCAGTCCCCGCAACCCTTGCGGTGCCTTACCAATCGGCAGACCGTTCGGGAGACAGGTCATGAAGCAATCCCGTCGTCGCTCCCTGATCGAGGCCTGCGCCCATGTGGTTCTGGGCTATGCTCTGGCCGTCGCCCTGCAGCTGGTGCTCTATCCCGCCTATGGCCTGCACCCTTCCGTCGCCCAGTCCATGAAGCTGGCGCTGTGGTTCAGCCTGCTGTCCTTGGCGCGCAGCTATGCTTTGCGGCGGTTCTTCAACTGGCTGGGAGGATGAACCATGACCTTGGGTCGTCGCCCGCAACCGACCGCCCTGCGCCGGGCCGCAGGCAATCCCGGCAAGCGGGCCTGGAATCATGACGAGCCGCAGCCGCCCGAGACCATGCCCGAGTGTCCACCCCATCTGGACGGCGAAGCACAGGCGGAATGGCATCGATTGGCCAGCACCCTGCACCAGATGGGGGTGCTGACCACGGTCGATCGGGCGGCGATGGCGGCCTATTGCCAGTGCTGGGGCCGTTGGGTCGAGGCGGAGGAGAAGCTGAAGGTGACGCCGATCATGTTGAAATCGCCCTCAGGCCATGTCCAGCAATCGCCCTGGCTATCCATCGCCAACCGGCAGCTGGAGCTGATGGGGCGGTTCATGACCGAACTGGGCCTGACCCCGGCGGCGCGGTCGCGGATTGTCAGTCTGCGCGAGGCGGAACCTGCACAAGAGCCGGTCACGGTGGTGCGCCTGATCGTTGGCCCCGAGGATCGCGACCATCCCGCACTGGCCAATGAGGTGATGATCTCAGGCCCGGATGCACGCCTCTGAGACAGGCAGCAATGGCTGGGGCGGTCCGGTGGACGGCACCCCCCCTTGCGGCTGCGAAGGCAAAGACCCCCGCAGCCGCCATTCTATGGGCATCAAAGCTTCTGCGCCACCAGTCGCCAGACCCTGCCGCGATCCTCGGTCTTCTCGTTCGTCACCTGCAATCCCTGCTTCTTCAGCGATCCCGCCATGGCCCCGCGCACACTGTGCCCCTGCCAACCCGTCGCCGCCTGCATCTCGGCCAGCGTCGCCCCTTCCGCCCGTTCCAGCGCCTGAACCAGCAGGGCGAGCTTGCTGCCTGCCCGGAACGGGGTATGGGGAGGCGTATCGCTTGCGGAAGCCCTTGTGCTGTTCGTCTCTGTATCCGCCTCTGCCGCAATCTCGGTCTTGCTGTTCTTTGCCATGGTCTGTCTCCGCTATCCCGAGGGCACCATGCCCTCCTACAGGGCCAGCCCCGCACGGGGCGGGGGGCAGAAAGGCGAGGAGTGCGACCTTGGGGCCGTCACGACTTCAGGGCGTCACGCTAGCCGTCACGGCGAACTGTCGCGGGCGTCCTGCAGGGCCTCACGCAATCGAGCCAGCCCTGCCACATCGGTCCAGTTGATCACCGTAGGGTCGGTGTGGAAATGGTCGGCGCTGCGCTGCGCCAGTTCCGCCAGCAGGGCGTCGATGGCCCGCTTGTGTTCGATGAAGGCGTCCATTGCGCTGCGTTTGTCAGACGGGCGGCGAGTCGGGTTCAGCATGGTGGTCTCCGCGTGCGAAGGCTTCGGGCTGACCCAGATTCGCTCTGAACGCGAACCACATCAAGTCAATAAGATGCTGTTCTTGAACAATAAAGCGAGCCACCGCACCAACTTTGACTACGTCCCCGCCCGCACCCATGGTACGTTCCTGCGCAACGAACGTTAGGCAGTTGTGTACAGGGGGCGGGATGGCGGAAGGTTTGCGGCTGGTGGCATACGAACGGGTTTCGACCGCCCGGCAGGGCCAATCCGGTCTTGGCCTCGAGGCGCAGCGCAAGGTGATCGAGGATCACGCCCGCCAGACAGGGGCCATCTTGGCGGGCCGCTTCACCGAGGTGGAAAGTGGGCGCAAGGCCGACCGGCCGGAACTGGGCAAAGCGCTGCATCTGGCGAAGGTGACTGGGGCCACTTTGGTCATCGCCAAGCTGGACCGCTTGTCCCGCAACGCGGCCTTCCTGCTGGCCCTGCGCGACTCCGGCGTCCGGTTCCTCGCCTGCGATATGCCCCAAGCCAATGATCTGACCGTAGGCATCATGGCCCTTGTCGCCGAAGCCGAACGCGAGGCCATCTCGCGCCGCACCAAGGAGGCCCTCGCCGCTGCCCGCGCCCGTGGCACCAAGCTCGGCAATCCCAACGGCGCTG
>NZ_BMYJ01000020.1:0-2500 GCF_014652215.1 Neogemmobacter tilapiae | reverse complement strand
ATCAGACCCGAAACCAGGTGATCTAGCCATGAGCAGGATGAAGGTTGGGTAACACCAACTGGAGGTCCGAACCAACACCCGTTGAAAAGGGTCTGGATGACTTGTGGCTAGGGGTGAAAGGCTAATCAAACCTGGAGATAGCTGGTTCTCCGCGAAAGCTATTTAGGTAGCGCCTCGGACGAATACCCACGGGGGTAGAGCACTGCATGGGTGATGGGGGCCCACAGCCTTACTGAGCCTAAGCAAACTCCGAATACCGTGGAGTACTATCCGGGAGACACACATCGGGTGCTAACGTCCGGTGTGAAGAGGGAAACAACCCTGACCTACAGCTAAGGCCCCTAATTCGTGGTTAAGTGGGAAAGCATGTGGGACGGCCAAAACAACCAGGAGGTTGGCTTAGAAGCAGCCATCCTTTAAAGATAGCGTAACAGCTCACTGGTCTAGATAAGCTGTCCTGCGGCGAAGATGTAACGGGGCTCAAACCACGAGCCGAAGCTTAGGATGCATAGCAATATGCGTGGTAGCGGAGCGTTCTGTGATATAGCTTCATGTGTTTTAACCGTCGTAAGACGGTGACGAACACGCGAAGCTTTCTGTGAAGCCGGGCTGTAAGGCATCCGGTGGAGAGATCAGAAGCGAGAATGTTGACATGAGTAGCGACAAAGAGGGTGAGAGACCCTCTCGCCGAAAGTCCAAGGGTTCCTGCTTAAAGCTAATCTGAGCAGGGTAAGCCGGCCCCTAAGGCGAGGCCGAAAGGCGTAGTCGATGGGAACCACGTTAATATTCGTGGGCCAGGAGGAAGTGACGGATCATTAACGTTGTCAGGCCTTATCGGATTGGTCTGGCAGCCGCGTGGTCCCTGGAAATAGCCCTCCATCAGACCGTACCCTAAACCGACACAGGTGGACTGGTAGAGAATACCAAGGCGCTTGAGAGAACCACATCAAAGGAACTCGGCAAAATGCCTCCGTAAGTTCGCGAGAAGGAGGCCCTGTCTGTGGGCAACCATGGGCAGGGGGCACAAACTAGGGGGTGGCGACTGTTTACTTAAAACACAGGGCTCTGCGAAGCCGTAAGGCGACGTATAGGGTCTGACGCCTGCCCGGTGCTGGAAGATTAAGAGGAGGGGTGCAAGCTCTGAATTGAAGTCCCAGTAAACGGCGGCCGTAACTATAACGGTCCTAAGGTAGCGAAATTCCTTGTCGGGTAAGTTCCGACCTGCACGAATGGCGTAACGATCTCCCCGCTGTCTCTGATGTGGACTCAGCGAAATTGAACTGTGTGTCAAGATGCACACTTCCCGCGGTTAGACGGAAAGACCCCATGCACCTTTACTCCAGCTTTGCACTGGTATCAGGAATGTGATGTGCAGGATAGGTGGTAGGCTTTGAAGCGGGGACGCTAGTCCTCGTGGAGCCTCCCTTGAGATACCACCCTTCGCCTTCTTGATATCTAACCGCGGTCCGTTATCCGGATCCGGGACCCTGCATGGTGGGGAGTTTGACTGGGGCGGTCGCCTCCCAAACAGTAACGGAGGCGCGCGATGGTAGGCTCAGACCGGTCGGAAATCGGTCGTTGAGTGCAATGGCAGAAGCCTGCCTGACTGCAAGACTGACAAGTCGAGCAGAGACGAAAGTCGGTCATAGTGATCCGGTGGTCCCAAGTGGGAGGGCCATCGCTCAACGGATAAAAGGTACGCTGGGGATAACAGGCTGATGATGCCCAAGAGTCCATATCGACGGCATCGTTTGGCACCTCGATGTCGGCTCATCTCATCCTGGGGCTGGAGCAGGTCCCAAGGGTATGGCTGTTCGCCATTTAAAGAGGTACGTGAGCTGGGTTTAGAACGTCGTGAGACAGTTCGGTCCCTATCTGCCGTGGGTGTAGGAGACTTGAGAAGAGTTGCCCCTAGTACGAGAGGACCGGGGTGAACGAACCACTGGTGGACCAGTTGTCGTGCCAACGGCAGTGCTGGGTAGCTATGTTCGGACAGGATAACCGCTGAAGGCATCTAAGCGGGAAGCCCCCTTCAAAACAAGGTCTCCCTGAGGGCCGTGGAAGACCACCACGTCGATAGGCCAGAGGTGTAAGAGCAGTAATGCTTTCAGCTGACTGGTACTAATTGCCCGATAGGCTTGATTTGATCCGGTAACAGCAAGACTGTAAAACCAGATCGTCAAATGCAGACTAACTTGAACAAATCCTGATGTTGTCCGGCGTGTGCTTAACACCACACGCCGCGTATTCTCCTCGGTTTGGTGGTCATAGCACGCGCAAAACACCCGATCCCATCCCGAACTCGGCCGTTAAGTGCCGTCGCGCCAATGGTACTCCGTCTCAAGACGTGGGAGAGTAGGTCACCGCCAAACCTAGAAGAATACGCAGCTCCCTCTCAACGATCTCAATCCAGACACCGCATGACGATGTCAACCACCGCGGGGTGGAGCAGCCCGGTAGCTCGTCAGGCTCATAACCTGAAGGCCGCAGGTTCAAATCC
>NZ_BMYJ01000019.1 GCF_014652215.1 Neogemmobacter tilapiae | reverse complement strand
TCAGAGGTGGGTCAAATCTCGATGGAAAACCCGGGTCACTTCTCAGTGGAAATCAACAGTCAGCTATCAGATCGCATGAAGATACCAGTTTTGAACGCCGGTCTTGCCCTCGGAAGGGATTTGTTGGGTCTTCCACGGACTCGCCGACACCTGCAGGTTTCAGAGCTGTGCAAGAACTTGGCAGATACGGTGGCCGGTCATGGTCTGCTCTTGGTCGACAACATTGAGCTCCTGTTTGACAGAGCACTCCGGGTCAGCCCGCTCGATGTCTTGAGGGCTCAGGCCCGTGTCCGGCCAGTGGTTGCGGCTTGGCCGGGCGAGCTGCGCGAGAACCGCCTGTCCTACGCCGTGTCGGGCCATCCAGAACATCAGGATCATAGCCCCGACGGCACAATCCTATTTGAAGTACGTTGAGAGGAAACGGGTATGCCCATGCATTATGGCGATCTCATTCAGTTCGAGCAGATCGAGTCTGTCATTCAGCTTCTCGATGCCAACCGGCCTGAAGAAGCTAGGAAGCTGATTTCTACCTACGTCATTTCTGACGACATGGCCGAACGCATCGCGAACCAGATGATCCCACAGCTCTCGTTTGACGAGAGCGTGGATCACAAGGGCGTTCTGGTCGTCGGCAATTACGGGACTGGTAAGTCTCACCTAATGTCCGTGCTGTCGCTCGTGGCAGAAGATGCGGCTTATATGGATATGATCCGGCATCCGAAGGTGGCCGCAGCAGCCATCGCGATTGCGGGCAAGTTCAAGGTGCACCGGATCGAGGTGTCCAGCCAGATGTCTCTCCGGGACATCATTACCCAGCAACTCGAGAGGTTCCTCGAAAGGCACGGGGTGACCTACGCCTTTCCGCCAGCTGACAAGGTGGTCAACAACAAAGCCTCTTTTGAGGAGATGATGGCCGCGTTCTCAGAGAAGCATCCGGACCATGGCGTTCTTCTCGTGGTCGACGAGTTCCTCGAATACCTGCGATCCCGCCGTGACCATGACCTTGTGCTCGACCTGTCGTTCCTGCGTGAGATTGGCGAGGTCACGAAGCATCTCCGCTTCCGTTTCGTCGCGGGCGTTCAGGAGGCAATCTTCGACAGCGGCCGCTTCCAGCATGTCTCAGACAGCCTACGGCGCGTCAAGGACCGCTTCACGCAGGTGCTTCTCGCGCGCCAGGATGTCAGCTTCGTTGTTGCCGAGCGGCTGCTCAAGAAGACTGCAGACCAGCAAGACAAGATCCGTACCTACCTGACACCCTTTGCCAAGTTCTACGGGTCCATGAACGAGCGCATGGACGAATATGTTCGGCTTTTCCCGGTGCACCCGGATTACATCGGGACATTCGAACGGCTCGTCTTCACGGAAAAGCGCGGTGCGCTGGTCACCTTGCGGGACCAGATCCAGGCTGTTCTGAAGGATGAAGTGCCTCGGGATCGGCCGGGGCTCATTGGCTATGACAAGTTTTGGGAGACGGTCGTTTCCAATGGTGTGCTGAAAGCCGATCCGAATATCGGTCCGGTTCTGAAGGTGTCCGAGGTGCTGTCGGAGCGCGTTCGCAAAGCGTTCACGCGGCCACAATACCGACCCATGGCGCTGAGGATTATCGATGGTCTGGCTGTCCACCGTCTGACAACGGGTGGCGACATCTATGTCCCTGTTGGTCCCACAGCCGAGGAGTTGCGCGATACGCTTTGCCTCTACCAGCCTGGTATCGAAGACATGGGCGGCGATCCTGATGCCGATCTGCTTTCGCTTGTCCAGACCGTCTTGCGAGAAACAATCCGGACCGTCAATGGACAGTTCATCTCCAAGGCTGCGGACACCGAGCAGTACTTCCTCGACCTCAAAAAGGACGTGGACTACGACGCGCAGGTCGAGAAACGCGCGGACGCGCTATCCAATGACGCCCTGGATCGCGCCTATTACAGTGCCATCCGACAGCTTATGGAGCGGACTGACGAGACGTCCTACGTGACAGGGCACCAGATCTGGCAGTACCAGATCGAGTGGCAGGATCGCCGCGTTGAGCGCAATGGCTACTTGTTCTTCGGTGCCCCAAACGACCGACCGACGGCGCAGCCGGAGCGGGATTTCTACATCTACTTCATCCAGCCCTTTGAGCCGCCGCGCTTCCGCGACGACCAAAAAGCAGATGAGGTGTTCTTCCGGCTGAAGAACCCCGATGATGCTTTCCGGCGCCATTTGTCTTTCTACGCAGCGGCGCAGGACCTGGCCTCAACTGCCAGCGGTGGAGCGAAGTCAGTCTATCTCGACAAGGCCAAGGATGCTCTGCGCGACATGAGCAAGTGGCTGCAAGAAAAGCAGATGTCGGCCTTTGAGGTGACCTATCAGGGTAAGTCCAAGGCGCTACAGGAGTGGACCAAGGGTGTCTCTCTGCGCGAAAAAGCGCGTCTTGGCCCGGAAGAGCGGATCAATTTCCGCGACGTCGTGAACGTCATCTCCGGTCTCGCGCTGAACAACCAGTTTGCCGAGATTGCGCCTGAATATCCGACGTTTTCTGCGCTCGTCACCGAGGCGAACCGGAAGCAGCTTGTCGGCAACGCGCTACGCGCACTCGCAGGAGGAAACCGAACCAAAGACGCGGTGGTTATCCTCGACGGCATCGAGATGCTGGACGGAGACCGCATCGAACCCACACGGTCCCGCTATGCGCAGGACATCTTGGCTCGCCTGAAGGCCAAAGGGCATGGCCAAGTGCTCAATCGTGGTGAGCTGGTCAGCGGAGATACCGACGTTGAGTTTTTCGCGCCGATCAAGTTTCGCCTGGAGCCCGATCTGCTGGTCACCGTTCTGGGCGGGCTGGTCTATGCCGGCGATGTCGTGCTAGCGATAACCGGCGACAAGATCGATTCCGGCAAGATCACGCTCCTCGCGGAAAGGCCGCTCGACGAGCTGAAGCAGTTCAAGCATGTCGAGACGCCGAGAGAAATCAACGTCGCGGTCCTCCGCTCACTGTTCGAAATGTTGGGCTTGCCGCCCGGGCTCGCTCAGCAGGCAACGCAGGGCTCGGACGAGCCTGTCAAGTTGCTCCAGGAGGAGGTCGGGAAGCTGACGCGGCGCGTGCTCAGCGCAGCCACGGACATGCCTGGTCGGCTGAGTTTCTGGGGTCAGCCGCTGCTCCGGGAAGAAGAGATCCGGGACTGGCGCACCAAACTTGATGCGCTCAAGGCCTTCTCGGAGAGCTTGGCGCCCTACAACACGGTCGGCAAGCTCAAGAACCTTCGCATCGGCTCGGACGATATCGCGGCCCAGAAAAAGAACCTCGAGGTTCTGCAAGCGGTCGACGGCATGCTGGAGTTGGTGGCCGAGCTTGGCACCACGGCCAGCTATCTGTCACAAGCCGAAATGGTTCTGTCGGCAGATCATGCCTGGGTGCGACAAGCGCAGGAGGCTCGTAAACAGGCCCTCGACAAGCTCGCGACAGATAGGACCGCGCAGCATGCGGCAGAGTACCGGCAGATGCTGGCCAAGCTGAAGAAGGATTATATTACGGCCTATGTCGGGCTGCACAGTAAAGCGCGCCTCGGGGTCTCGGAAGACAAGACGAAAACCGCGCTGCGCAAGGATCCGCGGCTCATCGCCATGCGTGCGTTGACTGGCGTCTCCTTGATGCCGACCAGCCAGCTGACGACCTTCGAGGAGAAGCTGGACAAACTGAAGAGCTGCGCATCGCTCGTGGAATCTGAGCTTTCGGCCAGTCCCGTCTGCCCGCACTGCGGCTTCCGCCCGGCGAACGAACAAGGCGAGCTGCTTCCGGCTGCTAACGTCCTGAAACAGCTCAATGACGAACTCGACAGGCTGTTCGACGGCTGGACGCAGACCCTGCTCGACAACCTCGACGACCTGATCATCCAGGAGAACTTCGATCTCCTGAAGCCTGCCGCCCGCAGCCTCGTCGATGGGTTCATCTCGTCCAAGAGCCTGCCTGATCCGGTGACGCTTGAGTTTGTTGCGGCAGTTCAGGAGGCCCTGTCTGGGCTTGAAAAGATCAACGTCAGCAGCTCGGACATCAGACAGGCACTCCTGAAAGGCGGTTCCCCGGCAACACCCGAGGACCTGCGCAAGCGCTTCGAGTCCTTCTTGAACGACCGCTGCAAGGGCAAGGACACCACCAAGCTGCGCTTCGTGGTGGAGTGATGTCCATGTCCATCCAAGCTGTCACAGACATTGATGTTCTCGCGCTAGCGGTTCGGGACCGGGAGTCTCGTCGACTGGTCGAGGAAGCGATCACTGCATATCGCGGAGGAGCTCTCCGCTCAGCAATCATGTCCGTGTGGATCGCGGTCGTGCACGATGTGTTCTCCAAGGCTCGGGAGCTGGCTAGTCAGGGAGACGCGGCTTCCATTGCGTTCATTGGAAAGCTCGACAATGCGATCGAGTACAAGAACATCGTGCAGATGCAGGCACTGGAGCGTGAGCTACTCGATACGGCCAAGGACGATCTGCAGCTCGTCACACCGCATGAGTTTGAAACGCTCCGGCGGATCCAAGAAGATCGCCACCTTTGCGCCCACCCGGCATTCATCACCGAGGATGAGCTATTTCAACCGTCTCCTGACCTCGTCAGATCGCATCTTGTTCACGCTCTACAGTGCTTGCTGGTTCACGCGCCGCTTCAAGGAAAGAGCGCACTCAATCGCTTTAAGGCAGACGTCCTCAGTCCATCGTTTCCGTCGACCGAGGGCAGCATCAGGACCTTCGTATCGGCCAAATACCTGAACCGCTCCAAAGATGCCTTGGTGGCGAACCTGATCAAGGTTCTGCTCAAGGCGCCATTCCTAGAAGGTGAAGAGGAACTGCTCAGAAAGAAGCGCCAACTTGCATGGACGCTCAGCGAAGTCGCCGCAAAGAAGACGCGTATCTTTGAAGAGATCGCCCACCCGTTTGTTGGTCAGTTCTTTGACGGCGTAGGTGATGGTCGGCTTCTGAACATCTGCACCTTCATCGGAGCCGAGCCGCAGCTTTGGGGCTGGCTAACCGATCCCGTCAAGCTGCGTCTCGTACGCCTCATCGAGCAGTGTTCGATCGAGGGCTTGAAGGAACATCTGGTCTTCGATGCGTTCGCGATTCCTGAGTTGGCCGACACGCTGTTGGCAAAGTTCACGAGCTTCGCGGCGCCCGAGCGCATACAGCTCTTGTCCGACAATCCCTGCCGGGAGTTCGTGCCGTTCGGTATCGACATCTACGCAACCGCCGGCAGCTATCGCGATGCAGAGAAGCTTGGGCAGACGGTCGTGATCCCGCTCGCTCCGCATTTTGGGGCAGATGACATAGCCCGTTTGCTCGATGCGGTGCTAGGCAACAGTCAGATTTCCTACGCTTCAGGGACGGCGGATGTCCTGCTGGAGGTCTTCAAGCTCGCTTCAGCGGCCTTTCCGGCATCGCGAGACCATTGGCAACGCTTTGTCGACGAGATGACCGCTCAGCATGGTGGCAAAAACGACACGCCGTACTCTTACCCCAACATTCGCGCGAAGCTAGACGCCGCGTAAAGGTGACCCCGATGAATGACCTTCTGAGCCCAAAATCCGGCACGAACCAGCCAAGCGAAGTGGAATGCCTCGGCATGACCTTCCAGAGCGAGGATGATCGGCGAGAGCACTTCTTGGCGCTGCTGGCTGAGAAGCTTAAGGATTCTGCCTTCCGGGCTCAGGAAGGGTTTCCCAAAGGAACCGACGAGGCGATCCTCGCGATGTCGGATCCGCCCTACTACACCGCTTGTCCGAACCCTTGGCTGGCGGAGTTCGTGACGCATTATGGGCGGCCCTACGATCCAGCCGAGAAGTATGCGCGCGAGCCGATGGCGATTGATGTGTCCGAAGGGAAGACCGACCCGATCTACAAGGCGCATTCCTACCATACCAAGGTGCCACACCTGGCCATCGTGCCGTCGATCCTTCACTACACGGAACCAGGAGACGTTGTACTGGATGGCTTCTCTGGCTCTGGGATGACCGGTGTTGCGGCGCAGTGGTGTGGCTCAGCGCCCGCAGTCTATCGACAAAAGCTGGAAATGGAGTGGAAGAAGGCAGGCATGTCACCCCCAAAATGGGGCGCACGGCGAGCTGTGCTGAACGACCTTTCTCCAGCCGCAACGTTTATCAGTGCCAACTACAACCTTCCCTTTGATGTCGATGCCTTTGCCAAGGCGGGAAAACAACTACTGCGCGACGTTGAGCGCGAGATCGGTTGGATGTACGAGACGCTGCATTCTGACGGCAAGACGAAGGGCAGGATTGAGTTCACTGTTTGGAGTGAGATCTTCACCTGTCCGGAGTGTGCCGGCGAAGTGAACTTCATTGATGAAGCCTTGGACGAAGACAATCGGACCCGCGACTCCTTTCCTTGTCCGCACTGTGGAGCAAATCTGAACAAGGATAGGCTTGATCGCGTTATGGAAACGCGCATCGATCCAGCGACGAACACCCCATGGCAAAAGGTCAAATTCAAGCCATCATTTATAACCTACTCAATTGGTGCCAAAAAGTATCAGAAGCAGCTTGATCAGCATGATCTTGACGTTCTTGCAAAAGTCGAGAGGCTTTCGCTGCCTTCACATATGCCAACTGTTCGATTCCCAATCGAACAGATGTATCATGGCTCACGAATAGCCCCGAAGGGCTTTTCAAATGTCCATCATTTTTTCTTGCCGCGTGCGGCTCAGTCGATGAGCCTTCTTTGGGAGAAGGCGCAGAATTGGCCTGACCATCGGACGAGAGGAATTTTGCTGTTCATGGTAGAGCAGTCTATTTGGGGCTTCTCTGTACTAAATCGCTATAGCCCATCTCATTTTTCTCAAGTAAATCGCGCGCTGAATGGCGTCTATTATGTTGCGTCGCAGCATGCCGAGTGTAGCCCGTGGTACAATTTGACTGGGAAACTCGATCGGCTAGAGAAAGCCTTCCGCGGATATCGGACAGGAGTGTTGATTTCCACTGAGAAGTGACCCGGGTTTTCCATCGAGATTTGACCCACCTCTGA
>NZ_BMYJ01000018.1 GCF_014652215.1 Neogemmobacter tilapiae | reverse complement strand
GCCGCCCTGCGCCGTGCGGGCAAAGGCGGGTCCGCCCTTCGCGCCACCGTCACCGCCAACGCCCAAGCCTTCGCCCAAGACCTGGCCCCCGTCCTCGCCGACATTCGCGCCGAGGGGCACACCTCCCTCCGCGCCATCGCCGCGGAACTCACCAAGCGCGGCATCCAGACAAGGCGCGGGGGCAAGTGGCAGGTGTCCAATGTGGTGGGATTGGTGGGGAGGATCGGCACTATGTCCAAGAACATTTGAATATTCGCTTTGTTTTTCATGCCTTCGCACTTCCAGCGCGCGACGCATAATCGCTTGCAGTTCGCGCGAAGAGACGGCACCGGAGCAACAACACTGACCGGCATCGAGGGCGAGCATTGCCGTGGCAACGGGCGGGGTGCTGACCCTGTTCATCGCTGCACCGCCGAACGGCAGCTCGGTCTGGGTGCGGGTGGTCGACGAGGTGTCGGGCGCGATCTTCGAACAGGAAATCACCGCCGACCTGCCCGCCGCGACGCAGTTCCTGTCGCCGCGGCTGTTCCTGAACACCGGCGCGACAGCGGCAGCGGTCGTCTACGACTGTGCCGGGATCTACTTTGAGACGGACTTCTGATCGTTGCGCCGTTGTGAAAAGAACCGCCACAGTTCGAGAACCCCAAAACCGGAGACAAGGCACACCATTAGACCTGACCAGATGACCAGATCCGGGCTTCCAGCCCACAAGTCCGGCCAGGACAGGCCGATCAGGAGGGGCGGTCCGGCGACCAGACTAGCCGCCACCGCCAGGTCAAGGATTGGGCCTGAAAGTCTTCGCCTGGCGCCGACCGTCTCGCTTGGCCGCGACCAAAGCGACCTGACCTGGCTGGCAAGCAAGAGAGCCAGGCCGGCCCAGACCGCAAGTACCACGGTGCCGAAGGACAGGGTGCCAGAGGCAAGGGGTTCGCCCGCGAGGTAGCCGGCGATCTCGTCCGCCAACAGATGGCTTGTCGGCTGGGCGGGCAGCGGCATCAGGGTCGAGGCATTGGTGAGGACGACGACAGCCGCACCCAGATCGGGCAACAGGATCATCTTGCCGCGAAAGTCGGGAAGGATGCCGCCGTGATGCAGCGCGCGGGTCCCCGCAATCCGGCCGTCGCGCCAGCCCATGGCGTAGCGAAAGCCGTCGCCCTCGACGGTGCCCTGGTGCATCTCGGCCATCGCGGCGGGGGACAGCAGGCGCTGCCCTTCCCACGATCCTTCGCCCAGCTGAAAGCGCAGGAAGCGCGCCATATCAGCGGCGGAAGAGATCAGGCTCGCCGTGGCGAGGCGCCCCGGTTCCTCGGGCAGCTCGGCTGGAAAGGGGAAACCGAACCAGTAGCGGTGGCCGGGTGCGAGGTGGCCATCGGCGGCGGCAACATGGGTATCGGTCAGCCCGAGGGGAATGAGGGCGGTATCCCGCAGGAGATCCGCGAAGGGACGGCCTTCGGCCACCTCGAGCATGCGGGCGGCCACGAGGTAGTTCGGGCTGGCGTAGATGTGCCGCTCGCCTGGTCGCGCCGCTGGTTCTGCCCGCGCCAGAGCCGCCACATGAGCGGCGAGCGGCGCATCCACGGCGCCGCGCGGCGCGGTGCGGGGAATGCCGCTGGTCTGAGCCAAAAGTTGGCGCAGGGTGATCTGCCCGGCGGCCTCGGGATCGGCCAGCGTGAAGTCGGTCAGGACAGACTGGACAGTCGCATCCAGTGACAGCACGCCCGCTTCGACCGCGCGCATCACGGCCAGCGCGGTGAAGGCCTTGCTCATGGACCCCAGACGAAAGCCCGTGTCCGGCGTCACGGGTTGGTCGTCGCCATCCATGCCGAAGCCGTCCAGCAAGAGGACCTCGTCTTCCCAGATCACCGCCACCGAGGCACCCGGCACCCGGTCGCGGGCCAGCGCCTCGCGCACATGGGCGGCGATGGCTGCGGGATCCGGCCTTTCCGGCAGACTGCCCTGTCCGAAAGCCGGGAAGACCGTCAGCATGACCCCGGCCCACAGGACAATCGGCAAAAGCGTTGAATGCCGACGCCGCAGACAGGCCCGCAGATTTTGAAAGTTAATCAGCATCGGTTCTGCCTCATACATAGAAGGTGCGGCACAAAGCTTCTGTCTCGTGGAGCCATTCCTCCCTTTTCGCGTCCGGACTGCCGGCCACGGGCCGGAAGACGCGCCGCTGGCTGGCGGTGACACCGCAGAAGGGCAGAACACAGTTACGCCAGATCAAATCGAGGGGGTCGCCGAAATCGGCCTGTTCCCGTTCGGCGGGCGTGTCCGAGGTGTTGAGGATGAGCGCCCGCCGGACAGAAAGAAGCCCCTCGGGCAATCCGTCCGCGGCAGCCAGCCGATAGGCCACCCCGGGCACCAAGACCCGGTCCAGCCAGCCGGCAAGGATGGCGGGCGGCTTTCCCCACCAGTTCGGATGAACCACAAGAAGCCCGTCTGCCGTCGAGATTTCTGCGCGGTGTCTGGCGACGACGGGGTCGACCGCGCGGGAAATGGCGCCCTCCAGCGTGTCTCCCACGGTATAGGCTTCGTCTGCGGAAAGGCAGGGATCGAAACGTTCCGCGTAAAGATCGTGGTGAGCGATCTCGTGCCCCGCTGCGGCAAGGGCCGCGCGCGCCCTTTCCGAGACCGCATGACAGAAGCTGTCAGACCGGGGGTGTGCGAGGATGGACAGGATCTTCATGGTTCCCTCGTCGTGCTTGTGGCCGGGTCGCTTCAAGGTGCTCTGATTTGCCGAGTGCCTGGCCAGCCGAGCCATTCTGACCTGCACGCCTTGACAGGGCCGGTCTTCATGCGGCCCCGTCCGAAGCATGCGTCGCCAGCGCGCGGCGGCGGAATTCGGACGGCGTCAGCCCGGTCTCGCGCTTGAAGGCGGCGTTGAACACCGACTTGGAGTTGAAGCCGACCTCAAGCAGGATTTCCAGCAAGGTTTCCGTCCGGTCGGGGTCGTTCAGGATCCGCTGCGCCTCGGCCACGCGCAGCCGCGCGACGTAGTCGTGATAGCCCATCCCGAAATGCGCGTTCAGCACCTGGCTCACGTCATTGGCGTTCGATCCCACGGCAGAGGCCAGCCGCGGCAGGCTGAGCATCGGGTCGCGGTAGAGCCTTTCGCGCTGCATCGCCCGCTCGATCGCCTGCGCAAGGCGCGCGCGGTCCTCGGGCGCCAGCGCCGAGCGGCCGTATTTCCCGGTCACCGGGGCCAGCACCGCCGCCACCATCTGCCCCGGCGGCGGCAGCATGCGGTCCGGCTGCACAAGACCCAAGAGCCCGATGCCGTAAAGCGATGCGACTTGGACAACCGACGAGACCGACTGCACCGTGGCCGCCGGAAGGCCGGGGACGAGCCCGGCCAGCAGGCTCGCGGCGTAGCCGAGCCAGGCCAGACCGGACAGGGCGATCAGCCCGCGCAGCCAGACGAGGCGTGCGGCGAGAGGGTCGTTGATCTCGACGCTCAGGGTGCGGCCGCGCAGATCGCGGTAGCTGGTGACAAGGGCAACGGCCACGGACAGCGCGGTGACCAGATAGACGACCAGCAAGACCAGCACCGCCAGCGCCGCGCCGGCATCCTCGGGCTCGGCCGTGTCGGCGAGGATCGCAAGCCGCAGCTCGGCCGGCTGGGCAAGGAACAGGAGCGCGAAGACCACGCCGATCCCGGTCGAGACCGCCCATGGCCAGTAGCGGCGGTCCAGACGCCAATCGGCATCGAGCACAGCCTCGCAATGGCCTCTGAGGCAGGGGCCGATGAAGGGCAGAAGCGGCAGGGTCATCCCGGCCAGCGCCGGGCCTGTCGCCAGCCAACCGAAGCGCAGCGCCGCGTCTTCCAGACCCGACAGGGTGACCGCCGCGATCAGCCCGGCCAGGAACAGCGTCGAGGCGCCGCGCAGATCGCGGCGCAGCAAGAGAAGCCCGGCCAGAAGCAACCCCTGACCGAGCCCGACCAGAAGCAGGGCTGCCACGACATCCAACCAACGCCTCACTGACAGGAGTGCGAGGCAGAGTTTCCCATTTATGTGAGGCCGTTGCAAGGCCCGGCCTCCCCTAGAAGCGCCAGCCGACACGGGCATAGGCGCCCGCGTCGCTGTCGGTGTTGGCCCAGCCCGCCAGACCAAGTGTGGCCCCTTGGCCAAGTTCGATGTCCGCGCCAAGGCGCAGCTCGCCAGCACCGCCCCCAAGGCCATAGGCCCGTGCGATGTCGCCAGCCGAGTTGTCGACCAGGCGTCCGGTCAGCGTGCCGTCAAAGCCCGAGATGGCTTCTTCCCAGCTCACGCTCAGCCATGGGGTGATGCGGTCCGTCGCGGCATAGCGCAGGTCTACACCCAGACCGGCCACGACGCCCGAGGTCGACAGCCCGTCGAACGCCATCTCCAGCCCGGTGTCGCCGCGTTCGGTGAAGCGGCCGACGTTGACCTCCGACCATCGCAGCCAACCTGCGGGCTGGATCGTCAAGGCGCCGCGATCAACCACATAGCCGGCGGCGATTTCCGCGAACTGACCATCGACATCGGCGTCATGGTCGGCGCGCATCAGGGCGACCGGCATGGTGCGGAAGCCTGTCGCGCTGCCGCTCAGCCTGCCCACACTCGCGCCCAGTCGGAAATCGCCCCAGCGCCGCTCGCCCGACAGGACGACCGACCAGCCGTCGAAGTCCGATGACCCCGGCACTCCAGCGATGCTGCCACCCTGTCGCGCGCCATCGAAGCGGAAGGTCCAGTCAACACCATCCGACCAGCCAACCCCGAGCCCCGCAAAGCTGCCACTGTCCGACCCAACACCCGCGTCGGCGGAGAAGCTGAGGCCCTGCTGCGGAACCGGGCCGGCCCAGGCCGCGAAGCGGGCATCACGGCTTCGGGCCGCCAGCTGGTCCATCGTGCCTAGGGCGAAGCGGGCCATGCCCTCGGGCAGGTCGTGGGCAGAGCCGTTTAGTTGCCCCAGAAGCGCGCGGTAATAGTCGGCCTGGATGCGCTGGCCGGCCTCGGTCAGGTGCAGACCGTCGAAGAACAGATAGCTGTTCTGCACCGCCTTGTCGGTGGAGCAGAGCGTTCCTGCCGCCTCGTCATAGCAGGCGTCAGTCACGTTTGCGAAGCCAAGCTCTGCGGCATGGGCAAGGACATGGTCAAACAGCTTGCTCACCTTGACGGTGACGAGGTCGGTGCCAGTCCGGTCCGCCTGGTCGCGCAGGGCTTCGATCTGCTCGGCGCGGTGCTCGTCAAGGACCGCCCGCATGATCGCGTCGAATTCGTCCTGATCTTCGGGCGGGACGAGGCCCGCGAAGGCTGGGGCAAGGTGGAAGTTCGGCACATCCTCGACCAGCACCCGCTCGGCCCCGTAGCCGGACAGCCGGTCAAGTCCCGCGCCGTTGTTGCCGATCACCTCGGCCGAGGTCGCGCGCAGATCGCGGATGCCTAGGTCGCGGATGAAGTCATTGGTGCCGATAGCGACGAAGAACAGATCGCCCGCCTTGCCGCGCAGTCCGCGCGATGCGAAATCGTCGATCTGCGCGTCGAACCCGGTGCCGGCGACCGGCCCGGCGATGTTGTCATCGCCCGAGGTCGCGCCCGAATAGGCAAAGTTGATGTCGTGGGCTCCCGCGCCGGCCCCGGCGGACGGCGCGATACCGGGAACGAGGTGCTCGATCCAGACGGGGCCGTTGGATTCGCGGCTGAAGCCGTCGGGGGCGTAATAGGGGCTGCCGGTCCGGTCAAAGCCCGGCCGGGCATAGAGGTTGCCCTGTTCCACCGAACTGTCACCAAAGACAAACGTGTCGGCCATGGCAGGCATGGCGATGAGAAGGGCCAGAAGGCTGACGGAAGTGCGGATCATGGGCCGGCCTCACAGGTCGATCTGTACGCGCCGCCCGTCCGAGACGGTGCAACTGCCCACAGCCCCGCCTTCGAGGCCAAGACCGGTGCGCTTTTCGCGCAAGGCGCAGTCCATCGTCTGGCCACGGCCTGAGCGCAGCACCGCAAGGATCTCGCCCGTCCATTCGCGCCCCGGCGCGGTGACGAAGATGTCCTTGGTGCCCGGCCCGAAGCCGACGCCCGGCTGGCTTTGGCGCTGGCCTGAAACGGCGGGGCCGCGAAAGACCTCGCCATCGGGCAGGGTTACGATCATCTGGGCGGTTGCGCCGCCGTTGGTGATGAACTCCACCCGCGCCGGGCCTTCGGGCCGACCGGTGGGAGAGGTGACGGCGCCGGTGCCCGCGCCCGAGGCCACACAGGCAGTAAGCGGCAGGGCCGCGCCGAGAATAAAAGCAAGTCGCATGTTCGGTCCTTGGATTAGGCCACGCGTAGAGGTGGCCCGGTCCTTCTGCGCCGCTCCAGCACTCTTTTGCGCCCGTGTCTGAGGGATGGGACGTCCCGTCTGACAGGCCGGACGCCGGGCGGATTGACCGAATAATGGCGTGGAGCGTTTATTGGCGGCGTTCACCGGTAACAGCTTCGGCGCCTTCGGCCTTTTCATAGCCAACCTCATTGCCGCCCTTCCAGACATAACTCTTGTCACTCACCGCAGAGCGGATGATCGTCTGGTCGAGCAGAACCGTGGCCAGCACTACATTCGCAGGTCGGGTCATGGAGCGGTTCCATGGCGCAGCCCGATCCAGCGCGGCACCGCGGCGGTGTAGCGGTCGTAGTCCGCCCCGAGTGCCGCCCGCAGGGCCGTCTCCTCCGCGCGCACCTGTGTGACAGTCGACCACAGGAAGACGAGCGGCGCGACGACAGTGGGCAGCGATGACACCGCGAGCGCGACACCGGCCAGCAAGGCGAACTGCCCCACGAAGGTGGGGTTCCGGCTGTAGCGGTAGAGCCCGCCCGTGACGAGGGCGCCCGTCGCGCCGGGCACGACCCCCACACGCCAGGAGGCGCCCATCGACATCTGCGCCGCAAAGGCGACCATCGCCCCCACGCCCGCGAGGAAGACACCGATCAACCCGGCGGCAACCGCCCGGCCTTCGGTCCAGAGCGGATCGGCCTTGTGGAGCACAGGCAATGCCAGCCAGAGAAGCGGCCCGAAGAAGGCAAGCACGAAGGCCGCACGAAACCCGAAGGCGGCCAGCCGCTCGCGTCGCCTTGCCTGCCCGAACAGCCAGACCGGCCTGCCCGCCGCCTGCGTCGCCGCCGTGGTCCCCCAAAGGAACAGTGCCAGATAGCCGAAGAGAAGGGCCAGCGCGGCCCAGCCGAAAGCCGACATCATCGCCTCACGCCTCGCGCTCGGGGTTGAACCGCAAGAGACGCAGCGCGTTCAGCGTCACCAGCACCGTCGCACCCGTATCGGCCAGGATCGCGATCCAGAGGCCCGTCAGGCCGAGGACCGAGGTGACGAGGAACACCGCCTTCAGCCCCAGCGCGATGGTGACGTTCTGACGGATGTTGGCCATGGCCGCGCGCGAGAGGCGGATGGTTGCGGGAATGTCGGTCACGCGGTCGCGCAGGATCGCCGCATCGGCGGTTTCCAGCGCCACATCGGTGCCCGATCCCATGGCGACGCCGACCGACGCCTGCTTCAGGGCGGGCGCATCGTTGATGCCGTCACCGATCATCATGACGCCGTCCTTCGCCCCGATCTCGCGGATATAGGCGAGCTTGTCCTCGGGAAGCATGTCGGCCTCGAACTTCAGGCCAAGGCCGCCCGCGATCGCCGCCGCCGTCCGCGGGTTGTCGCCGGTCAGGATGACGGGTGTCAGGCCCATCGCGGTCAGCTGGCGCACGGCATCCTTCGCATCCGCCCGCGGCTCGTCGCGCATCGCGATCAGGCCGAGCGGCGAATTCGCGCGGAACACCGCGACGGCGGTCTTGCCCTCCTCTTCGAAGATCGTCGCCTGGCGCAGTCCAAGCCCGTCAAGACCGCCGTTGTCCATGGCGTAGCGGGGCGAGGCGACCCAGGCCGGGGCGCCGTCGACCGTCGCCACGACGCCCTTGCCCATCAGCGCCTTGGCGTCGCTGGCGGCGAGCGGCGCGACGCCCGCGTCCTTCGCACGGTTCAGGATGGCGACCGCCAACGGGTGGCTCGACCCCGTCTCGACGCCCGCGGCGACAGCCAGAAGCTCGGCCTCAGTCGTCTTGCCGAAGGGCACTACATCGGTCACCTGCGGCCGGCCATGCGTCAGGGTGCCGGTCTTGTCGAAGGCGACCCAGCCGATCTTGGACGCCGCCTCGATCACCGCGCCGCCTTTCATCAGCAGCCCACGTCGCGCACCGGAGGACAGCGCCGAGGCGATCGAGGCCGGAACCGAGATCACCAGCGCGCAGGGGCAGCCGATCAGAAGCAGCGCCAGGCCACGATAGACCCAGGTATCCCAGGGTTGGCCGAAGGCCAGTGGCGGCACAAGCACGACCAGCGCCGCGACGGCAACGATGGCCGGCATGTACCAGCGGCTGAACCTGTCGATGAAGCGTTCCGTCGGCGCGCGCGCCTCCTCGGCTTCCTCGACCAGCCGGATGATCCGCGCGATGGTGTTGTCCTCGGCCCCTTTTGTCACCGCAACGCGGAGGGCCGCTTCGGTATTGATTGCCCCGGCAAACACCGCATCCCCGGGTCCGCGCGTCCTCGGCACGCTTTCGCCGGTGACCGGGCTTTCATCGACGCCCGAGGTGCCCTCGACGATCTCGCCGTCCGCCGGGATGCGGTCGCCCGGGCGTACCAGGACGGTCTGGCCAATGGCCAGGCTCGCCGCAGGAACCTCGCGCGTGGTGCCGTTCACTTCGAGGAGCGCCGTCTTGGGCACCAGTTTGGCCAGGGCCCGGATGCCGTCGCGCGCCTTGCCCGCCGCCACACCTTCAAGCACCTCGCCGACCGCGAAGAGGAACACGACCAGCGCTGCCTCTTCCGCCGCGTCGATGAACAGCGCGCCGACGGCGGCGATCGTCATCAGGCTCTCGATAGTGAAGGGTTGGCCCATCCGCAGCGCGGCGAAGGCGCGCCGCGCGACCGGAGCAACCCCGATGAGGCAGGCCGCGACAAAAGCCCATCGGCCGATGTCCGGCGCGATCAACTCGACGATCCAGGCCGCGCCGAGCAGGACTGCCGTGAAGATGACCAGCTTGCCCTTTCCGGTCTGGTACCAGTGCTTGCCCCGGTCGGCGGGGTCGTCGTGGACATGGCCCGGGCTGCCATGGCCCGAGTCGTCACGCAGCGAAACCTTCCCGTGCGTCGCATGGTCATGACCGTCATGGTCGTGGCCCGATTGATCTGCCCCGCCATCCCTCTCGCCAGGCGCCCCTGCCGTCGGCGTCGCGGGCAGCACAAAGTCCTTCCTCGCCGATGCTGCCCGTGGCGCGATCTCATAGCCGAGCGCACGAACGGCGCTCTCGATTCTGTCCCGCCCGGTTTGCGCCTCGTCGAGGGTCAGACGGAGACGTTCCGACATGATGGCGACCTCGACACCGCTCACTCCCGGCAGGCGCGACACCGCATCCTTGATCTTGGTGGCGCAGGATCCGCAATCCATGCCCTTCACGGTCCAGTCGCAAGCGGTTTCGTTTCGTGCTTCGGCCATCGTCAATCCTCGGCCCCAGCGGGGCGATTGTCTTCATCGAGTCGGGAAGCTAATGTCTCTAGCAACTATAGCTTCAAGGGGAATCTGATGTTGACCATCGGAAAAATCGGGGCGCAGGCCGGAGTGAAGGTTCCGACCATCCGCTACTACGAACAGATCGGGCTTCTGCCGGAGGCCGGGCGTAGCGCCGGCAACCAGCGGCTCTACGGACGCAAGGCGTTGGAGCGGCTTGCCTTCATCCGCCACGCACGGGACCTTGGCTTCACGCTCGAGGCGATCCGTGACCTTCTCAGCCTCTCGGACAATCCCGAACAGCCTTGCGTCGCAGCCGACGCCATCGCGCGCGCGCAGCTTGCCGAGGTGGAGCGCCGCCTCGCGCGGCTGACGGCGCTGAAGGCCGAACTGGAGCGGATGGTCGTGCAATGCGCGGGCGGCAAGATTGCCGATTGCCGGGTGATCGAGGTGCTGGGCGACCATTCCCTCTGCTCCACCGACCACCGCCATCCGGAGAGCGAGTCCAGTCCGTGACCGCGCCCGGCACACTCGCCATCTATGCCGGCGCCGCCTTGGCCGAGATCGCGGGCTACTTCGCGGTCTGGGCCTGGATGCGGCAGGGGGCGAGCGCCATCTGGCTTGTCCCCGGAGTCGCGAGCCTCGCCGCCTTCGCATGGCTGCTCGCGCTCGCCCCATCCGACTTCGCCGGGCGCGCCTATGCGGCCTACGGCGGGGTCTAGATCGCCGCATCGCTCCTCTGGCTCTGGATGGTCGAAAAGCAGCGGCCGGACGCCTGGGACCTGACAGGCGGGGGGATCTGCCTCTTCGGTGCGGCGGTCATCCTGTTCGGTCCAAGGGAGATGGGGAGCTAGTCAGGCGCTCGACCGAAGATCGTCAAGGCGGAGTGTCACGCTGGAACAGCCGAAGATAGTGCCACTAGATGATTGTCGTCTTCGCGACGTAGTTCGGTCGCGGATGCGCCAGAAGTGCAGCCGGGGAAGCGACGCATAAGTATATTAAAATCAATAAGGTAGACTGGAGATGGGGTGGATGCCGCTCTCACCCTGACGGCATCGCGATGTGCCATACTCGTGG
>NZ_BMYJ01000017.1 GCF_014652215.1 Neogemmobacter tilapiae | reverse complement strand
GCCGCCCTGCGCCGTGCGGGCAAAGGCGGGTCCGCCCTTCGCGCCACCGTCACCGCCAATGCCGAGGCCTTTGCGCAAGACTTGGCTCCTGTGCTGGCCGACATTCGCGCCGACGGCCACACCTCCCTGCGCGCCATTGCCGCCGAACTCACCCGACGCGGGATACAGACGAGGCGCGGTGGGAAGTGGCAGGTGTCCAATGTGATGGGGCTCGTGGGGAGAATTTAGAGAATGATCTGGTAAACCGGCCGAAGCCCTAGTCCTCCCGTCAGATAGATCTTTCGAAGTTTAAACTGGCAGTTTCACTTTGACCTCACGCGCCCATTCGCGGGTGGACAGCTTGGATATTAGGTCGTCAACCCTCTTTTCCAGCCCAACAAAGAACGCATCCTGCTGTGCCCCCGCCTTGTCCAAAAGGGCCAACGCCTCTTTGGTGTGGCCGATCGCCTTGCAATGGGCATAAGCGTCCGACACGAAATCGAGCGCCGCCTTTTCGCCTGTCAGCAATTTCGCCCCATCTTCCGACAACACCAATGCAACGCCGTCAAACAGAACCGAAGGCGCGCCGTCGATCTTTTCGTCTGCCGCCAGGTGACTGCCATCGGCCAAAACAACCCCACCCAGCTTGGGCGCGATGATTTTGACAGTCACACCTGCTGCCTTTGCAGACGTTTGCAGATCGGCCACCACCGCCGCATCCGCCCCTTCACTGACCAGCAGGCCAAGACAACGCCCCTTCCGTGAAGTCCCGCAAACCCTCTGGCGCTGGCCGAACTTCTCGCCCGCCGAAATCGCCTGCCGGGGCACGGGGCAGATCAAGCTGCACCCGGAAGCGCTCGACAAGCTGCAGGCGCTACGCGACCGGCTGGGAAAGCCGCTGATCGTGCGGTCTGCCTATCGCAGCCCCGAACACAATCGTGCGGTCGGCGGGGCCAAGTCGTCGAAGCACATGGACGGCACGGCTTTTGATATCGCCATGTCGAACCACGACCCGGTGGCGTTCGAGGCGGCAGCCCGCGAGGTTGGGTTCCTCGGCTTCGGTTTCTATCCGCGCTCGGGCTTCATCCATGTCGACCTCGGCCCGGCGCGTCAGTGGGGCGAGCGGTTCCCGGTCTGGGCGACGGCGTTCGCGGCAGAAATTCCGCTTGCGCGCGAAGTGCTGGCCGACAGCCGCACCATTAAGGGCGGTGGCGCGGCAGGCGTGGCCACACTCAGCGCAGCGGGGGTCGAGGTTGCGCAGAGCGTGCTGACGGAGACGCAAAGCGCCGTCCTGCCGCTGATCCCGTATCTCGACACCTTGCGCTGGGTGTTCATCGCCGTCGCGCTCGGGGGCATCGCGGTCACGATCTACGCCCGGCTCGATGACTGGATGCGGGGGCGGCGGTGATCGGCGGACTCTTGGCCACGCTCGCCGGATCGGCACTGGCGCGCGCGACGCTCCGCTACGGCGCCATCGCGATCACGGTGGCCTTGTTTTTGTTCGCACTGAGGCGGTCTGGCGAGCGAGCGGGACGTTTGGCGGAACGCCTCAAAACCACGGAGAAGGCCAATGATGTCCAACGCCAGATGCTGGAGGCTGCGGCTCGCCGTCCTCGCGATCGCGACGAGCTTGCTGAGCGGCTGCGCGACGGTGAGTTCTGACGAGCTGGGGTCAGTGTCCTGTCCGCCCGTCGTCGAGTACAGCCGCGAGGTCCGGACGCGGGCAGCGGTGGAACTCGAGCTGCTGCCAGAGCGGTCGGTCGTCGCCGAGATGATCGCCGACTACAGCGTCATGCGGGATCAGGCGCGCGCTTGCACTCGCCTCTGACGGCTATCGACTGGCTGCTCGGAACTCAGGCTGCGCCATAGCTGGAGAAAACTTCGGTCGCCCCATTGCGCCGGATCAGGAACACCTCGTACGCCTCGCGCTCGGTTTCCGGGCCCATGCCGGGCGACCCGTAGGGCATCCCGGGCACGGCGAGACCGATGGCGTCCGGGCGTTCCTCCAGCAGCCGCCGGATATCGGCGGGCGGAACATGACCTTCGATCATGTAGCCCGCGATCCTGCCGGTGTGGCACGAGGCCATTTCCTGCGGGATGCCGTTGTCGAGCTTGTAGCGGGCGAGCAGCGTCCCCATGCTCTCCTCGACCGTCACCTCGAACCCGTCGGCCTGCAAAATCTCGACCCAGGCCGAGCAACATCCGCAATTGGGATCCTTGAGGACGTGGAGCGCAGACCCTGGGGCGGCCATTGCGGGGACAGCACCGGCAACCGAGGCAGCGCATGCGCCCAGCACGAAGCCGCGTCGGGAAAGTATCAGTTGCATTTCTTCCTCCGTTTCTCAGACGTTCTCTGCAGCGCTGCGGGTCATGTGTTTCCGACGTTCTTGCCTGTCTATCGCAGACAGCCAACCCATGCCATGCGGCAGCACTTCTCAGTTCCTCATCATCGGCCGACGTCAGCCATCGGAGCCCGGAAGCGCTTCAGCCTCAGCGCATTGCCCAACACGAACACGCTCGACATCGCCATGGCACCGGCCGCCAGTACCGGCGACAGGAGCCACCCGAAGGCGGGATAGAGCGCACCGGCTGCAACCGGGATGAGCGCGGTGTTGTAGGCAAAGGCCCAGAACAGGTTCTGCCGGATGTTCCGGATCGTCGCCTTCGACAACGCGATCGCATTCGGAACGCCCTTGAGGCTGCCCGACATGAGGACGACATCGGCGGCCTCGATGGCGATGTCGGTTCCGGTACCGATGGCGATGCCGACATCCGCCTCGGCCAACGCGGGCGCGTCGTTGATGCCGTCCCCGACATAGGCAAGCCCGCCAAACTGGCGCTTCAGCGCCCTGACGGCCTCTACCTTCCCGTCCGGCAGCACCTCGGCCACGACCTCGTCGATCCCGAGTTGTCGTGCGATGGCTTGCGCCGTGCGCCGGTTGTCACCAGTGATCATCGCTACCTTCAATCCGAGATCGTGCAGGGCTCGGATGGCCTCCGGCGTGGACGGCTTGATGGGATCGGAGACGGCGAGGATCGCTGCGAGCTCGCCGTCGACAGCGGCATAGAGCGGCGACTTACCCTCGTCGGCCAGTCGCGCGGCAAATGGAGCGAATGCACCAACATCGAGCCCGAGCTTCTCCATGAACCGGTCGGCACCGACCTCGACGCGGCGACCGCCGACATCAGCGCTGACGCCATAGCCGGTCATGCTATCGAACCGGGACAAATCGGAAAGCTTCAGCCCGTCCGCCCCGGCGGCTTCGACGATGGCGCGCGCGATCGGGTGCTCGGATTTCGTCTCCACCGAGGCGACCAGCGCGAGAACCTCATCGCGGGCATGACCACCGGTGGTCTCAAGGTCGGTTAGGGTGGGCTTGCCTTGGGTTAGCGTCCCGGTCTTGTCGAGCGCGACCACGCGGGCGTCCTTGAGCGACTGCAGCGCTTCGCCCTTGCGGAACAGCACGCCCATCTCCGCGCCGCGCCCGGTTCCGACCATGATCGACGTGGGCGTGGCCAGCCCCATCGCGCAGGGGCACGCGATGATCAGCACGGCGACGGCATTGACGAGCGCGAAGGTGGTCGCAGGCTCCGGGCCGAAGATCGCCCAGACGAGGAAGGTGAGCGCGGACGCCGCCATGACGGCAGGCACGAACCACAGCGTCACGCGATCAACGAGCGCCTGGATGGGAAGCTTGGAGCCCTGAGCCTCCTCGACCATACGGATGATCTGCGCGAGCATCGTGTCGGCGCCGACCGCGGTTGCGCGGTAGGTGAGCGCACCAGTCTGATTGACGGTACCGCCCACCACGGTCGCGCCAGCCTGCTTCGCGACCGGCACCGGCTCGCCGGTGATCATGGCTTCGTCGACGAAGGACGCGCCCTCGACGACCTCGCCATCCACGGCGATGCGCTCTCCGGGGCGGACATCGACAAGATCCCCTGCAACGACGTCGCCAAGCGCCACCTCGACAACCTTGTCATCGCGGCGGACGCGGGCCGTTTTCGGCTGGAGACCGACAAGGCGCTTGATCGCTTCCGAGGTCCTGCCCTTGGCCCGAGCCTCCAGGTAGCGCCCGAGAAGGATCAACGTGACGATGACGGCAGCCGCCTCGAAATAGACGTTCACCGTGCCTGCGGGTAAAAGCTGCGGCGCGAATGTCGCCACAACCGAGTAGGTCCAGGCGGCAAGCGTGCCGACCGCGACCAGCGAATTCATGTCCGGCGCGGCCTTGATGAGCGCCGGCAGGCCGATCCGGTGAAACCGCAGGCCCGGCCAGAACAGCACCACTGTCGTCAGAACGAACTGCAGGTACCAGCTTTCGCGCATGCCAATGGTGGTCATGACGAGGTCATGGACGGCTGGGATCAGGTGCGAGCCCATCTCCAGCACGAACACCGGCAGCGTCAGCATGGCCGCGATGGCCACGTCGCGACCCAAGGCGGCTTGCTCCGCCTGCTTGCGGGACGCATGGGCCTCGTCGTCTTCGTTCCCGTTTACCGTCCGAGCCTCATACCCCCCAGAGGAGACTGCTGCGACGAGATCGCGATCAGTGACTGTGCCGGAAGTCGAAAGCGAAGCACGTTCGGTCGCCAGATTCACGGTGGCGGATGCGACGCCCGGAACTGCGAGCAGCGCCTTTTCCACACGCGCCACGCAGGACGCGCAGGTCATGCCATCGATGGCGAGCGTGATCGATCGGCCTAGAACCTCATAGCCTGCGTCTTCGATCGCCTGGATCAGCCTGGCCTGATCGACAGGCTGGACCAAGGTTACATCGGCACGCTCGGTGGCGAGGTTGACCGTCGCCTTTCCCACGCCTTCAACACGGTTCAAGGCCTTCTCGACTCGCCCGACGCAGGACGCACAGGTCATCCCGACGACCGGTAGCGAGACAGTGGCGAGTCTTGGTGTCAGGTTGGAAGCGATCTCGGCGCTTCCTGTCGCGTGGACGTTCATCGTCAACTCCATTGGCGAGTGCTGTTGGAGCTCTTCTGCTCTTTCCAGTCACTGGAAGGTCAACACCCGATTTCGTGTTGATGTCGCCCCTTGACCTTCCACCAACTGGAAGCCCCATCTTGAAAGGTAAGCAGAACCCTTCAGGAGAGTGCCATGCAGTTCCAGATCGACAACATGACGTGCGGCGGCTGCGCCAGGAGCGTCACCAAGGCGATCCATTCGGTCGATCCGCAGGCGAAGGTCGACATCGATTTGCCCCAGAAGCGGGTGACCGTGGAGTCAGGCGTCAATCGATCTGCTGTTGCGTCCGTGCTCGAGGGCGCCGGGTTCTTGCCTCGCCCTGCGGCATGACGCTCGGCCAATAGCTAGAAGCAGCGCCAAGAGGAACGCGCTTACTTGAAGCGGGTTGTAACTGCTGAGTAAGCGTCTTCCTTGGTGGATAACCATTGATGAAAAAATCAGCGCGGATTTGGAACATGGCAATGGCAGCGTTATTAGCGCTGTCATTCGCCTTCATCTGGCCGCCTGCCAACTTTGGCTCCCCATCACCCAATGATCACACAGCGCAAGTGGAAGCCCATACTCACCAGGCTCATGCCAAACCGAGCGACCAGCACAGCCTTCTCACCGTTCAGATGGACGCCGACTGTGATGTTGCGACATTAGGCTGTTGCATGATGGCTCATTGCTGTCCGGGGATTTCAGTCGGAGCGCATGAAATTACCACCGTTTCGGCCAGCGACGAGACGACGGCTGCGACGCCGGTGCCGGGCTTGGGAAGCGATCCTGGGGTGATCCTCCCCCCTCCGCGACGTCTGTGGCTCCGATCGCTCGACAAATCATACATTCAGGAGAAATCAAGATGACTATCGCAAAGACGATCCTCGCCGCGGCTGTCGCCGCTACCGCATTCTCAGTTCCCGTCATGGCGCAGGACGCGGAATTCCAACTCCCCGAGCAGTGCACGACAGCGGCTGCCTCGGGTGGCATGGACCACTCGGCCATGGGACATGGGGGCATGCCCGGCAATCAGGGCGGCGGCATGAATGCGGGCATGATGGAGATGATGGGCATGGGAGGCATGGACCTCGAAAGCATGCCCGAGCATGTCCAGGAGAACATGCGCAAGATGATGATCACCATGCCGGCCATGCACGAAGGCATGATGATGGAGGATGCCGACGTGGCCTTCGCCTGTGGAATGATCGCCCACCATCAGGGCGCCATCGACATGGCTGAGGTGTTGCTCGAGCACGGCGACGATCCGCAGATGCGCGCGCTTGCCGAGGAGATCATCGCGGCGCAGGGCCCCGAGATCGAGCGGATGACCACTTGGCTGGCTGAGAACGCCAACTGAGACCACAGCGGCCGCGCGGTGCAGACCGCGCGGCCACTTCTGTCCGCGCGCATCGAAATCACTTGAGCTTCCAGCGGCTGGAACTCTTATGTTGGCGGGAGCAACTATGGAGATGCCGCCATGAACATCGGAACAGCCGCCAGGCAATCGGGCCTTGCGCCCAAGACGATCCGCTACTACGAAGACATCGGTCTGCTGACCGCCGACCGGGCTGCCAACGGGTACCGCGACTATTCCAACGAGGACGTCCATCGGCTGCGCTTCGTCCAGCGGTCCCGTAGCCTCGGGTTTTCAGTCGAGGAATGTCGGCAGCTGCTCTCCCTCTATACCGACCGCGACCGCGCCAGCGCGGATGTGAAGGCGATCGCCACCGAGAAGCTTGGCGAGATCGACCGCAAGATCGCGGAACTGACCGGGTTGCGGGAGATGCTCGGGCATCTTGTCGAGAATTGTCACGGCGACGCCCGCCCTGACTGCTCGATCATCGACGGGCTCTCGGGAAGGTCGCGCGACCACTAGGACTTAGGAGATCGGAACGATGATGGGCGACGGCATGATGTGGGGAATGGGGCTGTGGGGCGTGGTGGTCGCCATTCTCGTGGTGCTCGTCGTTGCGGCTCTGGTCAAATACGTCTTCTTTCGCTGATGGCAGAGTCGTGGCGCATTCGGGGGCATCGGATGCCGGTCAAGCCTATCTTGCCCGACCTACTTCTGTTGCCCGCATTGTCCGCGTTAATCGGGCTCATGCCGCTTCCGGCCGCGGCGTTCCTCCACGCCTCCGAGACCGATACCGGTGCCGGGCGCGAGCTTTACGTCGAGCACTGCGCGGCCTGCCACGGCGCCGATCTGGAGGGACAGCCCAACTGGCGCAGCTCCGACGCCAACGGGCTCTATCCGGCGCCGCCCCATGACGAGACCGGCCACACCTGGCATCACGATGACGCGATGCTGATCGACTACATCACCCGAGGCGGTCAGGCCGTCCTGGACGACATGGACGTGACCTTCACGTCGGGCATGCCGGGCTTCGGTTCTGTTCTGGACCAGAGCGAGATCGAAGCCATTCTGGACTACATCAAGTCAACATGGCCCCAGCACATTCGCGACGCGCAGGCGCAGCGGTCGATCGCGGCCGGTGCCGATTGACGGTTTCCCGCACCCGTCAGACTTTCTGGAAAAGCCCGTAGTAGAACCGCTGCACGCTGCCCCGAGGCGTGCGGTGCGCGTGGTTCAGCGATCTGACGAGCCGATATCCGCTGCCAAGCCGTGTCGAAAGCAGGGCCGCATCGTATCGAGCGACCGGTAAGCCGCTGCACGAGGTCGGACCTTCGAGTGCGAACGTGCCGATGATGGCGTGGCCGCCGGGGACGAGGGCCTTGTTTATGACTTTCAGATAGGCTTCCTGATCCGAAGCCTCGGTCAGGAAATGGAACGCGGCCCGATCGTGCCAGACGTCGAAGCGGCCGGAGGGCTGCCAGTGCAGGACGTCCGCCACCACCCATTCGATCGGTGCATCCGGCGGTAGCCGCGCGCGCGCCGTGCGCAAAGGCGGTTTCGGAGAGATCGAGAACCGTAATGCGGCGGAACCCCTGGTCCAGCAGGCAATCCACCAGCCTCGATGAGCCGGCACCGACATCGACGATGGCCGCATCCTTGCTCGCGCCGGTCTCGGCGATGAGGTCGAGCGATACCTGCGGACGGTCCTCGAACCAGCTTGTCTCGGCCTCCTCCTTGCTCCGGTAGACGCCTTCCCACCGGTTCGGGTCTTCGGACATCGTCACCCCTTCACAGCTCGATCCGACGCAGTCGCAGCGCGTTACTGATCACCGAGACGGACGACAGGCTCATCGCCGCCGCCGCGATCATCGGGGACAGCAACATCCCGGTGAGCGGGTAGATCAGCCCCGCCGCGACCGGCACGCCAAGGGCGTTGTAGGCGAAGGCGAAGAACAGGTTCTGCTTGATGTTGCGCAGGGTAGCGCGTGCCAGCTTGCGCGCCCGGACGATGCCCATCAGGTCGCCCCCCAGCAGGGTGATGCCGGCGCTTTCCATCGCCACGTCGGCCCCTGTGCCCATTGCGATGCCGACATCGGCGGCAGCCAGCGCGGGCGCGTCGTTCACCCCGTCACCCGCCATCGCGATCTTGTGGCCGTCGCGGCGCAACTGGTCGATGAGGTCCTTCTTGGCCTCGGGCAGCACGCCTGCGCGCACCTCGTCGATGCCGAGCCTGCCCGCCACCGCCTGCGCCGTGCGCTCGTTGTCGCCGGTCGCCATGATCACCCGCAGACCCTGAGCGTGAAGTTCCCTGATCGCTTGTGCAGTACTCTCCTTGATCGGGTCGGCCACCGCCACGATACCCGCAAGCGCGCCGTCGACCGCGATGAACATCGCCGTCTTGCCGTCGGCGCGCAGGGTGTCGGCCTTTGCCTCGGCCGCCCCCGTGTCCAGCCCCATCTCCTGCATCATCGCGGCATTGCCGAGCGCCACCGCGCGTCCCCCGACACTGCCACGCACGCCCTTGCCGGTGACGGCGTCGAAGTCGGTCGCTTCCAGACGCGGGGCGCCCTGCGCTTCCGCCCCTTCGACGATCGCCTCCGCCAGCGGGTGCTCCGAGCCACGCTCGAGCGCTGCGGCGAGCGACAGCAGGTCGGTCTCGGTGATGCCCGCAACCGCCACGGTATCCGTTAGCTTCGGCTTGCCCATGGTCAGCGTGCCGGTCTTGTCCACGATCAGCGTGTCGACGGCCGCCATGCGCTCTAGCGCCTCGGCGTCCTTGATCAATACGCCTGCCTGCGCGCCGCGCCCTGCAGCCGTGGTGATGGAGATCGGCGTCGCCAGCCCCAGAGCGCAGGGACAGGCGATGATCAGCACCGACACCGCGGAGGCGATGGCAAAGACCAGCGCGGGCTCGGGGCCGACGGTTAGCCAGACGATGAAGGCGACGATGGCGATGGCGACCACGGTCGGCACGAACACCGCCGACACCCGGTCGGCCAGCCCCTGGATCGGCGCGCGCGATCGGCGCGCGTTCGACACCATGGCCACGATCTGCGCCAGCACGGTGTCGGAGCCGACCTTGCCCGCCTCGATCACCAGAGAGCCGTTCTTGTTGATCGTGGCACCGGTCACCGCATCGCCCGGGCCCTTTTCGACCGGCATCGACTCGCCGGTCAGCATGCTCTCGTCCAGCGACGAGCGTCCGTCGATCACCACACCGTCGACCGGGACCGCATCGCCGGGGCGGACGCGCAGCCTGTCCCCCTCCATGATGTTTTCCAGCGGCGCGTCGTATTCCGTGCCGTCCGGCAGGATGCGCCGCGCGGTCTTGGGCGCGAGGTCCAGAAGGGCACGGATCGCATCTCCGGTGCGTTCGCGTGCCCGCAGTTCCAGCACCTGGCCCACGAAGACCAACGCCACGATCACCACGGCCGCCTCGTAGTAGGTGCCGACGCCATGGCCCATCCGGTAGGCATCCGGAAACACGCCAGGCAGGAAGGTTGCGACCAGCGAATAGAGATACGCCGCCCCCACGCCGAGGCTGATCAGCGTCCACATGTTGGGCGACCGGTTCAGTACCGAATCCCAGCCACGCCGGAAGAACGGCAGGGCCGCCCAGAGGATGATCGGCGTCGCCAGCACGAACTCCAGATAGCTCGCCGTCTGATGCCCGACCCAGTCGCGCACCGGCAACGCCACCAACTCACCCATCGTCAGGATGATGAGCGGCACCGCGGCGGCGGCCGAGATCCACATCCGGCGGGTGAAGTCGGTCAGTTCCTCGCTGGGCTCGTCCGAGGGCACCATCGGTTCCAGCGCCATACCGCAGATCGGGCAGGACCCCGGCGCATCGCGCACGATCTCCGGATGCATCGGGCAGGTGTACTGGACGTTGGCCGGAACAGCTTTCTTGCGGCCTGCGGCACGACCAGAGGCGTAGAACCAGGGATCGGCCTGGAACTTCGTCTGGCACTTGCCCGAGCAGAAATGGAAGTCCTTTCCGCCGAAGGTTTCCGATCGGGTCTCCGGCTTCAGGGTCACCGTCATGCCGCAGACAGGGTCGATGGCCGTTGGACCAGTTCCAGGCGCATCGTGGTGCGTCGGCATTTCGTCATCGGTGTGGGCGTGACCTCGGTGCGGATCGACGGTGGACATGGTGTTCTCCTTTCGCGGACGGTGCCGCGCGAAGGCCAATGCAGGACCCTCAGCATCAATGTGCTCCTTCCTGTCACTGGAAGGTCAAGTGCAGATCGTACCGTGACGGGGTATCGCACGACGAAGCCGGTCGGACATCGTCACAAGATACCGCTATAGTAACGCATGAGCGCGATTGCGGCTTGGAAAGATTTTCTCTGATGAGTCGTCTGTCGCATTCAGAAATCCACATGGTGCATCGCATCGGCTGGTTGCGCGCTGCTGTTCTCGGGGCGAATGACGGCCTCGTTTCAACTGCGAGCTTGGTTGTCGGGGTCGCCGCGGCCGGATCTGGTCGTCCCGAAATCCTGATCGCCGGACTTGCCGGCCTCGTCGCCGGAGCGATGTCGATGGCGGCCGGCGAATACGTCTCGGTCAGTTCGCAGACTGATGCGGAACACGCCGACATCGCGCGCGAGACGCGGGAATTGAAGGAAACTCCCAAGGCGGAGCTGGACGAGCTGACCCGCATCTACATGGCGCGGGGGCTTGATGAGGGCCTCGCCCATCAGGTTGCGATCCAGCTGACCGCAAAGGACGCACTTGCCGCTCACTCGCGTGACGAACTCGGCATCTCGGAAAGCTGATGTGAAACTGTAATCGCTCGCGAATACCAGCATGCTGGCGTCAACGCGAAGGACGCCCGACTTCAGAAGCGTCTCCCGAAGCGCGAGAGTGCCCTTGGGGATAGTAGGCGTTGTGCGTGCGCGCGCCTTGGAACCTGCCTTTACGACGAAGTCGCCCGATTGAGAGATCATCATTTCCGCAGAAAAGCCTTCCCCCCTGAATAAGAAAACCGGGCTCGGGTCGTCTGCCGTCGTAGTCAGTTGCTCCAGTGGCTCAGCTGCCCTGCCGCGCATCTCGCGGAAAAGATCCCAACCAAGCGCACCAACAAGTGTCTTGGTCTTCAGGACGTCGAGGATGAAGCCTTCCTCGATCGCTTGGCGCATTGTGTAGCGATGGGCGGGTTTGCCGTCGCGCCCGAATACCTTGAGCGTCTTGTGCTTCGGCGTAGCAGTAAACGCGAAGAAACTGAGGTTTGCCTGCCTGCCGCGTTTCGCCATCGACCGATACAGCTCGTCCATGTCGTCTTCGTCGTTTGCCGACATGGCTCGCGCAGCCTCTTCGCGAAGGCCCTGCCCGCCGAGAACTTCCTTCAGGTCGGTTGCGGTCTCGCCGCCCTGCGAGCTGTGTGCCTCATCGATGATCACCGCACACCGGCGCATCTTCAGCACGCCTCCCGAACATGTCGATGGCGTCGTCCATTCAACCAAAGGAGAAGGCGACGCTGCCAACGAGCACTTCGACGGAAAGACGACCGAAGAATAGCTCAATCTTGCCGACTCTGTCGGGAACCGGCATTAGTCTCACTGACGGGTGCTAGCGGCGACCGTCATCGACCTTCATGATCTCGTCGCCACAGCGGGGCGGCGAGCGATGCTGTGCCCGGGATCACAGTTTCGGCATGAGAGCCTGCGCCGCGATCAGGAGATGAAGTGGGAAAAGCACTCGAGATCGATCGCTCGTTCGTTTTTACGGCCCTGACCGTCGCGGGAATGCTTCTAGCCGTTCTTGCGCTTTGGCCGCTGCAGGGCGACGTCGCCGCGTTCTTCTCGTTGGCTGGTCTGTCGCTCGTTTACCTCGCAGGCGGACTGCCGGCCGCCTGGCGGGCGGCCGCCACCTTGTGGGAGGAGCGGATCCTCGACATCGACCTCTTGATGGTCGTTGCAGCGGTCGCGGCTGCGGCCGTCGGGGCGCCTTTCGAGGGAGCCGTTCTGCTGACGCTGTTCAGCATCTCGACCACGCTGGAGGACCGGGCACTCGGCCGCGCGCGCCGCGCTATCGAGGCTCTGATGGAGCTCCGTCCAGAGACGGCGCTGCGCAAGGCGGCGGACGGCGCGGTTTCCGAGATCCCTGCGGCCGATCTCGAGGTGGATGACGTCGTGGTGCTGCGGCCCGGGGCGCGCGTTCCGGCGGACGGTGTGATCGTCGCCGGCCGTGGCTCGCTTGACGAGGCAAACATCACAGGCGAGTCGATGCCCGTCGCCAAGCAGCCGGGCGCCCAGGTCTTCGAGGCGACTGTCAATCTCGACGGCGTGCTTGAAGTGGCGGTGACGAAGACTGTCGAGGAGAGCACGGTCGCCCGCATGATTGCGCTGGTGACGGAGGCGCAGGCTGCCAAGGCTCCGTCGGAACGGTTCAGCGCATGGTTCGGACAGCGCTACACGGTTGCGGTGATGGTGGGCGCCGTTCTCGCCTTCGCCGCCTTCTACTGGCTTGGTCGCGACTGGGAGGAGGCGCTCTACCGCTCCGCGACCTTGCTGGTGGCGGCAAGTCCCTGCGCGATCGTCATCTCGGTGCCGGCCGCGATCCTGTCGGCGCTGTCGGCGGCCGCTCGCGGAGGCGTGTTGTTCAAGGGCGGGGCCGCGCTCGAGACACTGGCGGCGGTCGATACCTTCGCCTTCGACAAGACGGGAACCCTGACGACCGGCCAGGCATCGGTGACGAAGGTGGTGGCGCTCGAGGGCGATGAGCAGCGCTTCCTCTCGTTGCTCGCGGGGCTCGAGGCCCATTCGGAACATCACAGCGCGGCCGCCATCCGGCAGGAAGCCCTCAGCCGCGGTGTGGAGCCGGCTAAAGTAACCAACGTGGTCACTCGACCGAGTGCCGGCATCGTTGGCGATGACGGCGAGGGTCAGGTCTGGGCCGGCAACCCTCGCCTCGTTTTGCAGATGAGCGCATCCATCGATCACCCGATGCTGAAGACGCTGGCTGCGGATGCCGAGACGGTCATCTATTTCGGGCGGGATTCGCGCGTGATGGGAGCTGTCACAATTGCGGATCAGGCCCGCCCCACCTCTGCGTCGGCGCTCGCTGCGCTCCGGGACGGCGGGGTCACGCGGATCGTCATGATGACTGGCGACCGCCGTCCGGTGGCCTTGCGGATAGGCGAAGAGCTTGGCCTGAGGCCCGAGGAAATCCACGCCGACATGCTTCCGGAGGACAAGGTCCGGATGGCTGGCGAACTGGCTGGCCGCGGCAAGGTCGCCTTCGTCGGCGATGGCGTCAATGACGCAGCGGCCCTGGCTCGCGCCGATGTGGGTATCGCTATGGGCGCCGCCGGGTCGGACGTCGCACTGCAGGCGGCGGACGTGGCTCTTCTTTCGGAGGATATGGGGCGTCTTGCGGAAGCCCATCGCCTGGCGCGCCGCACCTCGCGGATCATCCGGCAGAACCTCGCCTTCGCCATGGGTGCGATGGCGATCCTTGTCACGGGCGGCCTGTTCTTCGAGCTTCCCCTACCGCTCGCCGTGATCGGTCACGAAGGCGGAACGGTTCTGGTGGTGCTCAACGGCCTGCGCTTGCTGAGGGACCCTATCAGGCGCGGCAAAGCCAAGCCAACGTCACGAGATCAGGTCGCGACGGCCGCCAGCATCGTTGCTCCCGTCCAACGGCATGCCTACCGCAGGAAGATCCCGCGGCGCGCCGGTTGAACGCGACGACTCTCCAACTCGTTTCCGACATGGAGATGGGGTGGATGCCGCTCTCACCCTGACGGCATCGCGATGTGCCATACTCGTGG
>NZ_BMYJ01000016.1 GCF_014652215.1 Neogemmobacter tilapiae | reverse complement strand
ATGGCGCTGCCCTGAAGGAATTGGGCCGCGGCGATGACCGCGAGACAGGCCGCTGGCTGAACAATCGGGCTGAGAATTCACACCTGCCATTCCGGCGACGAGAACGGGCGATGCTGCGGTTCAGGCGGATGCGAACCCTCCAGAAATTTGCCTCGATCCATGCGTCAATCCACAACCATTTTCCAACGGAGCGCCATCTCCAAAACCGCGAACATTTCAAACTTTACCGCACCGCCGCTCTCGCCGAGTGGCGCGGTCTTCTAGTGGCCTGACGCGAACCTGGGGTTGGGGAAGCTGAGACTGGTTCGCATTCGTCTGACAGCACCCGTGCTGGCCCTGATTGAGGAAAGCTGTCCGAAGGCAGCGCGACGTGGCAACCGCAGCGTAACTGGACGACCTGTCATTCGAGCAGTTTGCGGATGGTGTGATTTCGCGGCGGCTGAGCACGCCGAATCTGTTATAATTCGCTATGTTGCGAGTGCTGATCCGATCCAGAATCGGAGATATTCAGGGGCCGGCAATGGGGGAAAGGATAATGACCGATTTTCAACCAGAGCCGCGTCCTTCAGCGGAGATCTTTGCAGACTTGCGTAGCCTTGCGACCTCAGACGGAGCAGTACACGGCATTTCAGAGATCATCTTCCGCGACTGGGTCTATACGATCGACACGCAAGAGCGAACCGTTGTCGATGATCCGGAGCACCGTTGGTCGACTTCCCGCCTAAACAAGCCGGAATTGATGCTCCTGCTGGGATTGGCAGTCCAGTCTCAGTCTGATCGAACACATACGGTGCTCGGGGACGCCTCGGTTTTCATGTCGGAGGCTGACCGGCTTCTTCGGGAGCTTCACAATCGCGTCATGATCGACGTCAAGTCTGCGCTGCCCGCAAACTTGCTTGAGGTTGAGAACCCTCTCGATGTTGTCGGTCCGATGGCCCGCGAAGCTATTTATTACGCTGCAGAAAGCTTCTATCTCCATCAGTTCCCACCGTTCATACGGCAAAGATACCGGCGCGACGGCGACTGGCTTTTGCGAAATAAGGGTATCTCTATCCTCCCGATGATCGAAATCGCTCGGTTCATCTCGGACAAGATCAACCGACAGATGTCAGTGGTCGGTCACCTCCGTAAGTCGGGCACGGCTCTGAATAGCGGTGACCTGACCAACAGCCTAATGATCCCGCTCGCGGACCTTCGACGAAAGTTCAAGGGCAAGGCGGACGCGTTTGACCTACTGTTCGCGATCGATGTGAACGCGTCCAACCTGGGCTTCACGGATCCGTTTGCGATGAACGAGACCATGATCTGCCCGATCGTTCGGATAGGCGATTTCCTTTACGTTCCTAATCAGTATCGGCTCTTCGAAACGCTTTATGAGAGCCCATTCTACTGGATGTTGCGGGATGAGAACTACATGGAAATCGCGAAGACTAACCGCGGCACTTTCCTTGAGTCTACCGCGGCGCACATCCTTCGATCCGTGTTCGGGCCGGAGAACGTCCATGAGAACGTGACACTCTACAATGGGACGAAGGACAAGGCGGGTGAGATCGACATCCTCGTCACATACGGAGAGTTCGTGCTGGTTGTCCAAGCGAAGTCTAAGCGGATCACCATGCAGGCTCGGGCCGGTGACAAGGCCGCATTGCGCCGGGATTTCCGTGACGCTATCCAGGCCCCATACGGCCAGGCGCTGACGTGCGCACGGTTGATTAGAATGGGCGCCACCTGCGTTCGGCCTGACGGAACCAAGATTGAGGTGCGCCGTGTGAATCGGTTGTTCCCGATGGTGGTCCTGAGTGACCACTTTCCTGCGGTAACCATGCTGGCCCGTAGCCTTCTAGAACGCGAGAAAGAGATTGCGCCCGTCATCTGGGATCTTGGCGTCTTGGACTGTGCCGCCCGGCTCTTTCCGAACCCGATCGACATGATCTTCTACCTGAAGAGCCGCTCGGACCTGTACGACCAAGTCATGTCGGAAAGTGAGCACTGCTTCATAGGCTTCCACCTGACGCACAAGCTGGCCCTGCCGGATGAGTTCCAAGGTCTGGCCATCGACAGGGATTACGCGCAGCCGGTCGACGATTTCATGATGCCCTTCGATGTGGGGGTGGAGGGTATCCGCCCGAAAGGGATCCTGGAGCGCTTCGATGTTCCGATTGTCACCGATCTCCTGAGGGAGTTGAGGTCAAAGGGGCCAGAAATCGCCGCAGTTGTGGTCGATCTGTACGACTTCTCAAGCGAGATGCTTCGCGACATGGCCGCGCATATCACCCAACTTCGAGAAGAGGTAGCTGCAGGGAAGGCGCTTAAGGCATTTTCGATCCCAACCACGGCCGGAGGCCTGACTTACGTTGTAGTTGACCATTTGAGCGAGAAATCACGCGCAGCAGCGAGCAGCATTGGCAGGAAGCACAAGTACGATACCAAAAGCTCGCACTGGTACGTGATCGTCGATTGTATCCAGACCGGCAACCCTATCGACGAGCTTGGATGCCTTGTTTGGGAATGGCAAGAGGATCACGAGGAGCAACGACGTGCAGATCAGGTATCAGGTTTGTTTAGATCGAGTCGCTCTGTCATTCAGGTGGGTGATGCATCAAAGGCTCTAGCGGAAAACGCAAGAGACGCTTCCACTTGAGCCTCCTAGCAATCTTACCCGTTAAAACGGGGAGGGTTACCCCACCGTCGGTCCTAGACGTCGAGTTCTTTGAAAATCCCTGCAAATACAGGCAGCACAGTATTCCAAATATGTCGGCTACACGACAAACCCCATTTTGGTAGTTGGTGCTCTCGCATAGAGGGTTCGGTGTCCTGTCTATGTCATCACCTGAGGAGTTCGTTCTTATGACTGCACGCGGAGCTTTCATCGGCCCGATCATCGACGATCTCGATACAATCTCGAGCCGAGTGCGTGCGCGTAGCAAGCTTGGACATACCGATCTGAACCGTATCCTCGAGGACTTCTTCAAGGAACTGCTAAATTTAATCTACAAGGCGAACCTCGTGAACCTCAACGAGAGCCGCCGCAACGCGCCGGGGCTAGATCTCGGCGATACCACCAGCGCCATCAAGCGTGCTTTCCAAGTGACCTCGCAGGCAAGTTCGCAGAAAATCAACAAGACGCTTCACGCGATCACCGTTGCGGACGCAGCTCTCTACGATGAGATCTACGTCCTGGTCATCGGCGAGCGTCAGGCGAAGTATCAGCTCGATACCTCGCAGGCGAAGCGGGTCGGTTTTGAGCACCCTAACATTATCGGGATGACCGAACTGGCAAGCCGGATTATTGGCAGCGAAATCGACACGATCCGCGCAGTCTACGAGAAGCTGCGCGCGGAACTGCAGCGGATCACCGTCGAGCTCGAAGTGGCAATCGACGGCAAGTTCGCGACCTCGCTCGGAGGAGTGGTCGAAGACCGCCCGGCCGTGGAACGCAGCGACGCCTCGCTGCTGTTTGCCTACGACGAGAGCGGCGGGCTTTTCGCCAGCCGCGAAGAGGCACAGGCAGCGCTCAATGGGTTCATCGACCGGCTTGAACTGCTCCCGCGCATGACGCGCCAATTCCTTGGCTGGCTGCTCGACAACACCGATCTCGCGCTTGGGCTCGACAAGCCCGGCATGCTATCGACAGGGCTGTCCGTCAACGCAGACCTTGTTTCGCGCAAGCACAGTGACCAGCGAGTACTGCATGAAGATATCCGTCTGCTCCGCAGTTGGAAGTTCGTCGACTACGACGACGACGGTGACGGGAACTCCCCACGCATCAGCATTGGCTTTCCAGGCGCGCATAAGACTAACCTACCAGAAGCGCTTCCTTATTTCCTATTCGATCGGAAACTCTCAGCCGAGACACTGTTCTCGACCATGAACTTCACTGTATTCGGTCCGCCGCCAGTCGCAAACACCCCGGTGCTCGCCAAGAAAAAAAGGCGCAATGCGCTACGCAAGAAATAAGGTTGGCTGCCGCGAACGACCGGTCTTGTGAATGCTGCATAGCAGCGTAAGTTCCTCTCGGAGGACGGCAACGGGCCGTGTGCGACGTCGATCCGGAGATTGCAAAGGGCGGGTAGCTAACCTTAAGATTGCGGCATTGCATCCATTGCCGACGGTGGTATCGGCCATGCCGCACTAACCATCATTGGGAGCGGCTGTCTTTGCGTTCGCGGATTGCACTGCGCCTGTGCACCGGTCAAGAATGACGGCTAGTCCCTTGCCTAGCATAGGTAGCTTTTTCATGGCGTTCTCTGACGTAACTCGTTCGGCAGTCTTGGCTGCAATCAGTGAATACGATGCACTTGGCCGCGATCAGTTTCTTGCCAATTATGGCTTTCTGCCTGCGCGTTCGTTCTTCCTGCTTCACGATGGCAAACGTTACGACTCAAAGGCCATCGTCGGCGCCGCCCATGGATCGATCTCACCTGGGTCAAAGCCATTACTCGCCTCTGAGTTCAGCGGTGGGGCAGCAACAGTAGCTCCCCTTTTGCGATCGCTCGGCTTCGTCGTCATCGAGGATGCATCTTCCAACCTTGCAGATGGGGCGCAAAAGGCGATCACCTACTGGTGGGTCAACAACAAGCAAACCTACAAGCACGAAGTGCCCGGAAATTACTTGTGGTCGCCTTTGACAAAATCGAACGGCAGCCCGTCGGTATTCTACGACAATATGCAGCGTGCCCGCCCGGGCGATATCGTTTTCGCCTTCGCCGACGCGCAGATCAAGGCCGTAGGCGTTTGCGAGGCCCGTGCACTGCTCTTGCCCAAGCCGTCCGAGTTTGGTGCAGCAGGAAACGCCTGGGGCAATGACGGCTGGAAGCTGCCCGTCCAGTTCAAGGATCTGCCAAAGCCGCTGCGCCCAAAAGACCATATGGCAAAGATCGAGCCGTTCCTTCCCAAAAAGTATTCACCGATCCAATCCACCGGAGACGGGAACCAGGGCGCCTATCTGGCCGAAATCCCCGACGACATGGCGGGTGCGATCATCGACCTGTTGGGTGCTCAGTGGGCCAATATCGCGCCAGCGCTGGAACTTCCTGAAGCCGCCGAAGAGTTTGTCCAAGACGAGGTTGAAGCCACGGTTTCAGCCGAAATCAAGAACCGGACTGACATCGGGGAAACGCAGAAGCTTCAGCTTGTCCAGTCGCGTCGCGGCCAGGGGGTCTATCGCAAGAACCTTGAAGGCTTCGAGAAGGCCTGCCGACTAACCGGTCTGAAGCATCTCCAACACCTCCGGGCTAGCCACATAAAGCCATGGCGGGCATCCACTGATTTCGAAAAGCTGGACGGGAACAATGGGCTGCTGCTCAGCCCCCACATGGACCATCTCTTTGACCGCGGCTTCATCAGCGCAACAGACGACGGGAAGCTGCTTGTCTCGTCGCTGCTTGACCCTGACACGCTTCAGCGCTGGGGTATCGAACCCACAACCAGCTTTGGCCCTTTCCGCCCGGAGCAGTTCCCTTACTTGGAGTTTCACCGGAAGTTTGTGTTCAAGCCGTGATGGCGACCCTAACCAGATCTTACCCGCAAATTCCGACGTTTCGAAAGGCATTACTCCCAAGCTTTCGCGTAGTAATACGTATCGTCCGAGAAAAGCGCGGTCATCGTGGCGCGGTCACGCCTTTCGAGTTTGGTCGCTTCTCGGTGAAGTCGACACACCAGGTTATGACTGAACCTCAAAACTAATATATTGCAATCTCAAGATGTATGAGGCAACGCAGAGTTTGCCCTATAATAGTCTTTTTTCGGCGCACTTCCACTCAAAGTTGAAAAATCTCTTTGTTGCTCTGGAGTATCCACATGGCGGAATTTCTTGAATTTATTGGCGAAAAGTTCGATTGGTCCAGCAAAGAATCGGTCTGTTGTACAAGTCGGCGCAGCGCGCCACTTCGTGTCTTGGCGAGCTCGGCGTTGCTTTTGATTTCAGCTGCACCTATTCGGGCTCAGCAATGTGACCCAAATTACAGCCCTTGTGTCCCCATTGCCAGCGATGTTGATTGTGCGGGCGGTCGCGGAAATGGCCCAGCCTACGTGCAGGGCCCAGTCAGAGTGATCGGCACAGACATATATGGTCTGGACCGTGACGGCGACGGAATCGGCTGCGAATAAATTGGCTGATGTTACTGTCGTCTCCATAGCCTCCTGACGCGAAGGATCGCTTCCTGCCTGATGGTCCGCGATGGCAAGGAACGCAACAAGATATCCTACGAATACAATGGCCTATGCGTCAAAATGAATGGATGAAATGTCAAACCGACTGAGCAGAAAGGGGAATCAATAAAAATTTCAACTTGGCCAAACGAACCTCGCTTTGGCTTTGGATGGTCCACGCATACAACAAAAGTATCCAGGCTACACCTTCCACTCCGCGTCGCCCCCCTCCAACATCCCCGCCAGCGTCACCTCCGCCCCTTGCCGCCCTTCTAAGATCGCCTCGACCGTTTCCGGTGGCAGCAGCGTTAACCGCATGACCCGCGTCATGTAGGACGGCGCGATGCCCTCTCGCGCGGCTAGATCGCCGATGGTGGCAAACTCCCCCGATTCCAGTATCCGCTGCCAGCGAAAGGCCCGCGCCAGCGCCTTGATAAGACTGTTGTCGATGCGCTGTCGCCGGTTCGGGGCCCCCTCGGGCAGGACGATTTCCTTCCTCCCACCCCGCTTTTGGATGGCGAACGGCACATGCACGGTGAGGATCTCGGACTGCACTCGGGTCATTCTGCGGCTTCCAGCGCTTGGGCGGACATCTCGCGGGCAATGTTTGCAAGCCCATCGACGCGCAGCCGCAGGTTCAACCCCTCGGTGCCGATGTCGATCCGTTCGACAATCAGCGCCACGATCCGTGCCTGTTCGGCGGGGAAAAGCTCGTCCCACAACCGGTCCAGTTGCGTCAGTGCCTCGCGGGCCTCGGCTTCGCTGATATCGCCGTCTTGCGCGCGTGCCGCTTTCCATGTGCCAGCGATGATCTCCGGCTGGCGGAACACGGCGCGCAACTGGTCGATGACAGTGGCCTCGATCTCGCCCGCTGGCACGCGACCGATGGGGCACGACCCCGCGCCATGCTTCAGAACCGTCTGGCTTACGTAGTATCGATAGAGCCGCCCGCCCTTGCGGGTGTGTGTCGGTGAAAACGCTGCACCATCGGGACCATAGAGCAGCCCCTTCAGCAGCGCGGGTGTGTCGGCGCGGGTGTTGCTGGCGCGCTTCCGCGGGCTTTCTGTCAGGATGGCATGGACCTTGTCCCATGTGTCGCGATCAATGATGGCTTTGTGCTCGCCGGGATAGCTGCTGCCCTTGTGGACCGCTTCGCCGATGTAGACCCGGTTGTTCAGCATCCGGTAGATGAACTTCTTGTCGATGCGATGGCCTCGGGCAGTGGTGACACCCCGTTCGGCCAGTTCCTGCGCCAGCACGGTGCCAGACCCGATTTCGATGAACCGGGCAAAGACCCAGCGGACATGGGCGGCATCGCCTTCGTTGATCAGCAGCTTCCGGTCCTGCACGACATAGCCCAGCGGCGGGCAGCCCCCCATCCACATTCCCTTTATCCGGCTTGCGCGGACCTTGTCGCGGATGCGTTCGGCGGTCACCTCGCGTTCAAACTGCGCAAAGGACAACAGGATGTTCAGCGTCAGCCGTCCCATCGATGTGGTGGTGTTGAACGATTGCGTCACCGAAACGAAGGTCACGCCGTTGCGGTCGAAGACCTCGACCAGCTTGGAGAAATCCATCAGCGAGCGGGAAAGGCGGTCGATCTTGTAAACCACCACCACATCCACCAGCCCATCCTCGATGTCGGCCAGCAAGCGTCTGAGGCCGGGGCGTTCCAGCGTGCCGCCGGATATGCCACCATCGTCATACTGGTCGCGAACCAGCACCCACCCCTCGGACCGCTGGCTGGCGATGTAGGCTTCACAGGCCTCGCGTTGGGCATGCAGGCTGTTGAACTCCTGCTCCAGCCCTTCTTCCGAGGATTTTCGGGTGTAGACCGCGCAGCGCAGTTTGCGGACAACGGGTTTGTTCATGCCGCCCTCCGGTGATTTTTCAGGCCGAAGAAGACCCAGCCGTTCCAGCGCGTGCCGGTGATGGCGCGGGCGATGGCCGAGAGCGACTGATAGGGCCGCCCCTGCCATTCAAACCCCCCTTGGGTCACGGTGACAACCTGCTCCACCCCCTGCCATTCGCGGATCAGCCGCGTTCCGATGATGGGTCGATCTCGGTCGAGGCGCATGGCGCGCTTCTTCCTGTCGCCCCCATCCAACTCCTCGCACAGCTGTTCCAGCCGCTTGATGGTTTCCGGCTTCAACCCGCCATAGGCGAGTTCCTGAATGCGGTAGGCCAGGCGGCTTTCCAGATAGCGGCGGTTGAACGGTGGCGGTTCGCTGTCGAATAGCTCGCGCCATTGCGCCTTCAGATCCGGCGTGGTCGCGGTCTTCAGCGCCGCCAGGCGTGCGGGGATGGGATCAGGGGTCATGCGGGTCTCCAGTCATTTGCACCCCGACTACCGCTCTGTTCGCGCGGGAAGTGTAGCGGAAATTCTCCAGTGCTGTCAGTATCTTCACCCCCGTCTCGCATTTGCAGGCGGACCAGACCCAGCGCCAGCAGGCGGCACAGTTCCGCGCGGCGTTCGGCGGGGGACATCAGCTCCGGGTGCAGGGGGTTAGGGCGTTTCATGGCAGGTCCACTTCGGGTTCGTCTGCAATCCAAAAGCCACTCGGCCCGCCTGAATGGGACATTGGGATTCAAAAATTGATGAATTCAATTGAAGGGCGAGTAATCCTACCTCATGCTGAGAATATTGGTCTTCGCGCCGACGTCGAGAGCAAATGATGGCCACAACATCTAAACGTAGCCTACGTTCCCTGCGGTCAGTCATTGAGAATGCGCCGCCTGAAGCTCTCCTGCAGTTCTTCTGTCAGGGTGATGAGAATTTCTCTGCGATGGCTTCAGCAATTGCGGACCCACTTGGGGCGCTGGAAAAGCAAGACACTGAGGATGCACGGGAGTTCCTGATCGAAACCGTCTTGGCGTTGGAATCCGAGATGACTCTTCCAGTCGAGATGGAAGCTCAGAGGGTATTGCTTCTAGCAGATGGGAAAGGACCCACTGCTCTCAAGACTATTGCCGGTCAGAAGCTCACCAACGAAGAGTATGACGCCGCCTATGCTCAGCGTGGTGAACTCGCCGTTGCACTGCATGTTCATGCTCTTCATCGCAGAGTCTTTGACGATGGAGTAAGTTTCCGAAATGCAAGGCTTTGGCGGGACGGGAAGCTCTACAGCGCTTTTGATGTAGAGCTGGATCACCCTAAACCAGTTGATGGGGCAGCCATGCCACTCGACAAGTTTCTTGGTGCCGTAAAAAGACGTCTGCAATTGCCCGTCGACTGCGGCCTTAGCGTCGTTGATCTCCCCGAAACGGATTCATACAAAGCATCCGTGCTTTTAATTGTTCGAATTCCAAAAGACATAACTGGAATCGCCGAACACTTGAACAACGGCGGCAGACGCCTCCGGTTTTTAAGACCACAAAAAGAGGTCTTGCTGATTTACACCCCTGCAGAGCAGAGGATCGAAATATGTGCTGACACAGCACCTGAACGCGCGGTGGTCTCAGAGAGCTTTGCAATAGAGGTCTTAGGCCATAATGTCTCGTTGAAGCCGCTTACATGGGTGAATTACGATCTTTCCCGGTTTTTTCGGACACTTGAGCTTGATCCTCCAACGGTGTCGGGTTTTGTTATTGAGAGAACTGCACTTTTGGAAATCGAAATGCGACTCGCGCGTTGGAATCAGCGGATTCGACTTTCGGTTCCGTTCGGTGACGAGATCGAGGTGACTGCGCAAAGATACCTCTTTCCCGCTCGCGTGATGCAGCGCGCTTCTGGAATTTCTCATGTCGTCATCGCAGTGCAGTATCGGCGCAAAGAATCCGAACCTTCAAGTTTTCTGGAGATCACCATCTCGGATCGAAATCGGTGCAATCTTCTAAGTATTCCGGACCCTGAAATTCGCAGGCTCGGTCGAACCCTACTGACCGAATGGAACATCCAGCAGCCATTCAAGGATTTGAGCGCTGGTGAACTCGGGGACTTTCTATCGCTGCTGCTGGAACTGTACGAGCAAGACGCAGACACAGTTCCCGCAACGTTTTTCTCTGAGCGAAACGTCGACCCCGACCGCCTGCTCGAGGCCAAATTTATCGTCCGGAAAGGAGTTGAAGATGTTGTAATTGAAAACGACCACGACGATTTTCCGCCTGCGAAGGACCGAACGTATTACGCTATCGCCACTGAATGGCTTGAACAACGCATCGTAGAGGCGTTTCAAACCATTTTGCCTATCAGTGGGAAGCAAGAGATCACGCCGAGGCTGTTCTTTGTCGGCAGCATGTTGATTGATGAAAAACAGGTTCCCTGCTACTTGGCACGCGGTTTGGCCGACAAAAAATGGTTCGTCGACGCCGAAGCACGACTTCGCGCGCGTTCAGGAGCCGGACCGGGCATCGTGTTCTGCGGTCAGGATCCCGGGTGGAAATGCATCGCCGCAAATATCATTATGACCATTCCCCACACATCTGACCCTTCTGCAGCATTTGAAACCGTTGATGCCGCGTTCGTCGAGACTTTCTTTCGCGCCAACATGGGCCTCGCATTCGGTGGCTCAGCGCTTACCCTCATTCAAAGCGAGGACGGGGAATCAGGAACTCTTCATGCACCTGGAATGCCCGATTTGGCGCTGTTTAGTGGACAGCAGGTGCGATGTTTCCGTCTTCTTGTCGATGCAAAGAAGAAAGGGCTCACCGCTGTTAAGACGAGCACTTTGATTGAAGGTTCGAAGTCGATGAGCCTTCAGCAGATGCTTGGGGCTAAGCGTTGGCCCGTGTTTAAGGACTATCTTGACGATGTTGGTCAGGGCTGGTGGTCGATAAAGACAAACTAACGCGATCAAGCAACGTCAAAGTTGCGGGGGTCATCGATGAACTGTCGATGATTGGGGGAATAGACGGTCGATGATTCGGTTGTTCAATGGGTGGGCTCCATCAACGAGGAGCACCCAAATGACGACATTTGCCCCCAAGACCCCGACACCATCAATACGCCATTTCGGCGGCCAGGCCAATTCCCTTAGCCACGGCCACAGCCACAATGAGTGGCGCTGCAAGCACTGCCGCAAATTGCTTGGCGTTTTCCGAGATGGCCAGATCCACCTGCGGGGCGGCGGAGGGCACGAATATCTGGCGAGTCTGCCCGTTCGGGCAATCTGCCGCGAGTGCAAGACGTTAAATCAGAAAAGCGTCGTCTGACCCCATCCGGTCGGGCGTTGGCCTGACCGGTTTTTCCTTCACATCCAGAGGCGCGTGACGCCCGAACTGGCCCGAGGGAGGCGCGAGACGCCCGGCCGTGAGGCAGGCGTCTCATGCGCAGGGCATGGTGCGAACTCCATCGCGGGATGGTTCGTGATCTGAACCGTTTCAAACATCAGCAGGGCTTTCGCGAGATCAGGGCGCGACAGGACGCACTAACGCGCTTTTCTGACCCGGCAACCTTGCTGGCCTTCCAATCGGGTGCAGGTGAGGAATTTCTCGCCCGCAACGAAGTGCTGCGGGCACTTTGCCACGAGGCCAAGTCCGAAGCCTCCAGCGGCGACACCAGCCTGCTGATGGCACTGCTGGCCCTTTGGCCAGGGATGGATGCGATCTACGGCAGGTTGCTTCGGCATTTCAAAACCGATCCGGACGAGTTGGCGGCAGAAATTGCCGCGCGCGTCGTCGATGGAATCCGCACGATTGATCTGGACAAGGTGACCAAGATCGCCGCGACCATTCTGATGAATGCGGAACGCGACATTCGGCGCAAGTTGTCGGGCGAATGGCTGGCCGCTGGTTCGCGGCTTGATCTGACCGACGACATGCCTGCGCCGAGCCACAGTTCGGTTTTTGGCTTTGCCCCGGACATGGGCGATGCCGATGCCGACACCGCCCGACTGCGCCTTCGGCTGGAACCTCTTGTCGGTCAGGACGCCGACCTGCTGCTTGGGGTCGCGGTTCTGGGGCACACGCAACAGGCGGCGGCAATCAGTTTGGGTGTTGCCCCCGAAGCCGGTCGCAAGCGGCATCAGCGTGCCGTGCAGAAACTGCGCAAATATCTCGACGGCTGATGTCCCAAAACTGGATTTAGGTTGGCTTTTCCCCTGCAGAAGTCACCGAAGACCTCGGTGGCAGAGGGGGGATGTCCTCATGCATGCTGAGACCGATCCGACAGAACTGATGCGCCTGCCCGGACTTTATCGCGCTTGGGAACTGGCGCAGATCGTCCAGGCCGAATGCGATTACCGCGTGGAAAGCGCGGGCGAAACCGCTGATGGCACGCAGTTGTTTGCGATCTACCGCGACAGCCGCTTTGAAGCGGATATGGCGGAGGTCCGGCCATGATGTCGCTGGATGCCCGGCAGAACTCTTTCCTGTCACCTCAAGAATTGGCGCAGCGCTGGTCGATCAGCGCGCGCAGCCTCGACCGCTGGAGGGCGATGGGCACCGGCCCCGCCTGGCATCAGATCGGCGGGCAGGTCCGCTACGCTCTGAGCGATGTTGAGGCTTGGGAACAGGCGGCACGGCGGAAGGGCGGCTGATCCATGGGCCGCGAATTTGCTTCCCTGCCTGCGACAGGACCACCTGTCGGGGACCAGCCCGGTTTGTCCTATCGCGATTGGGCCCCCCGCTTGCTGGAAATGGGCTACGAGCCCCTGCCTATCAAACCGCGCACCAAGGAAGCTGTGGCCAAGGGCTGGAACACCGTGCTCATCGATGCGGCGCAGATCGAGGCGTGGTCCCGCGAATTTCCCCATCACGGCATCGGGTTGCGCACGGGCAAGCTGGTGGCCATCGACATCGATGTGCTGGATGCAGATCGCGCCCATGGCTGGCATGCCACGGCGTTCAAACGGTTCGGGCCGACGCTGATGCGGGTCGGCCGGTGGCCGAAGCACCTGCTGCTGTACCGGACGGACGAGCCATTTGCCAAAATGGAAGTCCCGCAGGTCCAGATTCTGGCCCAGGGCCAGCAGTTCGTGGCCTTCGGCATCCATCCGGTGACCCAAAAGCCTTACGACTGGCCCCTGGGCGAGACACCGATGGATCTGGTGTTCGACCAACTGCCGCTGGTCCGCAAGAGCGACATCGAGGCATTTCTGGCCGAGGGGGCAGCCCTGTTCCCCGCAGAAGAAACGGGATCGCGGCGTGGTGCCGGTCAGAATACGAGTCCGGTTGCGGGCGTTGCCCCGGTCCGGAACGGCGCGGGCCAGGTCGTCGACCACCGCGACAGCTGGCTTTCCACCATCGCCTATCATGCGGTTTGGGATGCCATAGACGCAGGGGGAACGCCCGACGCCAATATACTGGCGGACCGGGTCTGGGCACGCTTTACGGAAACCACCGATCTGACGCGGGGCAAAAAGGATGGGCAGGTCGGATACGGACTGGCTGATGCACTGCGCAAGGTCAAGGACAAGCTGCAACTGGCGAAGACGGGGAGGCTTCCGGCGCGCCCACTGCCAGAGGTGCAACCCGTTGTCGTTGATCCGGGGCTGCCATTGGAAGTTGCGCGCGCCCGTCTGGACGCGGTGATCGGTCGTTTTGCCACGAGGGCCAAGGCTTGGCACGCGAACAGCCAAGAGGATGTCGCCCCGCGCATCGGCATTCGGGCCAGCGTGGGATTGGGCAAGACCGCCGTCTCGCGCCGTCATTTGCTGGAACTGCAGGCACGCTTGAAGGCCAAGGGTTTGCCCCATCACCTGTTGATCGTGACCCCCTCGCTGGCGTTGGCTGACGAATCCGCAGAAGCATGGCAGCAGGGCGATCTCAAAGTCGCTGTGCATCGTGGCTATGAGGCAAAGCAACCCGGTCGCAAGGAGATCATGTGTCAGGACATCGACATGGTGCGCATGGCCACCAAGGCCGGACTGCCGGTGTTCCCAAACACCTGCCTCCGCAAAAGCGGCGGAAAATGTCATGCCTTTAACCTCTGCCCGAAACAGTGGAACCGCGAGGATGTGGAAAAGGCTGACATTGTGCTGGCGGCCTACGACGCACTTTACACGGGGCTGCCCATCTCACCCGAGAAACTGGCCTTGGTGGTGATCGACGAAGGCTGCTGGGTTCGATCCGTCAAGGAAACGGGCCTTTATCTCCACGACCTGCGTCACCCTGATGCCGTCGACGAGCAGCGTTCGGGCGACGCAGATCACGAAGCCGAGGCATGGGCCGCCCTTTTTGCCCTGCGCTACAAAGCGGCAGATGCCTTGCAGGCGAACGGGCGCGGCCCCTTGTCACGGCAAGTTCTACTGGACCAAGGCTTGAGCGTTTCCGATTGTGCGACGGCGCGTGCACTGGAAATACAGCTGCGCGTCGATCCCGGATTGCGCCCAGGGATGTACCAGTCGGAGCGGAAAAAGGGCTTCGAACTCAGCAAGGCCGCCCAGAAATCCGTGTCGCGCGAAGCGCTGTTCCTGGCCATGGAACGCTTGCTCGCGGGTGAGGCCGAGCAGGACGGGCGGATCGTGTTGCGGCCTTCCGATCCGGAAACCGGGGTGCAGGCGATCAAGGTCATGGGATTGCACCAGTTCGATCCGGCGCTGGCAAAGCTTCCCATCCTGCATCTAGATGCCACCTTGCGCCACGATCTGGCTGAGACCGTCTTGCCCGGTGTTGAGGTCACCGAGATCACGGCAGAAATGCCCCATATGCTGTTGATTTCCACTGAGAAGTGACACGTGTAGGCGCATAATTTCCACTGAGATTTGAC
>NZ_BMYJ01000015.1 GCF_014652215.1 Neogemmobacter tilapiae | reverse complement strand
GGCGGCGGCGGTGGCGGCGGCGATGGAGCAGGGCCAGAGCCGACAAAGCCTAGAGCTGGGGGGCTTACCGATCCAAGTATACCAAAGCTGCCCAACCCTCCTGTTCCTGACGGGATGACAGTGAGTAAAATGGGAAAGGATCTGATCGGTTGGGGACAAGGCCCAAATGGGGCCTTAGACAGGTTAATAAAGATCACACGTGAATCCGTCGCGGAAATGCAATCCAACGGCCTCACGCGGGAGATTGCGGAAGGATGGCGAAACAAGTATGCAAATGAATTCGCTCGAAATGCCAATAACCTTACTGCAGGTGAACGCAAACGGTTATTGGAAAAAATAATCTCACTAATGGAGTAGGTAAAACATGGAATATAAATTGACAATCACTTATAAGAATCTCACAGATTCGCCTGTCAGAATCGTTAACGAGCCTTCTGCTGAGCAGTATTTGATCGGACCAAACGAAAGTGCCGATTTGACTTTGCTTTGCTCTGACCCGTTACAGCGTGTCGAAATTGAACAAACTCCCAAATGTTTGTACTTTCACTCGAATAGTGTAGGAACTGCTACCTATGTCATGCGAGATGGTGTCGAGCTTCCTCAGGCCGAACAGGAATATTAGGGAACGATCACTTCGTATTCAACAATGCCCGGCGAAGGAAAGATCGTTGAGTAAAACAAGAGGAGCGGCATGCAAGCGTGAAGCCATCTGACCCCGGATGCGGTGATTGAGGTCAGCGCTATCCAATTCGTCCGTATCTATAATATCGGAAAATCGGTCCTTGCGACCAATTCGCTGGGCGCCAAGGTCTGGCAGGTCAGCTATGACCCCCTCTGCGGCGTCGTGGCCTCCACCGGAACCCCCAAAAACATCCGCTTCCCCGGTCAGTGGTTCCAATCCGAGTCGGGCCTGCACCAGAACTGGATGCGCGACTATGACCCGACGAAGGGCGGTATCTGCAAGCCGGCCCGCTGGGGCTGATCGACGGAGCATTGGTCTACGGCTACGCCCGCCAGAACCCGGGGCGGTATGTTGATCCGAGGGGGGAATATGCGGCAGCTCTAGGCTTTTGTTTTAATCCTGTAGGGGTTGTAGTCTGTTCGGGGATTGCTGCTGCTGCGATTGTTTCCTTGGCCTATATTTGTTACGAGGGAATTCTTATAATCTTGAACAATAAAGGCGACGGTTTCGGCGACGGCGGCGGGGATGGAGGAGATAGTGGTGATGGAGGTGATGGAGGCGGTAGCGGCGGTAGCGGCGGTAGCGGCGGAGGTGGCGGCGGAGGTGGAGGTGGTGCTGGGCCGACTCCGGGAACAGGGCCCAACACCGGAACTGGACCAGGATTAGTAGGTGGCAGTCCTAAACCAGGATCAGGAAATAGGATCAACACCGATAAGCCCGGAGGGCAACAAGCAGCGGAGGCTGACTTTGCAAAATATGGAAAGGGAAACGTGAAGATACTTCCTGATGGTAGTCGGGTGGCCGATAACAATGTTAGAATTCGCGTCGGAAAAGACGGCCGAATGAGAGTGGATATTCCTGCTGCTGTTGGAAGTGCAGGTCAACATGAAACGATTCACTATGACCCATAATATTCAACTGTTAGATTCAGATTTATCGTCCTTCTTCCAGAAAGCGGAAGTAAAAATTGCAACCAAGAGAAAGTCACTATCAGGTATCGGCATAACTGAGTGCTATGAATTTCTAGAGTTATCTTCAAACCAAGAGAGTTTATTGATTTGGGGCGGCGGCTTTGAGGATCGAAGTGGGCATGACGATTTTGGATATTTGAACAAGATTGATCATCTTTGGGAGACAAGTCCAAACATTTTTATGACAGTCAGTGGCATTAGATGTATTTTAAAAATGCATTTTTCATGGGATGAGGGCAGTAATTTTATTTCGGGAATTGCTTTTTTGGACTCAGAAAAATTTAATGGAATCATCATTTTGCACTCAAATTTCTCACATTGGCTGCATCTATTTTGCACTTGGGAGGAGAGCTTGCAACATCCTGATGCATCGGCAATGCGATGGGAAGTTATTAGTGAGTGGTAGAGAATTAACGATTATTTCGGCCAATCAGCCCTCGTTTGTCGACAACTTCATAAGTTAGGTGTTCCATCCCGGATGATCACATAGACCCTCGGCGCTCTGTGTTTTTCATGGCAACATCGGTTCTGAGGGACATTCGGAGCGGGGTGCGGACATGCTGATCCTTCTTCCGAGCCGGCGTAGCAGGCGATCCGTATCTAGACCTTCCTTTCGGCGTTCGACGCTTCGAGCAATCGGATCGCGGAATATGACCAGAATTCCGGCGCTTTGCTGCGGGAATATGTCTGGAACGGGCTGACACCTGTGGCGGTGATCGAGGGCGGGGCGGTCTATTTCATCCGCATGGACCACATCGGCAAGCCCGTTTTTGCGACTAATTCGCTGGGCACAAAGGTCTGGCAGGTCTCCTACGACCCGTTCGGCGGCGTCGTGGCCTCGACGGGGACGCCAGAAGCCATCCGCTTCCCGGGCCAGTGGTTCCAATCGGAGAGCGGCTTGCACCAGAACTGGATGCGGGATTATGATCCGACGACCGGGAGGTATCTCCAAGCCGACCCACTGGGGCTGGTCGATGGGGCGTCCGTGTATGGCTATGCGAGGGGAAATCCGGGGAGGTATAGTGATCCCCGGGGAGAGCAGGTTGAGGGGGCAGTTGCTACCGGGATTGGTTTGGCCATATTAGATGGTCCGCTTCCACTTAGTGACATCGCAGGAATTTGTGTTATTGGGGCAGCAGTTGCTTATTGTGCACTAGGTAATTGCTCCCCAAATATGGATGACTGTGAAGAGCAGTATCAAGAAGACAGAGCCTGGTGCGCAGATAACGCTAGTGGAAGAGAGTATATTGGGTGCTTATCTCGCGCTGAGGATAAATTTTTCACTTGCAAGCGTGGTGGTCCAAGAAAACCTAGAGTTCCAGAGGTTTACGAGCAATGAAAAAGCATGCAATTGATAGCGAAACCTATCGAAAACTCATCGAGTTAGAATATATAGCAGACTTTCGGAGCTGTAGAGACATTCTTGAGAACGCCGTGTCTTCATTTGAAATACCAGAAGGCACGGATCTGGAGTATGAGCAAGCCGCTGCACATCTACGATTAGCTATCTACAATCTAATATGTGATGAACATGTTAAGTACGCTGAATGCCTGGACAAGGCCCGAGAAGTTATATCTGAAACCGATATTCTGGCATTGTCTGCTCAATGGTTGGAAAGAAGTGAAACACACAGGGCCAAAGTTTCTGAACTTTGCGATGAGTTTTTTAAATTGGTTGATGAAGAATATGAAGGGCGCGACGAAACATCCAAGTACTATTTTCAATTGGTGACTGAATTGCGAAAACGCATACGGCTGTAGCGGCACTGTCAGAGGAACTCTGGTTGCCCAGACATCCTCTGACGGCTAGCCTTCCGGGATGACCCAGCCTTCGCCCTTTCGGTACTTCAAGACCAGCCCCGAGATCATCCGCCTGACCATCGGGCGCTGGCCGGAGTGGAGCGTCACGGCCGCGCGCGAACGCGCGAAGGAACTGCGGCGCGCCATCGAGGAGGGACAGGATCCACTGGCGGCGCGCGACGAGTGGCGCGGCGCCCCGCGTGTCACAGACATGATCGACCGCTACATAGCAGAAAATCTGCCGAAACTGGCCAAGACCAGTGCGGGCGACCAGGTGTCGATGCTGAAGAAGATGGTCGAACCTGTCTGGGGTAACCGGCTGGTGACGGAGATCACCAAATCCGAGGTCGCGAAGTTCCTCGATTTCGTGGCCGAGGGCCGCCCCCGCCCCTGGCACTGTCAGAGGAACTCTGGTTGCCCAGACGTCCTCTGACGGCTAGCCTTCCGGGATGACCCAGCCTTCGCCCTTTCGGTACTTCAAGACCAGCCCCGAGATCATCCGCCTGGCAGTGATGCTCTACATCCGGTTTCCGCTCTCGCTGCGGAATGTGGAGGATCTGTTGCATGAACGGGGCGTCGAGATCAGCCATGAAACCGTGCGGTTTTGGTGGAACAGATTTGGCCCGATGTTTGCCGCCGAAATCCGGCGCAGGCGGGTCGACAGAATGCGGGCGAGGAAACACTGGCGCTGGCATCTGGATGAGGTCTACGTGAAAATCAATGGCGTGACCCATTACTTATGGCGCGCCGTCGATCATGAAGGTGAAGTGCTTGAGAGCTTCGTCACGCTGACACGCGATCGCAAGGCGGCTTTGAAATTCCTCAAAAAATCCATGAAGCGCCACGGCCGACCTGAGGTTCTCGTGACCGACCTGCTGCGGTCTTATGGCGCGGCCCTGAAGGATTTGGGCCGCGGCGATGACCTCAAGCAGCCGGTTGAGCTCCCCCAGCCAGGCACCCAGCTTCGGGCGCGGCTGCACCGTTCGGGTGTAGGTGAACTCGGTAATCCCGGTGCGGATCACCTTCCGCACCACCTTCTTCGACAGCTTCAGGTCACGGCAGATCGTCTTGATCCCCTTGCCTTCGGTGAAATGTAGCCGCCTGATTTTTGCTATTGTCTCCACGATCAGCATCCCGTGCTCGGCCTCCGATAATCATCGAAGGCACAATGGACCCAACCCCCGGTCGGTGGGGTCCCATTTGGACGCCGATCACCCCAGAAGCGGGGTCCGTATTGCAAGCCGTTCAACAGTCATGCGGTTCGGGCTGCGCGGCAAGACGGTCGGCAAGATGCAATGTCAGGATTTCCACGCACTGCGCGTGAAGAACTAGGCCACGGCGGGTCTGCACGATCACAGGCGGTAGGGTGCCGAACAGATCGGGCCGCCCCGTCATCCAGCGTGCAAGGACTAGCAACTCCGGGCGCGACGGTGGCAGTCCGTAGATCAGCCTCAGGCAAATGCCGTGAAGTAGGTGATGTTCTCTCGTTGTCATCCTGCCCTCCATGTTTGGCGGGCAGCATAAGAGCAGAATGCGTCAGATTCGGACGGGCAGCTGCGGCGGCACACAAAGACTCCCAACGATACCGTTGAGACCGGCGGTCGGGTCCTGTGGATTATCTGCCTGAAGGATTGCGTGGAGCGGAGCCACGATGAGCCTCCTTACGGCATCGACGCTCGTCATCTGATCCAGCGGGATTGCGTAGAACCAGCTGACCACTCCTCGCCCCTCATCGAGCGTCCAATGCGACGCGGTGACTTCGCAATCCTCTCGGTATCCTGCAGAATTTGGTGAATCAGAGTCGAAAACCCAAGCCTCATCTAAACTGCGAAGTGGAGAATATCCGACCAAAACCTTCGCGCGCTTTCCAAAATCCCAATCGGATTCGACGCCTTCACTACAAGTAAGCTGGATGGCCAGCGTGATCCAACCCTCAACTCTCGCGTTCCGTCGTTCCGCTCGCCTTACTGAGTAGTAAGCGTTCCATACAGGCTGGATAAAGTCGTCCTCACCATCGTCCGAATCCTTACATTCAATTACCAATCTAGGTGTGCGACATTCGACCAGATCGAAAGCCTCAAAGGGTACTGTCAGAGGAAGATACGTTGCCCTAACATCCTCTGACGGCTAGCCTTCCGGGATGACCCAGCCTGCCCCCTTTCGCTACTTCAAGACCAGCCCCGAGATCATCCGCTTGGCGGTGATGCTCTACATCCGGTTTCCACTGTCACTGCGGAACGTCGAAGATCTCCTCCATGAACGGGGCATCGAGATCAGCCACGAAACGGTGCGGTTTTGGTGGAACCGATTTGGCCCGATGTTTGCCGCCGAGATCCGGCGCAGGCGTGTCGACAGAATGCGCGCGAGGAAACACTGGCGCTGGCACTTGGATGAGGTCTACGTGAAGATAAACGGTGTGACGCACTACCTTTGGCGCGCCGTCGACCATGAGGGCGAAGTACTGGAGAGCTTTGTTACACTGACACGGGATCGCAAGGCTGCGCTGAAATTCCTCAAGAAATCCATGAAGCGACATGGCCGACCGGAGGGTCTCGTGACCGACCGGCTTCGGTCATATGGCGCTGCCCTGAAGGAATTGGGCCGCGGCGATGACCGCGAGACAGGCCGCTGGCTAAACAATCGGGCTGAGAATTCACACTTGCCATTCCGCCGACGAGAACGGGCGATGTTGCGGTTCCGGCGCATGCGAACGCTCCAGAAGTTCGCGTCGATCCATGCGTCAATCCACAACCACTTCCCGACGGAGCGACATCTCCAGAACCGCCAAGACTACAAGCTTTACCGCGCCGCCGCTCTCGCCGAGTGGCGCAGCCTTCTCGTAGCCTGACGCCGGTGTGGGGCTGGGGAAACAGAGACTGGTTCGTATTCGTCTGACAGCACCGCCACGCCCATCCCCAAATTCTTGCATGTTTGATGGTGTATTGACCAAAGGGATGAATGACCTTGACCTGTGAAGTGGTTCTGCATCTGGGGGCGCATCGGACGGGGACGACGCTGTTTCAGCATTTTCTCAGCTCCAATCTCGACTTCTTGAACAATGTGGGGATCGACATCCTCGTGCCGCCGGCGACCCGCGCGGGGCTTTTGCAGGACATCCAGCCACAAGACGGGCGGCTGCTGATCAGTGAGGAAAACCTGATGGGCAACATGCAAGACAATGTGGCCATGGCACGCCTTTACCCCCTGGCCACCCAGCGCCTGCGCGCCTTGGACAACCTTCTTGGCCACTGCCAAAGGGTGATGCTTTCCGTGCGCAATCCTGCCGACTGGTGGCCCTCGGCCATTGCCTTTTCCCTAACCCGGGGCATGGCCCTGCCCGAAGCAGACCAGATTCAGGCCATCGCGCGGTCCGACCGGCATTGGACGGATGTGGTCAGCGATGTTCGCGCCATTCTGCCCAATGCCGAAATCGTGGTGCGGGAATTCAATTGGGCCGTGGATCGCCCGCGTCAACAGTTGCGACAGGCCACGCGCTGGGAAGAGGTTGCAGGGGCCTTGGCACGGACACGCGTTCACAACCCGCGCCCCGACCGCAGCGAAATGGATCGTATCCTGACCGAGCGGGGCCAAAAGCCGCTTGCGGGGCTGGGCGACAGCTATGAACCTTTTGACCCCAAAACCCGGCGACGTCTGACCCGCGCTTACCTCGATGATCTGGCCAAAATCCGTGGCATGGCCGGCGTGCGCCTTTTGTCTGACCCACTGGGCGACCTGCGCCAAAGATTGCTCGCGCCCCCCGATTGACGGCCCTTGCGGGAATGTCAGACCTTGGTCTGATGTCTGGATCGGGCTTTGGGCGCATAGTGGGACGGCAAGGGTCCGGGCGGCATGCGAAGGAGGTCGGAAGGGAATCGGTTCGTCCAGAAGGGCATGACAAACCTTGGGACAGGCCCGCAAGCAGCGGGTGATCCAAGGGAGTCAAAGCCATGTTGGAACTGCGAATGAAGAAGCCGATGATGCTGGCCGTTTTGGCTTGCTCAACAGCGTTGCTGTCGGTCGCGCCGTTGACCGTTGATCTGGACCAAAGCAGCGGCAAAATCGTGGTGAAATCCGCGATGGCGATGGCCAAGGGTGGTGACGGCAAGGGCGACAGCGGCGGCGGGCTTGGCGGCCGGGGCGGCGATGACGATGATCGCGACGATGATCGTGGCGGCAGCGACGACGATGAAGGCGACGACGACCATGGTGGTGATGAAGGCGATGATGATGATCGGGATGATGATCATGGCGGCCACGGCAGTGACGATAACGACGACAGCGACGACGATCACGGCGGCCATGGCAGCGATGATGACGACGAAGGCGACGACGATCACGGTGGCCACGGCAGCGGTGATGACGACGAAGGCAACGACGATCATGGCGGCCACGGCAGCGATGATGAGGACGACAACGACGACGATCAGGGGCAGACCGGCAACGGTGGCGGCAACGGCGGGGGCAGTGATCCGCTGCGAATTGTGAAATTTGAGGTGGGCAATAACAGCCTAGAAGTCACCCTTTCGGATGGCAGCAAGGTTGAAATCGAAAACAACCGCTACGAATACAAAGACTCGACCGGCCGGACGGTGGTGGAACGCCCGGCGACCCAGGCCGATGTCGACAAATGGATGGCCTTGCGCTGACAGGCCCAGACAAGACCCTCGGGGGAAAACCCCGAGGGAACAAACGGAAGAAAAGATGCTGCGACGTTCCTTGCTGATGCTGATGATGGCCGGGCTGTTCCTGACAGCCCCCGGCCTTTTGGCAGGGGCAGGCTGGCAGGATTGCGACACAGCCCATGCCAAAGGCGGCAAGGGTGGCGGCGGTGATGACGATGATGATCGTGACGACGACAGGGATGATGATCGGGACGATGACCGCGACGACGACCGGGATGATGATGACGACGACAACTCCGGTCATGGCGGGGGCGACGATGATGACGACCATTCCGGCCCCGGTGGCGGGGACAAGGATGATGACAAAGACGATGACAACAACAGCGGCAGGCCCGGATCAGGCTCTGGCAGCGGATCAGGCTCCGGCGGCGCGACAAAAGGTCAAGGCGGCTCCTCGGGCAGCGCCGCCTCCGGCCCGGACAGCACAACCCTTTTCCGCCAAGATCTGATCCGCATCGGCTTTCAGGATGGCAGCAGCGAACGCATCCTTGGCAACCGATATGAAAGGCTCGATGCCAAGGGCCGCAAGCTGGAAAGCCGCACCGTCAAATCCGCCGACCGCAAACGCCTTGAAGCCCTGCGCAAAGCGCTTGGCTCCAGCCAAGGCCGCAAACTGGGGCTAGAGGCGGCCGTCCTTGTCAACGCCGATCAAAAGGCGCTGCAAAGCACCGATATTGCAGGCTGGACGGAATATGTGCTGGACGGCCGCTATGTCCTGACCGACCCGCAGGGCAATGTCGTCACCCGCCGCAAAGCGCAGGGCAAAGACATCCGGCGGCTGGAAAAGGCCTTGGGGCTGAACTAGTCCCACTTTGCTTGAAAAGCTGCGGCATGTTACAAAGCCGCATTCAAGCAATTTCATCAAAGGAACATTCCATGGCGATCCAAGCCAAAAATACGCTGACAAACGGCATTTGCTATGCCTTGAACGGCCAACAGGATCTGAACGTTGGCAAAAACATCACCCTGCAATCGCTCGAGGAAGAAGCCATTCTTCTTTCGGGCACGGCCCACAAACTGACCATTGCCGGAAAACTTTATGCCGATGAGGAAATCATCTATTCCGATGCCTCTCTGAACAGGTTCGATTTGATCCTGGGTGCCACCGCCTCACTGGTCACCGAATCCTACGCGGTCAATGTCGAGGCGGCCAAAATCAACCTCGTGAACCGGGGCGAGATCATCGCCGAAACGGCGATTCAACTCTATGGTTCCGGTGATCGCATCAGCGTGGTCAACAGCGGTCGGATTGTCGCCTCTTATTCCGCCATCGACATCAGCGATGATCGCGACTCCGTCTTCCGCAACACAGGCACGGTGCTGGCCCCGGATGCTTATATCTATGATTGTGACGACGGTCGGAATGTCTTTATCAACCAAGGCCGGGCCGTGGGTGAGGTCTATTTCTCGGGCGGCAACGACCTCTACGATGGGCGGAAGGGCTGGTTGTTTGGCAATATTTCCGGCGGGGATGGCAAGGATATCTTCCGCCCCGGTCGCGGCAGTGAGGTGATGGATGGCGGCACTGGGATGGATACGGCCGACTACCGCGCCGGTCCCGCCGTGAAAATCCATCTGGACAATACACAGATCGCGGGCGGCGGTGCGCGCGGCGATGTGCTTGAAGGCGTTGAAATTGTGATCGGCTCTGCCAAGGGCAACGACACGATCTACGGCATGGATCAGGCCGAGCGGTTGATCGGCAACGGCGGCAATGACCGGCTTTTCGGCGGCGCTGCCAATGACACTTTGCTGGGTGGCGCGGGCAGCGACTATCTCAAGTCCGGCGAGGGTCTCGATCTTGTGATCGGCGGCCTCGGGGCTGATCAGATTGATCTGCGCAACAGCCCCGCAGGCTGGGCCTCGGTGCAATATGACCGCCTGGAGGATTGCGGCGACCGGATCAGGGGTTTTGTGCAATCCGACGAAATCGTGCTGAAAGCCAGTGCCTTTGGCGGCGGCCTTGTGGCCGAAGCCTGGTCCTTTGACAATCCGCGCTTTCATTCCGGCGCGACCAACAAGGCGGCAGACAATGGCGACCGGATCATCTTTCGCACCACAGATGCCACCGTCTGGTTCGACCGCGATGGCGCGAAAGACACTTTCAAGCCGGTCATGATCGCCGATCTGGACGATGGCACCGATTTCTTTGCCTACAACATCACCATCCTCTGAAACACCGCCCTCGGAAACACCGCGCCCCGCTTGCGCGCCAAGACCAGTCGCCCTATATCTACTCCTGTCCGGGGCAACCCGGACTATGGCGATAAACGCACCCGTAATAAACGGATCGGACCCGGGGGCGGTACCCGGCGGCTCCACCAACACTCCCTCATTGGGGGCGGAGGGGGCCGAAATAGGATCGACGAACGTCTAAAGGGGCCAGCTTTCGCTCGGTGAGCCACCACCGTTATCGGTGCAAACGTACAGTTGCCAATGACAACCGTGCTCCGGCAATGGCTCTGGCTGCGTAAGCAGCTTAAGTCGCCGAAACTAAGTCCTTGCGCTTAGCCGCGTAAGGCGGGGCCCGCAGGAGCCTGGCAACAGAATCCTGCACTTTCCCACCAAGTTGACGCCAGGTCATGCCCTGCCTGACGCAAGGTCATGGCCCTGCCCCGGTTTACCCGTGGCGCAGACCGGCCTATCGGAATTGCAATTTCCAAGCAGAGGACTTGCAATGCCCCTTATCAAAGCCAAAACCCGCAGCGGCGATGCTTCGCAATATGTTCTGACCTCCGGGCAGGATCTGATCGTCGGCAAAGGCGTCAAAGTCGAATCCTTTCAGGACGACGCCATCCGCTCCACCAGCGGCGCGCATAAGATCACCATCGCCGGCACCGTCATCGGCTATGATTCCGGCATTTCGCTGCAAACCGGCGGTCAGGGCACCAACAGCCTGACCATCGAAGAGACCGGCACCCTGATCGGCCGCAACGCCACCGCCGTTTCCTTCGATGGAAAGAACGCCGTCCTGACCAACAAGGGGCGGCTGATCGCCGACGAAGGGGTTGCATTCAACTGGGACGAGGACAGCAACGGCACGGCCAAGGTCATCAATTCCGGCACGATCCATTTCACCGACAACTCCATCTATGTCTCGCAGAACCTGGCCCTGAGGGTGCAAAACACCGGCACGATCTACATGATCGACAACACGGTCATTGACGGCGGCGAGCTTCGCGATGTTGTCGTCAATCGGGGCGAAATCTATGGCTACATCTCGCTTCGCGGCGGCAACGATCTCTATGATGGGCAAGGCGGCTTTCAGACCGGCGGAATTTATGGCGACGAAGGCAATGACACCTTCCGGCCCGGTCGCGGCGCGGAATATCTGCACGGCGGCGATGATTTTGACACCGTCGACTACAGTCGCGGTGGGGCCGTCTTTGTCAATCTGGATGGAGACACAACGGGCCGCAAGGCTGCCGCTGGGGATTTGCTTTACAGAATCGAACGGGTGATCGGTTCTGCCAAGGGCGACGACAAGATCTATGGCAACTACAACGTCGAATCGAACGAACGGCTCGAGGGGCGGGGCGGCCAGGATTCGCTTTACGGCGGCGGCGGCAATGATACGCTGATCGGCGGGATGGGACGCGATGTGATCGAGGCCGGCACGCTGGACGGGGCCGTTGATTACATCGTGTTCAACAGCGCCGCTGAGGGCGGTGACAGGGTCTCGTTCTTCCAGGAAAATGATGTCGTCCAGTTCGACCGCGAGGGGTTTGGCGGCGGACTGGCGCAAGGATGGCTCGCCGCTGAACGCCTCCACAAAGGGGCCACCAATGCCGCGCAAGATGCCAATGACCGCTTCATCTTTCGCACCACGGATGACACCTTGTGGTTCGACAAGGATGGCAACAAGGGCAAGTTTGCCCCCGTCATGATCGCCAAATTCGTCGATGCCGACTTCTTTGCGGCGAACAACATCTTCATCGCTTAACCATCGTCGGGGCCGCGCGCGCCATGCCCGGCCCCTTCAACCCACTTGATCGGAAACCCCTCCCGCCCCAATCTGGGCCATGCGCGCCCTTGCCGCCCTTCTGGCCCTGTGCCCCCTGCCCGCTATGGCCTGTGAAACGGCCCTTCTGCTGGCCATCGACGTGTCGGGTTCCATCGACACCGGCGAGTATCATTTGCAGGTCGAAGGTTTGGCGCAGGCCCTGCAAGACGGGCAGGTGCAAGAGGCGCTGCTTAAGGGGCAAGTGGCACTCGCCGTCGTCCAATGGTCGGGCTTCGACCAGCAGACCCTGGTGCAAGACTGGTCCCGCATGGAAAACCCGCAAGACATCGCCACCCTGATCGCGCAGGTGCAGGCCCTGCCCCGCGCCTTTGACGGCTCGCAAACCGCGGTCGGACAGGCGATCCGCTTTTCCACAGCGCAGTTTGATCCGGTTAGCGATTGCCAGCGGCGGGTTATCGACATCTCGGGCGACGGCCCGGAAAACATCGGCCATACCGTGACACCCGCCCGGCAAGAGGCGATGGCCGCCAAAGTGACGATCAACGCCATTGCCATCGAGGATGCCGGCGCGCAGGTGGCCATCACCAATTTCTACCGCAAATGGGTGATCACCCCCGCAGGCTTTGTCATCACCGCAAGGGGATTAGAGGATTACCCCCGCGCCCTGCGGGAAAAGCTGCTGCGCGAACTGGAAAAACCGGCCTCTTGACGCAACGGGGCGGCCTTCGGGTTTCCTTTGACGCGATGACAATGCGGGTGTTTGATACCCAAGAACCCCAAGAACCGGAGCCGCCGATGAAAGCTGCCCTTGCCCTTATTTTCTTGCTTCCCTTTGCCGCGCTGGCCGAAACGCCCGTGCCCAAACTTGGGCCTGATGCGGTGCCCATTACGGCAGACAATGCTTTCCTGCGCCAATCCCCCGCCCCTGATTACTGGGCGTTTTCGCCTTTCGTGAAACCGCAATTCACCACATCGGCCTGTTCCGTCGCCAGCGTCACAGCGGCGTTGAACGGGCTTGCCGGACTGCCGGCGCTTTCAGCAGATGCGGTGATGACACAGCCCGCGATGCTAGAGCGGGCAGCCAGCCGTGAATGGGCGGCGCTTTCTGCCGAGGGCGGGGCCGGGGTCAAGTTCCAGCAACTGGTGGATTTCACATCGCTGGCCCTGGCCGCGCGGGGCATGGGTCAAAAGGTCACCCCCTTCAAACCGACGGGCGAGACCGACCTTGCCGCCTTGCGCGCCCTTTTGACTGCGAATGAGGTCAGTGCCCAAGATGCCCTCTTGCTCTATTTCAACCAAGGCGTCGTCACAGGCGACTGGGACGGGCCCCACGTCAGCCTGATCGGGGCCTATGACGCCGAACAAGATCGGGTTCTGGTGCTGGAAGTGGATCAGGAATGGTATGTCCCCTATTGGACACCTGTTCCCGTTCTGCTCGCGGCAATGCTGAAACCCACCTCGGCCGAACATGGCGTCTTGCAGGGCGAAACGGGCGGGCTGGTGCATATCCATCCCTAAGGTGGTGACTTGACGGTCAGCGCGGGCTGTGAAAAATCGAACCATGGGGCTCGCAAACGCCCCGTGAGGCTTTGGCCCAAGTTTGCATCCCTTGACCCTTAGCCAAAGGATGCCGCCATGCCCGGACCTTTCCAGATCACCCCTGCGCAACTTTCGCGCCTTATCGGCCTGCCGGATGCACCGATGATCATCGACGTGCGAATCGACGAAGACTTTGCCACAGACAGCTTTCTGATCCCTGCAAGTCAGCGCATAGCGCATGGTGACATAGACCGTCTTGCCCCGACGCTGGGGGTGCAGCGGGCCGTGGTCGTCTGCCAGCGCGGCAAAAAGCTGTCCGAAGGCGCCGCCGCCATCCTGCGCCTGCATGGCATTGCCGCCGAAGTGCTGGAGGGCGGCTTTGTCGGCTGGCGCGCCGCAGGCTTGCCCGCCATACCCGCCAAGATGATCCCCACCAGTGGCCTTTGGGTCACCCGTCAACGGCCCAAGATCGACAGGATCGCCTGCCCCTGGCTCATCCGTCGCTTTATCGACCCAATGGCCCGCTTCCTCTTCGTGGCCGCCAGCGAAGTGGCCAATGTGGCTGAAAAATTTGACGCCACGCCCTTTGATATCGAAGGCGTGCATTTCACCCATCGCGGCGAAAATTGCAGCTTTGACGCCCTCATCGACGATTTCAACCTGCATGATCCGGCGCTGGATCGTCTTGCCCTTGTCATCCGCGCCGCCGATACAGACCGGCATGACTTGGCGCCCCAAGCGACGGGGCTTTTGGCCATATCGGTGGGCCTGTCGCGGCAATACCGCGACGATCTGGCCCAGTTGGAGGCTGGCATGGCAGTTTACGATGCGCTTTACCGCTGGGCGCGGGACGGGTTTGACGAAGGCCACGACTGGCCCGCATCGCGGGGGCAGGCATGACCTCTTACCGCGAATTGTTCCGCGTTTTCGGACGCATTGGCATCCTGTCCTTTGGCGGGCCTGCCGCCCAGATCGCGCTGATGCACCGGGAATTGGTGGACCGGCTGAAATGGGTGGACGAGGGCGAATATCTGCGCGCCCTCTCCTTTTGCATGCTCTTGCCGGGGCCCGAGGCGATGCAATTGGCCACCTATGCCGGTTGGCGGCAAAGGGGCATCTTGGGCGGTATCATCGCGGGCGGGCTTTTCGTCCTGCCCGGTGCGGCGATCATTCTGTCGCTGGCGATGGCTTATGGTCATTGGGGCAATATTCCCCTGATCCAAGCCCTGTTTATGGGCATTCAGGCGGCGGTCGTCATCATCGTGGTCGAGGCTTTGCTGCGCGTCGCCAAACGCGCCCTGAAACGCCCCGTCCATTGGCTGATCGCAGGCCTCGCCTTTGCGGCGCTGTTCCTGTTCCACCTGCCCTTCTGGGCCGTCATCCTTGTCGCCGCCCTCGCCGGTTTCCTGACCGCGCAGGGCAGCGAAACCCCTGCCGCGCCGCAGCGCAAAACCCCCTCGACCCTGCCCGCCGTCGCCGGTTTCGCCTTGCTTTGGGCCATCCCTTTGGCGACCCTTGGCCTGTTTGAAGGCGGCCTTCTCTGGGACATGGCTTTGTTCTTTTCCAACCTCGCCATCGTCACCTTTGGCGGGGCCTATGCCGTTCTGGCCGCCATGACCCAAACCGTCGTCCAAACCCACGGCTGGCTGGAAACACCCCAGATGATCGACGCCCTCGGTCTGGCTGAAACCACCCCCGGCCCGCTGATCCTTGTCACCGAATTCGTTGGCTATATGGCCGCTTTCCGCCAAGGCGGCATGCTTTACGGCATTGCTGGCGCCTTGGTCGCGCTTTGGATGACCTTTATCCCCTGTTTCCTTTGGGTCTTTGCCGGGGCACCCCATATCCATCGTCTGGCTGCCATGCCCCGGCTTTCTGCCGCCTTGGCCGCCATCACCGCCGCCGTCGTCGGCGTCATCGCCAATCTGTCGATCTGGTTCGCCGCCCATGTCGCCTTTGGCCGCGTCACCGAAACCAGCTTTGGCCCGCTGCACCTGCTGGCCCCCGACTGGTCCAGCCTGAACCCTGTCTCACTGGCCCTTACGGCCCTTGCCGCCCTGCTTTTGCTGCGTTTGCACAAAGGCCTGGCCCTCACCCTTGCCCTTTGCGGGGCCCTAGGGGTGGCATCCCACCTCGCGGGCCTCGCGTAACCCCTTCCCTTCGCCCGTGAATCCCCTATGCTGACCCCGACGCGAAGGGGGCGGTTCATGGCGAAATCCATCGACTACGGCAATCTCATGCATCAGGCCATGCGTGGCCTGATCCGCAAGGTGCTGGAGGATGTCGCCCGCGACGGCCTGCCCGGAGCCCACCACTTCTTCATCACCTTCGACACGACCCAGCCAGGCGTCCATATCGCCGACTGGCTGCGCCAGCGCTATCCCGGTGAAATGACCATTGTCATCCAAAGCTGGTTCCGCGATCTGGAAGTGACCGAGGAAGGCATGTCGATCACCCTCAACTTCGGTGACAATCCCGAACCCTTGGTCATCCCCTTTGACGCCATGAAAACCTTCGTCGATCCTTCCGTCGAATTCGGCCTGCGGTTCGAAATGCATGAGGATGAAGACGACGAAGACGAGGATGAGGACGACGATCCCGAAGACGATCCGCCCCATACCCCGGCCGAAGTTGTCAGCCTGGACAAGTTCCGCAAGCACTGATCCCTGTTATCCTGTTGTGACCGGGGCGTGTTAGGCCCTTCCCATTCATGCGAAGGAGCCTCTCATGGCATCGGACACCGCCCTGTTTCTGCGCCAGCTGATCCGCAACCCGAAACAGGTTTCGGCCATTGCGCCCTCCTCGCCCTTTCTCGCCCGCGCCATGGCCCGAACGCTGTCGCCCACAGACCGCGTCGTGGAATTCGGCCCCGGCACGGGCAGCCTGACGCGCGGCATTCTGGGCCGCGGGATCAAACCGGAAAACCTCACGGGTTTTGAACTCGACCCCAACTTCATAGGCAAACTTCGCACCGATTTTCCGGGCGTCACTTTCCACCACGCCGGGGCCGACCGCGCTGCTGAATTTGTCGAACCCGGTGTCGATGCCGTCATATCCGGCCTGCCCCTGCTCTCGATGCCCGCCCCCGTGGTGCAGGCCATCGTGGGCGCCGCCTTTGCCCTGCTGAAACCCGGCGGGCTGTACATCCAATTCACCTATGGCCCCAAACCACCGGTGCCGCATTCCGTCATGCAAAGCCTTGGCCTCACCGCCCGCAAAGGCCCGCATGTCCTGTTCAACCTCCCCCCGGCGCGGGTTTATCATTTCAGCCGCGCCTAACGGCATACAATCGCATACCGATTGATCTTTCCCCGCCATCGGCCTATCACACCCCCAGCCAGCGCAAGGGGAGATTCCGATGACCGCCACCCGCACCGAGACCGACAGCTTTGGCCCGTTGGAAGTGCCCGCCGACAAATACTGGGGCGCGCAGACCCAACGCTCGATCATCAACTTTCCCATCGGTTGGGAAAAGCAGCCCGTTGCCATCGTCCGCGCCTTGGGCGTGATCAAGAAAGCCTGCGCGCTGGTCAACATCGCCCAAGGCGACATCCCCCCCGAACTGGGCAACGCCATCGCCACCGCCGCGCAAGAGGTGATTGACGGCAAATTCGACGACAATTTCCCGCTGGTCGTCTGGCAAACGGGGTCTGGCACCCAGTCGAACATGAACGCGAACGAGGTTATCTCCAACCGCGCCATCGAAATGCTGGGGGGCGTGATGGGGTCGAAAAAGCCCGTCCATCCGAATGACCATGTCAACATGGGCCAGTCGTCGAACGACACTTTCCCCACCGCGATGCACGTCGCCATCGGCATGGTCGCGCGCGACGTGTTGCTGCCGGGGCTGGAACATCTGCACCATGCCTTGGCCCGCAAGGCCAAGGATTTCAAAGACATCATCAAGATCGGCCGCACCCATACACAGGACGCCACCCCCCTGACCCTGGGGCAGGAATTCGGCGGCTATGCGCATCAGGTGGCGATGGGCATCACCCGCATCAAGAAAATCCTGCCGGAAATCTATGATCTGGCCCAAGGCGGCACCGCTGTCGGCACCGGCCTCAACACCCGCGTCGGCTGGGATACCCGCGTGGCGGCCCAGATTGCCGAAATCACCCACCTGCCCTTTGTCACCGCCCCGAACAAGTTTGAGGCACTGGCCGCCCATGACGCCATGGTGATGTTTTCGGGCGCTTTGAAAACCGTCGCCGTCAGCCTGTTCAAAATCGCCAACGACATGCGTCTTCTGGGTTCCGGCCCGCGCTCGGGTCTGGGTGAATTGATCCTGCCGGAAAACGAACCGGGTTCCTCGATCATGCCGGGCAAGGTCAACCCGACCCAGGCCGAGGCGCTGACCATGGTCTGCGCCCATGTCATGGGCAATGACGCCGCGGTCGGTTTTGCCGGCAGCCAAGGGCATTTCGAACTGAACGTCTACAACCCGATGATGTCCTACAACGTCCTGCAATCCATGCAGCTTTTGGGCGATGCCGCGAAATCTTTCACCGACAACATGGTGGTGGGGACCGAGGCCAACGTCGCGCGGATCGACAAGCTGATGAAGGAAAGCCTGATGCTGGTGACGGCCCTAGCCCCCACCATCGGCTATGACAACGCCACCAAAGTCGCCAAAACCGCGCATAAAAACGGCACGACGCTGCGCGAAGAGGCGATTGCGCTAGGCTTTGTCGATGGCGAAACCTTTGACCGCGTGGTCCGCCCCGAAGACATGATCGGACCCAAGGGGTAACCGCCGGAAATGACCGTCGTCAACCTGAACAAGGCCCGTAAAGCCAAGGTCAAGGCCGACGAAAAGGCCCAGGCCGATGCCAATGCGGCCAAGTTCGGGCGGACAAAAGCCCAGAAAGATCTAGACCGCGCGCAAGCCGAAAAGGCGGCGCGCGATCTGGATGGCAACAAGCGATAGACAAACAACTTTCGGCGTGCCATGCCTTGCCCCAACAACTTTTAGGGGATTGTAATGGTTGACGCTGTTCAGGATGAAATGCTGGTGCTGGCCGATGGCACCTTGGACAATGACACACTGAATGGCACAGCCGACAACGATACCCTGAACGGATTGGCCGGCGACGACCTGATCAATGGTCTTGAGGGCAATGACTCGGTGGATGGCGGTGAGGGACGTGACAGCCTCAACGGCGATGCCGGCAACGACACGATTTACGGCGACGATGCCCAGGACACGATTTGGGGTGGTGATGGGGATGACCGCCTGTATGGCGGCGCAGGCTTTGATCGCATCTATGGTGGCATAGGCAATGATACCATCTATGGCGGACTCGACCAAGGCGGCTCCATGTCGTCCAACACTCTGAGCGGCGGAGCAGGCGACGATTGGTACTATACCGATAACGGCTATTGGGAGGTGGAAGAGCAGGAGAACGGCGGTCAGGACACCATTGTTAGCTCCGGCGGCTTGACCCTACCCGATAATGTTGAGGTCGGTTACCTTGACATTGACGGCACTTTGCCCGCCCAAATGAACGGCAACGGCCTTGATAACCTTTTGGGTGGAAACAACCTTTCCAATACAATTCGGGGCTTGGCTGGGAAAGACACAATTTATGGCAACGCGGGCGACGATCTCATTCGCGGGGGCGGTGGCTCAGACAGCATTTACGGCGGCCTAGGCAATGACACCCTCTTTGGACTAGAAGACGACTCAGGCCTCCAGAATGGCGATGCTGACGTATTTTTTGGCGGCGACGGCAATGACTATGCTTTCGGCGACATGCGTGCGGACACTTTTTATGGTGGGTCCGGCATTGATACATTGATCGGCAACGAGGGCGACGATCTGTATTTCATCGACAGTGATAGCGATGTGGTTGTTGAAAAAGCGCGACAGGGGACCGACACTGTCGTTAGCCTGAACAACTATACGCTCAAAAACAATATTGAGAATGGATATCTGGACACGGGTGGTACGGCCACAAGATTGACGGGAAGTTCCTCAGGAAACGTTCTGGGTGGCAACGACGTGGCAAACTTTATCTATGGTGGTGGCAGCACAGACACGCTCTACGGCAATGGCGGAAACGACAAACTCTTTGGCGGAGCCACAGGGGATCGAATTTATGGCGGTTCCGGGCGCGATACGATGATCGGTGGTGATGGCAATGATTGGTATTATCGCCTGGATGCCGACGACGTCATTGTCGAAGCGCGCGCCAACAATGCCGATACGGTGCTAAGCTGGCTGGATATGGTCTTGCCCGAGAATGTCGAATACGGCTATCTCGACACAGACAGCACCGCCACGAAATTGACCGGGAATGCTGGCCACAACGTTTTGGGTGGCAATGACCTAGGCAACAAGATCGTCGGTAAATCAGGGAACGATACGCTTTACGGAAATGGCGGCGATGACTTTTTGACCGGCGGCAGGGGCCGAGATTCTTTTGGTCTCTACAAGAACATTGATTCTGATCGTGTCGTCGATTTTGTAGCAAAGGGTCAAAACCATGACTTTGTCTTGATTTTCGACTTGCCCGAAATCAGAAACTACGCCGATCTCAAGGCAAATCACATGCGACAGAAGGGGCAGGATGTTGTCATCAACTCTGGCTCTGGCGAAACCCTGACGCTGGAAGACACCCGCCTGTCCGACCTGACCGCCGATCACTTCCTTTTCTGAATTGGTATGGGGCAAGCCCCCTACTGCAAACACGACGTTGGCTAAAAAAGTGCCGTTACCCGAGGATGTCATGACCGTCTACAATAAAATTTTTACGCTGTCGCAGCTGACTGAAGGCACTGACATCCGCTCCATCAATGACTCCAGTTACTTTTCGACAGCAATGAACGCTGTGACACTCGGCGACGTGAATGGCGATGGCTTCCTCGATTTCGCTTTTTCCAGCCGATCTCGGCAGCAGGGGCAAGACGAAACATATAGCAAACTTCATGTCATATTCGGCACGCAAGACGGGGTACCGTCGGACGTTGATCTGAACAATATTGATGAAAGTGAAGGGTTCACCATCACGATTTCGAATCCGGCTTCAACAATCGGCCTGTCTATCAGGTCGATCGGCGATTATAACGAGGACGGTTTCGACGACTTCATGTTTTCAACCTCGATCTACGGGAATGATCCGTTTGGCAACGGAAATTCATACTTGGGGAATAAGATTGTCATTTTCTACGGCGGCGACGAAATTCCCAACTTGATGGACTTCAACAATCTGCCCGAAGAATATGCCGAGTATGGCTCTGGCTATTCTTTCGGCGGCCACACCTCAGGCGGTGCAGATTTCAACGGCGACTCAAACATTGATACAGTCTCTAGCAGCTATCGGCTCGGAATTTTTGAACCCGAAAAACGGGCTTTCGTGAATCTTGGTGATCAATCGTATGAGTTCATTGTTCCCAAAAAAAGGCACGGCAATTTCGAAGCCAATTTTGTCGGCGATGTGAACGGCGATGGGCGCGCCGATATCGCGGTATCTTCGCCATCGATCAGAGACGTAGGTATGCGGTCAGTTTCAATTTTCTTCGGCGTATCGCAGGGGGAAACACCGGAAACGAACGCCGCCAATTTGAATGGTACAAACGGCTTTACAATCCAATTGCCTTCCAACGGCGCCCTGATCAACGTCTCGACCAGGTCAGCAGGTGACTTTAATGGCGATGGGATCGGGGATCTCATCATAACGGCTGGTTATGCAAGCCGCGGCAATGATAGCGACGGCTACAACGAATCATCCCGCGATGTTTTTGTTGTTTTTGGCACAAATGATCCGTCGCGATCAGACATCGATCTCAGTGAGCTGGACACTTGGGAAGGTTTTCAAATTGTGCCGTATTATGATGTCGGCAAAGCTTTGTCGGTCGGCGATTTCAATGGTGACGGTCTGGATGATATCGCCTTTGAAAGCCGGATGAATCCCGATATGCCTACCCCTGTGACGGTTCTATATGGAACCACGCGCATTCTTCCAGATTATTTGGACTTGGCAACCCTGAACCCGAACGAGGGTTTCTCGGTTCAGTTCAAACCCAACAAGCCCTTTCTGGGACTGCTCTCAGGGGCTGGTGATACCAATGGCGATGGCAACGATGACATCTTTTTCCAAACCGCGGATGGCGTAAAGCTGCTGCTGGGACGTCCGTCGAATGTTGGCATTGAGGGCGATAATTACTTGGAAGGCACCAGCGCTGCCGAGTTGATTGACGGCGAGGCAGGGCACGACACCATCCTTGGCTTTGCGGGCAATGATCTTTTGACGGGCGGAATCGGCAACGACATTTTGGATGGTGGCACCGGGATTGATACACTCCAAGGTGGCGATGGCGATGATGTTTATGTCATAGACCATGAAAATGACACCCTCTTTGACAGCGGCGGCCGCGACCAGTTGCGCAGCGATGTTTTGTCCATCGCCCTATGGCAATGGACCGGTATAGAGGACGCTCGGCTTTCAGGTTTTCTTGACCTTGTGCTTGCGGGCGATGACGCAGACAATAGTCTTTGGGGAAATTCGGGCGCCAATTCTCTTTATGGCAACAATGGCTCTGACCAAATTTTCGGCGGTGACGGGGCGGATACAATTGTTGGAGGGGCCGGAGCGGATGCCTTGTTCGGAGGGGCTGGCAACGACGTGATTTATGTTGACAGCCGATCCGATACAGTGCGGGGCGGCGACGGCGACAACATCATGGCCTCGGACAATATTTCGATTGATCTAAACTCCGATAATTTTGATGTGTTTCATGCAGCCTTGTTTGGAACCCGAAAGTTGAACTTGACCGGAAACAATGGTGGCAATGCCCTTTACGGCAATGATGCGCGCAATGTTATCCGGGGCGGTGGCGGTGTGGATGGGCTTTACGGAAACGGCGGGTCAGACACTTTGATTGGCGGCAATGGGATCGATTTCTTCGTGCTGGATACCGGTTATGGACAGGATCGGGTCAAGGATTTCAAGGCAACCGGGCGCGCCCATGACCGCGTGGATGTTCGCGACATCAAGTCCATCAAGAATTTTGCCGACCTTCAGAAAAACCATCTTCGCCAAATTGGTGATGACGTCGTGGTCGTTGCGGGAAAGGATCGTCTGATTCTGGAGAATACCGATATCGATAACCTCACGCAGAGCCACTTTCTCATCTGATGCCCCCGGCCAAACATTCCCTCACCCTCAACGGCCATCGCACCAGCGTTTCGCTGGAGGATGAATTCTGGCAGGCCTTCCGCGACATCGCCCTTGAAACCAGCCAGCCGCTCAACGCGCTGGCCGCCCAGATTGATGCGGCGCGCGGCCCGGATCAGGGCCTCGCCTCGGCCATCCGGCTGTTCGTCCTGAAACACTATCGCGCCCGCTGATCAGGCGGCAAAGAACCGCGCTGCCGGCAGATGGCCCGCCAGCCGCCCTATCGCGGCCCAATCCGCCTCCCACGGCGCATCGCCCACCAGCAGCATCCGGTCGCCCGGCACACCCCGCAACGCGCTGCGCAGCGCGTCCCGCGCCTGTGCCCAAGCGGCCAAAGGCGCAGGCCCCGGCGCGGCCCCGGTCAATGGCGGACAGGCCTGCAACATCGCCCCCGGTGAAAGCCCTGGACGCGAAAGCCCGACCCTTTCCGCCACCAGCCCCGCCAATTTCTCCATCCGCGCCACCGGCACGGTATCGCCCGCCCGCAACAGGCCCAAAGCGTTCGACGAAAACAGAAATCCCACCAGATCATGCCCCGTCTGCGCCCGCACCCCAGCATAGGTCCGATAGTCCAGCCCCAGTTCCGCCGCGCGTTTCACCCGCAGACGCACCACCTCGATCGGCAGCACCGGCAAAAGATCGGCGCGCGCCTTGCTCCAGCAATGCCGCCGCCAGGACAGGCCCTCGTCCATAGACGGCCCGCCGTTATGCCCGATGCTCACGCCCATTCCTGCAACCGCGCCACATAGCGCGCCATCGTATCCACCTCTAGGTTCACCAGATCGCCGAGGGCCACCTGCCCCCAGGTTGTCACCTGACGGGTATGCGGAATCAGGTTCACACCGAACTCCACCCCCGCAACCTCGTTCACCGTCAGCGAGGTGCCGTTCAGCGTGATCGAGCCCTTTTGCGCAATGAACCGGGCCAGATCCTCCGGTGCCCGGAACGTCAGCCGCAGACTGTCGCCCTCGTGGCGCAGTCCCACCACCTCGGCCAATCCGTCCACATGCCCTGACACGATATGCCCGCCCAATTCGTCGCCCACCTTCAGCGCGCGTTCCAGATTGATCCGCCGACCCGCGTGCCAGCCATTGCGCCCGATGTTGGTAACATTCACCGTTTCCGCCGAAATCTGCACGTCGAACCAGCCCTGCCCTTCGCCGTTGCGGCCCTTGTCGATCACCGTCAGGCAAACCCCCTCACAGGCGATCGACGCGCCAATGTCGATGGTTTCGACATGATAAGCGGTGGCAATCCGGGCGCGCAGGTCGCCCTCTTGCGCCGTGCTGATGATCTGGCCGATGTCGGTGACAATTCCGGTGAACATGGGACATTCCTTTGTGTTGCCCCAAGGGCTAACGCGCCACGGCCCCAGCCGCAAGATTCCCCGCGCGAAAGCGGCGAAAGCAAGCTATAAGGGGCCATGCGTTCTGGTTCCGATTGCCGCTTTCTGTTCCTGCAAGGCCCGCACGGCCCGTTCTTTCATCGTCTGGCCAAGGCGCTGAGGGCGACGGGCGCGCAGGTCTGGCGCGTGGGCTTCAATCTGGGCGACCGGGCTTTCTGGCCGGACCGCGCCAGCTTTATCCCCTGCCATAATACGCCCGACCAATGGGCCGACAGTATCGGGCCGCTGCTGGACGAAAGGCAGATCACCGATATCGTGCTTTATGGCGATACGCGCCCTATCCATGCCCATGCGATTCGGGCCGCCAAGGCACGCGGCCTTCGGGTTCATGTGTTCGAGGAAGGTTACATGCGGCCCTATTGGGCGACCTATGAACGCGACGGGTCCAACGGCCATTCGCGCCTGATGACACTTTCAATGGATCAGATTGTCCAAGCCGCCCAAGGCCCGCTGGCCGACCAGCCCGAGGCGCCCACCCATTGGGGCGATCTGCGACAGCACATGTTCTGGGGCGCTGTTTATCACTTTCTGGTTTGGTTGGGCCGCTGGCGCTTTCCCGCCTTTCGCTCTCATCGCGACCAAAGTGTGACCCAGGAATTCGCCCTTTACGCCAAGCGACTTTTGCTTTTGCCCTTTCACCGCTGGGAACGAATCCTCGCAACCAGCGTCATCCGCAGGGGCGGATTTCCCTATCATCTGGCCCTGCTGCAATTGGAACATGACGCCAGTTTCCGCAACCATTCCCCTTATGCCAGCATGACCGAATTTCTGGATCAGGTCCTTCTCGGCTTTGCGCAAGGCGCGCCAAAGCATCATCATCTGGTTTTCAAGGCCCATCCGCTGGAGGATGGACGCACCGCCCTGGCCCGCGACATCCGCCGTTTGGCCAAAGCGTCCGGCATAGCGCGTCGCGTCCATTTCGTGCGAGGGGGCAAACTCGCCCGCTTGCTCGACGGCGCCGAATCGGCGGTGACGATCAATTCGACCGCAGGCCAGCAGGTTCTTTGGCGTGGGCTTCCGCTCAAGGCAATGGGAACGGCAGTCTATTCCAAGCCGGGCCTGGTCTCGGATCAGGCACTGGTCGGTTTCTTTGCGGCCCCCCAACGCCCCGACCCCGTCGCCGCCCGCGCCTTTCGCCGCTTTTTGCTGCATTCCAGCCAGTTCCCGGGCGGCTATTATTCAGCTGGCGGACGCAACACACTGATCCGACGCCTGCCCGATGCAATGCTGTCCGAGGGCGATCCCTACGCGCCCTTGCTTGCAGAAAGTGGCGCGGCAGCCCAGCAACAGTTGCGACTCGTATCAGGCGATGCTAGCGGAAAGCTGGCAAAACGGTTGGCTTCCAGCTAACCTTTCCGCCAATGACAGGTAATCCCGGCAAGAGGAACCGCAGAGTGACACGTTCGACGCGCAGGGCCATCCAGTTTCTGGCCCTTTCTTCGCTGGTGCTGTCTGTTACCGCCTGCGGTCTGCCCCGCTCTGGGCCGAATCGCAGCGAGATTATTTCCGGCTCCGTCCTGAAAGAGGGTGACGCCCTCATCGTTCCGGTCGATTCGCGTGTCACACGAATTGCCAATACCGACAGTCTTCAGGGTTTCAGCTCGGATTTCCGCAATGCGGGCCTCGTCGGATCAGACATGATTTCGCCCGGCGATGTGCTGGGGCTGACAATCTATGAAAACGTGCGGGACGACCCACTTTTGGGCAACACCGGTCAGCGCGTTTCCCAGTTGCAGCAGCTGATCGTCGATGGTCAGGGCTATATCTTCGTGCCCTATGCTGGCCGCATCAAAGCTGCCGGGCAGACCCCGGAAGGCCTGCGCCAGTTGATCACCCGCAAACTGGAAACCCAAACCCCCGATCCGCAGGTGAACGTTGCGCGCAAGGCGGGCGATGGGGCCACCGTCACCGTTTCAGGCGCTGTCGGCGGCCAGGGCGTCTTCCCGATCGAATTGCCGACACGGACGCTGGCCGCGATGCTGGCCAAAGCCGGCGGCGTGGCCATTGAACCGGCAACGGCGATTGTTCGGGTCACGCGCGGGGCCAAGCAGGGTTCGGTCTGGATGCAAGATCTTTACGACAACCCCGATCTGGATATCCCACTGCGCAGCGGCGACGTGATCGTCGTCGAACGGGACCGGCGTTCCTACACCGCGCTCGGGGCCACCGGTGCGCAACAATTCGTCCAGTTCGAAACCCCCACGCTCACTGCGATTGAGGCGCTGGCCACCGTTGGCGGCTTGTCCTCGGCTTTGGCGGATCCCAAGGGCATCTTCATCTTCCGCAACGAAAAGGAAGGTGTCGCGCGTCAGGTTCTGGGACGGACCGATCTGTATGGCGATCAGCGGATGATCTATATCCTCGACCTGACCCAACCCGTCGGCATTTTTGAGGCGCGGGAATTCCAGATCCGGGATGGCGACACGGTCTATGTCACCGAAGCGCCCTTCGTGCAGTGGCAGAAAACCATCAACGCGATCACTGGCACGGCCAATTCGGTCAACACTTTGGCCGACGCCGCGAACGGAACCAATTGATCCAACAGCCGCCCGCGATACCGGGGCGGCTGTTTGCCTATTCCCTTGGCTTCTGGCGCGATCCCGGCCTGCGCGACATCCTGCGCGGGGCGGGTCACTCCCTGCATCTCGGGCGACCGGGGCCGGACGATGGTGTCGTCGTCTGGGGCCGTGGCCCCTATGCCCATCGGGGTGAGGCGATGGCCAAGCGCCATGCCGCCCCCCTGATCCGCGTGGAAGAGGCGTTTCTGCGCGGCATCCGCCCCGGTCGTCAGACCAAGCGCGCACCGCTCGGCCTGCTGATTGATCCGCTGGGGGTGCATTACGACAGTTCTGCCCCCTCGATGCTGGAACAGATCCTCAAGCGCGACCCGCTGGACGATGCTGTCCTTTTACAACGCGCCCGCGATGGAATAGCCCGCCTGCGCGCGATGGATTTGTCGAAATACAACCTGCACGACCCCCATCACCCGCCACCGCCCCCCGGTTATGTCCTGATCATCGACCAGACGGCGGGCGATGCCTCGATCATCCATGGCGGGGCCGATGCCGCGCGTTTCGGGCAGATGCTCTTCGCCGCGATGGACGAACATCCCAACGCCCGCATCCTCATCAAGGCCCATCCCGAAACCGCCCTTGGCCTGCGCAAGGGCCATTTCGGCGGCGATCTGATCAAGGGGCGCATCAGCCTTTTAACCGAACCCGTCTCGCCCCATGCGCTGCTCGACGGGGCCATCGCCGTCTACACCCTGTCCTCGCTGATGGGGTTCGAGGCGATCTTGGCCGGCCACCGCCCTCGCGTCTTTGGCCAGCCCTTCTATGCCGGTTGGGGGCTGACCGCCGATGAACATCCCCCCACCCGCCGGGGCCGAAACCTCTCCAAGGTGCAGCTTTTCGCAGGGGCCATGATCCTTGCCCCATCCTGGCACGATCCCTGCCTGAACCGCCCTTGCAGCTTTGAACAGGCGCTCGACCAGCTTGAGGCCGAAGTGCGGGCTTTCCGCGAAGATCGCCACGGCCATCTGGTGATCGGCTTTCGCCGCTGGAAAAACGGCTGGACACGGCAATTCTTTGGGGGGGAAAAATCGGTGCTTTTTCCCCCGAATGTGGAAAAGGCCCTGACCTATCCCGAAAAACCCTTGCTCTTGTGGGGCATAACGCCCGTGCCCCCCGGTCTGGAAGACAGGCCCCGCCTGCGGGTGGAGGATGGTTTCCTCCGCTCGCGCGGCTTGGGGGCCGAGCTTTTGCCCGCGCTTTCCCTGATGACCGACCCGGAAGGCCCCTATTTCAACGCCCAACAGCCCAGCCTGATCGAAAAGACCCTGCTTTCCGAAACCCTGAACCCCACCGCACGGCGGCGGGCGGAAAACCTGATGCGCCTGCTGCGGCAGGGCCATGTGAACAAATACAATCTGGGCGGCGACCTGCCCGCCCTGCCCGCTGGGCACAAGGTTCTGGTCGTGGGTCAGGTGGCCGATGATGCGGGCCTCCTTTACGGCTTTGCCGATGGCCAGCCGCAAACCAACCTCGACCTGCTGCGCCGCGCGCGGGCCGAACGGCCCGACGCCTGTCTGATCTGGAAACCCCATCCCGATGTCGAGGCGGGCCTGCGCCAAGGCGGCATCGCCCCCGCCGATCTGGCGGGGTTGGCCGATGTGGTGGCCGCAAACGCCGACCCGCTGGCGCTGATTATGGCGGTGGATGAGGTCTGGACCCTCACCTCGCTTCTGGGGTTCGAGGCTTTGATCCGCGGCAAGCCCGTCACCTGTCTGGGCGCGCCCTTCTATGCCGGCTGGGGCCTGACGACCGACCTTGGCCCCGTGCCGCTGATCCGCCGCCAGCGCCCGGATGGCAGCCCGCAACCCCGGCCCGATCTCGCCGCGCTGGTCCATGCCGCGATGATCCGCGCGCCACGCTACCGCGATCCGGTGACAGGCCTGCCCTGCCCGGCCGAGGTGATCATCGACCGCCTGACCCACGGCCCCCTGCCCCAGCCGGGGCGCATCCGGCGTGGGCTTTATGCCCTGCGGAAAATGTTCCGCTGACCCCTGCCCTTTCCGGCCCGGAACGCTATCCTTGCCGCATGACACACCAAGCCCTGATCATCGCCCACGGCTCCCCCGCCGATCCCGCCCCGCAAGAGGCCGCCCTTCAGGCCTTGGCCGCCAAGGTCGCGGCCCTGCTGCCCGGCTGGACGGTCAAGGGCACCACCCTAGCCACCCCCGGTGCCTTGGAAACGGCGCTGGCCGATATGGCCAACCCGCTGATCTATCCCTTCTTCATGGCCGAAGGCTGGTTCACCCGCACCACCCTGCCCAAACGCCTTGCTGCCGCGGGCCGGACCGACCTCATCCAGCTTCCCGCCTTTGGCCATGATCCCGCCCTGCCCGCCCTGCTGACCAAGGCCGCCCAAGCGGCTGTGACAAACCCCGCCGAAACCACCCTGATCCTTGCCGCCCATGGCAGCCAAGTTTCCCGCGCCTCAGCCACCATCACTGAATCCATCGCCGCCAAACTGCGGCAATCCGCCGGTTTCGCCGCTGTGCTGACGGGCTATGTCGAAGAAGAACCCTTCCTCCACCACACCGCCCGCGTCGTCGGCCCCGCCCTCTGCCTGCCCTGCTTTGCCACCAGCGCCGGGCATGTCATCGACGACATCCCCGAGGCCTTGGAACAGGCCGCCTTCCCCGGCCCGCTCTTGCCCCCCATCGGCGCGCATCCCGATGTGCCCGCCCTCATCGCCCGCGCCCTTCAAACCGGGGGCCAGCCATGACCACGCTCAAACTGCGCCTGCTGTTCGATGGGGCCATGCTCGGCCCCGGCAAGGCCGAACTGCTGGGCCATATCCGCGACACCGGCTCCATCTCGGCCGCAGGCCGCCAGATGGGCATGAGCTACAGCCGCGCCTGGGCCTTGGTCGAGGAAATGAACCACGCCTTTGCAGCCCCCCTTGTTCTCAGCGCGCGGGGCGGCACCAAGGGCGGCGGCGCGCAACTCACCGAAACCGGGGCCGAGGTGCTGCGCCTCTACCGCAGCGTCGAAGACAAAGCCCTGCAAGCCGCCGCCCCCGAAATTGCAGCACTCAAGGCGCTGCTGCAAACCAGTCTCGATATACGCCACAAAAAATAACGCTTGCCAGCCGCACGCCGCCCGCCGATATACTTTGCAAAACATATCGAGAGGTAACATGCGCGCCCTTCTGCTCACCCTTCTCCTGGCCACCCCCGCCCAAGCCGAAGAAGTGGTCGTCTTCGCCGCCGCCTCGCTGAAAACCGCGCTCGATGCCGTGGCGGCGGATTTTCAGGCCGAAACCAGCCACACCGTCACGATCAGCTATGCTGGCTCCAATCAACTCGCCCAGCAGATCATCCAAGGGGCCCCCGCCGATATTTTCCTTTCCGCCGCCGTCAACTGGATGGACGAGGTGGAAAAGGCGGGCCTTGTGACCACCCGCGCCGATCTTTGGGGCAATTCCCTTGTCCTCATCGCCCATGGCAAAGATGTCCCCCCCCTCGCCCTGACCGATCTTGCCGCAAGCTTGGGCGATGAAAAACTCGCCATGGCCCTCGTCGATTCGGTGCCCGCAGGCCAATATGGCAAGGCCGCCTTGGAATCCCTTGGCCTTTGGGAAACTGTCGCCCCATCCGTCGCCCAATCCGACAATGTCCGCGCCGCCCTTGCGCTGGTCTCCACCGGAGAGGCCCCTTTCGGCATCGTCTATGCCACCGACGCCCATGCCGATGACAATGTCACCGTCGTCGCCACCTTTCCGGAAAGCGCCCACCCCGCCATCACCTATCCGGCCGCCCTGCTGACTGGTGCCACGGATGCCGCCGATCAGGCCTTTTACAAAGCGTTGTCTTCCGACAAGGCCGATGCCATATTTACCACGCAGGGCTTTCATGACCTGAACTGAAAGGCCGCAATGCCCGACTGGCTTTCCCCCGAAGAAGGACGCGCCTTGGCCCTTTCCCTGCGCGTGTCGCTTTGGGCGGTGCTGGCCAGCCTGCCCTTGGGTATCTTTGTCGCCTATGCGCTGGCCCGTTGGGATTTTCGCGGCAAACAGCTGTTGAACGGGCTGGTCCACCTGCCCCTCATCCTGCCCCCCGTCGTCACCGGCTATCTTTTGCTTTTGACCTTTGGCAAGCGCGGCGCTGTGGGTCAATTTCTCGACCAATGGTTCGGCATCACCTTTGCCTTCCACTGGACGGGGGCCGCCCTTGCCGCCGCCGTCATGGCCTTCCCCCTTATGGTCCGCGCCATCCGGCTCGCGGTTGAGGCGGTCGATCCAAGGCTGGAACAGGCCGCCGGAACCTTGGGCGCACCACCCTTGCAGGTCTTTGCCACCGTCACCCTGCCGCTCATCCTGCCCGGCATTCTGGCCGGGGCCATCCTCGCTTTTGCCAAGGCGATGGGCGAATTTGGCGCGACCATCACCTTTGTCTCCAACATCCCCGGCCAGACCCAAACCCTCCCCTCGGCCATCTACACCTTTCTGCAAGTGCCCGGTGGCGAACCTCAGGCTTTGCGCCTTGTCCTCATCGCCATCGCCGTCGCCATGACCGCCCTCCTGCTGTCAGAATGGGCCTCCCGCGCCGTCGCCCGCAGGATTGCTGGCCGATGACCCTGTCTGTCCATCTTCAACACCACTTTCCCGGCCTCAATCTCGACATGGCGTTTGAGGCCCCCCAAGGCGTCACCGCGCTTTTTGGCCGTTCCGGCAGCGGCAAGACCACCCTTGCCCATGCCATCGCAGGCCTGTTTCACCCCGATCAGGCCCGCATTACCCTTTCGGGCCGCCTCCTGACCGACACCAAGGCCCATCTGAACCTGCCCCCCCATCAGCGCCGTCTGGGCCTTGTCTTTCAGGACGGACGCTTGTTCCCCCATCTGACGGTCGCGCAGAACCTCACCTACGGCCAACGCTTTGCCCAAGGCAGCGCCCCCCGCCCCGGCCTTGACGCCATCGCCCGATTGCTCGACATCACCCCCCTGCTGGCCCGCCGCCCCGCCGGCCTTTCGGGCGGCGAACGCCAAAGGGTCGCCATCGGCCGCGCCCTGCTGTCCGGCCCCCAGATGCTGATCCTCGATGAACCGCTTTCCGCCCTCGATCAGGCCCGCAAGCACGACATCCTGCCCTATCTCGAACGCCTCCGCGACGAATCCCATCTGCCCATGCTCTACATCAGCCATGCCCTGGACGAGGTGGCCCGTCTCGCCAACACCCTCATCCTTGTCGATCAAGGCCAGATCCGCGCCGCTGGCCCCTTGGAAACCCTGCTGGCCGACCCCGACCTGGCCCCCGCCCTTGGCTTACGGCAAGCGGGCGCTGTCGTCACCGCCCGCATCACCGCCCATCATGCCGACGGGTTGACCGAGGCGCTGCTGCCCGGCGCAGGCCCCATCCTTCTGCCACGCCTTGCAGCCCCCATAGGCGCATCGGTGCGTCTGCGTATCGCCGCCCAAGATGTCATCCTGTCCCGCGACCGACCCGAGGGGCTGTCCGCCCTGAACATCCTGCCCACCACCGTCACCCGCCTTCGGCGCGGCGACGGGCCGGGGGGCATGGTCCAACTGCAACTCGGCGAAAGCCTGATCTTGTGCCGTTTGACAGCAAGGTCCGCCGCGGCCTTGACGCTAGAGCCAGGCATGCCCTGCTTTGCCATTCTGAAATCCTTGTCCGTCAGCGCCTAGGGCTGGGGCATCATGGCATGGGTTTGCTGTCCCGGATGTCAGCATGACAAAGGGCTCGAATAATTTGATCAAATTCTTGCAAGGCACGCCACCACCGGATATGCTGGGCCAAAGCGGCGGTGCGCGCCAAGGAGTGTTTGCAATGAACAAGATCACCAACCATTTGCCAACGGCGGAACTTCAGGCGCTGGATGCGGCGCACCATATGCATCCGTTCACCGCGGGGGCGGCGCTGGCGAAAAAGGGCGCGCGCGTGATGACGCAGGGCAAGGGCGTCTGGCTGACCGACAGCGAAGGCCACAAGATCATCGACGGCATGGCGGGGCTTTGGTGCGTGAACATCGGCTATGGCCGTTCAGAGCTGGGCGTGGTGGCCGCGCGGCAGATGGAAGAGCTGGCCTATTACAACACCTTTTTCCAGACGACGCATGTGCCGGCCATTGCCCTTGCGGCCAAGCTGGCGGAACTGGCGCCGGGTGATCTGAACCATGTGTTCTTTGCAGGCTCGGGATCGGAAGCGAATGACACGAACATCCGCCTGGTGCGGCGCTATTGGCAGATCAAGGAACAGCCGCAGAAACGGATCATCATCGCCCGCAAGAACGGCTATCACGGCTCGACCATGGGCGGCGGTTCCTTGGGGGGCATGACCTATATCCACGCCCATGGCGGCAAGATCGACGGCATCGAACACATCGGCCAGCCGCATTGGTGGGCCGAAGGCGGCGAAATGACGCCCGAGGCTTTCGGTCTGATGCGGGCACAAGAGCTTGAGGCGAAGATTCTGGAACTGGGCGTCGAAAACGTCGCGGCCTTTATCGGCGAACCGATTCAGGGGGCCGGGGGGGTGATCGTGCCGCCCAGCACCTATTGGCCGGAAATCCAGCGGATCGTGGACAAATACGGCATCCTGCTGATCGCGGATGAGGTGATCACGGGTTTTGGGCGGACCGGCAACTGGTTCGGCTCGCAAACCTTCGGCATCAAGCCGCATATCATGACCATCGCCAAGGGCCTGTCCTCGGGCTATGCGCCCATCGGCGGCAGCATCGTCTGCGACGAGATTGCGAAAACGGTGGGCGAGGCAGGCGATTTCAACCACGGCTATACCTATTCCGGCCATCCGGTGGCGGCGGCGGTGGCCTTGGAAAACCTGCGCATTCTTGAGGAAGAAAAGATCATCGACCATGTGCGCGACGTGGCGCATCCCTATCTGGCCGAACGCTGGAATGCCCTGACCGATCACCCGATGGTGGGTGAGGCGAAACTGGTCGGCCTGATGGGCTCCATCGCCCTGACGCCAGATAAGGCGACGCGGGCCAAGTTTGCCGGCGAAGAGGGCAAGGTGGGCTTCCGCTGCCGCGAACGTTGCTTTGCCAATGACCTGATCATGCGGCATGTCGGCGACCGGATGATCATCGCCCCGCCCTTGGTGATTACTCCGGCCGAGATTGACGTGCTGATGGAACGGGCCTGGAAGTCGTTGGATGAATGCTATGCCGGGTTGAAGGCGGATGGGCTGTTTGTGTCGGCTTGATTTTTCGCGCTGTCTTCATTATTGTGCAGAATGAAGACAGCGCGAGGTTTCCAGTGTCCAGCACGACTATGACTGTCCGCGTCAGCGGAGCCCTGAGCGAATTCGTGGCCAGCAATGTCGGTCCCGATGGTGCGTTTGAAAACATCAGCGAATATGTGCGCGACCTGATCCGGCGCGACAAAGAGCGGGCGGAACAAGTCGCCTTCGAACGGCTGAAAGCTGAATTGCAGATGGCGTTTTCTGCCCCTGAATCCGCTTACAAACCGCTGACCGCCGCCGAAGTCATCGCGCGCAATCGGGGCTGAGTTTTGGCAGTCCTGATCCTTGAGGCGGCTGGGCGGCGGTTGGATGAAATCTATCTCTACACGCGCGATCAGTGGGGTGAGGCGCAGGCGGTACGCTTTGTGACAGGTTTGTTTGATTCTTTCGATCAGATCGAAAGTCACGCCATCCTGTCACGCCCGGTTCCTGCCGAATATGGGATCGATGGCTTTTTCTTTCGATATGAACAGCACTTTGTTTATTGGCGGCGGTTGTCTGGCGGTAGCATTGGTGTTGTGACCATTCTTCATGCACGAATGCACCAGATGGGTCGATTGCGTGAAGATTTTGGGGCGTAAGCCGATGGGCGCTTTCTTGAGCCCCAAAGGCCCCTGTCGCAAATCGCAAACGAAGCGGCGCAATCGCGCTGCTTTTTCGTTTCGATGCCGAAAATTTTCGTTCTGCGGTGCGCTTTGTGAAGAAAACGTAACAGCTATGTAACGACTCGGTTGCGACAAAGGAATTTTCGCGCTTACATCACCTCAGGGCGGTTACACCAAACTGTCACAAAGGCGGTCTAGAGAAGACCGTCGATAAGCCCATGGGGAGATGAACATGACTTTCAAGACAATGACGGCAGCGGTTACGCTGCTGGCCTTTACGACGCCGGTTTTCGCGCAGTCGCTGGAAGAAATCGAAGCGGCAGCGAAAGCCGAAGGGATGCTGACGACGATTGCCCTACCGCACAGCTGGTGCGGCTATGGCGCGGTGATCGACGGGTTCAAGGCGAAATACCCGGAAATCCAAGTCAACGAACTGAATCCCGACGCGGGCTCGGCCGATGAAGTCGAAGCAATCAAGGCGAACAAGGACAACAAGGGCCCGCAGGCACCGGACGTTGTCGATGTGGGGCTGTCCTTTGGTCCGTCGATGAAGGCCGAAGGTCTGCTGCAACCCTACAAGGTTTCGACTTGGGACGAAATCCCGGCAGACCTCAAAGATGCGGACGGATACTGGTATGGCGACTATTATGGCGTCATGTCCTTCATGATCAACAAGGATCTGGTTGCTAACAATCCTGCCGACTGGGCTGATCTGCTGAAACCAGAATATGCGGGCCAAGTGGCACTTGCTGGTGATCCGCGCTCATCGAACCAAGCCATCACCTCCGTTCTGGCAGCCGGTCTTTCCAAAGGCGCAAAATCTGGTGAAGAGGCTGGCAAAGCTGGTCTGGAGTTCTTTGCAGAACTGAATAAAGTCGGCAACTTTGTGCCAGTTATCGGCAAGGCCGGAACTGTTGCTCAAGGCTCGACCCCGATCCTCGTGACTTGGGACTACAATGCGCTGCAATGGCAGAAAGATCTTGCTGGCAACCCGCCCGTCGAAATCGTCGTCCCGAAATCCGGCGTTCTGGCCGGCGTCTATGTGCAGGGCATCAGCGCCTATGCACCGCACCCGAACGCAGCGAAACTCTGGATGGAATATCTGTATTCGGACGAAGGTCAGAACCTTTGGCTGAAAGGCTACTGCCACCCGGTGCGGTTCAACGCGATGGTTGCAGCTGGCAAAGTTCCGCAAGAGTTGATCGACGCGCTTCCTCCGGCTGCGGCCTATGAGGCGGCTTACTTCCCGACGCTGGAAGAAGTGGAAGCTAACAAGGCGGCGGTGACCGGTGGCTGGGATGCCGTTGTGGGCGCCAACGTCCAATAATCCGGGCTAAAACTCAAAGGCCCGGCCCCGACTTTCGGGACCGGGCCAAACCATAAAAAACGACAGGGAACCAAAGGATGAGCAATGCGCCCCCCGCCAGAAGGCGGCTGCCGCTGACATGGGTCGGGCTTTTGCCCTTTATCATCTTTGTCACCCTGTTTCTGATCCTGCCGACGGCCCATATCGTCATCGGGGCCTTTCAGGACCGGACGGGGGCTTTCACCCTGCAAAACCTGCGTGATCTGAACACCGGCACGATCCCTTCCTCCTATTGGATTTCGGTCAAGATCAGCGCCGCCTCGGCCGCACTGGGCTGTCTGGTGGGTTTTGGTATGGCCGCGGCGGTGATCTTTGGCGCGGTGCCGCGCTGGATCAAGGCACCGCTGATGACCTTTTCCGGCGTCGCCTCAAACTTTGCGGGCGTGCCGCTCGCCTTTGCCTTTCTGGCGACCTTTGGCCCCGTGGGTCTGGTCACCCTGTTCCTGCGCAACAATTTCGGAATCGTTCTGTCGCGCGATCTGGGGTTCAACATCCTGTCTTTCTGGGGCCTGACCGTCACTTATCTGTTCTTTCAGATCCCGCTGATGATCCTGATCATCACCCCCGCGCTAGAGGGGTTAAAACGCGAATGGCGTGAGGCGGCGATGGTGCTGGGCGCCACGGGCGCGCAGTACTGGCGCATGATTGCCCTGCCCATCCTGTTCCCCTCGATCCTTGGCACTTTTGCCCTGCTCTTCGCCAATGCCTTCGGCGCGGTTGCCACCGCGATGGCGCTGACGGGTTCGGCCCTGAACATCGTGCCGATCCAACTCTTCGCGCAAATCCGCGGTGACGTGCTGGGCAACCCGAACTTGGGCTATGCCATGGCCTTTGGCATGATCATGGTCACGGCGGTCGCCAACGTCCTGTATATCTGGCTGCGCATCCGCGCCGAACGGTGGTTGAAATGAGCCTTTGGACCCGCATCACCGGCTGGATGGTTCTGCTGTTCGGTCTGGGTTATTTTCTTCTGCCCCTGCTGGGCCTGTTCGAATTTTCGCTGAAAGCACGGCGCGGCGTCTATTCGCTGGACGCCTATGCCAAGGTCATCGGCGACCCCGAATTTCAGGCGACCTTTGCCTATTCCGTGATGATGGCCTTGGTCACCATCATCATCGGCGTGCTGATCGTCGTGCCGACGGCCTTTTGGGTCCGCCTGAAAATGCCTTGGGCGCGGCCTTACGTCGAATTCATCACCCTCCTGCCCTTGGTCATTCCCGCTATCGTCATCGTCTTCGGCTATATCCGCCTTTACAACACCTCCAGCTTTCTGCCGCTGACCGGCACGATCTTGGGCACCAACATCCTGCTGGCCATGGGCTATACCGTGCTGGCCCTGCCCTATATGTATCGCGCCGTCGACACCGGCCTGCGCACCATCGACGTGGGCACCCTGACCGAAGCCGCCCAATCCCTAGGGGCCGGCTGGTTCACCATTCTGGGCAAGATCATCCTGCCGAATGTGCTGGTCGCTGTTCTGTCCGGCGCTTTCCTGACCTTTGCCATCGTCATCGGCGAATTCACACTTGCGGCGCTCTTGGACCGTCCGGCCTTTGGCCCCTATCTCCAGCGCATCGGTGCGAACAAACCCTATGAGCCTTTCGCCCTGTCAGTGATCGCCTTCGGCATCACATGGGCCTGCATGGGCCTGATCCAACTTGTCACCCGTTTTTCCAAACATACGAAAGCAGCATCCTGATGGCTTTTCTTGATCTTTCCCATCTGGAGAAATCCTTTGGCAACAACCGCGTCGTCAAGGATTTCTCGCTGCCCGTGGAAAAGGGCGAATTCGTTTCCTTCCTTGGTCCTTCGGGCTGCGGCAAGACCACCGTTCTGCGGATGGTCGCAGGCTTTGAAACCCCAACCGCCGGGAAAATCCTGATCGACGGGCAGGATGTGACCAACCTGCGCCCCAACCAGCGCAACATCGGCATGGTGTTTCAGGCCTATGCCCTGTTCCCCAACCTGACCGTCGCCCAGAACGTCGGCTTTGGTCTGAAAGTCGCCGGTGTGGCACGGGCGGAAATCGACAAGCGCGTCACCGAAATGCTGCGCCTCATCGGCCTGCCCGACAAGGGGCCGTCCTACCCGTTCCAGCTTTCTGGCGGTCAGCAACAAAGGGTCGCCTTGGCCCGCGCCTTGGCCCCCCGCCCCCGCGTTCTGCTGCTGGACGAGCCGCTTTCGGCGCTGGATGCGAAAATCCGCGTCTCGCTGCGGGCCGAAATCCGCGAGATTCAGCGAGAACTGGGCATTACCACCGTCTTCGTGACCCATGATCAGGAAGAGGCCCTGTCGATCAGTGACCGCATCGTCGTGATGAACGGCGGCATCGCCGATCAGGTGGGAACGCCCTTTGAAATCTACAACCGCCCGACCACCCGCTTTGTCGCGGGCTTTGTCGGCACCCTGAACCTGATCGAGGCGGTGGCGGGCCCCACAGGCACCGCGAAAATCGGCGATGCGACGGTGCTTTTGCCCGAAGGCCACAATCAGGCCCCCGGCGGCAAACTGACCTTGGCCCTGCGGCCCGAAGGGCTGCATCTGGGCCATGGCCGCGATGTGGTGCTTCCCGCGACGGTGACGGGCGTGGAGTTCATGGGGTCGGTCATTCGGGTGGACCTGACGGCGATGGGCACCAAATTCTCGCTTGACACCTTCAACCGGCCCGACGCCCCACCGCCAAAGGCAGGGGATGAAACGCAGGTGACCTTTGCTGCGCGGGATCTGATCGTTCTGGCGGATTGACCTTGCGCGGTGCTTGCCCCTAGGGTCGCGCCATGATGCTGGCCTATGTGATGACGCCTGAACGGGGCGAAACCGATCTTCTGCTGACGGCTCTGGCCCATCGCCTTCTGGCCGAGGGGCGGGCCGTGGTGGCCGCCGTGCAAAGCAATCAGGATTGCGAGACAGCCCCCGGCTGCGACATGGATCTGGCGATCCTGCCCGACGGCCCCGTGATCCGCATCAGCCAAAATCTGGGGCCAGAATCCAAAGGCTGCAAGCTCGATGCCGGGGCCTTGGAACAGGCGGTGGAACAGGTGTCCCAGCGGATGGCAGGGGCACGGGCCCTGATCCTGAACAAATTCGGCAAGCATGAGGCCGAGGGGCGGGGTTTCCGCACGCTGATCGGGCAGGCCTTGGCCGATGGGCTGCCGGTGCTGCTGGGGGTCAATGCCCGGAACGCGGTGGCCTTTCAGGAGTTCGCGGGCGAGATGGCCGCCGAACTGCCCGCCGACCCCGTGGTGCTGACCGATTGGCTGGCCGAAAGGATGATCCCATGACCGCCAAGATCGCCGTCCTGACCATTTCTGATCGCGCGGCGCGGGGGGAATATGCCGACAAATCCGGCCCCGCGATGGAGGAATGGCTGCGCTGGGCGATAACTTCCCCCATCGAAATTCTGCGCCAGATCACGCCCGATGGCCGGGCCGAGGTAGCCCAAGCCCTCCGCGATCTGGCTGATGTTCAGGGCTGTGACTTGATCCTCGCCTCAGGTGGCACCGGCCCCGCCCCCCGCGACCAGACGCCCGAGGCGATGGCCGATGTGGTCGAACGCGACTTTCCCGGCTTTGGCGAACTGATGCGCGCCGTCAGCTTGCGCGAAGTGCCCACGGCAATCCTGTCGCGCCAAGGCGCAGGCACGCGCGGCAAATGCCTGATCATCACCCTGCCGGGCAAACCCAGTGCCATCGCCACCTGCCTGAACGCGGTGTTTCCCGCCGTGCCCTATTGCCTGGATCTGATGGGGGCAGGGCGTATCGACACCGACCCCGCCCGCTGCAAAGCCTTCCGTCCGGGGTGAAGCAACGGCGCGGCTTTGCCGCAAGCCTAGACATTCAAGGGGGCTTTGCCCCCTGTTCGCTGACGCTCACACCCCCAAGGTATTTATGGGCAATGTGAAAGCCCATTCATCTTGCCATAAATACCGCGGGGGGAGTCCGAAGGACGGGGGGCGGATGCCCCCCCGCCGCAGCGAAGCGGAGGCCACGCATAGGCTTATGGCCAAAGGCCATGCCGCCGGATCAGATTTCCCCCGCCGCCAGCGCCTGCGCCACCTGATCCACCCCCTGCTGGATATCCTCGCGGATGGCCCGCGCCAGTGCCGCCGCATCCCCCGCCCGCATCGCGGCCAAAGCCTCACCATGCCGGTCGGGCAGGCTGCCGGTGCCATAGCGCCCCGCCACCACCCGCAGCGACGGACCAAAGCGAAGCCACAGCGAACGCGCAATGTCTTCCAGCACCGGCGCATCCGACACGTCATAGAGCGCAAAGTGAAAGCGGTGGTTGCCTTCCAGATAGCCGGGCACATCCCCCGCTGCGATGGCCGCGTTGATCCCTTGATCCACCGCTTCCAGCTTTTCGATCAGCGCAGGCGTCAGCCCTGCCAGTGCCAGTTCCGCCAGATGCGGCTCCACCGCCAGCCGCACAAAGGCCATCTGTTCCAGCCCCGACCGCGTCAGCCGTGGCACCACCACCCGCCGGTTGCCCTGCAACATCAGCGCCCCTTCCGCCGTCAGCCGCCGGATCGCCTCGCGCACCGGGGTCATACCCGCCTCCAGCGCCTCGACCAGCCCCTGAATCGTCACCGGCTGGCCCGGCTCCAGATGGCCGAACAGCACCATGTCGCGCAGGCGGGCATAGGTCCGCTCATGCGTCGGTATCTTGCGCCCGTCTTCGTCCTGCATCCCGCCCCCACTCTTTCCCCGCACCTTAGCGCATGGCCTGCGCCTGACAAGAAGGCCACTTGCCTTTCCGCCCCGTCCCGCCCAGCCTGTGACAAAATGGAGCAAGCGATGCCCGCCGAAAAGCCCGCCGACAAACCCCTGATCCTCTGCGCCCCCGAACCCCGTTCGCTGGACCTGATCTTTACCCCCGAACGGCTGGCCGAACTCCGCGCCCGCTTTCGCCTGCTGGAATGCCCCGAAACCGAGGTTGCAGCACTAGACCCCACAGCACTCGCCCAAGTGCGCTATATTATCGGCCAGCCACCGCTTTCGGCGGAAACCTTGGCCGCGATGCCCAATCTGCGCTGCATTTTCAACGTCGAATCGAACCTCTTGAACAACATGCCCTATGAGATCCTCTTTCAGCGGGGCATCCATGTCGTCACCACCGGCGCGGTCTTTGCCGAACCTGTCGCCGAAATCGGTCTGGGGCTGGCGCTGTCCCTTGCCCGCAACATCCACGGCGCCGACGCCGATTTCCGCGCCGGGCGCGAGAAATGGGGGGGTGAGGGCAACACCACTGCCCGCCTGCTGTCAGGTTCCGAAATCGGCATCATCGGCTTTGGCGATCTGGGGCGCGCTTTGCTGCGCGTTCTGTCGGGCTTTCGCGCCAAAATCCGCATCCACGACCCTTGGGTCGCCCCTTCCCTCATCCGCGCCGCTGGCGCAGAACCCGCCACGCTGGAAACCGTTCTGGAACAAAGCGACACCGTCTTTTGCGTCGCCGCCGTCACCAGCGACAATCAGGGCTTTCTGGATGCCAAAGCCTTCGCCCGCATGCGCCCCGGTGCTGCCTTCCTGCTGCTGTCCCGCGCCGCCGTCGTCGATTTCGACGCCTTCGCCGCCGCCATCCAATCCGGCCATATCCAAGCCGCAACCGATGTCTACCCCGAAGAACCCCTGCCCCAGAACAGCGCCCTCCGCGCGATTCCCGGCCTTCTGCATTCTGCCCACCGCGCCGGGGCGCTGGATCAGGCCTTCAAACGCATGGGCGAGATGGTGTGGGAAGACCTGAGCCTTCTGGAACGCCGCCTGCCGCCCGGCGTTTGCAAACGCGCCGAACGCGAAACCGTCGCGCGGATGCGCTCCAAACCCGTCAGCGTCAACTAGGGGGCTGACAAGGCCACAGCCTTTCGCGATAGGATGGCCCTAATCAACGAAAGCCCCCCGATGCCCGCCTTCAACATCCTTGCCGTCGCCCAATCCGGTCGCCTGACCTATGAGGCGGTCTTGCTGGCGGCCTCCTTGCGGGCGATGGCCCCCCGTTTCGCGGGCAAGCTCTATCTGGCGGAACCCCAGCCCGGGGCCTTGTGGAAAGGCGATCCCCGCGTGCCCAACGGCCCCGCGCGCGATCTGTTGCAAGAACTGGGCGCGGTCTTTCTGCCCTTTGAAAGCCGCGTCTTCGGCCAAGACTACCCCCAAGGCAATAAGATTGAGGCGCTGGCCGCCCTTCCTGACGAACCCTTTCTCTTTCTTGACACCGACACCCTCATCTGCGGCCCGCTGGATCAGGTGGCTTTCGATTTCAACCGACCCTCCGCCAGCCTCCGCGTCGAAGGCACCTGGCCCCAGCCCGAACTCTATGGCCCCGGCTACACTGGCCTCTGGAAGACGCTTTATGACCGCTTCAACCTCGATTTCGTCAGCAGCCTCGATCTGACCCAGCCCGACGAATACTGGCGGCGTTACCTTTACTTCAACGCCGGTTGGTTCTTTCACGCCAGCCCCCAGGCCTTTGGCGCGCGCCTTCTGGAATATGCCCAAAGCCTCCGCGACAACCCGCCCGATGAACTCGTCTGCCAAGAGCTTTACCCCTGGCTCGACCAGATCACCCTCCCGCTTGTGGTCCATGCCTTTGGCGGCGGCAGGCCCGGCCCGGAACTGTCAGGCCTCGACGGTGACATCACCTGCCATTGGCGCACCCTCCCCCTGCTTTACGCCCGCGAAAGCGACCGCGTCGTGCAGGTTCTGGAACAGGTCACCGCCCCCAACCGCATCAAGAAAGTCCTGCGCGAACATGACGCCTTCAAACGCATGATCTGGCAGGGCAAAGGGGCCGAGGTGCGGGCAATGTTCGACCGCACAGCCCTGCCCCGCCGCGAATGGGTCATGCGCAATGCCATCAAACGCGCCGGGCTTTGGCTGCGTTAGTGACAGATCACCGGCACCAGTGACGCCACCAGCAAAACCGCCATCACCCCGTTGAACAGCCGCAGCCGCCCCCCGGTGGTCAGCCATTGCCGCACCCCCTGCCCCGCCAGCGTCCAGACAGAAACACTGGGCAGGTTCACCGAACAAAAGACCAAGGCCACCAAACCATAGGCCCAGACCGTATCGCCCGGCGCATAGGCCGCCGTCGCCCCCAAGGCCATCGCCCAGCCCTTCGGGTTCACCCATTGAAACGCCGCCGCCTGCACAAAGGTCAGCGGTGCGCCCCCTTCGGCCCCCTCGCCCGGTGCGGCAGCATGCAGGATCTTCCACGCCAGCCACAGCATATACGCGACCGCTGCCACCTTCAGCACCACGTCTAACACCGGGAAAACCCGAAAGGCCGCCCCAATGCCAAGACCCGTCAGAAAGACCAACAGCGAATGGCCCAGACTGACCCCCAACATATGCGGCAGACTGCGCCGAAAGCCAAAATTGGCCCCCGAGGTCATCAGCATAATGTTGTTCGGCCCCGGCGTGATCGAGGTGACAAAGGCGAAACCCAAAAGGGCAAGAAGGAGTTCATGTGACATGGCGCAATGATTGGCGCAAATCCCGCCGCATGTTATTGCAAAGATGCGGCCTATTGCGCTATTTCTGCAATCCATGATCAAACTCGACGACATCGACGAACATATATTGCGCATCCTGTCCCGCGACGGCCGGATCAGCAATCTGGAACTGGCAGGCCGCGTGAACCTGTCGCCCAGCGCCTGCCTGCGCCGCACACAGGCGTTGGAGGAAAAGGGCGTAATCAGCGGCTACCGCGCCGTGATCGACCGGGCCAAGACGGGCAATGGCTTTCTCGCCTATCTCACCGTCGGCCTCGCCCGCCACACCAAGGCCGCGCAAGAGGGCTTTGAACGCGCCATCGCCCGCGCGCCCGAGGTGCGCGAAGTCCACAACATCACGGGGTCTGTCGAATACCTTCTGCGGGCCGAGGCCCGCGATCTGGCGCATTACAAACACTTCCACACCGATGTTCTGGGCACCCTGCCCAATCTGGGTTCGATCACCACCTTCGTCGTGCTGGGCAGCCCCAAGGACGAAAGGGCCTGAAAGCCTTTACCGGCGGGTGAAATCGTTGCAGATTGTCGCGGATTGATCCCACCCTATCTGCAAAGGCCATTCCCATGACGCTTTTCAAACCCGGCAGCATCCTGACCCCCGATGTCGCCCTGACGCTGCCCGTCGATGGCGACGATGCCATCATCCGCAAAGGTGTCACGCTGATCGCAACAAACGACAACGCGGTCGAGGGGGCAGGCAATGGCCATGCCGTCACCGTCGCCGGAACGATCCACGCCACCAATGGCAACGGCGTCCAACTTGGTGATGATGCCAGCAACATGGGCAACAGCCTGATGGTCAAAGTCGGCGGTTTTGTCGGTGGCAGCACGACATCCTTTGCCGCCGGTGCGGTGATTTATGGCTCGGGCCAAGTGCTTCAGAACGCGGGCACCATTCTTGGGGCCTTTGGCGTTGTTTTCGGTGTCGATGCAGGTCCTCAGGCCATTCTGACGAATTCTGGCACGATCAGCGGCAATATCGGCGTCATGCGCAGTTCCAGCGATGGGATCGGCCGTCTGGTCAACACGGGTTCGATCTATGGGGTTAGTCTGTCTTTCGCGGGTGCTTCATTCGGGCCTGTGATCCCAGCCCGCGACATCATCATCAATTCCGGCTTGATGCGCGGGGATATCGACTTTAGCGCAGGCAACGACCTGTATGAAGCGCGCGGAAAGGGCCGCGTTGTCGGCACCATCTATGGCGAGGACGGCGATGACGTTTTCCGCCCAGGACAGCGCGCCGAAACCTTCAACGGCGGCAGCGGCAATGACATGCTTGATCTGTCGAAATCGACGGTTGGTATCAACGTTTCGTTGAACGGCACAGGCGTCAACACCGGGATTACAGCCGGTGACAGCTATACCAGCATCGAAAAGATCAAAGGCACGGCTTTCAATGACACCCTGCGCGGCAGTTCTGGCCCTGAAACGCTGATGGGTGGGTCGGGCGATGATCGTCTGATCGGCGGCAATGGCTTCAATCACCTCATCGGCGGTGCCGGGGCCGATACCATCAGCGGTGGCAGCGATACGGATATCTTCTATTTCAAGTCCACTACTGATTTTGGCGACACGATCACCAATTTTGATGGGGCCGAGGATATTCTGTATCTGACCTTCAACTTCGCTGGCAAAACCGGGTTCAGCCCCACCGCTGCCCAGTTCCGCGCGCGGGCCGACAATGTGGCCCAGGATGCGGACGACCGCTTCATCTTTCGCACCACCGACAAATCGCTGTGGTTCGATGCCGATGGCGCGGGCGGACAGGCTGCCGTCCTGATCGTCGATCTGCAACAAAACGCGACCCTGACCCGCGACGACATCACTTATGTTCTGACCTGATCCGTTTCAGCGCGGGCAGACTGGACAGCCTATCCGCCCGCGCCTAGGCTCCCCCCAAACCGGAGGAGCCCACCATGACCCATGCTTTTGACACGCTTTGCATCCACGCCGGAACGGCCCCCGATCCTGCCACCGGGGCCCGGCAGGTGCCAATCTATCAATCCACCGCCTTTGTCTTCCGCGATGCCGACCACGCCGCGAAATTGTTTAACTTGGCTGAGGTCGGCTATATCTATTCCCGCCTGACCAACCCCACTGTTTCAGCACTGGCGGCCCGTGTCGCCGCGCTGGAGGGTGGCGCGGGGGCCGTCTGCTGTTCTTCGGGCCATGCCGCCCAGATCATGGCGCTGTTTCCCCTGATGCAGCCCGGCACAAACATCGTCGCCTCAACCCGGCTTTACGGCGGCACCATCCAGCAATTCACCAACACCATCCGCAAATTCGGCTGGTCAGCGAAACTGGTCGATTTCGATGATCCCAAGGCCATCGCCGCCGCCATCGACGACAACACCCGCGCGCTGTTCTGCGAAACCATCTGCAACCCCGGCGGGGCGATCAGCGATCTCGACGCCATCGCCCGTGTGGCCAACCACGCAGGCCTGCCGCTGATCGTCGACAACACCACCGCCAGCCCCTACCTCTGCCGCCCCATCGAACACGGGGCCACGCTGGTCGTTCATTCCGCCACCAAATACCTGACCGGCAATGGCACGGTGACAGGCGGCGTTGTGGTGGATTCGGGCAAATTCGACTGGTCGGCCAGCGGCAAGTTCCCCTCTCTCGCCGCGCCCGAACCCGCCTATCACGGCCTCAACTTCCACGCGGCCCTGGGAGCGATGGCCTTCACCTTCCACTCCATCGCCGTCGGCCTGCGCGATCTGGGCATGACGATGAACCCCCAAGGCGCCCATTACACGCTGATGGGCATCGAAACCCTGGCCCTCCGCATGCAGCGCCATGTGGAAAACGCGCAGATGGTCGCCGAATGGCTGGAATCCGACCCCCGCGTCGCTTCCGTCACCTATCCGGGCCTGAAATCCTCGCCCTATCATCAGCTTGCCAAGATGATCACCCCCAAGGGACCGGGCGCCCTGTTCACCGTCGCGCTGAAATCGGGCTATGAGGGCTGTGTGAAACTGGTCGACAGCCTGAAACTCTTCAGCCATGTGGCCAACCTTGGCGACACCCGCTCGTTGGTCATCCACCCCGCCAGCACCACCCACCGCCAGCTTTCCCCCGAACAACGCGCCTCGGCAGGGGCCGCCGACAACATGGTGCGGCTGTCCATCGGCATCGAAGACCCAAGGGATATCATCGCCGATCTGGATCAGGCGCTGAACGCCAGCGCCTGATGTACTGGCGTAAGATGGGCAATGCTGCCCATCTTACCACAGCAGACACGGCCCGGCTGGTCGCCGGACCGCAGAGGCGTCGGTCGGGGCCCTGCCCCGACCCTTACTCCACCTTCCCGAACGTCACCGTCACATTCGCCTGCACCGACAGCTCACCGCCCGCCACCGGCACCGCCGCATCCGACGCTTCCCGCTTGAACATCGGCGTCGGGTTCACATAGCCCCCCGCCTCCACCACAGCCGTCACCGGACCCAAGGCCACGCCTGCCGCCTGAGCCAGAAGCGTCGCCTTCGCCTGCGCATCCGCCACAGCCGCTGCCCGTGCCTTGTCCTGCGCCGGACGCGGATCGGCCAGACCAAAGGTGATCCCGTTCAGCGTATTCGCCCCGTCCGCAATCGCCGAATCCAAAATCTCGCCCAGTTTCGCCAGATCGCGCACCTGCACATTCACATAGTTCGACGCGACATAGCGCGACGGCGCCCCGCCCGTGCTGCTGTCATAGCTGGAATAATCCGGCCCCAGCGACAGGTTCGCCGTCTGGATGTCCGACGCCGCCACACCCGAGGCCGCCAGCCGCTCCATCACCGCATTGACCGCTTCACTGTTGGCCGCCATCGCCGCCGCCGCACTGTCCGCGGTAGTGGTCACACCCAGATTGATCGTCGCAATGTCCGGGGCCACATCGACGAAACCCTCGCCATTGACCACCACACTGGCCTCTTGCGCCAGAACGGCAGACATCGGGGCCATCGCCAGCGCCGAGGCCAGCATCAGGGATGAAAAGACGCGCATGAAATACCCTCCTTCAGGATTGTGCGTTGTTCTTCGCCTGTTCAACGCGCGCTGCAAGCCTTTCCTTGGCGGCACTTATGCCTTTTTCTTCACTTTGGCGGATTCCTGCTATAAACCGGGGGCGCAAAGGCGCGCACTCTCGCCGCCCCCCCGAAAGCTGTGCTAGATCGCTGTCAATGAAACCCAATTTTGCTCTGAATCTGACGCATGAACGCATCGAGCTGCTGCACCGCAACGGGCGCCGCTGGATCGAGGTCGGCGTGGCGTCGCTGGACAGCCCTGACCTGGGCGAAGAACTGGCCACACTGCGGCGCACGGCCCTTGGGCTTTCGCCCAGCGGTTTTGCCACCAAGCTGATCCTGCCCGAAAGCCAGATTCTGTATGATGAGGTCGAGGCCCCCGGTCCGGGCCGCGAATTGCAACAGGACCAGATCCGCGCCGCTTTGGCCGGGCGGACACCCTACGAGGTCGACGAACTGGTCTTTGACTGGTCGGGCGAAGGGCCGATGGTCAAGGTGGCCGTCGTCGCCCGCGAGACTTTGGACGAGGCCGAACAATTCGCCGTCCAATACAAATTCAACCCGGTCAGCTTTGAAGCGCGGCCTGACAAAGCCAAATTCGCAGGCGAACCCTTCTTTGGCCCGGCGGCCCATGCCGAGGTCAGCCTGACCGCCGGCGAAACGGTGGAACGCGAGGCGGAAGAGGCCTTGGCCGAAGCCGCCCCGCCGGCCGCCGAGCCTGCGGCAGAGGTTATCGCGGAAACCGTCGAGGAACCGCCGGTTGATGTAGTGGCCGAAGAATTGGCCGCCGCGACGATGGAGGCCGCGCCCCCTTCGGACGACATGGTCGAGGCGGCGGCCGAAATCGTGCTGGCGACGGCCATGCTCGAAACGCCCGTGCCGGTGGCCGAGGAGCCTTCGGAATCTGCCACGCAAACCGATGCGCCGATTGCGGCGGTCGTGGACATGGAACTGCCTGCAGCCGAACCGGCGGCAGAGGCCGAGTTGGAAAACCCGGTCGAAGCGGCCCCTGTCGAGATGGTTGCAGAGACGGCTGTCGAAACGCCGCCGGCTGTGGAACCCGAACCCGAGCCACTGGCCCCAGCTGAGATCGAGGCCGAGGAAGCACCCGTCGCGCTGGATGTCGAGGATGAGGATCAGGGCACCCTGACTCTGACTGCCCCCTTGGAACCCGAACCGCAGCCGGAGCCTGTTCCGCAGCCGCCCAAGGCCGAAGAGCCGCCCCTCGTCGTCCCGGCCTTCAGCAGCCGACGGACCGTTGCAGAAAGCGGCGCCGCCCCGCAGGCGGCGCCCCTTGGCAAGACACCGCCGCCCTTGGCTGGCAAACCTCCGGCCTTGGGCGGCCAGAGATCTTCGCCGGCCGCCGCCGCCAATGCCGCTTTGGGCGGCAACGCCAGGGTGACCGCGCCCGGCATTCCCGGCCTTTCGCCCGAACGGCGTGCCAAGGTCACCACCAGCGGCCCTATCGCCGACCCCCGCGCCACGCCGAAAGGGGCGGCAGCGGTCAAGCGCACCGGCGGGTTCGAGGGGGGCTTGGCCGGTCGCCCTGCCGCGCAGCGGGGCAAGCCGCGCTATCTGGGACTGATGCTGACCGGCGGGCTGCTGTTGTTGCTGGCCGTGGTCGCGGCGCTGTCGTCCTTCTACCTTGCCTCGAACGATGAAACCCCGTCCGATACCGCCGTGGTCAGCGCCGAGGAAACGGTGACGACACCCGAAGCGGTCGAAACCGAGGCCGATGCGGTGGAAACGGCAGCGCTGGACGAGCCTGCGGCGATCATCGAGGAACCCACCCCTCCGGCAGACGATCCGACGGCCCTGGCCGATGTTCCGGCGGAAACCACCATTGAACCCGAACCCCGGCCCGAGGCCTTGGCGGCGGCCGAGCCCACGACGGAAACACCTGCGCCCGACGCCACATCGGAAGAGGGCAGCCTGACCGCCTCGACCGCCGACGCCCCTGCCGATGCGCCAGAGGCAGAAGTGGACCCCGAAGCGCTGGCCGATGGCCAGCCCGAGGCAGAAATGACGGCAACCCCTGCCCCTGCGGAAACCGCAGCGTCAGAAACCCCTGCCGAACCGGTAGCAACCGAAACTCCGGTCGAAACCGCCACCCTTGAACCGACTTCAGAAACGGCAACCCCTGTCGAACCTGCCGAAACGCCCGAAACCGCCACCACGGTCGAACCGACTGCGACGGCAGAGGCCCCTGTCGAAACCGCTGCCGCAGAATCTGCCGTCACCGAACCCGTCACCACCGAACCCGCCCCGGCGGGCGATCAAACCACCGCCTCGGAACGTGCCGCACCGGTGCGCCTCGCCGATGGCCAGGACGAGATTTTCCTGGCCACCGCCGATGCGCCGCCCGCCGCGGCCCCGGCCCTTGGTCTGCCAGGGGTCGATACCGCCACCGATGGCGCGCCCATGGCGCAGGTCGCCCCGCCGCCCTTTGGCACCGTCTTCCAACTTGGGGCCGATGGCCGCATCCAGCCCACGCCCGAGGGCGTCGTCACCCCTGATGGCGTCACCCTTATCGCGGGCAAACCCGTCAAACTGCCCCCCCCTCGCCCCGCCGCCATCGGCGGTTCGACCGTTGCCGCCGAACCCACCGATGCCGCCGCCGCCGCTGGTCTAGTAACACTGCCCACCACCGAAATTGCCGCCTCTGACGTGTTTCAGGCCGATCCGACGCTGGCCGGGACCAAGCCCCGTGCGCGGCCCGAAGGTCTCGCCCCCGCGCCAGCCGCCGCAACCCCGCCGGAAACCCCGGTCGAAGGCGCAACACCCGCCGATGACGACGCCGCACTGGATCAGCCGCCGGGCGACACCCGCTTGGCCGGATCCCGCCCCCGCGCCCGCCCGCAAGAGGCCTTCGAAATTGCCGCCGCCGCCCGCGAAGCCTCCCAAGCTGCCTCTCTCGCCTTGGTCGCCGATGGCCCGATCAGCCCCTTGGCCGTCGCCCTTTCCCCCCGTCCCGCCCAGAAGCCCGACAATTTCAGCAAAGCGGTCGAGGCCGCCGTCGCCGCCGCCGTGCAGGAACAACCCATTCAGGTCGCCGCCGCCGAACCCCCGCCTCAGGAACAAGCCGCCGCATCCGGCCTCCGCGTCCGCAAGCCCAAGGCCGAGGAAGGCCCCGAGCGGGTGGAGCCCGAGGCCGATGACGAGCCCGAAGCCGCCCCCGAACGCCGCACCGCCCGCCTCACCGGCACGGTGGAAAAGAAGGCCACCTTCTCCAACGCCTACAACCTGTCGAAAACCGGCCTCATCGGCGTCTATGGCACCGCTTCTGACCGCCACGCGCTGGTCCGCCAGTCGAACGGCCGCTTCAAAAAGGTCAAGGTCGGCGACCGCGTCGAAGGCGGCACTGTCGCCTCCATCACCGCCGACGAACTCCGCTATCAAAAGGGCGGGCGCATGTATGCGCTGAAAATGCCCAAGGGCTGACCGCCCATAGACAATCCATCCGCCTTGCGCCAAGCATAGCCCGAACAACATTCGGGTGATGATGGAAAGTTTCCTGCTTCTGGCCAGCCTCTATCTCGGCGCCGCCGTCCTGATCGTCCCCATTTCCGTCCGTCTGGGCCTTGGCTCAGTTCTCGGTTACCTCGCCGCCGGAATGCTCATCGGCCCCGCCCTGGGCCTCGCCGGGGCTGAAACCACCGACCTGCAACATGTCGCCGAATATGGCGTCGTCATGATGCTCTTCCTCATCGGCCTTGAACTCGACCCCCGCGCCCTTTGGGCCATGCGCCAGCGCCTCATCGGGCTCGGCGGCGCACAGGTCGGCCTCACCGCCCTCGCCGTGCTGGCCGTCGCCCTCGCCCTGGGCCAGACCTGGCAGGCGGCCCTCGTCCTCGGCTTCATCCTCTCCCTCTCCTCCACCGCCATCGTCCTCCAAACGCTGGAGGAGAAAAAGCTGATGCGCAGCGCCGGGGGCCGCGCGTCCTTTGCCGTCCTCTTGGCGCAGGATCTGGCCGTCATCCCCATGCTCGCCATCATCCCCCTGCTCGCCAGCCCCTCCGCCCGCCACGCGGCGGAGGCCCATGCTGACGAAGGTGCCGCCGAACCCATCCTCACGCTTGTCGAACAACTGCCCGGCTGGGCGGGCGGCCTCCTGACCCTCGCCATCGTCGCCGCCATCGTTCTGGCCGGTCACTTCCTCTCCCGCCCCGCCTTCCGCTTTATCCACGGCGCACGGCTGGCCGAAATGTCCACCTTCTTTTCGCTCTTCCTTGTGCTGGGCATCGCCTTCCTCATGATCATGGTCGGCCTCTCCCCCGCCTTGGGCACCTTTCTGGCCGGCGTCGTCCTCGCCAACTCGGAATTCCGCCACCAGCTAGAGGCCGACATCAAACCCTTTAAAGGCCTGCTGCTGGGCCTGTTCTTCATGACCGTCGGCATCGGCATCGACATGGGGCTGGTCGCCAGCGAACCCCTGCGCCTGATCCTGCTGACCCTTGGCCTGATCGCCCTCAAGGCCGGCGTCCTTTGGCTTCTCGCCCGCATCTTCCACCTGCCCCCGCGCGACCGCTGGCTTTTCACCTTTGGTCTGGCCCAAGCGGGCGAGTTTGGCTTTCTGATCGTCAGCATCGCCTTGGCCCAGTCGATCCTGCCCGCCGATGTCGGGCAAACGGTCCTCTTGATCATCAGCCTCTCCATGCTGCTGACCCCCGCCCTGTTCCTGATCCACGACGCACTTTCCCGCCGCTTGCGGGAGGCCGACAGCCAGCGCGAACCCGACCAGATCGACGAACGCGCCCCCGTGCTGATCGCGGGCATCGGGCGGTTTGGACAGGTGGTCAACCGGCTCGTGCGCTCGTCGGGCGTGCCGACCGTCGTGCTGGACAGCGATCTTTCCATGGTCGAAACCATGCGCCGCTTTGGCGTCAAGGGTTATTTCGGCGACCCCTCCCGCCCCGAACTGCTGGAATCGGCCGGGCTGATGCAGGCGCAAATTCTGGTGGTCGCCGTCGATCAACCGGACAAGGCCACCGCCATCACCCGGTTTGCCCGGCAGGCGCGGCCCGACCTGCACATCGTCGCCCGCGCCCATGACCGGATTCACACCTATGAACTGTTTCAGGCGGGCGCCAATGACATCGTGCGCGAAACCTTCGACTCCGCCATCCGCGCCGGTCGCTATGTTTTGGAAAACAGCGGTTTCAGCGACTATGAGGCCGCCCAGCTTTCCCGCACCTATTTCCAGATGGACAGGGCCGGCCTGCGCGAACTGGCCGCCCTCTGGGTGCCCGGCCAACCGGTTGAGACCAACGCCGCCTATGTCGCCCGCGCCAAGGAACTGAACGCCGACATGGAAACCGCGCTGATCGGCACGCTCGAGGCGGAACGGGCGGGCAAAAATCCTCAGGCGTAGGGTGGGTGAAACCCACCACCCGCCCCCCTCTCCACCCCACACAAGCCGCGGCCAGCACCTGCCCGTGAGATGGCGCAACAACGGCCCGTCAGCGCACTTTATAGTGCCCAAAGCCTCCATGATCAGATCGACGCGCTCCCCCTCCCCCCGTGGGGAGGGGTCAGGGGTGGGGGGCACCCGTAGGATGGATGAAACCCACCACCCGCCCCCCCCTCTACACCACCCAAGCGGGGGCCAGCGCCTGCCCGTGGGATGGCGCAGCAACGGCCCGTCGGCGCACTTTATGGTGCCAAACTCATCCTCGATCAGATCGATGCGCTGACATCACCCAAGCGCCAGCCCGCCGGGACGGGCAGGCGCTGGCCCCTGCGCCTTCGGCGCGCACCGGGGCCGGGAGGGGAACGGCTGTAGGAATACGGTTAGAGAGGTTTTTAGAACAACGATGCCTTGCGCAAGTGTCGCCGTGCCAAACAGTTAAACGCCGCAATAGAAACCGCGCTGATTGGGACTCTAGAGGTAGAAAGGGGGGAGTAGGATAGCACGTTCTATGGATCAAGCGCAGCGATGGCAGAATCAACCTTTGCTTCCAAAGTAGAAATTCCTTCGATGAACTCCACAGAACTTTGTTCTTTGGAGTTTCTCTTTAATTCCTGAAGGAAATTTGACAATCGATCCAATTGCCACTTCTTGCTCGCATTTCTCAGTCCAGAATTTAAAATAATTTTCATTTCTAAAGCCGCTTTTAGCAAATAATAATTTCCAATGGGCTTAGGATACACATTTGGATTTCTCATATTTAAATCTTTTGCAACTCTGATCGCAAGTTCAACATCTGACAATGCGGATACTGGATCGCCATCTCCACTATACGCAATAGCTGCCCTAAGAAAATATGAAGTATGATCAAAGGGATCAAGGATCAGCAATTCAGAAAGTGTTGCCCTTGCTTGGTCGTACTGCTGATCCAAAATGTAAGCGAGCGCAAGTTCGAAAAGAGGTCGCTGTTCACTTGCACTATCAATCAAAATTTTATTGCAAGACGCTACAATTTCCGCAGATGAGATAGCAACATCAATTTCAGAGACTGTCCCATCTGGCCCTATCGCATCGATAACGTTGCGGCTCAATTGGCATTTATCTTCGTCAGATAACTGCACAGATTGTGCAAAAGAAGGAAGCGCGAGGAAAATTGAGCAGAAAAGTGCATAACCTTTCATTTTCAGCCGGGTAAAGCCGTTTGCTAGAAAATATTTTTTGGTTAAAAATTTCTTTTTTAACTTAGTAGTCATGATTTGCTTCCTCAATCCGTCGGAAGCAGAGGTGCCGTATACCGTTTAGTCTGGCAAGCTCTATTTTGCCACAGTGCAATCACTCCAATGACAACTAAAACATATTCAAACTTTATAATTCACATTTATAATCAACCCCTTACACAGATTTTCACACGTGAAATCACCCTCCCGCCACCCCGGCCTCGGCAAAGGTGGACATGCCCGAATGGCAGGCCACCGCCGCTTGCAGGATGCCCAAGGCCAGCGCCGCCCCCGAGCCCTCGCCCAGCCGCAGCCCCAGATCCAGCAGGGGTTCCTTGCCCAGATGGGCCAGCAACCGACGATGCGCCCCCTCGGCGCTGGCATGACCCGCGACGGCATGATCCAGCAGGCTGGGGGCCACCGCATGCAGAACCGCCGCCGCAGCGCAGGCGATGAACCCGTCCAGAAGGACCGGCAAACCCAGCATCCGCGCCCGCGCCAACGCCCCCGTCATCGCCGCAATCTCGCGCCCCCCCAGCCGCCGCAGCACCTCCAAAGGGTCGGCCAGCGCGGCCGCATGCAGGGCCAGCCCCTCGGCCACCACCTGTTCCTTGCGGGATAGCCCCGCATCATCCACCCCGGTCCCCCGCCCGGCCCAACCGCCGCCGCCGACCAAAGCCTGCGCCATGGCCGCCGCCGCCGTCGTGTTCCCGATCCCCATCTCCCCCAGCACCAGCACCCCCGCCGCCGGGTTCACCGCCTGCCAGCCCGCGCCTAGGGCCGCGACAACCTCATCCTCGCTCATCGCCGCCGCTTGCGTGAAATCCGCCGTGGGCCGATCCAATTCCAGCGCATGAACCTGCATTTCCGCGCCAAAACACCGCGACAACTGATTGATCGCCGCCCCGCCGTGCCTGAAGTTCGCGACCATCTGCACCGTCACTTCCGCCGGAAAAGCCGAAACCCCCCGCGCCGCGACCCCGTGATTGCCTGCAAAGATGATGACCTGCGGTGCTTTCCATTCGGGCCGCGCCTTCCCCTGCCAGCCCGCATACCAGATCGCCAGTTCCTCCAGCCGCCCCAGGGCCCCCGGCGGCTTCGTCAGCTGCCCGTTCCGCGCCCGCGCCCCTTCGACGGCGGCCTGATCCGGCCCCTTGGCCCCTGCAAGGACCGCACGGAATTCGGCCAGATTGGCAAAGGAAAGGGTCATCGCGCGCTCCTCGCTGGATTGTCTGCTGGCCATTGGCTATGCCATCCCCAACACTTCTGCCAGCACCGAAAGGGCATGTTCATGGCCAATTCCGACCTGCGGAACGATCTTCTTTCTGCCCTTGCCCTGCTGACCCGCCTGCCCCTGCCCCCGCATCAGCCCACCGCCGCCGCCTCGGCCTGGGCTTGGCCCCTCGCCGGGCTTGCCGTCGCCCTGATCGCCAGCCTGCCCCTTACCCTCCATCTTCCCCCCACCATCACCGCCGCCCTGATCCTTGGCCTGCAAGCCATGCTGACGGGCGGTCTGCACGAAGATGGCCTTGCCGATTGCGCCGATGGTTTCTGGGGCGGGCATTCCCGCGAAAGGCGGCTGGAGATCATGAAGGACAGCCGCATCGGCAGCTATGGCGTGCTGGCCCTGCTGATCGTCACCCTGCTGCGCTGGACGGCCCTGACCAGTGTTATCGCCATGGGCGGTGCCTTCTGGGCGCTGATCGCTGTGGCCGCCCTGTCGCGCGCGCCCATGGCCTTGCTCATGGCCCTGATGCCCAACGCCCGCCCCGGCGGCCTGTCGCGCGCTGTCGGGCGGCCTGCTGTTTCCACTGCGCTTGCGGGCCTCGCCCTCGCCTCGATCCTTGCCCTGCCCGCCTTCGGCTTTTGGCTGATTCCGGCCCTGATCATCACCGTCGCCGTCACGCTTGCACTTGCCTTCACCGCCCAGACCAAGATCGGCGGCCAGACTGGGGATGTCTTGGGTGCATCCCAACAATTGGCCGAGGCCGCCCTGCTGATCTTTCTGGCTGCATGACAAAAGGCGACCCTTGCGGATCGCCCTTTCATCTTAGCAAGCAAGCAAAGACTTAGGCCGCGCGTGAGGTCAAAACGGAACCAACCTGTTTCGCCGCCCCGGCCTCGTCCACGCCCGAAACAGCCGCCACTTCACGCGTCAGCCGTTCCAACGCCGCCTCATAAAGCTGGCGTTCGGAATAGCTTTGTTCCCGCTGATCGTCGCTGCGGTGCAGGTCGCGCACCACTTCGGCAATCGACAACAGATCGCCCGAGTTGATCTTTTGCTCATATTCCTGCGCCCGGCGCGACCACATCGCCCGTTTCACCTTGGCCTTGCCCTTGAGCGTGTCCAAGGCCTTGCTGACCACATCCGGCGCCGACAAAGGACGCATCCCAATTTCCGTTGCCCGATGCGTCGGCACCCGCAGCGTCATCTTGTCCTTTTCAAAGGACACGACAAACAGTTCCAGCCGCAGCCCGGCGATTTCCTGTTCTTCGATCGACACGATCTTGCCGACGCCATGCGCCGGATAGACCACGAATTCGTTCGGACGGAATTCGGGTTTCTTCGCTTTGGTCATGTGGTTCGCTTCCTCGCAAGCCCGGCCCCCGGCACCAAAAAACCTTTGACGCGGGCCAGATGCCCCGCACCGAAGGTCTTTTTGTCACATAATTGCCCGTCTCAGGGATGCATTCCTGAGGCGTCGGTCAGGGGGCCATGATTATTTCGTAACGAATGCATAACACATTTTTCGCCTGATTCCAACGGCGGCAGGTTTCAGCAAAGCCTGATTCCGGGCGAAATCGCCCGGATTTGATGCAATTTAGGACTTTGTGAAGGCTTTGGCACAGGCCGAATCGAATCGGTCAACCGCCCTCGCCCGCCGCTTCCGAGAAGTACTTCTCACGCTTGCCGGTCTCGCCATCCCGCTCTTCGGCCTCGGGCAGTTTGTCTTTCTTGGTCGTGATCACCGGCCACATTTCCGCATATTTGCGGTTGAAGGCGACCCAGTCGTCCAAGTTCGGCTCGGTATCCGGCCGGATCGCATCAGCGGGGCATTCCGGTTCGCAGACGCCGCAATCGATGCATTCATCCGGATGGATCACCAGCATGTTCTCACCTTCGTAGAAACAGTCTACCGGGCAGACTTCCACGCAGTCGGTGTATTTGCAGGCGATGCAGTTGTCGGTCACGACATAGGTCATCGGGCGTCTCGGGCTTCTTTCGCTACAGGGGGTCTAGCTAGACCATCGCATGGGATCATTCAAGCGGGGGTGACGCATCCAGATCCTGATAAAGCTGCTGCGCCTCGGTCGCCGGACCACGGCGTTCGGCCAGATCCAGAATGCGGATGAGGCGGACCCTGTCGGCATAGGCCAAGGTCAGCACATCGCCCACCGAAAGCCCATAGCCCGGCTTTTTCACCTTGGCCCCATTGACCCGAAGATGACCGGATTCGATGATTTCAGCGGCAATGGCGCGGGTTTTGACGAAACGGGCAAAGACCAGCCATTTGTCGGCACGCAAGGATGCGCTGGGGGGTGGACCAGACGTGCCAGCCCCCCGCGCCAAGGATCAGACCTTGCCCTTCAGCGCCATCAGCGCGGCGAAGGGGTTGTCGGGGTCGATGGGTTTTTCGGCCCGTGGCGGACGCGATTCGAACTGTTTCGGGCGGTCGTCCCGTTTGTCGCCGCGCGGTTTGTCGTTGCGGTCGCCGCGCGGGCGGTCGCCCTGCGGTTTGCCACCCGGTTTGCCGTCATGGCGGGGTTTCCCACCCTCACCGCGTGGCCTGCCTTTGAAGTCGCCCTTCGGACGGTCGCCGCCTTCGGCCCCTTCGACCTTGGGCGCGTTGTCCCGACGACCGCCACCACCTTCACGCGGCGGACGGGGGGCAAAGCGCGGCTTCGGCGCCCAGGTAAAGGTATAGAACCCTTCCATTTCCGGCGGAGCCTGTTCGGCAGCCAAGGCTTCGGCCATCGCGGGGGCTGTCTCTTCTTCGGTGATCGGGGCCACGGGGGCCGCTTCATCCGCCACCGGCGCGGGGGCCGGTGCCGCCTTGACCTTGACCCTTTCACCCTTTTCCGCCTTATAGCCCAGACCGCCCATCAGATCGGCAAACTGGTCCAGCGTCATGCCAGTGATCGACAGCATTTCCGGCACAGCCTCAAATCCCGCACGGCTGTCTTTTTGCCGCAGGATGTCGGCCAGACGTTCCAGCATGTCGATGCGGATCGCCCGCGCCCCTGCCGGGTGATAGCCTGCCAGCGTGTAATGCGCTTTCGGCACTTCGGCGATATTCGGGATCGTCACCAGACCCGGCGGCGGGCTTTCGGGAAATTCCTCCAGCCCTTGGAACAGCGACCAAAGCACCAGACGCAGACGGGTCGGGGCGGGTTTCAGCAACGCCGGCAAGAATACGGTATATTGCCCGAACCGCACGCCATGCTTGCGCAAAGCGCCGCGCGATTCCTGATCCAGCGCCTTCACATCCTCGGCCACCTGATCCCGCGCGACGACCCCCAGATTTTCCAGCATCCGGAAGGCAAAGCCCTTGGCCAGCCCTTGCAAAGCCTCGTCCCGGCCCATGGCCAGCAGGGGTTCATACAAAGCCGCCACTTTCCGGTCGATGAAATGCTGCATCCGGCGGCGGACCTTGTCGGCCACCTCGTCGCCTGCATCCTCATCCACGAAAGCCTCGACCTGCGGGCGCAGAGCCTCGGGGCCTTTGACCAGCTTGCCCACGGCGCTGCCGCCCCACATCAGGCCGCCCTGTTCGGTGAAATCCATTTCCGTATCGGGCGCATTGTAGAATTTGTCGGCCCGCAGATGGAATTCCGGCCGCAAAGCCTGCACTGCCGCTTGCCGCAGCGTTTTCGCCTCGTCCGGCGAGCCTGTCTTGTCCTGGCGGAAGCGGAAGCCTTCCAGACGACCGATGAATTCACCCTCGACCGTCACTTCGCCTTTATCGTTTACGTCAGCCACCAGGCTCTCCTTCTGTTTCAACCGCCGCAGCAAAACGCTGGTGCGCCGGTCGACAAATCGTTGGGTCAGAGCCGCGTGCAGCGCATCTGACAGGCGGTCTTCTACCGCGCGGGTTTCGTCCCGCCAATGGGATTCATCTTCAACCCAGCCGGAACGTTGCGAAACATAAGTCCAGGTGCGGATATACGCCAGTCTTTTGGACAAAGCATCAATGTCGCCATCCGTCCGGTCGATCCGCTGAATGGATTTGGCCAGCCAGTCGCTGCTGATCTTGCCGCCTTGGATGAAATCGAAAATCCGGGCCAGCAGACCAACATGATCCCCGCCCGTCCGCCCCCGGAAGTCGGGCACGCGGGCCACATCCCACAGCAGTTGCACCGTGCGGGGATCGCGCACGCGGTCGCGCACCTCGGGCATCGCGGCGAGGGATTTCAGCGATTGCAAATCATCGCTTTCCCGCGCGCGGGTCAGCCATTCGTTTTCGGTCGGGGCCTCCAAGGCCCCGATCAGCCTGTCAATCGTGCCAAACTCCAGCGCGGCATTGCGCCAGTTCAGCCGTTGGATCGGCGCAAAGCGATGGTTTTCAATTGCCTCGATCACACCTTCCTCTGGCGGCCTGGCATCGCCCGTCACACCAAACGTACCCGCAACCTTATACCGCCCCGCCCGCCCGGCGATCTGGCCCATCTCATGCGGGAAAAGTTCCCGCATCCGCCGCCCGTCAAATTTGTGCGTGCCGGAAAAGGCGACATGCTGGATATCGAGGTTCAGCCCCATGCCGATGGCATCGGTTGCCACCAGATAATCCACATCGCCGTTCTGATACAAAGCCACCTGTGCATTGCGGGTTCTAGGCGAAAGCGCCCCCATCACCACGGCACAGCCCCCCTTCATCCGGCGGATCAGTTCGGCGATGGCATAGACTTCTTCAACCGAAAACCCCACGATGGCACTGCGCGGCGGCATCCGGCTTATCTTTTTCGAACCGGCCCAAGTCAGCGTCGAAAAACGCTCGCGCCGGATGAAGGTCGTGCCGGGGATCAGCGCCGCAATCGCCCCCCGCATCACATCCGACCCCAGAAACATCGTTTCCAGCAAGCCCCTTGCCCGCAAAAGCCGGTCGGTAAAGACATGGCCCCGCTCAGGATCGCCACAAAGCTGGATCTCGTCCACCGCCACGAAATCCGCCCCGATTTCCAAGGGCATCGCCTCAACCGTGCAGACCCAGTATTGCGTCCGTTCGGGAACGATCCGTTCTTCGCCCGTCACCAGCGCCACGACAGACGGGCCCCGCGCCTTGACGATACGGTCGTAAACTTCGCGCGCCAAAAGACGCAAGGGCAGGCCGATGACCCCGGTGCGGTGGCCCAGCATTCTTTCGATGGCATAATGCGTCTTGCCGGTGTTCGTCGGCCCAAGGACCGCCGTCACCCTGCCCCGTTCCTGTATCACCGAAGGCCCTTAAATACCCTGCCCGCTTTTGGCCGTTTCCAGCCGCTCGATGGCTTCACTTACGCCAGACAGGTGGGGATGTATAGCAAGCGCCGCCTTATAGACCTCAAGCGCCTCATCCGGTTTCTCCAACTCTTCCAGAATCATCGCAAAGCCCATCATCGCCCCGAAATGCCGCGGGTTCAGCGATAGGGTTTTGCGAATATCCGCAATCGAAGGCCCGATCTCCCCCGCCATATAATAGGCCGTCGCCCGCGCATTATAGCCTTCGGCGAATTCCGGATCATGGTCGATCAGCGCCGTCAGATGTTCGATGGCGGTCGGAAAGTCGCCCGCTGCCATCGCCTCGCCGCCACGTTCCAGCAGCAGATCAAAGGCGGGCGATCCGGTTTTCGACCATTCCAGCAGGATATCCCGCTCCAGCTTTTCCGCTTGTTCGGCATCCGCAGTCTTTAGCTGGTCGAACAAGTCGTCCAGCCGCACCGGATCGGCCAAGACCGGGCCCGACAGGATCAGGGCCAAGACGCCTGCGAATAGATGATTGTGAAACCTTGCGCGTGCTTTCATAAGCGCAGACTAGCAAGCCCCGGCGAAAACGCCAGAGGCAGGCTGTCACGATCAGGATAGCAAGATGTCGGATATGATTCAGGCCGCCGTGGCCATGCTCACCGAAAGGGGAACGGTCTTTCCCGATGGCGTCGCCAAATTCGTGCTGCCGGGGCATGGGGCCTTTGTTCTGGATCCGCAGGGGGTGCGGGCGGGTGACGATCCGGCAGACATTACCCTGACCGCTGAAGCCGAGGTTTTCCGCGCCCTTTTCGAGGGCACACTGAAACCGATGCCGGCCTATCTGTCGGGCAAGTTGCAGATCGAGGGCAGCATGGGGCTGGCGATGAAACTGGCGCAGGCCTTGGCATGAGTGGCGCAGCACCCTTTCATGCCGACATGGCACGGGGGCCGGACGGCGGGGTGGCCTTTTGGCGGCAGGCGACCGATGGGGTGCGGCTGCGGCTGGGGCTGTGGCGCGGGGGGGGGGCCGGCACAGTGTTCCTGTTTCCGGGCCGTGGCGAATATGTTGAAAAATACGGGCCGACGGCAGCGGCGATGGCGACGGCGGGGCTGAACACACTGACCATCGACTGGCGGGGACAGGGGCTTTCCGACCGGCTGGCGCGGGACCGGCGGCTGGGGCATGTCGCGGATTTCCGGCATTACCAGCGCGACGTGGCCGAGATGATTGCCATGGCCGAGACAATGGCCCTGCCCCGACCCTGGTATATCCTGTCGCATTCGATGGGCGGTACCATCGCCTTGCGCACGCTGATCGAAAATCGGAGCTTTGCTGCCGCCGTGTTTTCCGCCCCGATGTGGGGGCTGCGCATCCCGCCGCATCTGCGGCCTGTCGCCCATATTGTTTCGCGCTTGGCACATATCGGGCGGCAGGCGCATCGGCTGACCCCGATGACCGCCGCAGAAAGTTATGTTCTGACGGCACAGCCCAACGGCAATCTGCTGACCAGCGACCAGAGCGTGTTCACGTGGCTGCGCGACCAACTTGTCGCCGTGCCCGAACTTGCTTTGGGCGGCCCGACTTTGGGTTGGCTCCGCGCCGCGCTGCTGGAATGTGCGTGGTGTCAACGTGTTACGCCGCCGGACTTGCTCGCGCTGACTCTGTTGGGGTCCGACGAAGCCATTGTCGCCACCGCGCCCATTCACCGCATTATGGCTCGTTGGCCCGGCGGCAAGTTGCAGCTGGTCGCCGGTGCCCGGCATGAACTGCCGATGGAAAGGGCGGTGTTGTGCGGATTGTTTCACGATTCGGCGATAAATTTTCTGCGCAGCCATTCCTGATTCGGCACTGTCCGGCTGGACGGCTGCGGCTATCCGAGCTTTTGCCCAACAACCGCGCAGAACCCCACAATCGTTACCGACAACTCGCCCAATGGTTGTGCATTTTCCCTGATATTGCTCCAATCTTGGGTGAATTCCCAAAATTGACACTTTCACAACAAGGTTTCGCCCCCCGCCCTTGGTCTGCCATTCTTGAAATATTGTGAACGGTCCGGGCCAAGTCGGCGGACCGTGTTCAGGAGGACGGAATGGTGGGGAAACCGGCGTTTCAGGGGGTAACGGGACTGCCCACGGCAGACGAACTGCCGT
>NZ_BMYJ01000014.1 GCF_014652215.1 Neogemmobacter tilapiae | reverse complement strand
TCAGAGGTGGGTCAAATCTCGATGGAAAACCCGGGTCACTTCTCAGTGGAAATCAACATCAATGGCTTCTGATAAATTCACCAGAGCGGCGCAGTCATCAGCTCCGGAGAATATCGGCCCTTAGAGACCGCTTTCGTCCCTCGCGGCATACGGACCGGTTAACAGCCTCTCCGCATAACCCTCGAAAACAACGGAAAAATCCGGCCGCAGCCGGATCGGGAGAACGCTTTCGCGAGGGTAAGTGGCGGAAGCGGTGGGATTCGAACCCACGGTGGAGTTCCCCCCACGCTAGTTTTCAAGACTAGAGCCTTAAACCACTCGGCCACACTTCCGGTCGTGTGGACCTATCGCTTGGGTCTCGATTCTGAAAGGGGCGAAAGTGTGGGCTCGGCGGGAAAATTCCCGTGGCACGGCCTTGGGCTTCCCAGAGTCCCCTGCAATCGTTATGATACCGCTTAGCGGTGCTTCGCTTCAGGCGTGCGGGGCATCCTCCTGTTTTCGACAGGGGACCGGGGCAAGCGCGGCAAAAGAACGCGCGCGATGGGGGTTAAGGCAGTTATGAGACGGAATTCTTTGTGGATTCTGCTGGGGGCGACCGTATCGGTTGCGGCGCTGGCGGGATGTCAAGATACAAAAGGTGGCGCGGCAGGGGCGGCCAAGCCGGGGGTTGCGGCCACTGGCGAAACGCAGCGGATCACGCGCCCCGGCAATAAGGATGTCGAAGCGCCAGACGTGTTTTCAGCCAATGAAAAGGGGTTGTGGGACGGGCGGCCTTCGCTGGGCGGTGCCTGGATCGCGTCGCCCGATGCGGCGGGCCCGGAACGGGTTTTGATCACGAATACGGAAAGTGGCAAATCGATCACCGCGGCGCTTTTCAAGCGAGAGCGAGAGAACCCCGGCCCTAGGTTGCAGTTGTCGTCAGATGCGGCGACGGCGCTGGGGATGCTGGCGGGACAGCCGGTGACCTTGAAGGTCGTGGCGCTGCGGCGGGAAGAGATCGTGGTACAAGAAGCCAGCCCTGCCCCCGTGGATGTGGCAGCAGAGGGTGCCGAAAAGCCCGGGACAGGTAAGGGCGCAACGGCCAAAGCGGGTGAAGGCGCGGCGCCCGCCGGGGCGGCCACGCCGGGCAAGGACGCAGCGGCGATTGGGGCGGCGGCGGTCGCGGCCGTGGGCAAGGACGGCAAAGCGACGGCGGCGACCGAAGCACCTGCTGCGGCGGCACCTGTAAAGCAGAAGAAGGGCCTGTTCGGCGGGCTGTTCGGCGGCGGCGCGAAAAAGCAACCGAAGGCCGAAGATCCGGGGGCACCGCTTTCGGCGATTGATCCGGCGGCGGCGGCAAAGACCCCGGCCAAGGCGGCCACGGTGGCGACAACGCCGCTGGACGGGGCGAAAGCGGCCCCGGCGGGGGGGCAGGCGGCGGCCCCTGCGCCTGCGGCCAGCGGTTCGGTCAGGATCATGATCGGGGCGTTCGGGGTTGAGGCGAATGCCAAGGCTGCGGCGGCGAAATTGCAAGGCGCGGGTCTGACGGCGGCGATCACATCGTCGAAAAAGGCGGACAAGACGATCTTCACAGTGACGGCATCGGGGGCGGGCGCCAGCGCGGACCTTCTGGCCAAGGTGAAGTCTCTTGGCTATGCCGATGCCTATGTGACGAAGTAAGGAAAGAACGATGCGGTATCTGCGTGGGATGATCGTGGCGGTGGGCCTTTTGCTGGGCCTGCCGGTGCAGGCCTTTGAAAGCCAGGCGACGGCAATCTGGGTTTATGATGTGACGACGCATACCGTGTTGATGGACAAAAACGGGGAAACCCCGGTACCGCCGGCGTCGATGTCGAAGCTGATGACGATCAACATGCTGTTCGAGGCGTTGAAGGATGGCCGGGTGACGATGGACACGACCTTTGGGGTGTCGTCGAAGGCCAAGGCGATGGGCGGCTCGACGATGTTCCTGAATGAACAGGATCGGCCGACCGTCAGCGATCTGATCCATGGGATGATCATCAATTCGGGGAACGATGCCTGCGTGGTGGTGGCCGAGGGTCTGGCGGGGACGGAAGAGGCCTTTGCGCGGCAGATGACGGAACGGGCGCATGCCTTGGGGATGGATCAGTCGAATTTCGCGAATGCGAGCGGTTGGCCGGACCCGGCGCAGCGGATGAGCATGCGGGATCTGGGGATCATTGCGCTGCGGCTGATCGAGGAATTCCCGGAGTATTATCCGATCTTTGCGCAGACGGAGTTCAATTACAAAGACCGGGCGCCGGACAATCGGTTCAACCGGAACCCGCTGTTGAAGCTGGGGATCGGGGCGGATGGGTTGAAGACGGGGCATACGTCGGAAGCGGGCTATGGGCTGGTGGGTTCGGTGAAGCAGGGGGATCGGCGGATCATCTTTGCGATGGCGGGCTTGCCAAGTGAGGCGGCGCGGGCGGAAGAGGCGGAGCGGGTGGCGAACTGGGCCTTTCGGCAGTTTTCGCTGAAGACGCTGGCGAAGGCGGATCAGCAGGTGGCTATGGCGGATGTCTTTATGGGCGATGCGGCGACGGTGGGTCTGGTTCCGGCAGAGGATCTGGTGCGTTTGGTGCCCGCAGCGGTGCAGGGGCAGGTGACGGCCGAGGTGGTTTATCAAGGGCCCTTGGCGGCCCCGATTGCGAAGGGGCAGCCCTTGGCGGAGTTGGTGCTGCATATCCCCGACCTGCCGGATGCGCGGGTGCCTTTGGTGGCAGCGCATGACGTAGGCAAGGGCGGGTTCATGACGCGGTTGATGACGGCGGCCAAGGTGCTGCAGGCGCGGTACTGGCCTGCGGATGCCGCCTCGTAACATGGTGGCGGCTGGGCTGTTTCTAAGCTTTGAAGGCATTGACGGGTCGGGGAAAAGCACACAGGCGCAGGTGCTGGCCGATAGCCTGCGGGCGATGGGCCGGGATGTGGTGCTGACGCGGGAACCGGGCGGGAGTGCCGGGGCCGAGGAAATTCGGCGGTTGGTGCTGGAGGGGGACCCGGATCGCTGGTCGGCGGAAACGGAGTTGCTGCTGTTTACGGCGGCACGGCGGGACCATTTGGAAAAGACGATCCGGCCAGCGCTGGCACGGGGGGCGGTGGTGATCACCGACCGTTTTGCGGACAGCACGCGGATGTATCAGGGGCTAAGCCGGGGCGATCTGCGGGGGGCGGTGGATGATCTGCACGCGGCGATGATCGGGGTGGAGCCGGATCTGACGCTGTTGATCGACATTGACCCAGAGGTGGGTCTGGGCCGGGCCAATGCGCGGGCGGGCAAGGAATTGCGGTTTGAGGGCATGGGGCTGGATTTGCAGCGGCGGATGCGCAGCGGTTTTCTGGCCTTGGCGCAGGAATTTGCGGGGCGTTTCCGGGTGATTGACGGGGGGCGTTCGGCGGAAGCTGTGGCGGCGGATGTGCTGGCTGTGGTGCGGGGGGCCGGGGTTTGACCTTAGTTCACCGTGTTTGCCCCCCCTCCCTATCCCTCCCCCACGGGGGGGGAGGGGACTGCGCCACGCGTTTGATCAGCCTTGACGAGCTCAATTGGGTGCGATCCCCTCTGCCCGGAAGCGAGAGCGGTAGGGAGGGCGGCCACGGTCCCAAAGGGCGCGACAATGGCCGCTGAGGAGCCGCTTCCCGATCCGACCCAATTGGACGGTGCGCCGCATCCGCGCGAAACCCATACGCTGTATGGCCACACCGCCGAACAGGCCGAATTCCTGCAATCCTACAATTCCGGCCGTTTGCACCACGGCTGGCTGCTGACGGGGCCGCAGGGGCTTGGGAAGGCGACGCTTGCCTGGCGGTTGGCGCTTTTTCTGCTGGCAACACCGGACGAGGATGGCGGCATGTTTGCGGCCCCTGCCCCCACAACGCTGGATATCCCCCCCGACCATCCGGTCGCGCGGCGGATTTTGGCGGGGTCCGAGGGGCGGTTGTTCCATTTGAAACGCGGGCCAAACGCCACAGGATCGGGTTTGTCGCAGGTGATTTCGGTGGAAGAAGTCCGCAAGATGAAATCCTTCTTCGCCATGTCCGCGGCGGATGGGGGCCGCCGGGTGGCGATCATCGATTCTGTCGATGAGATGAACACGGCCTCGGCCAACGCGCTGCTGAAATTGCTGGAGGAACCGCCGGAAAAGGTGACCTTCTTTCTGATCAGCCATCAGCCGCATCGCCTTTTGCCCACGATCCGTTCGCGTTGCCGCACGCTGCGCCTGTCGGCGATGCCGCCGGATGACCTTGCCGCAGCCCTTGCGCAAGCAGGCGCGGAGACGGCACCGGATCAGGTGACAGCCTTGGCGGAACTGGCGGGCGGGTCGGTGGGCGCGGCCTTTCGGCTGACGGCGCAGGAGGGGTTGGAGCTTTACGCCCGGCTGGTCGATCTGTTCAGCGCCCTGCCCCGGCTGCACCGTGGGGCGATGATCCGGCTGGCGGATCAGATGGTGGGCAAGGCGAATGCCGATCTGTTTGATCTGACGTTGACCCTGATTGACTTGTTTCTGGCCCGCGTGGCCCGCGCTGGGGCGACCGGCCAGACCCCGCCCGAGGCGGCGCGGGGTGAGGCAGCGGTTCTGGCGCGTCTGGCCCCTGACGCCTGGGCTGCACAGCAATGGGCGGAACTGGCGCAGAACCTGGGCAACCGGGCGCGTCAGGGCAAGGCGGTGAACCTTGACCCTGCCGCGCTTCTTATGGATATGGTGCTGGCAATCGAAGCGACGGCGGGCAGACTGGCCCAAAGGTAAGCCAATGCCCCCCGAACTTGTTGACAGCCATTGTCATCTGGACTTTCCCGATTTTGACGGCGAATTGCCCGACATCATCGCGCGCGCCCGCGCCGCCGGTGTGACGCGGATGGTGACGATTTGCACGCGGCTGCATCAAGAGCCGAAGGTGCGGACGATTGCCGAGGGTTATGAGGGCGTGTTCTACGCCGCAGGCATCCACCCGATGAGTGCCGCCGAACAGCCCTTGGTGACAGTGGATCAATTGGTGGCCTATGCGGCGCATCCGAAATTTGTGGGCATTGGCGAGACGGGGCTGGACTATCACTATACCGCCGAAAGCGCCGAAATTCAGAAGACGAGCCTGCGGGTGCATATTCAAGCGGCGCAGGAAACCGGGCTGCCGCTGATCATCCATGCACGGGCGGCGGATGAGGATATGGCAACGATCCTGCGCGAAGGGTTTCAGGCGAAACCCTATGCTTGCGTGATGCACTGCTTTTCTTCGGGGGCAGAACTGGCGCGGGCGGCGCTGGATATGGGGTTTTATCTATCGATGTCAGGGATCACGGCCTTTCCGAAATCGCAGGAATTGCGCGATATTTTCGCGGCGGCCCCGGTGGACCGGATCCTTTTGGAAACAGACAGCCCCTATCTGGCCCCGCCGCCCTATCGCGGCAAGCGGAATGAACCGGCCTATACGGCGTTCACGGCCAAGGCCGGGGCGGCTGTTTTCGGGATGAGCGAGGCGGAATTTGCGGCGCAGACCTGTGCGAATTTCGACCGGCTGTTCACGAAGGCGGCAAGATGACGCGGCGTTTCACCATTCTGGGCTGTGGTTCGTCGGGCGGTGTGCCGCGGATCGGTGGGGAATGGGGGGAATGTGACCCGACCAATCCGAAAAACCGACGCCGCCGCTGTTCGCTGTTGGTGGAACAGGCGGGGCCGCAGGGGGTGACGCGGGTTCTGGTCGATACCTCGCCCGATATGCGGGAACAGTTGCTGGGAGCGGGTGTGGGGCATCTGGATGGGGTGGTCTATACCCATGCCCATGCCGACCATGTGCATGGCTTGGACGATCTGCGGCAGATCGTTTTCAACACCGGGCAGCGCCTGCCGGTCTGGGCGGATGGGCCGACCGAAATGGCCCTGATGGAGCGGTTTGCCTATGCTTTCGTGCAGCCGTCTGGTTCGCCCTATCCTTCCATTCTGGCGATGAACCCGATTGCGGGGGGGTTTGCGGTGCCCGGCGCGGGGGGGGATGTGCCCTTTGTGCCCTTTGCGGTGAACCACGGCCCGTCAGAGGCCTTGGGTCTGAGGATCGGTGGCTTGGCCTATATTCCCGATGTGCTGGCCCTGCCCGAGACGGCGTGGGAGCATCTGGGGGATCTGGATTGCCTGATCGTCGATGCGCTGCGGCGCAAGCCGCACCCGACCCATGCCCATCTGGCGCTGACGCTGGAGTGGATTGCGCGGGCGAAACCGAAGCGGGCGGTGATCACCAATATGCATATTGATCTGGATTATGCCGTGCTGGCCGCCGAATTGCCGCCCGGCGTTGTGCCTGCTTTTGACGGAATGACCATCGAATGAATGCGCTGCTGGAAGTCATCATCCCGGTTTTTCTGGTGATCGGCTTTGGTTATGCGGCGACGCGGGCGGGGTTGTTTTCGGAAACTGCGGTCGATGGGTTGATGCGGTTTGCGCAGAATTTCGCGGTGCCCTGTCTGCTGTTCAAGTCGATTGCGACGCTGGATCTGTCGGATGCCTATGACTGGGGGCTGATGTTCAGCTTTTATGCGGGGGCCTTGACCTGCTTTGGTCTGGGGATTGCGGGGGCTTACTATGGGCTGAAGCGGCCCTTGACGGACAGTGTGGCCATCGGCTTTGCCTGCCTGTTTTCCAACTCGCTGCTGCTGGGGCTGGCGATCACGGAACGGGCCTATGGCACGGCGGCGCTGGCGGGGAATTATGCGATCATCTCGCTGCATTCGCCGTTCATGTATGGCACGGGGATCACCCTGATGGAGCTGGCGCGGAGCCGGGGGCTTGGGCTTTCGGCGGGCGCTTTGGGGCGGCAGGTGGGGCGGGCGATCTTTAACCAGCCACTGGTGATCGGGATCACGCTGGGCTTTGTAGTGAACCTGTCGGGCCTGCCTATCCCCGAGGCCGCCAATTCGGCGCTGGAGATGATCACGCGTTCGGCCATTCCGGTGGCGCTGTTCGGGTTGGGCGGCGTTCTGGTGCGCTATAAGCCCGAGGGGGATGGGCGGGCGATTGCGATGATCTGCGGGCTGTCACTGATCCTGCATCCGGCGATCACCTATGGCTTGGGGCATTTCGTCTTTGCGCTGGATCAGGCGGCGATGCGGTCGGGGGTTTTGACCGCCAGCATGGCGCCGGGCGTGAATGCCTATCTGTTCGCGCATGTCTATGGCGTGGCGAAAAGGGTGAATGCCAGCGCGGTGCTGATTGCCACGGCGCTGTCGATTGGAACGGTTTGGTTCTGGTTGCAGCTTTTGGGTTGAGCATATTGTCGCGTCTGGGCGAACAGTTTGGTCGTGGCCTTTGGACCTGCCGCAATTGGTTTGTGGCCGAGCGGAGCCTTCCTATTTGCGCTGTGGGGCGGATTGCAGCGCTGGGTGGGACAGGAATGTGGCGGGATGTTCCTGCCTTGTCCGGGTTGACAGCGGGCTGGGCACCTTGCGCGATGGGTTTTGCGGGATTGTCAGCTGCGGGCCGGGGTCGCGGGCCAGGAACTTTCACTTCCGCCGCTATCCCTTGGCAATAAGTCAATAAATGGCGAATCCTGCCTTTGGCCGGTCAGGGGTTTCTGGCGGCCCGAATCGGGAATCAGGTTCGCGGGAATCGGTGGCTTTGTTCGGAAGTGGCCCAAATCGTGGCCAAAGCGGCAAATGCACTGCATCTTGAGCAGATCTTCACCCCCCGGAGTCACCGCAACAGCACGCTTGTCGCAGGCAAGCGGGCAAACCTAACGTGTTGAAAAAAATGAATTCCCATGCAAGTATCTGAATAGAATCGGGCATTCGGGTCAATTGCCCGTGTTTTCGGAAACGGTTCCCAAGTCGGGCCACGATTGCGCCGCATTCTTGGGGGACTACTAATCGTAAGGCTGGTGTGGCATTGGGGAATGCCGCGTCCGGGCCGGAGTTGTGAGTGAAAGTTTGTGTGACGCTGGGTTAGAGCTGCCAGGAAATTTGGGGAATTCGGCTGCCGCCGCCATTGATCCTTGCCGTATCGCCCAGTGTGGCCCGATCGGTTTTTCACCTGCCTCTGCCTGGGGCCGGTCAAGGAACAGAGCTGAGATATGAAAGACGCAACAGAGAACACCGGCAACAGCGTGCAACGCCCCGCCAACGCACATCTGATGGCCATGGGCCATGAGGATCTGCGGCCGCTGACCGATGCCTTTACCGAAGCAAGGACAGCCCTGCGCCGGTTGTCTGAAAGCGACGATGCCCGTTATTCGAAACGGGCCGGCATTCTGATGCGTCAACTGGACATGTTTGAACCGAACGTCACGTTGGTCGGGCAGGTCAAGGCGGGCAAGACGGCCCTAACCAACGTGCTGGTCGGATCGCCGGGACTGCTGCCGTCGGACGTCAACCCTTGGACCACGGTGGTCACCGGGTTGCACCTGAATTCGCGCACCGCGCCGCGGGGCACGAAGTCAGAATTCAGCTTTTTCGATCATGATGAATGGAACCGTCTGGTGCAGACCGGCGGCCGCCTTGGTGAACTGGCCGAACGGGCCGGAACGGGCGATGAGGTGGAACGCATTCAGGCGCAGATCGTCAAGATGCGTGACCAATCCAAGGCGCGTCTGGGGGCCAGCTTTGAGCTGCTTTTGGGCAAGTCCCACAAATACGGCTATTACGACAATGCGCTGATTGAACGCTATGTCTGCATGGGGGAAACCGACGAAAACGGCATGCCCTTGGACAACAAGCAGGGCCGTTTCGCCGATATCACCAAATCGGCCGAGATTTTCATCGACATGCCGGAATATCCGGGCAGTATCTGCCTGCGCGACACGCCCGGCGTGAACGACACCTTCATGGTGCGCGAGCAGATCACCATCCGCAGCTTGCGTGGTTCGGAAATTTGTCTTGTGGTGCTTTCGGCGCACCAAGCGCTGAACACGACCGATATGGCGCTGGTGCGTCTGATCTCGAACTTTGAAAAGCGGCAGATCATTCTGTATGTGAACCGGATCGACGAACTGCCGAACCCTTCGATGCAGATCCCGGAAATCCGCGAAAGCATCATGGAAACGCTGCGTTCCAAGAATGCACCCTATGATGCCGAAATCGTCTTTGGTTCGGCAAAATGGGCGGAAACGGCGCTGACTGGCAGCCTGAATGAACTGTCGGAAGAAAGCCAGGCGGCCCTGTTCGACTGGGCCGAAGCGAACAACCATATCGCGCCGGAAGATCCGAACGCTTTCCTGTGGATGCTGTCGGGCGTGCCCGATCTGCAACGGGCGATCAACAAGCGCATTCTGGAAGGTTCAGGCAAGCGGTTGCTGGAAAACATCCGTTCGCGCGTGGCCAACCTGACGGCGGAAGTTGCCGCCGAACGCAATGCGCGTCAGGCCTTTGCAGTCACGGGCGAGGTGAAGATGTCGCCTGCGGAAATGCGGGCCGAGGTCGAGAAACTGGCGCAAGGCAGCATGTCCGAGCTGGACGGGGCGACCGAACGGTTGCGGGTTGATCTGCGGCAGCGGTTGGACAAGTTGCAGGGCAGTTTCCTGCGGCGGGCGACGGATGCGCTGATTGCGCATCTGGAGCGCAATGGTGAGCAAGACAGCTGGAACTATGATGCAACGGGGCTGCGGGTGCTGCTGCGTTCGGCCTATTTCCAGTTTGCGGCGCAAACCAAGAAAGAGGTGGCAGGGGTCTATGACAAATCGACCAATGCCATTTTGGACCTCTATACGCGCGCCCTGGGCGAGGAATTGCCGGGACTGAAGATCACGCCGCCGCCGATGGCCCAAGTGCCGCCGCCGGTGGTTGTGGGCAAGACCATCGCGCTGGATCTGGCCAGCAGCTGGTGGAAGAAATGGTGGGGGAAACGTCGGGGGATCGAAGCGATCGCTGCCGATTATGCGGGCCTGATCGAAGCCGAAGTGGCGGCGATCATCGACGAACTGGAAAAGACGCAGATCGCCGATATGTTCGGGTCCATCTCGTCGACCATGGTCGAATTCCTGAACGAACAGCGCGAAGCGTTGATGCGTCTGACGGAAGACGGGCCAGCGGCCAGCGAGATGCATAACTTCCAGGTTTCCAGCCACGCCACCGAAGAGGCATTGGGGGATGTGCTGACCGCGTTGGACCGCGTGGCAGCCTGAGCCTTCGGGCGAGACAGGACGGAGACCGAAGATGATGACGGCACCGAGACCGACGAAAACCGTTTCGGCGGATAAGATGGCACGCCTGCAAGCGTGGAATGACCGCAAGCCGGTCATTGCGATCATGGGCGAATTCAGCGCGGGGAAATCGACGCTGCTGAACATGCTGATCGGTCAGGCGATTCTGCCGACGCAGATCACGGCGACGAAACTGCCGCCGGTCTGGTTGCGGCACGGGAATGAAGCGCCTTATCGGGTCGACCGGAACAACGTGAAACATCCGATTGATCTGAACAATCTGGCGGGAATCCCGCTGAAAGACACGCGCTATATCCGGATCTATGTGGAATCCGAGGTGCTGGAGTCGTGCGATCTGCTGGATACGCCCGGTATTTCCGACCCGAACATTCCGATGACGATGTGGTTCAAGACGCTGGGCTATGCCAGTGCAGCGCTGTGGTGCACGCATGCGGGGCAGGCTTGGCGGGAAAGCGAACGGGGGGCCTGGGAATCGCTGCCAGAACGTTTGCGGCGGCATTCAATTCTGTTGGTGACGCGGGCCGACAAGATCACAAATGAAATCGACCGGATGAAAATCGACAACCGGTTACGGCGGGAAACCGACAGTCTGTTCGGGGCGCGGCTGTTCATCTCGTTGGTGAATGCGTTGCGGGCGCTGGAAGGTGAAGGCGACGCGGATATGTGGGCCGCTTCGGGTGCCGAGGCCTTTGTGGAAAACCTGGCGGGTGCAATTGCGGCGATCAATGAAGATCGGGTGCTGGCGATCCGTCGGTTCCGGTTGGACCCGAATGAACAGCCGCGTGTTGCGCCGCGCCGGATTCGGCCCGGTGATGCGCCAGCTGCGCCAGTGGTGCGTCAGACGGCAGAAATTGCGGCGCCTATGGGGGGCGGGGCAGATGTGGTGCCTTTGCGCCCGCGCGTGGTGGCGACGAATGACGCGCCGTCGGCGACAGAGCGTCCTGTTGTCGCGGATCTGGCGGCGGACCGATCGCTGCGCGGTGCCTTTCTGCGGGCGGAAACACCGTCGGCGGATCTGGTGGACCATGAGCCGGATGCTGATCTGGAGGCCGACTTTGTCGATGTCGATTCAGAGTTTGGCGAAGATGCCGCAAGTGCGGACTGGTCCGAGGCCGCGCTTGAGGTTGAAACGGTCGAGATGCCCGGAGCGGCGCAAACGGCACCTGATGCGGCCGTGATGGTCGATGCGGAACTGTTGGAGTTGACCGAAGAATACGGTCTTGATCTGGCGGATTTGACGGCGGATCAGGTCGAAGACGACGTGGAGGTGGAAGAGGCCCCGTTCGTTGCGGTGGAACCAGAGGTTATGGCGACGACCGTAACTGCTTTCGAGGAAGTCGTCACTTTCGAGGAACTGGGCGAGGAGACGGACGCCGAAGAGTTTGCGCCAGAGGAACTGGCGGCGGCGATGCCGACCGCTGTTTTTGCCGAAGCGCCCGAAGTCGTCGAAATGGAATGGGATGACGCCGATTTCGACGTTGCCAACCTTGATTCTCTTGACCCCGTGCCCGCGGAACCGGACATGGCAGAGGAACCTTCGGTTGAAACCAGCGCCGAGGAGACGATCAGTGCCGTGATGGCGCGCTTTGCTGCGCCAGACGTGGTGGTCGAGGCGGAAGAAAGCGATGACGACGAGGCCGAGGATCAGGACGATGGCCCTGTCACGGCCGCGGGGCTTTGGCGGTCTGTCCTTGCGGATCGGCCGGTTCAGACGGTCCAGGATCTGCTGGCGGCGATGGGTGATTTCGTCGAGCAATTGGATGCGGCGGGGTTCAAGCTGAACAGCGACGATGACCGGACCGAAGACAGTGCCGAGACGGGCAATAGTCTGCGTGCCTTGCGTGCCCAACGTCGCCAAGCGCGCCTGACACGGCAGCGGCGGGCCTGATCGGTCAAGAATCTTTGGGTGGCCCCGAAAGCAAATCTCGGGGCCATTGTCATTCAAAGGTCAAGCGCGGTGCGCCCTGCAACCAAAGTTGCTGCAATACGGCGAGGGCCGCGGACGGCTGGCAACAGATTGGCGACAATACTTGATAAATTTGGCAAAACTTGACTAAAGTCAGGCCAGTCGCGAAACATTCCCACGGAATGACCCAAATTATGTCGCTTTTCCGGCTTAGGTCAGGGTTGGGTTAACATGAGTGTTTCGGCCAGTTCCCGAAGGGGTGGCCAGAAAACACGAACGAAAGGAAGACAGATGTCGCTGGATCAAGCGCTGCAAGCAACGATGTCGACGGTGCCGGAATGCCTGGCTTCGGGCTATGTCGATATGGACACCGGCATGTTGCTGGGCGTTCAAACCGTTGATTCGCATCCGCAAGAGGTGTTGGACACCCTCGCTGCGGCGACAGCCGACCTGTTCCAAGGCCAAAGCGTCACGCAAATCGAGATGCTGTTCAAAAAAATCCGCGGGCAAGAAAAAGACGACCAGCACTATTTTCAGGAGATCCTCGTGTTCTCGGAACATTTCCTGCACGTTTTCATGCGGACCAAGAAATATCCGGGCCACGTCGTTTGTTTTGTCTGCCGCCGCAGCGCGAATCCAGGCATGGTCTTGACCAAAGCGCGGATGGGACTGGATTCTGTCACCGCCGCCGTCTGAGGAAACTTACCAAGACGCTGGGGCTCTGACTTGCCCCTGCGTCAGTCCAAGCCTATGTGAAACGGACAGAATAATCCGTCAGGAACAAAGAACCAATCATGCCGCTTGCCGATACCCTGATCGAAGTTCTTCAGCGCAGCCGTGACGGCGAAGTTTTCGCCGCGGGGGGCCTGCGCGATATCGACGAAGATCGGGCGATGGAACGGGCCGCGTCGATCTGTGCCGAGATCAACGAAACCATGCTGCCACGGCGCTTGACGTTTCGGGTGGGGAACGATTCGGAGTTGGTTGTTCACGCCGGGGGGCGGCGTCTGCTGAAAGTGGTGAAGGTTGAGCCCGCATCGCTGGTGAAGGGTGGGCCCGAGGTTTTCGCAACACGGGATGACAAGACACTTGCGCAGCAAAACAAGGGCATTGGTGAGCTGATCGGTGCTTTTGCAGCGCGAAATGGGGCTTTGACGGTGCTGTCAGCCCCGCCAGACACTTATTACGCGGCGGGCGCGATTGGGTTCATGCCCGACAAGTTGGAAGAGTTTGCCCGCGCGACGGCAGCGCAACTTTGGGTCCCGCCGCCACCCGCGGCCAAGGCTGCGGCCCCTGCCCCAGCTGGCGATGCCGCGAAAAAGCTGGATCCGACGGCAGCGATGAAGGCGCTGATCAAGGCAAAATCCGAAGCGGCGGCGCAGAAGCCCGTCGCTCCGGTCAAGCCGCCTTCGGCGCAACCCGCGACCGGTGAAGCACTTTTGCAGGCGTTTTTTGATCAAGTGGGCCCGCAAGTTGATTTCTGTGCCATCCTGAATGCGGGTGGCAATGTGGAATCCGTCAGCGGCAGTCTGGACGACAACGCCATTCTGAACCAAGCCGCGCAGATTGTGACCGACATGATGCGGTGGCGCGGACTGACCAAAGAGATCCTGTCGCCGACGCAATTGATCGTGATGCGCGCGGGGGGGATTCAGAACCAGTCGCTGGCCTATTTCGTCGACGCCTATGGTGTCGGAATGGCCGTGTTTTCCAATACCGACCTTTCGCGCGTCTTCCAACTTGCGAACAAGGTGTTGCGACCGAATGGGCCAGGCTGACGGGCGACGTCGCCTTGGAGTTGTGGGTGGTGGAGGCATGATCGTCAGGGACAGGCGAAAATGCCTCATAGTTTGAAAAATATTCTGGTTTTACAGCCAGAAACACACGATGGGCGCAATTAGGCGCTGATCGTAAAGCAGAATCAGGGTGGCTTGCACCTGATGGGAGTGGATTGATTCGATGAGTGAAGAGTGGGATGCCGTTTTCGAGATGCCCCCGCTGGGGGTTGATCTGGGCCGCCAACGTGCCCGGCTGCTGGCCGACATCGAACAATTGGCTGCTCTGTCAGGCGGAACGCTGACCAAACGCGCCTCGGCCATCCGAACCCGGGTGCGGAACACCTCGATCCGCGTTGGTGTGATTGGGCAGATCAAGGCTGGGAAATCCTCGACCATCAACGCTTTGACGCGGCGGGCAGGGCTTTTGCCGTCGGACGTGAACCCTTGGACAACCGTGGTGACGCGGCTGCACTTTGGTCACCCGACCGGCAAGAATTCGGGCGCGATCTTCCGCTTTTTCAACGATGCGGAATGGGATCGTCTGGCGAACCGCGGCGGGCGTCTGGGCGAGCTGACCGATGGTTTGCTGGAAGATTACAAGCGCGAAAAGCTGGGCGAACAGGTTGCGGCCATGCGGGCGCGGGCCGAATTGCGTCTGGGGACGAAGTTTGCGCATCTGCTGGGCAAGGCGCACCGTTTTGAACAGGTGACGCCGGAACTGCTGGCGCATTACGTGGCGGCGGGGGACGACCCTGAGGCGCGGATCGCCAGCCCGACCTCGGGCCGGTTTGCCGACATCACCCATTCGGCGGAGATCTTCTTTCCGCAGGAACCGTTCGGGTTCCCGCTGACGCTGATCGACACGCCCGGCGTGAATGACCCCTTGCTGATCCGGGAAGAAATCACCCAGCAAAGCATCGAAAACTCGGACCATTTCATCGTGATTCTGTCGGCGCACCAGTCGCTGTCGAAATCCGATGTGCGGCTGATCCGGTTGCTCAAGGCGCTGAACCGCGACCGTTTCGTGGTGTTCGTCAACCGTCTGGACGAAATCCGCAATCCGGCCGACAATATTGAGCCGGTCCGCCAGAAGGTGATTGAGAACCTGAAGCGCGAACTGGACGGCAAGGAAATCAGTGTGGTCGTGGGTTCGGCGGCTTGGGCGAACTTTGCCCTGACAGGCAACGAAGAATTGCTGGACCGCAATGCGCTGAACTCTTTTGTCAAGGCGCGCGGACTGACGGAACCAGCCAAGGCGCTGGACCCGACTCATCACATTGATGATCCGGCCCGGGCCGAGGCTTATCTGGCCTCGGGGATGCAAGAGCTGATGGAGGTCATGTCGGACATGGTCCAATACGGCCCGGCAGCCAAGGCGATGGAAGAGGCGCAGGCCGACCTGCTGGCGGTGGCGCGGCAAGCGGTGGAACGGTCGCAAATTCGTCTGACGCTGTTCGATGAAAGCGGTTCGGAGTTCCGGCCCTTGGCCAGTGCCCGTGAAGTCAAGGACATGGCGGAACTGGTGGCGACGGGTGCCAAGGATGCCCGGGCGGCGCTGTCGGCCACGGCGGAATCTGTCTTTGATCTGTCGGTTCGCGAAATGACCAAGTCGGTCGATGGTTTCATCGCAGAACAGACCGGTGTGTTGCAGGCAGCGCTGTCGCGGGCCAAGCGGGGCACGACGATCGGCTGCGATGTTGACCCCTTGCGGCGTGATCTGGAGTTCAAGTTCACCGACACGTTCAACCGGCTGCGCGAGCGGTTGGTGAACGAAGCGCGGGAATTTGAAGTGGCGATCCGCGACACACTGCCCGAAAAGATTCGGGACCGTATCGCTTCGGTCAAGTTCAGCACGACAGCGCTATCCGTTCTGGCCCCGCAGATGGATTCGCTTTACCGGACGGTTTCGGTGGAGTTGTCTGCGTCTTGGTTGAACCTGATCTTTGGTGGCTCGCCACAGAAGGTGAATCAGGCGTTGAAGTCGGTGCGCGAGCAATTCTTGCAAATGACCACCGACATGGTGGCCTCGTCGCGGGTGGGTGTGTTTGAAACCATCGAACGGGTGACAGAAGAATTCCGGGGCGATGCCGACGCCCAGTTGCATGAACTGGCCGGGATCACCGCTTCGGGCGATGAGTATTCGGAATTTGAGCTGCAAAAACGCAAAGCGTTGCGCGAACAGGTCAGAAGCGATCTGATTTCTGCCGAACGTCTGGTAGAATCCCTTGCGAACGCGCAACATGCGGCAAAACGGAAAAATGAAGCCGCATGACGACACCTTTGGAAACTGAACTTGTCACAACGGAACTGAATAAGTTCCTGTCCGACAGCACGACCGGCCATCTGGCCGAACAACCGGGCGTGGGAGAGGCGCGCGCGCAAGCCGAGGCGCTGGTCAAGCGCCTGGCCGCCCCGGTTCGATTGATGATCGCGGGGGAATTCAGCTCGGGCAAATCGACGCTGACCAACCTGCTGGTGGGCGAACAGTTGATCCCGACTGGAGTCTTGGCCAGCCCTCTGCCGCCGGTGGTTTTTCGCTATGGGACGACGCTGACGTCGCAGGCCTGCTGGTGGGATGGGCGCGACCCGCAAGTGTTTGATGGGGCTGATTTCAGCAATCTGATGGATATCGACCCCGATTACATCGTTCTGACGGCACCGAACCCGTTTCTGCGGAATGTCACGATCTTTGATACGCCCGGCACCTCGGACCCTGACCGGGAAGGTGAGGTTCTGGTCGAACTTTCGGGTCGGGCGGAAATGGTCATCTGGTGCACCAATGCGGTGCAGGCTTGGCGCGAAAGCGAACGGCATACATGGTTCCAATTGTCTCCGAATGTGCTGAAGCACGGGCTTTTGGCGGTGACGCATGTGGATTTGCCTTCGGTGAAGCAGGGTTATGCGCGGATTATGTCGCGCCTTGAGAAAGAGGCGGGTGACAATTTCCATGCGATCCTGCCGATCGACACGCCGACAGCGATTGACGCTGCCCCCAAAGGGGTGGTGAAGGATGCAAAATCTTGGGCTGACAGTGGTGGGCAGAAGCTGTTCGACGGGATTCACAAGGTCGCTGAAGACATCCGCCAGCCGGAAGTCGTGGCGGCACGGGAATTGATGGTCAAAACGATCCAGCCTTTGGTGGCCAAGGCGGCGGTGGCCGAACAGCGGGCGGCAACACCGCAGGTGGCGGCGGCCTATGCGGCAGCGGTTGAGGCGCCCGTGGACGCTGCCTTGGACGAGGCCGCACCGAAGAAGTCGTTGAACATGTTGAAAGCCGCAGTTGCTGCGGCGAACAAGACCGAGCTGCGTCCGGCCGGTGGCGATAAGCCCGCCAAGATCAATCCGCTGGCTGGTCTGGCCAAATTGAAGGGTCGGCCAACGCCTGAACTGGACGATGACAACGACCCCTTTGATGCTCCGTTGCCCGATGCGGCGACAACACCGACGCCCGTGGATCATGGCCCGGCCCCTGCTGCTCGGCTGCGGCAGAAAGCGCCGACGCATAGGCTGATCAGCGAGTGGCAAAAGAAAATCGACGCGTTGATCGCGCTGATCGCGGCCCACGACGACATCGAGGAAAGTGGATTTGCGCAGGCCGCCAGCGACACGGTGATGGAGGTGATCGATCAGATTTCTTCCGCGGATATCACCAAGCCCGATACGGAGTGGCTGTTTGGCCAATTCCAAGAGGCGCTGGATACAGTCATTCTGATGACTGCCGAGCCTGGCGAGGGCCCGCTTGAGGATTCTGCAATCCTTCTTTTGCAGCTTTCACGCGACTTGAGTCGATTGACCCAAAGCGTAAATTGATCAATCCGAACCGCCCCTTCTGGGGCGGTTTGCCTTTGCATGGGCCTGCTAGGGGCCTTGGCCACGCGGGGTTGGAATCGTGGTGTTCCAGACCTTTTCAGGACGAAAAAGCTATTGCGTTGGCTGGCTGCACGGTCGCAGGTTTTCTGCACCACAGCACGATCTGGGCACTAAAATTTCTTTTACATCGACCACCAGAATCATCGTAAGACTTTGATTTTAAATACACAACGCCCCATCTATCGACATCCCGCCGAAAGGCTCGGTCATAGTTTTGCTATAATCGGGCCAAAGAAACGCTGAACTCGGCTTCTATAACGTCAACATGCGCAATGTGATGCCGCAAGGGCAGCAGGCGAAAGGGAACTCCGATGTTTGACGCGATGCCGAACATTCTGGACATGATCGAAGATCAAATGCTGTCCGATGGCAGCCCCTTGAATGATGCTCTGGGGCATCTGTCGCAACTGGCCGCGGGCCGCGGGGCCTGCATGTGCCTTGAGCATCCTGATCTGGGTGTGACGGTTATTGCCGATGATGCCTGGCATCTGGATGGCGCGGCGACCTATCAAAAGCGGCAGAAACACACCGTGTTCAGCCTGCAAGGCCATGCGGGATTTGACACGATCTCCGTGCTGGTTGGCGTCGCAGACGAAGATGAGTTGCAGTCGATGCTGGGCGATTGCGCCATCGCCGCCGCGGCTGTGGATCTGGTGGCCAGCGTGGGCGCGGCCCGCGCCTTGGCTGGAATGCCGGTTCAGGCGCGTCTGGCGGCCTGAAGCCCTTAACCCTATCCCGGTGCCTGGCACCGCAAGACAAGTAGGAAGACTGGTCCGCAAGATGAATACAAGGGCAAGCCATCGTCAATCTGACGCGCAGGCCGCGGTCTTGTCACTGTGCCCCCAACCGTTGAAAAGTTTGCGGGCCGACATTGGTTCGCTAAATGCTGCGATGATCAGCGTGCAGCCGATGTTGGATTTGTCGTCCTTGCGCTTGGTGCGGCAGTTTCAGTCACAACTGACCGGCGCCGCCGTCAGCCTTGTGCTGTCTGGGACACCGGGCGCCGGCGTTTCGACCCTGTTGCAAGTGCTGGCAGGCCATTTGGGGCCCGTCCCTGTGCGCGTGACCTCGCCGCGCGCGCGCTTTCGCGAAGCGGTGACGGCGCAAGCCGGGCAAGGCATGGGGGCGGGGCTGTTGCCTGTGGCACTTGTTGATCTTGGGCGGACCCCTTCGCCCGAAGTTTTGGCGCAGCGGGCTGAATTGAACGCCGCACAAGAGCTTGAGGTGCAGCTGTTGGTTCTGTCGGCGGACCGGCTGAAAGGGGCCATTGACCTGTCGCTGGTCCGGTTGCTGCGGGCGCAGACGGCCCAGCCACTGGTTCTGTTCATCAACCGTGTGGACTGCCTGGAAAATCCGGCCAAAGACATTCCGGCCATTCGGGCACGGCTGGAGTCGGCCATCGAGCGGCACACCGGCGCGATGCGGCCGCAGATCGTTTTTGGCAGCCTTTCCTGGGCCGAAGCAGCCCTAAAGGACCGGCTGGCAGCCTTGGGGGAAGACAGCAAGGAAACGCTTTTGCAGTTGGCCGAAGTGGCCGATGTCGATGGCGATGATCATGCGCCCAGCTTTGTGTGGAAATTGTCGGGAATGCCGCAGTTGGTGGATGCTCTCGGCAAGGTGATGGCGGCAAGCCCCCTGCGGCGTATGGTGGGCAAAGTGCGGCGGCAGTTCCGCGCGATTCTGGACAACATCGGGCACGAGGGTGAGGATCGGACGGCTGAACAGATTGCCGCCTGCCAGTTGTCTGCTGATGAGGTGACCGAGCGCGCCGAAAAGCTGGGTCAGCGTCTGGCCAGTGAATTGAAGCGGCAAGCGCAACAGAATGCCGATCAGTTCCGTCAACGTCTTGCACGGCTGGGGCAGCAATTCATCGAAACCGCTGTTTCCGACCTGAACCGGCGGATCGACAAGGCGGAAGAGATCACCAATCTGGAAATCGACACGTTCCGCCTGCGTTTGCAGTTGCGGTCAGCTTGCTTGGGTTTCGCGCAGAATTGCCGTTCGCTGTCGGACCGCACCTTGCGGCGGGCGGCACGGGAATTCTCGCAGATCTCGCGCGAAGTTCTGGGTTCGGAAACCCGTATGGTGCAGGCCGAAAGCAATCTGGGAACCTTTATTTCCGTTCGCAGCGCCGAGGCGCGGGCGACGGGCCTTGATCTGGGGGCGGCGACCTGGTCGTGGAAACCGATGCCAGGGCAGAATCGGGCGACACTGCTGCGCGATTTCCGGGTGAAGTTGCAGGCCCGAGTGACGCTTTTGGCGCAAGACACGCTGGATCGGCAGACGGCGGCACCGATGGATGCGATGCGCGACCGGCTGACGGAATTTGTGGACGGACAAACGCGGATGCTGGTGGCTTTGGCCTCGACGCAAATTGTGCCGCGGGTGCGTGCCGCCGAAACGGGGGCGGCGATGCTGCAACCTTTTCCAGTGGAACCGAAAGACGAAGCGTAGCGAGTGAAAGGAAAGGTCATGGCGAATGAAGAGCTTTATGCAACACATGGGCCGCAGCGCGTGACAGCCGGGTCGGGCTTGCGGACCGCGCGACCGACGGCGGATGCGGCCACGCAGCAAATGCAGGCGCTGAAGGCCGAAATCGCGGCCAAGGCAGCGGCTGAGGCAAAGTTGCAAGCCGATCTGCGGGCCAGTCTTAGGGATGAGGTCAAGCCGAAGGGTGGGATATTGTCGCGGATCCTAGGCCGCTGATCTTTTTGATGACCCAATACAAAAGGCCCCGGCTCGCCGGGGCCTTTTGTATTGGGTTTGGCCAGTTCAGGCTGGGGCCACGCCGCGCAGCCGTTCGGACCGGCGGCGCAGGAGTTCGACACTGGCCAGCAGCAGAACCGAGATGATCACAAGGATCGTGGCCACCGACAGGATCGCGGGGCTGATCTGTTCGCGAATGCCGTTCCACATCTGGCGGGGAATGGTCTGCTGTTCGGGGCCCGCGATGAACAGGACGGTGACGACCTCATCAAACGAGGTGACAAAGGCGAACAGCGCGCCGGAAATGACGCCCGGCAAGATCAGCGGCAGGATCACCTTGAAGAAGGTGGTGCGGGGGTTGGCGCCAAGGCTGGCGGCGGCGCGGATCAAGGATTGGTCAAAGCCCGACAGAGTGGCGGTGACGGTGATGATGACAAAGGGAATACCCAAGATGGTATGGGCCAGAATGACGCCGGTGTAGGTCGAGGTGAGGCGGCCGCATTGCGCCGAAATGCCCACCCATTGCAGGATGCCGCAGGGGTTCGAATAGAAGAAGAACATGCCCGTGGCGGTGATGATGATCGGCACGATCATCGGGGAAATCAGGATCGCCATGATGACCTTGCGCCCCGGCATTTCCGGGCGCGACAAACCCAGCGCCGCCAAAGTGCCCAAGGCGGTGGCGAGGATGGTGGACCAGAAACCGATGATGACCGAGTTCTTGGCGGCCTTGAGCCAGGTGGAATTGGCCCACATATCGGCCCACCAGCCGCCATCCCGCACGGCATCGGGGGCCTTCATGCCAAAGGTCAGGAGGAGGTCATACCAGCGGGTCGAATAGCCGTCAGGGTCGAGCGCCAGCATTTTGTCGGTAAAGGTGAAATAGGGCTCGGCGTTGAAGGAGAGGGGGATGACGATCAGGATGGGGGCCATCAGGAAAACGAAGATCAGCACGCAAAGGACGCGGTAGGTCCAGGCCCAGGTGCGTTCCAGCGGCGAAGCATAGGTTGGAATGGCCATCGGATTACCCCAGTTTCAGCTTGTCGATGCCCACCAGCCGGTCATAGAGCCAGTAGAGGATCAGAACGGCGGCCAGCAGGATGGCCGACAAGGCGGCGGCAAGCGACCAGTTCAGCGTGTCGTTCATATGGTCGGCGATCATGTTGGAAATCAGCCGCCCGCTGGCCCCACCGACCAAGGCGGGGGTGATGTAATAGCCGACGGCCAGGATAAAGACGAGCAAGCCCCCTGCCCCGATGCCGGGCAAGGTTTGCGGCAGATAGACGCGGCGGAAGGCGGTCCAGCTGGTGGCCCCCAAAGAACGGGCGGCGCGGACATAGGATGGCTTGATGGTGCGCATGACGGAATAAAGCGGCAGGATCATAAAAGGCAGCAGGATATGCGTCATCGCAATGATCGTGCCAGTGGTGTTGTACATCATGGCCAGCCGCTGATCCTCGGTGATCAGGCCCAAGCCCACCAGTGAATCGTTCAGCACGCCCTGTTCCTGCAAAAGAACCATCCAAGCGGAGGTTCGGACCAGAAGCGAAGTCCAGAACGGCAGCAGCACCAAGATCATCAGTAGGTTCGACTTGGCCATCGGCAGCGTGGCCAAGAGATGGGCGACGGGAAAGGCCAGCAGCAGACAGACAAAGGTGATCAGCGCGGAAAGGCCAAAGGTGCGCAGGAAGAGTTTGATATAGATCTGGCGGTTTTCCTCGGCCTGCACGATGGAGCCATCGGCAGCACGGGTGCGGTCAAGGGCGGCCAGATAGAAATCGGCTGTCACCCCCGCCGTCGCGGCGCGCATCGCCTGCCAGAGTTTCGGGTCGCCCCAGCGGGCATCATCGGCCAGCAGCGATTCCTTGAACGGGGGTTCCAGCTTGCCCGCACCGCGGGCCCCCGATTTGAACAGCGACAGAGTGCCCGGCAGGTCATAGTTGATCCGGGTGCCTGCCGAGCCGCTGGCCTTGGTTTCTTGCAAATGCGCCAGATCGGCGACCAGTGCGGCATAGGCGGCCTCGTCCGGTTCGGTGCCCAAGGGGTTGGCATCGAACCAGCCCTTCAGGTTTTGCATGATCGGAGTCACCGCACCCGTGCCCCGGTCCGTGCTGGCGACGAATTCCGGATTATGGACCGAACGCGCCATCATGGCCCCGATGGGCAGCACAAAGGACAGCAGCGTAAAGATCAGCAGCGGCAGCACCAGAAACAGCGCCTTCCTGCGTGCCCGCGATTGCGCACGCGCCAGCGCGGCCTTGAGCGGGATGCCATCGGCGGTGGTCAGCATCTCGGCCATCAGCAGCTCTCCACCGGGCAGGGCGACAGCATTGCCTCAACCTGGGCCGCCGTTTCGGCATCCAGTTCGGGCAGCATCACCCGTGTCGTGTAGTTGCCCTTCATCAGCCCATCGGCATCATAAAAGGACCAGTCCGAGATTTCATCCATGGCGACGGTGACCGGGTCGCCTGCCTGCGCATCAAAGCCATTGGGTTCGTTGGCGTAATAGCCGTCCAACGTTTCGGCCTGAATGCTTTCCACCATCACCCAGATATGTTCATAGTTCTCTCCGCCGACATCGACGGCCTGTTTGACCAGAAAACCACCTTGCGACAGGTCAGCGCTGGCCGCGACATCCAGAAAATAGGGCAGGCTGTCCCGCGCCTCGGCAATGGCCGCATTCATTACCGGATCATCTGATCCGAAATCGACCATCGGATCGCCCGCCTGCACAGCGGAGGCGAAAAGGGAAATGGTCAGGGCAAGTGCAAAACGCATGAGACGGCCTTTGGTAAAAGAAAAGGCGCGGCGACCACGGCCGCCGCGCCGTCTGGATTATTGCGCGAGCCAAGCGTTGAAACGCTCGGTCAGTTCGGCATCCCGGTCCGCCCAGAATTCGAACGACGATGGCAGCGCATTGGTCATGTTTTCGGGCGAGGTGGGCATATGCGGGCCCATTTCCGTCTTGCCGTCGTTGAACAGACCGACCAGCGGGGCCGAGGACTTGCGCGCCGGGCCATAGCTGATCCAAGCGGCCTGGGCCGCCAGTTGTTCGGTCGAGGTGGCGAACTTCAGCCATTCCTTGGCTTCTTCGAGGTTCGGCGCGCCCTTCGGAATCACGAAGACGTCGTATTCATAGACCTGACCATCCCAGACCACTTGGAAGGGTTTGCCCTCGGTCACGGCGGCGGCAAAGATCCGGCCGTTGTAGGCCGTCGACATCGCCACTTCGCCATCGGCCAAAAGCTGCGGCGGTTGTGCGCCCGCTTCCCACCAGATCACGTCGCCCTTGATCGTATCGAGTTTTGCAAAGGCGCGGTCTACGCCTTCGGGCGTTTCCAGCGTGGCATAGACATCTGCGGCGGGCACGCCATCGGCCATCAGCGCCATTTCAAGGTTGGCTTTCGCGCCCTTGCGCATCCCGCGCTTGCCGGGGAATTTGGCCGTGTCGAAGAAGTCGGCCATCGTCTTGGGGCCTTCGGGGAACTTGGTCGTGTCATAGGCAAAGACAGTCGAGAAGACGATCGAGGCCACAGCACAATCGGTGATCGCGCCCGGCAGGAAGTCTTCGGTGGCAGGCGTGCCATCGGCCCCGGCAGGCAGCATGGCCGGATCGATGGTTTCGACCAGACCTTCGTCACAGAGGCGGATCGCGTCGGCATATTCCACATCGGCGATATCGACGGTGACGTTGCCGGCCTCGACCATCGCCTTGATCGGCGTGGCGGGGTTGTCCACCGCCATCATCGTCACGTTCTTGCCGGTGGCTGCGGTGTAGGGCTTGTTATAGCCCTCGACCTGGCTGGTTTCATAGGAACCGCCCCAAGACATCACGGTGATGTCCGCTTGGGCGGCAAGGCCGAACGACGTCAGCGCCGTCGACAGGACCAGAAGTTTCTTCATTTGAGCAGTCTCCCCTGCTGGTTAGTTATTTTTGTCGTCTTCAAACTGGATCCAGCGCCCGCGCATCCTGCGGATGCCAGCCCACCTTGATCTTTTGCCCTGCGTCCAGCCGGGTCTGCCCCAGCGTGTTGCGCATTTTCATCACGAAATCCTCGGTCCCCGCGACCTTCAGCCGCGCCCGCAGGATGTCACCCATATAGATCACCTCCAGCACTTCGGCGTCGATCATATGCGCGCCTTGCGGCATCATCTCGGGCTTGAATTCCACCCGTTCGGGCCGCACGGAAACCAAGGTCGCCTGACCCTTGGCGGTCACGTTGACGGGTGTTGCATCAATCACCTCGCCCGTCGCCAGCCGGACCAGTGCCTTGCCGCCTGACAGTTCCTCGATGGTGCCGGGCAGTTTGTTGTTCTCGCCAATGAACTGGGCGACAAAGGAATTGTCGGGCCGTTCATAAAGGTCGGCGGGCGGGGCAAGCTGCTGGATTTTGCCGTCGTTGAAGACGGCGATCCGGTCGGACATGGTCAGCGCCTCACCCTGATCATGGGTGACATAGACGACGGTGATGCCCAGACGTTCGTGCAGATGCTTGATTTCAAATTGCATATGTTCGCGCAGTTGCTTGTCGAGCGCGCCCAGGGGTTCGTCCATCAGCACCAATTCGGGATCGAACACCAAGGCGCGCGCCAAGGCGATGCGCTGCTGCTGACCGCCCGAAAGCTGCGCCGGGCGGCGATGGGCAAAGGCCCCCATCTGTACCATATCCAAGGCCCGCTTGATGCGGCTTTCGCGTTCGTCCTTGCCCATGCCCCGCACTTCCAGCGGGAAGGCGAGGTTTTCGCCCACCGTCATATGGGGAAAGAGCGCATAGTTCTGAAACACCATGCCAATCCCGCGCTTGTGCGGTGGCACCTGATTGATCGGCCGCCCGGCCAGCCGGATCTCGCCATGCGTCGCCGTTTCAAACCCGGCCAGCATCATCAGACAGGTGGTTTTGCCCGAGCCGGAAGGCCCCAGCATGGTCAGGAATTCACCCTTTGCAATCGACAGGTTCAGGTCTTTGACGACCAGTGAAACGCCGTCATAGCTTTTCTGCACATGTTCAAATGCGACGAAAGCGTCGCTTTGGGCCCCATCAGCCACACCATATCTCCCCTGACGCCGGGCGCTTTGCGCCTCTAGTTGGGATCGAGTAAAGCGGGTTGGTTCCCACAATGCAACGACCTTGTAACAGGGCTCAGGCTGAACCCGGAAACGCCCGGATAGCGGGCATTTTACGACAGGCTTTGCCGCTTTTGCGGCGAATGCTGCATTTGCACAATCATTGTCGATGGGGGGTGGGTGGTGCGGATAAAAGGACTCGAACCTTCACGGGAGTTACCCCACAGCGACCTCAACGCTGCGCGTCTACCAATTCCGCCATATCCGCACACTTTGGTCTTGGTGGCGGCTGTTTAGCGAAGCCTTGGGCCAAAGAAAAGGGGGATTATGCGTGTGGCGCGTGGCTTTGCGGGATAGGCAGGCGATAGGCGACCAAGGCCAGAATCACACCGCAGACCACGGCGATGCTGAGGCCGATTTCGGGGTTTTCGGGGAAAAGTGCCGTGCTGATGCGCCGCCCCGGCAGCAGGGTCAGGACCGAGGCGAGAATCAAGGCCTGCACATAAAGCCCGCGCATGGCCTGCGCATGGCCCCGGCGGTCGCCGCGACGAATGGCGCGGATGCCTGTGAACAGGCCCCAAAAGGTGAGGATCGACAAGGCATGAATGGGCGAGAAAGGGCCAATGATGGGGTTGTCATGGATGAACAGTGACGACAGCGCCAAAGCGAACATGGACGCGGCCCATGTGCGGCCGATCAACTTATGCCAGCGGTCTCGCCGCCTGCGGAACAGGGCCACCGGTCCCAGGATCAGGGCAGGCAGGGCCGACAGGATGTGCAGTTGCACGGCCAGAGGCGCGTCGATCATCGGCAGAGGGTTCATCGCATCTCTCTTTTTGGTGGGATGGCTTTCTGCTAACCCAAGGGGCGAAAAAGCGGCGAGGGTCGCTTCGCAGGCAGGGGGCCAAACTTCGTGGGCGACAGGGACGCGTCATTCACGCTGCGCGAATTGCGGGATCATCTGGTGCAGACCAAGGTGGTCGTGGCGCTTTTGGGCATTGCCGTGGTGCTGACGGTTTCCGGCCCGTTCAACACGCTGGACAATCTGGCCACCCTGCCCCGCGCGATCTATTGGACGCTGGTCGCAGTGCTGTCCTATATCACTGGCGCGCTGGTCAGCATGCAGGTGAACCCGCGTTTGGCACATCTGGCCCTGCTGTGGCGGGTGCTGTTGTCGAGCGCGGTGGTTTGCCTTGGGGTGACGGTAACGCTTTTCCTGATCAATGCAGGATTTGGTCAATTCGCCGAGACTTGGAGCCAGTTTCTGCGGGGGATAGGTTCGGTTTTCATCATCTGCGTCGCGATTGCCTTGGCAGATGAGTTTCAGGCGAAACCGGAAAGCACGCTTCCCGAGGCCCCAGAAAAGCCCAACCTGCTGGACCGTCTGCCGCTGGAAAAACGCGGCGTGCTGATCTGCCTGTCGGTGCAGGATCACTATGTTGATGTCGTCACCTCCAAAGGACGCGAGATGCTTTTGCTGCGGCTGTCGGATGCGATCCGCGAGACGGGCGCTGCGGGGCTGCAAGTGCATCGTTCGCATTGGGTGGCGCGCGATCAGGTGCGGGCGGCGCGGCGGCAGGGGGATGGCGCAGTGCTGACGATGGCGAATGGGCTGGAGATTCCGGTGAGCCGAACTTATCTGCCACAGGTCAGGGCCGCGGGCCTGCTGCCGGTGAAAGGCACCCAAAATGGTTGAAATCACCCATCTGCCGGGGCTGGCCCCCTATGCCGAAACCCTGGCCGCGATGGAGGCCCGCGCGGGCGCGATCGCGGCAGGCACGGCCGAGGAGGCGCTTTGGTTTCTGGAGCATCCGGCGCTTTACACCGCTGGCACCTCGGCCCAGCCTGAGGATTTGGTCGATGCCCGTTTCCCGGTTCATGTGGCGGGGCGCGGCGGGCAATACACCTATCACGGGCCGGGGCAGCGCGTGGTTTACGCCATGCTGGACCTGAACAAGCGGGGCCGCGATGTGCGGCAATTCGTCTGCAATCTGGAAAACTGGGTGATGGCGACCTTGGCCGAGTTCAACGTGAAAGGCGAACGCCGCACGGGACGTGTGGGGGTCTGGGTGGTCAGGCCGGAACGGCAGGGGCTGGATGGCAAACCTGCGGAAGACAAGATCGCGGCGATTGGCGTGAAGCTGCGGCGCTGGGTCAGCTTTCACGGCATTTCGATCAATCTGGAACCCGACCTGAGCCATTTTGATGGCATCGTCCCCTGCGGCATCCGCGATCATGGGGTCACCAGCCTTGTCGATCTGGGTCTGCCCGTCACAATGGCCGATCTGGACGCGGCGCTTCTGGCGACCTTTCCTAGGTTCTTTCCATAGGCCGGGGCGTATGTTCGTGGCAAAGTTCCGCGCCATCCTGCATTGACAGCGGCAGGTGCAAAAGGTTGCACCATCCCGCCCCTTCCGCGCGCGCGGTATGATGGCGGCAGGTGCGGCAAGCGCCGAAACTGCGCCCGCCCCTTTGCAGCAGCAATTCCTTAAGCAGCAGATCCAAAGCCCCGCCCAGTGCCGCAGCCTCGCCCGCAGGCAAGGCGTCGAGTGCGGCATCAAAGGCGCTGCGGTCCTGAATGCGGGCTTGGCCTAGGGGAGTCAGCCGATAGGTCAGACTGCGCCGATCGGTGGCCGAGGCTTGGCTTTCCAGCAATCCCTTGCGTTCTAGGGCCAGCAGCGTTTGCGATACCGTGCCCCGCGTCGCGCCCATGTAGTCGGCGACATGGGCCGGGGCGCGGGAAAAACGGTTGGCGCGCGACAGATAGGACAAAGCCGTCATCTGCGCCGGGTTCAAGTCACGATCCCAATCCTCGGCCTGCACCAACCGGGCCAGCCGGTCGATCAGGGCGCGCAAAGTGGTGGGATCTGAACCTGCCATGAATCATTGATAGCGAGTCGCTATTTCCATTGCAAATGGTTTTGCGATCCATATAGTAGCGACTCGCTATCATATGAGAGGAAGACAACCATGACGACCAAACCCCTTCTTGCCCTTCTGGTGCTGACCGCCCCCGCCTTGGCCCATGACCACGATCCTGCCGTGACCCAACCGGGTGCCGTGCTTTCCCCCGCCGATGCCAGCAAAACCCCGGCCTTTGACATTCTGGCCAGCCATGCCCATCGGTCTGGCGATCAGGTGACCTTTCACATGACCTTGGCGGGTGACGCTGGCGCAGAACGCCCTGCCCCGGTGGGCGATCTGAAAGCGGCGCCGGTCTGGTCTTATGTCTGGCCCACCAGCCTTGACCCGGCCACGGTCGGCTTTGAAACCAAAAGCGGCATTCTGGCGCTGGCGGCCACGATCCACCCCGATTTCGACGACACGCCGCTGTATGATGAAACCGGCGATGGCGATGCGGCCAATGATGGCGATGTCTGGCACAGCCATTGGGTGGTTCTGACCCCGAATGACGAATGCGGTCCGGGGGCGCTGTCGGTGCGCGACATTCCCGAAGGCGAAAAGCCCTCCCTGCCCGCGACCTGGCCCGGATTGCCCTTGTTCATCGACAGCCCCGACTACAAACCCAGCTTTGACGGGCCGGAAATCAGCCTGACGGTGGATCTGCCCGCCAGCGTTGGGACGGAAATCGCCTATGACGGCGTCACCTCCGCCCTGCGCGTCAACGCGAACCTGCACGCACCCCTGCTTTGCGTGACGGATGTCTGGGATGTTGCTTCGGGCGATCTGTCCCTGCCCGGCAAGGTGGCGGAATAGGGCCCGTGCCGAATCAAAGCTTGGCCTATGGCAAGCGGCCAATCTCGGATCGGGGCCAAGCAAGGCCCCGATTGTTATCGCAAACCCTCCCCTCGGGGGGCTTTTCACCGGGCTTTTTGCGCAAGTTCTGCATCTCGGTCATTGCCCAAGGCGCAGGCTGCGCGTAAACGGTTGCCATCCGCCTATCGCGGCCTAACTGGCTGGATGGGATCGAACAGGTAGCAAGCGAGGAACGCCTATGGCTGACGCCGCCATCCATGGCCACCATGATGACCATCATGACACGCGGGGCTTTTTCACCCGCTGGTTCATGTCAACGAACCACAAGGACATCGGGATTCTGTATCTTTTTACAGGCGGGCTTGTCGGCCTGATCTCGGTCATCTTCACCGTCTATATGCGGATGGAGCTGATGGAGCCGGGCGTTCAATACATGTGCCAGGAAGGCATGCGCCTGACCGCTGCGGCGACCAGTGAATGCACGCCGAACGGCCATCTTTGGAACGTGACGGTCACCGCCCACGGCATCCTGATGATGTTCTTCGTGGTCATTCCCGCCCTGTTCGGCGGTTTCGGCAACTATTTCATGCCGTTGCACATTGGTGCGCCGGACATGGCCTTTCCCCGGATGAACAACCTGTCCTATTGGCTGTATGTTGCAGGCACTTCGCTGGCTGTGGCCAGCCTGTTTGCGCCGGGCGGTGGGGGTCAGCTGGGCTCGGGCGCGGGCGTGGGCTGGGTTCTGTATCCGCCGCTGTCGACGACGGCCGAGGGCGGCTATGCGATGGATCTGGCGATCTTTGCCGTCCACTTGTCGGGGGCTTCGTCCATTCTTGGGGCGATCAACATCATCACCACCTTCCTGAACATGCGCGCCCCGGGGATGACCCTGCACAAGGTGCCGCTGTTCGCTTGGTCGATCTTTGTGACCGCCTGGCTGGTTCTGCTGGCGCTGCCGGTGCTGGCGGGTGCCATCACCATGCTGCTGACGGACCGGAACTTTGGCACCACCTTCTTCACCCCTTCGGGTGGCGGTGACCCGGTTCTTTACCAGCATATCCTGTGGTTCTTTGGCCACCCAGAAGTGTATATCATCATCGTGCCGGCCTTTGGCATCATCAGCCATGTCATTGCGACCTTCAGCCGCAAGCCGATCTTTGGCTATCTGCCGATGGTCTATGCGATGGTGGCCATCGGCGTTCTGGGCTTTGTCGTCTGGGCGCACCACATGTACACCGCCGGGATGAGCCTGACGCAACAGGCCTATTTCATGACCGCCACGATGGTCATCGCCGTGCCGACCGGGGTCAAGGTCTTCTCTTGGATTGCCACCATGTGGGGCGGTTCCATTGACTTCAAGACGCCGATGCTCTGGGCCTTTGGCTTCCTGTTCCTGTTCACCCTTGGTGGCGTGACGGGGATTGTGCTGAGCCAAGCCCCCATCGACCGGGCCTATCATGACACCTATTACGTCGTCGCGCACTTCCACTATGTGATGTCGCTGGGTGCCGTATTCGGGATCTTTGCCGGGATCTATTTCTGGATCGGCAAGATGTCGGGGCGTCAGTATCCGGAATGGGCGGGCAAGCTGCACTTCTGGATGATGTTCATCGGCGCGAACCTGACCTTCTTCCCGCAGCACTTCTTGGGCCGTCAGGGCATGCCGCGGCGTTACATCGACTATCCGGTGGATTTCGCCTATTGGAACTGGTTCTCGTCGATGGGTGCCTTCCTGTCGTTCGCGTCCTTCGTCTTCTTCATCGGCATCGTGTTCTACACGCTGTTCTTTGGTCGCCGCGTGACCGAGGCGAACTATTGGAACGAATACGCCGATACGCTGGAATGGACCCTGCCCAGCCCGCCGCCCGAACATACGTTCGAGCAGCTTCCCAAACGGGAAGACTGGGATAAGGGCCACGCCCACTAAGATCGAAACAAAGCGGCCCCAAGATCACTCTTGGGGCCGTTTGCATTGGAATGCGCGATGGCCTTTACCCTGATCCTGTGCACGACGCCCCGTGTGGGCAGCACGTTGCTTTGTTCACTGCTGGCGTCGTCGGGTGTCTGCGGCCAACCGGAATCCTGGTATCGCGCCGAGGATCGGGCGTATTATGCGCGAAAATGGGGGTTGGCCGCGAACCATGGCGCGGGCGACTATCTGGCGTCTGTCCGCAAGGCCGGGATGACCCCCAACGGCGTCGGGGCGTTGCGCATTCAGGCCCCCACCCTTACGCCTTTGCTTGCAGAATTGCAGGGCATGTTCCCACAGGTTCAGGGTGATGCCGCGCTGTTCAACCGGGCCTTTGGCCCTTGCCGCTATGTTTACATCCACCGTCAGGACGCATTGGCCCAAGCCATTTCGCGGCTGAAGGCGGAACAGACGCAGGTTTGGCACAGGGATGGGAGCGCGGCCAAGGCGGTGCAGGAACCGCAATACGACGCCGACCGCATCCGCACCTTCATGGCCGAGGCGGCGGCGGGGAATGCGCAGTGGCTAGACTGGTTTCACAGCAACGGCATCACGCCCGAGACGCTGATCTATGAGGCGTTTTCGGCTGATCCGGCGGAAACGGTGCGCCAGTTGTTGCACAATATGGATTTGCTGGACCCAGCGCTGCCAATCCTTGCGCCCAATCAGCGGATGGCGAATGCCGAAAGCGCCGCATGGGCGAAGCGGTTCCGGCAGGAAACCGGGTGGGAGGGGTAAGCCATGCCCTACCAGTGGACCACACCCCAGCATCTGCGCCTTTGGCCGCATCGCGCGTTAAAGCCGCAGGGCTTTGTCGTTTTTGTCGGGGGAACCGCTGCGCTGATGGCCCTGCCACTGCTGTCGCTGATCGGCCTTGGCGCGATGTGGGTGATGCTGGGGTTTCTGGGTCTGGCGCTGGCCGCAATGTGGTTTGCCCTGCGCATCAGCTGGCAGCGTGGCGTGATCGTCGAAGACCTGTCCCTTGGCACCGAACAGATGACCCTTATCCGGCGCGGGCCGGGCGACTTTTATAGGGAATGGCAGGCCAACCGCTATTGGGTGCGGCCCGTGCTGCACCCCACGCAAGGACCCGTGCCGCAATATCTGACCCTGCAAGGCGGCCCGCGCGAGGTGGAACTCGGCCGCTTCCTGTCCGAAGGCGAACGTGTCGCACTGCACGCCGAATTGCAGGCAGCCCTACGCCGCTAGGCCCCGCGCGGCCCCCAAAGGATCACGGCGGCCCCCGCCAGACACAGACCCGCGCCGATCAGATCCCAGCGGTCCGGCAAGCGCCCCTCGACCGCCCAAAGCCAAGCCAGAGACGCGGCCACATAAACCCCGCCATAAGCCGCAAAGGTGCGTCCGGCAGCATCACTCTCCGAAAGGGCCAGCAAGCCCGCAAAGACAGCCAAAGCCGCCAAGCCGGGGATCAGCCACAGGGGTGAGGCCCCCAGCCGCCAAACCGCCCAGACAGCAAAGCATCCGGCAATTTCGGCCAAGGCGGCAAGGGGAAAGATCACGAGGTTCAAGGTCAGCCTTTCAGGCGCGGCACATCGCAAGCGTCACCCGTCTGGCATCCCCCATCCGGTGGGCAGGCGCAAGCCGCCTTTCGTGGCTGTCGCCGCCAAAGCCAATAGCCGCCCGCCACCGGCAAAAGGGCCAGCAGGATGGCGATTTCGCCGCCTATCCAGCCCAAAAGCCCCCCCGCAGCGGCCCCACCCAGAACCAGCGGCCAAAGGCCCGCCCCCGCACAAGCCGCCACACAGGCGGCCCCCACCAACATCCCCGTCTTTGCCTTGTCCATCCGCCACTCCTTTTCGTGAATGGACCGAAGATGCCCCTTCAAGTAACTTGAGATTCAAGCCCCCCGCCACCCGAAAGGATCACGATCTTGTGCGCCCTGCCCATCGGGGAACTCTCCCGCCTGACCGGAACCCCTGCCCCCACCATCCGCTATTATGAAGACATCGGCCTTTTGCCAAAAGCCGCGCGTGGCGAGGGCAACCAAAGGCGCTATGGCCCGGCGGATCGCCAGCGGTTGCATTTCATCCGCACCCGTCGCGCCCTTGGCTATTCGCTGAAAGACATCGCGCGGTTGCTGGCCGAAAGCGCCGATTGTGCGCCCAGCCTGTCGTTGACCCAGCAGCAGTTGGCCCGCGTTCAAAAGCAGATTGCCACACTGATGGCCGTGGCCGCCGATTTGCAGGCGCAGATCGCCGCCTGCGAAACAGATTGCGCCAGCGGGACCAGCGCAACCTGCCTGATCATCCCGGTTTAACCCAGTTTGTTCTTGACCGCAGGGCCCACCGCCGTGAAATCCATTTGGCCGGTGTATTTGCCTTTCAAGACGGCCATCACCTTGCCCATGTCGCGGATGCTGGTCGCGCCCGCCTCGGCAATCGCCGCCGCAATGGCCGCGTCAACCTCGGCCGCATCCAGTTGGCGCGGCAGAAATTCCCCGATCACGCTGATTTCGTTCAGCTCTTTTTCGGCCAGTTCCAGTCGCCCGCCCTCTTCATAGGCGCGGGCACTTTCCTGACGCTGCTTTACCATCTTGCCCAGAATGGCCATGATGTCGGCCTCACCGATTTCCTGAGCCTCGGCCTCGCCCCGCGCTGCAATCTCGCGGTCTTTGATGGCGGCGTTGATCAGCCGCAATGTCGACAGCCTGTCTGCCGCCTTGGCCTTCATGGCCTCTTTCAACTCGGCCTGAAGCCTGTCGCGCAAATTCATGGGATACCCCTTGTGATCCCCACACCCAAGGCGATCATACAGGTTCACCCGGCCAAGGGCAACGGCAGCGATTTTATTTAAGCATTTGATTACATTGGAAATTTCATTTCCGCTTTCCCCTTGACCCCAAGCCCCCCCGCCCGTAGTTTCCGGCCCGTTTAGCCATAGGAGTCGCCCGATGAACGCCAGCCAACCGCTTGCGAAACCGACCGCCTGCATCGCCTTGTCGGATGGGACTGTCTTTTATGGCCGTGGCTTTGGCGCCGTCGGGGAAACCGTGGCAGAACTGGTGTTTAACACCGCGATGACCGGCTATCAGGAAATCATGACGGACCCGTCTTATGCCGGGCAGGTCGTGACCTTTACCTTCCCGCATGTGGGCAACACCGGCACAACGTCTGAAGATGACGAAACCGCCGAACCCGTCGCCGCTGGGATGGTGGTGAAGTGGGATCCGACCGAACCGTCAAACTGGCGTTCGACAGCCGATCTGGAAAGCTGGCTTGCGGCCAAGGGGCGGATCGGCATTGGCGGCATCGACACGCGGCGACTGACGCGAGCGATCCGGCAGCAAGGTGCGCCGCATGTGGCCTTGGCGCATGATCCGGCCGGAAATTTCGACATCGAAGCCCTGGTGGCCAAGGCGCGGGGCTGGAAAGGGCTGGTTGGCCTTGATCTGGCGAAAGACGTGTCCTGCACGCAATCCTATCGCTGGGACGAACAGCTTTGGGCCTGGCCTGAGGGTTATACGCGGCGCGAAGGTGCCGGTCTGCGGGTTGTGGCGATTGACTATGGCGCCAAGCGGAACATCCTGCGTTGCCTTGCCAGCGCCGGTTGCGACGTGACGGTTCTGCCCGCAACGGCGACCGCCGAGGATGTGCTGGCCCTGAACCCCGAAGGCGTGTTCCTGTCGAACGGTCCGGGCGATCCGGCGGCGACGGGGGAATATGCCGTGCCGATGATTCAGGGGGTTCTGGCCGCTGATCTGCCGGTGTTCGGCATTTGTCTGGGCCATCAGATGCTGGCCTTGGCCTTGGGCGGGCGGACGCTGAAGATGAACCACGGGCATCATGGGGCGAACCATCCCGTCAAGGATGTGACGACGGGCAAGGTGGAAATCACCTCGATGAACCACGGCTTTACGGTGGACAGCCAGACCCTGCCCAAAGGCGTTATGGAAACCCATGTCTCGCTGTTCGACGGGTCGAACTGCGGCATCGCGGTGGAGGGCAAGCCGGTGTTTTCGGTGCAATACCACCCCGAGGCCAGCCCCGGCCCGCAGGACAGCTATTACCTGTTCCACCGCTTTGCCGATGCGATCCGCGCCCGCCGCGCGGCCTGAGGCGATTCGGGCTGCGCTCTGGTCAGCGGGCCGGGGCGCGCCAATTTATTAAAAATTTTCGGAAAACTTGTGGAAAAGCCGCGCCAGCAGCACGGCACGGCACGGCTTTAACCGCATCTTTACCCTGACTTAATACTCGTTGCCCCAACCTGAACCGATCCGGTGAGGGCTGAGATGAGCGTTGAAGGTCTGAAAATTTTGCCTGCGGCTTGGAGCAATGATGCCCCGGTTTTGCCGCGCCCGATTGTTCCGCCGTCGAAACCTAGCTTGCCCGCGTTGATGCTGGGGCGTCGACTGCTGGCCAACGGCATGGTCGGCAGTGACGATTTGGTGGCGGCCTTGGCCCGGCATCATCACGGGCAGGAAAGACTGGAGGATCTGCTTGTTGCGCACAAGGTGCTGAGCCGGGCCGAAATGACCCTGCTGAAGGCGCATATCTGGGGCCTGCCGGTCATTGACCCCATCAGCCAGCCGCCCGATTGTCGTTTACTGGATCGTTGGGGGCCAAGCCTTGCGCTGCGCGAGATGATTCTGCCCTGGCGGGAGACGGGCGGCGGGACCGTCGTGATCGTGGCCGAGGCAGAGGTTTTCCTGCGGCATAAATCTCATCTTGAGGCGCTGTTCGGTCAGGTCATGCCCGCTTTGGCCAGCGCCGAGACCATTGCGGAATCTGTGCTTTCCCTGCGCGGTGCGGCGCTGGACAGGGCGGCGCAGGAGCGAGTGGACGAAAGCGAAAGCTGCCGATCGCTGGCGCGCGGGGCGTTGCCGATCTGGCTATGTCTGGGGCTGTTGATGCTGATGGCGGGGCTTGTGATCCTGCCGCAGATCACACTGGTGGCCTTGACGCTTTGGGCTGTGCTGACCCTTGTCCTTGCAACCCTGCTAAAATCCGCCGCCATGCTGGCCGCCCTTTTCCCCGCCCGCCGCGAAGGGCCAAGACCGATCATCGCGCGTCTGCCGGTCGTGTCCGTCATGGTGCCGCTTTACCGCGAGGAAAGCATCGCCGCGCGGCTGGTGTCCCGTCTGGAAAGGCTGGATTACCCACGTGATTTGCTCGATATCCTTTTGGTGGTCGAGGAAGATGATCAAATCACCCGCCGCGCGCTGAAGGCCGCGGCGCTGCCCCGCTGGATGCGGGTGGTCGTCGTGCCGCAGGGCGGGCTGAAGACCAAGCCCCGCGCTCTGAACCATGCGCTGGACCGTTGCCGTGGCAGTATCGTCGGCATCTATGACGCCGAAGATGCCCCCGACCCCGACCAGATCCGCAAGGTGGTCGCCCGTTTCCATGCCCGTGGGGCCGAGGTCGCCTGCCTGCAAGGCATCCTAGATTTCTACAATCCCACCACCAATTGGCTGTCGCGCTGTTTTACCGTCGAATATGCCGCTTGGTTCCGCCTGATGCTGCCCGGTCTGGCGCGGCTGGGTCTGGCCGTGCCGCTGGGGGGGACGACGCTGTTCTTCCGCCGTGCGGCCCTTGAAAAACTGGGCGGATGGGACGCGCATAACGTGACCGAGGATGCCGATCTGGGCATGCGTCTGGCCCGGCATGGTTACCGCACCGAACTCATCGGCACGGTCACGGGCGAAGAGGCGAATTGCCGGGTGATCCCTTGGATCAAGCAACGCTCGCGCTGGCTGAAGGGTTACATGATGACCTATGCTGTCCATATGCGCAGCCCAGGCCTGCTGCTGCGGCAATTGGGTTGGTGGAAATTCTTGGGCTTTCAGGTGTTTTTCTTAACCACCCTGTCGCAATTCCTGCTGGCCCCGCTGCTGCTATCCTTCTGGGCGCTACCGCTTGGCTTTGGCCATCCGGTGCTCGCGATGCTGCCCACCAACGCGGGCCAATGGATCGGCTGGGCGTTCCTTTGGTCCGAGGCCGCCTTGCTGGTCGGTGGCTGGATCGGGTTGAAACTGTCCGGGCAAAAGATGTCCGCCGCTTGGGTGCTGATGCAGCACCTTTATTTCCCCTTGGCCACCCTCGCCGCCTATAAGGCGTTCTGGGAAATGCTGGTGAAACCCTTCTATTGGGACAAGACCCAGCACGGATTGTTCGACCATTAACGCAGCTTCAATTCCCCGGCATCGACCCGCAGCCGCGTTTCATAGGCTTTGGAAATATGGGTCTTGAGCGCAGCTGCCGCCGCTTCGGCATCGCCTTCGGCGATGGCTGTCACGATGGCCGCATGTTCGTCCAACGCTACCGTATCCCGCCCTTCGGCCGCAAAGGATGTGTTCGCCATCAAGGCCATCGAGCGATGCACCAGATCCAGTTGCTGCACCAGAAACCGGTTGTGTGAGGCCAGGTGAATCTGCCGGTGGAACCTTTTGTTCGCCCGGCTCAGCGCGCGCGGATCGCCTCCCTGCAAGGCGCGGTCCTCTTGGACCATGCCTTGTAAAACCCGAATCTCTTCCTCGGTCGCGTGCCGCGCCGCCAACCGCGCCGCCAACCCTTCCAACTCGGCCCGCACCGCGTAGAGTTCGGCCAATTGATTGTGATCCAAAGAGGCGACGATCAGGCTTCGCCCGTCGCGCGACAGCATTGCCTGCGTCTCCAGCCGCTGCAAAGCCTCGCGCACCGGGGTCCGGCTGACGCCCAACCGGTCGGCCAGTTCCGATTCGACCAGCCGGTCGCCGGGCCGGAATTGCCCCGCCTCGATCAGTTCCAGTATCAGCGTATAGGCGTCTTTCTGCAAAACCGGCCCCTCCCCAAGGTCGCCAGACCCTAGGCAATGCCCCCGCCCCTTGCAAGCGCCGCGCCCCGGATGCAGAACAGGCGCATGAACATCGCCGCCGATTTCGCACATGTCGACACCTGGGTCTTTGACCTGGACAACACGCTTTACCCGCCCAAGCACCGGCTGTTCGACCAGATCGAGGTGAAGATGACCGATTGGGTCATGCAGGCCCTGTCGGTGGACCGTGACCGCGCCAACCATCTGCGCCAGCATTATTGGGATCTGTATGGCACGACGCTGGCAGGGCTGATGGCTGAACACCAAATTGACCCCAGCCCCTATCTGCACGATGTGCATCGCATTGATTTCACAGAACTTCCCCGCGATGAAATCCTTGCCGCCCACATCGCCGCCCTGCCCGGCCGCAAGATCATCTTTACCAATGCCACCGTGCCCTATGCGCATGAGGTGCTGGCCGCGCGTGGCCTGAGCGGCCTTTTCGATGCCTTGTATGGGGTGGAGGAGGCAGGATTTCACCCGAAACCCTCGGCCCAGGCCTATGGGACGGTCTTTGCCCGCGACGGGTTGAACCCCGCCCGTGCCGCGATGTTCGAGGATGACCCCCGCAATCTGATCGTGCCACATCAACTGGGCCTGCGCACGGTGCATATCGCGCCCGATCCACTGCCTGCCCCGCACATTCACCACCATGCCGATGACCTGACCGGTTTTCTGGGCCGTCTGCTGGGCTAAAGGACAAAAGCCATGGCTGAACCGACCGATCTTCTTATCTCTGGCGGCGGGGTCGCTGGGCTGACGGCGGCGGCGGCTTTTGGCGCGGCGGGCTTTCGGGTGATCTGCGTCGACCCCGCGCCCCCTGTCACGGAAGAGGCTGCCCAGGGGTCCGACCTGCGCACCACAGCCTTTCTGCACCCTTCCGTGCAGCTGTTGGAAAGGGCAGGCCTTTGGGCGCGCCTTGCGCCCCATGCCGCGCCCTTGCAGATCATGCGGATCATCGACGCGGGCGGGCGTGAGGCCAAACCCCGCCTGACCCGCGATTTCAACGCCACCGAAGTGTCGGACCAGCCCTTTGGCTGGAACCTTCCCAACTGGCTGCTGCGGCGGGAAATGCTGGCGCGGCTGGCCGAAATGCCGAATGTGCGGTTTCTGGCCGGGGTCGCCACGGCGGACGTCATCACGCGCGAGGGTGAGGCTTTGGTGCGCCTCTCGGATGGCCGCCAGATTGCCGCCCGCCTTCTGATCGGGGCCGACGGACGCGACAGTGGGGTCCGGGCGGCCTTGGGGATCGGGGCCAAGACCTGGACCTATGGGCAAAAGGCGCTGACCTTTGCGGTCACCCACCCCCTGCCCCATGCCGGAGTTTCCACCGAAATCCACCGCTCCGGCGGGCCTTTCACGCTGGTTCCGCTGCCCGACCGGGATGGTGTGCCCGCCAGCGCCGTGGTCTGGATGGAACGCGGGGATGAGGCGGCGCGGCTGGCGGCCCTGCCGGTGGCGGCGTTCGAGGTCGAATTGCTGACGCGATCCTGCGGGATTCTGGGGCCGCTGACCTTGGTCACGCGGCGGGGGGTCTGGCCGATCATCACCCGGCTGGCCGATAGTTTAATCGGACAAAGAACGGCCCTGATGGCCGAGGCGGCGCATGTGGTACCGCCCATCGGGGCGCAAGGGCTGAACATGTCGTTGGCTGATCTGGCCTGCCTGCTGGATCTGGCGCAGGCGCGGCCTGAGGGGCTGGGGGACGCGGCGATGCTGGCCGAATATCAGCGTCACCGCTGGGCCGAGTTTCATGCCCGCGCCCTAGGGATCGATGCGCTGAACCGCGCCTCGATGGTGCAGGCCCAGCCCCTGCGCGATCTGCGGGCCGGGGCTTTGGGGGCTTTCTATGCGCTGGCCCCGGTCCGGCGCGCGATGATGCGCGCCGGGTTGGGGGTTCGTTAGGCCAGCCGGATGGTGGCGGTCTTGTCCTGATAATCCTGCTTGGGGTCGATCCCCAGCAGCATCTTGATGCCAGCAAACAGGCTGTTCGCGTCGAACCAGACCTGCGCCTGATCCGGGTCGAACCGCAGCAGGGCCAGTTTCGGATCCTCTTTCCCCTCATACCAGGCGGCGATGAAGGGGTTCCACAAGGCCTCGATCATCGCGCGGTCGTGGTCGAGGGTGAGGCGGCCGGTCACGGTGGAGAACAGGCCGTGGTTCTTGCTGGCGAAGGTGAACTGGGCCGAGGAGCCTTGCGGGTTTTGGTCGACCAAGGCGTTGCCGTGGGCCGAGAAGATCCAGATCGTGCCGGGCGTGTCTTCGTGGGTCAGGGCGGTCATCGGGCGGGGGTCCACCCGGCCGGGCAGGCCCAGCATCACGGTCCGGTCGGATTTCAGGGCGTCCCAGAATTTGTCGGCGGCTTCCATTTCGGTGGTCATGGTTTTTCCTTTCCATCGAGGGTTGCCGGGGTAACGTGGTGGGGCAAGGATGGTTCCCTTTTGAAAGGGCTTGGCGGGGGGCCGCGAGGGTGGCAGGATCGGCGGGAAATGATGGGGGTGAATGATGAAGAAGATCGCTTGGATGATGCTGGCCTTGGTCGGGCTTTCGGGGTGCATTCCGGTCGCCATGGGGGCCGCAGGGGCGGTGGTGGCGGACAAGGCGGTGGAGCAGAATGAGGGGGGTGAAGGGTTGTTTTGAGCGGGGTTTTCACGCGTGAAATGGGGGGTAAGCGGTTGGGAAGGTTTGTATATTTGATATTTTGAATGTGTTTGGTGCGCGTTTATGGCGCACCATTTCACGGCAAAAGAAGGTGCGCCGTGAAGGCGCACATCGAAGTGCCTGTCAAAAGTTCGAGGCTTGCGCCAGATTAGTGGGAGCCTTAGTTTATTTAGGGTTGAGATTTTTCTGAGAATATGAAAATATACCGTAGCAACGTAGTTCTAGAGGCCAACTATGAAGCATCTTTTTTACCTTATTGATGGAACTTGGCTTTTCGCAGGCCGCTTCACATACAGCAGCAAGACGTCAAATATATTTGAGATAAATCACCTCCTTGACTTTAAAGATGCAAATGGAAATCCTCAAATTGCACATTACATTCGCGGACTGGGTGCAACTTCGGGACTGAGGAAATACACAGCTGGCGGATTTTCATTTGGAATTGATGAGAATATTCAAGATATCTACTTGAATATATGTTCAAATTATGAGCCCGGCGATAAGATATATATTTTTGGATTTTCGAGAGGCGCTGTGGTTGCCCGAGCTATTTGCGCGATGCTAGACTATGGAATACTAAAAACTGGAGAGATTGATTATATTTCCGAACTTTGGGACCTTTTTTGCAAAGTTTCCTATGCATATCATTTTTCAAAAGACTCGAAAGATAACACCGAAAGTATCGAGGCGATGAAAAGCCACCTTGCCCCAAGAATGAGAGAAACCAAACCCAAGGTGGCATTTTTAGGTTTATTCGATACTGTCGTTGGCGGAAGAAAGCTTACACGGGCACTACAACATCTAAATATACTCCCCGGCGAGACCCCAAAGTGCGCTGAGTCTATTTTACATTTGATTTCCATTGATGAAACAAGGGAATTCTTCTCGCCACAGCCATTTAGAAGACGCCACCCTGAATCCCTTGATGATTATTTTTTTGAACAACTGTGGCTGCCCGGAGTTCACACTGACATTGGCGGAGGATACGACAACAGAACTCTTTCTGACTTGTCTCTCATGATTATGATTGATAGGCTGTTATATTGCGCCCCTGAAATTTCAATTTATACCAAAGATATAGAGAATAGATTACTAAACGAAAGCAATTTAGCGCCACGAGTTCACGCCGAACATGATGCTTTTTGGTGGAAGATTTTCAAATTCCACTCAAAGCCCAGGAGAATACAAGACGATTTTAGCAAAATTCATCCTTCAGTAAAGGAGCTTGAGAATGTTAAAGTGAACTATAAATCTAGAAAAACGACAGAATACTACAGCTCAGCACTCCAAATGAAGGCAACACAGTCCAAGTATTTCATTTCTCAAAAATACAGCGATCGCATCGTCAATTGGATACAACCTGAAGAGTCATTTTAAATATCCATCTTCAGCGCCGAAATAAACGCTTCCTGCGGGATTTCCACCTTCCCGAATTGGCGCATCCGCTTCTTGCCTGCCTTCTGCTTGTGTCGCAACTTGCGCGAGGTTTCATTGCCTTTAAAACACTTTCACCGAGTCCTGACGGTCGATCTCCTCCCGGCCCCGTTGCCCCCCTCCCAGCCTCCCCCCACGGGGGGAGGAGGGTTCCCGGTTGAGTGGGGTGGTTTTGGGTTTTGGCGGGGCGGTGCGGCCCCCTCCCCTTGGTGGGGAGGGATGGGGTGGGGGACGCAGGTGCGCCATAAATGCGCACCCTACGGGGCGTCAGGCTTTGTCGCCTTTAGCCATCCATCTTCAGCGCCGAGATAAACGCCTCTTGCGGGATTTCCACTTTCCCGAATTGGCGCATCTTTTTCTTACCCGCCTTCTGCTTGTCCAGGAGCTTGCGCTTGCGGCTGGCGTCGCCGCCGTAGCATTTCGCCGTCACGTCCTTGCGCATGGCGCTCAACGTCTCGCGTGCAATCACCCGCGCCCCAATCGCCGCCTGAATCGGGATTTTGAACATGTGGCGGGGGATCAGTTCTTTCAGTTTTTCCACCATCGCACGGCCCCGCGCCTCGGCCCGGTCGCGGTGGACCATCATGGCGAGGGCGTCGACGGGTTCTTCGTTCACCAGGATCGACATTTTGACCAGAAAATCCTCACGATACTCGCTGATCGTATAGTCAAAGCTGGCATAGCCCTTGGTCACCGATTTCAGGCGGTCGTAGAAGTCGAACACCACCTCGGCCAGCGGCAGGTCATAGACGACCATGGCACGGGAGCCGGCATAGGACAGGTCCAACTGGATGCCGCGGCGGTCTTGGCAGAGTTTCAGAATGTCGCCCAGATAGTCGTCGGGCACCATGATCGTGGCCTTGATCCGCGGCTCTTCGATATGGTCGACATAGGTCAGGTCGGGCATATCGGCGGGGTTGTGCAGGTCACGAACCTCGCCATCCTTCATGTGCAGTTTGAACACGACCGAGGGGGCGGTGGTGATCAGGTCGAGATCGTATTCGCGTTCTAGGCGGTCACGGATCACCTCGAGATGCAATAATCCGAGGAATCCACAGCGGAAGCCAAAGCCCAAGGCGGCGGAAGTTTCCATTTCCGAACTAAAGGACGCATCATTCAGCGACAGCTTTTCGATGGCATCGCGGAGATTTTCGAAATCGGCAGCATCGACCGGGAACAGGCCGCAGAAGACGACCGGCTGGGCGGGTTTGAAGCCCGGCAGAGGGGCATCGCAGCCCTTGCGTTCATGGGTGATGGTGTCGCCGACGCGGGTGTCGCGGACCTGTTTGATCGAGGCGGTAAAGACGCCAATTTCGCCGGGGCCGAGTTCGTCGATATCGACCATCTGGGGTTTCAGAACGGCCAGCTTGTCGATGCCATAGACGGCATTGGTCTGCATCATGCGGACGCGGTCGCCTTTGCGGATGACGCCATCCATGACGCGGATCATGACGACGACGCCAAGGTAAGCGTCATACCACGAATCAACCAGCATGGCCTTGAGGGGGGCGTCGCGGTCGCCGTGGGGGGCGGGAAGGCGGGTGACGATCGCCTCGAGCACATCGGGGATGCCAAGGCCGGATTTGGCGGAAATGGGAATGGCGTCAGAGGCGTCGAGGCCGATGACATCCTCGATCTGGGCCTTGACGCGGTCGGGTTCGGCGGCGGGCAGGTCGATCTTGTTCAGGACGGGGACGATGTCATGGCCGGCGTCGATGGCCTGATAGACGTTGGCGAGGGTTTGGGCTTCGACGCCTTGGCTTGCGTCAACGACCAGCAAGGAGCCTTCGACCGCACGCATGGAGCGGGAGACTTCGTAGGCGAAATCGACATGGCCGGGGGTGTCGATGAGGTTGAGGATATAGGTCTGGCCATCCTTGGCCGGGTATTCGATGCGGACGGTGTTGGCCTTGATGGTGATGCCGCGTTCGCGTTCGATGTCCATGCTGTCCAGCAACTGCGCCTTCATGTCGCGTTGGGCGACCGTGCCGGTCATCTGGATGAGCCGGTCAGCGAGGGTGGATTTGCCGTGGTCGATATGGGCCACGATGGAGAAATTGCGGATGTGCGAAAGCTGGGTCATGGGGGGGGAATAGTGGATTTCGGATGAAAGGAAAATCCCTATGTTGATGGGTTTTTCGGGGGGTGCGGCCAGAGGGTGAGGGCGAGGTGGAGGGCGGGGCGGAGGGTTTCGGGTGGGGTGCCGGCGCGGGCCATGGTGACGAGGCCGGCGAAGGTGAGGAGGAGAAAGGAAAGAAGGGCGTGAAGGTCGGTGTCGGGGGGGAGTTGGTGGTCGTCTTTTGCGCGTTGAAGGCGTTGGGCGATGGTTTGGGTGGCGTGGTGGGAGGCAGTCTGGAGGGCTTGGGTGATTTGGGGGGGAAGCTGGGCCTCGGTGAGATTGTGGGTGATGAGGCAGCCGAGGGCGGTCTGGGGGCGGTCGATGAGGTTTTCGAAGAGGCGGAGGATGGCGGTGCGGGCGTCGGGTTCGGCCATCATGGCGTCGAGGGCGGGCTGGGCGTGGCGGGTTTGGTAGGCGTCGAGGGCGGCGAGAAAGAGGCCCTCTTTGTTGCCAAAGGCGGCGTAGAGGGAGGGCTTTGCAAGGCCGGTGGCGGTGCAGAGGTCAGTGAGGGAGGTTGGGGCATAGCCCTGCTGCCAGAACTGGGTGAGCAGAGCCTCAACCGTTTCGTCGGTGTCAAATTCGCGGGGGCGGCCACGGGTGTTCATTTCGTTCTCCTTGGGTCTTGACGCATTCTATACCGTTCGGTATTAAATACCAAGCAGTACATAAATAGGAGCGCGCGATGGGACGGCTGGATGGAAAGCGGGTGTTGATCACCGGCGGCACGACGGGGATCGGGTTTGCGACGGCGGAGCTGTTCCTGCGTGAAGGGGCGCGGGTGGCGGTGACGGGGCAGAATGCGGAACGGGTGGCAGCGGCAGGGGAGGCGCTGGGGGACAGGGCCTTGGCGTTGCAAGCGGATGTGACGCGGGCGGAGGATCTGGGGGCCGCGATTGCGCGGGTGGCGGGGGCCTTTGGGGCGATTGACGTGCTGTTTGCGAATGCCGGGATCGCGCCCTTTGCGCCGATTGATCAGGTGACGGACGATCATATCAGCGCGATTCTGGATACGAATGTGCGGGGGCTGATCAACACGGTGCGGCTGGCGCTGCCGCATTTGGCGAACCCGGCGTCGGTGATCCTGACATCCTCCACCGCCGCAGACAAGGCGGCGGCGGGGGGGAGCGTTTATGCGGCCAGCAAGGCGGCGGTGCGGTCCTTGGCGCGGAGCCTGTCGGCGGAACTGGTGGGCCGGGGAGTGCGGGTGAATGCGCTGTCGCCGGGGCTGACGGAAACGCCGATCTTGGCGAAGGCCGGGCTGAATGACGCGATGATCGCGCATTTCGCTGGGACAATTCCCGCAGGGCGTTTGGCCGAGGCCGAGGAAATGGCCGAGGCGGCGCTGTATCTGGCGTCGGACGCGTCGCGCTATATGGTCGGCGGAAATCTGCTGGTCGATGGCGGCAACGGCACGTTGTAAGGCCCCGAATCTGGTGTTTCGGGCCAAAGGGGATACTTTCCGTGGTAAGAACGGGCTGTATCCCCTTAATTCCATTATGCTTCTTGAATTTTCTTGCACAAATGCGATAATCAGCCCCAGAAAAGGCCGGGGAACACGGTCTGACAGTCTGAGGCAGAGTATGAAAACGTTGATGGTTTCCGCCGCGCTTTTGGCTGCGGCTTGGAGTGGTCAGGCCATGGCCGGACCGATTGAACGCGCCTGCATGGGGTCGGATCAGGGCAATCGCCAGATCTGCAACTGTATCCAGCAGGTCGCCGATCAGACACTTTACAACAAGGACCAGCGCCTTGCGGCGAAGTTCTTCAAGGATCCCGACCGGGCGCAGGATGTGTTCCTGTCCAAACGCCGGGCCGATGACGAATTCTGGGACCGCTACAAGAATTTCGGTGCGCAGGCCGAGGCCTATTGCGCACCGCAGGAAACCGTCACCACCTCGACGGCGGGCTCGACGGCGGGGCAGTAACCCCGCCGCAAGCGCAGGGCATCAGTTGTTGCCGTGCTTGTGCTCGCCTTCCATGGCGTGGCCTTCGCCGCCCATGTCATGGCCTGCGTGCCCGGCATCCGCCTTGCGTTCATTGTCCACCGGCACCTGAACCAATACATCGCCAGCCTGCTCAAAGGTCAGCGTCAGGCTGATGGTGTCGCCCTGTTTCAACGAGCGGGTCAGGCCCAGAAGCATGACATGATCGCCGCCACGGGCCAGCGCATGGCCACCATGGGCCGGAATCTCGATCCCGCCTTCGATCTGGATCATCTGCATGACGCCATTGGCGTCTTCCAGATGGGTGTGCAGTTCGGCCTTTTGCGACACGTCGGAGGCCGCGCCGATCAGGCGGTCGGCATCGCCGTGGTTTTCGATTTCAAAAAAGATCGCCCCGGATTGGGCGTTTTCGGTGCTGACGCGGGCGTAGGGGCTGTTGATATGCAGGCCTTCGTGATCGGCCAAGGCCGGAAGGGCGGTTAGGGTCAGGGTGGCCAGAGCCATGAGAGTTTTAAGCATGATATATTCCTTGTTTCAGCGTGGAGGTTGTCAGGCTGAAGCAGGGACAGGGGGGCCACGGGCCGGGGGCGTCAGGACGGTCTGTTTTTGTGTGATGCGCTGACTGTCGGGCGCGGGCAGGACGGCCGGGCCGAAACCGGGCCTACGGGCGGGCAAGCGGACCTGCGGCAGAAGGGCCGGGCCGAACAGCAGACAATCGGGACAATCCGGGCAATCGGCCGCGGGGATGGTGCCATCCAGCACGACCGCCACCGCCCCCTCGGGCGAGCAAAGTTCAATAACAAAGCCCGCCTTGGCGTGCAAAGCGGGCGTCAGGCCCAGACCCACGGCCAAGGCAAGGGTCAGGCGCAGGAAAACGGCGAAAGGCGCAGCGATCCGTGGCATAACCGGGTGATACGCCCCCTGCCCTGCCCCCACAAGGGCCGGGGGCGTATCAATCAGTTGGTGCCCGCAGCCGCGCGGGAATTGTCGACCACGGCCTCGGCCCAGACGACGCCGGCCCATTCAAAGCTGAGCGAGACCTTGACCTTGTCGCCGTCTTTCAGGTCGGTCAGCAGGTTCGAGAGGCGCATTTCATTGCCACCGGGCGACATGACGAACACCTCATTCGCGGCCAGATCAAAGCCCGAGGGGGCCTTTTTCAGATAGGTGCCGCCAAGGCCATCATCCATCGGCACGAACATTTCGGCGATGCCAACATCGACACCCACCGAGATCAGGCGGTCGGCGGAGTTCACATTGTGGGTCACGGTCATGAATGCCGTGGCCGAATCGGGGCCGTTCACGACGACATAGGCGTCGGAGATGCTGATTTCCGCTTCGGAGACGTTCTGCGCAAAGCTGGGCAGAGCAAAAGCGACCACAGCGGCGAAAGCCGCAGCGAATTTCGTGATGGGGAGCATGGAGAAGCGATCCTTCAGGTTGGCAGCCCTTTGGGCTTGGTGTGGTTCACCCGAATCTCCGGCTCCTCCTCCTTTGATCAGGTGGTCAATTTTTGCCACGCGCGGGGCGCGGCTGCAATGCAAAACCCCGCCGTTTGACGGGCGGGGTTTGCGAATTTTCCGTGAAAGGCGATCAGGCCGAGGCTTGCGCCTTGGCGATTTCCTTCTTGACCTTCAAGGCCTTGTCCGAAAGCTCGTCATCCTTGGCTTTGGCCAAGAAAGCATCCAGACCACCGCGATGGTCCACGGTGCGGATGGCAGCGGCCGAGACGCGGAAGCTGAAGGATTTGCCCAGAGCATCCGAGATCAGGGTGACGTCATTCAGGTTCGGCAGAAAACGCCGACGGGTTTTGTTGTTGGCGTGGCTGACGTTGTTGCCCGACATCGGGCCCTTGCCACTCAGTTCGCAGACGCGCGACATGTGCGTGATCCTTGCTTGTCTAATGTGGAAAGGCGCCGCCGATGCGACGTCTTCCGGAATTCGGTTGGCAGTCCATAAGGAGATTCCCCGGTGGCGTCAAGCCAGCGTGCCGGGGTTTTGCAGGATTTGGACCTGTGTGTCAGGCGGGTGGGCTTCCGTGATTGGGAAGGCCGGGTTTGGCGGGGTTTCGCGCATAGGGGGATTGGGGAACCGATTGTGGGGCGCAAGGCTTTTGTGAAAGCGCGGGTCGCGCTAGATTGCGGTCAAGGCGGGGGAACCGCCATCATTCGAGGAAGCAGAGATGTCGTTGAAATCGGTTGTGGCGGGCGTTCTGGCCCTTTCGCTGGCGTCGCCTGTCTGGGCGGATGAGCAGCAGGCGAGTTTCGATTTGCAGCTGAAGGGGATCCGGGCGGGTTCGCTGTCGTGGTCGGCGGTGGAGGACGGGAAATCCTATTCGGTGGCGGGTCGGCTGAAGACGGGGGGGTTGGTCGCGCTGATCCGGAAGGTGCGGTATGATGCCAGCGCGAATGGGGGCCTGTCGAAGGGGCGGTTCGTGCCGGTGTCTTACAGCGAGAATGCGGATACGGGGCGGCGGCAAAGCCAGGCGGTGATGGCCTATAAGGGGGGTGTGCCGCAGGTGAAAAGCTATAACCCGCCGCGAGAGGCGAAGGATTACGATGTGGATCCGGGGTCGATGGGGGGGACGGTCGATCCGCTGACGGCGATGTATATGGTGCTGAAAAGCGTGGAGCCGGGGCAGGAATGCGCGGTGAGCCAAGAGATGTTCGACGGGCGGCGGCATACGCAGGTGAAAACGTTCGAGCGGCAGACGGCAGGGGATGAGGTGGTCTGTCAGGGGGAATACCGGCGGATTGCAGGCTATCCGGCGGATGATCTGGCGGAGAAGACGCGGTTCCCGTTCAGCATGATCTATGCGCCGGATGGGAACGGGAAGATGATGGTGACGGAAGTGTCGATGGAAACCGTCTATGGGAAGGCGAAACTGATCCGGCGGTAGGGTTGGGTTGCAGGGGGCGTTTGGCCGGGCGATAAGCCGGGGATGGAGACGCTGCCTATCCTTGAGGTTTTGCCGGAACTGATCCAGGCCCTTCGGGGGCGGGGGATGGTGGTTTTGCAGGCTCCGCCCGGTGCGGGGAAGACGACAGGGGTGCCTTTGGCGCTGCTGCCGGAAATCAAAGGCAAGATTGTGATGTTGGAGCCCCGGCGCCTTGCGGCGCGGGGGGCGGCGGAGCGTTTGGCGGAAGGTTTGGGCGAAACGGTCGGGGGGACGGTGGGTTACCGGATCCGGGGGGAGGCCAAGGCAGGCAAGCGGATCGAGGTGGTGACGGAAGGCATTCTGACACGGATGATCCAGACGGATGCGGAACTGCCGGGGGTAGGATGCCTGATCTTTGACGAATTCCATGAACGCAGCCTGACGGCAGACCTTGGGCTGGCCCTGGCCTTGGACATACGTGAGGCTTTGCGACCTGATCTGGCGCTGCTGGTGATGTCGGCGACCCTGGACACGGGGCCGGTGGCGGCGCTGATGGGGGATGCGCCGGTGGTGACATCGGAAGGGCGGGCCTTTCCGGTGGAGACGCGGCATCTGGCGCGGCCCTTGCGGGGGGATGCGCGGTTTGAAAACGAGATGGCGGGGCTGATCGGGCAGGCTTTCGCGGAATGTCCGGAAGGCGATGTGCTGGCCTTTCTGCCGGGGGAAGGGGAAATCCGGCGGGTGCAGGGGTTGTTGCGGCTGGAGGGTGTGACGGTCGCCCCCCTGTTCGGCAATATGGATTTTGCGGCGCAAAGGGCGGCCTTGGGGCCTGCGCCGGGGCGCAAGCTGGTGCTGGCGACGGCGATTGCGGAAACCTCGCTGACCATTCCCGGCGTTCGGGTCGTGGTGGATGGGGGCCGGGCGCGGCGGGCGCGGTTTGATCCGGGCAGTGGCATGGCGCGGCTGGTGACGGAACGGGTGACGCGGGCCGAGGCGGAACAGCGGCGGGGCCGCGCGGGGCGTGTGGCCCCCGGCGTGTGCTATCGGCTGTGGTCGAAGGGCGAGGAAGGCGGTTTGCAGGCCTATCCGCCGCCGGAAATTGCGGCGACCGATCTGGCGGGGCTGGCCTTGGAACTGGCGCAATGGGGCGGGTCGGACCTTCGCTTTTTGACGCCCCCGCCCGAGGGGGCACTGACCGAGGCGCGGGGGCTTTTGGCCTCTTTGGGCGCGCTGCATCAGGGTCGGATCACGGCGCATGGCAAGGCTATGGCCGCCCTGCCCCTGCAGCCTCGATTGGCGCATATGCTGATCCGGGCGGGTGGGGAGCAGGCGGCGCTGCTGGCGGCGTTGTTGGCGGAACGCGATCCGCTGCGGGGTGCGCCGCCCGATCTGGCGCTGCGGATGCGGGCTTTGCGGGACCCCAAGGCGGTGGAAAGCGACACGCCCTATGCGGTGAACCGGGGCGTGGTGGAGCGGGTGCGCGACGAGGCGCGTCGGCTGCGCAAGATGGTTCCGGGGGAGGCCGGGGATCTGAGCCTAGGGCAGATGGCGGCGCTGGCCTATCCTGATCGGGTCGGCCTGCGGCGCAAGGGAGACGAACCGCGCTGGCTGTTGTCGGGCGGCAAGGGGGCGGCGATGGGGCCGGGCCTGCCACTGACGGGCGCGCGGCTTTTGGTGGCCACCGATCTGGATGGCGACGCGCGGGAGGCGGGCATTCGGCAGGCAGTGGCGCTGTCCGAGGCCGAGTTGCGCGAGGTGCTGGGCGATCAATTCACGCGGCGGGACATCTGCGAATGGTCGCGGCGCGAAGGGCGCGTGGCGGCACGGCGGCAAGAGATGTTCGGGGCTATCGCCCTGTCGGATCAGATCTGGCACGACGCCCCCGCCGAGCTTGTCGCCCGCGCCGCGCTAGACGGTCTGCGGGAAAACGGGCTGAGTTGGAGCGCCGGGGCGCGGCGTTTGGCGGCGCGAGTGGCGGTGGGGCGAGGCGAGGGCGAGGCCTTGCCAGACTTTACGGAATCGAACATCCTCACACGCGAGGAATGGGTTCTGCCGTATCTGAACACCATGAAATCCAAGAATGACCTGTCCGGGTTCAATCTGGTGGGCATGATGCAATCGGTGCTGGGATGGGAGGGAGAGCAGACCTTGAACCGTCTGGCCCCGGCGCATTTCACCACGCCTTTGGGTCGTGATGTGCCGATCGACTATGAGGGCGAGGCCCCCGGCATCGAAGTGCGGTTGCAGGAAATGTTCGGGGTGACGGTGCATCCAGTGGTGGGGCCGAAACGCCTGCCGCTGCGGATCACCCTACTGTCGCCGGGGGGCAGGCCGGTGCAGGTGACGATGGACCTGCCGGGTTTCTGGACCAACAGTTACGGCGATGTGCGCCGGGATATGCGGGGCCGCTATCCGCGCCACCCGTGGCCGGATGATCCGCGGCAGGCGGAACCGACGGTACGGGCAAAACCGCGCGGCACCTGATCCTACAGGCCTGTGAAGCAAAGTGGATTCCCCTGCCGTGATTTTTCGGGCATAAAGGACAAAAGGGCACAACAGACCCGGACGAGCAGGCGTTATGAAACAGTTCATTCTTGGTATAGCCGTGTTGTTGGTGACCATCGGCGGCATCCGCATGGCGGGGGCGCAGGATGTGCAGCCCAGACCACGGCCGGAACGCCCGGTGGAAGCGGCAGCCGAGGCTGTTGCAGCGGCGGTGGAAACCGCCGCTGTGACCCCTGCCCCCGCCGCGGCGCAGCCGGTTCTGCCTGCGCGCGACCCGTCGAAGGGGGCGGTCACGAACCTGCCGATCCCGCGCTATGTCAGCTTGAAGACGAATGAGGGCAACGCGCGGCGCGGTCCCAGTCTGACGCATCGGATTGATTGGGTGTTTACCCATGCGGGCATGCCACTGCGGATCACCGCCGAATATGAGCATTGGCGGCGGATTGAAGATCTGGATGGCGCGGGCGGCTGGATTCACTATTCGCTGCTGTCCGGGGTGCGGACGGTGATGGTGGTGGAAGACATGGTCGAGTTGCGGGCCAAGGCGGATCGCGAGTCGGAAGCGGTGGCGCAGGCCGAACGGGGGGTGATCGGCAAGGTCATCGAATGCAACGTCGATTGGTGCCGGATTGCGGCAGGCGGCGAAAAAGGCTGGCTGCGCAAGACATCTCTTTGGGGTGTCGATGCGGAAGAGATCATCGAATAGAGGTTGGTTGTCTGGCAAAGGGAGCCTAGAAAGGCCGTCCCTTTGGAGATGATTCATGTCTGAGAACCGCTCGCAAATGCGGCTGAATATTTCGGCGGGGCTGGCCTCGGTGCTGGTGGCCGGGGTTCTGGTGGGGCTGAAGCTGTGGGCCTTGGGGCAAACGGGGGCCTTGTCGGTGGCGGCGTCTTTGGCCGACAGCGGGATGGATCTGATGGTGTCGCTGGGGGCGATGGCGGCGCTGATCTATGCGGCGAAACCGGCGGATGAGGATCATGCGTTCGGGCATACCTCGGCGGAAGACTTGGCGGCTTTGGGTCAGGCGCTGTTCATTCTGATTTCGGCAGGGGTGATTGCGGTGGCGGCCGTGATGCGGCTGCTGGAGGGGGGCACGTCGCTGGAAAGCGAAGGGCCGGGGATGTTGGTGATGGGCCTGTCCATCGCGCTGACGCTGGGGCTGGTGATCTGGCAGGGGCGGGTGGCGCGGCGGACGGGCAGCAAGGTGGTGGCGGCGGACCGGCTGCATTATCTGGGGGATTTGCTGCCCAATATCGGGGCTTTGCTGTCGCTTTGGGCGTCGCGGACCTTTGGGATGGAAACGATTGACAGTGTGGTGGCCTTGGGGGCGGCGGCAATGCTGGCCTTGGGGGCCTTGCGGATTGGCAAGGGGGCGTTTGACGCGCTGATGGACCGGGGGGCGGACCCGACGCTGGTGGCAGGGGTGGCGGAACTGGCGGGGAACTGGCCGGGGGTGATGGGGTTCCACGATATCAAGACGCGGATGGCGGGCAGCCGGGTGTTTGTGCAGATCCATATCGAGTTGGATGGGGATCAGACTCTGCGGCAGGCGCATGACATCGGAGCGGGGCTGCGGCGGGCGATTTTGGCGCGCTATCCGCAGGCGGATGTGATCGTGCATAAGGATGTGGTGCGGGAAACCTGAGGGTTTGGGGGGCCATAGGGGTTGGGACCGGAATCGCCGGGCAGCGTGATCAGCCAGAGCAGCGCCAGCCAGCCAATGGGGCCTGAGAGGGCCAAGAGGGCGGCCCAGCGGTTTGAAACGCCGATGTCGTGGAGGCGGCGGAGGGCGGCCGGGACAAGCAAGATCAGCAAGGCCGGGACGAATGGGGCGAGAAGAACAAGCGTAAGCGCCTGAAGGACACATTCGGCGCGGGTGGCGCGGGCGTGCAGGAAAGCGCGCCGCCCAGAGGGGCGGCGGGACAGGTGGGGGGGCATGGATTGTCCTTTCAGGCGGAGCGGCGGTAGCCGACCTCGACCTCGAGCAGTTTCTGTTTGCGCCAGAGGCCGCCACCATAGCCGGTCATGGAGCCATCGGCGCCGATGACGCGGTGGCAGGGGATGACCAGCGCCAGTTGATTGGCCCCATTGGCTTGGGCAACGGCGCGCATGGCGGTGGGGCGACCGATGGCGCGGGCGAGTTCGCCATAGCTGCGGGTTTCGCCAGGGGGGATGCGTTGGAGTTCGGCCCAGACCTGACGATAGAAGGGCGTGCCGTGAAGGGCGAGGGGCGTCTGGAAATCGGCGGAAGCCCCGGCGAAATAGGCGGAAAGTTCGGATTTGAGCTGTTCGGTGGGGGCAAAGGTGCCGATGCCGATGTCGCCCTTGGCCCCTTTGGCGAGCCGCTGGAGTTCACGTTGGAGGGCTTGGCGGCCAACGAATTCCAAGAGGTGGAGGGCATGGGCCGAGCTGACGGCGACCATATCGCCCAAGGGGGTGGCGATCCAATCGGCACGGAGAGCGCCGTCGCCTTTCAGGTCGGCGGGGGGGATGCCGAGTAGCCGGGCAAAGGCGGCACGAAAGGCGGAGGGGCTGTCAAAGCCAGCCTCCAGCTGGGCGTCGATGACCTTGCCGCCTTCGGCGAGGCTGGCAAAGCCGTGGCGAAGGCGGCGTTGGCGGGCGAGGTCAAGGAAGGTCATGCCGAACTGCCGGCGAAAAGCGCGGCGGATGGTGGAAGGGTCATGGCCCAGCGCCTGAATGTCGGCTTCCGACCAGCGATGATCGGGGCGCTTTTCCAAGGCTTGCAAAAGGCTGGTGACGGCAGGGTCGGATTCGGCAGCGGCTTGCAGCGGGTGGCAGCGCTTGCAGGCGCGGAAGCCTTCGGCCAGGCATTCGCCGGGGCTGGCGCGGAAATGGACATTCTGGCGTTTCGGCTTGGGCGCGGGACAGGTGAGACGGCAGAAGATGCCGGTGGAGGAGACGCAGACCCAAGCCTGGCCTTCATAGGCGGGGCTGCGGTCGAGAAGGGCCTGATAGAGGGTGTCATCGTCGGGCAGGTCGAACATGGGCTATTCCTTTGCGTTGCGGCCAGAATAGCAAAGCGGGCGGCACGTGCCGCCCGAAATCGGGCAGGGCTTTCAGATTCTTGGTTGGAACCCCCTCCCTGCCCTCCCCCTGTCAGGGGGAGGGGGCACTTCTATTCCAAGGCTGTGCAGGCTATTCCTGCCGCAACAAAAGGGGCGATCATGCGGTTGGCGGATATTACGGGGCGGATGGCGGGTCTGGGCGGGCAAAAATGGGTTGTCCACCATAAGGCGCGGGCGATGAAGGCGGCGGGTCAGGATGTGATCGAACTGACCATTGGCGAGCCGGATGTGCCGACGCCGGATGTTCTGCTGGATGTGGCGGTTGCCTCGATGCGGGCGGGGCGGACGGGCTATTCCAATGGGCGGGGGGAGCCTGCCTTGGTGCGGGCCTTGGCGGATCGCTACACGCAGCGGCGGGGGCGGGTCATTACGCCGGAACAGGTGATGTGCTTTCCCGGCACGCAGACGACGCTGTATGTCGTGCTGATGGGGCTGTTGCAGGCGGGCGATGAGATTTTGGTCGGCGATCCGCTTTATGCGACCTATGAGGGGCTGATTGCCGCGACGGGGGCGCGGGCGGTGCCGGTGCCTTTGCGGGCGGAGCGGGGTTTCAGGATCGATCCGGCGGATATTGCGGCGCGGATCACGCCAGCGACGCGGGTGATCTTTCTGAATTCGCCGCACAATCCGACGGGGGCGGTGATCCCCAAGGCGGATTTACAGGCCATTGGCGAGATTGCGCGGGCGCATGACCTGTGGATCCTGTCGGATGAGGTTTATGAGGATCTGGTGTTTGCGGGGACCACGTTCACCTCGGCCCTGGACCTACCGGAATTCGCGGATCGGGTGATTGTTGCGGCCTCCATCTCCAAGTCGCATGCGGCACCGGGTTTCCGGGGTGGCTGGTGCGTGGGGCCGGAAAGTTTTTGCGCAGCGCTGATGCCCCTGTCGGAGACGATGCTGTTTGGCGGCGCCCCTTTTATTGCGGATATGGTGGCGAAGGCGGTTTCCGAACCCTCGCCCGTAGCGGCGGGGATGTGCGAACGCTTTGCGCGGCGGGCGGCGCTGTTTCAGGCAAGGCTGGATGGACAGGCGGGCTTGCAGGTGCATGTGCCGCAGGCGGGGATGTTTGCGCTGCTGGATGTGCGGGCGACGGGCATGACGGGCGAGGCTTTCGCTTTGGCTTTGCTAGAGGCGGAAGGTGTGGCGATGATGCCGGGCGAAAGTTTCGGGGCGGCGCTGGGGGGCTGGTTGCGTGTGGCGCTGACCCAGCCGGATGAAAAGATGGAGGAGGCCTGCACCCGGATTTTGCGCTTTGTCACGCGGCCTTGAATTTGATCAAATTCTTGCGCATAAGCGTCTGACGGCAAGGGGGCTTTGATGCAGGACCATCTGGCAGGGATCGACAGGGGCAAGCTGGCGGCATTCCGCGCGGCTGAGGTCGCGGTGTTTGCGGCGGCCCATCCTGTTTCGCGGCAGGCGCTGGATGCGGGCGCGGGGGCCTTTGTGAACCGGGTGCCGATGCATTGGATGGCCGATTGGCCCCTGCCCTTTCCGCTGGTGGTCGATCACGCCAAGGGGGCGCGGCTGACGGCTGTGGATGGCGTCAGCTTGGATGATTTCTGTCTGGGCGATACGGGCAGCATGTTCGGCCATTCGCCCGGCCCGGTAGCCAAAGCAATCAAGGCGCAGGCGGATAAGGGGCTGACCTATATGCTGCCGACGCAGGCGGCGATGCAGGCGGGGGCCTTGCTTTCGCAGGTGTTTGGCGATTTCCGCTGGCAGATTGCGACGACGGCGACGGATGCGAACCGCTTTGCCCTGCGTGTGGCGCGGGCGGTGACGGGACGGGATAAGGTTCTGGTGTTCAACGGCTGTTATCACGGCACGGTGGACGATGCGATGGTGGCGCTGTCGGGTGGTCAGACGGTGAACCGGCCGGGGCTGCTGGGGCAAGTGGCGGATCTGACGCTGCATGCGGTGGCCTGCGAGTTCAACGATCTGGCAGGGGTAGAGGCGGCGCTGGCCAAGGGCGATGTCGCGGCGATCTTGACGGAACCGGTGATGACGAATTCCTGCATGGTGCTGCCGGATGCGGGGTTTCATGCGGGTCTGCGGGATTTGGCGACGCGCTATGGCGCGGTGTTGATCATGGATGAGACCCATACGATCTCATCGGGATTTGGCGGCTTTACCCGCGTGCATGGCTTGCGCCCCGATATGTTCGTGGTGGGCAAATGCGTGGCGGGGGGATTGCCGACGGCGGTCTGGGGCATGACGCCTGCGATGGAGGACCGTTATCGCGCAGCAGATGCGGCGCGGGCCTCGGGCCATTCTGGGATGGGGACGACGCTTTCGGCGAACCCTTTGCAATTCGCGGCGCTGGTGGCGAACCTTTCGCAGGTGATGACCGCGGCCCATTATGCCCGCATGGAAAAGGGCGCGGCGCGTCTGGCCAAGGGCCTTGGCCGCGTGATCACCCTGCGCGCCTTGCCGTGGCATGTGGTGCGGGTCGGCGCACGGGTGGAATTCATCTGCGCGGCGGGGCCTTTGCGCAACGGGGCCGAGGCGGGGCCTGCGCATAAGCCGGAACTCGAGGCCGCGCTGCATATCGGCCTTTTGAACCGGGGCAGCCTGATTGCGCCGTTCCACAACATGATGCTGATCTCGCCAGTCACCACAACGGCGCAGATCGACCGCTTAGTTGCCAATTTCGACGCGGTGACCCGCGCCTTGACGGAAGAATAGAATGAACCCGACCGGAGCCCTGCCCGCCGAAGCCGAAGCCTTTCTGGCCGCCCACCCGGAAATCGAGGCGGTGGATATCGTCCTGCATGACGCCAACGGCATTGGTCGGGGCAAGATCATCCGGCGGCATGAGCTGATGGGGCTTTATACCCATGGGCGGCATCTGCCGATCTCGATCCTGGGCCTCGATATCTGCGGCGAGGATGTGCATGAAACCGGTCTGATCTGGGATCAGGGCGATGGCGATCTGCGGGCCTGGCCCTTGCCGGGTTCCCTTGTGCCCCTGCACGGCACCAACCCGCCCCGCGCCGAAGTCTTGATGTCGATGTATCATCTGGACGGAACGCCCATGCTGTCCGACCCGCGCCACGCTTTGGCCGCACAGGCCAAGGCCTTGGCCGACGAAGGCCTGCAAGCCCATGCGGCGTTCGAGCTGGAATTCTTCCTGCTGGCGAATGAGCGCGACGGCAATGGCCGCGTCCAGCCTGCCCGGGACGTGTTGGACGGACGGGCCAGCCATAAGACCGAGGTTTATTCGGTGGACCATCTGCACGGGATGCTGCCCCTTTTCAGCGACATCTACAAAGGGGCGGAGAAGGCGGGGATCCAGGCGGAGACCATGATTTCGGAATATGCGCCGGGGCAATATGAGCTGACGCTGCATTACCGAAAGGATGTGATGCAGGCGGCGGATGATCTGATGCGGCTGAAACGGATCGTGCGGGCGCAGGCGCGGGCGCATGGGGTGACGGCCTGTTTCATGGCGAAACCGATCGAGGATTACGCCGGGTCGGGGATGCATTTCCATGTGTCCTTGGCGGATGAGGCGGGGCGGAATGTGTTTGTGGAGGCGGTCGAAGGGGATTGGAACGAGACCATCCTGCACGCGATGGGCGGGCTGCGGGCGACGATGGGCGAGGCGATGCTGGTCTGGGCGCCGCATGCCAATTCTTGGCGGCGCTTTGCCAGCCAATCCTATGCGCCGGTCTCGCCCACCTGGGGCGTCAACAACCGTTCCGTCGCCTTGCGCATTCCGGCAGGGGATATCAAGGCGCGGCGGATCGAACACCGGCCTTCGGGCGTGGATGCCAACCCCTATCTGGTGGCAGCGACCATTCTGGCGGGGCTGCGGCATGGGATGGCGGGGCGCATTGATCCCGGCCCGGAGACCACGGGCAACGGCTATGAAGACGGGGCCGATGCCCCGCCGATGCCCATGGATTGGCGCGGGGCGATTGAGGCGGCGAAAGGGTCGGCGTTTCTGAAGGCGGCCTTGGGCGAGGAAATGCACCGGACCTTTACCGCCATCAAGGCGGCGGAATATGCGCGGGTGATGCGGACGGTCAGCGATGTGGACTACGATCTGTATCTTCATACGGTCTAAGGCGATTTTCACCCTTGCCGTCCGTCCCCTGCCCCGCTATTCCCGCAGGTGGAGACGTGGCCGAGTGGTCGAAGGCACACCCCTGCTAAGGGTGCAGGCGGGGAACCGTCTCGAGGGTTCGAATCCCTTCGTCTCCGCCACCGACCCCTGCTACTGGTCTCCGGTCGTTCGTCGTCCGCGCAAGCCACGGGAACAGGCGGATAATTCACGCAACTCCCGGTTTCGTCGTCAGGCTTCCCCGCCCGTTTCTGGCCGCTTGCGGCCCTGCGCAGACGCCGGTCTCCGCGCGTCCAGAGGGCCGTGCAGTTTGGCGTTAACAGGGAATAACTTGCAAATCGGGCGCAAAAACAGGCCATTTGCTTGTGATTTCGCGCGGGCGCTCGGAATAAGGGCGTGATTTCCGTGGCTTAGACCGTCAAAAATCACTTTCCTGTTCGTGCCGATAACAGGCGATTTAAGCCCTGATAGGGGGGTGATTAAGACGCGAATACAGGTGATTTAACAGGAATAGCAGGTAGCGCATCAGGTGACGCATCAGATCGAGGTTCGCAGTGGAATCAGGGTCTCAATCCACCCGCGCGCCGAAGCGCTGACGTTGGTTCGCCCAAGACAAGGGCATGTCTTCGGCCATCAGGACGGCGAGCGTCAGGTCCGCGGGTTGCCTTCCTTCGAGGATCGCAGCCTGCAGATCCGGGGCCAGAAAGGCGAGGCGAACAAGCCGCCGCTGATAGGAAGACTCGGGGGCGGCCTCTAGAATGGGCGTGCCGTTTCTGTCCGTGGGCAGCAAGGCATGGGCGGCGCGCAGGGCTTTGATGAGCACAGGATCGGGCTTGGACGCAGCAGGTTCGCCGCCGATGATCTCCGTGTGGCCACCCCGAGTGCGAAGGCGAACGGGCAATGAGAGTCGCAGTTGCGATGGGTCCGTCGCATCCGCATCGGCCGTCTCGCCGGGCAAAAGACGGGCGCGCATGCGTGCAAGCCAGCGGATCGGCAAGAGCAGTTCAAGACTGCTGGCGTGAAGCTCGACCCGGATGATCAGGTCCAGGTGCGGCCCCGAATGCTCGGGCAGCAGGCGTTCCAGAACGGAGACCAATCTTGCTTCAAGCGCTGCGGCCGAAACGCGGCGCAGCGCCTCGTCGCCCTTCTCGCGTTTGCCGCCTTGCTGCAGAGAGGCCGTGACATAATAGCGATAGAGCTTGCCACCCCGGCCATAGGCAAAGGCGGGAGACATCACCTGATCGTCGGCATCGAAGATACGCCCGGTCAGCGGGGCATGGGCCACGGTATCCCGCGCTTTGCCGCGGCGCCGAACATGGGCATCGAGTTTCTGTTGCACCGCGTCGAACAGGGCAGGCTCGACAATCGCCTCATGAAGACCGGGGTGGCACATGTCGCGGTGCGGGATCTCGCCAAGGTAGAGGCGGTTGCGCAAAAGATGGAACAGGGCACCCCGGCTGAACGGAACGCCGCCGCGGACTTGCCCGCTGGAGGCCACGCAGCGCTTCGAGACCACGCCCTCCTGCTGCAACTGCCGTTCCAGCGCATGGACCGAGGCCGAGGCGAGGTAGCTTTCGAAGATGTGTCGAACAAGGACCGCTTCCCCTGCGTTCACAAGCAGGGTCCGGCTGCCCGTTGCTGGCCGATCATAGCCCAGCGGCAAGGTGCCGCCCATCCACATGCCTTTCTTCTTGGACGCGGCGATCTTGTCGCGGATCCGTTCGCCCGTCACCTCGCGTTCGAATTGCGCAAAGGAAAGCAGCACATTCAACGTCAGTCGCCCCATGCTGGTGGTGGTGTTGAAGGCCTGTGTCACCGAGACAAAACTCACGCCATGCCGGTCAAAGATCTCGACCATGCGCACGAAGTCCGCCAAGGAGCGCGACAGGCGGTCGATCTTGTAGACCACGATGACGTCGATCCGACCCGCCGCCACATCAGCCAGAAGCTGTTGCAGGGCGGGCCGTTCCATGGTGCCCCCTGAATAGCCCCCATCATCATAGACCGTGGGAAGGGCCTTCCAGCCTTCGCCAGACTGGCTCTTCACATAAGCCGCACAGGCTTCGCGCTGCGCATCCAGCGAGTTAAACTCCTGATCCAAGCCTTCTTCAGTGCTTTTGCGGGTATAGAGCGCACAGCGCCGGACGGTGGCCTTCATGGCCGCACCCCGCGCAGGCCAAAGAACCGCGGCCCGTTCCACCGACTGCCCGTCACCGCCCGCGCGACGGCGGACAGGCTCGGATAGAGTTTGCCCTCCCAGCGAAACCCCTCCGCCTCGACCACCGCCTCGATGCGGCGGCCCTGCCAGTCGCGCCGCAAGACTGCGCCGAGCCCAAGATGCTGGCCCTCCGGGGCGATGGCTCCGCGGCGCGCCAGCCTGCGGCGGCTCTCGCGATCCAGACCACCATGGAACGCGGCTTGCAGGCGCCAAGCAAGCAGGTGGCGCAGCAGATCGGTTGAGCGCAGCTTGGGGGGCAATCCGAATTGTTGCTGCCAGACAGCCCGCAGGCCGTGGAGGTCAAGGCCCGCTAGGGCCTCAACCGTTTGCTCCAGATCAGAAAGCAGACCCTTGCCCCGGGGCGCGGCGCGGCTCACGAGACCACCTCGATCCGGTAGCGGCGCACATCCTCCAGCTTTTGCGAAGCGATGACATGACCTTTGCGTTTGAGCGTGCCGGCCATCGCCCCGCGCACGGAATGCGCCTGCCAGCCGGTCGCAGCGCACATCTCGGCCAGTGTCGTGCCCTCGGGACGGCGCAACAGGGCAAGCAGCTGGGATAGCTTTGTCTCGGGGGCCAAGGCTGCGGTCGCGTCCACCGGCGTTTGGCCGTCCGTGGCCTGCGCAAGTGGGCGGCCGCTTGTGGGACCGGTGTCACGGGCTGTGTCGATGGGATCTGCGCCTGAAGTGACGGGAGACGCGCTCGCGAGTGACCCCTTTTGTCCTGCCGCTGTTGGCGTGGCTTGCTTGCCGCGAGGGCTATTCTGACGCGTTTGCGTCGTGTTGACCGAAACCTTGCCGATCATTGCTTGTCCTCCAATTGTCCGGAGGCCCTTTGCCGCCGGTACCGGGACAAGCCCGGAAATCCGGGCATGGGAACAGCAACGCTCCGTTCGGCGGCGAAGTCCAGTCCAAGGTTCCGCCTATTCACGCAATGGCGTCCGAGAACCGCGATCTCGATTGGCACTGGCACTGGCACTGGCACTGACGCTGACGCTGGCGTTGGGGGCAGACCACGTCACCTTTGCGAGGATCTTTGCCTTGCAACGGCCTGGCCATTTGGGCCCAATCATCCAATGGCCACCAAGTTGTTGTGAAGCCCCTTGTTCTACCCTATGGTGCAATGAGCCGGACCTCTTGCGCTTGGAATTGTAGGATGCCCAACTCTTCCGGAATCTCCCATCCCCTTATAGTGCGCTATCGCCCAATCGCGGAACTTGTCCCTGATCCTCAGAATGCCCGCACCCACTCCAAGCGGCAGGTGGAACAGATCAAGGCGTCGATTGCGGAGTTCGGCTTCACCAACCCCATCCTCGCCGATGCCGCGGGGCACATCATTGCCGGGCACGGGCGGCTCTTGGCGGCGAAAGCCATGGGCTTGGACACGGTCCCCGTGATCGATCTCGAAGGGCTGAGCGATCATCAGAAGCGCGCGCTGCGCCTCGCGGACAACAAGATCGCGCTCAATGCCGGTTGGGATATGGAGATCCTGCAAGGCGAACTTGCGGCGCTGACTTCGATGGACATCAGCTTTGATCCGGTTCTGACCGGCTTTTCCACGGGAGAGATCGACGTCATCCTGAAGGGCCAGGATGATCCGGATGACGAGGTGATCCCGGCGGTGCCGACCAAACCCCGCACTCGTAAGGGCGATATCTGGATTCTCGGGGAACACCGGATTGGCTGCGGGGACGGACGGGACGCAGACTTTCTGCGTCGCGTGGTGGCGGATGGGGCCTCGATCGACTGTGCCTTTCTCGATCCGCCCTACAATGTGAAGATCAGTGGCCATGCCAATGCCAAGGGCCGCCACCGGGAATTCGCCATGGCTTCGGGGGAGATGACCGAAGCGGAATTCCGTGCGTTTCTGGCAGACACCCTCGGCGCCGCGGCCCACGTGTCGCGCAACGGCGCTGTGCATTTTGTCTGTATGGACTGGCGCCACATGGACGATGTGTCGGTGGTGGGGCGCGGGATCTATGGCGATCTGCTGAACCTCTGCGTCTGGAACAAGTCGAATGCTGGCATGGGATCGCTCTACCGCTCCAAGCACGAACTGATCTTTGTTTATCGGGTTGGCGACGCACCGCATCTCAATCAGGTGGAACTTGGTCGACACGGACGCAACCGCACCAATGTCTGGGATTATGCTTCGGTGAACTCGATGCGCGGCAGCCGCCGCGAGGATCTGGCACTGCATCCGACGGTCAAACCGACCGGCCTTGTTGCCGACGCCATCCGCGACGTCACGAACCATGGCGATCTCGTTCTGGATATCTTCCTTGGTTCCGGCACGACGCTGATTGCCGCAGAACGTGCGGGACGGCGCTTCCGCGGTCTCGATATCGATCCGGCCTATGTCGATGTCGCGCTGGAGCGGTGGACCGCCCTGACGGGCGGAACACCCGTGCTTGAGGGGTGAAGGGCATGGCAGGAAATTCTCGCCCCCCGCGCGAAGCTGCATCCGAGGGCGCGCCGGAAGCCAATGGAAAGACGAGCGACGGCGGTCGGTTCCAGAAAGGTCAGAGTGGCAATCCCAAAGGGCGGCCAAAAAAGCCCGCTCCGCCGCCGCGCCCATCCGCGATGGACGTGATTATCGACCGCAAGCTCACCTTGACGCGCGACGGTGTGCCACGCGAGATCACCATGGAAGAGGCGCTGCAACATCGCACCTATCAAGAGGCCATTGCGGGCAAGCGCATGGCCGAGCGTGAGGTGTTGAAATGGATTCGAAAGCGAGAGGCGTGGTTTGCAAAACAGAACGCAACGAAGGGGCAAACACCCATCGCCCTGAAATTCTCCCCTGATCCCGACAATGCGGATGCTGCCATGCTGATCCTCGGGATTGCCAGCCCTGACCCGGCTTGGGCATCCGATTCTTACTATGGATCTGGCGAAGAACGGCGGCTGCGGCTCCTGCTGGAACCTTGGGCCGTGCAACAAGCGCTCGCCCGGCGGCGCAGTGCCACCGCTTTTGACAGCCGCGATGTGACAAACATCCTGCGGTGCACCCGCGACAGCGCCAATCTTGTCTGGCCATCAGGTCGCCGCAAATGAGTGACGGCTTTGACGATCGACACGACGATCAAGCCGAGGCGGCAATTGGCTATGGTCGCCCTCCGGTCTCGGGGCGCTTCCAGAAGGGCCAGAGCGGGAATTCCAAGGGTCGGCCGCGCGGAAAGCATCGCGAGGCCCCTTACGAGGCTGTGCTTGGGCAAATCGTCACGATCCGGGACGGTACCACTACAACCAAAGTCACGGCCGAAGAAGCCTTCCTTTTGCAATTGGCCAAACGCGGGCTGGAAGGCAACGGACCAGCAGCCCGTGATGCCATGGCGGTCATCGAGACCGGCAAGTCTGAGCGCGTTGATGAAGCGGATCGCGTGACCGCCATTGTTCGTGTGTCAGTTATGCCTGGGAGTGTCACTTCCGCGCTTGAGCTTCTGCGCATGGCCAAGAAACTCGACCCCTATCGACCGACGGCCCGGATGGCGCTGGAACCCTGGATCGTCGAAGCCGCCCTGGCGCGAATGGGAGATCGTCGCCTCAGCCCCGAAGAACAGGCCACGGTGGTCAAGGCAACCCGCACGCCAAACAAGGTCAACTGGCCGGAGTGGTGGGAGGTTCGGGGGTAGGTTACGCCACGTTGCGTAGCAATGACGAACCTGCGGCCTTCAGGTTATGAGTCGTTTCGAACAAACAATGAACAATCACGCAGGATCGCGGGTTGTTGCGCGGTTTCCGCTAGTTGCGAGCCGGGTCGGAATGGGTGGCCTGCGCGCGGATTGTCAGGATTGCGCAGCGGTTTTTCCCCTCGTGCTTGAGCTCCTCCCCGAAAATCGGACAGTGACGGAAGCTATGATCTGACGTCTGCTGGTCTCCAAGAACGAGGAGATCAGGACATGAAGAAACGCAGGAACCATGACGCGGGGTTCAAGGCCCGCGTGGCGCTGGAAGCCGTGAAGGGCGAGCGCACAGTGTCGGAACTGGCCGCCGAATACGGCGTGCATCCGACGATGATCCATCAATGGAAGAAAGCTTTGCTGGACGGCGCGGCGGATGTCTTCGAGCGGGGTGGCAAGAGGGCCCCCGAGGTCGACGAGGACACGGTGCGGGCGCTGCATGCCAAGATCGGGGAGCTGGCTGTTGCCAACGATTTTTTGTCACGAAAGCTCAAGCCCTGGACCGGCAAGTGAGGCGTGGCATGATCGAGAAGAACCACCCGAGCCTGTCGGCAAGGGCACAATGTCGCTTGCTGTCGATCGCACGCTCGTCGTTCTACTACGAACTGATGGGCGAGACGGCCATGAACCTCGACCTCATGGTGGTGATCGACAAGCAGTTCCTCGAGACACCGTTTTACGGCGTGCAGCAGATGACGTGGCACTTGCAGAACGAGGGCCATGCCGTGAACTACAAGCGCATCCGGCGACTGATGCGCCTCATGCCGATCTACCAGAGGCCTGACACCAGCAAGCCCGCGAAGGGCCACAAGACCTACCCCTATCTTCTGGGCGGTCTGCGGGTGGAGCGGCCCAACCAAGTCTGGTGCGCCGATATCACCTACCTGCCCATGCGTCGGGGCTTTCTTTATCTGGTCGCCATCATGGACTGGCACACCCGCAAGGTCTTGGCCTGGCGCATCTCGAACACCCTGGAAGCCGACTTCTGCGTCGAGGCGCTGAACGAGGCGATCCACAAGTTCGGCCCGCCCGAGATCATGAACACCGATCAGGGCAGCCAGTTCACATCCTTTGCCTGGACCGACCGGCTGAAACGGGTCGGCACCCGGATCTCGATGGACGGCAAGGGGCGCTGTCTCGACAACATCTTCATCGAGCGCCTCTGGCGGTCCCTGAAGTATGAATGCGTCTATCTACACGCCTGGGAGACCGGCTCGCAGGCAAAGGCCGGCGTCGGCCGATGGATCACCTTCTACAATCACCAGCGGCCCCACGCCGCCCATGGCGGACAGGCGCCCGCTGTGGTCTACTTCAACAAAATCGAAACCGACCAGCGGGTGCAGGCAGTAGCTTAAATGACCCGAAAATCTGTCCAAAGATCGGGGAGTAGCTCAATCTGCCGTTCAGTGCATCGGGCGGAGCGCTGCTCTTCCATCTGCTGAGCAAGCTCTACGAGCGCACCAGCGTCGTGATCACAACCAACCTCAGCTTCAGCGAATGGGCCACGGTTTTTGGCGACGCCAAAATGACCACCGCCTTGCTCGATCGTCTCACCCACCGCTGCCACATCCTGGAGACCGGAAACGACAGCTTCCGCTTCAAGGCCAGCTCAGCAGTAGCCAAAACGAAAAGGGAGACTACGCATGTCTTGACCCAAGCATAACCCGCAGAACATAACCTACAGGCGGGTCAATTCTCGATGAAAAACCCGGGTCACTTCTGGGTGGAAATCAACAGGCACGCCCGGAAAAGATTTTGAGCGAGACGCAGCGGGCCGAGGTCGAGACCTTGGCGGCTTTGCTGACGGCCGAGCAGGTGGCGGATTACTTCGGCATTGGGCGGACCACGTTCTTTTCGATGATGAACCGCGATCCGGATATTGCGGAACGTTATAAACGCGGCAAGGCGCGGGTGATCGGGGTGATTGCGCAAGGGCTAATCAACAAGGCGCGGGCCGGGGATACGGCTTCGATGATCTTCTTTCTGAAGACCCAAGCCGGATGGCGCGAGACGACACGGATCGAGCATGGCCTGCCCGAGCCCGACAAGATCGTCCCGGATGGCGGTTCTGCGGCGGACAAGCTGCGCGATTATCTGGATGTGATTGCCGAGCGGAAAAACGCGGCCGAGGCCTATGCCCTGACCCTTGAATCCACGACAGACGGCGGTGTTCGCATAACCTCCCCCTATGACCCACCCGACGACGTTGCCGAGGAAGCCTTGCTGGAGGGTCGGGGATGAGCCAATCACGCCGCCTTTCGCTGATCGAGGCCGGGATAAATGTCCTGACCGGCTATGTGCTGGCCATTCTCTTGCAGCTGTTCCTCTACCCGGCCTTCGGGCTGCAGGTGACCTTCGCGCAGAACCTCAAGATTGCCGGGGCCTTTCTGCTGGTCTCGCTCCTGCGCTCCTACCTGCTGCGCCGCATGTTCGAGGCCTTGGCGCAGGGGCGGAATTCCTGATGACAGGCCGCCGCCCTCAACCCACCGCCCTGCGTCGCGCGGCAGGCAATCCCGGCAAGCGGGCCTGGAACCATGACGAGCCGCAGCCCCCGAACGACCTGCCGGAATGTCCGGCGCATCTGGAGGGCGAGGCGCAGGCGGAATGGCAGCGGCTGGCCAGCACCCTGCATCAGATGGGCGTGCTGACCACGGTGGATCGGGCGGCCATGGCGGCCTATTGCCAATGCTGGGGCCGCTGGGTCGAGGCAGAGCAAAAGCTGAAGGTGACGCCGATCATGCTGAAGTCACCCTCGGGCCATGTGCAGCAATCGCCTTGGCTGTCCATTGTCAACCGGCAGTTGGAACTGATGGGGCGCTTCATGACCGAATTGGGTCTGACCCCGGCGGCGCGGTCGAGGATTGTCAGCCTGCGCGAGCCCGAACCTGTGCACGAGCCGGTGACGGTTGTCCGGCTGATCGTTGGACCCGAGGGTCGCGACAATCCGGCACTGCCTAATGAGGTGGTGATCTCGGGCCCGGATGCGCGCCTCTGAGAGGGGCCGCAATGGCCGGGGCGGTCCAATGGACAGCAACCACCCCTTGCGGCTGCAAAGGCAAAGACCCCGCAGCCGCCATGCTATGGGCATCAAGCCTGCTGGGCCGCCAGTCGCCAGACCCTGCCGCGATCCTCGGTCTTCTCGTTCGTCACCTGCAGGCCCTGCTTCTTCAGTGATCCCGCCATGGCCCCGCGCACGCTGTGGCCCTGCCAGCCGGTCGCCGCCTGCATCTCGGTCAGCGTCGCCCCTTCCGCCCGTTCCAGCACCTCGACCAGCAGGGCCAGCTTGCTGCCCGCCCGGAAGGGCGATTTGCGCGGTGCATCGCTTGCGGGGGCAAGAGCGGCGCTGTCCTCTGTGCCCGCCTCTGCCGCGATCTCGTTCTTGGTCGTCTTCGCCATGATCTGTCTCCTCGGTCCGGGGGCACCGTGCCCTCCTACCGGGCCAACCCCGCGCGGGCGGGGGGAGTGTCTTCAGGCGGAGCGTGCCCCTGTCACGGCGCGCTGTCGCAAGCGTCCTTGAGGGCGTCTGACAGGCGGGCGAGCCCTGCAACATCAGTCCAGTTGATCGCTTCCGGGTCCGCGTCAAAATGTTCCGTGCTGCGTTTGGTCAGCTCTTCCAGCAACGTATCAATGGTCGCCTTGTGGGCAAGGAAAGCATCAAGGGCCGTGCGGGTGTCTTTGGGCTGGCGGGTCGGGTTCAGCATGGTTGGCTCCGTTCTTCGGGTCTTCGCCGGATCACGTTCGCTCTGCTTTGCAGCCGCTTCAAGTCAATAAGATGCTGTTCCTGAACAATAAATCCGATCATCCGCGTCAGCTTTGGCTACGCCCCCGCCCAAAGCCATGGTACCTTCCTGCGCAACGAACGTTAGGCAGTTGTGTACAGGGGGCGGCGATGGCGGATGGTTTGCGGCTGGTTTCTTACGAACGGGTCTCCACCGCGCGGCAGGGTCAATCAGGCCTTGGGCTGGAAGCGCAGCGCAAGGTGATCGAGGATCATGCGAAGAACTCGGGTGCCACGCTGGTGGGCCGATTCACCGAAGTGGAAAGCGGGCGCAAAGGCAATCGGCCCGAACTCGTCAAGGCCCTGCATCTGGCCAAGGTCACCGGGGCCACGCTGGTGATCGCCAAACTCGACCGCCTGTCCCGCAACGCGGCCTTCCTGCTGGCCCTGCGCGACTCTGGCGTCCGTTTCCTTGCCTGCGACATGCCACAGGCCAACGACCTGACGGTGGGCATCATGGCCCTTGTCGCCGAAGCCGAACGCGAAGCCATCTCGCGCCGCACCAAGGAGGCCCTCGCCGCCGCCCGCGCCCGGGGCACCAAACTCGGCAACCCCAACGGCGCTGCCGCCCTGCGCCGTGCGGGCAAAGGCGGGGAAGCCCTGCGCGCCACCGTCACCGCCAATGCCGAGGCCTTCGCACAAGACCTGGCCCCTGTCCTCGCCGACATCCGCGCCGAGGGTCACCTCTCGCTGCGCGCCATCGCAGCCGAACTCACCCGACGCGGGATACAGACAAGGCGAGGCGGGAAGTGGCAGGTGTCCAATGTGATGGGACTTGTGGGGAGATGCCGGGCACTGATGTCACACCCCGCTTCAGGCGATCCATAGCTGGCGGCCAGGCACCTCCCAAGCCAATCTGCACAGCGACTGGCCTGGAACTGTTCGTGATACCCGATGGCTCAACTGATGATGAAGGAACTCGCCCCAAAAGCGGTGGAACCTTCAAAGTTGTTGATGGTCACGCGAATGTCTGCCACGCCATCATCGTCCACGTCGATCATCAGAAGATCGCCGACAAGCCTTGCCTCGGGCCCGCTACCACCAGCTCCGAACGACCCAGCGCCCCGGAACACGAAGTTGCCGTTCGCACCTGACGCCCGTGCAAATTCGATCGTGTCACCTTCGGCAGCATTGAACGACGCGATGGTATCTTCCCCTGTGCCCAGCCAGAACACAAACCGATCCGCACCGTCGCCTCCGTAGAGCATGTCAGAATCTTCGCCACCGTTCAGCCGGTCGTTGCCTTTACCGCCGTAAAGACGGTCAAACCCGGCACGTCCCAGCAAGGTGTCATTGCCTTCTCCGCCCGTGAAAACGTTCGCGGCATCATCGCCGGAGAGGAGATCAGCATAATTCGAGCCGATCAAACCCTCTATACTGACCAGCCGATCTCCGGCAGCTTTACCACCGATCTGATCGCCCGTCCGGGCAAGGTCCACATCCACAGAGGCATCCGAGTCGGAATAGTCGACCTCATCGTCACCTGCCCCGCCATCCAGCGTATCGGCTCCATACCCTCCGATAAGGGTATCCTGGCCATAGCCACCATAAAGCTTGTCCGCCCCACCATAGCCGATCAAATTGTCGGCAAAGCCAGTTCCGTCGATCGTGTCAGCAAGGCCAGTTCCATTGGTTTTTGTATTGGCAAGAATGTCCGCCAGGGTCCAGCTGAGCTCTCCATCCGAACCGAAGACAATCCGTTCGATACCTTGACCCGAACCCAGGGTTTCAAACTGATCCGTCACCCGGATGGCCGTGCTGCCACCAACCTTGACCAGCAAATCAAAACGGCCACTGCCCGACACAGGTTCACGAACAAGCTCGATAGCGGTGACGCCCGTCAGATTGAGCGTGTCAACATGGTCTTCACCGCCGACATAGTGATCCCTGATGATGTCATAGCCCCAGCCGGTTTGCCAATAATAGGTATCGTGCCCAGCGGCGCCGTCCAACGTGTCCGCACCGGCACCGCCATAGAGATGGTCCTGCCCACCCAGTCCAAGAAGTTCATCATTGCCGCCCCGGCCGTGGATGTTGTCACGCAGCGAAGAGCCTTCGACAACCGTGTCTCCCTCGGACGCCTGCCAGTTGGTCTTTTCCAAGAGATCATCCCAGGACCAGATCACGCCATCAGCAAATTGGAAGCCTTCAAGACCAACGCCCGGATTGGCATCGTCATATTGCCCGACAACGGTGATGACCCTTTCAACGCCGCCTGCGGTGATCTTCACCAGGAGATCGTTGCGGGTGCGTTCCAGAACGACTTGCCCGGTCTCAGCCATGGCCGAAGTCATATCATCGAAGGCCAGAATGTCGGATTGAGACGAACTGCTGTAGCCATCCTCGATGGTGTCTGCTCCGTCTCCGATCGCCCAGTGATAGACATCGGAACCCGCACCGCCGAACAGCCGGTCATTGCCCTCACCACCATAAAGATGATCGGCGCCTCCGGCGCCCTCCAGGCGATCCCCGCCCGCACGGCCAAATATGTTGTCACGGTAGGCCGTGCCGATCAAAGTGTCCGCTGTTTCGTCCGTTCCGACCGTACGGGTCAGTGCATAGATGTCTTCCAACGTCCAGACAGTGCCATCGCTCAGCACAATGGACTCAATCCCTTTGCCATCGCCACCCGCCAGATATTGCTGGTCGATGCGGATGACCTCGTCGCCGATGATGACGCGCAACCCATCTGCGCCGGTCAACCGCCGCAACAAGACGTCTTCGGCGGTCAGGTTGTCCAGATCGATGACCAGCCTGTCAGCGTCCGCAGTCGATGTCCCGGTGTCATTGATCGTGTCGTTTCCATCGCCAATGGACCAGCGGTAATCGTCCGATCCGTGTCTGCCATCCAGCAAATCCTGACCTTTGCCCCCAATCAGGGTATCCATACCCCATTCGCCGCCATCCAGCGTGTCATTCCCTTCCCGACCCTCCATCAGGTCACGGTAGTTCCAGCCCGACTTCAGATCGCCGTCGCCCGTCCCTTGGTACTCGGCCGTCGCAAGGTCAGTTCCGCGGACAAGGATCCGGGAGCCATCATCGAATTCGATGATTTCGATCCCGCCATTCCCCGCCTGATCAAAACGGCTGACGTCGGTTATGGTGTGGTCATAGCCGCCACCGTTCACATCAATATCGACAAGGAGGTTTCCCCCATCCTTTCGCAGGCGCACGTCATTTCCGCCGACGCCGACGATCCGCAATGTGTCGACGTCACCTGCGTGATCCGAGAAATCCTCGATCCGATCGCTGCCCCGGGACGTTTCTGCGTTCCAGATGTATAAATCAGATCCCGAGCCACCCTTCAGGGTGTCTGCACCATCGCCCCCCACCATCGTGTCCGCGCCGCCGCGACCAATGATCACATCATTGCCGTCACCGCCCGAAAGACGGTCGCGTGATCCGGTTCCATTCAGGGTGGTGCCGGAATTACCACCAAAGGCTATGGCGCGATCCAGAATGTCGTCGCGATCCCAAATCACACCATCCGACAGGACAATGCGATCAATGCCGCGCCCCGCTACGCTGTCCGAGAAGAAACCCTGATCGATCAGGATTGCGCCATGCGCGCCATCGATGATGATCTTCAGGTCTTCGCTGTTGTTTTCCCGTTGGAAACTGACTTCATCCGAACGCGCGTTCAGCAGCTTCAGCTCATCCCGACCGTTGCCACGGTTGCCCCAATCGTTGATCGTGTCCGCGCCATCCCCACGGTTCCAGCGGTATTCATCCCCGCCCGCGCCACCCTGCAAGACATCGGCACCAGTCCCGCCCAAAAGGGTATCGTCCCCCTCGCCAGAACTCAGCGTATCGCCGCCGCCTGCTCCAGTGACGAGATCATCATAGCGGCTGCCCGTCACCAAGCTGGGGTCGTCCCCGTCGTTGAAGTTCGACTTGCGCAACAGATCATGCAGCGTCCAGATGCCGTCACTAAAGACGATCCTCTCGATACCACCACCGACCACAGTGTCGTTGAATTGGTTCAGAACGGTGATGGTCGGACCGGTCGCGCTGTCGATGTAAATGCGGATGTCATTCGTGCCATTGATCCGCAACACATCAAAGACCTGTCCCATCGCCACATCGGTCAGTTCCAGAATGTCGATGGCATTCGTGCTGTCCGCACCTTCGACGATCGTGTCATTGCCGTCACCACGGCTCCAGACATAACGGTCGCCTGCGGCACCGCCATCAAGCCGGTCCTGCCCTGCATTGCCCGTCAAGGTGTCCCGACCACCGCCGCCGGTGATCGTGTCATTCCCGCTGGTGCCCTTCAGATTGTCCCGATAGGCGCCACCAGCCGTCGCAGCCGCGCCGACAGATTTCGTATTCAGCAGAATGGTCCGCAAATCCCAGACCACGCCGTCACTGAACTGAAGCGCCTCAATGCCAAGACCCTTCGTCCCATCCTGAAGCCGGTCCTTCACTGTGATCGTATAGGCCCCAATCTTCACCAGCAGATGGTTCCCCGAACGCTCCAGCGAAAAATCCCCCGCCGTCGAACTCACATCCGTCAGGATCAACGTATCTGTGGTCAGCGTCGACACGTCATTGTCGTCGATCGTGTCGCTGCCTTCGCCTCGTGACCAGAAATACCTGTCTTGTCCTTTCCCCCCCACGAGAGAGTCTGAACCCGCACCGCCTTCCAGACGATCGGCCCCATCATTGCCATTCAAAGTGTCAGCGCCGTCTCGGCCATCCATGTCGTCCTGGCCGCCATTTCCGTTCAGCACCTCGTTGCTGGATGTGCCGTTCCGGACCGTATTTGCGACGGTGTTTTCAAAGGGCAGGGTCACATTGCCATTGGCAAAATGATCAATGGAGTTCGCAAACAAAACCACGAGGCCCGCCTTCGAGATGCGCCCCTGATCCAACTGCGCGACCCAGCGCAACTCTTCCGTTTCGGACGGCAAACGCCCAAAGGCATTCTCAAAAGCGTTGCGCACGAAGCTGGTCGCGCTCATCCCCGCATCAATCGCCGTCGTCCGCCCCCCGAATAGCTTGCCTTCGGTGTCCAGCAGCAACTGCGCAATGTCCGCCAGCGTCTCGGTGCCGGACATCAGCTTGCCTCCCAGCACCGACAATTCATTGTCAGTCGCCTTGCGATCGTAAACCACGTCTATCAGACGGCGAACCTGCTCGTGCACAAAGGCTCGATCCAGACTGCGTTCAAAGACCGCCGGATTCATGATCACGTCGAAATTGTTGGTCGACATATGGCCATTGCCGACGATCACATGCTCCAGCCGTTCGGCCAGATCGCGCGCGACTTCTGCCCGGGTCACACCATCGTCCAATTCGCCGATCAGTTCCGCAGCTTCGGCCAAAGTCGCTCCGCGACCCATCGTGTTGTAATAAATCTGGTTGATGAATTCCGCCCGCGACATATTGCCATAGCGGGTTTCGTATTCATCCGACTGGATCAGTTCTTCGACCAGCGCCAGCCGGTTCAACTCCCCGTTGCTCACGAATTCAACCAGAACTTCCATCTCGGCGACATCCATGTCCCGATCCAGAACGGCGTCATAGATGCGCGCCGCTTCGGCCAGAATCCGTGCCTTGGCTTCTGCATCAATCCGCGTGGAATGCACCGTGGTCGTCACGTCGCCGTTGACGGTTTCCCGCTCGGTATAGCGCCAAGTCTCGATGCCAAAAGCATCAACCTCATGCACCACTTCTTTCTGTGTCAGGGTCCGGACATAGCTGACGTAGCCCCCACCACTTCCCCAAACAGAGACAACGTCACCCGCAACAGCTTCGGCGCCTTCGGCCTTTTCATAGCCAACCTCATTGCCGCCCTTCCAGACATAGCTCTTGTCGCTGACGGCCGAGCGGATGATCGACTGGGTGTTGCCTTGCCGAGAAATCGTCGTGATCAAACCATCGGCCGAGGTTTCCGTCACGGTTTCACCGATCAGCCCGCCCGCCTTGTCATAGCTCTTTTCGGTCTCGATCCGCGAACCATCCGAACCAATCTTCAAAACGGATGTCTTGTCGTCGATGCCATTGCCGTCATAGTCTACATTCGTGCGCGTCTCGCGCCCATCCGCGCTGACCCAAACCTTGGAGGTCGATCGGACGTCATTGTCATATTCCTTGGTGTAACTCGTCTCGGATGTCGTCGTCCGCGCGCCCTTCTTGCTGATCGTCGTCTCGGTCACCGTCACGGCATCGACCGTGCCATCGCCGTCGGTATCAATTTCCACCCGGGTCTTCAGGCCGTTTTGTTGCGTGATAGTCTTCGCCGAATACACCACGCGATCGCCATAGCTTTCGCTGAAGGTGGTGATCTTCTCGCCAGCCGCGCCGTAGCTGACTTCCGTTTCTCGAACGAACTCCGGGCTGTCACCACCCCCGACGTCAAAGGCAAAGCGATGCTCGGTTCCGTTGAAATTTTTCGTCTCGACAATCCGGTCACCGATGGAACCATCCAGATTGACCTCGGCATATTCCGTGCGGGTTTGCCGGTCGAGATTGACGGTACTATCCGAACGGCGATCCACCAGACCATCCCCGTTCAAGTCGATTTCCGTGATTGAATTCCGACCATCCGCACTTGTGCTGATCGTCGTTTCCCTACGCACATCGAGACCGGGGGTGAATTCGGTCGTGGTCACAATCTTCGATCCGTCTGCGGCCGTCTGACTGTCGAGGATCCGATCGAGCGAATGATCGCCGTCATAGTCGGTCGTCACATAACGGTTCAAGCCATTGCCGCTGGTGATCGACGTGATCTGCGCGCGAACATTCCACACGCCATCCAGCGAAATCATCGTGTCGACGATATCGCCGTCGCCTTCATAGACGCGTTTGGTTTCCGACCGCCAATCCACGCCGTCGCGGCCATCCCAATCCAGCGACACAGAGGATTGCAATCCGTCCATCGACTTGATCTCGGTGATCGAACCCAGCCGCTCGTTGCGGCCGTTGTCGACCACTGTTGTCGTCAGGACATCGCCATCGTTCTGCAGCACCTTTTCCTGATGAATCTTGATGTCCGTGTCGCCGTCACCATTCGTGTCCTTGGTGATGTACGTCACCAGCCCGTTCGCACTGGTCGTGCTGATCGTCTTGGCAACTTTAACTTCGTCCAGCGAGTAATAGGTCACCGCGCTGGTTTTCGTCCCGTCGGCATTGATGTTCGTGACCGTTTGAATGTCGTTCTTGCCATTGCCGTCCAAGTCACTTTCAACAGTCACTGAGCGCCCGGTGCGCGAGGTCGTCGTCGTTTCGGACGCGATCAGATTGGCATTGTCACCACCATCGCGCGTGACATCCGTGACCTTGTCGCCATTGGCGGCAACCGTCTTGACCGTGGTGGTTCGGAAGTCCAAGACACCATCACCGTCAATGTCTTGCGTTTCGACCACCCGATGGCCGTTGGCTGAACTGGTGACCACAGATTGACTGTTCACGGTTTCGCTGCCGCCGCCAAACGGATCGACAACACTTCCATAGTTGGTGGTGGTCTTTGTCGTAGAACCGTTGCTGTTCAGAATCAGGTTTTCAACGGTGATCGCGTCCGCTGTTCCGTCACCATTCGCATCCACACGCGTTTCGACCTCCAGACCATGGCGCGACGTTGTCTTTTCCGATTTCCAAAGCAACCCGCCGTTCCGGTCTTGTTCGATGCGCGCCTCAGTTTGTGCACCATTTGTTCCAAGTACGGTTCGAACAATCGTGTCGAAATTGCCATCCAGGGCCGACCAGTCGCCATTGACGTCAATCTTCTGTTCCCGCGTGCGCACGCCTTCGCCATCCACAAGAATCGTCTCTTCCGTCGTCGAATAAATGTGGGTCCGCTTGATCTCGTTCTGTTCATCCAGATCGATCTTGAAGCCGCCATCCGCCCCGACAAGTCCGATCTGCGTCACGGTCTTCCGACCTGATCCGTCATTCGTCAGCACCGTCGTGCTGATGCTCATACGGTCAAAACTGCCATCACCATCCGTGTCAGAGCGCGCCTCGGTCTTCAGCCCATTGGCCGATACCCGCGTTTCCTGCGCAACAAGCTTCACCGACCCAACGGTGCCCGTCGCATAGTTGCCCCCCGCAAAACTCGTCTCTGTCGTCACCCGAGAGCCATCGGCTTCGATGCTTGTCTCCTGCCGCGAACTCCGCTCCAGCATCGCATTTGACATGTCCAGATCGCTGAAGGTTTCTTTCTCCAGGCCATCCGCCGATGTCACCGTCTTCGTTCGCCCGATGTCCGTGTTGTTCCGGCTATCGACCTCACGCGCCACCGTCACCGATCCATCCGCATTCACCACCGACGTCGTCAGCGTCTTCACATCATAGTCGCCGTCACCTTCCAGATCTTCCCGCGCCCAGACATCCTGTCCGTTCCGGCTCACCTCTTCCCGCACTTCCGAGATTTCAACGCCGCCCAGGCCCAACTTCCGCACCACCGTCGTCACGTTCCCGTTCAACGCAACCGTCTGCACTGTCTCGCTGTCGATCTGACCGTCCCCGTTCACGTCCAGCGTCGTTGTCGTCGTCTGCCGATCCGCGCTCTCCGTCACAACGCGCTTTTGGATCACCTTGCCGTTTTCAGCCGCTTCCACATAGGTCCGGATCGTCTCGCCATCCTCTCCCAGCGTCACCGCCAGCGTCGAACGCGTAACCACCTCCTGACCATCCTCCTTCACCGTTGACACGCTTTCCTGCGTCAACCCATCCGCCGAGGTCGTCGTCTCTACTTTCGACAGCTCCGTCGTCCCATTCGCCGCATAGGTCGTCACAACCCGCTCCGACGAACCGCCCCAACGCAACTCTGTCACATCGCTGACAACCCGATCCGTATCCCCATCCCCGTCCAGATCGATCCGCGTCGTCCGATGCTTCCCGTCCGCCGTCGTCTCACTCACCTGAGACGCCACAACCGTCCCATCGGCAGCCTTCGTCCACGAACTTTCCGTCCGCAGCCCCCCGGTCCCCACCGTCACATCCTTCACCAGTTCCTGCGCCTCAAAGACGCCATCTCCATCCAGATCCAACCAGGTCTTCGACGTCACACCGTCCGCCGCAATCTCCACCTTCTTCCCAAGGTTCCCAGACCCGTCCCCATGTACCTCCGTCTGAACCTGCGTCCGAACCCCGTTCACAACCGTCACGACATCCCCTGTCGTCACGTCGTAATCCCCGTCCCCGTCCGGATCGACCTTCAGCTCCTTCGCCCGCGCGTCCGAACTCACCGTCCCCACGCTCTTCGAGATCAGCCCACCGTTCCCGTTCCGAACCTCGGTCGTCGTCACCTTCGAGCCATCGGCCCCGTCCGTCACAACAACTGTCTTCGTCGACACCAGATCCAGATCCCCATCCCGATCCCGGTCCACCCATTCCGTCACCGTATCCGAACGCCCATCCGCGCTCGTCACTTCCACCGTCCGCCCGATGTCCGCCCCGTTGAAAGCCTCACGCAGCACCGTCTCCGTCCGCACCCCCGCCACGTCCGAGATCACGACCGACGTCTTCAGCCCAAAACTCGCCCCAGCCCCATCGCTGTCATGCGTCTCAACCCGCGTCAGACCGTTGTTCGACGCCGTCTTCGTCACGCTTTCCAGAACCGTCCCATTCGGCCCCAGACGCTCGATCGTCACATCCACCTCGGTCACGTCGCCAGGCAGGTTTCGCGTCACCCGCGTTTCCCTGACCTCGAAAACACCCCCCCCGTTCGTATCCCGCTCGATCGTCACCGTGTTCCCGTCCGCACTCGTGATCGTCACCGTCTTCGTCCGGTCCACCACGCTGAACGCGTTATTCTCATCCGAGCTGTCATTCACCCGGTTCACGACCCATTCCGTCTTCACCCCATTCACAACCGAGGTCTTGATATCCTGCCGACGATCCACCACCCCGTCACCATTATCATCGAACAAATGGCGAACATGGCTCCCATCCGCCTTCGCAAGCGTCGTTTGCACAAAGGCGATCTTGCCGTCTTCCTTGTAACCCGTGTTCACGATTTCCTTCTGGAAATCCCCACCCGAGATCACCGACTCCACCCGCACAACCCGATGCCCCTCGGCGTCCATGCTCAGCGTCGTATCCGCCACCATTCTGGTGACCCCATTCTGCGTGAACGTCGTCTTGCCGGTAATCACCGAGCCATCCGGCAATTCAATATGCGTCGCATCGGGATTAAGATTGATCGCCGTGATGCCAAGATCGCCCAAGGTCTGCGCGATAACAGTCCCATCCGCCTGGGTCACCATCACCTTGAAGGGCTCCAACTCCGCGCCGCTCAAAACTCCGTCATGATTGGTGTCAAACGTCTCCCGCAGGGCCTCCATGTCACTCGTGGACCCCTCGGCCCATTCCGTAAACACAAACTCCCGCTTCTCGGTGATCTTCCCGTCCATCCCAGCGTCAAAGAAAAGGACCCCATCGCCAGCGCCCGCCCAGGCCGTGCGATGCTCCTTCCCATCGCCCCCATCCACGTAGAACGAGGATTTGGAGCGTTCCGTGATCCCTATGATGTTGTCGTTGTTTAGGTCGAGAAGGATGGGGGCCAGCGGAATTGTTGGATCGGGCTTCGAAGTCGTATTTGGGGAAGTACTTGGCGTGACTTTGTCATCCTTGCCTTTTCCAGGATTGCCCCCAGTGCCAGTATTTCCCGACCCATTGCCACTGCCAGTCGCTCCGTAGGTATAATCTACCCCGCCATAGTAGGTTCCTCCGCCATAGGGAGTATTGGTTCCACCACCATAGAAGGACCCACCACCGGATCCGCCAGTGTTTCCTGAATCTCCTCCGTAGCCTGAACCGCCACCATATCCGGAGTCTCCGCCGTAGCCTGAATCGCCATCATATCCGGAGTCTCCGCCATAAGAGCCGCTGCCATGTTCGTTACGGCCATGACTTCCCTCATCTCCAGACGGATTAGAATTGCTATATCCAGACCCAGCGCCCCCGCCAGAACCGCCCCCCCCCGGCAAAGGCGGGAGACCCTTCATCAACCCGGAAGGAATTTTTGGCCCTGTCGTTCCAATTTCAAATCCGATGCCTCCACCACCGCCGTTGGGGTTGCCCATGTAGCCATAAAGCAGTTTGTACTTTGTTTCTTCAGAAAGATGTCCTGCGCTAAATTTATAGAGATCAGGTTCGTTTTTTTGATCAAAACCCACCACTACAAGTTCATTGATGTTTTTAATATAAACAGCCTTAGCTTCCTCCAAATATAGCTTATAATCTCTCTCATAGTCTTCAGACCAATATCCACTTTTTACAAGCTCATCCTTTAAATTCTGCGCAGCTTCTCTCTCAACTTCACTATCACCCAATAAAGAATCTATAATCTTGTTATGCACATGTCGTTTAGCAATGCCGTCCGTCAATTCAATGGCATCAAGAGCAGCATTCAACCTATCAGAGCCGTCATGTACGCCATCTAATGTTCCCTCCAGAGACGAAAAATTCTCAAAGTATTCATCAATTAACTTTAACGCAGTGCCCCCATCTGTCCCGACATCTGTTAAACTGAGGAGCGTTCCGGCCAAGTTGTCTGTACCGACACTCAAACCATTTATACCAGAGTCAAATCCCCAAGGGTTCTGATCTTCAGGGGAGCTAATATCTTGCATTTTGTTTTCTTTCAGATTTTGAGAGATGCTACTTATCAAGCTCAGCAGCATCTAGATGCTGCTTATTGGACTTTTTCAGCGAAATTTCTGCAATGAGGGCTTGCACTTGGGGCCGCAATTTGAGATCGCTCTTAGATATCGATTCCTCACTAAGATCAAGATAAACAGTCATATCTGTTGCTGCTAATGTTAAAAAAGTAAGATGCATCTCATCATCTTCCCTCAACAGCCTCGCCTCTGATGCATACATTGTCGCTCTCGACAAATAATAATAATCTCTAGGTCTATCCCTTGAAGTAGATATTGCCCTCGAAATATATGATAAAGCACGTAGCCTCTCTGGTCCAATATTTTCCGGGTCCGCATAAACTAACTTAGATAGATAGTACCAACATTGCGAAAGTTGCGGGTACCTATCCACGCAATCCCTCAAAATCTCGATTGAAGAGCTGAATTTTCTATTTTTTAGATCAGTAAGAGAGTTTACTAAATAATTCGCCCCTTCAATCATGAGTTTTGAATTTTGACAGGCAAATATTTGATAATCAAGCTCATAATCAATAGTATCTTCATCCGAAACAAGATTGGCTTCACCAAGACAGACAGAGATCAACTCCGCCACGCGAGTTTTTTCTGATTCAGTATCCGCTCTAGAGAGTTGCGCGAAAGATATCAAACTGCACAGTATCAAAAGAAGCCAAATACTTACTTTCATGCTCAAAAAAGACAATCTGATCGCCCACTTCCACTAACGCTCCATACGCGAATCCTACCTGCCACACTCCCTCCCGATTTGCCAAGCCCCCATCGCACAACCACAAACGTTTTGCAATGCCGCGCGCAACACCACGAAATCCAAAATCCTTGCGCCTTCCCAACACCTTACCCCTTTCCGCCCAAAATGACGCATCCAACGCCAATCCCAAACCCATTCAACCCCAGTACGGCGCGGCCTTTCCGCCACAACCCCTTTTGGCCAAAATATCCACAAGCTTTGACACTCAAACACATTCTAAAATACGAATATCACAATAATTCCAACCTCTTAACCCCCATTTCACGCGTGAAATCCCCCCACCCACCGCATCTCCCCGAGGGCCAACCTGCCGACTTCCCCCCGGTTACAAACCAGACCACATCCGCCTGCAAAGCAGCTATCTTTGCAGCCCCTGCCCTCACAATATCTGATGGCTCGCTTTTCCCGATGGCCCCGCCTTCCCCCTTCCGCGAGTTCAAGACAAATCCCGGAATCATCCGTCTGGCTGTTATGACGACATACGGTTTCCGCTGTCACTGCGGAATGTCTAGGATCCTGCATAAACGCGGGATCGAAATCAGTTATGAAACGGTGCGGTTTTTGTTGGGGATGCATGCCTTGATTACGAAACCCGGTTCGGATCACAGTGGCGTTAGCATCAAAATGGGACTCGAAAGCCTATGCAGCCATAACAATAATAATGACCTAGGCACTAGACAAGGTTCGACTCCGGTCCCGTCCCCTCCGCCACTTGCCCCATCTCTGCGTGTGATTTCCGTTCTTCGCGGATTTTCCTCCGTGTTTCCGGGGCTTAGCGCGGCCCGGCGCTGACAGAGACTGAACGCATCTCCAATTTTGGCTGGATTTCTCGCCCGCGTCTCCGCGGGCGGTGAGACCCGTTCGGTTTGCGCTGGTTCAGGTCGGAAACAGGGAATTAACAGGGAATTTGCGTTGCTGTGAGGCTTCTTTTACTGAATCTGCCCGGAATACTGCAGCAATACCCGTGGCTTAGCGAGGAATTCCCTGTTCTCGAAGAACAGGGAATTTGATCAAGGCGATCAGGGAATAGAATTCAGCGGAACAGGGAAAAAACTCGCAAGAACAGGGACTTGCGTTTTGGGGCTGATGGGTTGTTTTCACTCACGCCGCCGACCCGCCTGTGGATCAGGCGATGCCAAAGCTCCGCGCCTGTTCCTCCCAGTCCATCGGGATGCCGTCGCGGAGGAGCCGAGCAAGGGAAAGGTCCGGTGGCTGACGCCCTTCCAGAATAAGTGCCTGAAGACGCGGGGCCAGAAAGGCCAGCGGAATGCGGTTGCGGACATAGGGTTCAGAGCATCCTTTGGCTTTTGCAATCTCGGCGAGCGAAGTGCCGTCGCGCAGGGCTTTGACCCAAACACGGGCCTCGGCCAGTGCGCGGATCAGGATAGGGTCCGGTGCAGGCAGGCTTTCGCCCGCTATGATGCGGGTCTCGATCCCTCGGCGGCGCAGTGAGAACGGCTGCGCAAAATCAAGCAAATCAGGGGTCAGGGCTTCGGCGGGCACCGCCAGCGCGGTGGCGATCGGATCCTGCGCAAGGCTGATGTGCACAAAGCCCTGACCAAGATCGATGCTTGCAATCAGATCGGCCAGAAACGCCGGGTCCGCTTCGAGCCTTTCTGCGGGCACTGTCAGAGGAACATCCGTTGCCGTGACATCTTCTGATGGCTAACCTTCCAGGATGACCCAGCCTTCGCCCTTTCGGTACTTCAAGACCAGCCGCGAGATCATCCGCTTGGCGGTGATGCTCTACATCCGCTTCCCGCTGTCGCTGCGGAACGTCGAGGATCTTCTGCATGAACGGGGCATTGAGATCAGCCATGAAACCGTGCGGTTCTGGTGGAACAGATTTGGCCCCATGTTTGCCGCCGAAATTCGGCGCAGGCGGGTCGACAGAATGCGGGCGAGGAAGCACTGGCGCTGGCATCTGGATGAGGTCTACGTGAAAATCAATGGCGTGACTCATTACCTATGGCGCGCCGTCGATCACGAGGGCGAAGTGTTGGAAAGCTTCGTCACGCTGACACGCGATCGCAAAGCGGCGTTGAAATTCCTCAAGAAATCCATGAAGCGGCATGGCCGACCAGCAGTTCTCGTGACCGACCGGCTTCGTTCATATGGCGCGGCCCTGAAGGATTTGGGCCGCGGTGATGACCGAGAGATGGGCCGTTGGATTAACAACCGGGCTGAGAATTCGCACCTGCCTTTCCGGCGACGAGAACGGGCGATGTTGCGGTTTCGGCGCATGCGAACCCTTCAGAAGTTCGCCTCGATCCATGCGTCAATCCACAACCATTTTCCAACGGAGCGCCATCTCCAGAACCGCGAACATTACAAGCTTTACCGCGCCGCCGCTCTCGCCGAGTGGCGCGGTCTTCTCGTGGCCTGACGCCAGCCAGGGGTTGGGGAAACTGAGACTGGTTCGCATTCGTCTGACAGCACCCCCCCGCAGGCACGCGGCCAATCGAACAAGCCCCCGCACCGTGCTTCAACACCGCTTGGCTGACATAGTAGCGGTACAGCCGCCCGCCCTTGCGGGTGTGTGTCGGTGAAAACGCTGCACCATCGGGACCATAGAGCAACCCCTTCAGCAGCGCGGGTGTGTCGGCGCGGGTGTTGCTGGCGCGCTTCCTCGGGCTTTCGGTCAGGATGGCATGGACCTTGTCCCATGTGGCGTGGTCGATGATGGCTTTGTGCTCGCCGGGATAGCTGGTGCCCTTGTGGACCGCCTCGCCGATGTAGACCCGGTTGTTCAGCATGCGGTAGATGAACTTCTTGTCGATGCGGTGGCCTCGGCTGGTGGTGACGCCCCGCTCGGCCAGTTCCTGCGCCAGCACGGTGCCTGAGCCGATCTCGATGAACCGACTGAACACCCAGTGGACATGGGCGGCATCGCCTTCGTTGATCACCAGCTTGCGATCCTTCACCTCATAGCCGAGCGGCGGGCAGCCCCCCATCCACATCCCCTTCATCCGGCTGGCCCGGACCTTGTCGCGGATCCGCTCGGCCGTCACCTCGCGTTCAAACTGCGCAAAGGACAGCAGGATGTTCAGCGTCAGCCGCCCCATGGAGGTGGTGGTGTTGAACGATTGCGTCACCGAGACGAAGGTCACGCCGTTGCGGTCGAACACCTCGACCAGCTTGGAAAAATCCATCAGCGAGCGGGACAGGCGGTCGATCTTGTAGACCACCACCACGTCGACCAGCCCATCCTCGATGTCGGCCAGCAGTCGCTTCAGGCCGGGGCGTTCCAGCGTGCCGCCCGAGATGCCGCCATCGTCATATTGATCGCGCACCAACACCCAGCCTTCCGAGCGCTGGCTGGCGATGTAGGCTTCGCAAGCCTCACGCTGTGCATGCAAGGAATTGAACTCCTGCTCCAGCCCCTCTTCCGAGGATTTGCGGGTGTAGACCGCGCAGCGCAGTTTTCGGACGACAGAATTGTTCATGCCGCCCTCCGATGGTTTTTCAGGCCGAAGAACACCCAGCCGTTCCAGCGCGTGCCGGTGATGGCGCGGGCGATGGCCGACAGCGACTGATAGGGCCGCCCCTGCCATTCAAAGCCACCTTGCGTCACCGTGACGACCTGCTCCACCCCCCGCCATTCGCGGATCAGCCGCGTGCCGATGATGGGTCGATCCCGGTCGAGGCGCATGGAGCGCTTCTTCCTGTCGCCCCCATCCAACTCCTCGCCCAGCTGTTCCAGCCGCTTGATGGTTTCTGGCTTCAGCCCGCCATAGGCCAGTTCCTGAATGCGGTAGGCCAAGCGGCTTTCCAGATAGCGGCGATTGAAGGGCGGCGGTTCGCTGTCAAACAGCTCACGCCATTGCGCCTTCAGATCGGGCGTCGTCGCCGTCTTCAGCGCCGCGAGGCGTGCGGGAATAGGATCAGGGGTCATGCGGGTCTCCGGTCATTTGCACCCCGACTACCGCTCTGTTCGCGCGTGAAGTGTAGCGGAAATTCTCCAGTCCTCGCAGTATCTTCGCCCCTATCGCGCATCCGTAGACGGACCAGACCCAGCGCCAGCAGGCGGCACAGTTCCGCACGGCGTTCGGCGGGGGACATCAGGTCGGGACGCAGGGGGTTGGGGCGTTTCATGGCAGGTCCGGTTCGGGTTCATCTGCAAGCTAAAAGCCGACCAGCCACCCAATTTGGGACACGGCGCACCAAATATCTTGCAGCGAAGCAGCTACCTGCCGTTACATGTCAAAGTTGATTTTCGGCGGGAGAATTCTTCGGTGAACAAGAAATTTGGCCGACTCGGGCGCGAAACCCTCGAAATTGTAGAAACTTTGCCGTTGAACTTGGTTGAACAAGTTCTGTTCTTCAGGGAAGCTGATGATACAGACAAACTCGACTTAGAATGGCCCACCCTTCCAGACGAGGATGACACCCGTATCCGCGTTTTGGAATTGCTCGACAATCGCGAGGCCGAAGATCTGAAACCCATCGAAGAGCGATGCCGAAGGATCAGACTGCTCGCGGCGGACAAAGGGCCTAGCTCGCTAAGCCATGTAACTCAGCAGCGACTTAGCAATGAAGAGCTGCTGGAGCTGGACGACCAGCCGGATGCCGCCTGTCGTAGCGCGTGGGTTTTCCTGAACCATCAAATTGCGTTTGCTGATGCCGAGGCATTTCATGGCGCACGGCAATACCGGGACTTCGGCAAGATGTACGATGCATTCGAGGTCGAACCCGCAGAAAGCGACAGTAGCACAGTTTCCACGATCGACGCCGAGAACCTTGCCTCCTTGCTGACGGCGAAGTTGGAATTGCCGTCAAAGGTGATCATCCGGACAATTGATCTATCGGCGACATCAACCCATCCTGCCTCACTGCTGGTGATCGTTCGCCATGCAGGTCCCCTGTCCAGCGTTTTTCACCACAAGGAGAATGGGCTGCGAGCACCCATTTACTATCGCCCTCCAAATGAGGCGACGCTGATCTGGACCCCCTCGGAGCAAACACTCGAAGTCTGTGGCCCCAGCCCGCAGGTCCGGCGCGTGGTCGCGGAAGGCTTTGCGCAAACCGTATGCGGCACCGATTTGTCAACCAAGCCACTCACTTGGCGCTATTACGATCTTTCGCGCTTCCACGCCTCTCTAGACCTGCCTCCACCCGATTGGGAAGACGTCGATGTACGTTCGACAAAGATCATTGCGGTCGAAATGCGCCTCGGAAACTGGTCCCGCAGGCTTTCGCTAAAAGTTACGATCGACGACGACATTGCTCAAATCGCAAAGCGCTATCTCGGTGGCAACCAGTTCCTGGGAAATGCCGAGGGATTCAGCAGTTTAATCGTTGCAGTCAGTTATCAAGGCAGGACTGACAAGCGAGAACGCACCATGGAGATTTCCTTCGGTGATCGGAGGTCAAATCTTCAAGGCAAGACAGATAGCAGCCAACGAGAACTTGGTCAGCGTCTGTTGAAACATTGGGGCATTTTGAACCGCTTGAAACCTTTGGAATTTGATGAGGTCATTCAAACTTTGCCACAGCTGTTGGGCCTTCATGATCTGCCCGACAACTGCGTTACCGGTGCGCGTCTTCGGAACTTGGGACTTGATCCAAAGCGTCTGGCTGACGGCGGAGTGATTGCGTTCCGCAAGCGAAGCAGGGCCGTTCTTCTGGAGGATGACGACGAAGTTTTGATTGACCTAGGACCGAGGGATGGGGAAGTAACCGCCCAAACTGTCTTTGAAGAAAAAGCTGGATCGTTGGACCCATCTGATGTGACGGAATATGAAATCAAGCGGGAATGGCTTGAAGAGATCGTCGCGGGCGCGTTGCGCCCCTTCGTTGGAAGAGGGCCTATTCAGCGGTTGAACGAACACCTGTCATATTTTGGCAAAGTTCCGGCCGATGGGAGCAAAGTGCCGATCTATTTGGCGCGGTGCGTGAATCAGATCGACGCTCTGACCTCGGCCGATGTGACGTTGCGCAGTCGCCAGGAAGGTGGAGTGGGTATTGTCCTGACGGCGACTGACACGCCCATAAACCATCTTGGACCGAATGTTGTTGTATCATTGCCAAGTGTCCTAGGAGGACATGGTCTTGATGCCGATGCGATTGCCAGAATTTTAGACAAGCACAAGGTAGGCCGCTGGTTGGCGCTCGGAGGCGCGGATGTCGCGCTGATGAAATTTGGCCCGCACATGGCGATGCTCTACATTCCGAACAAAATCCCGCTCGCTGTCAGCGGAGCAAAGCAAATCACCATCCTGGAACGACTGGTTGCGGCCCACAAAGCGGGGTCTCCGGGTGTGAACACGGGTAATTTGATAGCCGACACAGGAGCAAGAACGCCAGCAGACGCGTGGAGATCCGATGCGCGAAAGACCGTTGTAGGTGTTTATTTTGAACATGCAGGCCGGAATCTCTGGCGACTGAAGGTTGATTGATCGGGCAGCATTGAATTCCGAAGTCGGACGCTGATCCGACTTTTCGGGTGGGACCGTCCGATAACGGGCAAGGCAATTCGAGGCTCCATCAGACAGGAGCGCTCAGATGACGACATTCGCCCATAAGACCCCGCCGACGCCAAAACGCGATTTCACCAACACCGCCATTTCGCCGGTCCAAAATCACCGCGACTGGCGCTGCAAACACTGCCGTAAGATGCTCGGTGTTTGCAGGGATGGCCGCATGCATCTGCGGTTTGGCGGAGGCCACGACTATCTGGTCAGCCTGCCTGTGCGGACCATCTGCCCTGACTGCAAAACTCTGAACCAGAAGAGCGCAGTCTGAACCCTTCCCGGTTGGGCTTTGGCCTGACCGGTTTTCCTTCACATCCAGAGGCGCGCGACGCCCGAACTGGCCCGAGGGAGGCGCGAGACGCCCGGCCGTGAGGCAGGCGTCTCATGCGCAGGGCATGGTGCGAACTCCATCGCGGGATGGTTCGCGATCTGAACCGTTTCAAAAATCAGCAGGGCTTTCGGGAGATCAGGGTGCGGCACGAGTCGCTGCGCCGCTTCGCTGACCCGGCAGAATTGCTGGCCTTCCAATCGGGTGCAAGTGAGGAATTTCTCGCCCGCAATGAAGTGCTGCGGGCACTTTGCCACGAGGCCAAGTCCGAAGCCTCCAACGGCGACACCAGCCTACTTATCGTTTTGCTGGCCCTTTGGCCGGGCATGGATGCGATCTACGGCCGATTGCTTCGGCATTTCAAAAGCGATCCGGACGAGCTGGCATCGGAGATCACCGCGCGCGTCGTCGATGGAATCCGCACGATTGATCTGGACAAAGTGACCAAGATCGCCGCGACCATTCTGATGAACGCGGAACGCGACATCCGGCGCAGATTGGCGGGCGAATGGCTGGCCGCTGGTTCGCGGCGTGATCTGACCGACGACATGCCAGCGCCGACCCACAGCTCGGTTTTTGGCTTTGCCCCGGAGATGGGCGATGCCGATGCCGACACCGCCCGACTGCGGCAGCGGCTGGAGCCCCTCGTCGGTCAGGACGCCGACCTGCTGCTTGGGGTCACGGTTCTGGGATACACGCAACAGGCGGCGGCAATCAGTTTGGGTCTTGCCCCCGACGCCGGTCGCAAGCGGCATCAGCGTGCCGTGCAGAAACTGCGCAAATATCTCGATGCCTGATGTCCCAAAACTGGACTGAGATTGGCTTTTCCTCTGCAGAAGTCACCGAAGCCCTCGGTGGCAGTGGGGGGATTGCCTCATGCCGTCTGACATCGAACCACCGGACCTTTCGCGTTTGCCGGGCCTATATCGTGCTTGGGAACTGGCACAGATCGTCCAAGCCGATTGCGACTACCGCGTGGAAAGCGCGGGCGAAACCGCTGATGGCACGCAGTTGTTTGCGATCTACCGCGACAGCCGCTTTGAAGCGGATATGGCGGAGGTCCGGCCATGATGTCGCTGGATGCCCGGCAGAACTCTTTCCTGTCACCTCAAGAATTGGCGCAGCGCTGGTCGATCAGCGCGCGCAGCCTCGACCGCTGGAGGGCGATGGGCACCGGCCCCGCCTGGCATCAGATCGGCGGGCAGGTCCGCTACGCTCTGAGCGATGTTGAGGCTTGGGAACAGGCGGCACGGCGGAAGGGCGGCTGATCCATGGGCCGCGAATTTGCCCCCCTGCCTGCGACAGGACCTCCTGTCGGGGAACAACCCGGCTTGTCCTATCGCGACTGGGCCACCCGTCTGCTGGAAATGGGCTACGAGCCCCTACCGATCAAACCGCGCACTAAGGAAGCGGTGGCCAAGGGCTGGACCACCGTGCACATCGACGCGGCGCAGGTTGAAGCTTGGGCGAGCGCGTTCCCCGATCATGGCATCGGACTTCGCACCGGGTGGCTGGTGGCGATCGACATCGATGTACTGGATCCTGATTGTGCCCATGGATTGCAAGCCCTGGCCGTTGCGCGGTTCGGGCCAACGCTGATGCGGGTCGGTCTGTGGCCGAAGCACCTGCTGCTGTATCGGACGGACGTGCCCTTTGTCAAAATGAAGGTCGGGCAGGTCGAGGTTCTGGCGCAGGGCCAGCAGTTCGTGGCGTTCGGCATCCATCCGAAGACCCAAAAGCCTTATGGCTGGCCCTTTGGCGAGACCCCGCTGGATGTGGCGTTCGACCAACTGCCTCTGATCACCAAACGCGATATCGAGGCGTTTCTCGCCGAGGCTGCAGCCCTGTTCCCCGCCGAAGAAACCGGATCGCGACGGCGGGAAAGCCGGGCTGGGGTCCAATCTTCGGGACATGCACCGGTCCGGGACAAGAACGGCCTTGTCATTGATGGCCGCGACGGCTGGCTGTCCAGCATCGCCTATCATGCGGTCTGGGACGCCATGGATGCCGGGGGAACGCCCGAGCCTGTCGCTCTGGCGGACCGGGTCTGGGATCGCTTTGCGGAAACCACTGATCTGACGCGGGGCAAGAAGGATGGGGAGGTTGGATACAGCCGCGCCGATGCGCTGCAGAAGGTCCGGGACAAGCTCGGACTGGCCAAGAAGGGACGGCTTCCGGCACGCAATCTGACGGACTTGCAACCCGTTGTCGTCGAGCCGGGTCTGCCTCTGGAAGAGGCGCGCGCCCGTCTGGACGCGGTGATCGGTGAATTTGCCACGAGGGCCGAGGCTTGGCACGCGAACAGCCAAGTGGATGCCGCCCCGCGCATCGGCATTCGGGCCAGCGTGGGATTGGGCAAGACCGCCGTCTCGCGCCGTCATTTGCTGGAACTGCAGGCGCGGCTGAAGGCAGATGGTTTGCCGCATCGCTTGCTGATCGTGACCCCTTCGCTGGCCCTGGCCGACGAATCCGCAGCCGCTTGGCGGCAGGGCGATCTCAAAGTCGCCGTTCATCGTGGCTACGAGGCGAAGCAACCCGGTCGCAAGGAGATCATGTGTCGGGACATCGACATGGTGCGCATGGCTACTAAGGCTGGGCTGCCAGTGTTCCCAAACACCTGCCTCCGCAAAGGTGGCGTAAAATGCCACGCGTTTGAGCTGTGCCCAAAACAATGGAACCGCGACGATGTGGAAAAGGCCGACATTGTGCTGGCGGCCTACGACGCGCTTTACACGGGGCTGCCAGTCTCACCCGAAAAACTGGCCTTGGTGTTGATCGACGAAGGCTGCTGGGTTCGATCCGTCAAGGAAACAGGTCTCTATCTGCATGACCTGCGTCAGCCTGATGCCGTTGACGAGCAGCGTTCGGGCGACGCAGATCACGAAGCCGAGGCTTGGGCCGCCCTTTTTGCCCTGCGCTACAAAGCGGCAGATGCCTTGCAGGCGAACGGGCGCGGCCCCTTGTCACGGCAAGTTCTACTGGACAAAGGCTTGAGCGTTTCCGATTGTGCGACGGCGGGTGTAATGGAAATCCAGCTGCGCGTCGATCCCGGATTGCGCCCAGGGATGTACCAGTCGGAGCGGAAAAAGGCCTTCGAACTCAGCAAGGCCGCCCAGAAATCCGTGGCGCGCGAAGCGCTGTTCCTGGCCATGGAACGCTTGCTCGCGGGTGAGGCCGAGCAGGACGGGCGGATCGTGTTGCGGCCTTCCGATCCGGAAACCGGGGTGCAGGCGATCAAGGTCATGGGGTTGCACCAGATCGATCCGGCGCTGGCCAGCCTTCCCATCCTGCATCTGGATGCGACCTTGCGGCCCGATCTCGCTGAGACCGTCTTGCCCGGTCTTGAGGTCACCGAGATCACGGCCGCGATGCCCCATATGCGCCTGAAAGCAGTTCAAGGGCGTTTTGGCAAGACAACGCTGGTGCAGGATGCAAAGGCCTCCCGCGCCGAAAACACCCGCAGGGCAAATCGGCTGAGAGAATGCGTCAATCATGTCCGCTGGGAGGCAGCACGTGTGTCACCGCGGACTGTCCTGGTGGTGACGCACATTGACCTTGAGAGCGCTTTTGCAGGAATTCCCAATGTATCAACGGGCCATTTTAACGCCATCGCCGGTTTGGACATCTATAAGGACGTGGCACTGCTGATCGTCATCGGCAGGCCGATGCCATCAGAAGACGCGCTGGCCGAGCTTTCCGGAGTGCATCTGGGGCATGTTCCCCAAGGCAAGCTGGTCGAACGCAACGCCGGGCTTCTGATGCGTGAAGGAACGCGACGGGCGTATCGCGTGCGCCAGCACGAAGACCCCACAGCCGAACTTCTGCGCGCGGCCATCTGCGACGATGAGATCGTCCAAGCCATCGGACGCGGGCGCGGCGTCAACCGGACCGTCGACAATCCGCTGGAGGTGCAAGTGCTGGCGGATGTGGCGTTGCCGATGCTGCATGATCGTGTGGTCGCTTGGGAGAGCATCTTGCCTGATCTCTTGCAGCGCATGCTTTTGGCAGGGATCGCGGTGGATAGCCCTGCCGATGCAGCGGTTTTGCATCCGGACATGTTCGAAAATGAAAAGCAGGCGCAGAAGGCGATGGAGCGGTGGGGATTTAAGCGACATTTCCCTATGAGTAATACATATAGGGGAATGTCGCTTAAATCGGCCCGCTACCGCCGTTCAGGTCGAGGTCGATCTTGGCAAACGGCCTATTGGATCAGCGTCAATGCGGATGTCGTGCGTGCAGAGATGGTTTCTGCGCTTGGACCGTTGGATGGCTGGAGTCTAGGCTGAGACGTCTATGCTGGCAGTACCCGTGTGGTATTTCTGGGCAGTAACCTGACGGAGGACCGCCTGAATGCTCTCAAGAAGCGATATCACGGACAGAGAATTTGCCTTTCTGGTGTCGCAGAAGATTTTGCTATCGCAGGTCTTCGATGCAAGGGGACGCGGCCCTGCGACATTCCATGCGGAGGCGGAGGCGGGAGGTTATCTGTTTGGTATGGCAAAACCATGCAGCAACGGTCATCGTCTCTTCACGCGGCGAGGACACTGCATCGAGTGCAATACCGCTTCCATCGCTTTCATCCGCCGGGGAAACTCGGACGGGTACATTTATCTGGCGGCATCGCAAACGGGTCGAATTCTGAAGATCGGGTTCAGCGCAGACCCTGTCGGTAGGAGCGCGACCCTCAACCTCGAAGGTGGCTACGGCGGCTTTTCCGACTGGGAACGAATTGCCCACTCCTACGTCCAGTCGGCAGGCAAGATTGAGTTCGGCATTCATCGCGCATTGGAAGATCTAAAAATTGAACTGCCCTACATCAAGAATGGGCGGACTCAGATAGCCAACGAGCTATTCAGGGGCGACCTTAAGCGTGTTTGGGGGGCATATCGCGAGCAGGTTAGACCAGGGCCAGAAGCGAAGAGCTGGCGCCACCCAAAGTTGGCCGACTTCAATTTTGTGCCGTAGCTGCTTGAACTAAACTCCCCGTCGCCTCCTGCGCAGATTTGCGCGATCCTGCGTAATAATGTCATACTTATCAATGAATTAGCTGTGTGATATACTCCCTCAAACCCCGCAGAGAGCGCCGCAGATGGTCGGACCGGGGGGGTGGGGGTGATTATGGCGGCCAAGCAGCAGAAACGGGGACTGGCGGTGGACTACCGCGCGGTGGAGGCGCTGATCCCTTACGCGCGGAATGCCCGCACGCACAGTCCGGCGCAGGTGGCGATGATCGCCGGATCGATCCGGGAATTCGGCTTTACCAATCCGGTGCTGGTCGATGGCGAGAATGGCATCATCGCGGGCCATGGCCGGGTCATGGCAGCGCGGCAGTTGGGGTTGGACTTGGTGCCGGTGATCGAACTCGCGCATCTGACCGAGGCGCAGAAGCGGGCCTATGTGCTGGCCGACAACAAGCTGGCGGAACAGGCGGGGTGGGACAATGACTTGCTGGCGCTGGAACTGGGTGAGCTGGCTGATCTCGGGATCGACCTTGGTGATCTGGGTTTTACCGGGCGCGAGATTGATCAGCTGCTGAACGCCAATCTGGCGGACCCCCGCGAAGAGGATGTGCCGCCGGTGCCCGATCAGCCTGTCTCGCGTCCGGGCGATCTCTGGCGGCTGGGGAACCACCGCGTGATCTGCGGCGACGCGACAGATGTGGCAACCGTGTCCCGGGTGCTGGGCGGGGTCAGACCGCACCTCATGATCACAGACCCTCCGTTCGGGGTGAACTATGATCCCGCTTGGCGCAATGCGGTGGGCGCGGCACAGACCAAACGCACCGGCAAGGTGCTGAACGATCATCGCGCCGATTGGCGGGAAGCCTGGGCGCTGTTTCCGGGGGACGTCGCCTATGTCTGGCACGGGGCCTTGCATGCCACGACGGTCGCCGACAGCCTGATCGCCAGCGGCTTTGCGGTGCGCAGCCAGATCATCTGGGCCAAGGAACGGCTGGTCTTGTCGCGCGGCGATTATCACTGGCAGCATGAACCCTGCTGGTATGCGGTGCGCACTTCCGGCAAGGGGCATTGGTCGGGGGATCGCAAACAGACCACGCTCTGGACCATTGCCAGCGGGCAGCAGGATGCGACGACCGTGCATGGCACGCAAAAGCCGGTCGATTGCATGCGCCGCCCGATGCTGAACAATTCCTCCCCCGGTCAGGCCATCTATGAGCCCTTCCTCGGATCGGGGAGCGGATTGATCGCCGCCGAGACCGCGGGGCGCATCTGTCATGCGGTGGAACTGGACCCGGCTTACGTCGATGTCGCCGTGCTGCGTTGGCAGGCCCTGACCGGGCAAGAGGCCGTATTGGAGGGCGGGGGCAGCTTTGCCGAGGTTGCCGCTGAACGCGGGGCTGGGACCCTCGCCAATGCAACGGCGGAGGTGGCCTGATGGGACGGACGCCCACAACCCTCACTGAGGCGCAGATGGCCGAGGTGGAGACTCTCGCCGCTGTCCTGACCGCCGAACAGGTGGCGGATTACTTCGGCATCGCCCGGCGGACCTTCTATGCGCTGATGGAACGCGATGAGGAGATTGCAGCACGTTATAAACGCGGCAAGGCCCGCGCCATCGGGGCCATTGCGCAGGGGCTGATCAACAAGGCCCGCGCGGGGGACACCGCCTCGATGATCTTCTTTCT
>NZ_BMYJ01000013.1:75214-100111 GCF_014652215.1 Neogemmobacter tilapiae | reverse complement strand
CGTTGGACCGCAGCGCAGGGGCAAACCTTAACACAAAACAAACACACAAGGTCGGGGCCCGTCCCGACCCTCCCAAGCACACCCGCCAAAACGTCGGGGCAAACCCCGATCTACGCCACGTTCCGTCAAATACAGAATCAATCGCACCTTTAAAAGCACCTCAAAACGTGCTATCTAAAGCCCCATCCAAGGGGACAGATCATGACCCAAGCCATCCACGCCACTTTCACCGCCAGCGTCACCGACCTGAAACGCGATCCGACCGGAACCGTTCGCGCGGGCGAAGGGGCCGCCGTGGCCATCCTGAACCGCAATGCCCCCGTGTTCTATTGCGTGCCCGCCGCCACCTATGAGGCGATGTTGGAACGGTTAGAGGATGCGGAATTGAACGCGCTGGCCAGTGCCCGCGCGGATATGCCCGAGGTTCCGGTGCATCTGGATGACCTATAGCCTGTCCTTCAAAGAGGCGGCTTTGGCCGAATGGCGCAAACTGGGCGCAACGGTTCAGGCACAATTCAAAAAGAAACTGGCGGAACGCCTGGAAAATCCCCATGTGCCCGCCGCGCGACTGCATGGGGCGACCAACCGATACAAGATCAAACTGGCCTCAGCAGGCTATCGACTGGTCTATGAGGTGCGGGATAGCGAATTGGTGGTGGTCGTGATCGCCGTAGGGAAAAGGGCGCGCGGCGCGGTCTATGCGCGGGCGAAAGACCGTTAGACCGACGCCGCCAAATCCCATCAAACCTCGGCAACACCAACAACACCCGCCGCTGATGCCGCCTTGATGAATCTCTGATCAAAACTCGCAAAGCCATCACATCTCCCCGACCACCCCAGATGCAGCGCATCGGCAAAATCCATCCCGGCTGCCACCCGGTCCAAGGCCTCGGCCACCAAGGCGGCATCCTCGATCAGCACGGTTGGAAGCCCTCCAAAGGCCCGCAGCGCGCGGGTGGACGGGGGACGAACAGTTTCCCACACACGACAACGGCGAGGAACGATTTTGGCCCCAAATTCCAACAGAATGGTGTCGGCCTAAGCCAGTCAGTTCACATTCAAAATAATGAATATTATATTTAAATCAAAGAGATGAATCTAGTTTCACGCGTGAAATCCCGCGTCAAAACCCCAAGGCCCGCAATCCGGCAGCAACCCCAATCGCCAGAATTGCCGCGAAAATATCGTTGCGGATCAGCAGGGTCAGAACCACGGCACTGCCCAGGGCCAGCGCCTCGACCAGCCCCCCCGCCTGCAAGGCCAGGGCCGTGATCCCGGCCATGACAGCCAGCGGGGTGGCCCGCAAAGCGGCCTCCAACCGGGCCGAGGGCGGCAGGAAACGCATGGCGACGAACCCCGCGATCCGGCAGGCAAAGGCGGCCCCGGCCATGACCAGCAAAAGGACAGGCATCGACGGCATCACGTTTTCACCCGCAAAGCAGCGGCCAAGCCCCCGGCCAACCCGGCCGCGATGACTGCCCAACCATTGCCAACCCAAGGCCCCAACAAAATCGCCGCCCCGGCCCCCACCCCGATGGGCAGGAAAGCGGCCCTTGTCTTGGCCATGGCCGTCATCATCGCGGCAGCAAAGGCGGGCAGCATCAGATCCACGCCCAAGGCATGCGGATCGGGCAGGATCCCCCCCGCAACCGCCCCAACCAGCGTGCCCCCCATCCAGCCGGCAAACATGGGAACCCCGGTGCCCAACAGATAGGCGCGGTCCTGCTCCCCCTCGGCAATCGCCTTCATCGTCAGGATCCAGTTGCCGTCGCCCAGCAGCAACAGCGACCCCACCGCCCGCCCCATCCCCGCAGGCCCCAGCCAAGGCTGAAGCGCGGCCCCAAACAGGACGTAGCGGGCATTGATCACCAGAATGGTGGCGGCCAGCGTGGAAAGGGTGACATGCCCGGTCTGGATCAAGTTGACCGAGGCCAGCTGCGCCGACCCCGAATAAACCGCCCCACTGATCCCCAAGGCCCAGCCCCAGCCGATCGCGGCCTGCGCCGCGACCAGCCCGAAACCCACACCATAGATGAAGATGCCAAGACCAAGACCCAAGGCATCGCGCATGCCCCTTTGAAATCCGGCCCGCCCAAAGGGAACCATAATATCAGACAGCCGCCTTCCGCATCTCGTCCAGATACAATTCCCGCAGCCGCTTGGCCACCGGCCCCGGCGTGCCGTCGCCCACCTTGACCCCGTCGATCTCGACCACCGGCATCACAAAGATGCTGGCCGCGGTCGAGAAACACTCATCCGCCGCCTGCGCCTCGGCCACCGTAAAGGCCCGCTCTTCAATCTCAAACTGCGCCTCCGCCGCGAAACGAAGCACGCTGGCGCGGGTGATCCCATGCAGGATCTCGCTGCCCAGATGACGGGTCACGATCTTGTTGCCCTTGACGAAATAGGCGTTGTTCGAGGTGCCCTCGGTGACCATCCCGTCCTCGACAAACCAACTGTCATCGACCCTCGCCTTCTTGGCCATCATCTTGCCCATGGAGGGGTACAAAAGCTGCGTCGTCTTGATGTCCCGCCGCCCCCAGCGGACATCGGGGATGGAAATGACCTTGAACCCGGTCTTTGCGGCGGGGGCATCAGCCAGATTGGGGATGTTCTGGGTGAAGGCGACAACGGTGCCCTTGGTGGTTTCCGGGTCTGGAAACACAAAGGAACGATCACCGGGATTGCCCCGCGTGACCTGCAAATAGATCATCCCCTGATCAATCCCGTTCAGCCGCACCAGTTCCCGGTGCATCGCCAAAAGGTCCGCGTTGCTGATCGGCGCGACCATGTCGAGTTCCGACATCGACCGCTCCAGCCGCTTGGCATGGCCGTCAAAGTCGATCAGCTTGCCTTCCAGAACCGAAGTCACCTCATAGACCGCATCGGCCATCAGAAAACCCCGGTCAAAGACCGAAATCTTGGCTTCGGCTTCGGGCAGATATTCCCCGTTCACATAGACGATGCGGCTCATGTTCAAACTATCCCCAAAGTGCGGCTTCCGGCGGGTGGACCCCTTGACTGTCATAGCGCAGAGGGTTGGCCCGGTCTTCTGCCAACAGCAACGGCCCGTCAAGGTCTGTCAGCGCCGCCCCTTGGGCCAAAAGCACGGCGGGGGCCATCGCCAGGGATGTGCCCACCATACAGCCCACCATCACGCCAAAGCCTTGGGACAAGGCCGCGTCCCGCAGGGCCAAGGCCTCGGTCAGCCCGCCGGCCTTGTCCAGCTTGATGTTCACCATGTCATAGCGGCCCTTCAGCCCCACCAGCGACGCCCTGTCATGGCAGCTTTCATCGGCACAGACGGGCAGGGGCCGCGCCATATGCGCCAAGACCTCATCCGCCCCCACGGGCAAGGGCTGTTCCACCAGTTCCACCCCCAGACGCAGCAGATGCGGCGCAAGATCGGCATAAATCTCGGCCGTCCATCCCTCGTTTGCATCCACCACCAGCCGCGCCTTCGGTGCACCCCGCCGCACCGCCTCCAGTCGCCCCATATCTTCCGGCGTGCCCAGCTTGATCTTCAACAGCGGCCGCCCCGCATTCGCCCGCGCCGCCGCCTCCATCGCCTCGGGCGCATCCAGCGACAGCGTATAGGCCGTCATCACCGCCCCCGGCGCTTCCAGCCCCGCCAGCTCCCACACCCGCCGCCCCGCCCGTTTCGCCGCCCAGTCCCACAGCGCGCAATCCACCGCATTCCGCCCCGCCCCCGGCCCCATCGCCGCTTGCAGTTCCGCCCGCCCGATCCATTCGCCCAGGCCGGCGATATCGGCCATCACCCCCGCCACGCTTTCGCCATAGCGCGCATAGGGCACGCATTCGCCATAGCCCCGAAACCCGTCGCGTTCAACGGTCACGCGCAGCACCACGGCCTCGGTCTTTGATCCCCGGCTGATTGTAAAGGCCTGCCCCAGCCGGAACCGTTCTGCATCGACCCGGATCATGCCCGCGCCTTTCATCTTGCCAAAAATACCGGCGGGGGAGGGACCGCAGGGACCGTGGGGGCGGATAGCCCCCGCCGGGCCAAGGGGGCTCGATGCCCCCGAGGCCCGGTTTCTGGTCTCAATACAGCACCACCGACGGCAGCCAGCCTTTTTCGTGCACCGCTTCCATCATCTCTGCCAAGGGGATAAATGCCAGAAACACCAAAGCATCGGCGAAATTCACCCGCAGGGCTGCGACCGACACCTCGATGACCGGGCCCGTTGTGAACAGGGATGGTTTCGGAAGAATGCGTGGCACCCTTGCGGCATAGGCCTGATATTCGGCCCCAAACTCTGACCGCAGAAAGCGTTCTTCGCGGCTGGCGGTGGCTTGCAGGATCATAAGGACCGAAAGCCCCAGCCCTGCCGCCAAGGTCAGGCTGCCCAGCATGAAACCAAAGCCAAAGACGCCGATGGTCGAGAACAGGTAAAGCGGATGGCGGCAGATGGAATAGGGGCCTTCCTGCATCACACCCCGGTTCTTCAGCGCGCCAATGTACAGAATCGCCCAGAACCGCCCCAGAACACCGGCGATGATCAGGAAAACGCCCGACACCTCCATCACCCCGAACTGCCAGTCGGATTCACCCCAGGCCGAGCGGGTGAACAGGATCAGCGGCACAGCGGCCAGAAAGAACAGGCGCAGGCCCCAGATGCGGATGCGCTGATTGAAGGGTTTCACGGTTTTGGCGGTCAGGTTTGCGGTCATGGGGCGGGCCTTTCGTTTTTCTAGGCGCTAGGCCCGCCCCGCCATGTGGTCAATCCATGCGGCCTAGTCCTTTGGTTGCAGATCCAGCAGGGGTAGGTGGATTTCCGTGCGCAGATCTTCCTGAGACACCTCCATCGGGCTGTTCAGATAGACTTCGAACGTCGGGCTGTGCCCCGGTTCTTCAGCCGATTTCGGCAGCCAAAGCGCGAACAACTGATCATAGGCCGCAGGGAGCCCCGCATAGGGACCGACATGGGTCAGAACTGCCTGCCGTCCTGCGGGAAGGATCACCTCCTCCAAGGGCGCCGCAATGGGAATGTCATCGGGCAGCACAAAACCCGCGTGCGAGCGCAGATCGGCCAAGGGGACAGCGCTCGGGTCATCGTAATAGACGCCGATCATTTGCCCCGCATGGCTGCCCAACTGGCGGGTGACCATCAGGGTGTAAAGTTTCTCAAAGGCTTGGCCGATGTCGTGATAGGCACCGCGATGGGCGATACAGGCCAGACGGCGGGCGGGTTCTTGGCGGATGTCGACGGGTTGGGTCATGGTCATCTCCTTGGGCGGGTTCCGATAAAAGGGCCGCCATTCGCCACGCTGGCGAAAGGCGGCGGGGGACATGCCAAAGGATTCGCGGAAGGCGCGGGTAAAGCTGGCGACATTGTCATAGCCCACATCCCGCGCGACGCGCGGCAGAGGCGTCGAGGTCATGGCCAAGGCATAGGATGCCTTGTTCATCCGCAGTCGCCGCACGGTCTGGGCTGTCGTCTCGCCCGTTACCGCATGAAAGACGCGGTGAAAGTGAAACCGCGACAGGGCCGCCACATCGGCCAGCGCATCCAGCGACAGATCGCCCGAGGGATGGTTGTGGATATAGTCTACCACCCGCAGGATGCGCTGTTCGTAACGTTCCATCAACCACTCCTCTGCCATCCTTGGCATAGCGCCTTGTGCCCCCATCCCCCGACACAAATCTTGCGAAGTTGCATCGCGGGGCGGTTGCCGCCATATAGGGGCGATGCGAAACGGAGCCTGTTCATGAACTATCTCGAATTCGAAAAACCGCTGGCCGAGATTGAAGGCAAGGCGGAAGAGCTGCGTGCGATGGCACGAGCCAACAAAGAGATGGACGTGGCCAAAGAGGCGGAAGCCCTGGACCGCAAAGCGGAAACGCTGCTGCGGGATCTTTACAAGGATCTGACGCCTTGGCGGAAATGTCAGGTGGCCCGCCACCCGGACCGGCCGCATTGCAAGGATTACATCGAAACCCTGTTCACCGAATTCACGCCCTTGGCGGGCGACCGCGCCTTTGCCGAAGATCTGGCGATCATGGGGGGGCTGGCGCGTTTCAACGACCAGCCCGTGGTGGTGATCGGCCATGAACGGGGCCATGACACCAAGACGCGGATTGAGCGCAATTTCGGCATGGCGCGGCCCGAAGGCTATCGCAAGGCCATTCGCCTGATGGATCTGGCCGACCGTTTTGGTCTGCCAGTGGTGTCGCTGATTGACACGTCCGGCGCCTATCCCGGCAAAGGCGCCGAAGAACGCGGTCAGGCCGAGGCGATTGCCCGGTCCACCGAAAAATGCCTGTCGCTGGGCGTGCCGATGGTCTGCATCGTTCTGGGCGAAGGGGGCTCGGGCGGCGCTGTGGCGATTGCGGCGGGGAACCGCGTGGCGATGCTGGAACATTCGGTTTATTCGGTGATTTCCCCGGAAGGCTGCGCCTCGATCCTGTGGAAAGACGCGGAAAAGATGCGTGAAGCCGCCGAGGCTTTGCGTCTGACGGCGCACGACCTGCAAAAGCTGGGCGTGATTGATCGGATCATCAAGGAACCCGTCGGCGGCGCACAACGGGGGCGCAAGGAAACAATTGACGCGGTGGGCAAGGCGCTGGAAGCGATGCTGAAAGAGCTGAAGGGCAAAAAGCGCGACACGCTGATCAAGGAACGGCGGACCAAGTTTCTGGAAATGGGTTCCAAGGGGCTGGCGGCCTGATGAACCCCTGGACGTTGCTGGTTCTGGCGGGGCTGATGGAAACCGGCTGGGCCATCGGGCTGAAATATTCCGAGGGCTTTACAAAACCCTTGGCCAGCGTTCTGACCATTGTCGGGGCTTTGGCCAGTTTCTGGTTGCTGGCGCGGGCGATGCAAAGCCTGCCAGTCGGCACCGCCTATGCCGTCTGGGTCGGTATCGGGGCCATAGGCACCGCCATCACGGCGGTCTTTCTGTTCCACGAGCCGGTGAATGCGCTGCGCGTGCTTGGCATTCTGCTGATCTTGGGCGGCATCATCGCCCTAAAACTGGCATGATCCGGGCGCTTTTTCTGCTGCTGCTGGCCAGCCCTGCGATGGCAGACGGCACGCTTGAGGGGCGCTTGGTCAATTTCAGCGTTTTGGTCTACGACGATCCGGCACGGCCCATTTTTGTCGGCCAAGGCCGGACCGTGCAGGTGGGTCAAGGCGTCGAATTTGGGCTGGACCGCGAAGGGGCGCAAAACGGGGTCGATGTCGTGCCGGTGGCGGTGGACATCAGCCCGCAGCGGATCGAGGTCGAATTCCTGCCGGGGGTTCAAGGCGAACTGTTGACTGCCGCATTCAACGGCTATGTCCTGCATTTCGAAACCGACTGCGCTCTGTTCGAGAAGGTCGGCATCGACCGTGAATTCACGACGATGGCGATGACCGACGCGGATATCCAAACCGAGGTCAGCACCCTGTTCATCAACATGTCGGGCAAAACCTTTGTGCCGGGGCAGGGCTTTGGCTTGAATGTGCAGGTCGCGGACTGTCCGCTGTCTTAACTGCGGTCAACCTAGGGCCAGTGACGCTGCAATCAGCCACATGGTCAGACCCACGCCGATTTCCAGCCAGACCCAGGCCTGTTCGCGGGCAAAGACCGGGGCCAAAAGCCGCGCGCCATAACCCAAAGCGGCAAAAAAGGTAAAGGACGCCAGCATCGCGCCCCAGCCAAAGGCCATCGCCCCCGCGCCCTGCGCCGCACTCAGCGCGCCGATCAGCACCAACGTATCCAGATAGACATGCGGATTGGCCCAGGTCAGCAGCAGGCAGGTGGCCAGCACGCGTTGCAGGCTGGCCTTTTGCCCTTCGGCTGGGCGCAAGGCCTCGCCTCCCTTCAGCGCCGCCCGAAACCGCAAACCCCCATAAACCAGCAGAAACGCTACCCCCAGCCACCGCATCACGGTCGAGGCGCCCGGCAAGGCGTTTTCCACCGCGCCCATGCCCGTGACACCCGCAAAGATCAGCAGGGCGTCCGACAGGGCACAGGTCGCCACCACCGCGCCGACATGTTCGCGCCGCAGCCCCTGCCGCAAAACAAAGGCGTTCTGCGCCCCGATGGCCGCAATCAGCGAAAGCCCCGTCGCATAGCCTGCCCCGAAGGATCCCAACATCATCATCTCCGTCTTTCGGTTTGACTTGCAGGAAGTGCCCTGAACAATCAAATTAAACCTTGTGTGGATGGATTAGGAAAACTAATGCTGGACCCCCATCAACTGGCCGCCTTGGCCGCCATTCACCGGCGCGGCAGTTTTGAACTGGCGGCCAGCGATCTGCGTGTCACGCCATCGGCCATTTCGCAGCGGCTGAAAGGGTTGGAGGATCAGGTGGGAAGCCTTTTGATCATCCGGGGCCAACCCTGTCGCGCTACGCCCCCCGGCCTGCGGCTGATTGCGCATTTCGACCAGATTTCCCTGATGGAAAGCCAGTTGACGGGCGATCTGCCGGGCCTGCCCGAAGGGCCGCGCCCACGGCTACGGATCGCCTTGAATGCCGACAGTCTGGCGACTTGGATCGTGCCTGCCTTGGCGGCCTGCGAAGGGATGCTCTTTGATCTGGTGATTGACGATCAGGACGTGTCGCAGGATTGGCTGCGGCGCGGTGAGGTGATTGCGGCGGTGACGGCGAACCCGAAACCGCCGCAGGGCTGCGACAGTCTGGCACTGGGCGCGCTGCGCTATCGCGCCACCGCCAGCCCCGGCTTTGTGGCCCGCTGGTTTGCGGGTGGCCTAACGCCGCAGGCGCTGCAACTGGCCCCGATGCTGGAATACGACGCCAAGGACCGCCTGCAATCGCGCTGGCTGGCGGCGCAAGGCGGCGCGGGCCTGCATCCCCCGGCGCATCGCCTGCCCTCGACCCACGCTTTTATCGACGCCGCACGGGCAGGATTGGGCTGGGGGATGAACCCCGAAGTTTTGGCCCGCCCGCATCTGGAAAGCGGCGCGCTGGTCGAACTGGTACCGGACAGCCCGCTCGACACGCCGCTGTTCTGGCAGTTTCCAAGGCTGGCGAATAAGGGGTTGGAGCCGCTGACGGGGGCGCTGAAAAGGGCGGCAAAGGTGGGCTTGGTCGCCATAGGAACAATAGCTGACAAAAGTTGATGAACGGCGTAATCTCTTGGCATTTGAACAAATGATGAGAGCCGCCATGACGCATTTTAACGCAACAGGTGCCACCCATGCTTGGACCATGCGTGGCAATGATCTCTACCAATATTCCGCCGCCTCTGGCAATCCGACAGCCTTTGTGACCGACAGCCAAACCGAGTCGCCCGCTGCCAGCATCAATCTCATGCTGGACGGGCAGACCACGCAACTGGATCAACCATTGATCATGTTCGACTCGGGCTTTCGCTTTAATTTTGGACGGGCCGGATCACTGCGAGTCTACGGTGACGGTCTGGAAATGCCCCTGAACGGCGAAATCACTGCTGGGGTGATCAACAATCTTTCCGTGACCGATTTGTGGGGCGGTGCAAGTTTTTATGCCTATGGCATGCAAGCGGCCGCCTCGACCTTTACCAGCGCACTGCTCACCACCAGCCGGGCCGATGACGGCATTTTTTACGCCCAAATGTTCGCTGGAAATGACCTGATCCGCCTGACCGCGCATTCCGACGCGATCAACGCACAAGGTGGGCGCGATCTGGTGCAGGGCGGTGAGGGCAATGACAGCCTGAATGGCGCGGATGGCTTTGATCTGCTGGACGGCGGCAGTGGGGCGGATCGGTTGACGGGCGGTACGGCGGGGGATCTGGTTTTAGGGGGGGCGGGGGCTGACCGGTTGCTGGGCCAATCGGGGAATGACTGGCTGACGGGCGGAAGGGGCACTGACACGCTGACAGGTGGTTCTGGTGCGGATCGCTTCCTGTTTCGGGCTGGTGACGGCCGCGATGTGATCAGCGATTTTCAGGACGGCAGTGACAAGGTCGTTCTGTCTGTCGCTGGATTGAAATTCGGCCAGCTGACCATCAGCCAGGTCGGCAACGATGTTCGCATTCGCTGGGGCAATCAGTCGATTGTGCTAGAAAACGAAAAACGTGCCAACATTTCCGCTGCCGATTTCCAGTTTGACCCGGAAGGGCTTGGTATCACCGCCAGAAAGGTCGATTTCTTTTCGGGCTGGGATTTCATCGCCTAATGAAAAAGCCCCGGTCCAACCGGGGCTTTCGATCTTACAACTGCGCCGCCACATCCTCGGGGATGTCGAAGTTGTGGGTCACGTCCTGCACGTCGTCGTCTTCTTCCAGCGTGTCGATCAGCCGCATCAGTTTCTGCGCGGTTTCCAGATCAACCTCGGTCCGGGTTTGCGGTTTCCAGATCAGTTTCGCCTCGGTCGATTCGCCCAAGGCTTTTTCCAGGGCGTCCGAGACATCCGACAGGGCATCGACGCTGCAATAGATCCAGTGGCCCTCTTCGTCCGATTCGACGTCATCGGCCCCGGCATCCAGCGCGGCCATCATCACCGAATCCGCATCGCCCGCCGTCGCCGGATAGGTGATCTCGCCGACCCGGTCAAAGCCGTGGCTGACGCTGCCGGTCTGGCCCAGATTGCCGCCGTTCTTGGAAAAATAGCTGCGGACGTTGCTGGCCGTGCGGTTCAGGTTGTCGGTCATCGCCTCGACGATGATCGCAATCCCGTTGGGGCCGTAGCCCTCATAACGGATTTCGGTGTAATCCGCCGCATCGCCGCCTTGGGATTTCTTGATAGCCCGGTCGATGACGTCCTTGGGCATGGAAACCGATTTGGCGGCCTTGACGGCCAGACGCAGACGGGGGTTCTTGTCGGGATCAGGGTCGCCCATTTTCGCGGCGACGGTGATTTCCTTCGCCAGTTTCGAAAACATCTTGGAGCGCAGCTTGTCCTGCTTGCCCTTACGATGCTGGATGTTCGCCCATTTGGAATGGCCAGCCATGAACCCTAACTCCGGTTGTCCTGCGGATGATGCGCTGCCTATACACGGGCGCCCCAAGGGCCCGCAACCCTTACAGCAAGCGTTACAGCGGCCAGATGATCGGGATCAGGGCCGAGGCCACCAGCATGGTGATGATGTTCAAAGGAATGCCAACGCGCATGTAGTCCGAGAATTTATAGCCGCCGGGACCGTAAACCATCATGTTGGTCTGATAGCCGACAGGGGTGGCAAAGGCCAAGGTCGCCGAGAACATGACGGCCACGACAAAGGGCCGTGGGTCCAGCCCCAGCGACTGCGCCAGTTCGATGGCGATAGGGGTATAAATCACCGCCACCGCATTGTTCGACAGGAACTCCGTCAGCACTAGCCCTAGGAAATAGACCGCAAGGATCAAAAGGAAGGGCGAAAGACCGGCCATATAGGGGCTGACGGCGGTGACGATCATTTCGACGGCGCCGGAATGGTCCAGCCCTTCGCCTACGGCCAGCATGGCAAAGATCATCGCCAACAGACGGCCATCGACAAAGCTGAACGCCTCGTCCGAATCGACACAATGGGTGATCAGCATGATGGCGACGCCAATGACGGCCAAGGGCAGGATCGGAAAATCAAAGGCCGAAAGGCCGACGATGGCGGCCAGAACGGCAATGGCGATGGGGGCCTTGCTGCGGCGGAAGGGTTTGATCACCGGACGGCTGATGTCGACCAGATCCATATCGGCGGCCAGACGCTGGATGTCCTCGATCGCGCCTTCCAAAAGCAGGGTATCCCCCACCCGCACCACCAGATCATCCAATTGCCGCCCGATGTTCTGGTTGCGGCGATGCGCGGCCAGCACATAGACACCATAGCGGCGGCGCAGTCGGAGTTCGCCCAAGGAACGCCCCTCCATCCGGCAACCGGGGGAAATCAGCACCTCGACCGTTTCGGTTTTCACCGACGACAACTTGTCGGCCAGATGCACGTCCTTGTTGTTCTTCAGCCCCAGAAGTTCGGTCATTTCGGTGCGCAGAACCACGCGGTCGCCTGCTTGCAGGCGCACGGGCTCCATATCGCGCCGCAAGGACGCATCGCCGCGCAGCACGTCCACAACGCGAACGCCGTCACGCTTGAACAGTTCGACGGCAAGGGGGGCTTGCCCGATCAAGGGGCTGCCTTCGGGAATGGCGACTTCGGTGAAATATTTCATCTTGCGCCGGTCGGACAAAAGCACGCCCATCGACTGACGCACCGGCAACAGCCGGTCGCCAAAGGCCATCAGATACAGCCCACCGGCCAAGGTCACCGCGATGCCCAGGGGCGCAATCTCGAACAGGCCGAAATGGGCCAAGCCTTGATCCTTGGCGACACCATCAACCAGCAGGTTGGTCGAGGTGCCGATCAGCGTGATCATGCCGCCCAAGACAGTCATATAGGACAGTGGAATCAGCAGTTTGGACGGGGCTGCGCCAATCTTGACCGCGATCTGGATGACGACGGGGATCATCACGGCGACCAAAGGCGTGTTGTTCATAAAGCCCGAGGCGACGGCGACAAAGCCGAACAGCACCAGAATGGTGGTCTTGGGCCGATTGCCAACATGCCTTTCGGCGGTGGTGATGATCATTTCGACGGCGCCGGTGCGCACCAGCCCGCCCATCACCAGAAACATCATGGCGATGGTCCAGGGGGCGGCGTTCGACAACATGCCGGTGGCATCTTTCAGCGGCAAAAGCCCGGTGATCAGCATCACGGCTGCGCCGCCGATGGCCGTCACTTCGACAGGATAGGATTCACGGATGAACAGAACAAACATGACGGCCAGAATGGCCAAGGCCGCATAGGCCTGCATTTCGACAGGCAGTTCCAGTCCAAACATGGAATAATCTTCTCTTGTCCCCGTTGGGGCCTGCATAGCGCGTTCTGGCCCGCTGTCAAACCACCGATGCAGGGGAATGGCGCGGCTGGACCAAGGTCAGCCCTGCCAGCATCACCGCCAAAGCGGCCCAGACCCAAGGCGAAAAGCCTTCTCCCAACAGCACCATCGCCCAGATCACGCCGCTGCCCGTGACGATGTAAGAGGTCTGCGAGGCAAAGACCGCCCCCGCCCGCGCCGCCAGCCAGACATAGGCGGTATATGCAAAGGCATGGATGGATGAACTGGCGATCAGCGCCCATTCCGGCGGACCAAAGAGGCGGAACGGGTCGATCCATTGGCCCGAGGTCAGCACCAAGGGCAAAACCAGCGCCATCCCCACCAAGGATGCCAGGAACATCGCCTGCATCGCATCCATGCCTGCGGTGCCAAACCGGGCGACATAGTTGCTTTCCATCGCATAGAACAGCGGACCAATCATGGCGACCGGCAGCCAGACGACCATCCCCGCGCCGGGCAAGGCCCCTTCCGGCACGGCGATGAGGACAACACCCAGCAGGCCGCAAAGCAGCCCCGCCAGTCGCGCCGCGCCGAAACGGTCGGTGCCCAAGGCCAAGGCGATGGGAAAGGCCAGCAGCGGCACGGTCGAGATCAGGATCGACATGATCCCAGCGGGGAGATGGCCCACCGCGATGTAAAAGGTGGAATTGGGGATGATCGTGCCGATCACCGCGATGATTGTTGCAAAGCGCAGGCTTGCGGCGTTCAGCGGCACGGCTTTGCGACGCACCAGCAGCAACACCCCCAAAATCAGCACGGCAATGACCAACTGCCAAAAGATCAGCCCGAAATGCCGGTGGCCAGTCGAAACCGCGATCTTGCCCAGCGTCTGCGTCGATCCCCAGCCTAGCCCCATCAGGACCAGAACCAGCAGATAGAACCATCTTTGGTTCATGATGGCCCAGACTGTTCCAGCCGCCCACCCTGCCGCACCATGCAAACCCGCGTGGCCCGGCCCGTCCGGTCGTCGGTTTCAACATAGACGCCCGACAGGGTTGCCTCGCCCTCGGCCGGTTCAAAGCGAGCCTTGGGCATTCCGGTGATGAAGCGCCGCAAAGGCTCCAGTTTGTCCATACCGATCACGCTGTCGTAATCGCCACACATCCCGGCATCGGACTGATAGGCCGTGCCGCCTTTCAGGATCATCGCGTCGCCCGTTGGCACATGGGTATGCGTGCCCACGACCACACTTGCCCGCCCATCGCACCAATGGCCCATCGCCATCTTCTCGCTGGTCGCCTCGGCATGGAAATCGACAAGGATGGCTTGTGCCAATCCGCCCAAGGGGTGCGATTTCAAAACCGCCTCCACCGCGCTGAACGGATCGTCAAAGGGCCGTTTCATGAAAACCTGACCCAAGGCCTGCACCACCAGAACCTTGCGCCCACCCCGCGACTCGAACAGCCGCGCCCCCCGGCCCGGTGCGCCTTTGGCAAAATTCAGCGGCCGGATGATGCGGTTTTCACTTTCGATAAAGGACAACATGTCCTTTTGGTCAAAGGCATGGTCGCCCAGCGTCAGGCAATCCGCCCCCGCCTGCAACAGAACCTTGGCATGCTCGCCAGTTAACCCAGCGCCCTGCGACGCATTTTCCGCATTGACCACGACAAAATCGAGGCCCCAATCCGCACGCAGCTTGGGCAGCTTTTCCACCAGCGCGGCGCGGCCCGCCCGGCCCATGACATCGCCCAGAAACAAGATTTTCATGCCTACCGGAATAGGACGGGGCCAGCGGCCCTGCAAGCCCCTGCTTAGTCGCGCTCTAACAGCGCCCTCAGCACCGCATCGGCCTCGGGTCCGTCCCAAGTGGCGTCTCCGGTAAGGCGAGCGACCTCTTGCCCCTCCGGGTTCAGGATCACCGTCACCGGCAGGCCCATGATGCCCATGGCGCGTGAAAGTTCCATCTTAGGGTCGCGCAGCACGGGCAGGTTTTCGACCCCGGCCTCGCCAAAGAATTTCTCGATCGCGGGCACCGGATTGCGGCCTGATGCCACGGTCAGAACGGTGAAATCTTCGCCCTCCATCCTGCCTTGTAGACGGTCCAGCCCCGGCATTTCGGTGCGGCAGGGGGCGCACCAGGTGGCCCAGAAATTCACCAGAACCCAGCGGCCTTTGTATTCGTCAAGGCTGTGAACCCCATCCTCCAGATCCAGCAGTTCGGCCTTGGGCAGGTCCATCGCCTCGGCAAAGTTCAGCTTTTGCATATCCCCCGCGCGGGCGGCATCGGCGGCGGCAATATCGGCGGCGGCTGGGTTTGCACCAAACAGCAGGGCCGTATAAAGGACGGCGGGACGAAGGATCGACATCTAACCCCCAGATCAGGACCATCAGCATCATGACCGCGACCGAAGCCAAATCAGCCAACACGATGTGGGGCGGGCGTTTCGCCGAAGGTCCGGACGCGATCATGACGGCGATCAACGCCTCGATCGGGTTCGACAAGCGGCTTTACGCCCAGGACATCGCCGGGTCGCGCGCCCATGCGGCGATGCTGGCCGCGACGGGTATCCTGACTGATAAGGATGCCGAGGTGATCCGGGAAGGCCTGCTCACGGTCTTGTCAGAAATCGAAAGCGGTCAGTTCCAGTTTCAGACCGCGTTAGAGGACATCCACCTGAACGTCGAAAGCCGCCTGACCCAGATCGTGGGCGATGCCGGCAAGCGGCTGCACACCGCCCGCAGCCGCAATGATCAGGTGGCTGTCGATTTCCGGCTTTGGGTCCGCGATCAATGCGATGCCGCGATTTCCGGCCTGACCGCGCTGATGGGGGCCTTTGTGGCGCAAGCCGAGGCAGGGGCCGATTGGGTGATGCCGGGCTTTACCCATCTGCAAACCGCCCAGCCGGTCACCTGGGGCCATCACATGCTGGCCTATGTCGAAATGCTGGCCCGCGACCGGGGCCGTTTCATCGACGCGCGCGCGCGGATGAATGAATGCCCCTTGGGCGCTGCGGCCTTGGCGGGGACCTCTTTTCCCATTGACCGGCACATGACCGCCAGTGCCCTGGGCTTTGACCGGCCAACGGCCAATTCGCTGGACAGTGTTTCCGACCGCGACTTTGCTTTGGAATTCTTGGGGGCCGCCAGCATCTGCGCCATGCACCTGTCGCGCTTTGCCGAAGAGCTGGTGATCTGGTCCTCCGCCCAGTTCCGCTTTGTGCGGCTGTCCGACCGTTGGACAACCGGTTCCAGCATCATGCCGCAGAAGAAAAACCCCGATGCCGCCGAATTGCTGCGGGCCAAGCTGGGGCGGATTCTGGGGGCGAATGTGGCCCTGTTCACGGTGATGAAGGGTCTGGCCCTGACCTATTCCAAGGACATGCAAGAGGACAAGGAACAGGTCTTTGACGCGGCCGATACGCTGATGCTGGCCTTGGCCGCGATGACGGGCATGGTGAGCGACATGAACGCCAACCGCGAGGTTCTGGCACAGGCCGCCGGTTCCGGTTTTTCAACGGCGACCGATCTGGCCGATTGGCTGGTGCGCGCCCTTGGCCTGCCCTTCCGTGAGGCGCATCATGTGACGGGCACATTGGTCGCCATCGCCGAAAAGCAGGGCTGTGATCTGCCGGATCTGACGTTGGCCCAGATGCAGTCGGTGCATGCTGGGATCACGCAAGATGTCTTTGGCGTCTTGGGCGTGCAGAATTCCGTGAACTCGCGCACCTCTTATGGCGGAACCGCGCCGGTTCGCGTGCGCGAACAGATCGCCCGCTGGAAGGCGGCACTGGCCTAGGGCAGCATCCCGCCATCAACATGGAGGATGTGATGCTGAAACGGATGATGGGGCCCCTGATGCTGGCCTTGGCTTTGGCTGGATGCGGTGCGGATGGCGAACCGGTGACGCCCGGTGTGACGGTTTCGGGCGAGGCGCAGATGGGTGTTTCGGGGACGTTGTAGTTCTAGCTTTACGGTGGATTGAAGGGATAAGGGCCGCGCGCGACGCGGGTGGTCGCCGGGCGGGACGATTGATCGGCGTGGTTCGATAATTTTCAGGCCTAAAACGGGGCAGGGGCGTGGAATTCCAGCTTTTGCCCCGTCCCCGGCTGATGCACCACCAACCGTTCCGCATGCAGCATCATGCGCGGAAAATCCCGCGCGGGGCCTTCCGCATAGAGATCATCCCCAAGGATCGGATGGCCCAAAGCCGCCATATGCACCCGCAATTGATGGCTGCGCCCCGTCAAGGGGATCAGCGCCACACGGGTTTCATTCTCCAGCCGTTCCAGAACCCGCCAATCGGTCTGCGCGGGCTTGCCAGTTTCATGGTTCACATGCTGGCGCGGCCTGTTCGGCCAATCGACGATCATCGGCAGGTCAACCCGACCTTCGTCCTGTTCCATCCGCCCCCAGACCCGCGCCACATAGGTCTTGTCGGTTTTGCGCTTTTCAAACTGCTGCCCCAGATTGGCCTGCGCCTCATGCGTCAAGCCGAAAACCACCACGCCCGACGTATCCGTATCCAGCCGATGCACCAGCCGCACGCCGGGAAAGTCGGCGCGCAGGCGGTTGATCAGGCAATCCTGCTTGTCCTCACCCTTGCCGGGAACGGTCAAAAGCCCCTCGGGCTTGTTCACCGCCAGAACCTGCCCATCCGCATAAAGGATAGGGATGGGGCCGGTTGGTGGGTTGTAAACATAATCACGCATCCCGCCCCCATGCCCCGGCTTTGGGCCTCACGCAAGGGGAAGGTCGCCTTGGTGCTGCGGCAGGCCATCGCTGATAGTGTAATAATCGCCTTTGTCGGCCACAAAGATATGCGCCGTCAGGCGGCCCCCACTCGGGCCTTTGACGCAGCCTGCTTCGATATTGAACTCTTGCCCCGGCTTGCGGAAATAAAGGCCAGACCCACATTTACCGCAAAAGCCCCGCTGCCCGCCCCCAGCGGAGGTGAACTCTCGCAAAGCGCCCTTGGCGACCCACTGCACGGCGCTTTCATCCACATCAAAGGATGCCGCGTAATGCCCCGAATATTTCCGGCATTGCGTGCAATGGCAGGCCGTCACATCGCCCGCTGGCCCCGGAACCTGGAACTGGACCGATCCACAAAGACAACCGCAATCCAAAGCGTCCGGCGCGGGCTTCGGTTGGGTGTAATAGTCCCCCGCATCCGCCAGATGCCATTCGCCGATCACCTGCAATCCGGTCGGCCCATCCAAAGCCCCGGCGGCGAAAGAGATGTGGTCGCCGCCGAATTCCTCCCAGAACAGGCTGGAACCGCATTGCCCACAAAACCCCCGCCGCGCCTTGGCCGAGGATTGGAACCAGACAAGGCTTTCATCCTTGGTCACGGTCAGCGTGCCGTGGTCGGCCCCGGCGGCGGCCCAGAAATGCCCGCTGGTGCGGCGGCATTGGGTGCAGTGACACAGCAGCACATCGCGGGGCTTGCCTTCGACGGTGAAGGTGACCGCACCGCAAAGGCAGGAGCCGTGCCGCATCAAACCGCCTCGCGGAAAGTATCCGCCAGAATGGCCCCCAGCGCCTTGGCGTCGGCGTCGTCAAAGGCGGCGGGCGTGTCGCTGTCCAGATCGAACACGCCCAGCAGCACCCCCGCCCCGTTCCACACCGGCAGCACCAGTTCGGATTTCGTGCTGGAAGAACAGGCGATATGGCCCGGAAACGCCTCCACATCTGGCACGATCTGTGGCTGGCCCGTCCGGGCCGCAGCCCCGCAGACGCCGCGCGAAAACGGGATGACAAGGCAGCCGTGGCCGCCTTGATAGGGCCCGATCTTCAGCATTTCAGGGCCGGTCACGCGGTAGAATCCGGTCCAATTGGCCAAAGGATGGGCCGCGTGAACCTCGCAGGCCACGGTTGCCATCAGTGCAATTGTATCTTTTTCTCCATGGCACAGGGCGTCAATCTGCTTGGCAAGATGCTGATAATCCATCGGTCTTTCCTTGTTTCGCGCTTTATATCCCATCTTTGCGCAAGGCGAAATGGCGAGGCTTGCTTACCGATTGCTAACGAAGGGGGGCTAGGCTGAGGCGGTGATCAAGGCAGGAGGATGGCCGATGAACCTGAAAAGCGAAACCATGGGAAATGTGCTGGTGGTCCGCGTGCTGGAAGACCGGATTGATGCCGCTTCGGCCATCCAGTTCAAGGAACAGATGCGTGACGTGATCCAGACGCCGCTGGCGCGGGTGCTACTGGATCTGTCGCAGGTGATGTTTCTGGACAGTTCGGGCCTGGGGGCCGTGGTGGCGGTGATGAAACTGCTGGGCCCCGATCGGAAACTGGAACTGGCGGGGCTGACGCCGACGGTGGACAAGGTCTTCCGGCTGACGCGGATGGATGGTTTCGTGACGATTCATCCGCAGATGCCCGATGCCAGCCAGATGCGGCAGGCGGGGTAGGGCCATGATGCAGGGACATGCGATTGTGCCCGATCTGGCTCCCGCGCCGCATGATCTGCGGGTAGAGGTGCCAGGAACGGCGGAGGCTGTGCGCGATCTGCTGGTCTGGCTGTCCGGCCAGTCGCTGATCACCGAATTGCCAACGGAGGTGCGGGGTTCGGCCGAACTGGTTCTGGCCGAGGCGCTGAACAATGTGGTGGAACATGCCTATGGGCCGTTTTCAGGCGAAATCCGCGTGATGATGACGCGGAAAGACGGCGGTTTGCGGGTGATCATCGAAGATGATGGAACGGAAATGCCAAATTATGATATACCAGAAGGGAAATTGCACGCAGCACAGAATCACACAGACTTGGCCGAAGGCGGCTATGGCTGGTATCTGATTCGGAAGCTGACAAAAAACCTAAGCTATCGCCGCTTTGGGGGCTGCAATCGGTTGTCGTTCTTGCTGGAGCCGAAACAGTTGAATTGACAAATCCGCGACTGTTTCCGGGAATTAAAATCTGTCGCGTGAATGCCTGAATTCGCCCCTATGACTGCCCAAGTTACCTAGGAATGTGACGGGGTAGCTTCCAAAGGCTTCCCTCGGCATCGTGGCCATACCCCCACCCAGGACGCGATGCCGAGGTTCTTTAAACCCCCACAGTGCAATCGTAAGTTGAATGCTGTAACGTTTCCGCATTTTAAGGTTGTTGGCACTCCTTTGATTTGCAGAGGCAACATCGCCTGATAAGAAGACCATTTCCACATTAAAGCCCCTTCTACGCGGCTGACTTCGCATTGGTCCATTCCGACCCTTGCATCGGCCATCGGCAGGGGGAATGCTGCCCGCAAAGACGATAAAGCCAAGGGCGGAACATCATGCGCAATTTTGAAATTCCGGGCCGTTCGGCGGTCTATGCTGACAATGGAATTTGCGCGACTTCGCATCCTTTGGCAGCCAAGGTGGCGCTGGATATATTGCAACAGGGCGGCAATGCCGCCGATGCCGCCATTGCCGGGGCGGTGCTGCTGGGGATTTGCGAACCACAAATGACCGGGCTTGCGGGCGACTGCTTTGTTCTGGTGAAACCGGCGGGGCAAGATCAGGTTCTGGCGCTGAACGGTTCCGGCCGCGCCCCTGCGGCGTTGAACGCCCAGACCTTGCGCGATCAGGGGCTGACCAGCATTCCGTTGCGCGGCATCGAATCCGTGACGATGCCCGGCGCGGTCGATGCCTTTTGCCGATTGTCGGCGGATCACGGACGGCTGGACATGGCGCAGACCCTTGCCCCCGCCATCCACTATGCCGAAACCGGCGTCCCCGTCGCCCCCCGCGTGGCCCGCGACTGGGCCGAGGATGCGCCAGCCCTGCAAGGCCGGGCGCGTGATCTTTACCTTGTGAACGAAAAGCCCCTGACCATCGGCCAACGCTTCCGCGCCCCCGGTCAAGCCGAGGTGCTGCGCGCCATTGCCGCCAAGGGGCGGGACGGGTTCTATAAGGGGCCGGTGGCGGATGATCTGATTCACAGCCTGCGCACCCTGGGCGGCCTGCACACGCAGGACGATCTGGACGCCACCAAAGCCGACTGGAACGCCCCGATCCAAGGGGTCTACAAGGGCGCAAACCTTTGGGAGCATGCGCCGAACGGGCAGGGGGCGACGGCGATCCTCCTTCTCAACATACTGTCGCATTTCGACCTGTCGGCGCTGGATCCTTTCGGTCCCGAACGCGCGCATATCGAGGCGGAGGCGACGAAACTCGCCTATGACGCCCGCAACCGCCTGCTGGCCGACCCAGACCATACCACGCGGCTGGCGCATATGCTGGCCCCGGAAACAGCGGCAAAACTGGCCGCGCTGATCGACCCCAACCGCGCCATGCCCGACGTGACGCCCCTGACCGAGGCGATCCACAAGGACACCGTCTATATCACTGTCGTTGACCGCGACCGCATGGCCGTGTCGCTGATCTATTCCGTCTTCTGGGGCTTTGGGGCGGGGCTGGCTTCGGAAAAATACGGGCTTTTGTTCCAGAATCGCGGCGCAGGTTTCAGCCTGACCCCCGGCCATCCGAATGAACTCGCGGGCGGCAAGCGGCCCATGCATACGATCATCCCGGCGATGCTGGACGAGGGCGCGGGCGTGAACATGCCCTTCGGCGTCATGGGCGGCGGCTATCAGCCCTGCGGCCATGCGCGGTTTGTCAGCAACCTGCGCGACTATGGCATGGACCTGCAAAGCGCCATCGACGCGCCACGCAGCTTTGCCACGCCCGAGGGGCTGAAGCTGGAGAGCGGCTATTCCGACGCCACCAAGCAGGCCTTGGCGGACCGCGGCCACCAGGTCATCCCGCCCGAAGACCCCTTGGGCGGGGCACAGGCCATCCGCATCCGCGCCGATGGTGTGCTGGAAGGGGCATCCGACCCGCGCAAGGACGGGATTGCGCTGGGCTATTAATTCAGCGGCACTTGCAACGGGTAAACCCCGTCGCTGTAATCGCCGAACATGTCATGCACATCCGGGTGATCCAGCGGCTCGCCCGTATCATCCGGCACAAGGTTCTGTTCCGACACATAGGCGACATAATAGCTTTCGTCGTTTTCGGCCAGCAGGTGATAGAACGGCTGATCGCGGCGCGGGCGGCTGTCTTCGGGGATTTTCTGATACCAGTCTTCGGTGTTGGAAAACCGCGCATCCACATCAAAAACGACACCACGAAACGGGTGCTTGCGATGGCGCAGCACCTGACCCAAATGGTATTTCGCCTGCGTCATCTGCATCGCATTGCGTCCCCCACCGGTTCATTTTATCCCCAAATGGACCGTAAAGTCCACGTCCTGCGGGCGCGAATCGGGGAAACAATCTGTGCAGCTTGTCCTTACAGTCTTGGAAATCACCGCCCCCGTCGCGGTGCTGGCTTTGATCGGTTTCCTCTGGGTGAAGACCGGCCATGAGTATCGGCTGGAGTTTGTAACCCGGCTTTCGATGACGCTGGGCGTGCCCTGCTTGATCTTTACCGCGCTGATGAAAACCACCATCGACCCCAAGGCTTTGGCGGCTCTGTCACTGGCGGCCCTGGTCGGCTATGCCGGGCTGACGGCGCTGTTCTGGGGGCTTTGCCGCGTGCTGGGGCTGAATATGCGGACCTATCTGGCCCCGCTGATTTTTGGCAACACCGGCAATCTGGGCCTGCCCTTGGCGCTGTTCGCCTTTGGCGAGGCGGGGCTGGGCTATGCGGTGGTCATCTTTGCGGTGATGGCGGTGCTGTCCTTTACCTTTGGCCTTTGGCTGGTGGCGGGCGGTGGTTCACCCATGCGGGCGGTCAAGGAACCGATGGTGGGGGCAACCCTGCTGGGGGCACTGTTCCTGTGGCAGGGCTGGCAGACGCCGGTCTGGATCACCCGCTCACTGGATCTGGTGGGGCAAATGGCCATTCCGTTGATGCTGATCACGCTGGGCGTGGCCATCGCCCGCATCCCGCCGCAGGGCGTGTTCCGCGCGGTCTGGGTTTCGCTTCTGCGCGTGGCAATCTGCGTGGCGGTGGCTTGGGGGGCGGGTGTCTGGTTCGGGCTGGAGCCGGTGGCTTTGGCGGTGCTGGTCCTGCAACTTTCAACACCCGTGGCGGTGACATCCTATATGCTGGCCGAGAAATATGGCGCCGACGCACCGCAGGTGGCGGGGTTGGTCATCATCTCGACCCTGCTGTCGGTGGTCACTTTGCCGCTCACTCTCGCATTTCTGATCTGATGCCCTTGCGACAGGGATTCCCCCGGCCCCGATTTTCCCGTATTCTATGACAAAATAAGAATGCACGAGGGGCAAATGAGCAGGTTTCTCCGTGCGGCCGTGTTGTTGATGTTTCTGGCGTCCTGCGGGGGCGGCAGCAGCAAATATTCCGCGCCGCGAGAGTTGGACGATGCGTGCAGCATCATCCGCGAACGGCCGCAGTATTATAACGCGCTTCTGGCGACCGAACGGCGCTGGGGGGTGCCTGTCAGCGTGCAGATGGCCACGATCTATCAGGAATCGAAATTCATCGGCAACGCGCGGACGCCGCACCGCTTTGTGCTGGGGATCATCCCGATGGGCCGTCAAAGCAGCGCCTATGGCTACAGTCAGGCGCTGGACGGGACTTGGGAAGAATATCAGGAAGACCAGCGTAACTGGCGCGCCCGCCGCGACCGGATCGACGATGCCACCGATTTCATGGGCTGGTATATGTACGAAACCGAAGAGCGGATCGGCGTGTCACGGGCCGATGCCGAAAGCCAATACCTCGCCTATCACGAAGGGCGGACCGGCTATATGCGCAAAAGCTATGAAGGCAAGCCCTGGCTGGTCGAAGTCGCGCGCAAGGTGGGCGAACGTTCGCAGATCTATGCGGTGCAACTGTCGAACTGCCGGTAGATGCGTAGGATGGGCCATTGGCCCATCCACTTAATTCCGCTTGTTCGTTTCCTGCGTGATGCTGAACAGGTTGCCCGACAGGCTCATCCCTTTTTTCAGATCGCCCAGAATGACGGTGGTTTCGCTGCCGCCTTCGTCCACGATCACCCACTGCCGCAGTTCCACCGGATTGGCGGTAAACACCATGTCGATGGACCCGTATTCCGGATGCGCTGGGTCTTGCGCCTTGACGCGGGTGGTATTGTCCACCTCGGTATGGCCGACCACCATATTGGCCTTGGACAGATCGACATTCTCGGCCAGGATCAGGCTCAGGGGCGTCTTGCTCAAAGGGTATTGTTCGGGCGGTTGGTTTGACCTTCCGTCAAAAATCGCGACCTGTCCGCCGCCCGCGAGCACCAAGGAATCGTCCGGCGGGGCATATTCGAAACGCACGCGGCCGGGGCGGCGGATGTAAATCTCGCCGGTGCTGATCGACCCATCGGCATTCACTTGGGTGAAATCCGTCTGGGCCGTGGTCAGCCCGTTCAGATAGGCGGAAATGTCGGCCAGCGAAATTTTCTCGGCCTGCGCGGGCAGGGCGAAAACCAAGGCGAACAGCGGGGCGGCAAGCGCGGGTTTCAGCATCATGATCGGGAATATAGGGCGGCACGCGCGGCCTTGCACCCCCTTTGCCATCAACAGGCCGCGATCCTGTGGGGTTGCGGCAAGCCCTTGCCCATGCCAACAGGGCCAGGCGGGCCATTGACCCGTATCTGGGTGTAAGGGACAGAGAATGAAAAAGATTTTGGGCTATGTTGCGATGATTGTGGTGGCCGTGGCGGGCTATGTCGGCTGGACATGGTACAGCTTTGCCGCCGTGACGCCGATTGATCCGCAGCGCGGGGTTTATGGCAGCGACGATCTGGAATTGTGGATCGACCTGAACGTGATGATGCCGGGGCCGATGCGGCGCTGGGCCTGCGAAACGCTGCGGGCGCGGGAACGCGAGGCTTTGGGCGGGCAAAACTCCCTGCCGCCTTATGGCTGCCATCCCGATTTCGATCCGAATGCCAAGGTGGATATCGTGGCCTCGATGGTCGAGGCCAATCTGAACAACACGGAATATCTGGCGAAACGCAAGAACGCGACGACCCAGCAGATTGAAGAGGTGAAAGCCTGCGTGCGGACCAAAGTGACCGCAGGGATCACCGATGATCTGCGGGCCCAACTGACAGCGGAAATCCCCGAAGGCGATTCCATCGTTGTTCTCAGCCAGATGGCCAGCAAAGCGGATGAGGAATGTCTGGCCGCCGCAGGGCTGTAAGGCGCTGAACATGAAAACGCCCGCGA
>NZ_BMYJ01000013.1:0-75189 GCF_014652215.1 Neogemmobacter tilapiae | reverse complement strand
CGTCGCGGGCGTTTTCCTTGCGGTAGACCGTCATGATGCCTATATTTGATTTATGAACGCACGCTATCGCTTTGCCGCAATCAAGGCCCTTCAGGCCATAGACTTTATGGTTTCCCAAAAGAATCCGCTGGATCTCCATGCGGCGCTGAAGGCCTGCTATTTTGCGGATCGTTCCCATTTGAACACCTATCAGCAGCCGATCTTTGGCGCGACCTACAAGGCGATGAAATATGGCCCTGTGCCGTTGGAAATCTACGAACTGATCAAGGGCGAGCCTCTGCGCCTTTGGGAGATTGGCCGCGATGACCTTCCTTGGACCTTAGAAGGTCGTAGGATTCGCAGGATTGCGAACGGAGAGGCGCATCTGGACCAACTGGCCGACAGCGAACGCGAACATCTTGCGATGGCATTTGCCAAATCCGTTGCAATGGATTTCGGCGAACGCACCGCTGTGACTCACGGCGCGGATTGGCAAGCAGCCAATGGTGGCGAGATGTTGTACGAAGACATGATTGACCCTGGGCCAAGCAAGGCCGAGGTGGTTCAGTTCATCCGTGAAACGGCGCGATACGTTCGGCTTTGACGCGATGTTGGGGTTGTTTCAGGTTATCTGGGCCTTTGACCGTTCGACAACCCCGCCGAAACCCAAGATGTTGGTTTGCCTGTGCTGGGAAGAAGGCTGGTTTCTTCGGATCAATACCGCCGACAGGTTCCGCCCTTGCGTGGCCGTTCTGAAAGCGGACAACCCTTGGCTTGACCATGACAGCCATGTCGAATGCGGCCTGTTGGTTTGGGATGAATACGAACTGGAAGAGGCTATGAAAAACCGCAGAAATCCTTTGGGTTTTTTGCATGACAAGCACCGATCGCAAATCCTTGCGCACCTTGAGGCCGCGCCCTACATCCGCGCGGCCGACAAGGTTAAGCTTCGCAGTCTTCTTGGTTGATCAGCGCTCTGCCACCAAAATCTCGCGTTTGCCCACATGGTTTGCCGGGGTCACGACGCCCTGATCTTCCATCTGTTCCACCAGACGCGCGGCCTTGTTATAGCCGATGCCCAGTTTCCGCTGGATATAGCTGGTCGAACATTTCCGATCCTTGGCGACGATGGCGACCGCCTGATCGTAAAGCTGATCATCGCTGCTTTCGCCCGACCCCAGACCCAGCACCAGATCAATATCGTCGGCCTTTTCGTCATCCGGCCCTTCGACCACGCCCGACATATAGGACGGCGGACCAAAGCTCTTCAGGTGGTTCACCACCTCTTCGACCTCTTCATCCGAAACGAAAGGCCCGTGGATCCGACTGACGCGGCCCCCGCCGGCCATGTAAAGCATGTCGCCCATGCCCAGCAGTTGTTCGGCCCCCTGTTCGCCCAAAATCGTCCGGCTGTCGATTTTGCTCGTCACCTGAAACGAAATCCGGGTGGGGAAGTTCGCCTTGATCGTCCCGGTGATGACATCGACCGAAGGCCGCTGCGTTGCCATGATAAGGTGGATTCCGCTGGCCCGCGCCATCTGCGCCAGACGCTGGATGCAGGCCTCGATTTCCTTGCCCGCCACCATCATCAGGTCGGCCATTTCATCGACCACCACCACGATATAGGGGATCGACACTGGCGCGAATTCTTCGGTCTCGAACACGGGTTCCCCCGTGTCTTCATCAAAACCGGTCTGGATCGTCCGCTTGAACATCTCGCCCTTGGACAGGGCTTCTTTCACCCGGCCGTTGTAGCCTTCGATGTTGCGAACGCCCATTTTCGACATCTTGCGATAGCGTTCTTCCATTTCCCCCACGACCCATTTCAGGGCGATGACGGCTTTCTTGGGGTCGGTCACAACGGGCGACAACAGATGCGGAATGCCATCATAGACCGACAGTTCCAGCATCTTGGGGTCGATCATGATCAACCGGCATTCTTCGGGCGTCAGCTTGTACAGCAGCGACAGGATCATCGTGTTGATCGCCACCGATTTACCTGAACCCGTCGTCCCCGCGATCAGCAGGTGGGGCATCTTGGCAAGGTTGGCAATGATCGGCTCGCCGCCAATATCCTTGCCCAAGGCGAGTGGCAGACGCATGGCGCTATCGCCAAAGTCCCGCGCCGAAAGGATTTCCCGCAGCACCACCTTTTCCCGCACAGCATTCGGCAGTTCGATGCCAATCACCGTGCGGCCCGGAACGGTCGAAACCCGCGCCGAAAGGGCCGACATGGACCGCGCAATGTCATCGGCCAGACCAATGACACGCGACGCTTTCAGACCCGGTGCCGGTTCCAGTTCATACATGGTGACGACCGGGCCGGGACGGACCGAAACGATCTCGCCCTTCACCCCATAGTCATCCAGCACGTTTTCCAGCATCCGCGCGTTTTCTTCCAGTGCATCATTCGAGAGGCTGTGCCGTTGCACCAGCGACGGGTTCGACAGCAGCGACAGCGGTGGCAGTTCATAGTCGCTTTCCGCTTCTTCGAAACGCAGGCGCGGTTGGCTTTCGGCGATGGCCTTACGCGACAAAACCGCCGGTCTCGGCATCGTCTGCAACACCACATTCTTGCGGTCATGCACCGTCGGGCGCATCGGCGCAGGGGCCAATTCGTTGACCAACTCGCGGGCATCGTCCCAAACGATGGCTTCGTCTTCCTCCTCGGCCAGTTCTTCCCAATCCACCTCGCCCGCATCGAAATGATCGGCTTGCAGCGTGTGTTCCGGGTATTCCACCGGCTGTTCATCGGCCCAGACGTCATCCTCGACCAAGGGCTCTTCCCAAAGCGGCTGCGCTTGCCGCGCCGTCACCGGCGGTTCCGGTGGCAGGGCGGCCATTGGCGGGGTTTTGGAGGCAATCAGCACCACCGGCCCGCGCCGGGTCATCGACGGCTCCCGCCGTGCCAAGGCGGCCTGCAAGGGCGTCAGCGACTGCATTTCTTCGACCGGCATCCGCCCAGTTTTCGCGCGGATCGCGTCGGAGATACGGGCCTTGATCCGGTCTTCGCTGGGCATCCAGGCCCTATCCGCCTGCGGCGGCAGTTCCGGTTCGATCAACTCGGGCTCCGGCGCGCGGCGCGTCAGGTTCTGCACCCGCGCCAGAAGCCCCAGCTTTTCGCGCGGGGCCTCAACCTCGGGCATCCGCATTTCGCCGCGCAAAACCGGGGTGCGGCGTGTTGTCAGCGGCGCAGGCTCCATCTGATCCGGCGTCACCAGCGGTTCCGGCCGGGGTTCATAGGCCTCAATCTCGGGCAAAGCCGCCCGGCGTTCCGCCCGACGCGCCTGCACACCTTGCGCCGCACGGGCCGCCCCTTCGGCGCCCTTGCCCGCCAGCGCCATGACCTGCGCATAGCTCATGATCGTACCGACCAGCAGGAACCGCGTGATGGCCTGCATTTCAACGCGGATGAAACCGCAGACAAAGGCCAGCAAGGCCAGCATCGCAAGGCCCGAAAGCAGCGACAACAGCTTGATCGAGAAATCCATGCCAAAAGGCAGAAAGCCGACAATCGCCCCCAGGATCGTATCGCCAAACAGGCCACCCAGCCCAAAGGAATGGGTCCAGTCCGACGCAGGCGTATGGGTCGAGGCAAAGACCGAGGCGAGCGCAATGGCAAACACCGCAAAGACCAGCCGCCCCACAGCCCGTTCCTCACCGCGATGGGTGATGAACCGCACGCCCCAGGCCAAGGCGATCAGCGGCAGGGTCCAGGCCCCCTTCCCCAGAATGATCATCAGGGTCGAGGCAAGGCCCGCGCCAAAGCGTCCCAGCCAGTTTTGTGCGGGGGTATCCGACACCACCATCCAACCCGGATCTTCCGGCGAATAGCTGACCAGCGCCAGCGCGAAACAAAAGGCAAAAATGACCAGCAGAACGCCCAGCAATTCCTTGCCCTTGCGTTCCAGAACCGCTTGGGTTTCCGGGTTCACCATCGGTTCGCGGTGCCTTGCCTGAAAGCTCGCCATGCCCTTGTTCTTCCTTCTTGTCTTCTGGTCTTAACGCCAAATGTTACTGGTAAAGCCAAATCTTAGCCGTAAAGGCACTTCCGAAGTCTGGTCAGACCCCGTTCTGTTTCGTCTTTTGGGGCGACCAAGGCGACCCGGATATAACCCTTGCCGGGATTGGTCCCGCCCGCATCCCGCGACAGATAGCCGCCGGGCAAAACCTTGACCCCCGTCTCATCCCACAGTTTGATCGTCGCGGCCTCACCATCATCCACGGGCAGCCACAGAAAAAACCCGCCTTCGGGGTTCTGCCAGCCCTGCATCCCGCCGAAAATCTGATCGGCCAGCGCGAATTTTTCCTGATAAAGCGCGCGGCTTTGGGTCACATGATCCTCATCCGCCCAGGCCGCCTCGGCCACCTTTTGCAAGGGCAGGGGCAGGGGGGCACCCGCAAAGGCGCGCAACTGGCGCAGGCGTAACATGCTTTGCGGCCCGGCGGCCACAAAGCCCGAACGCAGGCCGGGCAGGTTCGACCGTTTCGACAGCGAATGGAAGGCGACCACCCGTTCGGGATCGGCCCCCATTTCTGCGGCGACCTCCAGAATGCCGGGCGGCGGGGCGGCCCGCCAGATTTCGGAATAGCATTCGTCGGCGAAAATCTGAAAATCGTGGCGTTCCGCCAGCGTCAGCAAATCGCGCCAGTATTCCCGACTGGCCACCGCCCCCTGCGGGTTGGCGGGGGAACAGATATAGGCGACAGTCACTCGGTCCAGCACGTCCGGGGAAAGGCTGGCATAGTCTGGCAGATGTCCGCTGGCCGCCGTGGCGGGCACATAGACGGGTTCCGCGCCCACGGTCAGGGCGGCGACGGCATAGACCTGATAGAACGGGTTCGGCATCAGAACGACAGGCTTTTGCCCGCGTTTTTGTTCCGGGCAAAGCGCGATACAGGCGTTGAACAGACCCTCGCGCGTGCCGTTCAGCACCATCAGACGATCTTCGGTCAGGGTGACGCCATAGCGGCGTTTGACCCAAGCGCTGATCGCCGCCAGCAGTTCCGGCGTGCCGTCATTCGGCGGGTAAACCCCGAAACCCGCAAGGTTTTCTTGCAAAATGCGCCCGACGAAACCCGGCTGGGCATGGCGTGGCTCACCGATGGTCATCTGAATGACCTCGCCACCGGGCGCGCGCCCGTCCAGCAATTTCCGCAGGCGCGGAAATGCGTAATCTGGCAGGTTCGAGAACCGCTCAGGAAATGCCATGTCTGCCTCGTTGTCGGGGTCATGTCGCCCCGTTCACGGGAAAGATAACGGGCCGGGCGAGCGGCGTCCAGAAAAACCCCGCCGGGTCAGGGGGATGGATGGCGAAATTGTGGCATTTCCGCCCTTGTGCATCGCTTGGCACGAGGGACGGGCCTTGCGGGGCATCGAGCCCCACAAGGCCCGGTGGGGACTTTCGGCCCCCACACCCCCGAGGATATTTTTAAACAAGAGAAGGAGGGGCCAAAAGTGTGGGCGCAATCCACCAATCGGGGTGGCTTTGGGAAAGCTGTTTGGCCGCCGCCGTCGCGGCGGATGGGTCTGGGAAAAGCCCAAAGCAGGTGGCCCCTGATCCCGACATCCGTGCAATCAACGCCTTGGGCTGGGCCGCAAGGGCTTGCAGCGCCTCGGCGATGACAGGTGCCAGCGCGATGGCGGGCGCTTGCAGATCGTTGCGGGTGGCGGCCAGGAATTGCGCCAGCGCCGCCGCGTCAGGCAGCGGCGGCAGAGTATCGGGCAGGGGCGCATTGGCCTTTTGTGTCAGTTTCGCAAAGACTTGCGGCGTCGGGATGGCGACGCCGGGATTGGCCAGAACGGCCCAGACAGGGGGCAGGTTGACGGCGGTCAACCCTTCGCCCACCCCCTGCATCCGCAGCGCCGAGGGGTTCAGGCAGACCGGAACATCGGCCCCCAGTTTCAGAACATCCGCAACCTCGGGCAGCGGCATGGCCCACAATCGCGACAGGGCGCGCAAGGTCGCGGCGGCATCCGATGATCCGCCCCCGATGCCTGACGCGGTGGGCAGATGTTTTTCCAGCGTGATCCGCGCCCCCTTTGGGCTGGCAAAACGGCGAGCGGCGCGCAGCACCAGATTGTCATCCCCCGCCGAAAGCCCCGCCCCGCGCGGGCCGGTCACGGTCAGCGACAAATTGTCCCCGGGTTCGACATTGATCCAATCCCCGGCATCGCGGGCAAAGACCACCAGCGAATCCAGCAGGTGATAGCCATCGGCCCTTTGCCCCGTCACATGCAGGCAAAGATTGATCTTCGCTGGGGCAAATTCCCGAAAAGCCTTAGTTTCCATTCGCCGTCTGTTCGGCAATCGGCTTGGCCCCTTCTTCGGCCAGCACGGCATCCAGGCCGACCTCCAGCTTCCGGCGGATACGGGCTGCGTCCTTTTCCTCAGGCTCAAAGGACAGCGCCCGGCGCCATTGGAACCGCGCCTCAAGCTGCCGCCCGACCGCCCAATAGACATCGCCAAGATGGTCGGTCACCACAGGATCCACCGGTTCCAGCAACGATGCCCGTTCCATCGGTTCGAGCGCATCCTGATAGCGGCCCAGCCGGTAATAGCCCCAGGCCAGACTGTCGACGATATAGCCCGCATCGGGCTGCGCCGCGACGGCCTGTTCGATCAGCCCCATCGCTTCGTCCAGACGGGTGTTCATTTCCAGCAGCGAATAGCCCAGATAATTCAGCACCTCGGGCCGGTTCGGCGAAAGTTCCAAGGCTTTGCGGAAATCGGCTTCGGCCAACTCCCAACGCTTTTGCCGTTCGTGGCAGATGCCCCGCGCAAAGAACAGATCCCAATCGGTGCTTTTGGGCGCATCCCCCAGCAGTTTGATCGCCGCATCATAGGCGACCACCGCCTCTTCATGGCGCTCTTCCCGGCGCAGCAGCGTGCCCAGTTCCTGCTGGACACCCACGATTTGCCCATGGCTGCGGGCCAAGGCTTTCAGAACCTCAATCGCGGCCTCGGTTTGCTCGGTTTCCAGCAAGGCCTGGGCCCGACCCACTTCGGCCACATGAAAAGCCGGATCATCCGGCGAAACACGGGCATAGGTGGCAATCGCCAGTTCCGGCTGTTCCAGCCGGTTCAAAAGACCCGCGGCCAGCAACTGGGCCTCGGTATGATCCGGCCGCAGCCAAGCCGCGATCCTTGCGTGAACCAGCGTTGAAGTGTCCTCAACTTCGCCATTCAGCGCGACGGCAAGCGTAAAGAAAACCTCGGCGATACCGTCCCGCGCATTGCTCACCACATCAAAGGGAACCGGCTCCCCCGCCTCCAGCCGCGCGCGCAGCACCGCGATTTCGGGGTCTTGTCCGGGCACGAAAACCCGGTCCAGAATGGCCACAGCTTCGGGGTTGCGTTCCAATTGGCTCAGACCCTGGACACGCGCCAAAACCGCCCGGCGCAGACCTTCGATATTCTCGCCCGCAGGCCCGGCATAGATCGCCTCGGCCCCTTCAAAATCGCCGACCGAGGCCAAGGCCAAGGCCTTGTGAAACTCTGCAAAAACCCGCGCTTCGGGGCGTTGCGCCAGTGTGTCAAAAGCCGCTTGGGCATCCGACATCCGCCCTGCGCCCAGATGCGCCCAGCCGACCGTCAGATCGTCCAGCAGCGGGGCCAGATCATGCCCCGCATCGGCAGCGGCAATGATCGCCTCGTAATCTTCGCGCTGCGCCTGATCGGCCAAAAGCGCAATCAGCGCCACCTGATGCGACAGGGCCTTGTCGCCCAAGGCCTTAGATTTTTCGATGGCCCCCTCGGTCTGGTCGGCGGCCAGCATCGACAGGATCGTGCCTTCTTGCAGCAGCGGATTTTCCGGGTCGGCTTGTAGCGCGGTTTCATACCAGCGCGCCGCCTGATCAAAGGCGCGGGCCGTGCCAGCCGTGCGGGCGGCCAGATAGGCCCCGGCATTCAGGCCATCCTCGGGCACAGTGTCTTGCGCCGCGACCGGCGACAGATTCAGTGCCAGAAGCAACCCCAGCGCGGTGGAACGCAGCAATGCCTTCATCGGATACTCCCTACCCATCGACCAAAACTAACGGCCTGCAACGGCAAGGGCAATGCGGGCTGGGGCCCACTCGCGCAAAAGTCAGCCTACATATTCGGGTAATTCGGCCCATCGCCGCCTTGGGGCACCGTCCAGACGATGTTCTGCGACGGATCCTTGATGTCGCAGGTCTTGCAATGCACGCAGTTCTGGAAATTGATCTGAAAGCGCGGCTGACCGCCTTCGGTCACCACCTCGTAAACCCCCGCCGGGCAGTATCGCTGCGCGGGTTCGGCATATTCGGGCAGGTTTACCGCAATAGGGATCGAGGCATCGCGCAGCTTCAGATGGGCGGGTTGGTCTTCGTTGTGGTTGGTGGCCGAATAGGCGACGTTGGTCAGACGGTCGAACGACAGCACGCCATCGGGTTTGGGATAGTCGATGGGGGCGAAGTCGCGGGCTTTACCCGTTGCCGCCGCGTCGGTCTTGCCATGTTTCAGCGTGCCAAAAACGGTCAAGCCAAAGGTGTTGGCCCACATGTCGATCCCACCGCCCAACAGCGAGGCGACAAGCCCGAAACGCGACCACAAGGGTTTCACGTTCCGCACCTTTTTCAGATCGGCGGCAATCGGCCCCGTGCGCACCAGCGTTTCGTAATCCGCCAGTTCATCGCCAGCGCGCCCCGCTTTGATCGCCACAAAGGCCGCCTCGGCGGCATCCATGCCCGACAGCATCGCATTGTGGTTGCCCTTGATCCGCGGCACGTTCACCATCCCCGCCGCACAGCCCAGCAGCGCCACACCGGGGGCCACCAGTTTGGGCATCGACTGCCAGCCGCCCTCGGTAATCGCCCGCGCGCCGTAGGCAATGCGCTTACCGCCTTTCAGCAACTCGGCCACCATCGGATGATGCTTGAACCGCTGGAATTCCATATAGGGGTAAAGGTGGGGGTTTTCATAGTTCAGGTGGACGACAAAGCCCACATAAACCTGATTGTTTTCCAGATGATAGATGAACGACCCGCCCCCCGCATTGCTGCCCAAGGGCCAGCCCATCGTATGGGTCACCGTCCCAAGACGATGCTTGGCCGGGTCAATCTCCCAGATCTCTTTCATCCCGAGACCGTATTTCTGCGGCTGGGCGTCGGCGTCCAGTTTATAGCGGGCAATCACCTGTTTCGTCAGCGAACCCCGAACCCCTTCCGCAAGGAAGACATATTTCCCCCGCAGCTCCATCCCCGGCTCGTAATTCGGCCCCGGTTCCCCCGTTGCTGGATCGCGCCCGAATTCACCCGCCACGACGCCCGCCACCCGGTCGCCGTCCATCACCAGTTCCGAACAGGCCATTCCGGGGAAAATCTCAACCCCCAAAGCCTCGGCCTGTGACGCCATCCAGCGGCAGACATTCGCCATGCTGACGATGTAATTGCCGTGGTTGTTCATCAAGGGCGGCATCGGGAAATTTGGAATGCGGATTTGCCCCGCCGGTCCCAGCAGATAGAAGTTGTCCTGCGTCACTTCGGTCTTGATCGGCGCACCCTTTTCCCGCCAATCGGGGATCAGCTTGTCCAGACCCACCGGGTCCAGCACCGCGCCCGACAGGATATGCGCCCCAACCTCGGACCCTTTTTCCAGCAGCACGACCGAAAGATCAGCATCCAACTGCTTCAACCGGATCGCCGCCGAAAGCCCCGCCGGACCGCCCCCCACGATGACCACGTCATATTCCATCGCTTCGCGTGTGATCCCGGTCATCCTGGCTGTCCTTTGCGTGGCTGATCAAACCCGGTTATCGCAGGGAAAAAGCCGGGGTCAATCCGAACGCGGCGCTTTGGGGTGCTGAAACGTCACGTCTTTGCCGACGCGGACCATAGGCCCAGCGATGCCCCTTGCAATCCTGTGGGGCTTCGGGGCAGGTTAGGAACGGATGAGGCAAAGGTCATGGCCCCGAAAGGGCCGTGACCTTGTTTTTGCAGATGTAGGTCCATGGAAAAGATCCCGATGACCCGGGCGGGTTTCACCGCGCTGGATGAAGAGCTGAAGATGCTGAAATCGGTGGAACGCCCGTCGGTGATCCGCGCCATTGCCGAGGCGCGTGAACTGGGCGATCTTTCGGAAAACGCCGAATACCATTCGGCGCGCGAAAAACAGAGCTTTATCGAGGGCCGGATCAAGGAACTAGAGGCGATCCTGTCGCTGGCCGAGGTGATTGACCCGTCGAAATTTTCCGGCGCGATCAAGTTCGGCGCGACGGTGCGGCTGGTCGATGAGGACAGCGACGAGGAAAAGACCTATCAGATTGTGGGTGAGGTCGAGGCCGACATTGAACGCGGCCTTTTGAACATGCGTTCCCCCTTGGCGCGGGCCTTGATTGGCAAGGAAGAAGGCGACTCGGTCGAATTCAACTCGCCGGGCGGCCAGCGCAGCTATGAAATTCTCAGCGTGAAATTCATCTGAACCGAGGCGGGGGCGCGGGGGTATGCCCGATCTGCGGGAACGGTTTTCAGGTCTGGGTCGGCCCAAAGGCCAGGGCGCGGTCGATGGCTTGGCCTGGGCCGAGCTTTTGGCGGCGCTGGGCGGGCTGGTCTGGCTGATCAGCGTGGTCTGGTCGGGTTGGGGCGGTGGCATCGGAACCCTGCTTTTGGCCGCACTCGGGCCACTCGCGCTGATTCTGGCGGTCCTCACAGGCTTGCGGCAGGTGCGCCAGTTGCGGGACGAGGCGGATGCCTTGCGCTCTGCGCTGGATGCTTTGCGCGCGATGCAGGCGCAGCAGGGCGTGGCGCGGGTTGTTGGCAGCGGCGAACGGCGTCCGGTCGAGCCTGCGCGGCGCGAGACGGTGGAACGCAAACCTGTGGCGCAGGCCGAAGAACAACCCTCACTCGCCTTGGGCATGTCGGCCGAACCCTTGCGCCCGGCGATGTCGGTCGAAGATTTCATCAAGGCCCTCGATTTCCCCGAAGGACCGGAAGACAAGGACGGTTTCCGGGCATTGCGTTTGGCGCTGGACGATCCCCGCACAGCCAAGATGATCCGCGCGGCGCAGGATGTGCTGACCCTGCTGTCGCAGGAAGGCATCTATATGGATGATCTGACCCCCATCACCGCGCCCGCCCCCATCTGGCGCCGCTTCGCTGCGGGTGAACGGGGCCAGCCTGTTGCGGCCTTGGGTGGGATCCATGACGAAGAGGCGCTGCACCAAGTGGGCAAGCGGATGAAAGAAGACCCCGTCTTTCGCGATGCCTGTCACCATTTCCTGCGCACCTTTGATAAAACCCTGGCGGCCTTTGAACCCGAGGCGGTGGATGGCGAAATGGAAGCCTTGGCCCACAGCCGCTCGGCGCGGGCTTTCATGCTGATCGGGCGGGTGTCGGGAACCTTCGACTAGGCTATTCGGCGGCTTCGACCGGGCGGATCGCTTGCCCGCGCGGCGGCGCATCGGCCTTTGTGTCCAGCGGCTTCACCATCGTAGTGGCGGCGGCAAAGCCGAAGACATGCCGCAGCCAGCCGATGGGCGTATCCCCCACCGCCAGAAACCCCTGCCGTTCATACAGCGCCCTTGCGCGCCAGTTGGTATCGACCACATCCAGCCGGATCGCGGCATAGCCACGCTGCCGCGCCTCGGCGCAAAGCCCCTCCAGCAGCGCCGTGCCGACGCCCAGCCCCCGCTGTTCGCGCCGCACGCAGATGCCGTCCACCAGAAAGCGGCGATTGTCGGTGTCGCTTTCCAAAAGCCGCAACACGCCCTGCCGCCAAAGCGCGCCCCAGCGCCCATAAACCCGCCGCAACAACGCCGGACTGCCGCCGGTAAAGGCCCCCTGTGCCGTCTTGAAACCCGCGATACCCAACAAAACCCCTTCGGGTGACACAGCCACCAGACAGTTCCGCGCGCTCATCGTTTCTTGCAGAAAAACCGTCGCGCGATCTTCCGGCCCCAACACGCGGCCCAGCTTGCCACCAAAAGCCTGCCAATAGATTGACACCGCTTCGCTGCGCAATTCGGTAGGCAGGCCGGTCAGGATGGTGAATGATGGGCTCAAAGCAACCCCTCCGCCTCGGCCAGATCGGCCGGGCTGTTCAGGTTGCGGAACGGATCCTCGCCCCTTGCCCCGAAATCGACAACCCGTGCCCCGGTCAGCGCCGCAAAATCCCGCAGCCGCGCATGGCCTTGGGCCAATTCCTCGGCCAAAAGCGGCGCAAGGGTCACGGGCCAAACCGCAAAGGTCGGATGCAAACGCCCCTGCCAGGCGGCCATCGCCGGGGCCGCCCCCAGGCGCACCGCCAGATCGCCGGGAAAGAACGGGCTGTCCACCGCCACCGTCAGCAGGCTTTCGCCCCCCTTTTGCGCGGCCCAACGCAGCCCCGCCAGAACCCCTGCCAAAGGCCCCATCACCTGTTCATCCGCCAGAACCGGCAGGCCCCACGCTGCAAAACGCCCCGCCGCGCCATTGGCGGAAATCGCGACAAGATCCACCTGTGGGGCAAGACGGCCCAGAACATGATCCAGCAGGGGTTTTCCGCCCAAGGGCAGCAGGGCCTTGTCGGCACCGCCCATCCGGCGGCCTTCGCCCCCGGCCAGAACAAGGCCGCAACATGTGCCCAAGATGCGGTTCCTTTTGCCTGACCCTTGGGTCAGCCTAGCCGAATGTGACGTTTCTGCAAAGGCTTCGCCCTAGCGGATGTCTTCCGCCGATTGCCGGATCAACACCCCGTGGTTCTTGTCGGCGTCATCATCGGTGATCACCCGCTTTTGCACGCCCGGAATCTTGTCAAAGTCCTGCATCAGCGTCCGCGGACCCCAGGTCTGCTTGATCGATTCAAAGCCAGGAACCCCCGACAGGATCGCGCTGATATGGTTCGCGCACATCGCCTTGGGCGTCGCCCCATTCGCCAGCGCCCGCTGATAGATCAGCTGCGCCACGCCCGGCGGTACCACAACCGTCTGTTCCACCACATCAAACGTCTCACGCGCATGATAGTCGATGTAGAAATCCACCACCTTCGGCGACATGCCGAAATGCACATCATGCCGTTCGGGCAGGTTCGGGTGATAGAAACTGCCCGCCGGATCGAACATGACCCTTTCGCTGGCATTGATCAAAAGCCCCGAATGCGCCCCCGACCCGTTCGACTTGCGCAGCACGGTGTAAAGCGTGATCGCCGTTGGCCCATCATGCACATAGCGCGCCGCCTGAACCTGATCTTCGGGCGCGAATTTGTTGTCAGCCCCCCCGCAGGCGGCGACAAAAAGGGCCAGCGAAAGGCCAGCGATCAGGCGGAAAATGCGCATCGGGAAACTCAGGCGTTGGCCAGGGCCATGAAGATCACGATGCCGATGCTGATGCCCGCACCCCAAGTGACCAACCGAAGGAAACCCGCAAAGGTTTTCTCGTGGTCGCGGATATCCATGCTGCCATGCTTGTGTTCGGCCATGTCGTCACTCTCCCGTCAACGTGCTTGCCATCGGCCATAAAGCAAGAATCACCGCCTGTCACGGGGGTCCGGCCCCTTCTGTCGCACTGTCCGCGCCCTTGTCGAACTGGCGCGACAGCTGAAATCCGATCCGCCGCGCCGGTTCGGCATCGCTCGCGCGCGGCAGGGCGCGCAGGATGACGTTCAACTGGCTGACATGCTGGATCAACTGCGTCCGCAGCCCGCTGTCATCCTCGCCGTAAAAGGTGACGATATCCGGGTCAAAATAGCCCAGCCCTTCAATCCGCAGCACCCCCGCCTCACCCCCGGTAAAGCCCATCGCCACCTCTTGATCGGGGTTCAGCTGTTTTTCAAAGTTGCGGATATACAGGATCAACCGCTCATAGGCCCAACGGGCCGGCCCCTTTTCCTCGACCGGAACGCGGGCGACAGCGGCGGGCAATGGCTCGCTTTCCACCGTTGCGGGCGCGCAATCATCGGCATGAACGGCCCCCGCACAGGGCAGCGCGCTGGCCTCAAGGGCGTCGACGGTGTTCATGGCGAAATCTCCTTTCCTATCAATATGGGGCAGGGGCGGCGGCTTGGCAAAGGGCGTCATGGCGGATAAGGCGGTTTTGTTGAAGGATGGGATGGATGACAGAGGTTCTTTCGCCAGATGCCAAGGGCATCGCCCGCGCGGCCGCCCTGTTGTCGCAGGGCGCGCTTGTGGCGATCCCGACCGAGACGGTCTATGGTCTGGCAGGCGATGCGCGCTCGGATCAGGCCGTGGCCGCGATCTATACCGCCAAGGGGCGGCCATCGTTCAACCCGCTGATCGTGCATTTGGCCAAGACCGATCAGGCCGCGCTTTATGCGCATGTTTCCGATCAGGCTCGCGCCCTGATGGCCGCCTTCTGGCCGGGGCCTTTGACGCTGGTCCTGCCCTTGCACGATGGCGCGGGCCTTTCGCCTTTGGTCACGGCGGGCCTGCCCAGCGTCGCCCTTCGCCAACCGGCGCATCGCTTGGCGCAGGCTCTGCTAACCGCTTTCGACGGCCCCTTGGCCGCCCCTTCCGCCAACCCCTCGGGGCGGGTTTCATCCACCACAGCGACCCATGTGCTGGACGGTCTCTCGGGCCGGATCGCTGCCGTTCTGGATGGCGGGGCCTGCACCGTGGGCGTCGAATCCACCATCATCGGACTGGCCGACGGCCCGCCCCGCCTGCTGCGCCCCGGCGGCATCGGGGTAGAGGAGATTGAGGGCGTTCTAGGCCAAAAGCTGGCGACAGCTGGCGAAGGCATCACCGCGCCGGGGCAATTGGCCTCACACTATGCGCCGGGCGCAGGCGTGGTGTTGAATGCCACGGAACGGCCCAAGGGGGCCATATGGGTCGGGTTTGGGCCGAAATGCGCCGGGGCCGATCTGAACCTCTCTGTCGTGGGAAGCCTGACCGATGCCGCCTGCAACCTGTTCGACATGCTGCGAAAGGCCGATGCCTTGGCCGGGCCGGGCGGTCAGATCGCCTTTGCACCCGTGCCCCGCGACGGGCTGGGGCTCGCCATCAACGACCGCCTGCAAAGGGCTGCCGCCCCCCGGTAGGATGAGCAATCTGCCCATCGCCCAAAGCCAAAGATGGGCCAATGGCCCATCCTATAACCACCCCGTCCCCAACACATTCGCCCAGTCCTGCGCCCCCAATGCCCGCGCCCGCGCCACCACGCGCCCCGTGTCATAGGGCACCATCCGAAACGTCACCGACCAATCCGCACCCTTGCGGTCAAGCAAGGCATAGCGCGCATGGGGCGTCCCCGCCTGAACCCGGTGCATCGGCGCGTGGTCATCCTCATAACCCGGACAGCCCACCGCCCCCGGGTTCACCACCAGCCGCCCATCCGGCAGCCGCACCGCCTGCGCCACATGGCTATGCCCGCAAAGCAACAACGACTGCCCCAACCCCTCGGCCCGCGCTGCGACCCGTGCCAAAGGGGCCTGCGTCAGCGCCCCGTCCGCCACCCCATGCAGCCAATAGGTCAGATCATCCTGCGGGCAGGCGTGGCACAGAAACAGTTCCTCGACCACCAAAGTCGCGGGCAAGGTTGCCACCCAGTTCAGATGCATGGGCGTCAGTTCCGGCAGCGCATAGTGCTCCCATTCCCCCGGCCCTTCCACCAACCAACGGTCATGGTTGCCCCGCACCGTCGGCCAGCCCGTTGCCACCAAAAGATCCGCCGTTTCCCCCGCGAAACACGGCCCCGACAGGCAATCCCCAAGGTTCACCACCAGATCCGGCGCAAACCCCGCCAGATCCGCCATCACGGCGCGCAAAGCATCGGCATTGCCGTGGATATCGGCAAGCGCCGCGACCCTCATTCGGCGGCGATGTCCTGCGCCGAATCCCAGCCCGAAATGGCCTTCGCCTCAAGGAATTCCTCAATCCCCCAATGCCCGCCTTCCCGTGCCCGACCGCTGGCCTTGATCCCGCCAAAGGGCGATCCCGCCCCCCGCGATTTGCCGTTCATTTCCACCATCCCCGACCGCAAGGCCCGCGCCAGACGGTTCCGCCGCGCGCCGTCCTGCGACTGGACATAATTGGTCAGCCCATAGGGCGTATCATTCGCAATGCGAACCGCCTCTTCCTCGGTGTCAAAGGGGATGATCGACAGGACCGGACCAAAGATTTCCTCGCGCTCAATCGTCATGCCCGGCGTCACATCGGCAAAGACCGTCGGCCGCACGTAAAAGCCTTTGTTCAGCCCCTCGGGCAGGCCCAGACCGCCCGCCACCAGCCGCGCCCCTTCGCTGATGCCTTTTTGAATATAGCCCTGAATCTGATCCCACTGCCGCTTGTTCACCACCGGCCCGATATGCCGACCGGGTTCTGACGCGGGTCCCACCTTGATGGCACTCGCCAGTTCCGCCGCCTTTTCCACCGCCTGATCATAGACGGCGCGTTCCACCAGCATCCGGCTGGGGGCGTTGCAGGACTGGCCCGAGTTGTTCATCATATGACGCACCCCCCGCTCCACCGCCTTGGCATCGGCATCGGCGAAAATCAGGTTCGCCCCTTTGCCGCCCAGCTCCAGCGTCACCCGCTTCAAGGTCTGCGCCGCCGTGGCCGAAATTGCCCGCCCGGCCCGCGTCGATCCGGTAAAGCTGATCATTTCCACATCGGGATGCGCCGAAAGCTGGCTGCCCACACCCGGACCATCACCGTTGACCAGATTGAACACCCCCGCCGGAACCCCGGCATCATGGCAGAATTCGGCGAACAGCAAGGACGACAGCGGCGATTCTTCCGATGGTTTCAGAACGCAGGTGCAGCCCGCCAACATCGCCGGAATCACCTTCAGCGTCACTTGGTTCATCGGCCAGTTCCAAGGCGTGATCAGCCCCACCACGCCAATCGGCTCCATCGCAATCCGGTCGTTCGGCGCATGGGGGCCAAGCGGCCGCACCCATTCCATATGCTCAAAGGCGGTCAGGAAATTCTTCAGATGCCAGGGCAGGCAAGCCGCCTGATCACTCAGCGCCATGTCAATCGGTGCGCCCATTTCCAGACTGATCGCCGCGGCCATTTCATCGGCACGCTTTTCAAACTGCGCCAGAATCCCCCGAACATAGCCCGCCCGCACCTCGGGCGCGGTCGTGGCCCAGCCTGGAAAGGCCGCCTTGGCCGCCGCAACCGCGGCATCGGTATCCGCCTGATCACCCAGCGAGATCACCGCGCAGACCTCTTCGGTGGAGGGATCAATCACATCGCAATCGCGCTGGCTGGCCGGGTTGACCCAGGCCCCGTTGATATAGAACTGACGCTTTTCAATCATCGCGGCCCCCATTGGTTTGGCCCAAAGCCTGCCACCAGAGCCCAGCCCCGTCCAGCCTGTTTGCGTCAGGGTTTGATCAAATCCGCGACGCTATCCACATTTCGAAAACCCGCACGACCCACAGGTCATGCAGCCTTCGACCATCCGCAGATCATGGCTCCCGCAGTTTTCACAGGCTTGCCCCGGCTTGGGCGCTAGCGCTTTCGGGTCGGATTTCAGACCCAGACCCTCGCCCGGAATGAAACCGATATGGATCAGATGCTGTTCGATCACCCCGCCAATCGCGGCCAAAATGGAAGGGATATACCGTCCCTCCATCCACGCCCCCCCGCGCGGGTCAAAGACGGCTTTCAGCTCTTCTACCACAAAGGACACATCGCCCCCCCGCCGGAATACCGCCGAAATCATCCGCGTCAGGCCGACCGTCCAGGCGAAATGCTCCATGTTCTTGGAATTGATGAACACCTCAAACGGCTGCCGCCGCCCGTCGGTGATGATATCGTTCAAGGTAATATACAGCGCATGTTCGCTGCCCGGCCATTTCACCTTATAGGTCTGTCCTTCCAAGGCTTGCGGCCGGTCCAAAGGTTGCGACAGATCCTGTTCCTTCGGCGCTTCCACCGACAGAACCGACCCCGTCACCGCATTGGGCCGATAGGTGGTGCAGCCTTTGCAACCCATATCCCAGGCGGCCATATAGACATCCTTGAAATCGTCAAAGCTGATGTCTTCCGGGCAGTTGATCGTCTTGGAAATCGAAGAATCCACCCATTTCTGCGCCGCCGCCTGCATCTTCACATGGTCCAAGGGCGGCAGGGTCTGCGCATTCACGAAATGCGCGGGCAGGGGCGCATCCCCCTTCAGATCGCGCCACATCTGCACCGCGTAATCCACCACCTCTTCCTCCGTCCGCGACCCGTCCTTTTGCAGCACCTTGCGCGTATAGGCATAGGCAAAGACCGGCTCGATCCCCGAAGACACATTCCCCGCATAAAGGCTGATCGTCCCGGTCGGCGCGATCGAGGTCAGCAAAGCATTGCGAATGCCATGCTGGCGGATCGCTTCCCGCACATCCTCGTCCATCCCGGCCATATTGCCCGAGGCTAAGAACGGCTCCGCCTCAAACAGCGGAAACGCCCCCTTTTCCCGCGCCAGATCAACCGACGCCAGATAGGCCGCCCGCGCCATCGCGTGCAGCCAGACTTCGGTCTGCTTGGCCGCCTCATCCGAGCCATAACGCAGGCCCGTCATCAACAGCGCATCCGCCAGCCCCGTGACGCCCAACCCAATCCGCCGCTTGGCCTTGGCCTCAGCCTCTTGCTGGGGCAGGGGGAAACGGGACGCATCCACCACATTGTCCATCATCCGCACAGCGGTCCGCGTCAGATCGTCCAAGGCCTGCCTATCCAACGCCGCCTTGGGGCCGAAAGGATCGTTTACCAGCCGCGCCAGATTGATCGACCCCAGCAGGCAAGCGCCATAGGGGGGCAGGGGCTGCTCACCACATGGATTTGTGGCGCTGATCGTCTCAGCATACCACAGGTTGTTCATCCGGTTGATACGGTCGATGAAAATCACACCCGGTTCCGCCACCTCATAGGTGGACCGCATGATCTTGTTCCACAGATCCCGCGCCGCCAGCGTCCGGTAGACTTGGCCCCCAAACCGCAGATCCCAAGGCCCGTTGTCCTTGACCGCCGCCATGAAAGCATCCGTCACCAGCACCGACAGATTGAACATCCTCAGCCGGTTCGCGTCTTTCTTCGCGTCAATGAAGGCCTCAATGTCCGGGTGATCACAGCGCAGCGTCGCCATCATCGCCCCACGACGGCTGCCCGCCGACATGATCGTCCGGCACATCGAATCCCACACATCCATGAACGACAAAGGCCCGCTTGCATCTGCCGCCACGCCTTTTACCACCGCCCCCTTGGGCCGGATCGTCGAAAAATCATAACCGATGCCGCCGCCCTGCTGCATCGTCAGGGCCGCCTCTTTCAAATTTTCGAAAATGCCGCCCATATTGTCGGGCACCGTGCCCATCACAAAGCAGTTGAACAGCGTCACCGAACGCTCCGTCCCCGCCCCCGCCGTCACCCGCCCGGCGGGCAGAAAGCGGAAATCCTGCAAGGCCGCCTGAAAACGCGGCTCCCAAACCGCAGGCTCTGCCTCCACCGCCGCAAGCGCCTTGGCGATCCGCTGCCAAGTCTCCTCCAGCGTCGCATCCAAAGGCCGTCCCTCGGCATCCTTCAGCCGGTACTTCATGTCCCAAATCTGTTCGGCAATCGGCGCGGCAAAACGGGACATCACACAATCCTTCGGGGCTGGCTGGGCGGGACGCCCAAGATAGGCCTCTTGGCGCAGTCGGGCAAGTCTTGCCCTCGGCCATCGGCCCGCTATGTTCGCCGCATGGGGCATGTGAACATCCTGAAACTCTGCGTCGGTGCCGAATCGGTCGAAGATCTGACCGATTGGATCGCCAGCCACCGCGGCCAATGGCCCGCCGGTGAAAGCGTGCATGTCACCCGCATGTGGCCCAAACGCGAGGCGGAATTGCTGGACGGTGGCTCGCTTTATTGGGTCATCAAGGGCGTCATCCTCTGCCGTCAAAGGCTTTTGGGCCTAGAGGCGGTGCGCGGCGGTGATGGCATTGAACGTTGTGCGCTCAGGCTCGATTCCCGCGTTATCCGCACCGAAGCCGCCCCCCGCCGCGCCTTTCAGGGCTGGCGTTATCTGAAACCCGACGAAAGCCCCCGCGATCTGCCCGAGGGCCGCAAGGCGGAAGAGAAACTTCCCCCTGCCTTGGCACAGGCCTTGGCCGAAATTGGTCTGCGTTGACTAAATCTTTGAAAGATTTCACCGAAAGATTTTTGTTGCCGTTATACTCACGTTAAGGTTGAGTGTGATTTGTCGAGGCAACCCTGCCCGCCGTCGCGGGCTTTCGTTGGACAGAGGAGGTTCTGATGGCAAGAATTCGTGGCACCAAGGGCGGAGACTTCATTCATCGCGCCGGTGACGGGCTGATTGCGCCCAATGGCAAAAAGAACTTGCTCGGGGTGACCCAAGGCAATGACACAGTGCTGGGCCTCGGCGGGAAAGACATTCTGTATGGGGGCAAAGGGAATGATCGTCTGGACGGCGGCAAGGGGCTGGACAAAATGTTCGGCGGCTTTGGCAATGACACCTATGTGGTGAATGCCATCAAGGACAAGGTCATTGAATCGTCCAATACAAGCGGTGGGACTGATACCGTCCGGGCCTCGGTCAACTTCACGCTCGGTGCCAATCTTGAGAATCTGGTTCTCACCGGCAACGGCAACCTGACCGGCAATGGCAACGGACTGGCCAATGTGATCACCGGGAATGCCGGATCAAACACGCTTTCGGGCCGGGTGGGCAATGACACGATCAACGGCGGCGGCGGTCAGGATACGCTGCTGGGTGGCGCCGGGCTCGACAGCCTCACCGGCGGTGCGGGGAATGATCTGCTGGATGGTGGCACAGGCGCCGATGCGCTGGCGGGCGGTGCGGGCAACGACACCTATGTCGTCGATGACGCGGGCGATGCGGTGACTGAACTGGCGGGCGAAGGGATCGACCTGATCCAGACCACGCTTGCCAGCCTTACCCTTGGGGCCGAAATCGAAAACCTGACCTTCACCGGCACGGGCAATTTCACCGGCACGGGCAATGCCTTGGCCAACCTCATCACCGGCGCGGCGGGCAATGACAGCTTGGGCGGTGGCGGCGGGGCCGATACGTTGAACGGTGGTGCTGGGAATGACAGCCTGGATGGCGGCACCGGGGCCGACAGTATGACAGGTGGCGCTGGCAACGACATTTTTGTCGTTGATGATGCGGGCGATGCCGTGATTGAGGCGCTGGGCGAAGGCACCGATCTGGTGCAAACGACGCTGGCCAGCCTGTCTCTGTCGGCAAATATCGAAAACCTGACCTTTACCGGCACGGGCAACTTTGCCGGCACGGGCAACGCCTTGGCCAATGAAATTACGGGCGGCGCGGGGAACGACACATTGGATGGCGGCGCGGGCGTTGATACGCTGACCGGCGGGACGGGGGACGACACCTATCTGGTCGATGTCGCAGGCGATACAATTGTCGAAGGCGCGGGCGCGGGCATCGACTCGGTGCTGACCACGGCGGCCAGCCTGACCTTGGGCGACAATCTGGAAAACCTGACCTTCACCGGCACGGGCAATTTCACCGGCACCGGCAATGCCGAGGCCAACGTGATCCTGGGCGGTGCCGGCAACGACCTGCTTTCCGGCGCGGGTGGGCATGACACGCTGACCGGCGGCGATGGCGACGACAGCCTGATGGGCGGTGCCGGGGACGACAGCCTGACGGGCGGCGCGGGGAACGACATCTATCTGGCGGTCGATGCGGGTGATGTGATCACCGAAGACACAGACGGCGGCACGGATACTGTCGAAACCGCGCTGGGCAGCTATACGCTGGGCGCGAATCTGGAAAATCTGACCTATACCGGCAACGGGAACTTCGTCGGTCTGGGCAATGCCTTGGCCAATGTCATCACCGGCGGGGATGACGACGATGATCTGAACGGCTTGGGGGGCATCGACACTTTGATCGGCGGCGCGGGCGACGATCTGTATGTCGTCGATGATGCCGCCGATGTCGTGACCGAAGCGCTGGCCGAGGGGATGGACACCATCGAAACCGCGCTCTCTAGCCTGACCCTTGCCGCGAATGTCGAGGTGCTGATCTATACCGGCGACGACGATTTCACCGGCACCGGCAACATCCTGAACAACCTGCTCAGCGGCGGCATCGCCAACGACATACTGGACGGTCTGGGCGGTCTGGACACGCTGATCGGTGGGGATGGCGACGACACCTATGTCGTCGATGACATTGGCGATGTCGTGACCGAAATCGCCGACGAAGGCCTTGATACGGTGCAAACCACCCTTGCCAGCTTGACGCTGGGGGCCCATCTGGAAAATCTCACCTTCCTTGGCAGCGGTGATTTCGAAGGCATCGGCAACGGGCTGGCGAACCTCATCACCGGCGGCACCGGCAATGACACGCTCGATGGCCTGCTGGGGGCCGATACCTTGCTGGGCGGCCTCGGCGATGACAGCTATCTCGTCGATGATATCAATGACGTCGTGACCGAGGCGGCCAGCGCCGGCTTGGATACCGTCATCACGACGCTGACCGGCTATACCTTGGGCGACCATCTCGAAAACCTGACCTTCGACGGCTTGGGTGATTTCGAAGGCATCGGCAACGGTCTTGCCAACCTGATCACCGGCGGCACGGGCAATGACACGCTCGATGGCCTGCTGGGGGCCGATACCTTGCTGGGTGGCTTGGGCGATGACAGCTATCTGGTCGACAACATCGGCGATGTCGTGACCGAGGCCGTCAGCGCCGGGACCGATACGATCATCACCACGCTGACGGGCTATACCCTCGGTGATCATCTGGAAAACCTCACCTTCACCGGCACCGGCGATTTCGACGGCATCGGCAACGGTCTGGCCAACCTCATCACCGGCGGTTCTGGCAATGACACGCTGAACGGCCTGCTGGGGGCTGATACCCTGCTGGGTGGTCTGGGCGATGACAGCTATCTGGTGGACAACATCAATGACGTCGTGACCGAAGCCGCCAGCGCTGGCCTGGATACGGTCATCACCTCGCTGACCAGCTATACCCTGGGCGACAACCTTGAAAACCTCACCTTCGACGGCTTGGTTGATTTTGAGGGCATCGGCAATGGTCTCGCCAACCTCATCACCGGCAGCACCGGCAATGACACGCTCGATGGTCTGGTTGGGGCCGATACGATGGTGGGCGGCTTGGGCGATGATGTCTATATCGTCGACAACATCGGCGATGTCGTGACCGAGGTGCTGAACCAAGGCACCGACCTGATCGAGACGACGCTTGCCAGCTTTACCCTGACCGGCAACATCGAAAACCTGACCTATCTGGGCATCGGCAGTTTCCAAGGCACTGGCAACGCGCTGGCAAACCTGATCATCGGCGGCGATCTGGCCGATACGCTGAACGGTGGCCTCGGGGCCGATACGCTGGAAGGCGGCTTGGGCAACGATATCTACGTGCTGGATGATCTGGGCGATGTCGTCACCGAATTGCTGAACGAAGGCACCGATCTGGTCCAAACCACCCTTGCCACCCTGACGCTGGGTGCCAATCTGGAAAACCTGACCTATACAGGCATTGGCGACTTTACCGGTACGGGCAACACACTGGCGAACCTGATCACCGGCGCGGGCGGCAATGACACGCTGAACGGAGGCGACGGCAATGACACGCTGGTGGGCGGGTTGGGCAACAACATCCTGACCGGCGGGGCCGGGATCGATAGCTTCCTGTTCGACGCGCAGGGGGCCGTCACGTCGATCACCGATTTCAGCACTCTGGACGATACGCTGACCTTCGATGCCGGGGCGCTCAATCTGGGCGACGGTGATGGGATCATCGACTCGGTTGTCACCCTGACCACCTTCCTCGACCTCTGGAACAGCGATGATGAGCTGGTCTTTGTCAACTCGATCCTCGGCGATCTGGGGCTGACCGATCTGGTCAACTTCCTGAACTTGCGCATCGGGCTGGAAACCCTGGGCGATACACAGTTGATGATCCTGAACGACGGCACGAGCACCGCCATCTATCGCCATGTGGCGGATGGGGCCTTGGGCATCGGCGCGGATGATCTGACACTGGTCGCCACGCTGGACGGGGTGACGGGGCTAACCTCGGCGGTCTTCGACTTCCTGTAAGGGCAGGCCGAAACGATGAAAGGGCCGGGAAACCGGCCCTTTTTGCATCTCTAGCGTTCTGTCAGCTTCAACTCGATCCGCCGGTTCTGCGCCCGTGCCTCCGGCGTCTCGCCCGCCACCACCGGCTGCCATTCGCCAAAGCCGGTCGCCGCCAGACGGTCGGGCGGAAAACCCAGTTCATCCTGCATATAGCGCACCACCGACAGCGCCCGCGCCTGCGACAATTCCCAATTGTCGCGGAAGGCCCCGCCGCCCGACAGGGGCACATTGTCGGTATGCCCGTCCACCCGGATGATCCAGTTCAGCCCCGGCGGAATATCGGCAATCGCCCCATTCAGCGTCTGCACAACCCCGGCAATTTGCGCCCGGCCCTCGGGGGCCAGCGTCGCCGAACCCGGCGTGAACAGCACCTCGGATGAAAACACGAAACGGTCGCCCACGATGCGCACGCCCGGACGGTTGCCCAAAACCTCGCGCAACTGGCCAAAGAATTCCGAACGGAACTTTTCCAGATTCTTCGCCTCGGCCTCCAGCCGCTTGCGTTCAGCCTCTTCCAACTCCGCCCGCCGCCGCTGTTCGCTGGCGACCTGCGCCAGCGCGGAATTCAGGCTCGATCCCAGTGCCTCGATCTGAACCTTGGCCACCGCGTCCTTTTCGGCCGCCGCATCCAGCAAGCCCTGCAAGGCCCCCAACTGCCCGCGCAATGCGGCGATCTGTTCGTTCAGCAGCGCCAATTGCGCCGCCTGTTCCACCGCCTTTTTCTGTTCCTCGGTCAGCTTGGTCTGCGCCATCGCCAGCGCCAGATCCTTTTCATCCAGCACCTTCAGGTTCTCGGTCTTGGCCTGCTCCGCCGCCGCCTGCGCTGCGGCCAGCAGAACCAGCGTTTCCTCGGCCTTCTTGCGCTGCGTCTCAAGGTCCAGCGTCAGGGCAATCAGCCGTGCGTCCGATGCCGAAATCTTGTCCCGCAGCGCCGCCGCCTCGGCCGCCCCGGTAGCCAACTGGCCCCGCAATTCCGAAACCTGCCCCCGCGCCGCATCGCGTTCGCCCAAAAGGCTGGCCACCTGTGCTGTGAAATCCGCGATCTGCCCCGCCTGCGCCGCGTTTTCCGCCTGCAAGGCGGTCAGACTGGCGGTCAATTGGCCCAGTTCATCCTCTAGGCCCTTCGCCCGATTGCGCTCCAGACCCAAGGCATCGGCCAGCCCCGCCACCTGCGCATTCAGCGCGTCCAGTTCCGTGTCCTGCGTGGTGATCGTGTCGCGCAGCACCGCCTGGGTCACGACAAAGATCGACAGCACGAACATCAGCACCAGCAAAAGCGTCGTCAGCGCATCGACGAAACCCGGCCAGGTCGGCGCTTCGGTCCGTGCCCCCCGGCGCGACAGGCCCATGCTACACCCGCCCCGCCGGACCGCGCGCCAACTGCCGCACCGCCGCCGTCAACGCCCCCAGATCGGCGCGCAGTTCCGTCATGCTTTCCTGCCGTCCCGCCGCCAGTTCCTCCAAGATCCGCAGCAGTTGCACGTCAATTGACCGCAGCCGCATCCGCTGTTCGGCATCCGGCCCAGCCGATCCATCCTCGGGCGCCAGAACCGCCACCAGCCGATCTTGCCCTTCGGCCATGCGCGACAACAAACCCTCGGTCCGATTGCTGGTGTTGGCGGCCATGTTCACCGCCAAGCGGTCGATGCCGTCCACCAAGGCCCCCAGCCGTTCTTCCAGCATGGCGCGCGACAGTTCCGCCTGACTGTGCAGGGTCTGCAAGGCCTCCATCTGCCCCGCCAGACTGTCCAGAACGGCGGCCACCTGCGCCATTTCACCGCCCGCCTCGGACTCGCCCCCGCCAAAGCCCAGACGGGTGATGGTCGTCATCCAGTCCTCAAGCTCGCGGTAGAACCGGTTCTGCCCGTGGCTGGCAAACAGTTCCAACAGCCCCACCACCAGCGATCCGGCCAGACCCAACAGCGAGGATGAAAACGCCGTCCCCATGCCGCCCAACTGCGATTCCAGCCCCGTCATCAGCTTAGAGAAAACATCCGTGCCGCTTTCACCTTCCTGCGGCGTCAGCCCCCGGATCGTGTCCACCATCGCAGGAACCGTCGTTGCCAGACCATAGAACGTGCCCAAAAGGCCCAGAAAAATCAGCAAGTTGCCCAGATAGCGCGTGATGTCCCGCGCCTCGTCCACCCGTGTCGCCACCGAATCCATGATCGACGCTGCGGACGAGGATGAAATCGTCGTCTTCGCCCCCCGCGCCCCCAGCAGCGCGGCCAAGGGGGCCAGCAGCCTTGGCGCCGCCGTGTATTCCAAACCGGGCCGCGCCCGCACGAAATCATCCAGCCAGGTCACCGACTGGAAAATCTGAATCACTTGCCAGAAACAGGACAGCACCCCAATCGCAAAGACCCCCACGATCACGCCATTCAGATAGGGGTTCGCCTGAAACACCACCTCCAGCAAAGGCAGTGCCAGCCACAGCCCGCCCACCACCAGCAAGATCACGATCAGCATCATGAAAAGCTGGCTGACCGGGCGGGCAAAGCCCCCATGCGTCGTGCTGATCTTTTGCATCTAGGCCTGCCCTTTTTGGTTTGTCGTCACCATAGGCGCAAGGCGGCCCGCCTGCCAAGCATCAACCTTGGCCCACCAATTCACGGACCCGCGCGCCCAGCGCCTCAAGCCTCGGATCCTCGATCCCCAATTCCCGCAGATGATCCACCGTGTTCCACAGATAATCCCGGTTCGGCCCCCGCTGACCCGCCCGTGTCGCAATCAACTGCGCCTGTTCTTCCGTTGAAAGGTGCCGCGCATATTGCTCATGCCCTTGGTTGATCACATAGGCCAGCGCCTCCACCTCTTCCCCCCCCGCCAGCCGCACCGGCAGAAACGCCTCGGCATAGGCGTAGGAAATCAACTCCCGCTCTTGCAGCAAAGCATGGGTTGCCTCCGCTTCCTCCGCCGCAATCCGAAACGCGATTCCCTCGCAAAACTCCCCCTCCGCCCGGTCCAGCGCCAGCACCAGACCCGGCGCTTCCGGCGTCCCCCGGTAATGGATCGACCACATGCAGAAACGGCGCTGCCACCCCTCCAGCCGCGCAATCCGCCGTTCGACAAAGGCAAAGCCCGGATCCCACATCAGCGACCCATAGCCAAACACCCAGAATTCACGATCCATTGCTGGCCCTTGCTCACTTTGCCCTATATTCCCTAAGCAACGGACGAAAGAAAAGGGCAAGCCATGCGCGCTTTGACATGGATCGTGGGTCTGGCCGCCGCCTTATGGTCGGCTTGGTGGTTCGGCGGTTCTTATGTTCTAGACAAATCCGCCCGCGACTGGCTGGCCGAAAACCCGCAGGTGCAATACAGCCGCCTCAATGTTCAGGGCTTTCCCAACCGCTTTGACGTCCAACTGGGCGAGCCGCGCTATACCGTGCCGGGGCTGGAATGGCAGGCCGAATGGCTGAGCATCTATGCGCTCTCCTACAAGCCCTGGCATGTCATTGCCGCCCTTCCCCCCGAACAGCAACTGACTGTCGACGGCGACACCCTCGCCCTTGCCAGCGAAGGTTTGATGGCCAGCGTCGTCGTTGCCCCCAATATGGCCGTGCCCTTGGAGCGGGTTACCCTGGTTGGCGAAAATCTGGCCCTGTCCGATGCGACGGCGGGTTGGGTGATGAAACTCGCCGGCGCCGATTTCGCCATAGACAAACAAGAAAATGTCCCCAACAGCTATCGGATCGGTCTGCGCCTGACCGATTTCGCGCCCGACCCCGGCCTTATGCGCGTGCTCGAGGGGCAGGGTACGGCGTTGCCGCCGGTGATCGGGCTTTTGCATCTGGACTCGACGGTCGGGCTGGATCGCGAACTGAGCCGCCTTATGAAAGGCACACCGCAACTGGAAAGCTTGCAACTCGACGGCCTGACCCTCGAATGGGGCGAATTGCGCTTTCTCGCCAAAGGCGCGCTGACGGTCACCGACGGCATGCCCCAAGGCCAGATCGACCTGCAACTGCGCAACTGGCAGCTTTTGCCCGACACGCTGAAAGCCTCGGGCCTTGTCGCCTCGGCCACCGCCGACAACATCGCCCGCGCGTTAGAGGCTTACGCCGCCCAATCCCCCGACCCCACGGTCATCGACATGGCCTTTGTTATCAAGGACGGGCAGATGTCGCTTGGCCCCTTCCCCTTGGGACCAGCGCCTAGTCTTTGAAATTCCCCAGCCGGTTGCCAATTCCGGCCAAAAGCACCGAAAGCACGATCCGCGCCACATGATGCGCGGTGACATAAATCGCGCTCATCTTCAGCGACAGCGCCACAAGGCTCATCTCGACCAGCCCCCCCGGCGCATAGGCCAGAAAAACCGCCGCAAGGGGCTGATCGACCAGCCGATAAAACATTAGCGCAAAGCCCAAGGCCAAGACCATCAACAGCCCCGCCACGACACAAGCCAGCGCCGCCGCGCGTGCCACAGCCCCCGCCCGCAGCCCGGCAAAGCGCACGCCAAGCCCCGCCCCCATCACCACCTGCACCGCGCCAATCATCCAATCGGGCGGCACGGCCTGCGTCCATTCCATCGCATGGGCCACGCCTGACAACAGGATCGGCCCCGTCACTTGCCAGCCCGGCAAATGCAGGGCCCGGCCCATAAAGGCCCCCGCCACCGCCGCCGCCGTCAGGATCAGCACATCGCGCAAAGCAATCTCGGCCCCCGTGCCCAGATGCGCCCCCGATGCAGAACCCACGGGTGCGCCCGTCAGCCACCCGAACGCCAAGGGCACGCCGATGATGGTCAAGACCAGCCGCAGAAACTGCATCACCGACAGAATTGCCGGATGGCCCCCCGCCGCCTCGCCCATCGCCAGACTTTCGATGAACCCGCCGGGCACCGAACCCCAATAGGCGGTGGCCCGGTCCAGCTTGCCCACCTTGCGATACAGGAAATACCCCAAGGCATGGGCCACGGGCAGATAGATCAGCAGCCCCAGCATGGTGATCCACCAACCGGGGGCTTCGGCGATCACCGCAGGGGTGAAATTCGCGCCAATCGCCACGCCGATGATCGGCACGAAAACCACGCGAAAACGGTTGGGCATCACCGGCCCTTGCCCCTTGATCCGCAGATCCAGCGCCGTGATCACTGCCGTCACCAGCAGCGACCCCATCAGCAGGCCCAAAGGCATCCCCATGGCTTGCGCCGCCAACCCGCCCAGCGTTGCAAGGGCCAAGGTCACGGTCAGCGCGACGGTTTGACGCAGGTCGGGCAGCATCACCAATGCGGCGGCTTCTGGTTTGCGGCCGGGCCTTCCAGCCCTGACGCCTCGCGTTCCGCTTCACGTTCGGCCAAAAGCTGCGTCAGACGGGTCAGCCGATCCAGCTCCTTGGCCTGCCTTGCCACCACATCCGACAGGTCTTCGACCGCCCGCGTCAGATGCGCCACCTTTTCTTCAAGCTGATCTTGCCGGTCCATGTCCCGCCCGCTTGCCCGCGTATCGCCCTTCCGTTACAGGCTTTGGCAGGAAAAGCGAAGGGCAAGAACACCATGGCCGACCAGAAACCCCGCCGTCCCAAGGCTGAAACGCCCAAGGGCTTTCGCGACTATTTCGGCGCGGAAGTGACCGAGCGTAAGGCGATGCTGGACAAGATCGCCGGGGTTTACCATCGCTATGGCTTTGATCCGTTAGAGACGAGCGCGGTAGAGACGGTCGAGGCTTTGGGGAAATTCCTGCCCGACGTGGACCGCCCGAACGAAGGCGTGTTTGCGTGGCAGGATGAGGATAAAGATTGGCTCGCCCTGCGCTACGACCTGACCGCCCCCTTGGCGCGGGTGGCGGCGCAGTATCGGAATGATCTGGCGTCACCTTATCGGCGCTATGCGATGGGGCCGGTCTGGCGCAACGAAAAGCCCGGTCCGGGGCGGTTCCGGCAATTCTATCAATGCGATGCCGATACGGTGGGGTCGGGGTCTGTGGCGGCGGACGCCGAGATTTGCGCGATGCTGGCGGATGCGCTGGAGGTCGTGGGCATTCCCCGTGGCGATTACATCGTGCGGGTGAACAACCGCAAAGTCCTGAATGGCGTGATGGAAGTGGCGGGCCTGTCGGGCGAGGATAAAGAAGCCGAACGCGGCATCGTGCTGCGCGCCATCGACAAGATCGACCGTCTGGGCGTCAAAGGCGTGCGGGCGCTGCTGGGGGCAGGGCGCAAGGATGAAAGCGGGGATTTCACCAAGGGCGCGGGGCTGTCGGACGAACAGGCTCAGGTGGTGCTGGGCTTCATGGACGCCCGCCGTGACAGTGGCGCGGCCACTTGCGCCCGCCTGCGCGAACTGGTCGGGGCCTCGGTGATCGGTGGCGAAGGCGTCGATGAACTGGAACAGATCGCCGCCCTCCTCGCCTCCCAAGGCTACGGCCCCGACCGCATCGTGATCGACCCCGGCGTTGTCCGAGGCCTTGGCTACTACACCGGCCCGGTTTACGAGGCTGAACTCACCTTCGAAATCCTCGACGAAAAAGGCCGCAAGCGCCAGTTCGGCTCCGTCGCGGGCGGCGGGCGTTATGACGGCTTGGTGGAACGCTTCACCGGCCAAAAGGTGCCGGCCACCGGCGTTTCCATCGGCGTGGACCGTCTGCTCGCCGCCCTCCACGCCAAGGGCCGGGTTGCGGCCGATACCACCGGGCCGGTCGTGGTGACCGTGATGGACCGTGACCGCATGGGCGATTACATGGCGATGGTGGGCGATCTGCGCCAAGCGGGCATCCGGGCCGAGGTTTATCTGGGCAATCCCAAGCAATTCGGCAACCAGTTGAAATACGCCGACAAACGCCAAAGCCCCATCGCCGTGATCCAGGGCGGGGACGAGGCGGTGAAGGGGACCGTGATCCTGAAAGACCTGATCCTCGGCGCGAAAATCGCGCAAGGGGCCAGCCTTGAAGAATGGAAAAACCGCCCCGCACAGGTGGAAATCCCCCGCGCCGATCTGGTGGCCGAAGTCAGAAAGATGCTGGGGCAATGACCCCCAAAGCCACCATCCGGGCCGAGGCGGAACGCCTTTTCGCCGCCTTCCAGGCGGCAGGGGCGATCCCCGTCGATGCCGACATCCTTTTGCCCGCCGAAACCCTGCTGGATCTTTACGGCGAAGACCTGCGCGCCCGCGCCTATGTGACCCACGACCCGCTGCATGGCGAAATGATGCTGCGCCCCGATTTCACCGTGCCCGTCGTCCAAGCCCATATGGCCCACGGTGCCGATCCCGCCCGCTATACCTATCTGGGCGAGGTTTTCCGCCGTCAGGAACATCTGGACGGCCGCCCGCGCGAGTATCTGCAAGTGGGCTATGAAATCTTTGACCGCACCGCGCCCGAGGCGGCGGATGCCGAAGTTTTCGCCCTGATCGCCGATCTGCTGGCTGGCCTTCCCGTGACCCCGGTCACGGGCGACATGGGCCTTCTGATGGCCGCCGTCGCCGCCCTCGACACCACCGACCGCCGCAAGGCCGCCCTGATGCGCCACATCTGGCGGCCCAACAGGTTCCGCGCCCTCGTTGACCGTTTCGCGGGTCGGGTGGACCCTTCACCCAGCCGTCTCGCCCTGCTGCAACAAGCCAAGGGCGGCATCGCCGCCATGATCCCAGAAACCGTCACCGGCCTGCGTTCCGCGCAAGAAATTGAGGCGCGGGTCGCGGCCTTGGTCGCCGATGCCGATGCGCCCCCCATTCCCGCGCAGCAGGTCGCCATTCTGGACCGTCTTCTGGCGCTGAACGGCCCCTTGCCCCAAGCCGTGCAGGTCTTGGACGACATGGCCAAAAACATGCCTGCCCTAGCCGCTGTCGCCCAGCGTTTCCGCGCGCGAATGGCCGCTTTGGCCAAACGCGGCGTGGCCGTCGAAACTCTGGGTTTCGAGGCCGCCCATGGTCGCAACACCCTAGAATATTACGATGGTTTCGTCTTTGAATTCCACACCGCCGACCAGCGCCCCGTTGCCAGCGGCGGGCGTTATGACGCGCTGACGGCCCGTCTGGGGCAGGGCCGTTCCATCCCCGCCGTGGGCGGCGTCATCCGTCCCGCCTTGGTCGCCGAACTGCGAGGGGCCGTCTGATGCTGAAAATCGGGGTGCCGTCCAAAGGGCGGCTGATGGAACAGACCTTTGAATGGTTCGGCGCACGCGGTGTCACCATGCGCCAATCGGGCCGCGACCGCGAATATGCGGGCGCGGTGGACGGGATCGACGGCGTCGAACTCGTCCTGCTGTCGGCGGGCGAAATCCCCCGCGAACTGGCGGCGGGGCGCATCCATCTGGGCGTCACGGGGTCCGACCTTGTGCGTGACAAACTGGCCGATTGGGACCGGCAGGTCGCGGAACTGGCGCAAATGGGCTTTGGCCATGCCGATCTGATCATCGCCGTCCCCGCCGCTTGGGTCGATTGCGACACGATGGACGATCTGGACGCGGTCGCCGCAGGTTTTCGCGCCGCGCATGGCTTCCGCCTGCGCATCGCCACGAAATACCACCGTCTGGTGCGGGAATTCCTGACCGAACAGGGGGTGGCCGAATACCAACTGGTGGACAGTCAGGGCGCGACCGAAGGCACGGTCAAGAACCAGACCGCCGAGGCGATTGCCGACATCACCTCCACCGGCGAAACCCTGCGGGCGAATGACCTGAAAATTCTGGGCGATTCGGTGATCCACCAAAGCCAAGCGACGCTTTTCGCCGCGCGGCAGGCCGGGTGGGATGTTGAAAAGCGCGCCACGCTGACGCGGCTGGCGGGGATGCTGGGCGTCAAGGCCGGGGCGATCTAACCCCTTCCGCCCGGCGACCAGCCGGGCCGTGCCCGCCGCCCCCCGGGCGGGCACGATTGCGACGCCGCACACAAGCGTGACATCGTCCGGGTCTGAACCATAAATCGAGGGGAACAGCCGTTGTCGTGCCCACCCGCGGCGGGCCCGACCCTCCGCATCTAACCCCGGCTAAACCGCCATTCCGTGATCTGCTGATACGTCTGCCCCGGTTCCACAAAAATCGACGGAAACGCCGCATGGTTCGACGCATCCGGCCAGCCCTGACATTCCACCGCAATCCCTTCATAGGCCTGACGTCCTGGACGAATGGCATTGCGCCCGTCATAGACCTGAACCCCCGGATCGGTCGTCGCCACCGCCATCCGAACGCCAGACACACCCGTCAACCAAAGCACCTCACGCAGGTCGCGCGGCCCGTCCGAGGGGCAAAAGCAATTGTCCAGATCTGGCCCGCCGGGCGCTATCCGATGCCCATCCCGGAAATCCATCGCAGATCCCGCCACATCCAGAACCTCCCCCGTCGGGCAAAAGTCGCTGTTGGTCGGCAGCCAATGATCCGCCGCGATCTTCAACGAATGGCCCGCCCAAGACCCTGTCCCGTCCAAATTCCAATAGGAATGGTTGGCGAAATTCAGGATCGTGGGCGCATCGCTTTCCCCCGAAACCTCCATCCGCAACATGCCACTTGCCACGGAAAAGCGCGCCGTCACCCGGCGGTTGCCCGGAAACCCGCCCTCGCCATCGGCCAAGGTGATCCCCAGAACCACATGCGCAGGCCCGGCCTCCACCAAGTCCCACAGCTTCAAATGCGTTCCCGCCGCATCACCCGAATGCAGCGTCAGGCGACCGTCCAGATTGGCGTCAAACTGGTATTCCTGCCCGGCAATCACCGTCCGTGCGCCCGAAATTCGGTTCACCACCGGCCCAATCAGCGAGCCATGAAAGCGCATCGCCCCTTCATAATCGGCCAGACTGTCGGAACCCAAGGTCAAAGACCGATCGACCCCGCCCATCCGCAAATCCTGCAAGACGGCCCCCCAGGTCAGCAGGGTCGCGCTGATCCCTTCGGCGGTAATCGTGATGGCCTGCACGGCACGGCCATCCGCCAGAACGCCAAATGCGTGAATGTTGTCCATGAAATCCTCCTGCCCCGGCCTTTCTGGCCGGGGCAGGGCGGGGGGTCAACCCTTCAGGCAATCCGCCAAGGTCTGCGCCAAGCCGCGCATCAATTGCCCATAAAGCGCAGGCCCCGGCTCCAAAGTCGAACCCTCCGGCTCCAACGCCCCGCCCAGTTTCACGGCCGCGCCTTCCGCCATCTGCTCCACCTGTTTCGCGTCATGCGCGGCCTCAGGGAAAATACACAGCGCCGCACCCGCCTCCAACCCGCTGCGCAACTCCGACAACCGCGCCGCACCGGGCGAGGCCGCATCGCCCAAGGCAATCGTCCCGGCCACGGTTAGGCCGAAATGTCCAGTGAAATAGTTATAGGCGTCGTGGAACACGACAAAGGGCTTGCCTTGCACGGGTGCCAGTGTGGCGGTCAATTCCGCCTCAAGCGCCTCAATCTCCGCCTGCGCCTTTTCGGCATTGGCGGCATAGGTCGCGGCATTGTCGGGGTCCAGCGTGGAAAGCTCCCCGGCAATCAAACCCAACCAAGCCTCGGCATTGTGCGGGTCAAGCCAGGCGTGGGGGTCAAGGCCTTCGTGGTGATGGCCCTCCGCTTCGTGGTCGTGATCATGCCCGCCTTCCGGCCCGTGGTCATGGCCTTCATGATCATGCTCTTCGTGGTCGTGTTCCGCATCATCATGTCCTTCATGGTCATGAGCCCCCGCTTCACCATAGGCCAAGGCTTCCGTCCCTTCGGCGTGCAGCAGCACCAACTGCCGCGCCTGTCCTGCCGTCCCTTCCAAGCCCCGCTCCAGCCAAGGCGTCATTTCCGGCCCGATCCAGACCACCAGCCCCGCCTCGGCCAAGGCCTGCACCTGGCTCGGCTTCATCTGATAGCTATGCGCATTGCCGCCCTGTTCCAGCAGCAGAACGGGCGTCCCCAGATCGCCCATCACCTGCGCCACCAGCGAATGAACCGGCGGGATATCCGTCACCACCACCGGAACCTCGGCCAAGGCTGGACCCGCCATCAGGGTGGAAACGGCCAGTGCTATGGTATAACGCATGATCATCCTCTTTCGCTGGATCGGCGGAAGGTCTATGTATGTTATGACATAACGTGTCAAGGGGGCGCCATGGCGACCAAAGACTCCTCGCCGTTCGATCGGCACGATCACGACCATTGCGCCTCGCATGTGCTGGACCGTGCCGTGGCCTTGGCCAGCGAACGCGGCGTGCGGCTGACCCCGGTGCGCAAACGCACGCTGGAAATCCTCGCGGAAAGCCACCGCGCGATGGGGGCCTATGACGTGCTGGAACGGCTCGCCGCCGAAGGCTTTGGCAACCAACCCCCCGTCGCCTATCGCGCGCTGGAGTTCCTTGAGGAACAAGGCCTCGCCCACCGCATCCGCCGCCTCAACGCCTTCACCGCCTGCATGCACCCCGGCGAAACCCATTCCCCCGCCTTCCTCATCTGCGAAAGCTGCCACGCCGTCGCCGAAGCCCCCGCGACCGAAGTCCTCGACGCCCTCGGCCGCGCCGCCAAACCCTTGGGCTTTGCCATCAAACACAGCCACCTAGAGGCCACCGGCCTCTGCCACGCCTGCGAAACCGGGGCCGTCGCATGACCCTCCTTTCCGTCACCCACGCCTGCGTCCGCCTTGGCGGGCATGAAGTTCTGCACGATGTCAGCCTCTCCATCGCCCCCGGTGAAATCGTCACCATCCTCGGCCCCAACGGCTCCGGCAAATCCACCCTTCTCCGCGCTGCCCTCGGCATCCTCCCCCTCGCAGGCGGCAAAATAACCCGCAAGCTCGGCCTTCGCCTCGGCTATGTCCCCCAGCGCCTCACCATCGACCGCACCATGCCCCTCACCGCAGGCCGCTTCCTCTCCCTCCCCCACCGCGTCCCCCCCGCCAAGGCCCGCACCGCCCTCGAAAAGGTCGGCGTCCCCGAGGCTTACGACCGCCCCATGGCCGGCCTCTCCGGTGGCCAGTTCCAGCGCGTCCTCCTCGCCCGCGCCTTGCTTGTCGAACCCGAACTCCTCGTCCTTGACGAACCCACCCAAGGCCTCGACCAACCCGGTGAGGCCGCCTTCTACCGCCTCATCGAAGAACTCCGCCAGGAAACCGGCACCGCCGTCCTCATGGTCAGCCATGACCTCCATGTCGTCATGGCCGCCTCCGACCGCGTCATCTGCCTCAACGGCCATGTCTGCTGCGAAGGCACCCCCCAGGTCGTCTCCAACGCCCCCGAATACCGCGCCCTCTTCGGCCTTGGCACCCAAGGTGCCCTCGCCCTCTACCGTCATGATCATGACCACACCCATGACCATGAACACGACCATCACCACCACCATCACCACGCCGAGAAAACCGATGCTTGACGATTTCCTCGTCCGCGCCGCCCTCGCCGGCATCGCCCTTGCCCTCGCCGCGGGCCCCTTGGGCTCCTTCGTCGTCTGGCGCCGCATGGCCTATTTCGGCGATGCCACATCCCATGCCGCCATCCTCGGCGTCGCCCTCGCCCTCGCCACCGACCTCCCCATCGGCCTCGGCACCCTGATCGTCGCCCTCGCCATGGCCGCCACCGTCTCCACCCTCGCCGCAAAGGGCTGGGCCATGGACACCACCCTCGGCGTTCTCGCCCATTCCGCCCTCGCCTTCGGCCTTGTCGCCGTCAGCTTCCTTCCCACCGTCCGCGTCGATCTTTCGGCCTATCTCTTCGGCGACATCCTCGCCGTCTCCAAACTGGACCTTCTTTACATCTGGACCGGTGCACTCGCTGTCCTCGCCCTCCTCCTCTGGCGCTGGCAGGGCCTGCTCACCGCCACCCTGAACGAAGACCTCGCCCATGCCAGCGGCCTCAACCCCGACCGCGAACGCCTCATCCTCACCCTCGCCTTGGCCCTCACCGTCGCCGTCGCCCTCAAGGTCATCGGTGCCCTCCTCATCGCCGCCATGCTGATCATCCCCGCCGCTGCCGCCCGCGCCCTCTCGCGCAGCCCCGAAACCATGGCCGCCTTGGCCGCCGCCATCGGCATTCTCGCCGTCCTGGGCGGCTTGCAACTCTCGCTGACCGAAGACACCCCCGCAGGCCCCAGCATCGTCGCCGTCGCCGCGCTGATTTTTGCAATTTCCGCCGTGTTCAGACCAAGGCGCAACGGCTGACAGACGCAACCGCCCCGCCCCCTTTCATCTTGCCCAAAATACCTCGGGGGAAGGGCGCGCAGCGACCTTGGGGGCAGAAGCCCCCACCGTGCCAAGGGGGCTCGATGCCCCCGCGGCACGGTCCCTTAGACCCGATGATAGGGCGACCCGGCCAAAATCCCTGCCGCGCGGTAAAGCTGTTCCGCCAGCATCACCCGCACCAGCATATGCGGCCAGACCATCTTGCCGAAAGACAGCGCGAAATCCGCCCGCCCCCGCAACGACGGATCAATCCCATCCGCCCCGCCAATCACAAAGGCCACATCCTGACGGCCCCCATCCCGCCAGCGCCCCAGTTGCGCCGCAAAATCGGGGCTGCTCAGCACCTGCCCCCGTTCATCCAGCACGGCCAGCAAAGCCCCATCCGGCACGGCCTTCGCCAAAAGCAAAGCCTCGGCCGCCATGCCGCCACCCTTTTTATCCTCGACCTCATGCTCCGACAAAGGCCCAAGCCCAAGGGCCCGGCCTGTCCGGTCGAATCGCTGGGCATAATCGTCGATCAATGCACGCTCCGGGCCAGACCGCAGCCGCCCCACCGCGCACAGATGCAGCCGCATCAGACGATGGTCTTGCGCTGCTGATCCGCCGGCAGCCACATCTTTTCAAGCTGATAGAATTCCCGCACTTCGGGCCGGAAGACATGCACGATCACATCGCCCGCATCAATCAGCACCCAGTCGCCGGTTTCCTTGCCCTCGATTTTCGACAGAATCCCCAGATCCTGCTTCAGCTTATCGGCCAGCTTGTCGGAAATCGCCGCCACCTGCCGCGACGAACGGCCCGAGCAGATCACCATGTAATCCGCCACATCGGAACGCCCGCGCAGATCAATCTGCACGATATCCTCGGCCTTGTCGTCATCGACCGAGGTCAGGACAAGCGCCAGAACCTGTTCAGCACTGAAGTCGGGGCGGGCAGTCCCACGCGCCTCGCGCGGGCCGACCGGCAGTCCGGTCGAAGGGTCGGAATGAGACAGGACGAAGGTCCTCCATAGCGCGTGCCGCTTCCCCGGCACCGGGTCATACCCCTGAATAGCATCGCCCGCGGCGCGAAACAACGGTGGAAGGGCGGCGGTGCTTAGGGGCATTCGGGTGGGAAGGCAAGGGGGGGGCGCACGCGCCATCCCTTGGCTATCCCCAGTCTATCTTATTCGCCGGATCGGCTTGGCCATAGCTGACCAAAACCACGTCCAGCGATGGCCCCAAATAGGTTCGGGCGGCGCGGCGGATAGTATTGGTATTCCATTGATCAAGGTTGCAAGAGCTGTTTTTGCCACAGCGGAAACCGGTCATCTTTTGTTTGGGTATCGGTCGTTTTCGGCGTAATTGTCGTGTGGCAGGTGCTATAGCAGGCAAAAAAGAGGGTTACTTGAAAGACGGATTGCCGACTGAACTGAACTATCAAGGCCAAACCGCCTGTTTGCGCCACCTGGCGCCTTTCACTTACACATACAACGGTCATGGCCTTGGAGGCGCAGACCTGCGTTTGCGCGTTACATTTACGTCTCATGTGTTCTCTGAGCGCACGGAAGTAGGCCAGCCGCATGACTTTCTCGATGAGAGTGACATTCGCCGCAGCTTCGATGCGGGTCGTTATGCCTTTTCGCTGAACCTGCCAAATCATCTGACTGGCGTCCTTAACCAGAACGCCTACTCTTGGCCAATGCGCGATAAGAACGGTATAGCTAATCTTGCCGTGCTTGCGCCGCCCCAGCACCAACTCGTGTCAGGTACCTACGAGACGGTGTTCTACTACCTTTATCCGAGTGACGTGGATGGTATTGATGTCGAAATGCTGGTGAAGTCCTGCTACACCATGGATATCAATTTCAACAAACATCGCAGGCGCGACAGGATCCGGGTTTACGTGAAGGAAGCGCTCTTCAATAACACTCGTGTCCCCAAATGAGTAAGGCTCCCCGGAGGGAGCCTATCTTCATGCGAGTGCGCCTTACCGTGGTATGCCGACCTCAAAGGGTACGCTTGCAACAGCGACCTTGGATTTCTCCTCAGAAGCCTCGCTGTCTGCTGCTGGCCTTAGTAATAATGGCAGATACTTACGAAATCAACAACAATCCGCACAGTCGCTGCCCTATGGGCGATTTCCGGCCAGCCGGTCCCCCCCCACATGCCTTATCTCTTCCCAGTGCCACCTTACAGGGCTGCACATTTGAGCGTCAGCGTTGTAGATTACGTCATCACAAGCATCTTCCTTCCACATGTAAATCTGAAATCAACCCCCATGCCGGACCAAAGCCAGCCCGCAACAGCGAGCGTAGGGTGCGTGATTTCACGTACAGTTAAATTCATAATATTGAATATATGATTTGAATCAATGCATTACACCACATTTCACGCGTGCAAACCCACCCGTACCCCGCCAAGCCCCTCCCCCCAAACCCACCTTGCCCCAAGCCCGATTCGGGCGTATATCCTGCCCATGAACCGTTTCTTCGACATGGATGACCACGCCCGCCTGCCTTGGCGGTTTGCCCGTGAAAATCGGTCGATTCTGGCCAGCCTGCGCTGATCCGGCCTTTCGGGCCAGCAGGCCCATGCGTTCGAATATCCCTTCACAAGCCATCCGAAAGTGACAGCCATGACCGCTGCTCCGCGTACCCTCTACGATAAAATCTGGGACGATCACGTCGTCCATCAGGCCGAAGACGGCACCTGCCTGCTTTATATCGACCGCCATCTGGTCCATGAGGTGACCAGCCCGCAAGCCTTTGAAGGCCTGCGGATGACGGGCCGCAAGGTGCGGGCCCCGGAAAAGACCATTGCCGTGCCGGATCACAACGTGCCCACCACGGCGGGCCGGGACAAGCACATCGACAACGTCGAAAGCCGCGTTCAGGTGGAAGCCTTGGACAAGAACGCCAAGGATTTCGGCATCCACTACTATCCCGTGACCGACATCCGTCAAGGCGTCGTCCATATCGTGGGGCCGGAACAGGGCTGGACCCTGCCGGGCATGACCGTCGTCTGCGGTGACAGCCATACGGCGACCCATGGGGCCTTTGGCGCGCTGGCCCACGGGATCGGCACGTCGGAAGTGGAACATGTTCTGGCGACCCAGACTTTGATCCAGAAGAAATCGAAGAACATGAAGGTGGAAATCACCGGCTCCCTCCGCCCCGGTGTGACGGCGAAAGACATCACCATGTCGGTGATCGGTCTGACCGGAACAGGTGGCGGCACCGGCTATGTCATCGAATATTGCGGGCAGGCGATCCGCGAATTGTCGATGGAAGGCCGCATGACCGTCTGCAACATGGCGATCGAAGGCGGCGCGCGGGCCGGGCTCATCGCCCCGGACGAGGTGACCTATGCTTACTGTAAGGGCCGTCCGCATGCGCCGACGGGCGAGAAATGGGATGCGGCGTTGTCCTATTGGAAAACGCTGTTCACCGATGAAGGCGCGCATTTCGACAAGGTGGTGACGATCAAGGGCGAAGATATCGCGCCGGTCGTGACCTGGGGCACCTCGCCCGAGGATGTCGTCGCGATTAACGGTGTCGTGCCCGCGCCCAGCGAATTTTCCGGCGGCAAGGTCGTAGCGGCGCAGCGCTCGCTGGACTATATGGGTCTGACGGCGGGCATGAAGCTGACCGATATCAAGATCGACACGGTCTTTATCGGGTCTTGCACCAACGGCCGGATCGAGGATCTGCGGGCGGCAGCGGCGATCCTGAAGGGCAAGAAAGTCGCGCCTGGGATGCGGGCGATGGTGGTGCCGGGTTCGGGCCTTGTGCGGGCGCAGGCGGAACAGGAAGGGCTGGCGCAGATTTTCCTCGACGCGGGCTTTGAATGGCGGCTGGCCGGCTGTTCCATGTGCCTTGCGATGAACCCCGACCAGCTTTCGCCGGGCGAACGCTGTGCGGCGACCTCCAACCGCAACTTTGAAGGCCGTCAGGGCCGTGGCGGGCGGACGCATCTGATGTCACCCGCGATGGCGGCGGCGGCAGCGGTGGCGGGGCATCTGGTTGATGTCCGCGATGTGATGGGCGTGGATGCCTGAGCGCACTTGCGGAACAGGCCCCAGCGAAAGCTGGAGCTTGTTTGCGACGGCAGCTTTTGGCCCCCTGATAGGATAGAGAAATGGACAAATTCACCACCCTGACCGGAATCGCGGCACCCATGCCCTTGGTCAATATCGACACCGACATGATCATCCCCAAGCAGTTCCTGAAGACCATCCAACGGTCGGGCCTTGGCAAGAACCTGTTTGATGAAATGCGCTATACGCTGGAAGGGCAGGAAATCCCCGATTTCGTGCTGAACCAGCCGGCCTATCGTCAGGCGCAGATCATCATTGCGGGCGACAATTTCGGCTGCGGTTCCTCGCGTGAACATGCGCCCTGGGCCTTGCTGGATTTCGGCATCCGCTGCGTTGTCTCGACCAGCTTTGCTGACATTTTCTTCAACAACTGCTTCAAGAACGGCATCCTGCCGATCATCCTGCCGCAGGATCAGGTGGATGTTCTGATGGAGGACGCGAAAAAGGGGGCGAATGCGCGTCAGACGGTGGACCTTGAAGCGCAAACCATCACCACTTCGGATGGCCAGTCCTTTGGCTTTGATGTCGATCCGTTCCGCAAGCATTGCCTGCTGAACGGTCTAGATGACATTGGCCTGACGCTGGAAAAGGTCAGCGCCATCGACAGTTTTGAAATGACGGCGAGCGCCGCCCGGCCTTGGGTCTGATGCCGATTGGCCCTGCCGAACAGGCAGGGCCTCTTTGGCGGGAATCAAGCAAGCCACGGTGATTTGATCCTGATTCTGCCACAATCTTGGTATCTTGAGACATTGTAGAAGAATTGCGGCCGTGGTGGGCAAAGGGCGCGGATGAACAGAATCGAACTTTTCCGGCACTGGTGGCGCGAGACGTTTCGGCGCGACAACGTGCAGAACCGCGTGGACAATCTGGTGCAGGAAGGCCGCTCGACCCTGTCGCGGGCGGTGAGTGCTGGTGTGCGGGCTTTTCTGGTCATGTTCATGGTGGCAACACCCTCGGTTCTGCTGCCGGGCATGGGACCGGATGGCAAGCAGATGGTGGCCCTGATTTCGTTGTTTGCGGGGGCGCTCACCTTTATCGAATACAGTGCCACCTATCCTGGTCTGGTCGAGTTTCGCGATGCACCGCCGTTCAACCGGATCCGCTTTTCCATCCTGTTCATGACCGTCTTTATGCTGACGATCATCGAGAAGTCGCAGTTTGATCCGAATGCCTTGGCCGTTCTTGTGCGGGCGGTGGGTGAGTTGATCGGGCGGGCGATGGATTTCCCCTATAGCCCCGTGCGTTTGGCGACGCTGATGATGGCCGCCACCTCGTCCGAAGAACAGATTTCGGCTGTCCGCACAGCGGCAGGCATGGCCTATCTGATCTCGTTGATCGGGCTGGCTGTTTTTGTTGTCTTGCTTAAAATCTATGAATGGCCGACCCGTTGGGGCGCTTTCAACGTCTGGGTCAACATGCCGACCTTTGATCCAACTTCGGGCGGCGATGTGGTGCGCCGGCTCGAGCGGGACGCGCGCGTTAACGTCGTGTTAGGCTTTGTTCTGCCATTTGTGTTCCCAGCCGTGGTGAGACTGGGCAGTTCGGGGTTTGAGCCTTTGACCCTAACCTCACCACAGACCTTGATCTGGGTAATGACATTATGGGCTTTCTTGCCGGCCAGCCTGTTTATGCGGGGTATTGCCATGGGCAAGATCGCCGAGATGATCCGCGAAAAGCGGCGGATCAGCGGCGCTATGGGCTTGGCGGCTGCCTGACGCTAAGCCTTTGGCTGTGGCTGGCGCTATCAGGGGCGGTTTTCGCGGAAAAGCTGCGTGTTGCATTCTGGAATGCCGATCTAAGCCGGGATGGGCCGGGGCTTTTGTTGCGCGATTTGGGCAAAGCAGACGATCCGCAGCTGGATGCTGCGGTGGCCGGTGTCTTGCAGGTCAGGGCCGACGTTCTGGTTCTTGCGGGAGTGGACTTTGATCTGGAGCTGCGGGCGCTGAACGGTTTTGCCGAACGTCTGGCGCAGCATGGGCTGGGTTTTCCCTATCGCTTTGCCTTTGCGCCGAATGCCGGCCTGCCCACTGGCCTCGATATGGACAACAATGGCCGTCTGGCCGAGCCGCGCGATGCGCAGGGATACGGTCGTTTCGCAGGACAGGGAGGAATGGCGATCCTGTCGCGTCTGCCGTTGGACGGCGGGCAGGATTTTTCCGATTTCCTTTGGAAAGACTTGCCGGGGGCAATACTGCCGCCCGACATGACCGCGGAACAAATGGCGGTTCAGCGGCTGGCATCGGTGGGGCATTGGAACGTGGCGCTGCGTTTGCCCGATGGTAACGCGTTGAATCTGCTGGTCTGGGCGGCGACGCCCCCGGTCTTTGACGGGCCGGAGGATCGAAACGGGCGGCGCAACCATGATGAGGCGGCGTTCTGGGCGCAGTATCTGGCCGGGGCGTTGCCCTTTGTTCCACCGGACGGATCCTTTATCCTGGTGGGGCAGTCGAACCTTGACCCAGAGCGGGGCGATGGGCGGCGGCAGGCGATCAAGGGACTGCTGACAAACCCGCTTTTGCAGAACCCGTTGGGCGCGCCGACGGCGGACTATGGCGGAACGCTGGGGGCGCTGCGGGTGGATGTCATCCTGCCTTCGGCCGATCTGCGCCTTCTGGACAGCGGCACGCTATGGCCACCGGACGCCAAAGCCTCGCGTCATGCGCTGATCTGGGTGGATGTGGCGCTGCCCTAACCCACCAATTCGCGCGGCACGACGAAATCGACCACTGCGCCCATGTGCCAGTCGAGCTTGGCCCAGTCGGCAATCTCGAAATCGGCGACCAGCGTGGCCCCTGTCGGGTAGCGGGCGAATTCCGGGTTCACCGGCGGGCGGGCCACCAGCCGTGCAGCGAATTCCGCAATGCCGGGATTATGGCCAATCATCATCACGGTGTTTGTTGTCGCATGGCGCAGCACCGCCAGCATGACATCGGCCCCGGCATGGTAAAGCGCGGGCTTTAAAGTCAGGATCGGCGTTCCCGGCAGGGCGGGGGCCAGACCGGACCAGGTTTTGCGCGTGCGTAGCGCATCAGAACAGAAAACCTCGTCCGGCACATAGCCGCGTGAGGCCAGCCAGTCGCCCAGATCGGCGGCGGCCATTTTGCCCCTTTCGTTCAAGGGGCGGTCATGGTCGGCCATCAGGGGATCGTCCCAGCTGGATTTCGCGTGGCGGGTCAGAATCAGGCGTTTCATTTGTGGAACTGCCTCATGTGATAGGACGAATGTTCGGGCATCCTTGCATAGGCTTGGGACACCGGGCAAGCGCGACGAACGAGGCATCCGCCCGACAGGCATTCGCCCCCCTCTGGTTTGTCCAGAAACCCGTGGCAACGGGGCAGGTCATAGCCTTGCCCTGTCAGTGCTGCGGGCGGGCAGGCGGTCAGGCAGGGGGCGGCGCACGTGTCGCAGGGTTTGGCGGTGGGTGAGGGAAGGTCGATGCGTTCCTTTAGAGCCAAGGCCCCGCGAAAGCTGACCATCAAGCCCTGATCGGCATGGACCAACAGGCGCACCGGGCTATCCCATGTGCGCCCCGAACGCAGCGCCCATTGATAGAAGGGATGGTAGGGTGGACCGCCAAAGGGGAACAGCGCCTTGGCCCCCAGATCACAGGCAATGCGCCCAATGACCCGCCGCGACCAGCGGTCGATGGGGTCGGGGCCGCCCCATTCGGGTTGGGCGGTGACATGCGCCCAATAGCCGGGCTCGGCGGGGCCGATCAGCAGCAGAGTTTGCGTTCCGCGCGGCAGGCTGGGGTCACCCACGGCATGAAACCCGCCCAGAATTTCCAAACGATGTGCGGCCAGCCGAGTGGCGATCATTTGCGAAAGGGCAAAAGCAAGCTCCACCCCAGTTTCGCAGGCCGTTCGTCCTGCCATTCCAGCCCCAGGATCATCGCCCGATGTCCGCCCTCGGGTTCCGGGCGATAGGTGCCAAACAGCCGATCCCAGATCGAAAGGGCAAAGCCATAATTGCTGTCATGTTCATGCCGATGGATCGAATGATGCACGCGGTGCATGTCGGGCGTGACAAGGATGAGGCGAATGATGCGGTCCAGACGGTCGGGCAGGCGCAGGTTGGCATGGTTGAAAAGGGCAGTGCCGTTCAACAGGATTTCAAAGGCCAAAACGGCCCAGACAGGTGGACCAATCAGATAGATCAGCCCGATCTTGAGCAGCATCGAGGCCGCAATTTCCACCGGGTGAAAGCGCACCGCCGTTGTCACATCAAAATCGCGGTCAGCATGGTGCATCCGGTGAAAACGCCAGAACAGCGGCACCTTATGGGTGATCAGATGCTGCGCCCAGATCGCGAAATCAAGCGTCAGGATCGCCAACACCCCCGCCGCCCAGCCGGGCAGGGCCAGCGCGTTGAAAAGCCCCCAGCCCTGCGCCTTGGCATCCGCCGCCCCAACCGCCAGCAAGGGCAGACCAATTGCCAAGGCGCGAAGGGTCAGGCTGTTCAAGACGGTCATGCTCAGATTGGTCACCCAGCGCCCCTGCCGGGGCAGGTCGCGAGGGCGACGGGGGGCAAGGGATTCCAGCGTGGCGAAAAGGGCGAAAAGCCCGATGAAAAAGCCCAAACGCAAGTAAAGTTCATCGACCATCGCCCGCCCCCAAGACAGCCCATGCAGTCTGGTCAGAATGGGGGCAAAAGCCAGTCACATCTGTATCAGTCGTCAAGGTTGTTTTTTGCCTGCAACGCTTGGATGCGCGCTTTATCAAGCCTTGTGGGCGCACCACTTTGGTCGAACGGGCTTTTGAAATCGAACGCGATGGGAGACGCGCCGTGAACATGCAGATGTTCTTGACGTGCCACACCTTCGGACCATGTCGGATAGGTTTCATGCCTATGCCACCACATCACCAGTGGCGGCCAGCTTGGCTTTTGAAACCATTCCGCCCCACGCTTCAAGGCGCTCGCATGAAGCCCGAAGTAGGTAAAAGAAAACAGAGCTTCCAGATCGGTCCAAAGGGACAGCGTTGCGGGTGACCACCCATCACCCTTTTCATGATAGAAGCTTGGATAAACCTCGGCTCCCCAAGGTTTTGGGCCAGCGTCTGATGCGTATCCCGAACGCGCGATCAGGCCATCGGCCTGATCAACAAGGTCAAAAATCGGTCCGTTCAGTTCATAAAAGCCAGAATTGGCCGGATCCGCGGCCGGCTTTGCAAACATCCCGAATGTGTACAAAGCCAGCGCCATATCGTCTCCTAACGCCGCACATGCGGTTTCACCCGCGGTTCGGTAGAACGGATTTGGCTGCCCGCCCCGTGGTCGGTGAACAGTTCCAGCAGCACCGCGTTCGGTACGCGGCCATCCAGGATCGTGACGGCCCGCACGCCTTCTTCCAGCGCTTTCAGCGCCGTGTCGGTTTTCGGGATCATCCCGCCCGAAATCACGCCATCCGCCATCAGCTTGCGCACTTCGTCCGGCGAAAGCTGCGTCACGACCTCGCCCGAGGCATCCTTGACCCCCGCCACATCGGTCAGCAGCAACAGCCGGTCCGCCTGCAAGGCGCCCGCAATCGCCCCCGCAGCGGTGTCACCGTTCACGTTGAATGTCTCGTTGTCCGCCATGCCCGTGGCCACCGGGGCCACCACTGGAATGATACCCGCGTTGTACAAATCGCGCAGCACCTGCACGTTCATTTCCACCGGACGACCGACGTAACCCAGTTCGGGATCATCCGCCTCGCAGACCATCAGATCGTCGTCCTTGCCGGAGATCCCGACCGCCCGACCACCCGCATCCATGATCGCCTGCACGATCCGCTTGTTCACAAGCCCCGACAGGATCATTTCGACGACCTGCACCGTGGCCTTGTCGGTTACCCGCTTGCCCCGAACAAACTCGGATTTGATCCCCAGCTTGTTCAGCATGTCGTTGATCATCGGCCCGCCGCCATGCACGACCACCGGGTTCACCCCCACCTGCCGCATCAGCACGATGTCACGGGCGAATTCGGCCATCGCCGCCTCATCCCCCATCGCGTTGCCGCCGAATTTCACCACAACCACCGCGCCGGAATAGCGTTGCAGATGCGGAAGGGCTTCGGAAAGGGTGCGGGCGGTCTGGACGGATTGGTTCATGTCGATCTGCTGCTGTTTCATGGGGGCCTCGCGCGTTTGCAGCGATTGCTAAAGGGTTTGGCCGCCTATGCCAATGGCTTGTCTTTTGAATGCTCCCTGTTCACATTCCCTCCAACCATTTCGTCCAAAAGGTAAATCGGCAATGCCTAGTTTGCTACGCTTGAAGATGATTATTGCAATGCTGGCGAATGCGGCCTGCGTTCCACAGGAGCAAACCGCGAGCCTTTCCGCCGATGCATCAGGTTTGAGCGCCGATGCCGAAAGCCAAGAATTTTCTGCCCTGTTGCGTGCGCTGAACGAGCCACCACTGCGTGCTGAGCGGCGGGAACACTTGGCGATCCGGCTGATCGTTTCTCCGGCTTATCGAATGTTCAAGGTGAACTTTGATGAAAATGGCACGGCACGTTGGTCCTACAAGCAGATGAACGGTGGGCTCGGCTATGGTTATGGCTACTTGCAGCGTGAGCGAACAGGGGAACTTTCCGCAGAACAAGTCCGCGATCTGCTTGCCGAGTTCGACCGACTAAAGGTCTGGGATGGAAATGTACCGCAGAGCGACAGGAGCGAGGAAAATGTCTGCTTTGATGACATTTATTATGGTTTTGAGTTCGCCTCCGCCGGTCAATATCTTTCGGTTGGCCGGGCGCATTGCAACCTGATGAAACGCAGGCAGTTGGTTCCGCTGCTGTTGTTGTTGAACAAAGCCGCCGGCAATGAAATGGTTTGGCTGCCTCTGGACGAATAAAGCTTTTGTTGGGTGACATGTCTGAACAAAAAACCCTCGTGCTGACCGGTGCCTCGCGCGGGATCGGCCATGCCACCGTCAAGCGTTTCGGGGCGGAGGGGTGGCGGGTGTTGACCTGTTCGCGCCAACCTTTTGATCCGCGCTGTCCCTGGCCGGGGGGCGAGGCGAACCATATTCAGATTGATCTGGGCGATCCGAACAAGACGATTGAGGCGATTGAAACCATCCGCGAAAGGGTTGGCGGCAAGGTTCATGCTTTGGTGAACAACGCCGGGATCAGCCCCAAGGGGCCGGACGGCGAAAGGCTGAACACGCTGACCACCGACCTGCGGACCTGGGGGCAGGTGTTTCATGTGAACTTCTTTTCCTCGGTCATTCTGGCACGGGGCTTGCAGGCAGAATTGACGGCGGCCAAGGGGTGCATCGTCAACGTCACCTCCATCGCCGGGTCGCGGGTGCATCCTTTTGCAGGGGCGGCCTATTCGACGTCCAAGGCCGCTTTGGCGGCTTTGACGCGGGAAATGGCGCATGATTTCGGGCCGTTGGGTGTGCGGGTGAACGCGATTGCACCGGGCGAGGTGGAAACGGCGATCCTGTCACCGGGGACGGATCAGATTGTGCAACGCTTGCCGATGCAGCGGCTGGGGCAGCCGCGTGAAGTGGCGGATGCGATCTGGTTCCTGTGTTCGGAACAGGCCAGCTATATTTCAGGCGCGGAAATCGAAGTGAACGGGGCGCAGCATGTTTAAGGCGGAATACAAGGCAATCTTGACGGCAGCCCCGTTCCACCTGGACGACGCAGGAATGGCTTGGGTCGAGGCGACTTTGGCCAGTCTGTCGGCCGAGGAAAAGATCGGCCAGTTGTTCATTCTGGCCTCGATGGGGATGGACCCCGGCGAACCGGAGCGGTTGGCGGCGTTGAAACCCGCCGGGATCACGCGGTTCTTTTTGTCGGGCGACCGCGATGCCGAACTGGGCTTTCTGGATCAGGTGCGGGCCGATGCGCGCGTTCCGATGCTGGTCAGCGCCGATCTGGAAGGGTCGCGGATGAGCCTTCCCTTTGGGACCGAGGTTCCGAACCCCTTGGCCCTTGCCGCCGTTGATGATGTGCAGGCGACAACCGCCATTTCGCGGATCATGGCGGATGAGGCGCGGGCCACCGGGATCAACTGGTCCTTTACCCCGGTGATCGACATCAACGCCGCCTTCCGCAGCGCCATCGTGGCGACGCGGGGCTTTGGGTCGCAGGTGGACCGGATCGAGCGGCACGCTTTGGCGCAGATTGCGGCGTTTCAGGCGGCAGGCGTCGCGGCGACGGTGAAACATTGGCCGGGCGAAGGGCATGACGACCGCGACCAGCACCTGGTGACGACGGTGAACCCGCTGACCCTTACCGAATGGGAGGAAAGCCACGGGCGGCTTTACCGGGCGGCGATTGATCAGGGCGTGATGGCGGTGATGTCGGCCCATATCGCCTTTCCGGCCTTTGTGCGGGAATTGGCGCCGGGGGCAGAGCTGGAGGCGTATCGCCCCGCCTCGATCAGCCGGGTGCTGACGCAGACCCTTTTGCGCGAACGGCTGGGCTTTAACGGGCTGATCGTGTCGGATGCCACGGGGATGGCAGGGCTGGGGGCTTGGGGGAAGCGTTCGGAATGCCTGCCCGAGGTGATTTCAGCGGGTTGCGACCTGATCCTGTTTTCGAACGATCCGGTGCAGGACATGGGTTATATCCGTGCGGCCCTTGCTGATGGGCGGATCACGGCGGCGCGGCATGAAGAGGCTTTGGTGCGGGTTCTGGGGTTGAAGGCGGCTTTGGGGCTGCACAAGGCCAGCGTTTTGGAACGTTCGGTTCTGGGTTCCGCCCAGAACAAGGCCACCGCGCAGGCGGTGACGGCGCGGGTGCCGACCTTGGTCAAGGATGTGAAGGGGTTGCTGCCGCTTTCCCCGGCCAAGCATCGCCGCGTTTTGGTCATCACCGGCGGCGTCGTTTCCCCGATCCATCCCGAACCCTTTGCCTTTGACTTGCCCGAGATGCTGCGCAGCGAAGGGTTTGAAGTCACCCTTTACGACAAATCCACCCCTCAGAACCCCAAGGATTTCGACCTGGTGATCTATCTTCTGGGCGAAGAAACCCTGCTGACGCGGGGCCGCATTTTCCTCGATTGGCTGCGACTGACCGGTGATTTCCGTTTGGCGATGGAGCGGCCTTGGCATGAGGTGCCGACGATGCTGATCAGCTTTGGCTATCCCTATTACCTCTATGATGCCCCCCGTATGCCTTGCGTGGTCAATGCCTATGCGACGATGCCCAGCATGCAGAAGGCGGCGGTCGATTGCCTTTTGGGCCGTGCCCCGTGGCAGGGGCAAAGCCCGGTTGATCCGTTCTGCGGGCAGGAAGAGGCGCGCTATTAGATCATGTCGAAATCGGCAGCGGTCAGGGCCGTTCCCGCCCCCAGCCGCGCCAGCAGAGCAACGCCCCCCTTGGCGTCGCCATTGGCATCATACCACAGCCGCCCGCTGGCCTGATCATAGATCAGATGGTCATTCGCATCTTTTGCCGCGATCCCCTGCCGCAATTCGCCCGCCGTCACGCGGTCGCCCAAGGTCGCAAAGGCCGCCTTGGCCAGCCAGATCTGATCCTCGGCCCGGTGAAAGTCTGTGATCTGGTCTGATGAGGCACCCTTGGCTGCGGCAAAGACAAAATTGTCCTGCCCCAGACCCCCGGTCAGCCGATCATGCCCGGCCCCACCCTCGATCCGGTCATTTCCCGCATCGCCCTGAATGCTGTCCGCCCCACCGCGCCCGAACAGCCGGTCGCGGAAAGCGGTGCCCGTGAAATCATCCGCTGCGGTGCTGCCCAGAATATCTGGCACGCCCGCGTCGGCGGTGTCGCTGAACCAGACATGATAAACTTTGCCCTGAAAGTTTTCGGACGGGTTTCCGTGCAGCACGCCGATGCCGATGGATTGCCAGTTCATCCCCGACCAGCCCGGCCCGTTGATGATGACGTAGTTATGGCCGCTTGAGCCTTTCCAGCCGTTCAAGGCCGCCGTGACATCGCTGTAGCCCGCCCCCGAGATTTCATAGCCGTTGCCCAGAAACCCGGTGCCAAGCCGTTCAGGGGCCGTCCACATGCCAGCGGCGTCGCTGTGGTTGGAATAATAGGGCCGGTCCGACCAGGAATGCAGGTTCGCCCCCGGTTCATAGTCCCGGTTCTCCACCCAGAAATTTTCATAAGTATCGACCACATGCCGCCCCGCCGTGGTTGTCAGCCCTTTTGACAGCGGAATGGCCCCCAACCCCTTTTCGGCGCGATAGGCCATGATCTCATGATACAGGCGCAGTTCTTGCAGGCTCAGGCTGTCATTCGCGTTGGGCTTGTAGATATTCACGGCCACGGCATCATCCCTTTGCTTTCTTGCCAAAGGGTTAGCGGGCAGTTTCCGATATGTCACCAGTCATGGCATTGCTTGCGCATTGACCGGCAGATTGGCGCCATGCGCGCAACAGACTGTCGCAACTCAGACAGAAATCGCTGTCGTCTTTACCACGGTCCGCAGCGCAAAAGACGATTGCATCTTGGCGACCCCGGGCAGGCGGGCCAGATATTGGCGGTGGATGCGGGCGAAATCTTCGGTGTCTTCGGTCAGGATTTTCAGCAGATAGTCCGCCGTGCCTGCCATCAGATGGCATTCCAGCACGTCGGGCACCCGCGTCACCGCCAATTCAAAGGCATCCAGCAGGTCTTCGGCCTGACTTTGCAGCGTGATCTCGACAAAGACGGTGGTGGGTCGGCCCATGGCGCGGGCGTCCAGCAGGGCGACATAGCCCGCGATCAGGCCAATCTGTTCCAGCCGTTCGACCCGCCGGTGACAGGCGGAAGGCGACAGGTTCACCTGTTCGGAAAGCTCGGCGTTGGTGATCCTTCCGTTCCTTTGCAGGACGGCCAGAATGCGGCGGTCTGTCGCGTCAATATCAGGCATTGTGGTGGAATCTTCGATGAATGGGCGGTCATCTGCGATAATCTTTCATGTTTGCGATAACGCCAAGGGAAAAATTCAAAGCAATTCGCGCGGCTCGGGCGCAGGATTTCAGCATAGGGGCCGGACGGCCCGATTCAGGAGATTCCCATGAAGATCGGTTGCCCGAAGGAAATCAAACCGCAAGAGTTTCGCGTGGGGATGACCCCCAATGCGGTGGCCGAGGCGGTGGCGCATGGCCATAGCGTGGTGGTGGAAACCCATGCGGGGGCTGGCGCGGGCTTTGCTGATGCGGATTATGTGGCGGCAGGGGCCACGATCCTTGGCACGGCGGAAGAGGTGTTCGCGCAAGCCGAGATGATCGTGAAGGTCAAGGAACCGCAGCCTGTGGAACGCGCGCGTCTGCGTGAGGGGCAGGTTCTGTTCACCTATCTGCATCTGGCCCCTGACCCAGAACAGACGCATGACCTGCTGAAATCCGGTGTTACCGCCATTGCCTATGAAACCGTGACCGATGATCGTGGTGGTCTGCCCCTGCTGGCCCCGATGTCCGAGGTGGCGGGCCGTCTGGCGCCGCAGGTTGGGGCTTGGACGCTGCAAAAGGCGAATGGTGGGCGTGGGGTTTTGCTGGGCGGTGTGCCGGGTGTGGCCCCGGCCAAGGTGCTGGTCATCGGCGGCGGGGTTGTCGGAACACATGCCGCCAAAGTGGCAGCGGGCATGGGGGCGGATGTCACGGTGCTGGACCGTTCCATCCCCCGGCTGCGCTATCTGGACGATGTCTTTGGCGGCACCTTCAAGAACGGCTATGCCAGCGCCGGCAACACCATCGAACTGGCGCGTCAGGCCGATTTGATCATTGGTGCGGTTCTGGTCCCCGGCGCGGCGGCCCCCAAGCTGATCTCCCGCGCGCAACTGTCGGAACTGAAATCCGGTGCGGCGCTGGTCGATGTGGCGATTGATCAGGGCGGTTGCTTTGAAACCAGCCATGCGACAACGCACCAAGACCCGATCTATACCGTCGATGGCATCCTGCATTATTGCGTGGCCAACATGCCGGGGGCGGTGGCGCGGACTTCGACGCAAGCCTTGGGCAATGCCACGATGCCCTTCATGCTGGCCTTGGCCGACAAGGGCTGGAAGCGCGCCTGCGCCGAGGACAAGCATCTGCTGGCAGGCCTGAACGTCCATGCGGGCAAGCTGACCTATGCTGCGGTGGGTCAGGCCCTTGGCCTGCCCGTGATCAGCCCGCAGGACGCGCTGGCGCTGTAAGGGCCCCCCAAAGGGAAAGCCCTGTCAGGACCAGAAAGATGGTCCACTGCATAAGGTCCCAGACCGTGCCCAGCATGGTCTGGCCGACGATCAGGAACAGTGCCGCCCAGCCCAGATGCCCTGCGGCGATGAACAGGCCCAACGGGCGCGATGGGTTTCTTGCCAGCCAAAGCATCGCCATCGCCTGCAAACCCAGCCCGAGGCTGACCGCGTGCCACAGGATGACCGACATTGCCCGCAGACGCGGGTCGGAAAGCGTTGTCAAAAAGGGTTCCAGAAACTCCGGCCCTCCGCCCCAGACATGCAGGGCAAAGGTCAGGGCCGAACCCAGACTGGACAGCAGATAGCCGATGTTCATCTTGCGCTCCTGATTCCATACGCACCCGTATGGTTAGGATATCCCCTTGCCCGAGTCCATACGCTTGCGTATGTTTTGGCGATGAACAACCCGCGCCTTTCCCAAATCGACTGGATCAACGCCGGTTTCCGGGCGCTGGTCGGGGGGGGCGTTCAGGCGTTGCGGGTGGAACCTGTCGCCCGGCAGATGGGAACGACAAAAGGCTCTTTCTACTGGCATTTCAAAGGGCCGGAGGAATGGCATCGCGCCATGCTGGACTATTTCGAACAGCTTGGCTTTGCCGAGGTGGTCGAAAGCCTGTCCGCTCTTCCCCCCGGTGCCGCCCGCCTGCGCGCCTTGGCGCGGATCGCGGTGCAAGACGGGCGAGAGCCGGAGTATGGCGGTGCCGCCGCCGAAATGGCGCTGCGCGACTGGGCGCGGTTCAACGCGATGGCCGCGCAATCATTGGCCCGCGTCGATGCCCGGCGCGAAGCCTATGTTCTGGGGGAAATGCGGGCGGCGGGTGTTCTGGAACCCGAAATGGCCGCAAACCTTTTTTATGCGGCCTTTCTTGGATATCAGGCCCAAAACACGGCGTCCGGCCCCGCCTTGGCGGGACTGGACCATATGCTGGATCGTCTGGGCCTGCCCGCTTGGGACAGGCCCTAAGGATCAGGCCTTTGCCTTCAGCAGATCGCGGATCTGGATCAGCAGTTCTTCTTGCGTCGGGCCAGCGGGCGCGGCGGGGGCCGGTTCCGGCTTGCGCGTCATGCGGTTCATTGCCTTGACCAACAGGAAAACCACCCAGGCGATGATGAAGAACTTGATCACCGCATTGATGAAATTGCCGACATTGAACCGTGCCTCACCGACGCTGAAGCCAACCGCGCTGAAATCGACGCCGCCGACCAGGATCCCGATGATCGGGTTGATCAGATCATCAACCAACGAGGTCACAATGGCGGTAAAAGCCGCACCAAGGATGATCCCGACGGCCAAGTCCATCACATTGCCCTTGGCAATGAAAGTCTTGAATTCCTGTAGCATTGTTGTCGTCCCTCTTGTTTTTCAAGGCCTCGGAAGGCCCGATTTCCCTGCACGCATGCACAGCTTGCCCAAACTCTGCCATATTTCAAGCCTTAACGCGGCGGGAAAAATCGGCTGATCTTCCCCCGGATTGATGCCAAGGGGGCAATATGACCGATCTTTCACAGTTTCCCATCACCCAACGCTGGGCACCCAAGAACGCGCAAGCGATCCAGCTTTATTCGCTGCCGACGCCGAACGGGGTCAAGGTTTCGCTGGCGCTGGAAGAAATGGGCCTGCCTTATGACGCGCATCTGGTGGATTTTGCGACGAACGACCAGTTCAGCCCGGAATTCCTGTCGCTGAATCCGAACAACAAAATCCCGGCGATCATCGACCCGCAGGGGCCGGGGGGCCAGCCGCTGCCCCTTTGGGAAAGCGGGGCGATCCTGATCTATCTGGCCGACAAATCGGGGAAATTCCTGCCCGAGGCCAAGCGCTGGCAGGTGATCCAGTGGATCATGTTCCAGATGGGCGGCTTGGGGCCGATGTTCGGCCAGCTGGGCTTTTTCCACCACTTCGCGGGCAAAGACATTGAAGACCCACGCCCCAAAGAACGCTACCGGGCCGAGTCGGAGCGGATTTTGAAGGTGCTGGACAAGGCTTTGGAAGGGCAAGACTATCTGTGCGGCGAATACACCATCGCTGACATGGCCATTGCCCCCTGGCTGCGCACCCTGCGCGATTTCTACAAGGCGGCGGAGATTGCCGGTTGGGGTGATTTGAAGAACGTTCCCGCCTATCTGGACCGGATGCTGGAACGCCCCGCGTTGCAACGGGCGTTGAACATTCCGGCGCGCGGCTAGGCTGCCACCGGCAAGGCCATGGCCAGGCGGAAGCTAACGGCTTCCGCCACATGAACCTGCCGAACGTCGTCCGACCCGTCCAGATCAGCGATGGTGCGCGCGACCCGCAAAACGCGGTGATAGCCCCGGGCCGAAAGGCCGAAACGTTCGGCCACCTTGTTCAACAGGCCACGCCCGGCCTCATCGGGCGTGGCCACTTCCTCCAGCAATTTTCCCTCGGCGTCGGCATTGGCGCGCGCATGGCCATGGCCCGCATAGCGCGCCGCCTGCCTTTCGCGGGCCTGCATGACCCGTGCCGCGACCGTCGCGGAATCGTCGCCCGAGGGCGGCAGATCCAGATCGGTAAAGGCCACGGGCGGCACCTCGACCCGCAGGTCGAAACGGTCCATCAGGGGGCCGCTGATCCGGCCCAGATAATCCTCACCACAGATCGGCGCGCGGTTGCAGGCGCGGGCGGGGTCGGTCAGATAGCCGCATTTACAGGGGTTGGCCGCCGCGATCAGCAGGAAACGGCAGGGATAACGGATATGCGCATTGGCCCGCGCCACCACCACCTCGCCGGTTTCAATCGGCTGGCGCAGGGTTTCCAGAACCATGCGGGGAAACTCGGGGAATTCGTCCATGAACAGCACGCCGTTGTGGGCGAGTGAGATTTCCCCCGGCTTGGCCCCTTTGCCACCCCCCACAATCGCCGCCATGCTGGCTGTGTGGTGCGGTTCCCGAAAAGGGCGCTCGCGGCTGATGCCGCCCTCTTGCAGGATCCCCGCCAAGGAATGGATCATCGAGGTTTCTAATGCCTCAAGGGCCGTCAAAGGTGGCAAGATGCCCGGCAGGCGGGCCGCCAGCATGGATTTGCCCGAACCGGGGCTGCCGACCAGCAACAGATGATGCCGCCCGGCCGCTGCGATTTCCAAGGCCCGCTTGGCGCGTTCCTGCCCTTTGACCTCGCGCAGGTCGCGGGAATGCTGGGCCGCCTGCACCTCGCCCGCCCGGGCTGGGGTGATCGGCTGTTGGCCGGTGTAATGGCGGATCACCTCGTCCAGCGACCCCACCGCCCAAACCCGCGCGGCCCCCACCCAGGCCGCCTCGGCCCCGCAGGCCGCGGGGCACAGTAGGCTGCGATCCTCAGCCGCCGCAGCCATGGCGGCGGGCAGGGCACCGACCACCGGCATCACCCGCCCGTCCAGCGAAAGTTCGCCCAAGGCCACGGTGTTTTCGACATCTTCCTTGGGAATGATCTCTAACGCGGCCAGCAGGGCCAAGGCGATGGGCAGGTCGAAATGGCTGCCTTCCTTGGGCAGATCGGCGGGCGACAGGTTCACCGTGATCCGCTTGGACGGCAAGGCGATAGCCATGGCTGAAAGTGCCGCGCGGACACGTTCCTTGGCCTCACTCACAGCCTTGTCGGGCAGGCCCACCACGGCAAAGCCGGGCAGGCCGGGGGACAGGGCGCATTGCACCTCGACCAGCCGCGCCTCGACCCCTTCAAAGGCCACCGTAAAGGCCTTGGCTGTCATTCCACCCTCCGTTCACCAGTCTTAACCGGTAAGCGGGAATGGTTCATGAAAGGTTAACCGGCGCGAAAAAGGCCCTGCGTCAAACTTGACCGATCATGGCCATGAAGGCCGGCCAAGCCTCGGGGTCGGCCACGGTCTTGTCGCGGCAAAAGGCGTTGCAAAAGCCCCAGCGCTGGCCGTTCATTTCCAGCACATGGTTCACGGGCTTGCCGGAATAGGGACAGGCAGCGTTCATCGCTTCTGTGCCCTCAACCGCCTTGGCGACCAAGGGTTTTGGGCCGGGCCAAGGGCGGGTGGGATAGTCACGGCGGTAATACTCCTGATCGGCCCCATCAACCAAACCCATCGCCCGCCATTTGCGGAACGAAGGATGCGCCAGATGGGCTGCGACATAGGCCTGCGCCTCGGCCCCAACGGGCAGGTTATAGGTGGCGATCCGGGTGGCGACGGGGGCAAAGAAGACATCGGCGATGGAATAGCCGCCGCAAAGCCAAGGGCCTTGCGCCCCGCTGGCCTGCCGCGCCCAAGCCCAGACTTTTTGTAACCGCTCCAGATCGGAAAGCACCCCTTCCGGGGGCGCGCAGTCGGTATAGCTGACCCGCAGGTTCATCGGGCAATGGCTGCGCAAGGCGGTGAATCCGGCGTGCATCTCGGCGGTGACCGAACGCGCCACGGCGCGGGCGGTCGGGTCGCTTGGCCAATGGCCCGCCTCAGGGTGGCGGCTGGCGAGTTCTTCGGCAATCGCAAGGCTTTCCATCACCACCGGACCATTGTCGATCCGCAGGGCGGGGGCGGTTTTCGCGGGGGCGAATTCGGCGGCCAGCAGCTTCGGCAGTTCATCGGTGTAAAGCCGGGCGGTTTTGGTCTGCACCGGAATGCCGAAAGCATCGAACAGCAGCCAGCCGCGCAGGCTCCAACTGGAATAGCCTCGGTCGCCGATGGCGAGGTGATAGGTCATGGTCTTCTCCTGATTTGCGGCAGGTTAGCCGCGGATCAGAGCGCAGGGAAATGATGAATTCTGGCAGGGTCCATCACGGACAGTGATTGATCAATCCCGCGCGCCAGTCCTGCCCATCCCAATCCACCTGCGCCACCGACAGGGGCGCGATGGGTTGGGCCAAAACCTCGGCCCCGCTGCAAGCCCAAGCCCGCTGCAATTGGGTCAGGATCACCCCCATATGGGCCACCACGATCACTTCGGGCAGGGCCAAAAGCCGTTCCACCGCCCGCCCGACCCGCGCTGCCCCGGCATCCCAGCTTTCCCCTCCCGGCGGGGCGGCGCTGCCCGGTTTTTCCCAATATTCGCGCGACAGGTCAGGCCAACCTGCCGCCACGGCCTGCCAATCCAGCCCTTCCCACTCGCCATAGTGAAATTCCCGCAAATCGGGGTCGTCTGCCAGCCTTTGCCGTCCACCCTGAATCGCGTCAGCCGTCGCCCGCGCCCGGATCAGGTCCGAGGAAATCACCGGCGCATCGGGCAGAAAATCCCGCAGCCGTTGCAAGGCAGCATGATCGGACAAATCGGCGGGCACGTCGCGCCAGCCGCAAAAGATCTTTTGATGTGTCGGCCCGTGCCGGACCCACCAGAACCTCGTCATGGCATCTGCCCTTTCAGCACCAAGGGCAGCCCCGCCCAGACGGCCACCACCAGCCCCGCCTGCGCCGCCAAGGCTTGATTGAGCCGCCCCTGCGCATCGCGGAACCGCCGCGCCAGGGCATTGTCGGGAACCACGGAGAGGCCAACCTCGTTACTCACCACGATGACCTTGGCCCTGCAATCCGCCAGCAAGGACAAAAGCGATGCCTGTTCCTGTTCCAGATCATGTTCAGCCAGCAGATGGTTGGTCAGCCAAAGCGTCGCGCAGTCGATCAAAACCACCTGATCCGGCCCCAGCCCCGCCAAGGCCGGGGCAAGGTCCAGTGGAGCCTCGACCGTCGCCCAGCCTTCCCCCCGGCTGGCCCGATGGTCCGCAATCCGGTCCCGCATTTCATCATCCCAAGCCTCGGCCGTCGCCACATAGAGGCGGGCCAGACCGGACCCCACGGCCAGCCCTTCGGCCAGCCGGGATTTCCCCGACCGCGCCCCGCCGATCACCAAAGTCAGCGCGGAAAGTGATCCGTCTGGGGATGTCATGCGTAGAACCTTTGTCAATCCGCCGATGAAAGGGCGTGTCATGGCCGTGCAAATCTATACCGACCAAAGCCTGTCCCGCCAAGCGATGAAGGCGGAGTTGCTGGATGCGGAAACCGAGCAAAGGCTGGCCCGCGCTTGGCGTGATCATCGGGACGAGGCGGCGCTGCATCGGCTGATCCAGGCCTATATGCGGCTGGCGATCAGTCTGGCCGCCAAATTCCGCCGCTATGGCGCGCCGATGAATGATCTGATCCAGGAAGCGAGCCTTGGTCTGATGAAGGCCGCAGACAAGTTCGATCCTGACCGGGGTGTCCGGTTTTCGACCTATGCTGTCTGGTGGATCAAGGCGAGTGTGCAGGACTATGTGATGCGGAACTGGTCTTTGGTGCGGACCGGGTCGACCAGCAGTCAAAAGGCGCTGTTCTTCAATCTGCGGCGGGTTCAGGCGCGGCTTTCGCGGGAGACCGGGCTTGATCCGGCCCAGCTTCACGAGGCGGTGGCGCGGGAGGTGGGGGTTCCCTTGGCCGATGTTCAGATGATGGAGGGGCGGCTGGCGGGGATGGATTATTCCTTGAATGCGGTCCAGTCGGCGGAGGAGGAGGGGCGGGAATGGATCGACGCTTTGGAAGACGACGGCCCGCAGGCGGCCGAGCGGGTCGAGGCGGCGCATGATCTGGCCCGCTTGCAGGTCTGGCTGGGGCAGGCTTTGGATGGGTTGAACGAAAGGGAACGCTTTATCGTGACCGAAAGGCGGCTGCGGGAGGAGGGGCGGACCTTGGAATCCCTGGGTGAGGAGTTGGGCCTGTCGAAGGAAAGGGTCCGGCAGTTGGAGGCCGGGGCCTATGTGAAGATGAGGAAGCAGTTGCCGGGGGAGGTGGCGGGGCTGTTGTGAGGTTTTCACGCGTGAAATTGCCCGTAAGGATTTGAAATTTATAATATATTTAATTTTATGAATTTATAAAAATGCGCGGAAGTACCCGAAAAGAGCAAGTAGAAAACAGCTTGCTTAAACAAGTTATGCACCTGTGCTCGCGTATCAGTTCGGCAGGTGTCGACAGGTTTGTTGCCAAACGAGAGAATCTTAACAGCATCCTAGCTACCGATTGAGGGACTTCACGATAGCCGCCATCCAAGTGTTGCGATTTTGCAAAGGAAGCGCCTATCATCATGCGCGTATCCTTAAGTCAACCAGAATATATCTCCGGCGAAGAAGGCAAAAGTTGCAGGCTGTTGGAAAATATTGATTGAGCAAGAAAATGTGTGTATCTGTTGATTAGCCTGACCTTAGGGAAGATTTTGCTATGATGCACGAAGAATTCCACAAAGGAATTAATGAAATAGTTGACAGCCTTAGAGTTTCTGCTGATGAAAAAGATCTATATGCGGCGCACTACACTTCTGTCATTACGCCTAGGCTTTTGTTAGATGGTGATGGGACAAACAATCGTTTAAGGCAGTACGCTGCGGACTATATGAATGATCCCGAAGAGGGCCGATTTGTATTTGATATTATGATTGAGGCAGCTAGCAAGAGCAAGCACCCTCTCGGTGGCGTTTTGGTCGAGTACTTGTCGGAAATTAGAAAAAACAGGTTATTATACTCTGCTATCAACTCAGCGACCTTTTTATCTTGCTGGACAAAAACATATATTAAAGAAGGAGAGGAAAGCGGCTGCGACTCCTTAAATCATTGGAGATTCTATGGTCAGGACGGTGCTGGCGCTTGCATTATTGTTCCGATCAAACAGCTTAGGGAAAATTTTGGTGATCAGCTTTTTGCTGTTCAGTATGGGAAGAGCTTGCGAGGGGGTGGTTCAGGTGCGCAAAATAGACCAATAATAAAAATAAGAAAATTGCTGGAGAAGAGATTTTCAAATCTAAGGAAAACCGAGGCAAATTTGATAAAGGATCTAGATGAGTTGATTAAATCAGTTATGCCGTTATTATTTCTTTTTAAGTCTGAATCTTATAGTTCAGAGCAAGAGGTTAGAACGATAATGCAGACGGCTAACTATGGATCTCAGTCTGATGTAATTTTTGACGATAGAGATCCTAGGCGAGCATATGTGAACGGCGGCGATGGGCTCCTTTCAAATGGTGGTATTGTCCTGTTTGGGCCGAAGAGCGACACTGCCTATGCGGTGGAGTTGCTCGGACTAATTTCAAAGACCCAACGTGATATAAAGGTATTCATGAGCGAGATTAAATACCGCTAGTTATTCTGGCAGATCTACCCCCTTTCCCCCCATCGCCCCAAGGGCTAACCTGCGGCAAAGCTGGGGGTCATGATGTTGCAGGGCAAGCGGGTTCTTTTGATCATCGGGGGCGGGATTGCTGCCTATAAGGCCTTGGAACTGATCCGGTTGTTGCGGAAGGAGGGGGCCGGGGTGACGCCGGTTCTGACAAAGGCGGCGGCGGAGTTTGTGACACCCTTGTCGGTCGGGGCCTTGGCGGGCGAAAAGGTCTATAGCGATCTGTTCGATCTGACGGATGAGGCCGAGATGGGCCATATTCAGCTTTCGCGCGTCGCCGATCTGATCGTGGTGGCCCCGGCGACCGCCGATCTGATGGCGAAGGCAGCCCATGGTTTGGCGGGGGATTTGGCCAGCACCTTGCTGCTGGCGACCGATACGCCGGTGCTGATGGTTCCGGCGATGAATGTGCGGATGTGGCTTCATGCTGCGACGCAGCGCAATCTGGAAATGCTGCGCAGCGACGGGGTGCGTATTCTGGGGCCGGATGAGGGCGAAATGGCCTGTGGCGAATTTGGGCCAGGCCGGATGGCCGAACCTGCGGCGATTTTGGCGGCCGTTCAGGACGCGCTGCAAGCCGGGCCTTTGGCGGGGAAACATGTCATTGTCACCTCGGGCCCCACGCATGAACCGATTGATCCGGTTCGCTATATTGCCAACCGATCCTCGGGGGCACAGGGCACAGCGCTTGCCCGCGCCTTGGCGGGGCTGGGGGCGAAGGTGACCTTTGTCACGGGGCCAGCAAGCGTGCCGCCGCCCGAAGGGGTGACAGTGGTGCGGGTTGAAACTGCGGCGCAGATGTTGGGTGCGGTGCAGGCGGCCTTGCCTGCCGATGCGGCGGTTTTTGCGGCGGCGGTGGCGGATTGGCGGGTGCAGAATGCTGCGCAGCATAAAATGAAGAAAGACGGTTCTGGCCAGCCCCCGGCGCTGCAATTTGCGGAAAACCCGGACATTCTGGCGACGGTCAGCCAAATGCAGGCAGGACGGCCCCGGCTGGTGGTGGGCTTTGCGGCGGAAACCGAAAAAGTGCTGGACCATGCCACGGCGAAACGCCTGCGCAAGGGGTGCGATTGGATCGTGGCGAATGATGTGTCGCCTGAAACGGGCATCATGGGGGGCGATGAAAACGCGGTGACGCTGATCACGGATAAGGGCGCGGAAAGCTGGCCGCGGACGGGCAAAGATATGGTGGCGCGGCGGCTGGCGGAACGGATTGCGGAGGCTTTGGCATGACGCCTGTGTTGCGCTTTTTGTGGGAGGATTGGGCGGATCAGGCGCTGGGCTTGCCCGCCTATGAAACGGCGGGCGCGGCGGGGGCGGATATTCGCGCCAATCTGCGGCCCGAGGATCGGGGGGGGGTGACCCTAGCCCCGATGCAGCGGTTGATCGTGGCGACGGGGCTGCGGGTGGAAATTCCGCTGGGGTTTGAAATGCAGATCCGGCCACGTTCGGGTCTGGCGGTGAAGCAGGGGATCACCTTGCCCAACACGCCGGGGACGATTGACAGCGATTACCGGGGGCCTTTGGGCGTGGCGCTGATCAATCTGGGTTTGGAGGCTTATACGATCCAGCATGGCGACCGGATTGCGCAGATGGTGATCGCGCCGGTGGTGCAGGCGCGGTTTGAGGTGGTTCAGGCGCTGTCGGATACGGCGCGGGGGACGGGGGGCTTTGGGTCCACGGGGCGGGCATGATCGGGCTTTTGGTTTTTGCGGCGCTGGGGGTTTTGGCCTATCGCCGGGATCTGCCGAGGGTCGTCGCGGCCTTTCTGGCGCTGGGATTCTGGCTTTTCCTGCTTTTGGCGCATTTGCCCTATGCCGATGAGGGGTGGCCGCTGCGCGGTGTGGCGCAGGTATTTGGCGGTGATTTTTCGGCGTGGTTCTTTTGGGGTTTGGTGGTCGGTGTTGTTCTGGCCTATCGGTTCCTGTTTCGTTGGATGACGCGGAAGCGGGCTGTTGTGGGCGCGGCAGAAGCGCCGCGAGGGCCTTTCGCGGCGGACGAGTTGCAGCGCTATGCACGGCATATCGCTTTGCGGGAGATTGGGGGGCCGGGGCAGAAGCGGCTGAAAGAGGCGCGGGTTCTGGTGGTGGGGGCCGGGGGGCTTGGGGCTCCCTTGCTGATGTATCTCGCGGCCAGCGGGGTGGGGGTGATTGGGGTCATTGATGATGACGCGGTCGAACTGACGAACCTGCAACGGCAGATCATCCATGCGACGGAGCGGGTGGGCCTGCCCAAGGTGCAATCGGCACTGCTGGCAATGCGGGCCTTGAACCCGCATGTGGAAGTGCGGCCTTACAATCGACGTCTGACGGCGGAGATCGTGGAGGATCTGCTGGCGGACTATGATCTGGTGCTGGACGGATCGGACAATTTCGACACGCGCTATCTGGTGAATGCAGCCTGTGTGCGGGCGGGCAAGCCGCTGATCGCGGCGGCGATCACGCAATGGGAGGGGCAGTTGTCGCTGTATCACCCGGCGGCGGGGGGGGCGTGTTATGAGTGCCTGTTCCCGGAACGGCCTGCGCCGGGGATGGTGCCGACCTGTGCCGAGGCGGGGGTGGCGGCGCCCTTGCCGGGGGTGATGGGCAGTCTGATGGCGCTGGAGGCGGTGAAGCATCTGACCGGGGCGGGGGAAGGTTTGCGGGGGCGGCTGATGCTGTTTGACGGGCTAGAGATGGAAACCCGCGTGATCCGGACGAACGCGCGGGTGGGTTGCCCGGTTTGTGGCGGGAAAGGGCCTGTTTGACCCCTCGACTCTGCCGCGCCTTGCTTTAGTTTGGCGACAAATCCGTGACAGGGAGTCCATCATGAAACTGACCGCTGCCTTGGCCCTTTTGGCCGCCTCGACCCTTCCCGCTGTGGCGCAGGATGTGCCTGATCTGGGCGGGCGTGAAGTGGTGATCGTCACCGAAAACGCCTATCCGCCGCTGCAATTCCTGGACAAGTCGGGGGCGCCCGTGGGTTGGGAATATGATGCTTTGGCAGAGATTGCGAAAAAGCTGAACATCACGGTGAAATATGAAAACACCAGCTGGGACGCGATGATCCCGGCGGTGTCGGAAGGCCAGTATGACATGGGCATGACCGGCATCACCATCAAGGATGAGCGGAAGGAAGCGGTCGATTTCTCGGATGCGTATATGCGTTCGGAAATGCTGATGATCGTGCGGGGCGATGAAAGCCGGTTTACGGATGCGGCGAGCTTTGCGGCGAATGCCGATCTGCTGATGGCGGCGCAACCGGGGACGACGCCGTTCTATGTGGGCGTCTATGAGGTGCTGGACGGGAATGAGGAAAACGCGCGGATCGTGAAGTTTGAGACCTTTGGCGCGGGGCTGGAGGCTTTGAAGACGGGCGATGTGGATCTGGTGCTGTCGGATTCGACGGCGGCGAATGGCTATGTCGGCGGGTCGAACGGCGGGTTGAAGATCATCGGGTCGCCGCTGGGGGCCGAGGATTTTGGGTTCATTTTCCCGAAAGGCAGCGATCTGGTCGCGCCGATGAACGCGGCGATTGCGGCGCTGAAGGCGGATGGGACGTTTGATGCGCTGAACCAGAAATGGTTCGTTGACTACAAGATGGGTGAGTAAGGCCTTCCCCGGCAGGTGACTGCCGGGGCCATTCTATGATTTCCCCGACCCCATCTGACAAAGATTTTCCCTGGTGGCTGGTGCTGGTTGTTGGCACCGGCCTTTGGCTGTTCTGGCTGGTTCTGAGCGACCCCGACTATGCGGCGGTCTTGGACACGCTTTCCAAGGGTATTGGCATCACCATCATGGTGACGCTTGTTAGCTATGCCGGGGCCTCAGTCCTGGGCTTGCTGCTGGCGCTGGGCCTTTTGTCGCGCTTTCGCGTGCTGCGCCAGATCAGCCGGCTTTATGTCGAGGTCATGCGCGGTGTTCCGATCATCGTGCTGCTTTTGTATGTGGCCTTTGTCTTTGCGCCCGTTCTGGTGGCGGGGTGGAATGCCGTGACCGGTCTTTTGGGCTTTGATCCCATCCGACCCCGCGATTTTCCTCTGCTGTGGCGGGCGGTGTTGGCGTTGATTCTGGCCTATTCCTCTTTTCTGGCCGAAATTTTCCGCGCCGGATTGCAGGCCGTCGACAAGGGCCAGATCGAGGCGGCGCAGACGCTGGGCCTAAGCCCTTGGCAGAGATTTCGCCACATCACCTTTCCGCAAGCCTTTCGCCTGATTCTGCCGCCCTATGGCAATGATTTCGTCGCCATGGTGAAAGACAGCTCGTTGGTTTCGGTCCTGGGCGTCGGTGACATCACCCAGTTGGGAAAAGTCACAGCTGCCGGAAATTTCAAATATTTTGAAACATATAACGTTGTCGCCTTGATTTATTTGACGATGACGATCACCCTGTCCTTGGCCATGCGCGCGCTGGAGCGAAGACTTCGGCTGCGGCAGGGTGGGGAAAAAAGGTAGGCGATGCTGTCGTTGCAGGGCCGCTATGCGGGTCGCTTACGGGCTGGGGAGTGTCGTTTTTGTCGGATGTTTTTGCTCGCCTTGCGGTAGATCGCTCACGCTCAAAACGCTTTGAAAGGCGAGATCGTGTTCAGATCGCTTGAACGTCAATTCCAGCGCCGTGCCGAATTGCTGATGATGGGGCGGCATGCCGCCCTGGCGCGGCATTGCCAATTTCCGTTTCAGATGCAGTTGGCGGATCGCATGTTGCTGGTGCATTCGCCAGAAGAATATGCGCAGCTGATGGGCCGACTGCGCGACAACCTTTTGGATCGCGGTGTTCAGGTTTTGTTGGCCGAGGTCTCGGCGGTTGAAATGCCGAAGGCGGGAATGTTCCGCGTCTGGGTTACTTGGGAAGCGATGACCAGCGCCACGGAGGAGGTCGAGGCCTCGTTGGCAATCTACCACGGCGTCCTGCAAGAAGGCCAGTTTCTGACCGACCGGGTCGAGTTCATGTCTGCACAGATGACGGAGTTGATGGCGCTTTCGCCGCAGCTTGCCAAATCGGCCTGATCGCGGAAAGGATGCGGGGCCAGACGAAGGAGGCCCCAATGCCTGTGATTGACCCTAGCAAAGTTCCGGTAAAGACCGGATCCATCTATCCTGAACCCTATGCCAGCATGATGAAGGGGCGTTCGTCCTTGCGACTGGGCGATGCGGGCGGGCTGACGCAATTCGGGGTGAACCTTGTGACGCTGGAGCCGGGGGCTTTGTCCAGTTTGCGGCACTGGCATCTGAACGAAGATGAATTCGTGATGGTAACGGAGGGCATCTGCACCTTGGTGCAGGATGCGGGGCCGGTGGAGATGGGCGTGGGCGACTGCGCGGCCTTTCCGGCGGGCAGCACGGATGGGCATCACTTCATCAACAAGACGGACAAGATCGCGCGGTTTCTGGTGGTGGGGACCAAGGCGAAATCGGAAGTGGCGACCTATTCGGATGTGGATTTTCGGGTGGAGATTGGCGGGGGGAAGGCCACGTTCACCTATTGGGATGGCACGCCTTTTGCAGGACCAAGGTAATGGCAAAGCTGGCGCCCGTGTTTCAGCATGAGGCGAACCCGCTGCATCCGGTGTTGGGCGCTGGGCCGGGGCCTTATGATTATGCGCTGTTGGGCGATCCGGGGGGATTGACGCAATTCGGGGTGCATCTGGAAAGCCTGCCACCGGGTTCGAAATCGGGGCACAGGCATTGGCATGAGGCGGAGGATGAGGCGCTGTATGTGATCAGCGGGCATCCGGTGCTGGTGGAGGATGTGGAGACCGTGTTGAAACCGGGTGACTTTGTAGCTTGGCCTGCGGGGCGGGCGGTGGGGCATTGTCTGGAAAACCGTTCGGACCGGGCGGTGACCTATCTGGTGATGGGGTCACGTTATGTGCAGGACGTGATCCATTACACGGATCATGATCTGGTGACGCATAAGAACGGCAAGGGGCGGCGGTATCTGCATCGGGATGGGCGGGCTGTTGAGGGCGGGGCGCGGGATATTCCGAGCTAGCCGTCGAAGGTATAGCCGAAGCGGGCGATATCCTCGGCGCAAAGCCGGGCCAGAAGGGCGGCATCGGCGTCGGTGTAATATCCGCGCCAATCCCTTGGCCTTGCGCTTTCATTGGCGCGTGGCAGGGGAAGCAGGGCAAAGCCAAGATGGGTTTCGAAGGGGGCAAGGTCTTGGGGCTGTTCCAGCCTTGCGATCAGGGCGGGGCGTTGCTGTCCGGTGCTGTCGGTCAGATGCTTGCGCAGGGGATTGCGGGCCAGAAGATCGGCAGTCAGGGGGGCGTTCAGAAAGCCGGAAAAATCCTGCGTCTTGGCCAGTTTGATGAGGGGATGGGAAAAGGGTTGCGTTTTGGCCCAGTGATACAGGCTGACAACGCGGTCCCAAGGGTTGCGGACGAGGGTAACAAGGAAGAGGTCATCGTTGGGGGAGACCAGCCCGTCGAGGTCGGCAAGGGTGGAATGTTTCCAAAGGCGCCCTTTGGTTTGCAGGTGCTTTTGCCTTGCAGCCCTTGCGCGGGCCTTGGGGGTGTCGCCGACGATAATGTCATCCTTCATCGCCCGCGCCTCAAGGGCGAGGGTGAGGGCGGTGCCGCCGGTTTTCGGCACATGCAGGAACAGATATTTCCGCCCCCGCGACAAGATCATCGGCTAGACCCGGTTCGGGCAGGGTTGGCCATCGAGATGGGCGAAGAGGTTGTCGACGGCCATCATGCCCATCGCCTCGCGCACTTCCAGCGCCGCTGTGCCCAGATGGGGCAGGAGGGTGACGTTTTCCATGGCGATGAGTTCGGGGGGAACCTTGGGTTCGAATTCATAGACATCGAGGCCTGCACCCGCGATCTGGCCGTTTTGCAGGGCGGCGACAAGGGCGGGTTCATCGACGACATCGCCGCGGCTGATGTTGATGAAAATGCCCTTGGGTTTCATCATGGCCAGCACTTCGGCGTTGATCATGTGCCAGGTTTCTTTCGAGCCGGGGACGACAACAACGACGAAATCGGCCTGCATGACTTGGGTCAGGGGAAGTTGGCGGGCGGGCAAGCCGGGGTCGGCGACGGTGGAGCGGTTGTGGAAAATGACGTCCATGCCAAAGCCGTAATGGCAGCGTTTGGCGATGGCCTTGCCGATGCGGCCTAGGCCGATGATGCCGACGGTTTTGCCAGTGACATGGGTGCCCAGCATTTCGACGGGGCCCCAACCCTTCCACTGACCGGCGCGGAGGATGCGTTCGCCTTCGCCCGCGCGGCGGGCGGTCATGAGGAGGAGGGTCAGGGCGGTGTCGGCGGTGGCGTCGGTGACGGTGCCGGGGGTGTTCGTGACCTCTAACCCCGCAGCGCGGGCGGCCACGGCGTCGATGTGGTTGTATCCGACGCCGAAGTTGGCGAGGATTCGGGCGCGGGGGGCGGGGGTGTCGGCAAAGACATCGGGCTGATAGCGGTCGCCCAAGGAACACAGGACGGCATCGTAATCGCGGAGCGAGGAACGAAGTTCATCGGGGGTCAGCGGATCAATGCTGTCGCGGAGGGTGACGTCGAAACGGGTGGCGGCACGGGCGAGAACGGAATCCGGCAGGCGGCGGGTGATGAGCAGCTTTTGCATCAGAAGAGTTTTCCTCCTAGGGGGACATCATGGCCGGGACCGATGAGGACGACCTCTCCCTCGGCATCGGGGACACCCAGAACCAAAACCTCGGACATGACCTTGCCGATCTGGCGGGGGGGGAAGTTGACGACGGCCAGCACCTGACGGCCGATGAGTGTTTCGGGCGTGTAGTGCTTGGTGATCTGGGCGGAGGAGCGTTTTTCGCCGATGCCTTCGCCGAAATCGACCCAAAGCTTGATGGCGGGTTTGCGGGCCTCGGGGAAGGGTTCGGCGCGGGTGATGCGGCCGACGCGGATGTCGACTTTTTCAAAATCGTCGTAGGTGATCATTTGCCAAGTTCCCGCCCGCGTTCGGCCGCCGCATGGACGGTGCGGGTCATAAGGTCGGTGAGTTCGGACATCAGGACGGAAAGCCCTGCGGCGGTGGTGCCGCCGGGGGAAGTGACGTTGATGCGGAGTTGTTCGGCGGTTTCGGGCGACTGGTGGGCGAGTTCACCGGCACCGGACACCGTGGCGCGGGCGAGTTGCATGGCGAGGTCGGGGGCGAGGCCTTCAGCCTGACCTGCCTTGGCCATCGCTTCGATCATGTGGAAGACATAGGCGGGGCCGGAGCCGGAGAGGGCGGTGACGGCGTCCATTTGGTGTTCGCCTTGCAGGCGGACCACCTGCCCCACCGCCGCAAGCAGGCCTTCGGCGAGGTTCAGGTCAGCCTCGGTCGCGCCTTTGTTGCCGACAATCGCGGTGATGCCGCGCGCCACGGCGGCGGGGGTGTTGGGCATGGCGCGGACGATGCGGGTGCCCGCGCCAAGCGCCTGTTCATAGGTGGCAATGGTGGTGCCTGCGGCGATGGTCAGGAACAGGGTCGAGCCGCCCGCAAAGCCCTGAAGCGCGGGCAGGGCCTGGCCCATCATCTGGGGTTTGACGGCGATCAGGGCGACAGCGGGGGCCTTGGGCAAGGGCGCGTTCAGGTGAACGCCCGTCGCCCGCAGCCAATCGCTGGGGTGGGGTTCGATGACATGGACCGCCTGCGCAGCGATCCCCTGTTTCAGCCAGCCTTCCAGCATAGCCGAGCCCATCTTGCCGCAGCCCAAAAGCACCAAGCCATTTTCGTTGATCTGATCTTGCATCATCCGCCCCCGTGTTGGGGCCACGTTAGGCAAGGCCCGCGTCGGGCGCCAGCCAAAAGAGGCTTTCGACGGTCTGGCCGTAATGCCCCGCAATTTTCAGAGCCAGTTCCAAGGATGGCGCATAGCGCCCGCCTTCCAGACTGATCACCGTCTGGCGGGAAACGCCCAGCGCCCCCGCCAGATCGGCCTGTGTTTCGCCCCTTTGGGTGCGGATGTCGCGCAGACGGTTTTGCAGGCTCATGATACCCGCGCCGCCCGCCAGCCTGCCAGAAAGCGGCAGATGCCGCCGATGGTGGAAACCGTGACCAAGGCGAAAACCACTGCCTCGGGCCGATCCAAACGGAAGGAACCGAGGATGCCACTGCCCCAAGCATCGGCCAGAACCAGGAGCATCAGCACCGCCAGGCCGGTTTCCACGCCGTAGTAGCCCGCCCTTTCGCCCCGCCCGTCAATCGCGCTTTCGCGTTCGTCGGGTTGGGTCCGCCCTTCCAACCCGCGCACAAACAGCGTGCCTAAGGCCAAGCCCACGACGACCAGATAGACCAAGAGAATGGTCAAAATCCGCCCCGGCGTTTGGCTGGCCAGTTGTCCGCCATCGGTCATCACCAGAACGAATACCCCATAGGCGAGGACCAGCAGGCCCAGCCCCCAAAGATGCAATTTTTCGAATCCTGACATTTGCGCCTCCGTGTAAAGCTACCTTTACATGATTGCTGCGCCGCCTGATGTCAAGCGTGCTTTACATCAGGCGCGACCATAAGCCTCGGCAATGGCCACCTGCATCGCCTGCGCCGGCGTTTTGTCAGCCCAAGCCACCAGTTGAAAGGCGGGATAAAACCGTTCTGCCGCCGTCACGGCGCTGCCAATCAGCCGGTCAAGCTGTTCCGGCCCGGCCATTTGCCCACCCGAAAGCACCAGACCATAGCGCCAGACCATCAGCCGCTGATCGGCCCAATAGGTGAAGGCCCCGGTCCAGACCGAGTCATTCACCCGGTTCAGCACGTCATACAACTCGCCCATCCGCCCCTCGGGCGGTTCCATTTCAAAGGTGCAGATCAGGCGCAGGGTTTCGTCATGGCCCGACCACGCAAGGGTCAGCGAATAGGTCCGCCACTGTCCTTCGACCGACATGGCAATCTGGTCTTCGGTCAGCCGGTCAAATTCCCAATCGTTGAACTCGGCCAGACTTTCGGCGATATCAATCGGGTGAAGGTCGTCCGATTGCAGAAAATCTTCGCTTAACGACATACCCGGCCCCATCATGAAGCCTGTACTGGCCAGTTGGCCCCTACAGGCTGTAAGTCTGGCAAGGATCAGCGTTCGCCAGTGTTGACCCTTACTAGATATGGTGAAGGACGAAGGGAATCCTGTAAAGGAAATTCTTCTGTGGGTAAGTCCGGGTGTCTGCCGTTCTATGGTTGTTGTAGCTCGCCACCGGAGTTGGCAGGATTTGACAGCAGAGTTGGCAGCAGAGTGTTTTTCAAACGCGGTTGGTGCTGGGCAGTTTGAAGGGGTGTTAAACGCCCTCTTCAACATCCCCTTCAACCGGCTTGATCAGGTCTGGCCCTTGCGCCTTCCATGACCCCACCTTCCCGCTCACCCGTGTCAATTGCAGCAGCTCGACCGGCAGGCGGGGGATGTCTTCGATGGGCTTGCCGTCCAGCCACATCCGCGCCGCCTCGCGCGTCAGGATCACGGGCTGGCGGTCATGGATCTTGGCGAGCTGGCCTTTAGCCTCTTCGGTCAGGATCGCGCAGGTCGGCCCGCTGAAGTCGGGCAAGCGGACCTCGGTGAAGAGACCCGCAACCAGAATGCCAAGCTCGACCCGGTGCTTGATATAATAGGCCCGCTTAGTGGCTGTCATGGTGGACCATTCGAAATACCCCGCCATCGGCACAAGGCAGCGCCCCTTGCGATAGGCGTCGCGGTAGGAGGGGGCCTCGGCCACCGTCTCGACCCGCGCATTGATGGTGTTGGCCTTCCACTCTTTGATAGGCTTCTTGAACCACCCGGGGATCAAGCCCCAGCGCGCCATCTCGCCATGCAGTTCGCCCGCCCGGTCGCGTAGGAGGTGGACAAAGGGCACGTCCTGCGTGGGGGCCACATTGTAGCTTTGCGGGATCTGGACGTTGCGCCCGCTATCCCAACCGGCAGGCGCGGTGCCATCATTCATCAGATGCCAGAGTTCCGGCCACGATAGTCCCGCCAGGTTGAAGCGTCCGCACATTGCCTACTCGCCGTCCCTTCGGCGACCGAAAGGAAAGGTCGGCGATGAATAGGTGCTGGCCATTGTGCCGTCTGCGATCTTGATCTCTGGGATCGCCTCGAGCAGCGCAGCGGCGGCGGCCGGATGGCGGAAGTAAATCGCGGCCCGATTCTGAGCGCCGTAGGCGCCACCACTATGCCAAGCAAACTCGCCTCGGCCCAGCTCTCGCACCAGCCGATCGTAGATCACGTCCATGAGCTTACCAAGCCCGTCCCCCGGAACCACAATGTAAAGCCGCACCGGAAAGGCCGCGTCATCGGTCTTATATTGGGGCGGGGTTCTCTGGACCATGGAAGGAAGAATGGCAGTAGCGCAACGTTGAAGCAAGGATTGCCGTCGTCAAGATATGCCCCTCACTGTGGTTTGCTGCTACTGAGAGCTTTGGCCAAAATCGAGGCCGCCGACACATCAAAGACGCCACCATCATCGTCTCTTATGATGCCTTCTTGCGTCGGCCTGAAAAGTGCCGACAAGATAATCGCTTCGTGTTCTTTTGGTATTGAGCCATCCTTGACCATGGCTAAATAGCTGTTCGCAAAGGTCGCCTTCTCGGCAAAGCTCAAGCTAAGATGCCGATTAGACAGATATACTCGATGCAAGGTCCGAACCAGCCATAGACAAAGGGACGTGATGAGTAGAGCGGTAGCGGTATAGGCGATTGCCTTGGCTGGACTACCCGGGAGGCATTCGAGAGTTTCGGGAGGGCAATAGCTCGGCCCGAAGGCGTCGTTGAGCTGAGGAAGGATGTATCGCGCTGCATAAAGCGCCAAAGCCGCCAGTCCACCCAAAGCGAGGACATAGAAGAATAGATAGATCCCGGCAGCAACACCGTGGTTTGATGATCGGGTTTTCCAGAGTTCGACTGCAGAGCTAAGTTTGAGTTTTTCAGAATACGAAGCGTAGAGGTTCTTCCACTCATCCTGCCAATTTTTAAAGGTTGCTTGGTGCAATCGATAAGCTTCCTGATATCTTAGAGTCACTTTGGCCTTAAAGTCCTCATGCTTGCTGTTCGCACCCTGAATATGCCGATCGCATTGGGCAGTGTCATGTTCGAGCTTACTCATTGCGGCGTCAAAATTTTCTCCAAAGGCTCGCATGCTGGCGTTAAGTTCTTCACGTGAAAGCAATGTATGGTTTTTCGCTATTTGCTCCGCTGTTAGGCCCTCTTGGAGCAAGATGTTCGAGAGTATGGAAAGGCCGGAATGGTACTGAACTGCTGTCGGCGAATTGCTGTCAAAAGGTACGTCATAGACTCGCTCTTCCACGAAAAATGCTAATAGAAGGTTCTTCGCGGCTTGAATTTGCCTCTTTTCAACAAGGGTTTCTATGGCTTTGCCAAGGGTGCTGCTTCGCGGTGGCCTTAGGAAAAACCGACCCGACCTAAAGGTGCCTTCCACGAAGTCATCAGTTGCTTGCTGAGCCGCGACGATTTGCGCAGAAATTGCCGCCTGATATTGTCCTGACTGAGGGCTGTGAGCGCTGATCACGTAATCCAGATCCCTGAATTTTTCCTGCGACCAGAACTCTTCTTCCTCTTCCATCCTTTTTCGAAAGGCGGCTTCGGTGCGGCCTTTGATCATAGGTGCTGTCCTAAATGGCACTCGGAATCTATCCATTTCTTTCTCCAGACATTCTGAAAGACTGCGGCCACCTACATATATTCTTTAGATAACATCGCACCGTCCATCAGAAATGCGGTGCTAAGCTGATCTGTTTGGCTCCACTCGATCCATCCCGGCACTGGAAAAGGTGGAACTTCGATTTATTGGGATTAGTAACATATCACTTTCGCTTGTTGATCGATTCGGCGGCTATTTTTGCAGCATCCTGTAAAATTTGAGGCTTGGTTGCGTCCATTTCAGCCTCGTAGCGGTCCATTTGAATCTTCATGAGTGATCCGGGGAGCTCGAAGGAAGCCAGAAAAACAAAAGTTGCAAGCCCCAGAAACCCGACTTCAAGGCTGCATTGCAAGCCAATGTGGGTGTCGGGAACTAGGAAAATCCCTAAGGCTGCTCCGAGCGTGAGTAGATAGAGAAAGAACAGCAATTTTTGTCGGAACAGCCTGCGTTGAACCGTCGCCTTCATCATCTGCAATTCCTGCCAATTTTTGGCTTGCTTCAGCGTGGGCTCAGCGATCAGCGTGATTACAGCTATAAGAAAACCTGCTAGAATTGAGAAAATGGTCACAACCGCGTTCACGGCATCTTCGTTATTGCTGATCAGTGGCTGTAGAAAATATCCAACGGTACAGGACACCATCAACGCGACGATGAGCTTGAGTAGACGCAGATAATCAATCGTCGGCTTGTTGCGAGCCTTGCCCATCTCAGGCCTCCAACTGACCGTTTTCGTGCAACTCTATCATATAGGCAGACATAGCTTCCCAAGCTTGGAAAACACTCACTGAGTTTGCCTGAACCTCTAGCCGAACATTTTTTCGAACCGACATTTCGGTTGGCGTGATTCTCATGTTATTGCGAAGGTGGATAACATAGCCGTCCGCATCTTCATCTTCGACGAATTCGGTGGCAAGATAATCTAGGGCGTGGCTAGCGGCTGAGAGATCTCCCTTACCCACATTGATTGAGACCGTAACGGAGCCTTGATCCGCGTCCCGAAGCGCCGCTAAGTTGGCGTCTGCTGCGGCGATACCACTAAACGCATCGCAAACACTCCTATAGACGTTGCCGAGCGCACCGCCTCCCCCATGTCCGTCAAGCAATTCATCCGCAGTGGCCTCTGCGATGCTTAGCTTTAAATCAACGCTCCGCACGCCCGCTGCTTCAATCATGGCTGTTGATTTCCACTGAGAAGTGACACGTGTAGGCGCATAATTTCCACTGAGATTTGA
>NZ_BMYJ01000012.1:20425-104153 GCF_014652215.1 Neogemmobacter tilapiae | reverse complement strand
TGTCTAATGTTCAGAAATTCCTTGCAAATGAGGGCGGCATCCACAAGAGAAGGTTGGATATCAGGCCCATCCCCTCCGCCATTTTCTGGACAATGTGCTGATCTAACGTGGCGCCAAGCGTTCTGGGCTACTGGGCAATCTGCGCCTTAGGGGCGGCCGCGATTGGCTGCTTATGATAACGCTTTGCGCCGAAATGCGGTCAGGCGAAATCAGCCAACTGCTGAAACCGAACTTCGCACCAAGGGCGGCAGGTTGGCCCGCATAAACCTGTGTCTGCATTGAGGGCAAGATGGCGCTGGGCGCGTCGTCGACGCCTGCGATTTGTCCGACTTGCCGCAAGCAGGCAATGAGACGTTCAGGTTGGACCGCTCGGCGAGCGCCTGGTCCGTTCGGGAAAGCAGGCCATGCGTTCGGCAAGCCAGCCCATCCCTCGCCTTGGCAACTGCCATGATGGGAATTGCGAAATGCCCAGCGTGGGGTCTGCCTATCGCCTTGGTCGGTCGCACGATCCGTGCCCCCAGAATGCCTTCGTCTGGTCCGACACCAGAAAATCGTCCCCTTCGTTGCGCAGAGGCGCAGGGCGGTCGGGGGCGGGAATCTGGATCAGCCCTTGCCATGTGAAGGCAGCGAAGGAATTGTGGATGTCGCGCGGGTCGAACTGATGGAAGAATTCGACCAGCGAAGGCCAGACCGAAGGATTTGAATGATGCGCTTGGGCAAGATCGAAACCGTCGATATTCGCACCGTCTCGCGGAACGAGGCCGGGGATTTCACGCCATGGCTGGCGCAGGACGATAACCGTTCAGCACTGGGCGAGGCGCTGCATCTGGGCGAACTGACCCTGCAATCGACGGAACTCAGCGTCGGGGATTTTTCGGCGGATATCGTCGCTGTGGACGAGGGCGGAGCGCAGGTTCTGATCGAGAACCAGCTTGAGCCGACGGATCATCGCCACCTTGGGCAGGTGCTAACCTATCTGGCGGGGCTTGCAAACAACGAGGCGAGCATCGTCTGGGTTGCGACCCGGTTCCGCGAAGAGCACCGCGCGGCCATCGACTGGCTGAACCGCAGCACCATTGACGGCTACGATTTCTTTGGGGTGGAGATTGAGTTGTTGCGCATAGGGGATAGTGACCCGGCCCCGCGATTCAACGTGGTGGCCATGCCGAACGATTGGGCGCGACAGGCAAGGCAGGCCGTGCGGCGGGCGTCCAGCGAGGCGCTGAGCGAGACCGGCGCATTGTATCAGGAATACTGGCTGGCGATGCGGGATGTCGCCGAAGCCTCTGGCGAGAAGCAACGCTTCCCCAAGGCATGGCCGCGCCAGTGGCTGCCGTTTCGGATTGGTCGCACCGGATTTCAGATGTCTGCCGTTGCGAACCGCACAGGCAAATCACTGCGTGTCGAACTCTATATGCGCCAAAAGGGAATGCCGCCCAATCAGGCGTTCAACGCGCTGATGGCGCAGCGCGGTGCTATCGATGCGGCCTATGGCGGTGTGTTGGATTGGCAGGCTCTGCCTGACAGCGTGGCGGCACGAATTGCCGTTCACCTTCCCAACGCCGATGTCGCGGATCGGGGCGACTGGCCCCGACAGCATGCCTGGATCGTGGCGGAGCTTGCGAAGTTCCGCCGTGTCTTTGCCGACCGGGTGAAGGCCCTGCGTCTTGACGAGATTCCCGGTGCCGATGATGCAGACGCAGACCCCGATGAGATGGCCTGAGCCGTGATGCTAACCTTTCTATGTAATTCGGAGCGGCGGCGGATTGGCTTTGGAAATGGCCCCGCAACAGGCGGAAAATTGGTGGAATTCCTTCTCGCCCCTTGCCTTCTGCCCTGGGCAGAGGCAGGGCGAGCAATTGGAAAAGGCCTCAGCTAGGTCGTTGGTATCATCTGCGGGGCAGAAGACTGAAAGCAACCCCCGCGCCGCCGCAACTTGCCTATCGGAGGAGGTTGCGGGGTTTTGGCTGGCGCCATTGTGGCGTTCGCTTCATTGTTGGGCGTTCTGGTATATTGGGGCGTGAGAATAGGTCGTGAAGTTACTCTCATGGTTTTCAGGATAGGGGTTTGTTTGAAATTGCTGCCTTTTGCATGCCTCTATGTTGCGACATGGTTTGCTTTTTCCGGCGATGCGGTATTTCTGCTTTTGGCTTTGCCGCTGATCTGGATGTCAGCGACCGATTTGGATGCGCAGCGAATTCCGGACCTTGCCAACTTGGGCGTTGCAATCTTTGGTCTGGGATGGGTGTTCTACTCCGCGACAGCGACCGTTGCCTTAATCGAATTCGGATTTGCGGTAGCGGCCTACGCAGTGTTTTGGGGCTTGGGAGAGATTTACTGGCGGCGTACAGGCGAGGAAGCCTTGGGCATTGGTGACGCAAAGCTGATCGGTGCGGGTGTTCTATGCTGTGGCGCTGATATGCTTTGGTTTTTCCTGTTTCTCGCGTCAATCGCTGGCATCTGCGGCACCCTTTTTCTAAGCTGGCGGCGAGGGGGGGCCGTGCGGGGTATCGCATTCGGGCCGTATCTGGCCTATGCAATCTTTGTTGTTGCCCTGATGGGTCAAGAATGGAGCAGCCCTTGAGTGCGCGCAATCCTCGGCAAGGTTTTGTTTTGGTCGCCACTTTGTTGTCTGTGCTTTTGTTGGCCAGTCTCGTGGCGCTTTTGCAGGCCCGCACGATGGCTTCGTTGCGAAGCATCGGAAGGCTAGAGAAAGCCCATGCCCAAGCCGTTGCAGATGACGCGATCCAAGAGGAATTGCGGGCCGTCGTGTTTGCTTTGCTACGGGGGGCCGATGCCGGCGCTGAAGGCGCGAATTTTCGCGGGATCCCCTTTGCGATGTCCTATGGCGGGCAAACGAGGATGGTGCGCTTGCAAGATCCTTACGGTCAGGTGGACCTTTATCACGCGGCCCCGATGGTGCTCGAAGGAATTGGACTTGATCCGGCGGCCCGCCAACGCATGCTGGAATCTCTGCCAGCGGGGCAGCGCTACCCGACTTTAGCAGGCAGTTTGGCGCAGATGGGTGTGGTCGGGGATTTCGCCTTGCAGATCATGCCTATGGTGACGCAGCGGGCGTCGAATGCGCAGTTCAGCGTTGAAAATCCGGCACCGGGGCTGGAAGATCTGCCGAAACGCCTTTCAGGGCTGGAACAAAGGATCGGAAGTGTAGAGCGCGTGTCGGTGGACTAGTCGTTTTGGCGTGGCGATGTGGTGCAAGTTTCAAGCCAACGGCGAGGCCGGTTCCCAAAGATCTGCCTTTAGCGTTCTAACACCGACACCTGTGCTGCCGCAGACGGGACAGCCCTGTCCTTGGCAGGTCGAACAGGGGCTAAGTTGCAGTTCCTGCGCGAGAACACCGCGCAGCACATCACGCACCAGATATGCGGGGACACCAAGATCAACGAGGCGGTTGACCGCACCCGCCGCGGAATTTGTATGCAAGGTTGAAAGAACCATGCGACCGACCTGCGCAGCACGAACAGCAATGGCGGCCGTTTCCTGATCACGAATTTCGCCAATGAGGATCACATTGGGGTCGTGGCGCAAGATAGATCGAAGGACACGCGCAAAAGAGAGGCCGATGTCATCATGGACTTGTACCTGCTGAACCCCCGGAAGATCATATTCCACCGGATCTTCGACGGTAATAATCTTGCGTGATGTCGAATTCAAATGGGACAGGGCCGTGTAAAGCGTGGTGGTCTTGCCCGACCCGGTTGGTCCTGTGACAAGAAATAGGCCGCTGGGCGCTTCGACAAGACCGATGAGCCTGGCGACAATCTGTGGATCAAAGCCCAACTTGTCCCAGCCCAAGCGAAGCGCCTTTGGGTCCAACACACGAATGGCGATGCTTTCGCCCCATTGGGTCGGGATCGACGAAAAGCGGAAATCGACCGCCCGGCCAGCGATCATGGTTTGCAGACGCCCATCCTGCGGCAAGCGGCGTTCGGCAACATTCACATTGGCCATGACTTTAAGGCGCGAGAGGATGCTCGCCGCAGGCAGATTGCGGTCAAGGGGTTGAGGGACGAGGATGCCGTTCTGCCGAAAACGCAGCGAAAGGCCAGTGTCGGTGCTTTCAACATGCACATCAGAGGCCCCTTTCAGAACCGCTGATGCCAATAAATCCTGGACGAATTTGATGACCGGGCCGTCTGCATCGTTCTTGCGCAACTGCTCGGCATCGCGCGCAATCGTGTCACCGCTGGCCTCGACTGGGATCGTCGCATCGATGGGGAGCAAAGCGGCGCGAATTTGGTCTGATGTTGCCGCAAAAACACGGATCGGCGCGTTCAAGAGGAACGCCAATTCCTGCCGCAGATCTGGATTGCCGGGATCGGCCAAGGCGAGGGCCAGCCCCTGCGCGTCACGCAAGGGGAGCACGAGATTTGCGGAGAGATAGGGCTGGGTGAGCCGGTCTATACAGGTTCGGTCCACCGTCCACTGTCCGGGGTCGATCAATGGGACGCCCAGAACTTGGCTAAGGGCCGCGATCAAACGATCTTCTTCGACGAGACCAAGACGCAGCAGCATCTGTTCCAGCCGCTTCTCTTCGCGCTTTGCCGCCGTGGCGGCACGATCAATTGTGGCTTGGTCGGCGCATCCCCGGTCCAGAAGACATGCGGCAAGCGCGCTATTGTGGTCAGAAAGGTTCACGGTTCGATCTGCGGTTGTTGTTGCCCGATCATAATCCGCTGTGGCAGAAGGACGCTATCGCAAAGTGCAACAGGATCAATCTCATGCGTTCGGCATTTCTGAACCGGATCGACCCGGCCGGACGATTTGCGCAGTTTTTCGAACGGCTATTTCCACATGATCTGTTTTTGCCGGGTTTTTTTCGGATCAAGGCCAGCCCGTTTCGCGTCGAGGCACTGCCGTTAAATGAGGCGGGGCGGATCGCCTTGGGCGACTTGGTTCGGAAGGCCGACGAGATTGAATTGGAGATTGATGCGTCGGCCGCATTGTTGCGAACGATCCGCCTGCCCAAGGCAGCGGCGGCGGCTGCTGAAGAAGCGGTGCGGATGCAATTGCGGCAGACCCTGCCGGGACAGGCACAAGGCCTAGTTTGGCAAATCTCGACAGGTCGGGTCGAGGGTGACTTTCTGACCTATCAGGTGCGGATCCTGCGGCAGGAGGATATTGACGCTTTGCGCCGGTTCGTCGCCGAAGGTGGGACAAAGGTAACGGCGGTTCGGCTTGCCGGGCAGCAAGGCCGCCCTTTTTGGAGCGAGGATGAGAAACAGTCCAAACGGGCCCGGACTGCGGCGATGGGGGCCGTGTTGGCGGTTTTGGTCATCGCTTTGGTGCCGATCTGGCAATTGAGTGTGGAGAGCCGCGCACTGGCCGATGCGAATGCCGCTAAAGTAACGTCGATTGAAGCGCTGGAGGCCAAGCTGCGAGAGCTTTCAACTTTGGCCGACGGTGCGGACACGCGCGAAGCCGATTTGGCAAACGATGTCGAACGCTTTATCCGCGACAGCCGCAAGCTTTCCTTGCTGACTGATTTGGCCCAAAGGCTTCCGCCAAATGTGTGGCTGTCGGAGATGAGCGTTTCAGGACGGGAAATGCGTCTTTCAGGCTTTTCCAGCGGGGATGCGCCCGAAGCGCTGCGGGTTTTGCAAGCCAGCCCCTGGGTCGAAGTCGCGAGGATGGATGGGCCAATCCAGATTGATAGCCTTTCACGGCAAAACCGCTTTAACATTTCGATCCAGTTGAAAGACAGTTTAGAATGATGGGGGTCGTCAGGCAGGTCGTTGGATTGGCGCTTGTGGGTTTGTTGGCTATCGCCACTGTCCTTTTACTGACCGCGCAGGGCCGGGCCTCGTTGGCCGCCCAGCAAGACCGCGCGGAGGAACTGGCGGATGCGGAGGCTGCACTGCTACGGCGCGCCGCTTTGCTGCGTTCAACCCACGATGCGCAAGATCGCCTTCCCAAAGATTTGTCTTGGAAAGCCGAGAGCCGCGCTGCAATCGAAATTGCTTTGCAGGATCGATTGGTCACAACCGCGCGAAAGGCAGGCCTGAGGGTCATTTCCTTTGGGCCGACCAATGGACCACAGGAGATAAGCCGGGAAACGATGGGCTTTGAATTGGAGATGGATGGCGGCCATCGAGAGTTTGCCGAATTTCTGGCAGCCGTAGAGTCGACCACGCCTTATCTAGCCTTTTCTTATCTATGGGTACGGCAGCAACCGGGTGGCGAAGCAGAAGAAAAGGCAATGGTCAGTCTGCGCCTTGCGGTCTGGGCCTTTGTCGACCTGCCGGACGAGGAGACAGCACCGTGAGTGTCTTGCGGCGACATTTCCCGCCCATGGGTCTGGTGGTGGCGGCGGTCTGTGCCGGGGGGGCGGGTTGGTTTTCGATGCCAGGCAACCAGGTCGGAACGAGGCCTGTCTTGGAGCAACCGACACCGATCAAGGTCAAAACGGACGAAACACTTTTTCCCACGCCCGTGGCGGCGCAGTTGGATCAATATATTGCGGACTTCTCGGACCAGCTGCTTTTTGCCGAGGGTCGTCAGGCACCAAATTTACCGGAAGTTGTCGAAGCGGAAGATGTGGTTGAGGTCATCGAAACGATTGAAGAACCGATAGAAGAGGCGGTCGAGCAACCTGTGCTTCAGCTTTTAGGTATTCTCGCGACGGGCGAGCAAACCCGGGCCTTGCTGCGCAATGATGCCTTAGACACAGAAATCTGGGTGACTGTCGGTGACGATGTCCATGGCTGGACCGTTGTAGCAATATCGCAGAATGACGTGCGTCTGGAACAGCCCCCCCATGAATTCGCTGTTCAATTGTATCGCGAATGACTACTGTTGCGGCAAAGAGCAGATAAAAACATAACCAGCAGGTACTCTATGCGCAGGAACCGCTTCCTTGCCGTCGCATTGTCTTTGACGATGGGCATTGTTTCCGCCTGTGGCGATGAAAATTCTTCTAGCTCCGGCATGTTTGGCGGTGATCGGATTGGCCGGGGGGATGTGTCGCGCGGCACAGCGCATGGTTTTGTCGGGGGTGTAAGCCCGGGTGCGATGCAGCGCGGAACGGATAACTTTCTGAACGGCGACGCCCTGCGCGGGCGCGGAAAAAGCCAAGCCATTGTGGTTCCGTCTGACGGCGAAAAAGTCGAACTTGCTTTGGTCAATGCTTCGATTGAAGCGGCGGCGAAAGCCGTTCTGGGCGATACGTTGCAGCAGAATTACGTTGTGGCGGATGGGTTGGAGGGAAGCATTACCATTCAAACGACGGGGCCCGTGCCGAAATCGGCTTTGCTGGATTTGTTCGAGGCCTCTTTGGCTGCGAACGGGGCGCAGTTGCGGAACGAAGGCGGCATTCTGCGGATTGTCGGCGGGACGTCCGGCAATACAACATTCCGTGTTGCCGGGACAGGCGGCGTGGACGGATCGAGTATTGTCGTCGCGCCATTGCGGTTCATATCGGGTTCGGAAATGGCCAAGCTGCTGGAGCCTTTGACCTTGCAGGGGCTGAACGTCGTGGTCGAAAAAGAGCGCAACCTGTTGCTGCTGTCTGGGTCGGGACCGCTGCTGGAATCTGCTTTGGACGCCCTAAATCTTTTCGACGTGGACGTGTTGCAAGGCAAATCGGTGGCCTTGGTGCAATTGCGGTCCGCCGAGCCTGAGGCTTTGGTCAGTGAACTGACAAAAATCTTTGAGGCCGAAGAAGGGGGAATGCTGAACGGGGTGGTCGAGTTCATTCCGAACCCGCGGCTCAAGTCGATTTTGGTGGTCTCGTCCCGGTCGATTTATGTGGACCGTGCCCAACGCTGGATCCGCGAGTTGGACAAATCGGCGGCCGGAAGTTCGGTGTATATGGCGACCTATCCGCTGCAAAACCGCAGTGCGTCAGAAGTGGCACCAATCCTGAACAGCATGATGGCGGAAAGCGGATCCTCTTCGAGTGGCGGCAAAGAGGAAGTGACTTTGGCGGCGATGTCAGAGGGCGGCGCAAGTGGCGGCGGGTCGGGCGGGGCAAGGGTTGCGGCGGACGATAGTCGGAACGCCTTGATCGTACGGGGCACCCGCGAAGATCACGATCAGGTGGCCTATCTGTTGTCTTCCTTGGACAGCGCAGCACGTCAGGTGCTGCTGGAGGCCACAATCGCGGAAGTCGTGCTGAAAGACGAATTGTCCGTTGGAACCCGTTGGTTCCTGTCGCGGGGCAACTGGGATCTGAATTTCGGACCGGCGGCAAGAAAGGGCCACCAAGGCGGCAATGGTTTTTCAGCCGTGTTTGGGGTTGGCGGCGCCGACATGGCACTAACAGCTTTGGCCAGTGTGACGGAGGTCAAGATCATCTCGGCGCCGACGCTGATGGTTCTGGACAACAAAGAGGGCATTTTGCAGATCGGTGATCAGGTGCCCATCGCAACGCAAAGCGAGGTGAGTGCAGATTCCGCCAATGCGCCCGTTCTCACACAGGTCGACTATCGCGATACCGGCATCATTTTGCGGGTGAAGCCGCGTATCGGCAACGGTGGCAAAGTGCTGCTGGATATTACCCAAGAGGTCAGCGCCGTGAAGACCACCGAAACGACGGGTGGCATCGCGTCGCCGACCATCAGCCAGCGAAAAATTCAAACAAGCGTATCGCTTGGCGACGGCCAAACTTTGGCCTTAGGTGGGCTGGTGCAAGAGCAGGACGACAGCGGATCGACGGAAACACCGGGCTTGGGCAAGGTGCCGGTGGTGGGCAACCTTTTCAAATCGAAAGACAGCAGCAAGACAAGGACCGAGTTGTTGATCCTGATCCGGCCTCGCGTGGTGGAAGATGATGGCGATGCGGCGGATGCAACGGCCTATTGGCGCAACAAGCTTTCGCAATCCGATACGTTGCTGGATACCGGTCTTGGGCCGGCGCGCCATACAATTGCAGATATCACGCAGTAGCCGGGATGCCGATCTTCCGATATCGGGCATTTTCAGCAGACGGTCGCAGCGAGACAGGGTCAGTCGAGTTTTCGAACGAGTCCCTAGCCTTCGCCAGCCTTACCGGGCAGGGCCTTACTGTTGTAGAATTGACAGAGGGGCCGGTTTCAGTCGGAACGCCCGCTGCAAGGCGGGGAAGACATCAAAAGAAAATCCCCCTGTCGGCACAAGCCGATCTGGCGGAACAGATGGCGCTGATGCTGGGTTCAGGCATGACTTTGCCACAAGCCACCCGCCTGCTGGGTGAGGGGGCGGAAAATCAACAAATTCGACGCAGCTTTGATCGGATCAATCGGCTGGTGGCCGATGGCACTGACTTCCCGAAAGCGTTGGAGGGGGAGGCCCAGGCCTTTTCTCCACTGTTCGTGCCATTGGTCGAGGTGAGCTATGCCTCGCGGAACCCGGTGGTCATTCTGAACTCTCTTTCCACCTTTCTGCGGCGGCAGGACAACCTGCGGTCTGAAGTTGGGGCAGCCCTCGTTTACCCCGCCATCCTATTGGTTGGTGCGGCTTTCATGGTGATCTTTCTTGCCATCTATCTGGCACCGAACCTGGCACCGATGTTCTCATCTATGGGGCAGGAGGTGCCAGCCTTGATCGCAGCAATGGTCCGCTTTGGAGAGTTACTGGCAGGCTATTGGTTCGTGTTTGCCTTGCTGACAGGTGTACTGGTCGGGACACTGTTTTTGATTTGGCCGCGGGTTTCGTCGAGGCTACGTCGGTTCGCATTCCGGATGCCGAAAGTTGGAACCGTGATGGCAACCCTGTCTCTGGCACGCCTGTCGCGGACATCGGCACTGCTGCTGGGCTCGGGCCTACCTTTGGCGGTGGCTTTGCGCCGGACGGCTGAACTGATGCCCCGCGAACCCGCTGGTGACAGCTTTACAAAGGCCGCACAACAACTTGAGGGTGGAGGAACAGCAAGCGACATCTTTGTGGCAGACAGTCGGCTGCCGCAATCCTTTAAAGAGATGTTTCGATATGGCGAAACAACAAATACGCTTCCGTTGGTCTTGGCCTCGGTCGCGGCAAGTTTTGAAAGCCGGGCAGAGCGGCAAATGCAATCCCTGACACGGTTAATCGTACCCCTTGTGACCTTGGTTGTGGGGGGCGCCGTCGCTGCCATCGTCTATCTGGTGATGGGCGCTGTTCTTAGTGTGAATGATCTTGGCACCCTTTGATCAACAGACAGATCGACGGAATGGTGAGCGAGGCTTTACCCTTTTGGAAGCGCTGATCGCCCTGGCACTGGTTGCGCTGGTGGCAGGGGGGGTGTTGCGACAAAGCGCTTGGGCCGGTGGACAGAGCCGGGACAGGTTGGAACGGCTGATCTTGACCGAATTTGCCCGTTCGGTCCTCGAAGAATATCGCGGCAGCTATCCGCATGTGGCAGGGGCTGGTGAGGCCGAGGGGGGCTGGCAATGGCAAATCACTGAAACGGTGACGCAGGACACTGTGGCGACCGTTCCGGATCTGGGCTTTGTCGAGCTGCGCGCGACAGTCTGGAACGTCGAGGCGGCGGACCGGCGGATCAGTCTGACGACGCTTATAGCGAGGCGTCACCCGTGACCAAAAACCGGGCCGATGATGCAGGTACGACCCTTTTGGAGACACTCATCTCATTGGCGATCATGGCGATGATCGCGGTCATGATGGGAAGCCTTTTGTCTGGAACCGCGCGTTTTCTAGGAAGAGCCCACCTGGCAGGTCAGGATGTCGATCAAATCGTCGCCCGCGATCAACTGCGCGCCTATCTTGAGGGGGCATTGATCAGCCCCTTCCCTGCCGATCATCGCCCGCTTTTTGAAGGCGATAGCCGTTCCATGCGTTTCCTAAGCAGCGAAACACAAGGCGTTTTTTGGCCGGGTGAGGCGGTTGAGGTCTATTTGGGGCGGTCACAGGAAACTGGCGCGATTGCCCTAGGCGCGCGCGGGGCCAAAGGGTCGGGGATGGGCATGATGGAGACTGGCAACAGCCTGACATCCCCTGGCGGCGATCTCTCCATCGCCTATTTCGGCCAGGTCGCGTCCGATCAACCGCCCGCTTGGCGGGCTGACTGGGCTGCGGGATGGGCTGCGCCAAGGCTTGTCCGCATTACACTTTCGGACGAACGGGGTGTTTTACCGCCCCTCATCCTCTGGCCCGCGAAAAAACATGTTCAAAGCGAGATATCGGCATCCTCGCTGTTGCCGCCCGCAACCCCATCGCGCCCATAGCTTTGCAGATCGAACGGCCCGTTTTGCCCGGGTGCGCGATATATAAAGGGCCGACCCCACGGATCATTCAGAACCTCGGCATTCTCGACATAGGGGCCCTTCCAGCTGTCCAGCCCTGATGGTGCCGTCACCAAGGCCAAGATACCCTCGGCCTCGGTCGGGAAACGTCCTTCATCGATGTAAAACAGCTGCAAAGCACTTTTCAAATTGGACAGTTGAACCTGAGCCGCCCGAGATTTGGCCCGACCAAAGCTGTCAATAAGCCTTGGCCCCGCCAGCCCTGCGATCAGCGCGATGATGGCCAATACCACCATAACCTCAAGCAGAGTTACCCCACGTTTTCGATTCCGGCGGCGGGGAAATGTGGTCATAGCAACCTCGGCAATGCTGTTCGAAAGATCGCTATCACATTCCGTGCGTAGAAAAAAGTCGCGCCGAAAATATATCTGATCATTGCAATGTATGCATTTTCAATCTTACCCACAGATTTGCAAGACAACACCCTAGACAACTGAACGGCGAACTGCCACGCAAGAGCCGACCATAATCGGAGCACAACCGTGATTCTTCGCGCATCTTTTGTTGCTGTTGTTCTTGGCCTAGTAAATTTTGTTTCGCCGCCCTCAGCTTTTGCGCAAGACACGACAAATGTGTCGAAGCCGAACAAACCTGAATACCCAGAGCCCGACATTCATGGCGCGGGTGGGGAATTTACCCAATTTATCCCGATTGAGGTTCCAAAATACCGTGGAATCGAACCAAAACTTGGTTTGGCCTATAACTCATCCAACAAGTCCCGGGCCAACGCGGATGCCATTCTGGGTGTAGGGTGGAGCCTGACCGGGGTTTCAAAGATCGACAAAGTCTCGCTTGGCGGCGGCGTTCCATTCTGGGATCCGGGCCAGGATCTTTACCGGCTGGATGGGCAGGAGCTGATGGCGTGCTCGGCCAATTGGTCAGAAGACTATCCGTTGGCCTATAAAACCGACCTTCCCAGCGCAAGTTGCTCGGCTGGCGGGCATTTTTCAACCCAGGTCGAGAGCTTTCGCAAGATTGAATATGTGCCGTCGGTCAATGCATTCCGTGTGACCGATCCGGATGGAACAGTCTCGGTCTATCGCCCCGTGAGCTATTTCACCGATGCAGATGAGGCGGCGACGGCGGATACGTCAGACATTCGCCTGGCCCGGCGCAGCAAATGGCTGTTGGCCGAAGTGCGGGATCTGTCTGGCAACAAGGTCACCTACGATTATGCAATTGCATCCTCGGCCGGTTATGCAGAAAGGATCGGCTCGATCACCTATGACAATGGATACAAGATTAGCTTTCTGTACACCGTCGATCCGCAAGCCGAGCGCATCCCCAATTATGCGACAGGAACAAAACAATTTGCGCGCCAATCGCGGCAACTGAGCACGATTACGGTGACAGATGGAAGCAGTAAGATAAGGGCCTATCGCCTTACATATGATCGTGCCGAATACACTTTGGCGCGTCGCTTGGCGCGTGTGATTCCTTATGGTGGAAATTATGTGGTCGAGGATAACCTTGTCACGGGCGGCGACAGTTTGCCCAGCTATTCGTTTGAATACACCGATGACGGATATGACGTAACCCGTCGAAACTATCCGGACTTGCTGGTTCATGGCGACTATCGCGTGGTGGACTACAACTATAACGGCGTCGAAGAAGTTGCTGTCTTGAAGAGCCAGTTCGGGCAAAAATCGACAGCGACAGGTGAATTCCTTTCGTCCACCGATGTGGCTGGGGTGACGTTTTGGTTCAACGCTTACGACAGATCAGAACCGCTGAAACGCGGCCGCGCGCTGAAGGGAAAGTGCGAGGTGGGTTCGGCTGGGGGAATGGCTATTGATTTTCGGAGTTGCGATGGTGAGCCACTTGTCGACTTTCTAGGAAATCGGCGTGGGCTATCGCCGCACACTTCGCTGATTGTCCACACGATCAAAGACTCTTATGTAAGCGACAACGGCAATCAGTTGGCCAAATCTGCTATTTTTGTCGCAATCGAAGAAGAGAACTCCATACTCAAAGCAGATCGGTATCGGGAAACCTCGGTATATACGCTGCCGACAAGTTCGCCGCGCGTCGACAAAGGTTTGCGTGCCAACCTCGACCTTGACCCCGACACAGAATTCTTTGGCTTGATGCCCGGGGATTACGCAATCACGAGCGTTGTGGACGGCAAATTTCAAGACGAAAGCTGGTCAGGGACAGAGCCTTCTGGCACGCAAATGGATGTCGACGGCAACGGCGTTGACGACTTTGTGGGCGGCGCACCATTCCGTGATCTTTTGGGGCGCTGGAGCCTAGGAGCTCCGGTTATTCGCCGGACACGACCGTCAGACGGTTTTTACAATGGGGCCTGGAAGCACCGTGGTGCCGCGGATTCTATCGCGGCCACAACGTTTAACCGTGCCGATTTCTTCACGGAAAAATCCAAATTCATTGGAATTTGGGATATGAACGGCGATGGAACGCAAGATTTTGTGTTCTATGAAGGCAACTACAACGGCGCCGATTCCGTTTACATTCAGCATGGTTCAGGCGTCGGGTTCACAGCCCCGCAGCGCATGCCCGTGCGCAACGTCGCGAATGAGCCCTATACTTGGGTCCATCTGGACGCTGACAGCACACAAGCCACTGATTTTGAGATTACGGATCTTAACAACGACGGACTGCCAGATCTTTTGGTCAAGTTTCTGACCGAAACCCCGCAATCAAATATGACGTGCACAGATTCAACGCCACCAATCACTTACGTGGCCGTGCCTTGCGTCCAGGTTCAACCGCAGACCGTTCGCGATGCCGATGTTTTCCTGAACACTGGGCTGACGTTCCGAAAGGTGAATTTGCGGGTGGACGGCAATCCGCTTGCACGCGTTCTGGGGACTGGCGATTTTGATGGCAACGGTGTCAAAGACCTGCTGTTGCACAGCAATGGCTGGGGCAACGATCACGGCCCTGCATCGGTCTATTTTGGGACATCGCCCGTGGCGAACCTGATGACCAAGGTCAATTTGCCCACGGGCGGCGCGATCGCCGTGGCCTACCGTGGCTCGCCCTACGATTCGGACAGAACCGCGTCGGAGAAAAGCGAAATCCCCGGTGTGCGTCAGATTGTTGACCGGATCACAAAGACGGACGGGCTTGGAGGCAGCGCGACATGGATCTATGACTATGCTGGCGCAAATTATGATTTTGTTCGTCGCAAGTCGCTTGGCTATGCCAATGTCATCATCCGCATGCCCGAGGGCGATCATGGTGACCCCCGACCGCGGATCGAACTGACCTATGACAATGGCCACATCGGTGAGGCGCGGAAGCTGCGCGAACGCAAGGTCGTGATTGGGGCCGATACGGTTTATGAACATACGAGCTATGACTATGAACGGGTCTGGACTACGGGGGACAAAGGCCCATTCCGGACCGTCCTGAAAGAGGTACGGTCGCGGACGTTGTTCGGCGATGTGCGCGTAATGTCGGTCAAAGAGTTCCAGTGGAACCGCTATGGCCAACAGACGATGATGGTGGATCGTGGCTTTGTAGCAGGCGTGGGAAGCAACCTTACCCCGGTTGGCGAGGTCACGGCGCATGTCTTTAAGTACAAGGCCAATGCCGAAGACCTGGACAAGTATATCGTCAATCGTGTTGCTTTCGAACATTTTCAGATCGTGCCGAACAAATCGGCCCTGATCGAGAACATCGTTACAGACAATCGGGCGAATTGGCTGTGGGCCAAGGACTATATCTATGATGGCGGTGCAGAAAATCTGACGCGCGGCCTTTTAACCGAAGTCAAGGAATGGTTCCGGGCCGCGGATGATACCGGGAACGGCAGTTGGCGCATCACGGCGAAATTTGGCTATGATGATTTTGGCAACAAGCGTTGGGAAGAAGACGCAAAAGGTGCCCGAACGCAGTATGAATATGGTCAGAAAGACTTTTTCCTGACCAAGGTCACCAATGCACTGGGCCATGTTACGCGGACACTGTGGGACACGGCCTGCCAAAAGCCGGATACTGTCACGGCCCCAGACAAGGTGCGGTCGATCACAAGCTATGATCTTCATTGCCGCGAAATTCGGTCGGCCCTGAAACCGCCGAAGCCTGATGAGCCCGCCGCAGACCTTCCGGCAATCCGGATGACGACGACCGAATATCTTAGTTTCGGCACGGTTGCGGACCAGCGGATTGTTACAAAATCCACTGCGACAAACGGCTCTGTCTTGGTTTCAAGGACCAAGCTGGATGGTTTTGGCCGGAGCTATCGGCAAGACAGCGGCTATGCCACCAGTTTTGCGGACAGCAACCCGATGATCGAGAGTTCGGTTCACACCGCGTATGATGTCCTGGGTCGCGTGAAATGGACAAGCATTCCCCTGCCCGGCGATGTCGAGCGGGGGAACATTGGGACCGCGCGCCGGACGGGTTTCACTTATGACATCCTAGGCCGCAACATCCTGACAACCAATCCGGACGGCAGCACCGTTGCGACCTACTACATCCGCAAGCCCCTGGTTGCCGGGGAGTACTATTATCCGACAATCGCTACGTCGAATGAGGATTGCGCCCGGAATACCACGGGCGTGCCTTGTCTTGCGACAGCCGTCAGTTTGGATGCAAATGGTCAGGTTATCGTCCGGCGGAGCCTGGCCCCTGCGGGCAATGAAGCGCTCAGTTCCACAACCCCTGTCCGCGCGAGCACGTTTTACCGCTATGACGCCGCCGGTCGTCTGATTGGCGTCACCGATCCCGAAGGTGCCGTCTGGGAGTACCGCTACAACACTGTGGGGGATCGCACCTACTCGAGCGATCCGGGATTGGGCGTTTGGACTTTGCGCTATGACGTCAACCACAATCTTGAGCAGCAGGAAGACGCCAAGGATCAGGCGATTGAGTTTGAATATGACGTGCTGAACCGTGTGCTAAGCAAGACCGTCACAGGCACGACGGGTGCCGCCATCACCACAACTTTCACCTATGATGGCAATGGCGTGCCCCCTCCCCCCGACTCGGTCAGCGCGCAGTATCAACTGGGTCGGCTGAGCACCCAATCCTTGCCGGGGCACAGCATCGCGTTTGGCTATGACGCATCGGGCAACATCGCCAAAACGATCCATACCGTGGACGACCAGCGTTTCGTGTTCGAAACCGCCTATTCCGCGTCGGGCCTCCCCACCGAAATCAAGGCCCCCTATCTGCCGGGCGCCACGCGCCAGGTCATGGCCACCTTTAGTTATGACAGTATGGATCGCCTTGCCTCGGCGCGGGGTGGCCCGACCGATGCCTTGCTAATCGATTCTGTCTATTACGATCTGCGGGGCCTGCCGCTGAGCACAAATTTCAGCAATGGCCTGTTCGAGTCGATCACCTACGACCAACAGCGTGGCTGGATAGATTCCATCGAACTGGGCGATGGTACCGGCGCGATGGACCTTTCGGTCAGCCGCTACAGCCGTGCGGCATCGGGGCGCATTGCCTCGGTGGAGACGGAGCGGGTCGAGGGCAACTATATCTATACCTACGATGTGATGGGCCGCCTGGTGAATGCGGCCAATGGCGCGATGCCACAGGCCTTTACCTATGACCGTGCGGGGCGCATGACATCGAACAGTCTGGTCGGCACCTATGTCTATGGCCCATCGGCGCCCTTTCATGCGCCCCAGGCCATCACCGGGCGTCCGCTGGGGGCGGCCGACCAAAGCCTGACCTATGATCCGAATGGCAATATGCTGGCCGGATTCGGGGGCAAGGCCATGACCTATGACGCCGAGAACCGGCCTTTGTCGGTGACGCTTGGCGGCAAGAAAACCTGTTATATCTATGGGGCCGACGGGGGACGCCTGAAAAAGATCGAGGCCGAAACCACGACCCTTGACTGCGCCAATCCGGTGGCGACAGGCGGCGAGATCACGCTGTATGTCGGCTCGCTGGAAATCCGTGGCTATGGCACGGCGGCCGAGGTACGGCTGGCCTATCCTTTGGGCAATATCCGGCTGACGAACGGCGTGCCGGGCTGGCTGCACACCGATGCCCTGGGCTCGGTTCGGGCGGTGTCGGATGCGACGGGGGTGGTGGAATCGTCGATCTACAAACCCTATGGCGAACAGTCGGAATGGGGTGATGCGGGGCCGGATGAAAGCAAGGGCTGGATCGGCGAACGCTATGACGCCGATGCGGGCCTGCAATACCTGAACGCGCGGTACTACGACCCGCAGCTGGGGCTGTTCCTGCAACCGGATTGGTTTGAGGTGACGGAGGCAGGGACTAACAGGTTCGCCTATGCGTACGATGACCCCGTCAACCTGAGCGATCCGGAAGGAAACTGCCCGTTTTGTATAGTGGTTGCTGCAATCACTTTGTTCGGATCGTCTATCGATCCGGCAAATGCGCCTGGTCCCGGCGACGCAACGCTTCCGTCCAATGGCGATAGGAATATGTTGATTGCTGCAGGAACTTTAGGCGCGGCTCGGCTGGCTCCGGCGGCGGTCAGTGCCATTACGATGGCAGAGACTGTGACAGAAACTGAAGAAGGACTCGCGCTTACAGGGGTGCAAGCAAATGCCGCCGTTGGAGCAGAAGCAGAAAGAGAAGTTATTGATAGTCTTGAAAATCAGGGACTTATAGTGCAGCCGCGCGTCACTTTGACCAATGGGGATATGCGATGCGTGGCTGATTGTGTCATATCCGGCACCCCCGGACAGACCGTTCAGGTTCCAGATGGGTACACAGTTGAAAGTCTTTCCGGAAAACCGTTGCTTGGTAGTGATGGAGGATCGGCGTCAACAATAACCTTGAATTCGAATGGTCAGGCTGTGATTGAGGTCAAGACTGGCAATGCAGTCTTGACCTCAAATCAGGCTGCGGTCTACCCTTCTGTAACGGCGGGAGATGCCGTCGGCGTCGGTGTAAATGCTGCGCGCGCCGATGTTTCTGGTAATTTTGGAAGTACGTCAGTGTATGTCTTGAGGAAAGACTGAAATGGTACGCTATTTAAAGGACCTTCTAGAGGAAATCTGCTGCGACGTTGCTGCAGATTTCTCCGGATGGGAATATAAAAAGGGCGCATTCAGAAAGCCTATACCTAATGGAGAGATGTTAATTGACGGCGGATTTTCATTCACAAAAACGGACACCCCCATAAGACCTGGCGTTCAAATCGAGCACAAACCCTCGATGAAGCTTTTTAAGAAAATTGTTGGTTACTGGCATCCAAGTTCTTTTTTGACTTTCGACGCTGTGGCTGATTTCAGTGGAAAATTTAAAAAAGAATGGAATAATGCGGCAATTGTCCTTGACAAGTCGACACTGCTATCATCGGCCCCAAATGCGGAGAGGTTGTCTCATAAATTCATAGACGTTTCAGATGCCCAGACAGTCATAAGATGTATGTTAGAAGATGGTTTGGATATGCTGAGCAACTACTTTGTCACGGCGAGTGAAGATGAACTGTTGTTAAATTTGCCGCCGAAATATCTGCCGAAGTTTAGCCATGATTCTCCGCCTGGACTAAGAGGTTCGTTAGGCATTGCCGCTTGCATTGCACACATCTATGCTGGAGACTTCGAATTTTTAAATTGGTATGCGAGTGAGGATTGCAAGACCGTGGTGCCTAAGAGGACCGCAGAACTCGAGAAAATATTTTCCGCTCTGCCAGAATTAGAGAAGGAGTATAAAATTCGCTAAATGCAATCGATTTTTTGGAAATATGAAAATTACCGCTCCGGTTCGAGAGTCACTACATAATTCGGCTCGAGACTCATCAATGATAGCCGCAGCAATTATAGTTGCAGACATATTGGCAATCCCCTCAACAAAACGGCGCGGCACACCCTGTTGCCGCGCCGTTGTTCATTGTCCCGAGGGCCCGGTCAGAACTTGGTGCTGACTGACAGGGTGGCGACGCGGCCTTCGCCCTTGGCGCAGCCGTAGCTATCATAGCAGACGCCATAATAGTCCCGGTCGAACAGGTTCGAGACGCCCAGATCGACGGTATAGCTGTCGGCCTCATAGCGGATCGACAGATCGGCCACGGCACCGCCTTGGGTCTTGCGGCCATTATCCTGGGTCGAGAAGCTGTCGGACTGATAGCGCAGGCCAGTGCCGATGGTCAGGCCATCCAGCAGGGCGGAAGCGTCGTAATCCACCCAAAGCGACAGTTGATGCTGGGGTGCCATGGCATTGTGGTTGCCCAGTTTCGAGGCATCGGCTGATTTGGTGATCTTGGTGTCAAGATAGGCATAGGACAGCATCCCTTGCAGGCGGTCTGTCAGACGGCCCCGCGCCTCAAGCTCCAGCCCGCGGGAACGGATTTCGCCGACGGTGACAAAGCTGGAGAAGGTGGGGTCAGAGAGGTCATAGTCCTTGACGTTGGTCTTGCGCAGATCGAACAGCGAAGCGGACAGCAGCAGCTCATCGCCCGGCTGATAGCGCAGGCCGAGTTCAACCTGCTTGCTTTTCGACGGGTCCAGCGTTTCGCCGGTGATCGTTTTGCCGACGTTCTGGATGAAGCCTTCGGTATAGCTGACGTAGGGGGTCAGGCCGTTCGCAAATTCATGGGTGAGGCCGATCATGCCGGTGAGGGCCTTGTCGTCCTGACTGTCGGATGTGCCGCCGATCAGGTCTTCGGAACGGTTTTCAAACCAGCTTTGGCGCAGACCAGCGGTGAGGGTGGTGCCACCGTCGAATTTCATGTGGTCCTGAATATAGAGGCCTTTTTCGACATAGGTCGAACGGGTGGTGGAGCCAAGGGCCGGGTCAGTCACGGCGAAGTCGAGGGCGGGGTTGGCAAAGGGGACGGTGTAAAGCGTGCCGTCGTAATATTGCGTCACCTTGTTCTGGCTGCGCTGATAGTCGAACCCGGCGATCAGGGTGTTTTCGATGGCACCAAAGCTGGCGTTCCATTCCAGATTGGTATCAAGGCCAAGGGTCTTGGCGTCTTCGTCGTTGCGGAAGGCGTAGTAATACATGCCCGCAGCATCGGCATAGGAATAGTCCAACTGGGCATAGTCGGTGGTCTGATGGGCATAGCGCAGGCGGTGGTTCAGCGTCAGGCCATTGTCGAATTTATGGGTGAGTTCCCAGCCGAAGGATTCCTGTTCGGTGTCGAAATGGTTATAGTCGGACTGGCGGAAGGGGAAATCGGTAGGAAGGGTTCCCCAAGCGGGATCAATGTCTTCGCCATTGACGGGGGTCATGATGAGGGGCTGTTTGCCGTCTTTCTGGACATGGGCCAAGATCGTCAGCGAGGTCTGATCGGTGGGGGCCCAGGTGAGACCACCTGCGATAAAATAGCGGTCATCCTCGGCCCCGTCGACGGCGGTGCCGCCGTCGCGGACAAGGCCGGTCAGACGTCCGGCAAGGGTGCCTTCGGCGTTCAGGACATTGCCCCAGTCAAAGGCGGCCTCGGCAGTGCCATGGCTGGCAAAGCCAAGACGGCCTTCGGCAACGCGGTCAAAGACGGGGCGTTTGGTGACAAGGTTGACCATGCCGCCGGCATCGTTCGAGCCGTAAAGAACACCGGCAGGGCCGCGTAGGACATCGACGCGTTCGATCATATAGGGATCGGTGGAAAAGGCGGTAAAGTTCAGGGCCTTTTGCGGCAGGCCGTCGCGGTAGAGGGCCCCGGTGCCCATGTCAAAGCCGCGGAGCGAGAATTGGTCATAGCGGTTGTCGGTGCCCCAGGTCGAGGCGTTGATACCGGGAACGAATTTGATCGCATCCTCGATCTGGCGGGGTTTGCGGAATTCCAGTTCGGTTGTGGTGACGACAGAGATGGACTGGGGGACTTCGGCCAAGGGGACGCCGGATTTGACGCCTGTTTCGGTGGCGGGGGCAAGATAGCCTTCAATAGCCCCGGAATAGGCTAGCTTTTCCTGCACGATGATGGGGGCCAGATCGGTGGTTTCGGCATCCTGCGCATAAAGCGGCAGGGTGGAAAGGCTGATGAGGGCGGTGTGGCAGAGCAGAAGATGGGGGAGACGGGCAGGCTGGAAGGGGGTCATGACATTTCCCAAGGCTAAGGGTGCAAACAGAGGGGTCCGGCGCGGGCCGGTTTTGCCTGGGGGTCTATCCTTGGGTGGCGGCAACCTAGTCAGGGCGGGGGCGGTGTCAATCCCGCGGGCGGTTTTTCAGGGCCTGATCGAGGCGAGGGGCCAATTTTTCGGCAACCCAAGGGATGGAAAGGGGGGATTGAAAGCTCATGGCGCCGGTTTCGGTGGCATCGAGCCAGACAGAGGCCTTGGGCATGTCGCTGTCGGCAAAGGCAGGCAGGGCATCCAGCAATTCGCGGCCTTCGGATTCGGCGAGCCAAAGGATGACATCGCGGTCAAAAAGGTCGATGCGTTCCAGACTGACGGCAAAGTTTCCGGCGGCGCTGACAAGTTCGGTGTATTCGGGGGGGATGGCAAAGCCCAGGGCGGCCATAAGGCGGTTGGAGCCATCGGCGGGGCCATAGCCCACAAGATCGGTGCCATTGACATAGGCGACGGCGGCCTCACGCCCGGCAAAGGCGGGATAGGCGGCGGCGAGGCGCTGCAAATCCGCCTCGACCTTGGCGATGATCGCCTCACCCTGATCGGCGCGGCCGGTGGCGCGGGCGATAAGGCGGAGTTCTTCTTGCCAAGGGGCGCCCCAGTCAGGGAAACCGGCAGGCGGGGCCACGACGGGGGCTATCAGGGAAAGCTGGTCATAGGTGGTCTGATCCATGGGCGCAAAGGTGGCAAGGATCAGGTCGGGCTGCTGCTGATAGACCCATTCAAGATCAATCTCGAACCCCCTTTGCACCTGGGGTTCGGCCCCCAAGGCCAGCCGGGCGGGTTCGGCCCATTCCCAAGTGGCATAGGGATGGCCGCCGAACCATTCATGGACACCGATGGGGGCGATGCCGAGGGCGTAGAGAAAATCCTGTTCGTGATAGCCGACGGAAACGATGCGCTGGGGGGTGGCTTCAACGATGGTCGTGCCAAAGCGATGGTCGATGGTGACAGGTTCGGCATGCAGGGGAAGGGCTGCACAGAGGGCGAGCAGAAGGGGGATCAGACGCATGGGACACTCCAGATTTCGGGGCCTGGCGTCGGGCTTGGCGGGGCTTCATCCCGCCGGGGCGGCGCAGAGTCAAGGGTTGCAGGGGCCGGGCTTTTGGCGCTAGTGGGCCAAGGCCAGCCCGTTGCCAGCCGCCCTTTTGGATCAATGGCGCATGGCACGACTTTCCCCCCTTTGGATCTTGGCGGCCTTTGGCGCGGCGCTTTTGCTGGCCTTGGCGCTGTCCTTGCGGTTTGGCGCGGCGGAACAGGGCTGGGCTGATCTGATCGAAGCGCGGGCCTTTCGCAGTGTTTGCGCAATGGCGGTGGGGGCGGCTTTGGCGGTGGTGGGGCTGTTGTTGCAGCGGCTGACGGCAAACCCCTTGGCCGATCCGGGGATCACGGGGGTCAACGCGGGGGCGGCGCTGGCGACGATTGTGTTGGCCTATCTGTGGCCGGGGGCCGGGGGGCTGGCGTTTCTGGCTGTGGCCAGTCTGGGTGCGGGACTGGCGGGATTGGCGCTTTGGGGCTTGGCCGGGGGAAGTGGCGGCACGGCGGCCTTGTCGCTGCGGCTGCCCTTGGCGGGTCTGGCGATCGAGGCGCTTTGCTTGTCGCTGGCGGGGGCGCTGATCCTGACCGATGCGGAAATGCAGGCGCGCTATCTGCGCTGGCTGTTGGGGGCGATACCGATGGTGCCAAGGCATGAGACGGCGGCCTTGCTGGCGATTGGCTTGGCCTTGGTCAGTGGGTTCCTCTGCTGTGAACGGCTGGAATTGCTGACCTTGGGGGCGGAACAAAGCGACAGTCTGGGCAAGAAACCGGGGCAGACGGTGGCGCTGGTGCTGGGGCATGTGACGGTGCTGGCGGGAGCCAGTGTGGCGATTGCGGGGCCGGTGGCCTTTTTGGGGCTGCTGGTGCCCCTTGTGGCGCAGGGTCTGGCACGGGGGAATTTGCGTTGGGCCTATGCCTTCGCGCTGCCCGGCGGGGCGGCGCTTTTGCTTTTGGCCGACACTTTGGGGCGGGTGATCGCAAGGCCGGGCGAAGTGGACGCGGGGATCATCACGGCGCTGCTGGGGGGGCCCGCGCTGATCCTTGTGCTGCGCAGGATGCTGGCGCGATGAGGCCCGTGTTGATCCTTTCGCTGGCCATGCTGGTGCTGGCCTATGTGGCGCTGGCCGGGGGGCGGGAATGGCTGTCGCCGGGGCAGGTCTGGGCGGGGCTCTGGAACCCGGATGATTTCTTGATTCAGGTGCTGCGCCTGCCGCGCGTGCTGCTGGCGATTGGTGCGGGGATGGCACTGGGTCTGGCGGGGGCGCTGATGCAGGGGCTGACGCGGAACACTTTGGCGACGCCCGATGTCATCGGGCTGGTGCAGGGGGCGAGTCTTGGGCATGTGTTGGTGCTGGTCGCTGGTGGTCCGCCCTTGTGGGGGGCTGTGGCGGGGGCGGCTTTGGCGCTGGCGCTGGTCAGCCTGCTTGCGCGGGGGCAAGGCGCGCTGGCCTTTGTGTTGTATGGCATCGGTGTAGGGGCCACGGCGGCGGCGGCGACAACGGTGGTGCTGCAACGGGCACCCGATGCGCAGGTGGCGCAAGCGATGCTGTGGCTTTCTGGGTCATTGTCGCGGGCCGATATGGCGACGGCGGGGCTTCTTTGGGCGGCGGTGGCTGTGGGATTGCTGGCGACCTTGGGCTTTGGGCGGGCGCTTTCAACGCTGTGGCTGGGGGATGAATTGACGCTGGCGCTGGGCATCAATCCCGCGCGGCTGAATTTGTTGGTGCTGGCCTTGGTGGCAATGCTGACCGGGGCGGCGGTTCTGGCGGTGGGGCCCTTGGGCTTTCTGGCCTTTACCGCCGCACCCTTGGCAAGGGCGGTGACTGGGGCCGAGCCCCCTGCCCTTTTGCCTGCTGCGCTGATGGGGGCCTGTCTGCTGGTTTTGGCCGATCTGGGGGCACGGCTGTTGGCCCCTTGGGTCAGCCTGCCGACGGGGCTTTTGATGGCGCTGATCGGAGCGCCCTATCTGATCTTTTTCCTGACGCAGGATCGACGTGGGATGATGCGATGAGTGAGCCGCTTTTCCGGGTGCAGAACCTGAAGGTCCGTCTGGGCCGTCAGATGATCTATGACGGTTTCAATGCCGATCTTCCCGCGCGGGGTGTGACAGGGATCATCGGGCCGAATGGCTGCGGCAAATCGACGCTGCTGCGCTGTCTGGCGGGGGTTTTGTCGCCTTTGTCGGGCGAGGTTTTGTTGGCGGGACAAACGGTCAACGCCTTGCCCCCGCAAGAACGGGCGCGGCGTTTGGCCTTTCTGCCGCAGGAACCAGCCAGCCTGCCGGACATGACGGTCGAGGGTTTGGTGGCCAAGGGCCGCACGCCATGGCGGCGGGCTTTCATGCCCTTGTCGGCAGGCGACCGGGCAGCGATGGCGCGGGCGATGGAGGCGACCGATCTGGCAGGGCTGGAACAGCGGCGTTTGGCCGATCTGTCGGGGGGGCAACGTCAAAGGGTTTGGCTCGCCATGGCCTTGGCGCAGGAAACGCCGGTGATCCTGCTGGATGAGCCGACATCCTATCTGGACCTGCCGCATCAGTTGCGGCTGCTGCATCTGCTGCGCGGGCTGGCACAGGATCATGGGCGGCAGGTGGTGATGGTGCTGCATGACCTGACGCTTGCCGCGCGGTTCTGCGACCATATTCTGGGCTTGAACGCAGGCCGGATGGTCTGTGAAGGGCCGCCGGAACAGGCGGTGACGCCCGCGTCTGTGGCGGCGCTGTATGGTCTTCGGGCCGAAGTGCGGCCCGATCCGGTGTTCGGTCGGCCTGTGGTCTATCCCTTGGAGTGACACCTCACCCTAACCCTCCTCCCCGTGGGGGGAGGGGACAGTGGCATCCGGTTCAACCGCTAAACGCCTGATCCAGCCGCAGCTTGAAACGTTCGTGAAAGCGGGTCTCGCCGATGATGTGCAGATGGTTGGTGCCTACGACGACTTCGGCGGCACTGGCCTTGTCGGACCATTTCCGCCAGTCGAGCAGGTTGAGGCCCCGGCTGAGGCTGTCACCCGCGCTGAACGAGGCGACGGGCACGGAAAGCGGCGTCATCCGGTGCTGGCGAAAGACAAGCGCGTTGTCGATCAGAACCCAGAATGTGTGTTCGCGGCTGGAGATTTCCGGGCCGTCATGGGGCAAAGGCTCGGCCTCATTCCCGATAAAGCGCAGGAATTGTTCGAAACATTCGGCATCCATCGCGCTGATCAACCTGTCCCACTGCGCCCGCATTTTCGTTTTGGCCAGCCAGCCCTGCAATTCGGCAAACAGGCGGTCGCGTTCGCCGGGGGCGAAATCGGGCACGGCACCGGGGGTGAAATCGCTGCCCAGATCGCAGACATCGACCATGCCCATCAGGCGCAGATCGACCTTGCCCTGCAATTGACGCGCCGCCTCCCACGCGAGAAGCCCGCCCCAAGACCAGCCGAGGAAGGCGCAGGGCTGGCCCGCGTTTTCGCGCAGGATGTGGTCGGCATAGCCTGCGACGACCTCTTCGACGGAAACATTCAGGCGCTTTTCTTCGTTCAGCGAATGGCAGAGAAAGCCCGTCACCGGCTGATCCGCCCCCAGACAATCGGTCAGCCGCAGATATTCGCGGGTCGACACCAGAAGGCCGGGGAAACAGTAAAGCCGAGGTTTGGTGCCGGTGGCCCGCAAGGCGATGGCGGAACGCCCCGTTTGCCCGCCTGCCGTGATACGCCGGGCGATTTCCCGGACGGTGGGGGCATCGAAGAGGTCGGCGATGGTGAGGGCGGTTTGCGGCCAATGGCGGCGCATGGCGGCGAGGGCCTTCAACGCGACAAGGGATTTGCCGCCCATGGCAAAGAAATCATCGGTGACGCCCATGTCAGGCGCGCCGATCAGATCGCGCCAGATTGTCAGGATGCGGGTTTCAGCCTCGCCCTTGGCGGCCACGCCTGCCCCTTTGCGCTGTTGCGCGTTTGGCATGGGCAGGGCGGCGCGGTCGAGTTTGGCATTGGGGTTGGTGGGCATCTTGTCCAGGACCACCACCGCCTCGGGCAGCATGTGTTTGGGCAGTTTGGTTTCCAAGGCTGCCAGCAGGGCGGGGCCAGCGTCCAAGGCGGGGCCGACGACATAGCCGATCAGGCGCTTTTCCGGGTCGCCTCGCAGCAGAACCAAAGCCTCACCCACGCCGGGTTCGGCCAGCAGGACGGCCTCAATCTCGCCCGGCTCGATGCGGTAGCCGTTGACCTTGATCTGAAGATCGACGCGCCCCACGAATTCAATCGTGCCATCCTCGCGCCAGCGGCCAAGATCGCCGGTGCGATACAGCCGCGCGCCAGAGGTGCCGTCCAGAACAGGGCCGAAGGGATCGGGCACGAAACGGTCGGCGGTGGTGTCGGGCTTGCCGACATAGCCGCGCGCGACGCCGGTGCCGCCAAGGTAGATTTCGCCGACAACACCCTGCGGGCAGGGCATCAGCTCTTCATCAAGGACATAGGCGCGGCGGTCGCCGACCGCGCGGCCCAGGGGGGCATAGACGCCGTCAAAGCGGGTGCCTGCCTGCACTTTCCAGACCATGGGGGTCATGATGGTTTCGGTGGGGCCATAGCCGTTGATCAGGATCTTGGCCTTTAAGGCGCGGCTGAGCAGGTCAAAGGTCGATTGCGCGAGGCCCTCGCCGCCAAAGGAATAGAGGCGCATAGGGGGGGCGCTGTCGGTTTCCTCGGCCCATTCGGCCAGTTGTTGCAGATAGGTGGTGGGAATGGAGGCATTGTTGCAGCCCTGTTCGCGCATCGCGGTCAGGGTTTGTTCGGGGGTCCAAAGCGGGCCATCGGGGATGACGACAGAGCCGCCCATCATCAAAGGCACCATCCAGCGTTCATGGCCCCCGTCCGACGAAAACGGCAGGAAGGGCAGTTCGCGGCTTTCGGACGACATTTCATAGACGCGGGCGGTGGTCTGGTTGTGGTGGGACAGGGGGCCATGTTCCACCGCGACACCCTTGGGCTTGCCGGTGGAGCCGGAGGTATACATGACATAGGCCAGTTGATCAGGGTGGATGGTCACAGACGGCGCGTCGGGACGCGGGGCATCGTGGAAATCCTCCAGACAAAGGACAGCGGCAGTCAGGCCTTGCGGCAGGCGGTCCAGATAGCGTTGGCGCGTCAGCACAACGCGCACCCCGGCATCGGTCAGGATATGGTGGTTGCGGCTGGTGGGGTGGTCGGGTTCGACGGGGATATAGGCCCCGCCCGCTTTCATTGCGGCGAGAATGGCCACGACCGCATCCGCCCCGCGTTCGATCAGGATGGCGACGGGCACTTCGGCCCCGACGCCCAGCGTGATCAGGTGATGGGCCAGCGCATTGGCGCGGGCATCGAGTGCGCCATGCGTCAGTCGGTCGGTCCCGCAGATGACGGCCAGTTTGTCGGGGGTCAGCCCGGCATGTTCGGCGATGATTTCATGGGTGGCGCGGGGATCAACGGGTGTCTCGTCGGGATAAGGGGCCGAAAGCGCGGCCAGTTCATCCTGCGACAGCAGGGGAATGGCGGCGGTGGGCAAGGCGGGCTGTTCGAAGCCCGCCCGCAGCAGCCGTTGCAAGTGGGTCAGGGCCCGGTCGATCTGCGCGGGCAGGAACAGGCCCCCATCGGCATCGGCGATCAAGGTCACGCCTTGCGGGCCGGGGCGTGCGATCAGCACTAGTTCTTCGGCCATCGGCGGCAATGGACGGGCCAGCCGCGCCACACCGGAGGGCAGCGCACGTTCTGCCTGAACATGCAGCGCCACCGCGCCCAGGGGGTGGCGGTCGGCCCCGGCGCGCGACAGGCGGTCTTGTTCCAGAACCTCGGTCGGCAGGGCATGGGCCCGCGCCTCGGCCAGTTTGCGGGCGGTGGCTTGCAGGGTCTGGGCAAAGCCCCGCCCCGGATCAGGCGCAAGGCAAAGCGGCAGCAGGCCAAGGCTGCGCCGGTCAGCCTCGGCCGCGCCTGTGCCCAGCGCAAAGCGCAGGTTGTCAAGGCCGGTATAGCGCCGCAGCAGCAGGGAAAGGGCGGTGGCAAGGCTGGCCTCAAGCCCCGTCTCTGCCATGCGGGTCGACAGGTCGGCGGGCAGGGTCAAGTGGCTTTGGATCCGCGCCTGTCCGGCCATGGCATCAAAACGGTGCGGAAGGCGGGCAATTCCATAGCTGTCCATCAGGGCCTGCCAAGTGGATAGCCTGCGTGCCCTTTCGCTGCGGTCCAGCAGGATTTCATCCAGACTGGCGGGTTCGCGGCCCTGCAAAAGCAGGGCTTCGATCCCGGCCATGACGCCATCATCGGCCAAAAGCGGATGCAAGCTCAGGGCCAGCAAATGACCGCCTTCGCTTTGCCAAAGGTCCGCAAAGGCGGGGCTTTCCGTCAGATCGGGCTGGTGGCTTTGCGCCCGTTCCATCGCGGCATCGACATCGCCCTTGCCCTGACGGGCGAGGATTGTCTGACCCGTGGCATGCCGGCGCGCCACGCCGCCGGGCAGGACGCTGAACCGCGCGGTAAAGGCGGGATGCTGGGCCAGAACCGGGGCGACGGCTTGCAGAACCCTCTCCTCGTCCCATGTCGCGTCAAACCCGAGGATCAGGATTTGCGGCTGATAGGGGCCCAGCTCCCCCACCTGATCATGCGCAAAGATGCGCTTTTCGACGGCGGTCAGCGGACGATCACTGGCGGGGAACAGCACATCCTTGCTCATGCCATTACCTCTTGCAGGGCGGAGGGGCGCATGTCGGTCCAGATTTCGGCGATGCGGGCCAGACAGGCCTCACGCCCTGCCGGTTCGCCCTGCACCTGCCAACCGGCGGGCACGGCATGGGCCAAGGGGAACACCGAATAGCGGCCTTCATGGTTGCGCAGGATCACCCAAGGGGCGTGGGTCAGGGTCGAATTGGTCATTGCGCCATCCTTTGGAAACTTTCCCACAGGACGCGGCAGGTTGCGCAAAATTCACCCCAGCCACCAAATTTTCTGCCTCGCAGAAATTTTTCTGCGTTGCGGTGAATTTCGGGGCACCCGGCGCGTCCTATGGCCAATGGGATCACCCCGACGGAGCCTTCGATGCATTTTTCCCCCGACCTGATCACCCCAAGCCTGCCCGTGCCCCATCACGCGACGGCAACGCCGATCTTTCAAAGCTCGTCCTTTCTGTTCGACAGCTATGCCCAGATTGCCGATGTCTTTGCGGGGCGGTCGGACCGCTATATCTATTCCCGTGGCGACAATCCGACCGTGTCAGAGTTGGAGGCGCTGATCGCGCGGCTGGAGGGGACGGAAAGCGCACGGGGCTTTTCATCGGGGATGGCGGCGATCTGCGGGGCGGTGATGCCTTTCGTGACGGCGGGCGACCGGATCGTGACGGTGGAGCACATCTATTCCGATGCGTTCCGGCTGTTTGAAACGGTGCTGAAGCGGTTCGGGGTGAGCGTGACCTATGTCGATGGGCGGGATACGCAGGCGCTGATTGATGCCTTGCCGGGGGCAAAGCTGGTCTATCTGGAAAGTCCGACAAGCTGGACCTTTCGGTTGCAAGACGTGGCGGCGGTGGGGGAAGCGGCGCGCCGGCTGGGCGTGATTTCAGTCATCGACAATTCTTGGGCGACGCCCATCTTTCAGACGCCTGCGGCGCTGGGGATCGATCTGATTGTTCATGCGGCCTCGAAATATCTGTCGGGGCACAGCGATACCCTGGGGGGGCTGGTGGCGGGGCCAAAGGCACTGATCGGCAAGATCGACCATGAGGCCACGCATTTGTATGGCGGGCGGATGTCACCGGTGGATGCGTTCCTGATCCTGCGGGGGATGCGAACGCTGGAACTGCGGATGCAAGCGCATCGGGACAGCGGGCTGTATCTGGCGCGGCGGCTGGCGGATCATTCTTTGGTGACGGCCGTGCATCATCCGGGATTGCTGGTGGAACGGCCCAAGGGGCTGACGGGCTTTGGGGGCCTGTTCGCCTTTGATCTGGCGGATGGGGTGGATGTGGAAGGATTCTGCAATGCGCTGCGGGTGGTCAGGATTGGGGTTTCTTGGGGCGGGCCGGAAAGCCTGATGGTGCCGGGGCAAGCGGCTTGCGGGCTGGCGGGGGCGGCAAACTCCTTCCGGCGGTTCGGGGTCAGCCCAAGGACGATCCGTCTGGCGGTGGGGCTGGAACCGGTGGCGGTGCTGGAACAAGATGTGCTGAACGCGATCAGTTCGGCACAAAGGGCAGCGGCATGAATGTGAAACTTCACGGCGAGGGATTGGCAGGGGCGGGGGGGACGCGCTGGTTCGATCTGGAGGATCGGGCGAGCGGGGCAGTGCGGCGGGTGTTCCTTTGGGTGCCTGCGGGCGAAGCCCCTGCAACGGGTTGGCCCGCGCTGTGGCTGCTGGACGGCAATGCGGTGATCGGGACAGCGGTGGATGTGATGCGGTCGCAGGCGATGTGGCCTACGGGGACGAATCTGGGTTGGGGGGCCTTGGTGGCCGTGGGCTATCCGACGGAGGATGCCTATGACCCGTTCCGCCGCAGTTGGGATCTGGGGCCGCCGCCGGGGGCCAGCTATCCGCCGTTCTGGCCGGATACACCCGAGGTTCGGACGGGGGGTGGGGCAGAAATGGCGCGGTTCTTGCTGGAGGATGCGCGGGAGTTTCTGGCGGGCCATGTGCGGCTGGATTTGGACGAACAGGCGCTGTTCGGCCATTCCTTTGGCGGCTTGTTCGCGCTGTGGCTGTTGTTCACGCAGCCCTTGGCCTTTCGCCATTGGATCGCGGCCAGCCCGGCGATCACTTGGGAGGAGAGTTTCCTGCTGAAGCATCTGGATGGGTTTGTCGTGCCCAATCCTGCGCCACGCGTGCATCTTTCGGCGGGCGAATGGGAGGGAATGCAACTGGCACCGTTCCAGACGCGGGGGGCCGAGGTCGAGGCGCGACTGGCGGAGAAGGGGCGCATCCGGACGGTGGCGGCGATGGAAGAGATGGCTGTGGCGCTGAAGGCGAAGGGCGTGGTGACGGCCTGCGAAATCTATGCGGATGAGACGCATATGTCGGTGCTGCCGGTGGCGGTGAACCGGGCCCTGCATTGGGCCTTTGATCTGGACAAGGAATAGACGATGCCGCGTGACCTGCTTTCCGGCGAGATTCTGGCACTGCGTTCCGGCGATGCCGTGGCCTTTGGTGACGGGGTCTTTGTCGCTTTGCGGGATCAGGGCGAGGGGCGGCTGGACCTGAGCGCGCCCCCTGCCCTTTCCATAGCGCAGGCGCTGGCCGCGTTCGAGGCCTTGACGGCGCAAGGGGGCGAGGTGGCCTTGCGGTTGGTGGGGTCTGAATGGGCGGGGCTGTTGCCGGACCTGCGGCGTATGGGGGCGGTGCTGGACGGGCCGGATGGGGTCTTGGTGCTGCCTGCTGCCCTTTGGCAAGTGCCGGACCGTTGGTTGCCGCAGGCGCTGACGGGCTTTCCGACGATCTGGCAAAGCGGCCCCCATGGGCGCTTTCCGCTGCGCCCGCCAAAGCCCGAGGGCGTTATCTATCGACGGCATATCCCTTGGCTGGACCAATGGCTCAGCTTTCGGGCGCTGACGCTGGACGATCTGCCAACATTTCACCGCTGGCAGAATGATCCGCGCGTGGCGGCCTTTTTTGAGGAATCGGGCACGCTGGAGGAACATCGCGCCTATCTGCAACGCCTGCTGGATGACCCCCATATGTTCCCCGTCATCGCCGCGCTGAATGGCCGCGACTTTGCCTATTTCGAACTCTACTGGGCCCGTGAAAACCGGATCGGGGCGCATTGTGATGCCGATCCTTGGGATCGGGGCTGGCATGTTCTGGTGGGCGAGGAAGACATTCGCGGGGCGGACTATGTCACCGCCTGGCTGCCCAGCCTGATGCATTACATGTTTCTGGCCGAACCCCGGACGCAAGCGATCCTTGGGGAGCCAAAGGCCAGCCATGTCCAGCAGTTGAAAAACCTGGGCCGGGGCGGTTTCGCGCATGTCCGCGATTTCGACTTTGCCCATAAACGTGCCAGCCTTGTCCGTCTGGAGCGCCAGCACTTCTTTGAATCCCGCCTCTGGGCGCGGCCGGAAACCGGCGGGGGCAGTCCCCTGCGGCTTTCACCGGCGCGCCTTTTGTCCCAAGGAGTCTGGACATCATGACCGCGCAAGACCATCGCCCCCATGATCTGCTGGGGGTGGGCTTTGGCCCGTCGAACCTGTCGCTTGCCGTTGCGTTGCACGAAATGGGCCAGCCGATCCGGGCGCATTTCCTTGAGGCGCGGGCGGAATTCGCTTGGCATCCGGGGATGCTGATCCCCGGGGCCGACATGCAGGTGTCTTTCCTGAAAGATCTTGTCAGCCTGCGGAACCCGCAAAGCGCCTTTTCCTTTGTCAGCTATCTGCATGCCAAGGGGCGGCTGAGCAAATTCATCAACCGCAAGACCTTTTTCCCCAGCCGGGTGGAGTTCACCGACTATCTGGCCTGGGTCGCAAGCCAGATGCCAGTCTGCGAATACGACCGACGCGTGGTGGGAATCGAGCCGGTGGAGGCTGCGGGCCAAATCGAAGCGGTCGAGGTGATCAGCCAGAATGCGGCGGGTGAACAAGACTGCCATCGGGCACGTCATCTGGTCATAGCCCCGGGCGGACGGGCCCGCTGGCCTGTGGTTTTTGCGGGACTGCGCGGCGATGCGCGGGTGATCCATTCCAACGACTATCGCACCAAGGCCCTGCCCCGGCTGCAACCGGGAATGCGGATCGTGGTGCTGGGCGGCGGGCAAAGTGCTGCCGAGATCTTTGGCGATCTGGCGGGGCGGGCCGAAGGGTTGCGGCTGGATCTGGTGCTGCGCGGGCGGGCCATGCGGCCTGCCGACGACAGCCCCTTTGTGAACGAAGTGTTCGATCCCGAACAGACGGCGCGGTTCCATGCCTTGCCAAAAGCCCAGCGGCAAAAGTCCCTGACGACGCTGGCCGCGACGAATTATGCGGTGGCGGATGGCGACAACATCGCGGATCTTTACGATCTGCTTTACGAACAATCGGTGCAGGGCGGCGACCGGCTGACGCTGCACAGCGAATGTCTGCCGGTTCATGCCGAGGCCACGGCGCAGGGCTTGCGTCTGGTGCTGGACGGGCCGGAGGGTAAGCGCGAATTGCAGGCCGACATGATCTTGCTGGCGACGGGCTATGACCGTGCCTTGGATTCCAGCGTGCTGCATGGGCTGACACGGTTCCAGACCGGCGAACCGCCTGCGCGGGATTATCGGCTGCCGATGGTTGCGGGCTTTGCCCCGGCCATCTTTGTGCAGGGCTATAGCGAGGCGACGCATGGGTTGAGCGATACACTGCTTTCGGTGCTGGCGTTGCGGGCCGAAGAAATCGCGCGGTCTGTGGTGGAGCAAGTGCGCGGCGGAACCTTGCTGGCCGCCGAATGAATCGGCGCGGCGACCCGCCGATTTTCAATCACTGATTGCATATCGCTGTTGCCGCCAGAGAGCCCATCAGATAGAAGGCGGGCATCTACTCAGCCCGGTGCCAAGCAGACCCAACCCTTTGGAAAGCTTGGCCCGTCATGTCTGAATCTGCCCAAAATCAGGCGTTTGCCTGCGCCTTGACGCGTCAGAAACTGATCGCCCATCTGATTGAAGAACGCGAATTGCTGATCGGCGATGCGATGCGCATTCTGGGGGCGAGGGATCGCGCCGAGGATGTGGTGCAAGAAGCGGCGCTGCGCTGTCTGGACAGTCGGGCCATCGGGCCGGAACTGGGCAGTGCACGGGGCCTTTTGCGGCGGATGGTGCGCAATCTGGCGCTGGACCAGTTGCGGCGATCAGCCAGGGATAGCGGCGGCGAAACCGAAGAACCGGCCAGCCCGGCTCCGGGACCGGAGCAGCGTTGTGCGGACAGGGAACAGTTGGCGGTGCTGATGGCGGGTTTGCAAACTCTGCCGTTGTCACACAGGCGCATGTTTCTGGATCATCGCTTGGGAGAGTGCCGCCAAGTGGATATTGCGGCGCGGGAAGGGCTTTCCCCGGCCCGTATCCATGCGATCATTGCGAAAAGCCATGCACGGCTGTTGTTGGCGATGGGCGATCATGCCGACAATCTGGTCCATGTGACGACGGCGTTTTCCAATCTGACATAGCGGACGCGGACACGCTGTCCCTGCCGCAAAGCAGGGGCCAGATTTTGCGTCAACACGAAAGCCAGATGATCTGTTTGGGGCGGCTCGGCCAGTTCCAGCGCGTCAAAGCCAAAGACCCGACCGACCAGCGGAAACGCCGCTTTGAAAAAGCTTTCCTTGGCCGAAAAGATCAGAGTTTCGACATCGGGCAAGGCGCGCGCGCGCAGCTTGGCAAGGTCGCCCGCGCCCATCGCCTCGGCCCGCAATAGGCCGGCGGTTTCGGCATCGGCCCGGCCTTCGACATCGGCGCCATAGTGGTGCGCCGCGCCGCGCGCCAGCAGGCAAAGGCTTTGTCCCTGCCAATGGCTGAACGCGCCGCGGCGGTCGGCTGGCCAAAGAGGCAGGCCCGAGGCGGCGCGGGCGATGTCACGGGGTGGCAGTTGCAGCCGGGCCTCGGCCAGCCTTAGCAAATTTTGGCCCGGCCCCAAGACCAGAACCGTATCGGGAAACAGGCTGTCGATCCAAAGAGGCATCATTGCTGACCTTGCTGCGACGCCAGACCTATGATGACACCGGTCGGGTGAAAAGGGGCAGAAGGCGTCCTGCAATCTGCTTTACCTTTCGATGAAATGCGGGCAGGTCGATAAGATGGACCGAACCGCTGCTCCACTGCCCGGCCAACACTTGTTGCTGGATTTCCACGAAGCCCGGACCCTGAGTCTGGAAGAGGTGGAGAATTGCCTGAAACGGGCGGCCAAGGCGGCGGGCGCGCGGGTCTTGCAGGCCATGCTGCATCCCTTTCCGGGGGGCGGGGTGACGGGGGTGCTGTTGCTGGCGGAATCGCATATATCGATTCACACTTGGCCGGAAACCGGATTTGTCGCCTTGGATATCTTTCTTTGTGGCGCGGCTGATCCTGAACCGGCCCGCAGAGTGCTGGAAGAGGCTTTTGCCCCGGCGCGAGTCACGGCCCAACTGGTGCGGCGGGGCTAGCGGAACCAACGGTCCCAACCGTCATTGTAATAACCCACCAAGGCGTGATCGCGCAGGCTGTTGGGGCGGGGCCGACTGTCGGCGGCATCGGGGGCAAAAACCTGCGCTTCGGCCCAAATTTCTGGCGTCAGATAGCGCAAACCGGGCGGCAGGTCGGTCAGATTGTTTGTATGGGGCTGCTGTGTCACCAAGGCAAAGCCCCAGTCACCAAAGCTGGGCAGGTAGGCGTGATAGGGTTGCAGGTGAAGCCCGGCCTCTGGCGCGCTGGGATTGCGGGTTTCACGCAAGGTGCGAATGACCGACCAATAGGCATCGCGCGCGAAAAGCGGCGAACCGGCCTGCACGGCCATTGCCCCCCTTGGCGACAGGCGTTCCATCGCCATCGCATAAAATTCGCGGGTATAGAGTTTTGACAGAGCGATGGATTTCGGGTCGGGCAGATCGGCCAGAATCACGTCGAACAAGCCCTGATCTTCTTCCACGAATTTCCAGGCATCGCGGTTTACGATGGTGACACGCGGATCAGACAAAGCCCCGGCATTCAGCGCCGCCAGATCGGGATCTTCGCGGAACAGGGTTGTCATGGCGGGGTCCAGATCGACCAGCGTCACGGCCTGAACCTGTGAATGACGCAGCACCTCGCGCAGAGCCATGCCGTCGCCACCGCCAAGGATCAGAACCCGTTCGGCCCGGCCCGCCAAGGCCATCGCGGGATGGACCAGCATTTCGTGATAGCGATATTCGTCGATGCTGTCGAACTGGATCGACCCATCCAAGAACAACCGCACCCTTTCACGGAACCGTGTCACCACGATGCGCTGGAAGGGGGTCTGTTCGGCCAGGATGATGTCATCATCATAAAGCGCCGCCTCGGCGACCGAGACCATGCGCTCGGCCTGCCAAAGCGCAAGGCCCGTGGCCAGAACGGCGAGGCCCCAAACCAATACAGCCAGACGCGGGGCCAGATCGCGGAAAATCCACAGCGACATGCCCGCCACCAACAGGTTCATCATGCCAAAGGCCAGACTGGCCGACATCAGCCCCAGATGCGGCAGGATGAGCGTGGGAAACAGCAGCGAAGCGGCCAGCGCCCCAGCATAATCGACCGTCAGCACATTCTCGAACCGGAATTCCGGCGCGCCGATCTGTTTCAGGATGCGGGCAATCAGGGGGATTTCCATGCCAGACAGGGCCCCCACAGCAATCAGCGCGGCAAAAAGAGGCAGTTCGACATCCCCCGTCGCGGCATAGGTGAAATAGAGAAGCGGGGCCATAAAGCCGCCGATCACGCCCAGCGCAATCTGCGCCCAGATGAAACCGGGCAAGGCCTGACCCACAAAGCGCGAAAGCCAAGCCCCCAGACCCATCGAGGCCAGATAGATGCCGATCACCAGTGAAAATTGCCGCACGCTATCGCCCAGAAGGTAACTGGACAGGGTAGCGGCCACCAATTCATAGATCAGACCGGCCACGGCAACGACAAAGGTCGCCGCCAGCAGCCACGTTTCGCGCTGGCGGGTCAGCAAGGCCGCGCTGGCGGCCTCGTCAGGGCCTTCGGTCATGATGAGAGGATCACCGCACCGATGATAATCGACAGGGCCACGAAGATGGACCCCACCAGAATGGCGAGGGCGCTGTTCTGATCCTGTTCGATTTCCTTGATCACCGAAAACGGCGCGACGCGGGTGATCAGATACCAGCACAGGCCCAGCATCCCCAGCCCGATCAGCGTATAGACCACCGTCGCAACCACTTCGGCAGGGTTGATTGCCGCCAGAAGATTCATTGTCCTGTCCCTTTCATTTCACATCCGCATTGCCCGAACCGTTGCCCAGGCTACCCTGCCGCACCGATTGCACTGTCTGATCCTCGGCCCCCACCCCGGCATAGGACAGCCAACCCGCCCCGGTAAAGGTGGCACCACAGCCTGCCAGAACGATCGCCCGAAACAGCGTCATGACCTAATCCTCGTCATCGGTCCAATCCCCTTGTTTCAAACGGCCGTGCCAGGCCATCCAATGTCGGATCGGGCCGACGGACATGACAATCAAAAAGATAGCCGTGGCCACCCAAAGCCAACGGAATGCCGCCACACCCTCTTGGGCTTGGACCGAAATCTTGGTCGCCTCTTGCACGGCACCATAGGCTTCGACGCCCGTCTCGCCCATCGCCAAATTCATGCGATAGATGCCAGGCCCTTCGGCGCGAAAGACCAGAACGTCCCGACGGTCGCCTTCGGACCAGCTTTCGCCGCCCTCATAGCCCGAATAATATTCGATCAGACGGGATGTTTCAAACAAGGGTTCGCCATCGGGGCCATCAACATCGACTTCCAGCTCGGTCCAAGCATTCGCCATGTCCGACGCAAACTCCACCGAAACCAATTCGCCCTGCCCCGTCAAAGGCATTTCGATGACCTTCGGCAACGCTGTAATCGGGAATGTCTGTGCCGCAAGAACCTCTTCGCCCCGCGCGGCCAGCAGCAGCATCAGGGCCAAAGTTGCGGCCAGAAAGCCCCCGGCGACGGTGGCTGTATAACCCATCTCTTTGCCAACCGTGATGGGCGTCAACACATGTTGCCCCCAGCCCCCTCGCACTTCAGCGGGGTCAAGACCGAAACTTTTCAGCACAGCCAAGCGATCCAACAGAACGGAAAGCGTGGTTTCTTGCTCGGTCCCCGACAACTCGACCGACAGCATCTCGCCGGGGGTCAACCAGCGGATGACCTGCACGCCGTCACCCATTTTCGGCTCCCACGTAAAGGCGCCTTCGACGAAATCGGTCTTTTGCACCCCGCTTTCAAAATAGGTCCAGTCGCGGCCAAGGGCCCGGAAACCCGGTCGATGCTCGCCATGTTCAATGCCATGAAGGTCATAGGCCACCATCGGCAAAGCCCAGCGCACACGACGTGACCAGACCAGATGGCCGTCTTCCAGAGTCAGCCAGGAATAGCCATGGGTTTCGGAATAGAGCAGATGGTCGACCCAACGCCAGGTCTGGCCTTCCCAAACCTCAACCTGCCCCATAATGCCGATGATCTGCTGGCGAACCCCTGCGATCTCGCCTTCCATCCCCAGCCGAAAAGGCGTGTCGGGCCGCTTTAGGTCGTTGAACTGGCGCAGTGCCTTGTAGCCTGCAACGGCGTCCAGTTCCGTCCCGCAATAGCCGCAGATCTGCACCTTGACCCGTCCACCGCCCAGAACATCCAGCCCCGCCCCGCAGGACGGACATTGAATTTTCTGCAAACGGTCGGTGGCCCCGGTCATGCCACCCCCCGCCGCAGGTCATAGGCATCGACCCATTCCCCCAGAAACCAATGCGCTGTTCCGTCGGCGTCGAATTCGCCGGACAGCAGGCGTTCCCCTGCCGAGCAGTTCACGAAATCATGGCTTTTTCCGACGGCAAGAACCTCGGGCAGTTCGCCCTTCCAACCCAGACAGGTCGCCATTTCGAATTCCGTCACCCGCCAGCTTGCGCCTTCCCAATGAAAGGTCTGTCCAAGGCTGGGCCGACCCCGGAGCGGCAGGCGGGCCTGAGTCGTGTCCAATGCCGCCTGCACCACCAACTCGCCTTCGTCCACCGACAGCCAGACGCCCTGACCACCTGCCCCCTGTTCACACCAATATTCGTCCCAAGTGCCGCGCCCATAGCTGAACCGTACCAGCCCGATGGGCCGCAAAACGAACCGACCCAGTCGCACCTTTTCGCCCAAGGCGACAAGGCTTGGAATCTCATGCAGAACGCCTTGGATTCCCGCTAGGCGAACCGCCTGATCCTCAAGGAAAAGGGTCGTGCCGCAGCTGTCACAGGAAAGGGTTTTGGCCACCGCCAAGCGGGGCGACACAGCATTTCCGCATTGCGGGCAATTCGCGCTGAAAGCCATTGAATGATCCCGGCTCGTCGAAAAAATCTTTCCCTGTCCCGACAGGATAGAACCAGTTCAACTCCAAGGCAAAGGCTTTACATCATCCAACCTGCATGGCCTGCTGCACGACGCGCGACAGGCCCTTGAATTGGCTCGACAAAGGGTTCGACTTGCGCCAGACCAATCCGATGGTTCGCACGGGATGGGGGGCTGGCAGCCGTGCCACCGCTACCGGTGCGGTGCGGGTTTCGACCTCGACCGCCATCTGGGGAACAAGGGTCACGCCGATCCCCGCCCCGACCATCTGAACAAGGGTCGACAGTGAACTGCCCTCCATCAGATCGCGGGTGGTGGCTGGGTTCATTTTGCAGAACGACAGGGCTTGATCGCGAAAGCAATGACCTTCTTCCAGCAGCAACAATCGCATGGTGCGCAGGGTTTCGGGGTTGGGGACCGGGCGAGCCGCCTCGGCCGCAGGCCGGACCAGCACGAATTCTTCGGTAAACAGCGGAAGCTCAAACAGCGACGTTTCAGAGACAGGCAAGGCAACAACGGCCAGATCCAGCCCACCCCCCAGCAGATCATCAACCAGCTTTTGCGTGACTGCCTCGCGCGGATGCAAATCGAGATCCGGATGTTCGGCGGCCAACCTTTGGATAATGCGGGGCAAAAGATAGGGGGCGACGGTGGGAATGACGCCGATGCGCAAACGGCCTGTCAGGGGGCCGGTGGAGGCGCGGGCGAGATTGCCCAGCTCATCCACGGCACACAGAATGTCGCGGGCACGCTGGGCAAAACTTTCGCCCAAGGCGGTCAGCCTGATCTGGCGCGGGCCGCGTTCGACAAGGGGGGCACCGAGCAGCGCCTCAAGTTCCTTGATCTGGACGGAAAGGGCGGGCTGGCTGATGGCACAGATTTCCGCCGCGCGGCCAAAGTGGCCTTGCTGGGCCAAGGCGTCGAAATAGCGCAAGTGTTTGAGGGTGATGCCAATCATAGGAAATAATTATCAGTGATATTAGAAATTGCAAATTCTGTTTATCGTCATGCGGTGGTAACCTAGGCAGGATAGATTCCAGCGCAAGCCGCCAGAGACGGAGAAGACCATGGACGGGAACGACAACGCAGCGGGCAAATGCCCGGTCATGCATGGTGGAAACACCGAAACGGGGGCCTCGGTGATGGCCTGGTGGCCGAAAGCGCTGAATCTGGACATCCTGCATCAGCACGACAGCAAGACGAATCCCTTGCAGGGTTTTGACTATCGCTCGGCGGTGAAGGGTTTGGATTTCGCCGGGCTGAAAGCCGACATGAAGGCGCTGATGACGGAAAGCCAAGAATGGTGGCCGGCGGACTGGGGGCACTATGGCGGGCTGATGATCCGTCTGGCGTGGCATTCGGCGGGGTCTTACCGTCTGGCCGATGGCCGGGGCGGTGGCGGCACGGGCAACATCCGCTTTGCACCGCTGAATTCCTGGCCGGACAATGCGAGTCTGGACAAGGCGCGGCGTCTGCTGTGGCCATTGAAGAAGAAATACGGCAACAAGGTCAGCTGGGCCGATCTGATCCTTTTGTCGGGGACGATGGCCTATGAGTCGATGGGGCTGAAGACCTTTGGTTTCGGCTTTGGTCGGGCTGACATCTGGGGGCCGGAAAAGGACGTTTACTGGGGCGCGGAGAAAGAATGGCTGGCGCCCAGCGACGAACGCTATGAGGATGTGGGCAACCCCGCGACGATGGAAAACCCCTTGGCCGCGGTGCAGATGGGGCTGATCTATGTGAACCCCGAAGGGGTGAACGGCAACCCGGACCCACTGCGGACGGCGGCGCAGGTGCGCGAAACCTTCAAGCGCATGGCGATGAATGATGAGGAAACCGCCGCGCTGACGGCGGGCGGGCATACGGTCGGCAAGGCGCATGGCAATGGCAATGCGGGCCTGCTGGGTGCAGCCCCAGAAGGGGCGGATATCGCCGACCAAGGCTTTGGCTGGATGAACCATTCCAGCCGGATGGTGGGTCGGAACACGGTGACTTCGGGCATCGAAGGCGCTTGGACGGCCAATCCGACGAAATGGGACAACGGCTATTTCGACATGCTGTTCGGCTATGACTGGGAGCTGACGCGCAGCCCGGCGGGGGCGCAGCAATGGCGGCCCGTCAATGTGCGGCCCGAGGATATGCCCGCGGATGTCGAAGACCCATCGATCAAGACGATGCCCCTGATGACCGATGCCGATATGGCGATGAAGGTCGATCCGATCTATCGCGCGATCTGCGAACGCTTCCGCGATGATCACGCCTATTTCTCGGAAACCTTCGCGCGGGCTTGGTTCAAGCTGACCCACCGCGATATGGGGCCGAAGGTGCGCTATATCGGGCCGGATGTGCCCGCCGAGGATCTGATCTGGCAAGATCCGGTTCCAGTGGGGCCAGCGGTTTATGACGTGTCGGCCTTGAAGGCGGCGATCCTTGGTTCGGGCCTGTCGGTCAGCGACATGGTGGCGACCGCCTGGGATTCGGCGCGGACCTATCGGGGTTCCGACATGCGCGGCGGGGCGAATGGGGCGCGGATTCGCCTTGCGCCGCAAAAGGATTGGGCGGGGAACGAACCGGCCCGTCTGGCGCGGGTTCTGGCGGTGCTGGAGCCTTTGGCCGTCGCAGCGGGCGCAAGTCTGGCCGATGTGATCGTGCTGGCGGGGAATGTCGGTGTGGAACAGGCGGCCAAGGCCGCAGGTTTTGCGGTGACGGTGCCCTTTGCGCCGGGGCGTGGCGATGCGAGCGTGGAACAGACCGATGCGGAAAGCTTTGACGTGCTGGAGCCTTTGGCGGACGGTTTCCGCAACTGGCAGAAAGAACACTATGTTGTTTCGCCAGAGGAACTGCTGCTGGACCGGGCACAACTGCTGGGCCTGACGGCGGCAGAGATGACGGTGCTGCTGGGCGGTCTGCGGGTGATGGGCACGAACCACGGGGGCGGCACGCAGGGCGTGTTCACCGACCGGGTTGGCGCTTTGACCCCGGATTTCTTTGTGAACCTGACGGACATGGGCCTGAAATGGGTGCCGACGGGGCGCAACAGCTATGACATTGCCGACCGGGCGACGGGTGCGGTGAAATACACCGCCAGCCGTGTCGATCTGGTGTTCGGGTCAAATTCCGTGCTGCGGGCCTATGCCGAGGTTTATGCCCAAGACGACAACCGCGAGAAATTCGTGGCCGATTTCGTCAAGGCCTGGGTCAAAGTCATGAACAATGATCGGTTTGATCTGGTGGCGTAAAGCCCCCCACCCCTAACCCCTCCCCACAAGGGGGAGGGGAAAGCGCTTCCTTGCAAAGGGCTCTCCTTGATTCACCGCGGCCCCCTCCCCCCTTGTGGGGGCGGGATGGGGCGGGGGGCATGTGCAACAAAAAACCGGGGCGCAGCGATGCGCCCCGGTTCCGTTCTGTCCCACCAGATCAGAACGGCGAGTCAGGGAAGTAGTAATTCGCCGCATTGTCCTTGGTGATCAGCGTCGCATCCAGCACATAGGTTCCATGCACCGGCACGTTGTTGAACACGGCAGCGGCCGTCAGTTCCATCGCGGTGCCCACCATGGCTGGCGGATACAGCACATCGACCGGGATCATCTTGTCGCCGTCCATGACCTTTTTGATCATGTCCTTCGAACCCGCACCGGCCACGACATATTGGATGTCCGTCCGCCCCGCCTGTTCGATGGCTTGCAGAACGCCCACGGCCATATCGTCATCCTGGCACCAGATCACGTCGATCTTGTCGAATTTGGTCAGGAAGTCCTGCGTCACTTTGAACGCATCATCACGGTTCCAGTTGCCAAACTGACGGTCCAGAACGGTGACGCCCGAACCTTCGATGGCTTTGTCAAAACCCGCCTGACGCTCTTCGTCAATCGGGATCGGCATGCCACGGATCACCACGACTTGCGCATCCGGCGTCGTCGCCTTGATGTAGTCGCCTGCCACCTGGCCCAGCGCAAAGTTGTTGCCCGCGACATAGAGGTCACGCACCGAGCTGTCGTTCTGGCTGGGCGCACGGTCGACGATGGTCACGAAGGTGCCCGCATCCTTGATTTCGCGGATGGCGTTCACCAGCGGATCGGGATCGGTCGGCAGGATCACCAGCGCGTCCAGACCCTGCACCGCCAAGTCCTGCAAAGCGTTGGCCTGGCTGGCCGCGTCGGGCGATGTTTTGACGATGACCGTCGAACCCGGATGTTCGGCGCGGATCATCTCGGCCACGCGTTCTGCGTGATAGACAACACCCGCCGTCCAGCCATGGTCCGCCGCCGGGATCGAGACCCCGATGGTCTTGGCCTCTTGCGCGAAGGCGTGCGTTCCAAAGGCGGTGGCCAGCACGGCGACCGCAGCGATATTCTTCAGCATGGGTTCCTCTCCCTAAACGCGGGCCTGATCTTTGGTTGCCGGGCGGCCCGCAGGCCCGGCAACCCTCCGCCTTACGCCTTGCGGGCCAGCGAGCGCTGCACCAGCATGGCGATGATGATGATCGAGCCTTGGATCGTCCCGATCAGATATTCGCTGATAAAGTTGGATAGCAGCATGATGTTGCCCACCAGTTCCAAGATCAGCGCGCCGCAGATCGTGCCCCAAACACGACCTGCCCCGCCCTTCAACGCCGTTCCCCCCACGACAACGGCGGTGATGGCTTGCAATTCCCACAACATGCCCGTGGTGGCCGAGGTGGAACCAAGGCGGGGCACGTAAAGCAGCACCGCGATGGCCACGCAAAGGCCCTGAATGATAAAGGCGACATTGCGCACACGGTCCACCTTGATCGCCGAATAACGCGCCACTTCTCGGTTTGAACCGACGGCGACGACATGGCGACCGTAAGAGGTGCGATAGAGGACAAAGGCGGCAACGCCCGTGACCAGCAGCACCACGAGGATCGGCACGGGAATGCCCAAGATCTGACCGAAATAAACCGGGCGATACAGGTCTTGCAGTTCGCGGCTTTCCAGCGTGATCGCCCCACCCTGCGACAGCCATGTGGTCAACCCGCGATAGATGCCCATCGTGCCCAAGGTGGCGATAAAGGGTTCGATCTTGCCCAAAGTGGTGATCAACCCGTTGGCCAATCCGCAAAGCATCCCGATGACAACGGTCAACACAACGCCGGCGCACAGCAGCATGACCGGATTGGCGATGACGCCGGAGTTGAGGAACAGGATCAACAGACTGGCGACAAAGGCCACCATCGAGCCCACCGACAAATCCAGATCGCCCGAGGAAATGACAAAGGTCGCCCCCACGGCAATCAGCGCGATAAACGCCGACCGCGTGGCCACGTTTTCAAGGTTCGCAAGGCTGATGAAATTCGGGTTCACCAACGCGCCCAGCAGCAAAAGCAGGGCCAGCGCCGCAAAAGGCGCCACGGCCCGCAGGTCCAGATCGGCGAAGCGGCCACGTTTCGGCAATTGTTCTTCGGCTGTCGTCATGGTTCCCCTCAGGCCGCTGTCTTCAGACCGGCGGCATAGCGCATGATTTCGGTTTCGTTGATCGCGTCGCCTTCCAGCATCCCCACGATCCGCCCTTCGCGCATCACCGCCACGCGGGTGCAAAGGCCGATCACTTCGGGCATTTCGGACGACACGACGATGATGGAACATCCCTCGGCGGCCAGCGCCGCGATGAAGTTGTAAATCTGCTGTTTCGTGCCCACGTCGATGCCACGGGTCGGCTCATCAATGATCACCACGCGCGGCTCGCGCTCCATCACCTTGGCCAGCAGCAATTTCTGTTGGTTGCCGCCTGACATGCGCCCCACCACGACGCGCGGATCGCGCACACGGATGTCAAAGCGCCGCCTTGCACGCTCCAGGGCCTCGGCTTCGCTTTTCGGGTTCAGATAGCCCCAGCGGCTGTGCATGAACATGGATTGCAGCGTCAGGTTCGCGGCCATGCCCGATTGCAGCAGCAAGCCCTTGGATTTCCGGTCTTTCGTCAGATAGGCCAGCCCCTTGTCCATCGACTGGTCCAAATGGCCCGAGGCCAGCGCCTCACCATTCAGCAGCACCTGCCCTGTGCGGGGACGCAGGCCTGCCACCGCCTCCATCAATTCGGTCCGGCCTGATCCGATCAGCCCCGCGAAGCCGATCACCTCACCCTTGCGCAATTTGAAGCTGGCATTCTTGACATAGCCGGTGGAAACGCCCCGCACCTCAAGCGCGATGCTTTCATCGACATCGGGTTCCACCTTGCCGGGGAACAGGCTCGACAATTCGCGCCCCACCATCAGTTGCGCAATACGTTCGCCCGACATTTCGGTTGTCGGCGCGGTCTTGATCCATTGTCCATCGCGCAAGACAGTGATGCGGTCCGACAGGGCCATCACCTCGTCCAGCTTGTGGCTGACAAAGATGAAACTGGTGCCTTCGGATTTCAGCCGCCGGATCTGGTTGAACAGCACATCGGTTTCCGCCCGCGTCAGCACGGCGGTCGGTTCGTCCATGATCACCACCCGCGCTTTGCGGCTGATGGCTTTCGCAATTTCCACCATCTGCCGCGCTGCCACAGGAAGGCTGCTGATGAGCGCATTTTCGTCGATGCTGGTGCCCAGCTGATCCAGCGCCTTGCGGGTTTCGGCGCGCATGAACTTGCGGTCCAGCACGCCCCAGCGCGTCACTTCGCGCCCCAGATACATGCTTTCCGTGACCGTCAGATGTTCGGCCAGATTGAATTCCTGATGGATGATGGCAATGCCCAAAGCCTCGGCCCGGCCATCAGGGGGCAGTTTGATCGGTTGACCATCCAGAAGCACCTGCCCCGAGGTCGGCTGCTCAAAGCCCGACAGGATTTTCACCAGCGTCGATTTGCCAGCGCCGTTTTCCCCCATCAGGGCGTGAACTTCGCCCCGGCGAAGTTGAAAATCGACACTGAATAAAACCTGCACCCCGGCAAAGGCCTTGCTGATCCGCTCGGCCGCCAGGACGATTCCTTGCGGATCGTCCATTCCTCTCTCCCCTTGCGCTCCTCAACGCTGGGCAAATGTAAACCTTTACATTTACGTCTGTCAACGCCGTTGCACCGCAAAACGCTGGGCATCTGGGCAGATATGGCTATATCATGGGCAATATCAAAACATTGGATCTGCCGTTGAAAACCACGCCCGCCACCATCGAAGATGTCGCCCGGCTGGCCGAGGTGTCGATTGCCACCGTCTCGCGCGCGATCCATATGCCGGAAAAGGTCGCTGCCTCGACGCGGCAAAAGATCGACCATGCCATTGCCGTCACGGGCTATTCCGCCAATGCGATGGCGCGCAGTCTGCGGCTGGGGCGGTCCAACATGATTCTGGCGATTGCGCCCGATATCTCGGACCCGAACTTTTCACCGATCCTGATCGGGCTGGAAAAAGAAGCGCGGGCGAACGGGCTGGGCCTTTTGATCGGCCATACCCAGGGCGACCCGCTGCGGGGCATCGAATATTTGAAATTCATGAATGCGCATCAGGCGGCGGGGATGATCCTGTTCACTGGCTATGTGCCCTCTGACCCGAACCAACCCGCCCCGCGCCTGCCCCCCAGTGTCGCGGTGGTGGAGCCGATGGCGCATGGGTCGATTCCTTTTGTCGGCGTCGATGACCGGCTGGGCGCGCGCAAATTGCTGGAACTGCTGCTGGCGCATGGCCACCGCCGAATCGCCTTTATCGGGGACAGCCGCGCCCGGTTGGCGCATCACCGCCGCCGCATCGGCTTTGACGAGGGTGTCGCGGCCGCGGGCCTGCGCGACAGCCAGATGGTGCTGGACAGCGACGGCACGTTAGAGGGCGGACGCGCGGCCATCGAACGCCTGTTCCTGCGTGACGATCTGCCCACGGCCTTTCTTTGCGTCAATGACCAGACGGCAGCGGGGGTTATGATGGGGCTGACGGCACGCGGCTATGACGTGCCAAAGGATTTTTCCGTGACAGGTTTTGACGACATTCCACAGGCGAATTTCCTGTCGCCCGGCCTGACCACCATCCGCCAGCCGCGCACGGCCATCGGGCAAGAAGCGATGGCCCTGCTGCTGCGGATGCTGGAGGGAGAAGGTGCCGAACAGCCCGAAACCTTGCTGATGCCTGATCTGATCGTTCGAGGCACGGTTGGCCCGCCTGCACCTTGGCCCTTAAATCGTAAAGGCTTTGCGAAAGGCAGCTAAGGCGGCCTCGACATCGCCCTGCGCCTTCGCCTCCATTGTGATCGGCCCGGCATAACCCATCCGATCCAGGGCGCGGGCCACATTCGGCCAGTTCACCTCGCCTGTGCCAGGCTCAAACCGCCCCGGCACATCCGCCACCTGAATCTCGCCGATCCAAGGCAGGCAGCGCTGGCAAAGCTCGATCAGATTCCCCTCGCCGATTTGCACATGATACAGGTCCAGATTCATCTGTAGCCGCGGGTGATTGACTGCTGACACCAGCGCCAAAGTGTCTTCGGCCTGCGCAAAAGGCGCACCGGGATGATCGACAAGCGTATTCAGGTTTTCCAAAGTAAAGGTCACGTCCAGACGGTCGGCCAGATCCGCCATACGGCACAGCGTATCCCGCGCGGTCAGCCACATCGCCCCCGTTGCCACGGGAACGGCCAGCACAGGGCGACCACCCGCCCCCAAAGCCTGTCCCAAAAGGTTCAACCGTTCCACGCCAAGCTGCCGCCCCACCAGGGCCGTTTCGGCCACACTCTCCAGCATGGCCTTGGCGCTTTCAGCATCCGTCAGCCCACCGCGCAGAAAACCATTCATGATGGAAAACCGCGCACCCGTGGCGGCCAGTTTCGCCAGATCATGGTCAAGCCAGTTCCACAGACCGATGCCAAAGCCCATCTCGTGCAGGCGTGACACGCGCCACTCAATAGGGCGATCCAGCCAAAGCATTTCGGCGCAGACGGACAGCGGAAAACCCATGTTTATCCCCTAGAATGAAAAGGCTGACGCGGTCTGAAACCGCGCCAGCCCAATTCTACAGCCTTCCAAGGCTTACGCCAGCTTCACCCGGATCATCTGATAAGACAGCGGCGGCAGTTTGACTGTCAGCGTGCCATCCTTCAAAGCCGCCCCGGTGCCTTTCGACGGGGCCACATTCATCATGTTTTCCGCCGTGTTCACCGCTCGCAGGTCTTTGTGCGTCATCACTTGATGGTCGATCACCGAACCCGCACCAAAGCCTTGCAGGCTGATTTCCGTCTCAATGCTTTCCGATTCGTGCCGGTTCACCGCAAAGAAGGTCAGCGTCCCCGCCGCCTCATCATGAACGCCCGACACATCGACAAAGGGCACATTGTCCGCCACTTCGGCATCGTAACCGGGGCAGTTCACCGCCAGTTGCAGCGCCGTGCCGCGCCCAAAGGCCGAGGCGAAATAGTAGGGATAGAAAATCGTCTGCCGCCAGGCTTTGCCCATCGGATCGGTCATGATCGGCGCAATCACGTTCACCAATTGGGCGATACAGGCGATTTTCACAACATTCGATTTGCGGATGAAGGTGTTCAGGATCAGGCCGACCTGAAGCACATCTTCAAAGTTATAGATGTCCTCAAGCAGGCGCGGCGCATGCGGCCAACCGGCATTGCCTTCCAGAATTTTCTTGTCCTGCTCGCGCGAGTGATACCAGACGTTCCATTCGTCAAAGCTGATATAGACGTTGTGCTTGGACCGCTTGTTCGCCTTGACCAGATTGATCGTCGATTCGACCGTAGTGATATAGCGATCCAGCTTTTCGTTCAGCGCCAGATAGTTGCCGGTGTGATGGGCATGGTTGGCAAAATACATATGCAGGCTGATGTAATCGACCGATTCATAGGTGTGTTCCAACACGATCCTTTCCCATTCGGGATAGGTTTTCATATCGGCATTCGATGAACCGCAAACCACCAGTTGCAGGTTCTTGTCAAAGGCGCGCATGGTTTTGGCGACTTCGTTCGCCAAGCGGCCATATTCATCCGCCGTCTTGTGGCCAACCTGCCAAGGCCCGTCCATTTCATTGCCAAGGCACCAAAGATCGACGTTGAAAGGCTCGGCCCGGCCGTTTTTCTTGCGCAGATCGCCCCAGGCGCTGCCCACCGGCCCGTTCACATATTCCAGAAAGTTGCGCGCATCATCCAACCCGCGCGACCCAAGGTTCACCGCCAGCATCATCTTGGTGCCCACGGCATCGCACCAATCAGAGAATTCATGCACGCCAACAGCGTTGCTGTCCGATGTGTGCCAAGCCAAATCCAGCCGGGTCGGACGGTCTTCGCGCGGGCCGACGCCGTCTTCCCAGTTGTAAGCCGAAACAAAGTTGCCACCGGGATAGCGGACATAGGGCGTGTTCAGTTCCTTGACGATGTCAATCACATCCTGCCGCATGCCGTTCTTGTCGGCGGTCGGATGGTCCGGTTCATAGATGCCGGTATAGATCGCCCGGCCCAGATGCTCCAAGAACGACGCATAGATGCGGTCGTCAATCTTGGCGATGGTGAAATCTTTATGTGCGGTGACGCTGGCCTTCATGATCGCTCCTCCCACGGCGCGGCAGGCAGCCCTCCCGGCGGCCTACATATCGGTGATTTCGATATGTATCCGTTTTTCGGTTTGCCACGTCAAGGCAGATTCGGATCAACCTGCCGCGGTCAGCCGCATCAGGATGTCTTGATCGTAATTGCCAAAGCCCCGACCAAAGATATTGATCCCACCGGGCCGCTTGGCATCCTCACGCACGGCAATGCGCAGGCGGATCGACTTATGCGCCTCAAGATCCAGATCTTTCAGGGCGATCGGGCTGATCTTCATCCCGTCGACAAAGGTGCCAGTGCCGTTCACCCGAAAGGTTTTCAGCATCCCATACTGACTGCCCTTCAGTTTCCACCAATCAGGGGTATAGACCCCCCTTTTGTCACCGAAATCGCCGGGGCTGGTCCAAGTGCCGATGTCAATGCCGTTCACCGAAATGGTGATGTCCGAGGGCCAATCCGCCGATGTTCCCGGCACCTCGGATGACAGTTCCATCGAAAATTCCAGTGTTTCGACCACGCCATCCATCATCTTGATATTGTTCGGGAACTGATATTCCACATAGCCCCGCGTGAACCAGATCAGACCCGCCCCCATCCGCCCCGGATCAAGGAAAGTATCCGGCACATCCAGCAGGCCAATGATCCCATCGCGCGAACACAATCCACAGGGCGCGCTGGTTTCGCAACTGGTATACAGGCCCAAGGGCATCGCCACTTCGATCTGATGCGCATTGGTCTGCGCAGGCGCGTCCTTGAACATCACCAGCACTTCGTCAAACAGCGAATGGCAGATCTTCTGGTTGCCCTTTTTTGCCCGCTGGGTTTCAGTGCGGATCAGGCCCGCGTCCTCCAGCATCTGGATATTCGCCGAAACCGAAGATTGCGGCAGTTCCAACGCCTGCGCGATTTCATTGACGTTCATCGCGCCTTGCAGATGCAGCAGTTTCAAGACTTTGACCCGCGCGGCGGAAGCAAAGGCCTTTAAAACATCTTGCCCCTCTTCCGGGTCGACGATCAGGAAATTGCGGCTCATACCCTGCCCTTGCGCATTCAATAGATCGACGATCTGTATCAGCAATGTCGATCAAGTCAATCAAAGCACCCTTATCTGGGGGGCGCTGTGACCGAATCGCGCAACACCACCGGGCAATCCATCTTCATCTGGCGCGGCCCGCCGGGGTTGGCCCCGGTCAGCATCTGCACCGCCCAGCGCCCCATCTCTTCATGCGGCAGAACCACAGTCGTCAGGGGCGGAGCCAGATGGGCGACAAGGTCTTCGTTGTCGAAACCGACGACGGAGATATCCTCGGGCACGCGCAGCCCGGCTTGGGCAATCGCCTCATAACAGCCAATCGCCGCGCGGTCGTTAAAGCAGAAAAAGGCGGTCGGTGGATCAGGCAGATCCAGCAGACGCGCCGTCGCCTCGCGCCCGCTGTCCACCGTCCAGACCGGCATGGCAATCAGCGTCGGATCAACCGCAATGTCGGCAGTGGCCAAGGCCTGACGATAGCCCTTGGCGCGGTCGCGCGACGCCTCGCCCCAGTCTTCCGCCGCCAGATGCGCGATGCGGCGATGGCCTGCTTGGATCAGGGCGGTTGTGGCGGCAAAGGCACCTGACACATCCGCAGGCCGCACCGAAGGATAGCGCCGCGCCTGATCGTGGCAGTTCAGCAAAACCAGCGGCAATTGTGCCAAACGCGGGCCAATCGCCACGGTCCGCGTGACCAGCGTTGTGTAAAGCACCCCCGCCAATTGCACCTGCGCCAGCATGTCCAGCGCCGCCTCTTCCGCCTCGGGGTCGGCGCGGGTGCAGATCACCGTCAGCACCGCGCCCTGCGCCGACGCCTCATCCCGCGCGCCTTCGATCAGGGGGGCGGCAAAGGGCGTGGCCGACAATTCGTCGATCAACATGGCGATGACCGGCACCACCGCGCCATGCGGCCCCTGCGTCCGGCGGGTATAGCCCAAAGCCTCGGCCGAAGCCTGCACCTTGGCGCGAGTCTTGGCCGACACACGGGCATGCGCAACCGCATTCAGCACAAGCGAAACCGTCGCCTGCGAAACACCCGCATGCCGTGCAATATCGACCATCGTCGCGCGTTTCTCGTTCATCCCGCGCCTCCTTTTCCATCGTTTAGGGGCGAAAATGGCCCTTGCCAAGGGCAGGATGATAAATCAATGCTAATAATATAACTGATATAAGCACGGAGAATCAGCATGGTCGCGCGGCAAAGCCAGTCCCTGGATGGCACTTGGGACTTTCGGCATGAAAGCGATGCCGATTGGCGTCAGGCCCCGGTGCCCATGCCTTGGCAAGCGGCCTTTGCCGATCTGCGCCAAACCTCGGGCCGGGCGTCCTATCGCCGGTCGTTCAGCGCCCCGGCGCTGCAAGGCCGTGTCGCGGTGTTGTGCTTTGGCGCGGTAGGTTACTTTGCGACAGTGCGGGTGAACGGGCAGGAACTGGCGCGGCACGAAGGCCATTGGCTGCCGTTCGAGGTGACGATCCCCGCCGATCTGCTGAAAGCCGACAACGTGGTTGAGGTGGATTGCCTGCTGCCCGACGGCAACCCGGACACTTGGGAAGGCGCGCCTTTCGCGGAAATCCCGCATGGCAAGCAAAGCTGGTATGGGCCCACCGGCGGCATCTGGCAGTCGGTCACGCTGGAACTGCGTCCCGCCCATCACCTGACGCACTGTGCCATCCACGCCGATCTGGCAACGGGCCGCGTCGATGTGGCGCTGGAACTGACCGGCGGCACCGCCATGGTCGAAATCCTTGATCCAGCAGGGAAAGTGGTCGGTCAAGGAACCTCGTCCACCATCGCCAATATTCAGCCCTGGTCGCCCGACGCCCCCGCGCTTTACACCGCCCGCGTCACGGTGGGGGATGATGTCACCACCCACACATTCGGCTTCCGCAGCTTGACCACGGCCAATGGCCAGATGTTCCTGAACGGCCAGCCTTGGTATATGCGCGCGGCCCTTGACCAAGATTATTACCCCGTCGGCATCTGCACGCCGCCCAGCCTCGCCCTGCTAGAAGATCAGCTTCGCAAGGCCAAAGAACTGGGCCTGAACATGCTGCGCTGCCACATCAAGGTGCCCGACCCGCGCTATTATGAGGTGGCAGATCGGCTGGGCATGCTGATCTGGACCGAAATTCCCAACGTCGCCAGCCTGACCGAAGGCTCCATCCGCCGAATGCGCGAAACCATGCAGGGCATCCTGCGCCGCGATGGCAACCATCCCTCCATCGTCATCTGGACCCTGATCAACGAAGACTGGGGCACGCGGACGGTGGACGATGCAGCGCACCGCGCCTGGCTGAAAGCCGAATATGACTGGCTGAAAGCGGCGGACCCAACCCGTCTGGTGGTCGACAATTCGGCCTGTATCCCGAATTTCCATGTGAAAACCGATCTGAACGATTACCATTATTACCGCTCTGTCCCCGAACGGCGTGCCGAATGGGACAAGCTGACGGCAGAGTTCGCCGGCGGCGCGGATTGGACCTATACCCCCTTCGGTGATGGCGAGCGGCGGGGGGATGAACCGTTGATCGTGTCGGAATTCGGCGTGTGGGGTTTGCCGAACCCGGATGAGGTGACGATCAACGGCGCCGAGCCTTGGTGGATGGAGACGGGCGGCACTTGGGGCGATGGGGCCGCCTATCCGCATGGGGTGCAATTCCGCTTTGCCAGTCTGGGGCTGGATACAGTGTTTGGCGGATTCGATGCCTTTATTCGGGCAGTGCAGTGGTATCAGTTCGACAATCTGAAATATCAGATCGAGGTGATGCGCGCCCATCCCAGCATCCAGGGCTATGTCATCACCGAATTTACCGATGTGCATTGGGAGTCTAACGGCCTTTTGGATATGAATCGCAATCCGCGGGTCTTCCACGATGTCTTTGGCCGGATCAACGCCGATGTGGTGATCGCGCCCCGGCTGGATCGCTATAGCGCGAAAGCGGGCGAAACACTGCGCCTTGCACCAGGCATTGCGACGGGCGGCAAGGCACTGGGTGCTGCGGTGCTGCACTATGCGATGGCGGGCGGGGTTTCTGGGCAGGTGGCAATCGACGCGACCCAACCACTGTCGATGGCCGAATCGGGCAGTATTGACCTACCGGTGCCGGTTCTGTCCAAGGCACAAACCGCCGATGTCGAACTGCGTTTGACGGTCGATGGGGCCGAGGTGGCGCGCAACAAGGTGACGCTATCGCTGTTCCCGAACCGGGCCGTGCCTTCTATCACTTTGCATGTGCCGGACAAGACTTTGGCCGAACGCGCCCGCGCCTTGGGTTATGTGTTGGCGGATCGCGACAAGGCCGATGTGACCGTGGTGCATGGTCTGGCCGAGGCTGACATTCGCCGCATCCAGGCGGGTGCCCGCTATCTGGTTCTGGCAGATGGAACCTTGAAAACAAATGGCAATCTGCGGGTGGACGGGCAGGATCGCGAACAGCCCTACATGCCGGTGCTGGATGATGTGCCGGGCATTCCGCGTTCGTCGGAAAGCGCCCTGCCCAACATCAACCTGATCGCCCGGCACGGCACGATGTGGCGCGGCGACTGGATCGCGGGCTTTAGCTGGATTCGCCGCAAGGGGGCCTTTGCCGCCCTGCCCGGCGGGCCGCTGGTTGACCTGTCTTATGACCGGATCATCCCGCATCATGTGATGACGGGCTTCCGCACCCATGAATATGCCGGGGCCGTGCATTCCGGCGTGGTCGTCGGCTGGGTGCAGAAACCGGCGGCGCTGATCGCGGAACGCCGTGTCGGCAAAGGGCTTCTGGTCGCTTCAACTTTCCGGCTTTGCACGGATGCGCCGGGGGTCGATCCTTTGGCCAGCGCCCTGTGGGACGCCTTGGTCCAGACGGCCGCGCAAAAAGGGTCAGCATCGTGACCATATCGAAAATCATGGTGCATATCTAAAAATTCGTTGACACTGGGGGGAAGTTTCTTACTGTTCCCCCAGGGATGGGGACGGCCTGCGCTGTGGAGGCAGCGGCAGGCATATCCTGAAACGATCGGTTCGACCCGGCCACGCGCGCCCGTGGCGGGATCTTGCAGAAACGGCGCTGCTGCGGGTGAAGACCCGAAGGGAGGAAAAGATGAAGTTCAAATCATTGGCTGCGGGGCTTTTGACCTCGGTCATGCTGGTCACGGGCGCACAGGCGCAGGAAATCCAACTGGAATGGTGGGACTTTCTGGGCGGCGGTGATGGCGTCCGGATGAAGACGCTGATCGAAGAGTTCAACGCCGAGCATGCCGGCAAGATCAAGATCAACGCCACGACGCTGGAATGGGGCACCCCGTTCTATACCAAGGTGCAAACCTCGGCCGCCGTGGGCGAAGGCCCGGATCTGATGACCTATCACCTGTCGCGTCTGCCCTTGGGCGTTGAAGGTGGCGCGCTCAGCGAGCTGACCACCGAAGAGCTGGCGGCCGCCGGTCTCGCCTCGGGCGACTTCGGCGCGGCCAACTGGCAAGCGGCGCAAGTTGACGGCAAGACCTATGCCGTGCCTTTCGACATTCACGCCATCGTTCTGTATTACAACAAAGACATCCTCGGCAAAGCGGGCCTGCTGGATGCCAATGGCCTGCCCACCGGGCTGGACGGGGTGGAAAACTTCACCGCTGCACTCGCCAAAGTGAAAGAGGCCGGCGCCGAACAAGGCGTTTCCTTCCAATCGGCGGGTGACGGCACCAACTGGCGCATCTTCTATTCGCTGCTGGGCCAACAAGGCGGCACCTTCTTGGATGCCGACGGTCAATTCCTGTCGGGCGACAACCTCGACAAGGCCGCCACAGCGGTTCAGACAATGGCCGATTGGGTTTCGGGCGGCTATGCGCTGTCGAACGTGGAATACCCAGCCTCGGTCGCGGCCTTCACCGGCGGCAAAGCGGCCTTCCACATCAATGGCGTCTGGGAAGTCCCGACGATGACCGACCTGCATGCCAAGGGCGAGCTGTTCGAATGGGGTGCCATCGAACTGCCAATGTTCTTTACCCAAAAAGCCACCTGGGCTGACAGCCATGCTTTCGCCATCCCGGCCAATCCGAACGGCGATGATCCGGCCACCCGCGCCGCAGCGCTGCAAGCGATTGCTTGGATGAACAAGCATTCCACCTTCTGGGCGACCGCGGGCCATATCCCGGCCTATAATGCCGCCCGCGAAACCGAAGAGTTCAAGACGATGCAGCCCAACGCCACCTATTCGGTGCTGGCTGACAACTCGGTCTTCGACCCCTCCTCGCCGCTCGCTGGCGTGGCTTCGCCGACCTATGCCGCCATCGGCAACTTTGTCTTCCCGGCCATCTCGGGCGAGATGACCGCGCAAGAAGCTGTTGAAGGCATGCGCGACGATCTGCAATCTCAGGCTTACTGATCGCCTGAACTACCGGCCGGTCTGGGGACGCTCCCTCCCCTGACCGGCCTTTCCTTCCTTCTGATCGCCCGCGAGGTTCCGATGAATCGTTTTCGCCGCCAAGAGGTCACGGCCGCTGTCGTGTTTCTGCTGCCCTTCGTGTTGACATATGGCGTGCTTTTCCTGTGGCCCACCATCCAACTGGCCGTGCTTTCCTTCCAGAAAGCCCCCCTGATCGGCGAAGGCCAATGGGCCGGTTTCCGGAACTATGCGCGTCTGCTGAACGACAAACTGTTCGCCACCGCCGTCTGGAACACGCTTTATTTTGTCCTGCTCAGCGTTGTGCCTTCCACCCTTCTGGGCCTTGTCATCGCCCTGGGTGTGAACCGCCTGAAAGGCTGGACCCAATCAGTCATCCTCGCCTGTTTCTTCCTGCCCTATATTCTGCCCGTCTCGGTCGTCTATCGCATCTGGATGTGGATCACCGACAACCAGTTCGGCATCATCCAATATCCCATCGCCGCGATCTGGGGCGAGAATGTCAGCATCTTCCGCACCCTGCCCCTGTTCATGCCCACCGTTGCCTTCATCACCATCTGGTGGCTGATCGGCTTTAACGTGCTGCTGTTCATCGCAGGCCTGCGCAACATCAGTTCCGAAATCTATGAGGCGGCCGCCTTGGACGGGGCGACCCGCTGGCAGACCTTCCGCCGCATCACTTGGCCCCTGATCTGGCCAATCACCGTGCTGGTCGCCACCATCCAGCTGATCATGCAGCTTAAAATCTTTGACCAGATCTATCTGTTCGGCCAAGGCGGACGCACCGATTCCACCCTCGGCATGGTGGAGCTGGTCTATCGTTCCGCCTTTCAGAAAAATCAGGGGGGCTATGCTGCGGCCGTCGCCGTGGTGCTGTTCTTGGTGATCGTGATCGTCTCTGTCCTGCAATTCCAACTGGCCCGTGCCCGGGGGCAAAGATGACCGACATGACCATGACCAACACCCGTGCCACCCGTCTGCGCCGCCTGAATCTGGCGGGCGGCATCATCACCGGCCTGACCGTGCTGGGGGCGATCATCTGGGCCTTTCCGCTCTATTGGGCCGTCATCACCTCGCTGAAAGTCGAACAGGACGTTCTGACCCCCGGCATCCAACTGCTGCCCGAACGCTGGACCTTGGACAACTACATCCACGTCCTGACCAAAACGCAGGCGGGCATCTGGTATCTCAACTCGCTTGTCACTTCGCTGGCCGTCACCGTCATTGTCGTCCTGACCAGCGCTGCCGCAGGCTATGCCATTTCGCAACTGCGCTTTCCGGGGCGCAGGCTGCTGTGGTGGCTTTTGCTTGCCAGCTTTATGGTGCCGATCCCCGCGCTGATCGTGAACCACTTTGTCCTGATGGCCGATTTCGGTCTGCTGAATTCCTGGTCCGGCGTCGTTCTGCCGCAGTTGATCGCTCCCGTTACGGTGATCATCTACAAGCAGTTCTTCGACAGCGTCCCCAAAGATTTCCGTGAGGCGGCGCTGATGGATGGAGCCACGCAGTTCCAACTGTTCTTCCGCCTTTATCTGCCGATGAACTGGGGCATCACCACCGCCTTGGCCATCATCACCTTCATCGGTGCTTGGAACCAGTTCCTCTGGCCCTTCCTTGCGGTCACCTCGGAATCCAAGATGAACATCACCGTGGGCATCACCCAAGTCTATGACGCCTTTGGCGTCCGCTATGCCCGCGATCTGGCCACCGCCATTCTGGCCGGCCTGCCGCTTGCCATCCTTTACCTTGTCTTCCAGCGCCGCGTCACACAGGCGATCATGCTGACCGCAGGGATCAAAGGATGACCCATAATTCCGCTATCGAAAGGAACCGCCATGGCCGGCGTTAATCTGGAAAACATCGTCAAACGGTTCGGCGCGGTCGAGGTGATCCGGGGTTTGAACCTGAACATCCCCGATGGGTCGTTCACCGCCCTGCTGGGGGCCTCGGGCTGCGGCAAATCCACCCTGCTGCGGATGATTGCGGGGCTGGAGGAAACCACTGACGGCACGATCCGCATCGGCGAAACCGATGTGACGCATGAACTGCCCGCGAAACGCGGTGTGGCGATGGTGTTCCAATCCTATGCGCTTTATCCGCATCTGACCGTGGAACAGAACATCTGCTTCTCGCTGTCCTTGGCGGGTGTGTCCAAGGCCGAACAAAAGACCCATGCCGCGCGGGTGTCGAAACTGCTGCAACTGGACCAATTGCTGGACCGCCGTCCGGCGCAACTGTCCGGCGGCCAGCGCCAGCGCGTTGCCATCGGCCGCGCCCTTGTGCGCGATCCCAAGGTCTTCCTGTTTGACGAACCGCTGTCGAACCTCGATGCCCTGCTGCGCGTGCAGATGCGGCTGGAACTGGCCAAGCTGCATCAGGAACTGGGCACAACGATGGTCTATGTGACCCATGATCAGGTGGAGGCGATGACCCTTGCCGATCAAATCGTCGTCTTGGAAAAGGGCGTGATCCAGCAGGTGGGCAGCCCGCTGACCCTGTATAATGCGCCCATCAACCGCTATGTCGCGGGTTTCATCGGCAGCCCGGCGATGAACTTTCTGGCGGGCGATGCCTCTTTGGGCGGCACGCCCCTCTCGATCCAGTTGCAAGGTGGTGGCACGGTGCAGGCCAAGGTCAACGCCCAGCCCACACAGCCGAATGTCGAGGTCGGCATCCGCCCCGAACATGTGCGGATCGTGGCGCCGGGCGCGGGCCATCTGCCGGGCACTGTGTCGGTGATCGAACAGCTGGGGAACACCTCTTACGTCTATCTCGACACCCCCGCCGGGCCGATGATCGTCGAGGCGGATCCGACGCAAAGCCACCCGGCCGGATCGCAAGTGGGCCTCGATCTCGACATGGCACATCTACATGTCTTTGACCAATCCGGTCGTTCCCTGTCCGTCACGGTCTGACCCCTTGGGCCGCTGACCAGACCGCCCCGCCCAGTTCCTCTGGGCGGGGCTTTTGCTTGCCAGTGCCCTGCCGATGCGAAACACTGCGCCATGGCCTTTACCCTTCGCCAGCTTCAGTTCTTTGTCGCCGCCGCCGAGGCGGGCAGCGTGTCAGGCGCGGCGCGGGCCCTGTCCATTTCGCAATCCAGCGTGACCGAGGCCATCCGCGCGCTTGAGGATGACTTGGGCGTGCAGATGTTTGACCGTCAGGCCCGCGGCCTTGTCATCACGCATCGCGGTTCGGCCTTTCTGCGCCATGCCCGCCAGATTCTGGCCGATGTCGCCGCCGCCCGCACGGCCTTTCGGGATGAGGCGGAAGAGGTGCGGGGGCGGCTGTCTTTGGGCGTGACCTCGCTGGTGGCGGGCTATGTGCTGTCCGACATCCTGCAACGCTTTCGCCGCGCCTTTCCCCTGATCGAGTTGAACGTGATTGAGGATTCGGGCGAATACCTGCAACATCTGCTGATCGGCGGCGAGTTGGATGTGGCGGTGCTACTGACCTCCTCGGTCCGCGACCGCATGGCTCTGCATGTCGAGGCGCTGCTGGTATCCCCCTACCGCCTGTGGCTGCCCTTGGGCCATCCTCTGGCCCAGCAAGAATCGATTGAATTGGAGGAGTTGGCCGGTCAGCCGATGATCCAGCTGATGGTGGATGAAATCGAGGAATCCACCCGCCGCCTGACCATGGCCCTGCCCGTCAAACCCGAAACTGCCTTTCGAACAAGGAGTGTTGAGGCCGTGCGTTCCCTAGTCGCCACCGGCGCGGGCCTCGCCATCCTGCCCAGCCTTGTCTATCGCCCCTGGTCACTGGAAGGCGACCGGATCGAGATCCGCGATGTCTCGGGCGATTTGCCCACGGTGCAGGTGGGCCTCGCGTGGCGACGCGGTGCGCCGCTGTCCGGCCCCGCGCTGCAATTCGTGCGTTCGGCCCAGACTGGTCTTGCCGAACGCTGACCCATCGGAAAAACCGATACCGGCCATCCTGATTTTGTGTTTGCGAAAGCTGCGCCGCAGTCGCAGCATTGTCGCAGGCCGGAAAACCGGCAGCGCGCATAGAACACCCATGCCGCGCCCATAACCCATCAGGAGGTATTGCCGATGACCATGAACCGACAGATGCAACGCGCCGCGACCCTGTCGCTGGCCGCCCTTGCCAGCCTGACCACTGCACTCACCCCCGCCTTTGCCCAGATGACCGAGGTCGGCCCCGGCGAAGGCGCTTTGTCCATCGTCGCTTGGGCGGGCTATGTGGAACGCGGCGAAACCGACAAGGCCTTTGACTGGGTCACTGGCTTTGAACAAAAGACTGGCTGCATGGTCAGTGTGAAAACCGCCAACACCTCGGATGAAATGGTCGCCCTGATGAACGAAGGCGGCTTTGACCTTGTGACCGCCTCGGGCGACGCCTCGCTGCGGCTGGTCGCGGGCGGAAAGGTGCAGGAAATCAACCCGGCGCTGGTGCCGTCATGGTCCACCATTGACCCGCGCCTTCAGGATGCGCCCTGGCATACGGTGGATGGTAAACATTATGGCGTGCCCTATATGTGGGGGCCGAACGTGTTGATGTACAACACGAATGTCTTCAAAGAGGCCCCGACAAGCTGGAATGTGGTCTTTGAAAAAATGGACCTGCCCGACGGCAAGACGAACGAGGGCCGGGTTCAGGCCTATGACGGGCCGATCCACATTGCCGATGCCGCGCAATATCTGATGTTCCACAAGCCCGAACTGGGGATCACCAGCCCCTATGAGCTGAACGAGGATCAATACAAGGCCGCGCTCGACCTGCTGCGCGTGCAGCGGACGCTGACCAGCCGCTATTGGCACGATGCCTTTATCCAAATCGACGACTTCAAGAACGAAGGCGTGGTCGCCTCCGGTTCCTGGCCCTTCCAAGTGGGTCTGCTCAAGGCGGACAATCAACCCGTCGCCTCGACCATCCCGCAAGAAGGCGCGACGGGCTGGGCCGATACGACCATGCTGCATGTCGACAGCGAACATCCAAACTGCGCTTACATGTGGTTTGAACACCAACTGTCATCAAACCTGCAAGCCGATCTGTCGGTCTGGTTCGGCGCTGTGCCATCGGTGCCTGCCGCCTGCACCGATGGGCGCGGCATGCAGACGGCCGAAGGATGCACCGCCAACGGTCTGGACGATTTCGAAAAGATCCGCTTCTGGAAAACCCCGGTCGCCAACTGTTCGCAAGGCGAAGGCGCCTGCGTGCCCTATTACCGCTGGGTGTCGGACTATATCGGCGTGATCGGCGGGCGCTGAGCAGCGCATCAGCCTACTCCCCATCCCTCCCCCACAAAGGGGGGAGGGTGACGCCTTGCGCCCTGCCTGCCCCCCTCCCCCTTTGTGGGGAGGGGTCGGGGGTGGGGGGTGTTGCCCAAACCATCGAGAATGCCCATGACCGCCGCCGTCCAGTTCCAATCCGTCACCCGCCATTTCGGCCCGATCCGCGCCGTCGATGGGGTGGACCTGACCATCGCCGAAGGCGCGTTCTTTGCCATGCTCGGCCCCTCCGGTTCCGGCAAGACCACCTGCCTGCGGCTGATCTCGGGCTTTGAAAAGCCGACGGGCGGCACCATCCTGATCCACGGGCAGGATGTGTCAGACGTGCCCCCCAACCGGCGCAACGTGAACACCGTCTTTCAGGATTACGCCCTGTTCCCCCATATGTCGGTGCGCGACAATGTGGCTTATGGCCTGATGGTCAAGGGCGTGGACAAACGCGCACGGCTCGACAAAGCCGAGGAACTGCTGTCCCTTGTCAAACTGCCCAGCTATGGCGACCGCAAGCCCGGCCAACTGTCCGGCGGCCAGCGCCAGCGCGTGGCCTTGGCCCGCGCCCTGATCAATGAACCCCGCGTGTTGCTGCTGGACGAACCCTTAGGGGCTTTGGACCTGAAACTGCGCGAGGCGATGCAGGACGAATTGAAAGCCTTGCAAAAGCGGCTGGGCATCACCTTTGTCTTCGTGACGCATGACCAGCATGAGGCCTTGAGCATGGCCGACAGTCTGGCCGTCTTCAACGACGGTAAGATCGCCCAGATCGGCACGCCCGAAGACATCTACGCCCGCCCCCAAACCCGTTTCGTCGCCGATTTCGTCGGCTCATCGAACGTCCTGCCCCCCGCCCTGACCAAAGCCTTGGGCGGCCCCGCCGAATGGGCCAGCCTGCGGCCTGAGGTCGTGCGCCTTGCCCCCAGCGGCCCCAAGGGCACCGTCACTGCCGTCCGCTATCTCGGCTCTGGCTCGCGCGTTGTCCTGCGCATGGGCGATACTGAAATTGCCGCCTTTGTCCCCGCCGGGGAAGCGGTGCCGGAACAGGGCACCGAGGCGGCGATCAGCTTTGCCCCCAGCGCCCTGCATCTGATGGGGCAGGTATGACCAGCCCCGCCATCCTGCCCGAAAGGGGAATGGGCGACCGCATCAGCGCCGCCTTCTGGCGCAGACCCCGCCTGCTGCTGATCCTGCTGCTGACGCCGCCCGTGTTGTGGCTAGGCATCGTCTATCTCGGCTCCCTCGCCGCTTTGCTTTTGCAAAGCTTCTATTCCATCGACGAATTCTCCGGTGTGGTGAAACAGGAATTCACCCTGAAAACCTATGCCGAGCTGTTCCGCGCCCAGAACCTCGACATCATCCTGCGCACCCTTCTGATGGCCATTCTGGTCACACTCACCAGCGCCGTGATCGCCTTTCCCATCGCCTATTTCGCCGCCCGCTTTGCCAAGGGGCGCTGGAAGGCTGTGTTCTATCTGGGCGTCATGCTGCCGCTTTGGTCGTCCTATCTGGTCAAGGTTTATGCTTGGAAACTGATCCTTGCCCGCGAAGGCATCCTCACATGGATCGCTGACCATGTCGGCGGCGGCCCTCTGCTCGCCCGCGCCTTGGATGAGCAATGGTTCGGTGGATCGTCCCTCTCCACCTCCCCCCTCGGCACCTTCATCGTCTTTGTTTACATCTGGATGCCCTATATGATCCTGCCCATGCAGGCCGCACTGGAACGTGTGCCGGTGTCCATGCTTGAGGCCTCGTCTGACCTTGGTGCCTCTCGCGCGCAGACCTTCCGCACGGTGGTTTTCCCGCTGGCCCTGCCGGGCATCATCGCCGGGTCGATCTTTACCTTTTCGCTGACCTTGGGCGATTACATCATCCCCCAGATCATCGGCAATTCCGCCCGTTTCATCGGCCTTGCCGTCTATCAGTTCCAAGGCACCGCCGGGAACGTGCCCCTCGCGGCCGCATTCGCCATGGTCCCCATCCTGATCATGCTGGTCTACCTTTGGATCGCCAAGCGCATGGGGGCTTTCGATGCACTCTGACCGCGCCTCATGGCCCCTGAAACTCGCCGCAGGCTTGGGCCTTGCCTTCCTGCATCTGCCGATCCTGCTGATCTTCCTCTACGCCTTCACGACCGAGGAGAAATCCTATCAATTCCCGCCCCCCGGTCTGACCTTGAAATGGTTCGCCGTGGCATGGGAACGTGCCGACATCTGGCCGCCTCTTTGGCTGTCGATCAAGGTCGCCAGCATCGCCACCCTCTTGGCCATGATCTTGGGCACCCTTGTCGCCGCCGCCATGGCGCAAAGCCGCTTTTTCGGGCGCGACCAGATCAGCCTGCTGATCCTACTGCCCATCGCCCTGCCCGGCGTTATCACCGGCATGGCGTTGCGTTCGGCCTTTTCGGTGATGGACATCCCCTTTTCGGTGTGGACCATCATCCTGGGCCACGCCACCTTTTGCATCGTTATCGTCTACAACAACGCCGTCGCCCGCTTTCGCCGCCTGTCGGGCGGCATCTTGGAGGCGTCCGCCGACCTTGGTGCCAACAGCTTTCAAACCTTCCGCCATGTCCTGCTGCCGAACCTTGGCTCCGCCCTTTTGGCGGGCGGGATGCTCGCCTTTGCCCTGTCCTTTGACGAGGTGATCGTCACCACCTTCACCGCAGGGCAGCAATCGACCCTGCCCATTTGGATGCTGCAAGAACTGGTCCGCCCGCGCCAAAGGCCGGTGACAAACGTTGTCGCCATCGTGGTCTTTGCCGTGACCTTTTTGCCCATCCTTGCCGCCTATTACCTGACCCGCGACGGCGACCAGACCGCCGGTGCGGGGAAATAAACGGGAGAGAGAGATGACCCAATTCGACACCGCGCTGCTGATTGGCGGACAGTTCCAGCAGGGGCAGGATGCCGCCGAACCGATCCTGAACCCGCGCACAGGGGCCTTGATCCTGAACGTGGCCGAAGCCTCCACCGCCCAAGTCGATGCCGCCGTCGCCGCCGCGCGCCGCGCCTTTGACGGTTGGTCCCGCACCACCCCCGCCGAACGCGCCAGCGCTCTGCTGCGCATTGCCGATAGGGTCGAGGCCGAGGCCGATACGCTGGCCGCTTTGGAGGCGCTGAATTGTGGCAAGCCGATCAATGCCGCCCGCAACGATGAAATCCCGGCGATTGCCGATTGCTACCGCTATTTCGCCGGGGCCGTGCGCAACCAACATGGGCCAGCGGCGGGGGAATATCTGGCAGGCCATACCAGCATGATCCGCCGCGATGCGGTGGGGGTGATCGCCTCGATCGCGCCGTGGAACTATCCCCTGATGATGATGGCGTGGAAGCTGGGGCCAGCCATAGGCGGCGGCAATACCGTTGTCTTCAAGCCGTCGGAACAGACACCGCTTTCAGCGCTGAAATTCGCGCAGATCTTGGCCGAGGAACTGCCCGAAGGCGTCGTCAACGTCATCACCGGGCGCGGCCAGACCGTCGGCAGCTATCTGATCAACCATCCCGGCGTTGATATGATCAGCCTGACAGGCGATGTGGCGACGGGCAAAAAGATGCTCGATGCTGCGTCAAAAACCGTGAAACGCACTCATTTGGAACTGGGCGGCAAGGCCCCCGTCGTGGTCTTTGACGACGCCGATGTCGAGGCCGTGGTCGAGGGCCTCCGCGCTTTTGGCTATTACAACGCCGGGCAAGACTGCACCGCCGCCTGCCGCATCTATGCGGGCAAAAAGGTCTATGAAAAATTGGTGGCTGACCTCTCTGCCGCTGTTTCGACCATCGCGCTGGATCAGGACGACGACAGCACCAATGAAATCGGCCCGCTGATCAGCCTGCGCCAGCGCGACCGGGTGGCGAGCTTTGTCAATCGCGCCCGCGAACTGAACCATATCGAGGTGACGGCAGGCGGGGAAACGATGGACCGGGGTTTCTATTACAGGCCCACCGTCATCGCCGGGGCGCGGCAAGAAGATGAGATTGTCCGGCGTGAGGTGTTCGGCCCCGTCGTCTCCATCACCCCCTTCTCGGATGTCGATCAGGCCGTCGAATGGGCGAATGACAGCGACTATGGTTTGGCCAGCAGCGTCTGGACCCGCGATGTGGGCCGCGCCATGGCGACGGCGGCGCGGCTCCGCTATGGCTGCACCTGGGTCAACACGCATTTCATGCTGGTCAACGAAATGCCGCATGGCGGGCTGAAACAGTCCGGCTATGGCAAGGACATGTCGATGTATGCGCTGGAAGATTACACCGTCGTCCGCCATGTCATGATCAAACACGGCTGAAACAAAAGGGGGCCAAGGCCCCCTTTCTCCGCAAGACTGCGGCTTTCATCTTGCCAAAAATACCTCGGGGGTCCGGGGGCAGCAGCCCCCGGCTTTGGTCTCAGGCATCCGCCTCGCAGACTTGGCGCTGTTGGCCCAAGCCTTCGATCCCCAATTCCACCACATCCCCCGCCTTCAGGTAACGCGGCGGTTTCATCCCCATGCCCACGCCGGGCGGGGTGCCGGTTGAAATGATATCCCCCGGATGCAGCGTCATGAACTGCGACAGATAGCTTACCACATGCGCCACGCCGTAAACCATCGTGCGCGTCGATCCGTTCTGCATCGTCTCGCCGTTCACCTTCAGCCACATCGACAGGTTCTGCGGATCGGCCACCTCGTCCCGCGTCACCAGCCAAGGCCCGGTCTGACCAAAGTTGTCGCAGCTTTTGCCCTTGGTCCATTGCCCCGAACGTTCCGTCTGAAATGCCCGCTCCGACACGTCATTCGACACCGCATAGCCCGCCACATAAGACAAAGCCTCGGCCTCGGACACATATTTGGCCTTGGTCCCGATGATCACCGCCAGTTCCACTTCCCAGTCGGTCTTTTCTGACGTGCGCGGAATGATAATCGGATCGGTCGGCCCGCAAATCGCGCTCGTCGCCTTCTGGAAAATCACCGGCTCTGGCGGCACAGCCATGCCGCTTTCGGCGGCGTGATCGGCATAGTTCAGACCGATGCAGATGAACTTGCCCGTCCCGCCGACACAGGCCCCCAGCCGCGTGTTGGCATCGACGACCGGCAGGCGCGACGGGTCGATGCTGCGCAGCATCGCCATGCCCATATCCGACAGCACCGCCCCGGCAATATCCGGCACCAGCCCCGTCAGATCGCGGATCGTGCCATCCGCATGCAGCAATCCCGGCCGCTCGGCCCCGCGGGCCCCATGACGCAAAAGTTTCATCGCTTGTCCTTTCAGATATTCGCCCAGCCGCCGTCGATCACATGCGCGACGCCGGTGGTGTAACTTGATTCGTCCGATGCCAGATAGACCACAAGCGCCGCAATCTCTTCGGCCTTCGCAATCCGCCCGATGGGCTGCCGCGCGATAAAGGCCGCCTTCGCCGCCTCATAATCGCCGGTCGCCCGCAGCCGGTCGTCCAGACTGGGGCTTTCCACCGTGCCGGGGCAGATCGCATTGCAGCGGATGCCCTTGGTCACGAAATCGGCGGCAATCGCCTTGGTCATGCCAATGACCCCCGCCTTCGTCGCGCCATAAACGAAACGGTTCGGGGCCGCGATCACGCTCGACGCGACCGAGGCCATGTTCACAATCGACCCGCCGCCCCGCGCGATCATCCCCGGCAGAAACGCCCGGCACATGCGGAACATCGCCGTCATGTTCAGGTCCAGGCTGAATTCCCATTGCTCATCCGTGCAATCGAGGATGGTCCCACCCGCCACGAAACCCGCGCAGTTGAACAGCACATTGACATCGCCCGCCGCCTCCACCGCCTCGGCAATGCTCGCCGGGTCGCGCACGTTCAAAACCCGCGTCTCGATCCCCTCGCCTGCAAGGCTTGCCAAAGCCTCGGCATTGATGTCGGTCGCCAGAACCTGCGCGCCCTCTCGCGCCATGGCAAGCGCGCTGGCCCGCCCAATCCCTTGGCCCGCCGCCGTCACCAGCGCCCGCTTGCCCTGCATCCGTCCCGTCATCACATCACCGCCCCAATCTGCCACGGCACGAATTCCGCACCGCCAAAGCCCAGTTCTTCCGACTTGGTTTCCTCACCCGAGGCGACGCGGATGAACAACTCGAACAGCTCGCGCCCCTTTTGTTCCAGCGTCACCCCTTCCAGAATGTCGCCCGTGTTCAGGTCCATATCGTCGGCCATCCGGCCATACATTTCCGAATTGGTCGCCACCTTGATACAGGGCACAGGTTTGTATCCCGACACAGACCCCCGCCCCGTGGTAAAGACAATCAGATTGGCCCCCGAGGCCACCTGCCCCGTCACCGAACAGGGGTCATAGCCGGGGCTGTCCATGAACACGAACCCCTTGCGGTCAATCGGTTCGGCAAACAGATAAACCCCTTCCAAGGGCGCAAAGCCGCCCTTTGCCACCGCCCCCAGTGACTTTTCCAGAATGGTGGTTAAGCCGCCCTTCTTGTTGCCGGGGCTGGGATTGTTGTTCATCTCACCCTTGTTACGCTGCGTGTAATCTTCCCACCAATGGATCCGCTCGATCAGCTTTTCGCCCACTTCGGGTGAAACCGCCCGTCGCGTCAAAAGATGTTCCGCCCCATAGATTTCCGAGGTTTCCGACAAGATCGTCGTCCCCCCATGCGCCACCAGCAGATCAGAGGCCACGCCCAGCGCCGGGTTGGCGGTGATGCCGGAATAGCCATCCGACCCACCGCATTGCATCCCGATCACCAGTTCCGACACCGGGATAGGTTCGCGCGTGCATTGGTCAGCAACCAAAGCCAATTCCCGCAGCACCTCTACTCCCCGTTCCACCGTCTTGCGTGTGCCGCCGGTGTCCTGAATGGTCATATGCTGGAACTGCCCATCCGCCCGCAGCCGCGCCTTGCCCACCAAGGCCGGGATCTGCATCACCTCGCAGCCCAGCCCCACCAGCAGGATACCCGCGAAATTCGGGTTCTTGGCATAGCCTTGCAGCGTGCGGAACAGTGTCTTGTAACCCTCATCCGACCCCGACATGCCACAGCCCGACGAATGCGCAATCGGCACGATGCCATCCACATTCTTCAGCGCCTTGAACCAATCCGTCTTTTCCGCCTCTTCCGCGATGAACCGCGCCACCGACCCGGAACAGTTGACCGAGGTCAGCACCCCCAGATAGTTCCGCGTCCCCGCTTTCCCATCCGACCGCCGATAGCCCATAAAGGTTCGCGCCTCATCCGGCACCGGCAGCGGTTTCACATCCGCCCCAAAGGCATAGTCCTGCTCATGATCCGACATGCCCAGGTTCTGCACATGCACATGTGCCCCCGGCATGATGTCCCGCGTCGCCTGCCCGATGATCTGGCCATAGCGCCGCACCTGCTCGCCCGCCGCAATCGGATGCAGCGCGACCTTGTGCCCCCGCGGCACCGGCTCCACCAGCGTCACATTGTTGACCCGCGCGCCCTTGGGCAGATCGGCCAAGGCAATGGCCACATCATCCTTTTCCGCCAGCACGATATGATCGGGTTTCATCGTCTCACACTCCTGCCAGGGCACGATCCAGGTGGGTATAGCCGCCGTCCACGAATAGCCATTGCCCCGTCAGGTGCAAGGCCCGCGCCGACAGCGCAAAGACCGCCATCGCCGCAATTTCATCGGCCCCGGTCATCCGCTGACCCAAGGGAATGCGCGCCGTGATTTCCGCCAGCTTTTCTGCCGGGTCGTCAAAGGTCGTGATCCAGCGTTCATACAGCGGCGTCATCACCTCGGCGGGCAGCACGGCATTCACCCGCACCCCATCCGCCGCAAAGGCTGCCGCCCATTCCCGCGTCAGACCCAGCTGTGCCGCCTTGGCCGCCACATAGGCCGAGGTGTTCCCCTGCCCCGTCACCGCCGTTTTGGAACTGATGTTGACCACCGCCCCCTTGGTCGCTCGCAGATCATCCGCCAACAGATGCACCAGCGTATAATAATGGATCAGGTTGCGTTCTAGCGAGGCGCGGAATTCCTCTGGTCCCGCCTCTAGCCCGACGCCGTCATTTACGCCTGCGTTGTTCACCAGCCCATAGACCGGCCCGAACCGCTTCTGCGTTTCCGCCACCGCCGCGCGGCAATCTTCATCGCGCGACAGTTCCGCCTGAATGAAATGCGCCTTGGGCCCAAGGCTGGCCAGCCAATCAGCGTCCGGCGCGCGGCGGGCAAAGATCACAACCCTTGCACCTTCACGGGCCAAATCCTCGGAAATCGCCCCGCCGATGCCCGCCGCACCCCCGGTCACGATCACCACCTTGTCTTTCAGCCCCAGATCCATCTTTCGCCCTTTCAATGCAGACGCCGGCCCCCGAAAGGGCCGGCGCATTTATCCCCAAAGGGATCAATCATACAGAACCGCCGCGATTTCCGGCGCGTCGATGTTCGTCTTGTCGTAGTAGAAGAACCCGGTGTCGATGTTCTTCTCAACCGCCTCACCCTTGGACGCAGCCACAGCGGCTTTCACCGTTTCATAGCCGATGCCCACCGGGTTTTGCGTGATCGCCCCGTTCATCGAACCCTCGATGATGGCTGCCTTTTGCGCCGCACCCGAGTCATAGCCGATCACGATCAGATCCGAACGGCCCGACTCTTTCTTCGCGTTCAGCACGCCGATGGCCGAACCTTCGTTCGCCCCGAACATGCCCTTCAGATCCGGATGCGCCGTCAGGATCGCCTTGGCGATTTCCGTCGATTGCAACTGGTCGCCCGCGCCATACTGGATATCCACGATTTCGATATCCGGGTATTTCGCCGCAATCTGGTTCACAAACCCATCGCGACGGTCGATGCCCGTGCGCGAGGTTTGGTCATGCACGACCAGCGCGACTTTGCCCGCGCCGCCGATCAACTCCGCCATCTTGTCCGCCGCCAGTGCCGCCGCCGCCAGGTTATCGGTCGAGGCCGTCGCTGCCGGAATGTCGCTGTCCACGCCAGAGTCAAACGCGATGACGGGAATGCCCGCCTCTTGCGCCTGTTTCAGCAGCGGGATGGCGGCTTGGCTGTCCAGCGCGGCAAAGCCAATCGCGGCAGGCTTTTTGGCCAGCGCGGCCGAAAGCATGTCGATCTGGCGGTCCACCTGCGCTTCGGTGTCCGGACCTTCAAAGGTCACTTCCACGCCCAATTCCGCAGCAGCCTTGTCAGCGCCCGCTTTCACAGCTTGCCAGAACTGGTGCTGGAAGCCTTTGGAAATCATCGGGATATAGATCTTGTCCTGGGCGAAAGCCAAGGTCGAGCTTGCCAGCAGCGTGCCCGCAGCCAGTGCGCCCATCAGGGTTCTTCTGTTCAGCATCATTCTTCCTCCATTAAGATGCGAATTCGTTAATCTGGAACGTTGTCCGTTCTCTGTTTCTCAGCCAGCGCGCCGACGGCGCAGCATGTCAGCATAGACGGCGGCGATGATGATCAGACCGGTCACAACCGTCTGCCATTCCTGCGCCACCGAAAGGATGCGCAACCCGTTCAACAGCACGCTCATGATCAGCGCACCGATGATGGTTCCCAAGATCGACCCCCGCCCCCCGGCCAGCGAGGTGCCCCCGATCACCACGGCGGCAATGGCGTCCAACTCATAGCCCAGCCCCAGCGCGGGTTGCGCCGAATTCAGCCGCGACGAAATGAGCAGGCCCGCAATACCGCAGATCCCCCCCGCCAGCGCATAGATGGCAATCTTCCAACCATCAGTGTTCACCCCCGAAAGACGCACCGCTTCCTCATTCGAGCCAAGCGCAAAGGTATAGCGCCCCAGCACCGTGCGGTTCAGCACCCAAGAAATGAACAGCGCCAGCAGGAACAGGATCAGCACCCCATTCGGCAAGGGCAGGGCCGGGATCAGCTTGCCCACCAGCGACCCGGTGGACAGTTCGGGATAGCTGGGCGTGTCGTTGAAATAGATGGGCTTGGTGCCCGAAATCACCAGCGACAGGCCCTTCAGGATCAGCATCATGCCCAAGGTGGCAATAAACGGCGGGATCTTCATCCGCGCAATCAGCGTGCCGGAAATCAGGCCACAAAAGGCCCCCATGCCGATGGCCGCCAGAATGCCAAAGGGCAAGGCCATGCCCCAAAAAGTCAGCACCACGCCCGAAACGACGGCGGTAAAGGTCATCAGCGTGCCAACCGACAGATCAATCCCCCCGGTGATGATCACCAAGGTCGCCGCAATCGCCAGCACACCGTTCACCGATGTCGCCTGCAAAATGGCGATGATGTTGGATGTTTGCAGGAAATTTTCCGAGGCGATGGAAAAAAAGATCAGCAAGACGATCAGGCTGGCAAACGCCAACAGCTTTTGCTGCGCACCGGATGCTTTCAGTCGGTTCAACGGGCTTGCGGCGGGAACGGTGGCGGTCATGTCAGGGCTCCTTCGCTGGCCATATCCCTTTGGGTGGCAAGGCGCATGATTTCGGTTTGCGATGTGGCAGGGCCGCCGGGCAGAATGCCCGTCAAGCGGCCTTCGCACATCACCGCGATACGGTGGGACAGGCGCAGAACTTCGGGCAGTTCGGAGCTGATCACAATGATCGCCTTGCCCTGTGCAGCCAGATCAACCAGAAGCCGATAGATTTCCGCCTTGGCCCCCACATCGATGCCGCGTGTCGGTTCGTCAAAGATCAGAATATCGCAATCGCGCAAAAGCCATTTCGCAATGACCACCTTTTGCTGATTGCCCCCCGACAACAACCGCACCTCTTGCTTGTCCGACGGCGTGCGGATCGCCAGGCTTTCGATGTAATCCCGCGCCACCTTGGCCAAAGCACTGTCATTCACCCGCCCCGCCCGGTCGGAAAACTTGTCCAAGGCGGTCAGGCCGATGTTGTTGCGCACGTCCAGACCCAGCGCCAAACCAAAATGCTTGCGGTCTTCCGACAGATAGCCAATCCCCGCCTTCACGGCATCCTGCGGTGTGCGGATCGCCGCCGCGCGGCCATGCACCTCGATCTCGCCACTCTCGCGCTTGTCCGCGCCAAAGATCACCCGCGCCACCTCGGTCCGCCCGGCCCCCATCAGGCCCGCAAACCCCAAAATCTCGCCCTTTTTCAGGTCAAAGCTGACATCCCGCACCACCCGGCCCCGGTTCAACCCCTGCACCCGCAAGGCCACCTCGGCCCCCGACAGATCGGGAATATCCACCACCGATTGATCCAGATCGCGGCCCACCATCATGTTGATGATGGTTTCAATCGGCGTATCGGCGGCCGTCACCGTGCCGACATAGGCCCCGTCCCGCATCACCGTCACCCGGTCGGAAATGCGGCGGATTTCATCCATCTTGTGGGAAATATAAACCACACCCACGCCTTCGCCGCGCAGGCCGCGGATGATGGCAAACAGCTCATCCGTTTCGCGGTCGTTCAGGGCGGCGGTCGGTTCGTCCATGATCAGGATGCTGGACCGGAACGACAGCGCCTTGGCAATCTCCACCATCTGCTGTTTCGCAATGGTCAGCGTCCGCACCTCGGCCTGCGGATCAATCGCCACTTTCATCTGCTGAAAGATCGCCGCCGCATCGGCATTCAGCTTGCCCTCATTCAGGACGCCGAAGCGGTTCTTCGGTTCCCGCCCGATAAAGATGTTCTGCGCCACCGTCAGGTCCGGCATCAGCGCCAGTTCCTGATGGATGATCCCGATGCCAAGGCCCTGCGCCGCGCGCGGCCCCGCAATCCGCACCTCGGCCCCGTTCACCCGGATCGTGCCGCCATCGGGCTGATAAATCCCCGACAGGATCTTCATCAGCGTCGATTTCCCCGCGCCATTCTCGCCCATGAGGGCGTGAACCTCACCCGCGATCAGATCGAATTGCACGGATTTCAGCGCATGAACGCCCGGAAAGCGCTTGTCGATGCCGTGCATCTGGATGACGGGATTCATGCGGCCTCCATCACAACAATCGCCTTGATCAGGCTGCCCCGGTCCGCCGCCAGAACCGGCAGACGCGCCGGCAAATCGACCAGGGTGATCCGCTCCGACAGCAGCGCCTTGGATGACACCACCCCCGTACGCAGCGCTTCCATCACCGTATCAAAGTCCTCCGCCGTCGCATTCCGCGACCCGATCAGCCGCATTTCCCGCTTGTGGAATTCGGGGTCGGAAAAGGTGATGTTCCCCTGCACGACCGACACCAGAACATAAGTCCCGCCATGGGCCACATGGGCAAAGCCCGCCTCCATCGCAGCGCCATTCCCTGTCGCATCAAACACCACGTCGAACCCATCACCAGCGGCCACCGCCCCCAGCAGATGCTCAAAACCCAAACCCCGCGCCTGTTCCAGCCGCGCGGGCGTTGTGTCCAGCAAATGCACCTCGGCCCCCCGCGCCTTGGCGAACAGGGCCACGCCCAAACCAATCGGCCCCGCCCCCGTCACCAGTACACGGTCGCCCGCCGCTACCTCGCCCCGCCGCACGGCATGGGCGCCAATCGCCAGAAATTCCACCATCGCCGCCGCTTCCGGCCCCAGATCGCCTGCCGCATACAGATTGCCCGCAGGCACCGCGATGCGCGAACACATGCCCCCATCGCGATGCACGCCCAGCACCTGAATCTGCGTGCAGCAATTCGGTTTGCCACGCTGGCAGGCCCGGCATTCCCCGCAAGACAGATAGGGGTTGATCACCACCGGCACACCCGCCGCCCAATCCCCTGCGCTGACGGCCACCCGGCCCGACAATTCATGCCCAATGACACGCGGATATTGCAAAAAAGGGTGCTTGCCCTCGTAAATATGATAATCCGTCCCGCACAGGCCGGCGGCGGTGATGTCCACCAGAACCCAGCCTTCAGGCGCTGTTTGCGGCATTTCCGCCGGTGTCAGTTCAAACTGGCCGGGCGACACGCAGGTGCCGCAGAGCATCGTCTGTGCCATTCCCAGCGCCTCCCCTCGCCTTCGGGCTTTAATCATAAAGAACACTAGACTCGACTCGCGCGCCGTGTAAACTGTTTTTAATCAAACCATACAAAAGAACCATCCGATGGCCCGCACCGATGTTCGCTTCCGCGCTGCCTACAATCTTTTGCTCGATCAGATGGCAGGCCTTGCCCCCGGCGATGCCCTGCCTTCCGAATTGAAACTGGCCGAAACGCTCAAGGTCAGCCGCACCATCGTTCGCGCCGCGCTGAAACGGCTAGAGGAAGGCGGCGTCATCGGCCTCGACGGTCGCCACAAACCCCTGATCCGCGCCATCCGCCCCGAAGACCGCCTGACCGAACGCGAAGAATACATCACCCTGCGCGAGCTAGAGGATCGCTTCCTCGATTGGGTTTTGCGCTTTGACGTGCCCGCAGGCACCAGCCTGAACGTCGCCCAACTGGCCAAGCAATTCTCTGTCCCCCCCCATATGTTACAAGAGTTTCTGGCCGGTCTTGGCCATTTCGGCCTTGTCGAACGCCGCGCCCAAGGCGGCTGGCGGCTTTTGGGCTTTACCCCCGACTACGCCGTCGAACTCTCCGAATTCCGGGCCCTGCTTGAGGTGAACGCCGCCCGCATCGTCACCACCCTGCCCGAGACCCACCCCATCTGGCGCGACCTCGACGCGCTGGAACGCGAACATCTGGCCCTCTTGGACCGCATCGACACCGATTTCCGCGACTTTTCCCGCCTCGACGAACGCTTTCACACCGCCATCAACGCCGTCGTCAAAAACCGGTTCGTCGTCGATTTCCAAAAGGTCATCTCGCTGATTTTCCACTATCATTACCAATGGGACAAACAGCTGGAACGCGACCGCAACAAGGCCGCCATTGGCGAACACCGCCGCATCATCGCGGCCATGCGCTCGCGCGATCCGCAGGCAGCCACCGCCGCCGTGCAGGCCCATCTCGCGACATCCAAAGAAACCTTGCTCGCATCCTTGCGGGTCAATCATCTGGCCTAGGGGGCAATATGATCGACGCACATCAACATTTCTGGCGGCTGGACCGGGGCGATTATGACTGGCCCAACGCCAGCGTCGCCCCCATCTTCCGCGATTTCGGGCCCGAAGATTTGCGCCCCCTGCTGGCCGCCGCAGGGGTTCAGAAAACCGTTCTGGTTCAGGCCACACCCACCACTGCCGAAACCGAATTTCTGCTGGCCCTCGCCAAGCAAACCGATTTCGTCGCGGGTGTCGTCGGCTGGGTCGATCTGACCACCGCCGATGCCATCCCCACCATCGACCGCCTGCGCGCCGACCCGATGCTCAAGGGCCTGCGCCCCATGCTGCAAAACATCGACCGCACCGATTGGATTCTCGATCCAGCGGCAGCCCCGGCCCTGTCGCATATGCAGGCCACCGGCCTTCGCTTTGACGCTCTGATCCAGCCGCGCCACCTGCCCGTCATCGCCCTGCTGGCCCTGCGTTATCCCGATCTGCCGATCCTCATCGACCACATCGCCAAACCCCGCATGGGCCAAGGCCAAAGCCCCGATCCCGCCTGGGCCGAGGGGATGGCGGCACTGGCCAAGCTGCCCAATGTCTGGTGCAAACTCTCGGGCATGGTCACCGAAATCGGGCCTGATTGGCAAACCGCCGACCTCGCCCCCTTCGCCGCCCATATCTTGCAAGCCTTTGGCCCTGATCGCGTGATCTGGGGCAGCGATTGGCCGGTTCTCCAGCTGGCCAGCGACTATGCCACCAATCTGGCGACGGCCTTGTCGCTTGTCCCCCCGGCGCAGCATTCGAAAATCTTCGACGCCAACGCCCGCCGCTTTTACGGCTTGGGCTGAGTGCTGGCCCGCACCATCAGCGCCGGGTCAATCTGCACATTCTGTGGCGGTGGCAGGTCCGCCGCCCGCGCGATCAGCTCCAGCACCCGCGCCGCAGCCCCATCGACCAACTGCTCCACCTCATACTGGATCGAGGTCAGGGGGATCATCGCCAGCCGCGCAAAGTCGATGTTGTCAAAGCCCACAATCGCCAGATCTTCCGGCAGGCGCAGCCCGCTTGTCACGGCGTGATGCGCCGCCCCCAGCGCCAGCATGTCATTCACCGCGAAAACCGCCGTCACCCCGGTCTTCCGCGCCAGCAACTCGCCCAGCGCCCGCCGCCCGGCCTCCAGCGAATGCTCCCGTGGGTCGATGATCCAGTCCGGTTCTGGCGTCACCCCCGCCTTGGCCAAGGCCGCCAGATAGCCCGCCCTTTTCTTGATATTCCCCTTGCTCGATGCGGCATCCAAAAGCCCGATCCGCCGATGGCCCAAGGCCAGCAGATGCGCCACCGCCTTTTCCGCCCCCGCTGGTTCGTCAATCGCCACAGAATCGACGCCCCCCTCCGGGTCGTCCACCAGCATCACCACCGGCATCCCCCCCGCCCGCAACTGGCGAAAGCGTTCCAGATCCTGATGGTTGCAGGGATAGGCCAAAATCCCATCCACCCGCCGCGCGCGGAACATGTCGATCACGCGCTGTTCCTCGTCCGGATCATTGTTGGAACTGGCAAACAAGGTGCCATAGCCCTTTTGCGAAAGCCAGCGTTCCACCTGATGCGCCACCTGCGCCAGCACCGGGTTCGTGACCGAGGTCAGGATCAGCCCCACGGTCCGCGTTTCCCGCGCCACCAGCGATTTCGCCACTTCGTTCGGGGTATAGTTCAGGTTCCGGGCAATGGTCTTGATGGTTGTCCGCGTTTCCTCGGGGATGCGGGGGCTGTCGCGCAGGGCCAGTGACACGGTGTTCACCGAAAACCCGGCCTTTGCGGCGATGTCCTTCAGCCTTGTGACCATACCCAACCTTTACCCTTCTGCCCTCAGCCGCGCGATGGCCTGCAATTGCAGGCAATCGGCGTCCAACTCCACCAGCTCCAGCCGGTTTCCATCGGGATCCTCTATCCAAGCCTGCCAATTGCCGTCCAGCACGCGCTGCGGTTCGATCAGCAGCGGAATGCCCAGCCGATGCAATTCCGCCACCGTATCCTGCAAATTGGCCACAGTCAGACACAGATGGTTGGTGCCATTGGCATTCCACCCCGGCGCACGGTCATTTTCCGCGCCTGGAAAAATTTCCAGATATTGCGTGTCGGTGATCCGCAGATAGACCAGCCAGACTTGGCCATCGTCCTTGTGCAGCCGGAACATCTCACGCAGGCCCAACTGGCCGTAAAACGCCAGCGTCCTGTCCAGATTAGTGACTTTCAACGCGACATGCGACAGGCCGGTGAACATAGGCATCCTTCCCCTTTTCAGCGGATTATGCCCATGTTTACCGTTAATACAAGCCTATCACGGCGTCCAAACCACCGCTGCCGCTTTTTGCGGCAGGTCATAGAACTGATCCGCCACCAGTTCCTGCCAGTCGCCCTCGGCCCCATCCGGCCAGATCACCCGCACCTCGGCCTTCTCTGCCGCACCCAGCCCCAGATGCCGCCAGCCCAAGGCCCCGCTGACATGCCCCCCGCCCGAGGTCACCTCACGCCGGATCACCCGCTCGCCCAGTTTCAATTCGATCCAAGCGCCAATCGCATCACGGTTGGCCCCCTCCTGCGCCAAGCGCAGCATCAGCCAATGCCCCGTCCCCCCGTTGTTCCGCCAGATTTCCGCCGGACCATTCCGGTTCACCACCGCCAGATCGGGCCAACCGTCGAGGTTGAAGTCATCGACAATCGCGCCTCGTGCTTGCCCCACGCTCGCCACCCCGGCCTTGTCGGCCACTTCAACAAAAACCCCATCCGCCGCGCCCAAAAGCAGGTTGTTCGGGTCTTTCATGGCAAAGTCGGGCATCGCGCTGACATTGCCCTTGGCGATGAACAGATCGTCAAACCCATCGTTGTTCACATCGGCAAACTGCGCGTGCCAAGCGGTCGAAGGATTCAGATCATCCCCCATGAAAGGCCGGTGTGCCGTCACCCCCCGCTTGAACGCCACATCATCGAACTGCGGCTTCTTCTCACCTTCCTGCGCGGTCAGCACCTGCAACTTGTTATCCGCCATGCTGGTCAGGAAATAATCCGGATAGCCATCGCCATTCACATCGCTGCTGGCAATGCCCATCCCCCAGATCTTCAGCGGCCGCCAGCCTTCATCCGCGCTGTAAAGCCGGGGTTCCGCCCCCGCCTCCACATGCCACATCTGCTCCGTCCCGCCCTTGTAATATTCCCGGTCATTCGACACCCGCAGCGCGGGCGTCCCCGACAGGTTCCAATCGGTGAACAGCATCGACAGCGCACAGAAACTGGGTTTCAGCGCCACTGGGGCCGCAAAGCCCTTGTCGCCCCCCCGATGTAACCAGTTGTCCGTGCAACTGCCCCAAGGAAAGGCCTCCTCCTTGCGGTCCACATAATTGCCGATGGCCAGCGTCGGCCAGACGGCCCCCTTTTCCCAAGTCGCCGCAAAGGCGGTGGACCAAGCATCGCCCCCGTCAAAACCCCAATCGGCGCTGGCATCCTTAAACTGGCAATTCCCCAGCCCCTTCAGAACCTTGTTCGCCCCGACCTTCAGCATGACCAGATCGATGATCCCATCATTGTCGATGTCCAAGGGATAGAACCCCGTCACCGCCACATCCTCGATCCCCGCCGCCGTCTTGGCAAAGGCCAAAGCCCCGCCCCGCGCCGATTGGTTCACGAACAGCGCCGCAGGCGAAGTCCCCCCCGCCATCACCAGATCCGGTGCCCGGTCGTCGTTGCAGTCAAAGCTCGCAACGCCCCCGCCCACCATATATTCCCAATCGCCATCATAGGAATGCACGATCCCCGCGCTGGCGGTTTCGTCAGTAAAGCTCGGGGTTTCCGCCATCGCGGGACTGGCGACCGCCGCCATCAAGATCAGACTGCGCATCTTACACCTCGAACTTCAGATTGGCGGCAAAGGCCCCGATGCAACGGCCCTGTTCCAATCCCCGGTCAATCGCGGCCCGGAAATGGATGCCCCCATACAGCCGCGAAATCCCCGCCTCATCCGCCGCATGTTTGAAACTGGTAAAGGATCGCGGCTTTAGCCCATCCGCCGTGCCAGTTTCATCGGTAAAGCCGAAATCTGCCCCAAAAAAGCGATCCATCACCACCTGCGCCGCCCCCGACTGCACCGAATGGCCGCTGGGATATTCAGGGAAGGGCGGCGTGTTCAGCAAAGGCGTCCATTTCGCATCAATATGCGCCCGGATATAGGTGATCGGCCGCAACAGGTTCACCTGAAACTTGTCATGCCAGCAGCAGATGAACGCATCCGCCACCGCAATCCCCAGCCCCGCCATCACCGCCGCCCGTTTTTGAATCGGGGCTTGCTCTGCTTCCAGCAATTGCATCGCAATGCTGATCCAGTGACCCGGCGGTGTGGGCGACAGCATCGGATCATCCGACCAGAACCGCGCAATCGCCTTTTGATCATCCGTCAGCGCCTTGGTCGTCTCGTAAACCTCATTCGCTTCGGCATAAAAGCCCGAGGCCGGGTCTTCGCTATATTCCACAGGGGCTGCCAATGCGCAGGCCACATTCGACGGGGCCGCAAAGGTCCGGTTGTTGCCCCAGCCCGGCAAAAGCGGCAATTGTTGCTGGCGAACCGCATTGGTTGGCACCCATTTCCCCGGCCCTTCGGCCAAGGCAAATTCGCGCGGGAACCCCATGTTTTCGACCACCGCACCGCCGTCATTGGCCGACCAGTCGATCACATGTTGCGCCACCGCCTTGCCCCAGCCGCGCGAACCTTCGGGGTTCATCGGCGTGCCTTGCAGCAGGGCCTGCATCATCCGGTCGTCCATCGCCTTGATGGCTCGCTGCCCCGTCGGCCCCGTGTTGCCGAAGAAATGGTTCACGGCATGCGCCATCGCCCCATGCAGCACCACCGCATGATCCAGCGCCATCGCCGTCACCGGCGGAAACGCATAGCCCGGCAATTGGCGGTAAAGCGAAGCCCCCGCCAAGGGAATGTCACCCGCCGTCGCCTCATGCGCGATGATTCCCAGATAGGCAAAGGCCCGGCTCGCCACGGGCGGCGTATAGGTCGCCGTATGCCGCACCAGTTCCAGCACCAGCCGATACCAGTCGTGCAACACCTTTTCGCGGCTCATCCCCCCGCTTTGTGCCCAAACCGGCGTCGAAATCGTTGCCGCCAGCGCCGCCGCGCCCAAACCGAATTCCCGTCTGTTCACAGCCGCCCTCCCAAGCGTTTTCCTCGGGCAACACAGAAGCATGCCGCCTTTTTCATCGCAAGCGTCCTGTTAGCGCCCCAACCCGGCAAAGCCTTGCCATTGTGACGGAACGTCGCAACTATCCGCCCTTGCATTGTTTCCCGCCTTCGTTACGCTTGTCCCCAAAGGTTGCATCAGACGGCCTGCAAGACTGACCCAGGGGAGGAGAACGGAATGGCGGCTTTGCTGCGCCTGACCAGCTATGTGGACCGTATCAGCCGGTTCTTTGCCTATATTGCCGCCGTTCTGGTGCTGGCCACCTGCACGATCAGCGCCTTCAACGCCGTTTCGCGCTATGCTTTTGACCTCAGCTCCAACGCTTGGCTCGAAATCCAGTGGCAATTGTTCGCGGGCATTTTCATGCTGGCCAGCGCCCATGTCCTGCAAGTCAACGGCCATGTCCGCGTTGACATGCTCTATGGCAGCTACTCGCCCCGCGGCAAACTTTGGGTCGATGTCTTTGGCATCATCTTCTTTCTCATCCCCTCTGTCAGCGTGATGATCTGGCTCGGCTGGTCCTTCTTTCTGAAAAGCTACATGGACGCCGAAATGTCCTCCAACGCCGGGGGCCTGCCCTATTGGCCAGTCAAGGCCTTGATGCCCTTTGGTTTTGCCCTGCTTCTGTTGCAGGGGCTGGCCGAGCTGATCAAACGGATTGCCGCCTTGCAGGGCGCGCAGGTCGAAAAGATCGAATACGAAGCCCTGCAACAATAGGCGGAACCTGAACCATGCTTGAATACGGCTATCTTGCCCCCGCCATGTTTGCTGGCCTTGTGGTCTTTATGCTGCTTGGCTTTCCCGTCAGCTTTTCGCTCGCCGCCCTAGGCCTGACCTTTGGCCTCATCGCCATTGAACTGGGTTATTTCGGCTTTTCCTTCATGCAGGCCCTGCCCGCCCGTGTCTTTGGCATCATGTCCAACGAACTGCTGCTGGCCATCCCCTTCTTCACCTTCATGGGCGCGATCCTCGAACGCTCACGCCTCGCCGAAAACCTGCTGGAAGGGGTGGGACAAGCCTTTGGCCGCGTGCCCGGCGGTCTGGCCTATGCGGTGATCTTTGTCGGCGCGATCCTTGGGGCCATCACGGGCACCGTCGCCGCATCGGTCATTGCGATGGGGATGATCAGCCTGCCCGTCATGATGCGCTATGGCTATGACATGAAGATCGCGACCGGCGTCGTCGCGGCTTCGGGCACCATCGCCCAACTGATCCCGCCCTCACTGGTCTTGATCCTGCTGTCCTTCCAACTGGGTGTCCCCGTCGGCAAGATGTATCTGGGGGCCATCGGCCCCTCGATGTTGCAGGTCGGTCTATTCGCCCTGTTCATTCTGGCGGTCTCGATCTTCCGCCCTCACAAGGTGCCCGCCCTTCCCCCCGAAGCCCGCACCCTCAAAGGCGCACAGCTTTGGATCACCATCGCCAAGGGCATGCTGCCCTCGCTCGTCCTGATTTTCCTCGTCCTTGGCACGCTGGTCATGGGTCTGGCCTCGCCGACCGAGGCGGGGGCCATGGGCGCGATGGGGGCCATCGGTCTTGCCCTCGGCTCCGGCCGCGGCACTCGGAAAATGTTCTGGGAAGCCATGTACAACACGATGAAGATCACCACGATGGTGCTGTTCATCCTTGTCGGGGCCACCTTCTTTTCGCTGGTCTTCCAAGGCGTCAATGGCGGCAAATGGATTGAACATCTGCTGACCGGCCTGCCCGGTGGTCAGTTGGGTTTCCTGATCTTTGTCAACGTCTTCATCTTCTTCCTCGCCTTCTTCCTCGATTTCTTTGAAATCGTCTTCATCGTCGTCCCCATGCTGATGCCGGTGGCCGTCGCGCTGGAAATTGACCTAGTCTGGTTCGGCGTTCTGCTCTGCGTCAACATGCAGACCTCCTTCATGCACCCCCCCTTCGGCTTTGCCCTTTTCTACCTGCGTGGCATTGCCCCGCCCGAGGTGAAAAGCCGCGACATCTATTGGGGGGCCGTGCCTTGGATCTTCTTGCAACTCAGCCTCGTTATCATGGTCATCGCTTGGCCCGAGGCTGTCACCTACTGGATTTCGGCCGACAACCTGCTGGATGCCGATGCCGTCAACAACGCGCTCGATTCCTTGGGCATGCCGGGCACCGAAGACGCCCCCCCCCCCCTAGAATTGGACCTGAACTAAGAACATCAACCGGAGGAAACCCATGAAAAGACGTAATTTCCTGTCCACCGCCGCCGTTGGCGCAGCGGCCAGCACCTTGGCGGCGCCCGCCATCGCGCAATCCGCACCGAAAATCAGCTGGCGCCTGACCTCGGGTTTCCCCAAGGCGCTGGACACGATCTATGGCGCCGCCGAAACCTTCGCCAAGATGGTGTCCGACGCCACCGACGGCAACTTCCAGATCCAGGCCTTCCCCGCCGGGGAAATCGTGCCGATGCCCGAAGCCTCGGATGCTGTCGCCAACGGCACGGTCGAGGTGGCGCATACCTGCTCTTATTACTACTGGGGCAAGAACCCCGCCTTTGCCTTGGGCACGGCCGTTCCCTTCATGCTCAACGCCCGTGGCATGAACGCCTGGAACTACGAAGGCGGCGGCATTGACCTCATGAACAAATTCTACGCCACCCAGGGCCTTTACGGGCTGCCCGCCGGCAACACCGGCGTTCAGATGGGCGGCTGGTGGCGCAAGGAAATCAACGCCCTCGCCGATCTGGCCGGCGTCAAAATGCGCATCGCAGGCCTTGCCGGCAAGGTCATGGAATCCATGGGCGTCGTTCCCCAGCAAATTCCGGGCGGCGATATCTATCCCTCGCTCGAACGCGGCACCATCGACGCCGCCGAATGGGTTGGCCCCTATGACGACGAAAAGCTGGGCCTGAACAAGGTCGCGCCCTATTACTACTATCCCGGCTTCTGGGAAGGCGGGCCGATGATCCACCTGTTCTTTAACCTGCAAAAATGGGAAGAACTGCCCGAAAACTACAAGGCCATCGTGCAGGGTGCGGCGGCCTATGCCAACACCGATATGCTGGCGAAATACGACGCCCGCAACCCGAAAGCCCTGCGCAATCTGGTCGCCGGTGGCGCACAACTCCGCGCCTTCCCCGAGGACGTGATGAAAGCCGGGTTTGAGGCCGCGAACAAGATCTACGCCGATCTTTCCGCCGAAAACGCCGATTTCAAGGAAATCGTCGACGCCCAGGCCGCCTTCCGCAATGAGGCGAACCTCTGGAACCAGGTCGCCGAATACACCTATGACACCTTCATGATCCGCAATCGCCCCAAGGGCTGATCTGCGTTTCGTCAAAGGAAAGGCCGCA
>NZ_BMYJ01000012.1:0-20391 GCF_014652215.1 Neogemmobacter tilapiae | reverse complement strand
GCCAGTCCGCAGGCCTGTCGGATGGCCATCTGCACCGGCGAAGGTGGCAGCGCCGGGTCAAACTCGGCCACAGGCCGCAGGGGCGGTTGCGCAAGGAAGCGCGGCACTGCACCCCGATGCGCCTGTGCCGCATGAACAAGGAAAGGATGGCACAGATACACCGTGCCTGCTGGCCCTGTCGCCAAGGCCTCTTCGCAAGCGGTCGTCGAGACATAGTTCTCTGCCGACAATTGCCGCAAACTTGCACCTTCGCCCCCATAGGGCAGCAGCTCCCGCGCGATGATCCGGTGCGACCCCTTCCTGATCCGTGTCGGCGCGTCTTTTGGCCCGACATCCGACAAAAGGAACAGCATCAACAACGCCCGATGACTGCTTTTCACATTCACGCGCCATTCCATGAAATCCGGGGAATCGCCAAAGCTCATGTCCACATGCCAGCCGTCATCCCCCGTTGCTGCAACCGAAGGAAAGCGAACCACCAGACTGCCCAGCCCCGTCGGCCTGTGCCAACGTCCCGTACCCGCCAACTGGTCATAGGCCCGATGCAGCATCGGCGTATTTCCTGCGGCGACAAACGGGGCCGTGCTTTTCCAAGCAAGCCGCCGGACCGGATCAATCCAGCCCTCAGGCTTATCGGGGGAAAGCCGCATCTCGCGCCAAAGCTCGGCCCGACATTCCTGCGCCAGTTCGGCGGGGAAAGCCTTGGCAAGGCAGACGAAACCATCTTCGATAAAGCCTGTAATCTGACCCTCGGTCAGACCTGTCTCCATGTCTTCAGACATTGCACATCTCCTCTCGGCACCCGCTGGCGGGGCCGTTTGATCTGATCGGCGCTTGCGCACCACGGCGAACCAAGGCCGTTCAGATCAGCGGGAAATATGTCGACATGAACATCATAGATTTAGAATAGGTCTCGCACCCTAAGGGCGCAAGACCTTTGGCTTTCTCAGCGTGCCGGGCGCGACTGCCCGCCCCCACCGGCGCGGCGTGGCGGCTTTCCAGCCCCTGCCCCCATCGGTTTCGCCGCCGCCGGACGCTGCCCCTGCGGACGTGCGCTCTGCGGCTTCGCCCCGGCGGGCTTGGCCCCAAACGGTTTCACCGCCCCGGCCTGCCCCCGCACTTGCGGCGGACGGCCACGGCCCTGACCGCCACCCCGGTTCTGCCCCGGCTTTGGCCCGGCCAAGGCAATCGCCTCGGTCGACCAAGGCGCACCACCCACCACCGGAATGGCTTTTTTCAAGACCTTCTCAATCGCTTTCAACTCGTCCATTTCAATCGGCGCGCAGAAGGAAATCGAGGAACCCTCGGCCCCCGCCCGTGCCGTCCGTCCGATACGGTGGACATAGTTTTCCGGCACATTCGGCATGTCATAGTTATAGACGTGCCGCACCGTCGGAATATCAATCCCCCGTGCCGCCACATCGGTGGCCACCAACACATCCAACTGCCCCGATTTGAACTCGGTCAGCGTCCGGTCGCGCTGGTTCTGGCTTTTGTTGCCGTGGATCGATCCGGCCTTGAAACCCCAGGCAGCCAGCAGTTTCATCAGCTTTTCCGAACCATGTTTCGTCCGCCCGAACACCAACGCCTGTTCGCCCGGATGCTTTTTCAGATAGTCCTCCAGCAGACGCGCCTTGTCGCCATTGGGGATAAAGTGAACGCCTTGGGTGATCTTGTCTGCCGGTTTGCCGGGGGGCGAGACCTGAACGCGGACCGGATCGCGCAGATAGGTGCTGGCGATGTCCTCGATATCCTTCGGCATCGTGGCGCTGAACAGCAGCGTCTGGCGGCGCAAAGGAATATGCTTCGCAATCTTCTTCAGGGCATGGATGAACCCCATGTCCAGCATATGATCCGCCTCATCCAGCACCAGATAAGCGCATTTTTCTAGGCTCACCGCCTCGCGCTCCAGCAGGTCAATCAGACGTCCAGGTGTGGCGACCAGCACATCCGCACCCCGCTTCAACCGGTCGGATTGCTTGTTGATCGAAGCGCCGCCGACGACCATCGCGATGGAAACGGCGGTGCCTTTGGAAAACATTTCCAGATTGTCGCGGATCTGGGTGGTCAGCTCGCGGGTGGGCGCCAGGATCAGCGCCCGCACATTGCGCGGCCCCGGCGGATGGCCCAGATCCAGCAGGCGGTGCATCAGGGGCAGGCCAAAGGCCGCCGTCTTGCCGGTGCCGGTCTGGGCCAGACCCATCAGGTCACGGCCCTGCATGATATGGGGAATGGCCTGCGCCTGAATGGGCGTCGGCGTCGTCAGGTTGGTTTTTTCAAGGGCTTTCAGAATCTTGTCGGAAAGACCCAAGGATTTAAAGTCAGTCATATGTCACTTTCGGGCCTGCCAAAGGCGGGCCAAGGGGCCGCTCACCGCGGCGATCAGGGGCCGCGCCAGCCTCGCCACCGGGGCACATCCCCCATGACCGTCCGCGCGGCGGAACCCCTGCGTGAAGGTGGGAACCTTTGTCCGGGCCAATCAGGTGCTCACGCGGCACGGGCCTTGGGACTGTGGGGCAGATGGGGCAGATTGCATGGAAAGTCAAGGCCAACGTAGGATGGGCCATTGGCCCATCTTCCTTTTCCGCAAAGATGGGCCAATGGCCCATCCTACGTCACCCGAAACACCTTCTCCCGCGAAATCTCCCCCCGCACCAGCACCAGCCGCGTCTTGGCCAGCCCCAGCGCCTCGGCCAAAGCCACCCGCGCCGCTTCGGTGGCGCGGCCACCTTCGGCCACCTCACCCACCGCGATATGCACAACCCCATCCCGCAGTTCGACAAACCGCCGTCGGGCACCGGGCGTCACCTTCACAGCCAGCAAAGCCCCCGGTACGGCCAGCGCAGAAAGCGCGCCCTTCACCCCCGCAGACCGGTTTCTTCCAGCAGGCCCAGACGTTTCGCCTCATAGTAATAGCCTTTGGAATACCACATCACGGCCCGGTCCTCATTCCCCCGCGACACCATCCAAGCACCCTTCAGATACTTTCCCGCATACATCAGGTTGGTTTCCGCATCCAAAAGCCCCTGCGGCGATCCCCGATAGCCCATCGTCTGTGCCGTCTGCGGCAGGATCTGCATCAGGCCATAGTAAGGCCCGTTCCTCGCCCCCGCATTGTAATCGCTTTCGCGCTGGATCACCCGATGCAGCAGGCTGGGCGGAATGTCGTGGATCCGGGCATATTTGTTGACCAAGGCCCGCATCTCCGGCGTTTCCCCGTGGTTCAGCCCACCATGCGACACTTCGGCTCGCCGTCTGCGCCCGCAGGCCCCCAACGTCAGAGCCATCGCGCCCACCAACATCGCCCGTCTTTGCATCGAAAGCCCTCGTTCTGTCCCTGCCGCCGTGATAGCCAAAATCCGCAGCGCGCAAAAGGCCATCGCTTGACCTTCGGCCAGCCATTGCCCAAATCCAAAGCCAAGCAATGAAAGATCATCATGTCCAACTCTACCGCCTTTGCCTTTCTGGCCGCCCGCCAATCCTATCCCGCCAAGGCGATGACCGGCCCCGCCCCCTCGCGCAGCGAACTGGAACCCATCCTGCAAGCCGCCCTCCGCGTGCCCGATCATGGCAAGCTAGAGCCTTGGCGGCTGATCGTGCTGGAACGCGCGGCGCTGGACCGTCTGGCCGCTTTCGCCGAACAGCGCGCCGCAGAAACCGGCCTTGACGCCGAACAGGCGGCCAAGGGCCGTGGGCAATTCGCCCGATCGCAGCTGTGCATCGCCGTGGTTTCCGCCCCCGTGTCGGGCACCAAAGTCCCTGAAAGCGAACAAATCCTCTCGGCAGGGGCCCTGTGCCAGAATCTGCTGAATGCGGCGCAAGCCGCCGGTTGGGCGGCCTGCTGGCTGTCGGGCTGGCCATCCTATGATCGCGGCTTTCTGGAACTGGGCTTGGGCCTTGCCCCCCACGAATCCATCGCGGGCTTTGTCCATCTGGGCACCCAGGGCACCCCAGCCCCCGACCGCCCCCGCCCCGACCTGGCCCGCGTCGTCCAATGGGTCTCCGCATGATCTTTGGCGATTTCGCCAAGGCGCTGGCCCAGCTGGGCGATCCGCGCTTTCTGCGGGTCGTCCTTTTGGGCATCGCCCTCTCGCTTGCCCTTCTGACCGGCGTCTATGCGCTTTTCCTCTGGGGCCTCGACATCCTTGTCCCGGATGATCTGGGCCTGCCCTTCATTGGCGAGGTTCAGGGTCTGTCCAGCCTTGTCAGCTGGGCCTCTGCGCTCTTGATGCTGGGCCTTTCGGTCTTTTTGATGATCCCCGTCGCCGCCCTGATCAGTGGCTTGTATCTTGAGGACGTCGCCGATGCGGTCGAGGATCGGCACTATCCCCATCTCCCCCCCGTCACTCCGCTGCCTCTGGCCCAATCCCTCGTGCAAGCGGTCAATTTCTTTGGCGTGCTGGTCGCCGTCAACTTTTTCGCGCTGTTCCTCTTCCTATTCGCCGGGCCATTGGTGCCGCTACTTTTCTACGGCCTGAACGGCTGGCTGCTGGGCCGTGAGTATTTCACCCTTGTTGCTGCCCGTCGCCTTGGCTTTGACGGCGCAAAGGCCATGCGCCGCGTTTATTCCGGCCGCATCTGGCTGGCGGGCTGCCTGATGGCCATGCCCCTATCTGTGCCCCTGCTGAACCTGATCATCCCCGTGCTGGGCGTTGCCACCTTCACCCACCTTTTCCATCGCCTCTGGCGTCAGTCCTGAACCTGCGAAGGCCCCAGATCGGGCCGCAGACGGTCCAGATCGGCGATGGTGATCCAGCCCGAGGTGATGATCCCATAAAAGATCACGAACAGAACCGTCGCAATCAGCGTCGTCAGCTTTGCCTTCCACGCGATCCCCGCGTCCTCGGGGGCCGAACGGGCCGAACCGGGCACCACATGCCCCGCCTCCTCCTGCGTCTTGCCCCGCATCGGCAGGACCATCAGCAGAACCATGAACCAGGTCGTCGAATACAACACGATGGCGGCGGTGATGCTCATATCTCTTCCAATTCGATCAGACAGCCGTTGAAGTCTTTCGGATGCAGGAACAGCACCGGCTTGCCATGCGCCCCGATCTTTGGCCTTCCATCCCCCAGAACCCGCGCCCCTTCGGCCTGCAAATGGGTGCGCGCCGCGGCAAGATCCTCCACCTCATAGCAGATGTGATGAATACCACCCCCCGGGTTCTTTTCCAAAAACCCCGCAATCGGCGACCCTGCCCCCAAAGGATGCAGCAATTCGATCTTGGTATTCGGCAGCGTAATGAAAACCACCGTCACCCCATGTTCGGGCAAATCCTGCGGCGGCCCCACCTCGGCCCCCAAAGCCGCGCGATACTGCACCATCGCCCGCGCCAGATCGGGCACGGCAATCGCCACATGGTTCAACCGTCCGATCATCGCCCGCTCCTTTCCCTTGCTTATGCCCTGTTGTCCCCCGCCCCTCAAGTTCCGCCGGATCAAGCTTTGTTAACTTCTTATTAACCGTTTGCGCGCGATGCTGGGTCATGTCGATGTAGCAGGTGCCCCAATGCCGATTCTAGCCGATCAGAACGCCGTTTCCCTCACCACGGCCAGCCATCTGCCTGCTTCGGTGCCGAACGACCTTCCCCTGAAAGGCTTGACGGTTCTGGTGGTCGAAGACAGCCGCCAAGCAGCCGAGGCCTTGCGCCTGTCCCTCCGCCGTCTGGGGGCGCGGATGCGGCGGGCCGCCACGTTGGAACAGGCGCGGGGGCACCTGCGCACCTACCGTCCCGATGCGATCATCATTGATCTGGGCCTGCCAGACGGGTCGGGAACCACATTGATCCGTCAACTCGCGCGCGATTCGACGCAACGACCTATCCTTTTGGCATGCAGCGCCGATCCGACCGGCCGCGAGCCAGCCTTGGCCGCCGGGGCCTGGGGCTTTTTGGAAAAACCGCTGCCGTCGGGTCAGGCCTTGTCCTTCCTTTTGTCGCCTTGGTTCCCCGCCTTGCGCCGCGGCAAGGTCGCCATGCCCAGCGCAAGCCCTCCACCCGACAATCTGTCACTGCGGGATGACTTGCAGTTGGCGCTGGATGGGTTGACGGCTGGCCCTGACATCACCACCCAAAGCTATCTTTTGGCCCTGCTGCGCGGTATCGCCCGCTGCACCCGCGATGCCGAATTGGCCAATCAGGTGGCTTGGGCCGGTCAGACCGGCCAAACCGATGCACTGATCCCGGCCCTTCAGGCGCGCATTGGCCCAGTCTGCTGGCGTTGAGGCCTCAGGCCAGTGCCGGATCGGGTTGAAAACCTGGTCCACGGGTCAGGCCAGACAGGCTTTGGACCTGTATCCCGTCCGGCGTAAAGTTTGTGGGTGAAAGCCAGGTTTCAAACGCGGCCCGCAGGCGCGGCCACTCCCCGTCGATCACCGAAAACCACGCTGTGTCACGATTGCGGCCCTTGACCACCGCCGCCTGCCGGAACGTCCCCTCATAAGAAAAGCCCAAACGCTGTGCCGCCCGGCGCGACGGCATGTTCAAGGCATCACATTTCCACTCATACCGCCGATAGCCCGCCGCAAAGGCCCAGTCCATCATCAGGAACATCGTCTCGGTCGCCGCCCGCCCGCGCTGCAATTCTGGCGCCAGATTGATATGCCCCACCTCAATCGTCCCCACCTCGGGCGTGATCCGCAGGTAAGAGGCCACGCCCCCAAACCGCCCCGTTGCCCGATCGCGCAGCGCCAGAAAAACCGGATCGCTGCCGCCCTGCACCTTTTCCACCCAGGCGGCATAGTCGGCGAGGCTCGCATAAGGCCCATAGGGCAGATAATCCCAAACCCCGGCATCCGCCTGATAGGCGCGGAACAGATCGGCTGCATGGGCCGTTGTCAGCGGCTCGGCCCCGACATAGGCCCCCTCCAGCCGAACACCCTCCGGGCGAACCGGCGCTTTCCAATCCGCCAGCGCCACACCAAACTCTTTCTTCATCGGCCGTCCCTACAGAATAAGCCCCGGATCGTCGCCCAGAATCAGGCCCGGAAAGACCACCTTTTCTAGCAGACCCTTGTCAAAGCCATACAGGCCCCGCATCGCATAGGCTGCCCAATCGCGCACATCCGATGTCGGCATCAGATCACGCCGGTCATAAAGCGCGGCCTCGTCCAGCCCCGGCCAGCGGCCCAAGACCCGTCCCCCGTTGACCGCGCCTCCCGCAGCGATCATCAGCCCCCCCGTGCCGTGGTCGGTGCCTTTCGATCCGTTTTCCCGCGCCGTCCGCCCGAATTCCGTCATCGTCAGCAACACGCTTTGCCCCCAGACCGCGGGCCCCAGCTTTTCCCGCAGCCGCAGGATCAGATGTTCCAATTGTTTCAGGGACCGCTGGATCGCTGTTTTCTGCGTTCGATGCGTGTCCCACCCACCCAGCGAAAAGGCTGCAATCCGCGTTTCCTCGGCCAGGCGGCTTGCCGCAAAATCCACCAACGGATCGATCCCCGCCAACGGTCCGCCGCCCGCCCCCTCACGCAGGTCCATCCCCGCCATCTCGGCAGACAGTTCCAAAGCTCCCGCCGCCGAGGCCGCGAACAACGGGTCACCCTTGTAGATATGCTCCAGCAACAACTGGCTTTGCGGCGTCAGATCCAGCGACAGTTCCGGCGACCAGTTCATCACCGGGGCCGCCCCCACCAGCAAAGGGGCCGCCTCATTGCCAAAAGCATAGGCCGTTTCCGCCGTCAGCCCCGGAATCGCCTGCAACATCCGGTTCATCCAGCCATCCCGCTGCGTCTGCCCCAGCAACAGGTCCGAGCCCGTCCCCGCCTCCAGCAGATCCTGCCCGTCAAAATGGCTCCTCTTGTCGCGATAGGGGGTCGACGTCGCATGAACAAAGGCCAACTCGCCCTTCGACCACAGCGGCATCAGCCCCCCCAGCAAAGGATGCAAACCGAAATAGCCGTCCAGATCGGTGGCCCCCGTCTTCCGCCCCAGATTGGGCCGATAGTCCCGGAACAGCGGATCACCCAAAGGCTGCACCACATCCAGCCCATCCATCGCCCCCCGCAAGATCACAACGATCAGCCTTTTATCCCCCAAGGCCGCCGCCCCGCTCGCCAAGGTCACCGTCGTCAGCAAGGGATGTGCCGCCGCCGAACAGGCGACGCTGGCCAAGGATTGCCGCAGGAATGCACGCCGGTCCATCGCCCCTACCTTCTGTTGAATTCCGGGCTGGACAACACCAGCCCAACCGCATCCCGACGACTTTCCGCCCCGCCCAATGCCAGTTCCAGCCTTTCCCCCAGCCGCCCCCCCAAGGCCCCTTGGGCCAAGACCAAAGGCTCTGGCAGCGGCTTGACCAAACGACTGGGCACCTGCATCGCCCAAGTGATCCGCGCCGCCAGACGCTGCGGCGTGATCCAAGCCTCGGCCTCTTCCGGCCAACCGTCCGGCCCCCCGGCCCGGTTCATCGGCTGGCCCATCGCCGCCATCGGCTCCAGCAAAAGCCGCTCGAACGCCTTCGGCTTCATCCCCACCAGCGTATCCGCCGCAACCCCCAAACCCCGCAGCCCCGCCACCAGAAAATCGAACGGTTGCCGCAGCTTTGTCAGCGGCCCTTCCCAGGCCAAAGGATGGTTCAACAAGGCCCCATAGACCGCCAACAGCGATCCGCCCGTTTCAGCATAGGCTTGCGCCATCGCGACCACCAACTCCTCTGGTGGATCATCGGCCACAAAATGCACAGCCAGTTTCCGCGCCAGATGCCGCCCCGTTTCCGGCCGCACAGCCAGATCCTCCAGCGCCCGCAGGATGGGTTCCACCCCCTTCCCTTCATAGACCTGCCCCAACACCGTCTCCGGCCCCGGCTCCGCTGCCTTCGGATTGAACCCCTGCCCCTCCCGCGGTTTCACGATCAAACCAGTCAGCAGCTCGGCCATCTGCCGCACGTCCTCTTGCGAATAGCCGGCCCCAACCCCCAGCGTATGCAACTCCAGCAGTTCGCGACCCAGATTCTCGTTCAAACCCCGCTTGCCGTCCTTGGCCCGCCGCGAATTCGGCCCGACCGAGACTTGCTGATCCAGAAACAGCAGCATCGCCGGATGCAGCGTCGCCGCCTTCAACATTTCCGCAAAGCGCCCCGCCACATGCGGCCGCACCGCATCTTCCGCAAGGCTAAGCACCACACCCTTGTGGTCATACAGCTTTGGAACCGTTGTAAAATGGTCGGCCCAAAACTGCACCAGACGCTCACGAAATCCATCCGGCGCGCCCAAAGCCCGCGCAAAGATCGCCGCCTGTCCCGCCGCGGCCTGCCGGTTCACCTGTTCCAGCGCCCGGCGAAAATCAATCCGCGCCGCGTCATCCGTGCGGCGCGCCAGCCGCGCCTCATAGCTCGCCCCGAACAGCAAAATCGCTTCGTCCAGATGCACCCCCGGCCATTGCACGGCCGCCGTATCCGGCCCTGCAAGCAGCGAAAGCATTGCTCCCGCCTCAACCGGTGCGCCTGCGGGCAATGGAAGGCCATAGCCAAAACGTGTTGCTGCAATGATCTGCCGGTCGGTCATGCCTTCCTCCCAATAGGGCCAGCATATTCCCTTTGACGCGGCAGAAAAGCCCTTCCGTCACGTGACGATCAGGAAGGCGGGCTAAAAACGAAAACCCTCGGCATAAACATGCTGCCCATCAAAATCGGCCTTCCCCAGCGGAACCCCGGCCCCGCGCAAGGCCGCATAACCCATTGTCAGATGAAAAAAGAAATTCGGCATTCCATATAGGAACAGAAAATCACTCGCCGTCTGTTCCAGATCGGCCTGCCCCGCCCGGTGCAGGATCACCCGCCCCTCGGCCCCCTCAAACTCCTCAACCCGCATGGCGCCCAAGGTCGCCCGCGCAATGGCCAGCCGGGGGGCCAGTGCGCTGGGTAGATCCGGCACCTCGCGCCCCGCCAAGGGGCAGGCGATCCGCAGGGCATAGCCCGCGGCAATGCCGAACTGCTGGCCCGCGGGAAAAGCATCGCCCAACTGCGCCTGCAAATCCGCCTCGGACACCCGTTCGACAATCCGGGACACCTGCCCCAGATAATGCCGCAAGACGGGAACCGAGGCGGTGTAGAGCATCATTCCTTGGGCACCACCCGCAGACCCAATTCGCGCAGCTGGTTGTTCATCGGCTCCGACGGGGCACCCATCAGCAGATCTTCCGCCCTTTGGTTCATCGGGAACATGATCACCTCGCGAATGTTCGCCTCATCCGCCAGCAGCATCACCGCCCGGTCAATCCCCATCGCACAACCGCCATGGGGCGGTGCGCCGTATTTGAAGGCTTTGACCATGCCGCCAAAGCGCTTGTCCACTTCGCTGTTGGGATAACCCGCCAGTTCAAAGGCCTTGTACATGATTTCCGGCTTGTGGTTGCGGATGCCGCCCGAGATCAGCTCATAGCCATTGCAGGCCAGATCGTACTGATAGGCATAGACCTTCAGCGGATCACCATTCAGCGCCTCCAGCCCGCCTTGCGGCATCGAGAACGGGTTGTGGCTAAAGTCGATCTTGCCGTCATCCGTCTTTTCATACATCGGGAAATCGACGATCCAGGCGAAACGGAAGGTATCCGTCTCGGTCAGCCCCAATTCGCGGCCAATCTCGTTCCGCGCGCGGCCTGCGACCGCCTCGAACTGCTCCGGCTTGCCGCCCAGGAAGAACGCCGCGTCGCCCAGACCCAGACCCAGTTGAACGCGAATGGCCTCCGTCCGCTCTGGCCCGATGTTTTTCGCCAAAGGCCCTGCGGCCTCCATCCCCGAACCATCCTCGGCCTCGCGCCAGATGATGTAACCCATCCCCGGCAGGCCTTCCTTCTGGGCAAAGGCGTTCATCCGGTCGGCAAACTTGCGGCTGCCGCCCGTCGGCGCAGGAATGGCGCGGACCTCGGTCCCTTCCTGCTCCAGCAGTTTCGCAAAGATCGCAAAGCCCGAGCCGCGGAAATGATCCGACACCACCTGCATCTTGATCGGGTTGCGCAGGTCGGGCTTGTCCGACCCATACCACAAAAGCGAATCCCGATAGGCGATGCGCGGCCAGTTGGCATCAATCTTGCGGCCTTTGCCAAATTCTTCGAACAGGCCCTGAATGACCGGCTGGACGGCGGCAAAGATGTCTTCCTGTTCGACGAAAGACATTTCCACGTCCAACTGGTAAAAGTCGGTTGGCGAACGGTCGGCGCGCGGGTCTTCATCCCGGAAGCAAGGCGCGATCTGGAAATAGCGGTCAAAGCCCGCCACCATGATCAACTGTTTGAACTGCTGCGGCGCTTGCGGCAGGGCATAGAACTTGCCCGGATGCAGCCGCGAAGGCACCAGAAAATCGCGCGCACCTTCGGGCGACGAGGCCGTGATGATCGGCGTCTGGAATTCGTTGAAGCCCTGATCCCACATCCGGTTGCGCAGCGAACGCACGACGTTCGACCGCAGCATCATGTTCTGATGCAGCTTTTCGCGGCGAAGATCGAGGAAACGATAGGTCAGGCGGGTTTCTTCGGGGTAATCCACATCGCCGAAAACCGGCATCGGCAATTCATCGGCCTGCCCCAGAACGGTGATGCCGGTGGCATAAACCTCAATCTCGCCGGTCGGCAGCTTCGGGTTCACCAACGACGCATCGCGCCCTTTGACCCGGCCATCAATCTGCACAACCCATTCCGCGCGCAGCTTTTCAATCCCTGCAAAGGCGGGGCTGTCGCTGTCGGCCAGAACCTGCGTGATGCCGTAATGGTCGCGCAGATCGACGAACAAGACACCGCCATGATCGCGCACCCGATGCACCCAACCCGAAAGGCGGACATTCTGGCCCACATCGGCCTTGTTCAGTTGGGCGCAGGTATGGCTGCGATAGATGCTCATCGGGGTCACTCCATTCATCGGGGCCGATACAACGCGAAGGCGGGGGGAAGTCAAGGAACTTGGGAAAAATGCCGCCCTTTCCCATTCATCTTGCCCAAAATACCTGGGGGTGTGAGCGTCAGCGAACAGGGGGCAAAGCCCCCTTGAATGCATAGGCTTATGGCGAAGCCATGCCGATGGATGCAGGGATCAACCCCCGCAGGCTGTTGCCCAGCCAACGCCGCACCTGGCCCAAATCCTCCAGCCGCAAAACACCTTCCGCACAGGCCCCGCTGTCCAGCATCTCGGCCCGCAAGACCCCCGGCAGCAGGCCGCAAGACAGCGGCGGCGTCATCAGCCCATCGCCGCGATCAAAGAAAATGTTGCTGATCGTCCCCTCGCAAACCTCCCCCCGCGCGTTCGCAAAGATCACCTCATCCAGCCCGGCCACCAGCCCCGCCCGCGTCTCATCATAAAGCCGCCGCTTCGTCGTCTTGACCCCCAGCCAAGGATCCTCGGCCCGCAACCGCACCTCCGACACAGCCACCCGCCATTCTGCCGGATTCGCCGCCAAAGCCCCCGCCGTCACCGCCACCGAACCATCCCGCGCCAGCGTCAGCCGCAGCCGCTGATCCGATCCGCTTAAGGCCCCCCGCAACGCCGCCTCGGCCGCGGCCCCATCAAACACAAACCCCAACCGCCCCGCCGAGGCTTCCAGCCGCGCCAGATGCCGCTCCAGCCGCACCAATTGCCCGCCCCGCGCCCCCAGCGTTTCAATCAGCCTTAACCCCGGCTCGAAAGCCCCGTCGCGAAACGCGCTTTCCACAGTGCTTCCTCCCATTCGCTGTCCGCCCGGCTGTCCGCCACAACCCCGCCCCCCACATTCAGCGTCACGAGGTCCCCCTCGATCCGCAACGTCCGGATCGCCACGTTGAAATGCGCCCGACCGTCCGGCGCCATCCAGCCCACCGCCCCGCAATAGGCCCCCCGCGCAAAACCCTCCACTTCCCGGATGATCTCCATCGCCCGGATCTTCGGTGCCCCGGTCACCGACCCGCAGGGGAACAAGGCCGCCATCAGCCCTGCCATCGAAGCCCCCTCCACCAGCTGCCCCACCACCCGGCTCACCATCTGATGCACCGTCGCATAGCGTTCCACCGCGAACAGTTCCGGCACCCTAACCGACCCCACCCGCGACAGCCGCCCGATGTCGTTCCGCAGCAAATCCACGATCATCAGATTTTCCGCCCGGTCTTTTTCCGACGCCTGCAAAGCCCCCGCCAAGGCCGCATCTTCCGCCGCATTCGCCCCCCTTGGCGCTGTCCCCTTCATCGGCCGCGCCGTGATCTGCCCAGCCCCGTCCACCGCAAAGAACAACTCCGGCGACCGCGACACGATCACCGGCCCTTCCCCGAAATCACAAAACGCCCCCTCACCCACCCTTTGCCGCGCCGCCAAGGCCCCCATCAGATCCCACGCGCTTCCCCCCAAAAGCCGCCCCTCCATCGGAAAGGTCAGGTTGATCTGATAGCAATCCCCCGCCGCAATATACCCCTGCACCTTTACAAAGGCCTCGTCATAGCCCCCTCGCGAAACCATCGGCACCAGTTCTGACAAAACCGCCCGCTCCGGCCGCTGCCGCGCCAAGGCCCCTGCCGCATCCCCCGGCCCCTCGAACACCCCGAACCTCAGCAAGGGCCCCGCCCCCTTGGGCATCAAGGACAACAGCCGAGGCTCCAAGGCATAGCCCGCCTCATAGCCCATCCAGCCCGCCACCCAGAAACCATCCGCCCGTGCCGCATCCAGCGCCGCCAGCGCCGGCAGAACCTCTTCCGCCCGATCCGCCCGGATCAGTCGCTGCGCCCCTTCAAACAGCGCCGCCCCCCCATCGGGCCCATGTTCGACATAGATCACTGCCTGCCCCGATCCTGAACCGAACCTGTCAAATAATGCGCCGCACCGTGGCCTGCCAGCCTCATTCCGCCGCATTTGCCCGGAAAACCGGCACAACAACTTTGTAACGATTTATTCAGTGCTTGCCGAAATGAAACTTTTGGGCTTCCATGCCGCCAGGCAGCCCGATGGGCGACCTCAACAATATCTTGGGGCAGGGAAGCAACCCTTCACCCAAACAACGCCATATCTCGAAGGGAGACGGTATCAACATGCGGGACTATACCGATAAGGATAAGTCAGAGGACAAGAAGCTCCTCCACGACATGGGCTATGCTCAGGAACTTTCGCGGTCGATGAGCCGCTTTTCCAACTTTGCGATTTCCTTCTCGATTATCTGTATCCTCTCGGGCGGGATCAACTCGCTCGGTCAAGCCACCTCTGGTGCCGGTGGCGCAGCCATCGGTCTGGGTTGGCCCCTTGGCGTGTTGATTTCCGGCGTGTTCGCCCTCTGCTTGGCGCAGATCTCCTCGGCCTATCCCACCGCTGGCGGCCTTTATCACTGGGGCTCCATCCTTGGGAACCGCTTCACCGGTTGGCTCTCGGCTTGGCTCAACCTGCTTGGCCTTGTCACCGTTCTGGGTGCCATCAACGTCGGCACCTATTACTTCTTCTTCGGCGCGTTCGGTGCCTACTTCGGTATGGAAGACACGCTGACCACCCGTGTCGCTTTCGTGGGCGTCCTCACTGGCGTTCAGGCCCTGATCAACCATTACGGCATCGGCCTGACCGCCAAACTGACCGACTTCTCGGGCTTCCTGATTCTGGCCACTTCCGCCGTTCTGGCTGTTGTCTGCCTGATCTCGGCTGACACGCTGGAATTCAGCCGCCTGTGGACCTTTGGCAACTACACCGGCACCGAAGGCGCCAGCGGCGTCTGGCCTGTGGCTGTCGGTGGCGGCATGGCTTTCCTTCTGGGTCTTCTGCTGCCGGTCTATACGATCACCGGCTATGACGCCTCGGCCCACACCTCCGAAGAAACGCTGAAAGCCTCGATCTCCGTGCCCAAGGGCATGGTGTCCTCGGTGATCTGGTCGGGCCTCTTTGGCTGGATCATGCTCTGCTCTTTCATCCTTATGCTGCCGAACATGGACGACGCCGCCAAACAGGGCTGGAACGTGTTCTTCTGGGGGATGGATGCGCAGGTGGATCCGACGCTCAAGATGGTGCTCTACGTCCTCATCTTCGTCGCCCAGTGCCTCTGCGGTCTGGCCACGGTCACCTCGGCCAGCCGGATGCTCTTCGCCTTTGCCCGTGACAACGGGGTGCCCGGCATCTCCAAATCGCTGGCCACGGTGAACCCGAAACTGCGGACCCCGGTCGCGGCCATCTGGACCGCTTCGATCTTGGCTGTTCTGTTCGTCTGGCTGACCTCGATGGTCACCATCGCGGGCACCCCGGCCTATTCGATCGTTGTGTCCTGCACCGTGATCTTCCTGTTCCTCTCCTTCGCCCTTCCCATCGGGCTGGGGCTGTTCACCATCGGCGGCCCGAAATGGCCGGTCATGGGCATCTGGAACATGGGGATCGGCATGTACAAACTGGTCGCCGTCCTGTCGCTGATTTCGATGGCTCTCATCTTCTTCATCGGCATTCAGGCTCCGAACGACTGGGCGCTGGAAATCACCGTGGGCTTTATCGCTCTAGCGCTGGTGATCTGGGTGGCCATTGAAAACCGCCGCTTCGAAGGTCCGCCGATGGGCGACCGGATCAAGCAACGGCAGGCGATGATCGCCGCCGCCGAAAAGGCCGTGGGCGAAGCACACTGATCCTTGTGACACAAGACATGGGCCAGAGGGAAACCTCTGGCCCATTTGCTTTGCGAATACCCTTGCGCCGGGGCCGCGCATGGCTATAACCCGCGCAATTTTGCGCATACCAAAGGGGCCTGCCATGCCGAAACGGACCGATATCCAATCGATCATGATCATCGGCGCGGGGCCCATCGTCATCGGACAAGCCTGTGAGTTTGACTATTCCGGCGCACAGGCCTGTAAGGCGCTGCGCGAAGAAGGCTACCGGGTCATTCTGGTCAACTCGAACCCGGCAACGATTATGACCGATCCGGGTCTGGCGGATGCCACCTATATCGAACCGATCACGCCCGAAGTCGTGGCCAAGATCATCGAAAAAGAACGCCCCGACGCCCTGCTGCCCACGATGGGCGGGCAGACCGGGCTGAACACGGCGCTGGCCTTGGCCGATATGGGCGTGCTCGACAAATTCAACGTCGAACTGATTGGCGCAAAACGCGCGGCCATCGAAATGGCCGAAGACCGCAAGCTGTTCCGCGAGGCGATGGACCGCATCGGTCTGGAAAACCCCAAGGCCACCATCATCGCTGCGCCGAAAAAAGCCGACGGCAAATATGACATCGCCGCAGGTGTCGCCGAAGCCGTCTCGCAACTGGAATATGTGGGCCTGCCCGCAATCATCCGCCCCGCCTTTACCCTGGGCGGCACGGGCGGCGGCGTCGCCTATAACCGCGATGATTATGAAGCGATTGTGCGTTCGGGGCTTGAGGCCAGCCCCATGGCGCAGGTTCTGGTCGATGAATCGCTTCTCGGCTGGAAAGAGTATGAGATGGAGGTGGTCCGCGACACTGCCGACAACGCCATCATCATCTGTTCCATCGAAAACGTCGATCCGATGGGCGTGCATACCGGCGATTCGATCACTGTGGCCCCGGCGCTGACGCTGACCGACAAAGAATACCAAATCATGCGCAACGGCAGCATCGCCGTCCTGCGCGAGATTGGCGTGGAAACGGGTGGTTCCAACGTCCAATGGGCGATCAACCCCGCCGATGGGCGCATGGTCGTGATCGAGATGAACCCGCGTGTGTCGCGCTCGTCGGCGCTGGCGTCGAAGGCGACGGGTTTCCCGATTGCGAAAATCGCCGCGAAACTGGCCGTGGGCTATACGCTGGACGAGTTGGACAACGACATCACCAAGGTCACGCCCGCCTCGTTTGAACCCTCCATCGACTATGTTGTCACCAAAATCCCCCGCTTTGCCTTCGAAAAATTCCCCGGCTCCGAACCCAACCTGACCACCGCGATGAAATCGGTGGGCGAGGCGATGGCGATTGGCCGCACCATCCACGAATCGCTGCAAAAGGCGCTGGCGTCTTTGGAAACCGGCCTTTCGGGCTTTGACGAAATCACCATCCCCGGCGCCCCGGACAAAGCGGCCATCACCAAGGCCCTCAGCCAAGCCACCCCCGACCGCCTGCGCGTGATCGCCCAAGCCATGCGCCATGGCCTCACCAACGACGACATCCAAGCCGCCACCGCCTTTGACCCGTGGTTCCTGAACCGCATCCGCGAAATCATCGACACCGAAGCGCAAGTTCGCAAAGACGGCCTCCCCGTCACCACCGAAGCCCTGCGCCACCTGAAAATGATGGGCTTCACCGACGCCCGTCTGGCCAAATTGACGGGCCGGGATGAATCGCAAGTCCGCCGCGCCCGCCGCAATCTGGGCGTCAAGGCCGTCTTCAAACGCATCGACACCTGCGCCGCCGAGTTTGAGGCCCAGACCCCCTATATGTATTCCACCTATGAGGCCCCCGCGATGGGCGACGTGGAATGCGAATCCCGCCCCTCCGACGCCAAAAAGGTCGTCATCCTCGGCGGCGGCCCCAACCGCATCGGCCAAGGCATCGAATTCGACTATTGCTGCTGCCATGCTTGCTATGCGCTGACCGCGGCGGGCTATGAAACCATCATGGTCAACTGCAACCCCGAAACCGTGTCCACCGACTACGACACCTCGGACCGCCTTTATTTCGAACCGCTCACTTTGGAGCATGTCCTCGAAATCCTGCGCGTTGAGCAGGAAAACGGCACCCTTCATGGCGTCATCGTCCAGTTCGGCGGCCAGACCCCGCTGAAACTCGCCAATGCCCTTCACGCCGAAGGCATCCCCATCCTTGGCACCACCCCCGACGCCATTGATCTGGCCGAGGATCGTGAGCGTTTCCAGCAACTGCTGAACAGCCTCAACCTCAAACAACCCATCAACGGCACCGCCCGTTCGCGCGACGAAGCCTTCAAAGTCGCCGCCCAAGTCGGCTACCCCCTCGTCATCCGCCCCTCCTTCGTCCTCGGCGGTCGCGCGATGGAGATCATCCGCGAAGACGCCCAGTTGGAACGCTACATCGCCACCGCCGTCCAAGTTTCCGGCGACAGCCCCGTTCTGCTCGACAGCTATCTGTCGGGCGCCATTGAGGTTGACGTCGATGCCTTGTCTGACGGCCAGAACGTCCATGTCGCGGGCATCATGGAACATATCGAAGAGGCCGGCGTCCATTCCGGCGATTCCGCCTGCTGCCTCCCCCCCCATTCCCTCAGCGCCGAAACGGTGGAGGAACTCAAGCGCCAAACCGTCATCATGGCCCGCGCCCTGAATGTCGTGGGCCTCATGAACGTCCAGTTCGCCATCAAGGACGGCACGATCTATGTGCTCGAGGTGAACCCCCGCGCCTCCCGCACCGTGCCCTTCGTCGCCAAGGCCACCGATTCTGCCATCGCCTCCATCGCCGCCCGTCTGATGGCCGGCGAACCCCTGTCGAACTTCCCCCTGCGCCCGGCCTATCCCGCCGGCGTCGGCCCCGACACCCCCCTGCCCCTGATGGACCCGCTGACGCTGGCCGATCCGAAAACCCCGTGGTTCTCGGTGAAAGAGGCCGTCCTCCCCTTCGCCCGCTTCCCCGGCGTCGATCCTCTGCTCGGGCCGGAAATGCGTTCGACGGGTGAGGTCATGGGCTGGGACCGCACCTTTGCGCTGGCCTTCCTCAAGGCCCAGATGGGCGCGGGCATGACCCTGCCCACCGGCGGCCGCGTCTTCCTGTCGGTCAAGGACATGGACAAGACCCAAGGTCTCGCCGACGCCGCCCGCGGCCTGCTGACCATGGGCTTTACCATCACCGCCACCAAAGGCACCGCCGCTTGGCTGACCGCCCAAGGCGTGGCCGCGACCGCCGTCAATAAGGTCTATGAGGGTCGCCCCAACATCGTGGATTCGCTGAAGAATGGCGACATCACGCTGGTCATGAACACGACCGAGGGCACCCAGTCGATCAGCGACAGCCGCGACATCCGCCGCGTGGCTTTGATGGACAAGATCCCCTATTTCACAACCGCCGCCGCCGCGATTGCCGCGGTAAGCGCGATGAAGGCGCGGGATGAGGGCTATGGGGTGCGGACGTTGCAGGGGTGAGGGGGCAAGCGAACACTGCTGTTCACCATTCGTGAACCATTTCACGCTATAGCGTGTTGACAGGGACGCCAAAGCGCCCATATTTCAGTTATCCACCTCGTTCGGTATATCCGGCGAGATAGGGCCGCGCTGAAAGGCGCGGCCTTTTTCTTTGGGGGTTGCATGCAAGGGAATGCTCAACGTCGCGTCGCTGTCTATATTGACGGATTCAACCTTTATCATGCGCTCGACGAACTGCACGATGACAGCCTCAAATGGCTGTGCCTGCGCAGGCTTTCGAACAGCATAATCCGCGAAAATGAAATTCTTAACGCTGTGAAATACTTCTCGGCCTTTGCGACTTGGATGCCCGATGCAATGCTGCGACATCGCGCTTACGTCGAGGCTCTTCGATGTGAAGGCGTCGAATTCATCGCAGGGAACTTCAAGAAGAAATTTCTGAAATGCAAAGTCTGCGGTGCCCAGTACCAAACCCACGAAGAGAAAGAAACCGATGTCAACATTGCGATTCACTTGGTGAAGGACACGTTCCTTGACCTTTTTGATCGGGCCATTGTCATTTCCGCAGACACGGATATGTCCAGCGCCGTCGCAATGGCGCGGGCTCTACCGGGTGCAAAGCAGATCGACGTCGTATGCCCACCGGGGCGGTTAGCGCGCGCAAGGTCGTTGAAACCCTTGTTTGAACTGCCGAAAGGCAAAATCAAAGCGGCGCGTCTGGATGAACGATATGTGACAAAGGACGGTCGCGTGATCAACATCCCTGCAAAATACAAGTTGCCAGCAGGTTCATAGCCGCACAATCAGAAGGTTGTTTTCGCGCTCGCCACTCAGCCGCACCGACCTCGCCAAACCAATTGGCGGCGCTTCTCATCTTTTCCGCCATGCGTAGGTCGGGGGCTTGCCCCGACTCGGCACTTCCCCACAATGTCGGCGCAAACGCCAACCCAAGGCCCCAAAATGTCCCAACACCCCGGCGGCTGTCTCTGCGGCAAGGTCCGCTTCCTCGCCAAGGGCCAGCCCAATCGCGTGGGCCTGTGCCATTGTCTCGATTGCCGCAAGCATCACGGGGCGCTGTTTCATGGCTCGGCGATCTTTCCCGCCAGCGCCGTCACGGTGCAGGGCGAAACGCGGCATTACAACAACCGGCATTTCTGCCCCAACTGCGGCTCGCCCGTCTTTGGCCGCAGCGGGAATGAGGTTGAATTGAACCTCGGCGCCTTCGACGCCCCCGACCAGTTCACCCCCACCTACGAACTCTGGACCCTCCGACGCGAGGCTTGGCTTCCCCCCTTCCCGCTGATCCATCACGAAAAGAACAGACCCACCGACACACCCCACGAACCGTAGCAACCGTGTTCAGATTGCGGTGGGGGTCCATTTTGATCCTCGTTTGAGGACTGTG
>NZ_BMYJ01000011.1 GCF_014652215.1 Neogemmobacter tilapiae | reverse complement strand
CTGCCCCCGCAACCAGAAAATCGCGTAAGATCAAAGACACGAACAACGCCCCGCGGGGCCCTTTGTGCATTCGTGTACCCAACATCAACACCGCCAAAGAAAAACCGCAACAGCACGCATAGTCGTGCAGCGAGCTACGTCGACGGACATACTCATGAACATACCATTGCGCAGCAATCCTAAGGCGTGCATCGTCGGGCAGTATGATCGACGGCAATGGATTTACGATGAAAGACGTTGGACTTGGGTTTTCTGGCTGGACTGATTTCGAACAAGCGATCGACGGGCATTCCCTAGCCGCGAAGCGGGCGGTCCGCGTCTTTGGACCGGGCAACCGCTCCAAATGACTGAGGCGAGGGAAGCAATACTTCGATACTGGCGGACCGCGCTTGCCGACGGGGCGCTTGGTGAAGGGAAGTTCACGCAAGCCGATCGGAAGCGGTTTGTGGACGTACCGGCCGAAGCACTGAAGTCCGGCGTTTTGCCCGTTGAGGTTATCGAGCGTGTTTTCCGCGGTCAGGCTTCGGCCAAAGCCATGGGTATTCGGTTCTGGCCGTTGGTGATGGCGCGGAAATCGTCGCATGGGGCCGCGTGGGCGGGCGGGCTGCCGGAAATCGTCGCGCCTGTGGTGACCGAGGCGACGGTTGATAGGGCCGGGCGGATCACCCCCACCCGAAATGCTTTGGCGCGCGACCTGCTAACGCCTTTGCCCTCCGGCGAGTTTGCCATCGGATCGGTTGATGCGCTGGACTCGTTTCTGACGGAAAGTCCCCTGCCGGAAATGGCAGGCGAAGGCGCATGGCAGGAATACCTTGGTCATTGCCGCAAGATGGTAGATGCGGTTTCGCAGGGCTGGCCGCGTGGTGATGCGGACTACCAACCGATCGGTTTGGGGTTCCTCGAACTCGCCGAAGATGCCAATGCCACGGTGCGCGGCATCCTTGATCTATACGACAAGCTCCTCGCCGAAAAGCCCGCTGCCCCGTTACTTGGGCAGATCGCGCAGCCACGTAAGGTAGTAGGTGGCCTTGACCATCGGATCGAGAGGGAGTTCGCGCGGCGCCTTGGACATTCGAATGCGACCTTCCCGCTTGCCGAACATCAGAGGCAGGTCTTGGCTTGGCTGGACACGTCCGCACCGGGCGAGGTGATAGCCGTCAACGGCCCGCCCGGCACCGGCAAGACGACCATGTTGCTCTCGGCCGTCGCCGGGCTCTGGGTGCGTGCTGCGCTTCGTGGAGACGATCCGCCAGTGATCGTCGCAGCATCGTCCAACAACCAGGCTGTCACGAACATCATCGACGCCTTTGGGAAGGATTTCGGAAAAGGGGAGGGGCGCTTCGCCGGGCGGTGGCTGCCCGAGGTGGAGAGCTTTGGGATGTTCCTTGCCTCGCACTCGCGGCGACTGGAAGCGGCGCGTCGCTACCAGACCGAAGAGTTCCAGACCGAGCGAGAAACGGTTGCCTATGTCCAGCGCGCAAAGGAAGCGTACTTGCTGGCCGCTAGGGTCGCCTTTCCGGACACGCCGAACCCTGACGTGGCTTCTGTGGTGTCGGCCCTTCAAAGGCGGATGGCAGCCGAGGTCGAGAAGCTTTCTCGCATCGATACAGCCGCCAGCGCACGCCATGCGGCGACTGAAGCCCTCAACGCGCAACTAGGCCCCGACCCCGAAGCAACTGAGGCTAGACGGGCAGAAGACGTCGCCCAGCGCACTGCCGCGCTCGAGAGGCTGCGGGGGGCAAGGGCGGCGCTTGATCAGCATCTGGCTTCGGAGTCCTCGCTGACGGCAGTTGTTGGGTTCCTTTCGTCGGTCAAGGAAAAGCGCGCATTGCGCGCCCGGCTGGCAATCGGCGATCTGTTGCCAGGCTTGGAGAACGCAAAGCGCGTCAGCGAGATCGAGGATCGGGTCAGGACCGAACTGGGGTCAGCAGAGGCAGCGCTAAAGGCTGCTGAACAGGCACTCGTAAGGGCGAGGGCCCTGCGTCGCGAGTTCCTTGAGGCGGAAAGAAGCTGGGAAGGCGCAGTGTCAGCCTTCAGCAGTGGTGACGACATCGCCGAACTGGAACGCCGTGCAGACCTCGAAACCCGCTTCCCGTTGTTCCTTTTGGCGACGCACTACTGGGAAGGGCGCTGGCTGCTGGCGATGGAGGCCGACCTCGCCGCAATCGTTGCTGCGAAGGGTAAGAATGGCAAAGCGACCGTCATTCCCCGGTGGCATCGTCGGATGATGTTGACGCCTTGCGCCGTGGCCACCTTCGCCAGCCTGCCCGGCAAGATGACCTACACACGGCGCGATGGAGGGAAATGGGCGACAGAGTACCTTTTCGACTTCATCGACCTTTTGATCGTCGACGAGGCTGGTCAGGTTCTGCCCGAGGTCGCTGGAGCATCGTTCGCCCTCGCGAAACGCGCCCTTGTCATCGGGGATACGCAGCAGATCGAACCGATCTCTTCAGTGCCGCGACCGGTTGACGTCGGCAATCTTCGGAACTGCGGGCTTCTGGGCGGAGAGACCGACATTGATGCGCTGTCAGCAAGCGGGATTTGCAGCACAACCGGCAGTGCGATGCGCCTCGCGCAAGAGGCCTGCCGTGTGTCACCCTATCCTGATCTTGAGAAGGGGCTCTACCTCTTCGAGCATCGGCGGTGCTATGACGAGATCATCAGCTTCAGCAATGCTTTGTGCTACAAGGGAAAGCTCCGGCCGCTGCGGGGAAAGGCCCCCGCAGACGCAGGACTTCCGGCGCTTGGGTATCTCCATATCGATGGGCGAGCGGTGACCTCGGGCAGCAGTCGGGCCAACCTGCTTGAGGCTCAGACGATCGCCGCCTGGCTTGATGAAAACCGCGCTGGGCTTGAGGCGCGCTATCGTCGGCCCCTTGAGCAGATTGTCGGGATCGTCACGCCCTTTGGCCGTCAGGTGCGCGAAATCCGCGACGCCTGTGCCAGCCGGAGGATTTCGGTGGACGGGCGCGAAGGCATGACCATTGGCACGGTCCACGCCCTCCAGGGCGCTGAACGGCCGGTCGTGATCTTCTCCCCCGTCTATTCCAAGCACGCCGACGGCGGCTTCGTCGATGCATCGCCTAGCATGCTGAATGTTACCGTCTCTCGAGCCAAGGACAACTGCCTCGTCTTCGGCGATATGGATGTCATGGCCGCAGCACAGACCGGATCGCCCCGTTCGATCTTGTCGGAGTTCCTGTTCGCCTCAGAGACCAATGCGCTTGAGTTCGCGGCCGAGCCCCGGACGGACCTGAAACAAGGAAGCGGCCAGATCCAGATGCTGCGGGATGCTGTCGGGCACGATGCATTCTTGCTGGACGCACTTTCTGCGGGTGGGCGGCGCTACACGATCGTCAGCCCTTGGGTGATCGCGGGCACGATGGAACGCGTCGGCCTGATCGCCGCCTTCGAAGGGGCTATCCGTCGAGGTGCCGAGATCGATGTGTTCGCCGACCCCTTGCTCAACGAGGGACCGGCCGCCGGTGGCCAGACCCAGATGGAAGCGGTCGAGAAGCTCTTTGCCAAGATCGGGGTCCGTCTCCACAAGCTGCCGAAGTTGCACAGCAAGATCGTGGCAATCGACAGCGACCTACTGTGTATCGGGTCCTACAACTGGCTGAGCGCTGATCGGCAGGGCCAGTATGCCCGGCACGAGACATCATTCGTCTACCGTGGCCAGCATCTCGAGGACGAGATACGCGCGATCGTCGGAAGCCTGAAGCGGAGGGAGAAATAGCGAAGGGGGGCAAGAGCGAAATTTGCGGGTCAACAATAGGTCAATGACGGCGATGCTCATGGTCGGGTCGGGCGGTCGTTTGGGCACGCTCAAAGCCATTGCGTAGCGAAGTGTGATCCCTCCTCGATGGTCATTAGGATGTACCGATCCAGCCATTCCTAGCTGATGGTGCGGTGGCCGCGCTCGAATTAGGCCCGCTGCTGCGGCTGACCGGGTTCGATACGCTGGATGTGATGCTGCGTTACGCAGCCCAGTTCAGCAATGTGCCGCTGATCTACTCTAGGCCGCTGTCGACGCCCTTATTCCCCTTATTTGGCAACAGGCCGATCGCTTTTCGCCTGCTGCGGGGCGCCGAAATCGGCGCCTCAATATATCAGCTAGTCTTTATTCAAAATTCTTTGGTTAAACTTGTCGAGAAAATTCAATTTATCCCTCTTACTTTCGTGGGGGTTATCCCGTTCAGAAATTGAATCACCCGGTTGCGCAGCGCGCCGGGGCCCCTTCGGCCTTGTGACGATCTATGGCGCAGAACGGTTTTTATTCACGCCTGTCGAAAAGGCGAGCAGATCCGGCAACAACTCGTTGACTTTGACAAGCCCATCCCCGCTTTCCGTTCGACCTGACGCTACTGCCGTCGTGCCAGCATCGTGATAAAGAATAGTCCTCCACAGAGTCCTGTAACGATACCAATGGGCAAATCCTCGGGGGCCATCACGACACGCGCGCCAGCATCGGCCCAAACCAAGAAAACGGCCCCGGCCAGCGCGGAACCGGGCAAGACACGGGCATTGTCGCCGCCTGTGACGAGACGCACGAGATGCGGCATCATAAGACCGACAAAGCCGATGAGGCCGGAAAAGGCGACCATGACCCCGGTGATCAGGGCGGCCATGACAAAGACGGTCAGGCGAAAGCGGCCGACCTCGATCCCCAGACTGGCGGCGGTTTCATCGCCCAAGGACATGGCGTTCAGCCGCCCGGACTGCGCCCAAAGCCAAAGCCCGCAGGGCAGCAGCACGGCGAGAGGCCAGACCAGATGCGACCATTGCGCAAGGCCAAGGCCGCCCAGCATCCAGAAGACAACCGTATGGGTGGCGCGGGGGTCGCCCAGAAAGATCAGGATATTGGCCCCGGCCATGATGACAAAGCTGATGGCGACGCCCGCCAGAATAAGACGGTCGGCACTGGTGGCCCCGGCCACGCGGGCGACGCCCAGAACCATGAGCGTGGCCATCAAGGCCCCGCAGAAGGCGAGCAGCGGCACGGTCAGCAGGCCCAGAAACATCCCCGTGTGCATCAGTGCCAGAATGGCCCCAAAGGCCGCGCCCGAAGAAATGCCCAAAAGATGCGGGTCGGCCAAGGGGTTGCGGGTCACGGCCTGCAGGGCCGCCCCAACGAGCCCAAGGCCCGCCCCGACAAAGCCCGCCAGAATGACCCTTGGAAAGCGGATTTCCCAGACGATGTTGGCGCGGCCCGCGCTCCAATCCGGGGTGATCAGACCGGGGGCGATGTGGTCCAGGGCGATGCCCCAGACCGTGCGCAGGGGAATGCCCACCGCCCCCACCGAGACGGCGATGATGACCGAGATCAGCAGCAGGCCAAAGGCCAAGAGCAGACCGCCCGCGCGAAAGCCGATGCGACGAGCGAGGCGGTGGGGGGCCAAGGGATGGGGGGCGGTGGCGTCGGTCATTCCGCGAAACCTGCGACCAGCTTTTCAACAGCCTTGATGTTGCGCGGGCCGGGGGTCGCCTCGACATATTCCAGCACCACAAAACGGTCGTTTTTCACAGCGTCGATGCTGGCGAAGGCGGGGCTTTCCTTCATGAAGGCGATCTTTTGTTCGGCGGTCACATCGCCATAGTTCACGATCACCACCACTTGCGGATTGCGTTCGACCACAGCCTCCCAGCCGATTTCGGCCCAGGATTTTTCCAGATCGTCCATGATGTTCATACCCCCGGCCGCCTCGATCAGGGCCGTCGGCATGGCGTATTTTCCGGCGGTAAAGGGGGCCTCTTCGCCGCTATCATAGACAAAGACGCGCAGGGGGTTGCTGCGGTCCACGCCAGCGGTCACTTTGGCCAGATGGGTCTTGTAGCCATCCACCAAGGCCGTCGCCTTGTCACTGACGCCAAAGATCGTGCCGAGATTCAGGATGTCGTTGTACATATCGTCCATCGAGGATTTGGCCTTGGCTCCGATATGGATGCAGCTTTCGGTCAATTCATAGGTCTGGATGCCCAAGGGGGAAAGCGTTTCGGGCGTGACCTCGCCGCCGACCTTCATCCCGTAGTTCCAGCCTGCAAAGAAAAAGTCCGCCTCGGCCCCGGCCAGAACCTCTTTCGTCGGGTATTTTGCAGAGAGTTCCGGCAGTTCGGCCACGCCTTCACGCATTTCGGCATCCAGCGTTTTCCAGCCGGAAATGCCGGTATAGCCGACCATCCGGTCGGCCAGCCCTAGAACCAGCATCATTTCGGTCAGGTTCACATCGTTGGAAATGGCGCGGGTCGGCGCGGTGTCAAAGGTGACATCGCGGTCACAGCTTTTGACGGTGACGGGGAAGGCCAAGGCGGGGGCAGCAGACAGCAGCAGGGCGGCAAAGGATAGGCGGATCATGGAGGGGCTTTCTTACAGGTGAAATGAAAAGCGGGGGGCAGGGCCGGAGCGGTCGATGCGGGCGCGGACGTTGAAGGCGCGGGCGAGCGTGGGTTCGTCCAGCGCGGTTTCGGGCGGGCCGTCCGACAGCACGCGGCCCTGATGCAGGACGATCACCCGGTCGGCGAATTCGGCGGCGAGGGAAAGGTCGTGCAGGGTGGTGATGACGGTCAGGCCAAGGCCGCGCAGCAGGGCGAGCAATTCCAACTGGTGGCGGATGTCCAGATGGTTGGTGGGTTCATCCAGCACAATCACCTGCGGTTCCTGCGCCAAGGCGCGGGCGACCATGACGCGCTGGCGTTCGCCGCCCGACAGGGTGCCAAAGGCGCGTTCGGCCATGGTTGCAAGATCCATCCGCACGATGGCCGCGTCGATGATCGCCTTGTCTTGCTGGCCGGGTGTGGCAAGGCCCGCGCCCCAGCCCTTGCGGTGGGGCAGTCGGCCCAAGGCGACGATCTGGCGCACAGTCAGAGCGAAATCGGTGGGCTGTTCCTGCAAGACGGCGGCGACGGTGCGGGCCGCTTCGGGCGCGTTGATCAGCCAAAGATCACGGCCCAGCAGGCGCACGGTGCCCCGGCGTGGGGGCTGATAGCGATAGATCAGCCGCAGGAGTGAGGACTTGCCCGCGCCATTCGCGCCGCAGATGGCGACGATCTGGCCCTTTGGGACAGAAAGGGAAATGTCGGACAGAATGTCGGGTTGCCCCTTTGGGCCCCAACAAACGGATTCGAGTTCGACGGCGGCGGTCATTGGATCGCCCCTTCGCGGGTGACGATGATCGCGGCCGGAATGCGGGCCAAGGTGTTGTCGCAAAGGCGGGGCGGGCAATCCTTGCCGCTGCACCAGCCATCATCGAGTGCGGCGTAAAGGCGGGAAAATTCGATCAGGTCGTCGATGGGTTGGTCGGGGTCGATGTCGCCGAACATCCAGGTGGCCTTGGCCGTGGCCCGCCAAGCGACGACACAGGGTTCGCCATGGGCAGGCACGCAGCCCGCCAGACAGGCGGTGCCCGACACTTCAAAATCATCGCCAAGGCCCGCGGTTTCAATCGCGGCGCGCAGCTTTTTCAGCAGGGCAAAGCCGGGTTTGCAGGCCTCGCCCTTGTGCTTGCAGGCTTTGCACACCAGAATCTGGTGCGGCGCGGATTGCACCACGGAATAGGCGGGCGTGGCCACGGGCCGACGCTGGGAATCGTCCATCGAATACTCCTTCCGGGGCACCCCGCCCGGTGGTTTAAGCGTTCGATGGCAGGTCTCCTGACTTGCGGGTCTAGGCTTGCCCCACCTTCCCGGCCCATAGGGGCCAGTGGCATCGGGGTTCGCTCGCCGCTTACAGTTGCGGGGGCAGTCACGGATTTGGCGGCTGTTGCCTACACCTCACCGTATTCCCTTTTCACCCGGCCGCGCGTGGTTTGGCCGGGAACCATCATGCCCAAGCTCTGGCTTGAAAGGGGAAGGACGTCAATGCTGGAAACGACATCTGTCGGACAACCTGCGTCGCAGGTCTATATCCGCTGGCGGCGCAACGCCAAAATCTGAGCAACACAACCTACTAGGCCCATCGTTCGGAACATGTCGCCGATCATCGCCAAATCGGCACGCAATCCTGCGACAAGGCAGCCTCTTTTGCTGGCCTTGCTTGGGCTGGCCACCTTTGGCCATGACACGATGGCCAGACGGATGCCGGCATGGATCAAAAGCTTGTTGAGGAATACTTCAAAACCAAAGCGTGGTAGGGCGGCAATCTTGTCCAGATGCGGCGTCAGAAGATTCAGCGGAATAACCCGCTCGCCACTAATGTAGTCCAGTCCGATCAGCCGCCAAACCCAAGGTGCGTTGCCGCGCAACGAAAAGCTGGCCGTCGCTTGCCCCGATTGAACCGGCAGGATCAGGGCCGAAAGATCAGCCTTGGTCAGGCCAATCAGATCAGCATCCAGCAGCAGCACATGTCCATCCATCACCTTTTGCAAGCCCATGACCAGAGCCGCAGTCTTGCCAAGGTTTCCGGGAGTTCGCAGCACTTCGGCCCCCAAGCTGCGCGCGACATCGCCAGTGCCGTCTGTCGATCCATCATCAATGACCAGAATACGGTCGATCAGCGGATGATCGATCACAGATTGCAGGACAGCGGCAATCCGGGGGGCCTCGTTCCAAGCGGGGATCAGGCAGGTCAACATATGGCGGCCCGTCGCTGCATCAGCCACCAGAACCCGCCCGCCAACAGTCCCACAAAGACCACAGCCGAACCCCAGCCGAGCCACGCCGAGGCACGACCATAGGCCTCACCCACCAAATAGCCCAAAGTGACAAAGATCGCCGATTTGGGGACGTTGCACAGCAGGTTGATTAGGGTGAATTGCAGCAGGTTCATTTTGGCGGCCCCAGCGGCCAGCAAGACAGCAAAGCCTGCGGCATGGGTCACTTTGCCTATGATCAAAATCTTGGTGCCGTTGTCGCGGATCGTCCGCACCAGCGGCACCAGTTGCGTACGCGGCAGACGCAGCCAGCGCCCGACATAGGGCAGTCGGTCCAGCCGCAAGCCCCTGCCGATCCCGTAAAGCAAAAGATCGCCCAGCAAGTCGCCCACGACGGCCGCGACCAGCACGCCCAAGGGGTTCAACAGGCCGATGCTGGCCAACCACCCGGCAATGATGGTGACGATGGGGCCTTCAAGAATGGCCAAGGGGACAAGGGTGATCAGGCCATAGGCGCTGATCAGTTCGGGAATGGCACTCAGATCACTCATCAACTCGCCTCGGGGATATCCATTTCATGGCCACGCCAGACGATGCCGCGCCGCGCCCAGGTGGCCAGCCAAAGCGGCCAGATCAAGGCATCACGCAGCGGCATCGCCAAAAGATCGCGCCAGCCATGCGGCCAGCCCGCCAGCCGGGCCAAGGCCCATTCGGCCCCATACCACAAAGCGACAAAGGGCAGGAGCAATTCGCTGTGTCCTGCCAGCATAAGCAAAAGCACGGGCAGAAAGGCGCCATTCACCCACTCCAGCGCAAAGATGCCGGGAAAACCGTCGCGCCGCACCCTGCTCCAGCGCAACTGTCGATCCCAGACCGCGCGAAACTTCCGCCGCCCCAGGGGCTGTGCAAAGGGGGCGGGTGTCAGTCGCACCTTGCGGCCCATCGCCCGCACCAGACGCGTGGCCGAGACATCCTCGGCCAACCAGCGGCCCAGTTTCAGCAGGCCCCCGGCCTCTTCCAGCAGGGACTTGTTCCAGAACAGGCTTTTGCCTTGGGCAAAGCCTTGGCCTAGGCTGTCGCAAGCCAATTGCAGCCGCCCTTGGTTGCCGTTCAGAAAGGCGGCCTCCAATGATGCGGCCCATCCGTCGGCGCGACTGCCTGCGGCGGGCGATGTGACAAGGCCGGTCTTGTCATCCCAAGCGGCAACAAGGCTGCGCAGATAGTTGGGCGGTAGCATCAGATTGCTGTCCGCCATGCAAATCCATTCGGCCCCCGCCGCCTGCCAACCCTTCCACAGGTTGTCGAGTTTTGGGTTGCCGGTGATCCGAGTTTGCCCAGCCAACAGCAGGGCGCGCACTTCTGGATGCTTTGCTATCAGTTCACGCACCAAGGCCACCGCCGGGTCGCGCTCGGATGGGGCGCAGAAAATCAACTCATAGTCTGGCCAATCTTGCAGGAACGAAGATTCCAGCGTTTCCCGGTCAAAGGCATCCACGCCGCAGACTGGGCGCAGCAGTGTGATCATTGGTTGGCCCGTGATCACGCCACGCCGACCTGTGCCTTGCGTCAGCCGCCAGCCGACCAGTCCAACCGTGGCCAGATGTGCGGTCAGCAATCCACTGGCCAGAACAGTACCGATCATGCGATCACCGCCTGGCCCTGCGCCGACTGACCACGCTGGACGGCCATGGCACGGACATCCAGCAGATGCAGTCGGCCCGAAAAATCCTCGGCCAAGGCGGTGAAACTGTCCAACCAGTCGCCACAGTTGCCGTAGAGCAGCCCATGGCGTTCATGCAGCGCCGCAATGTGGAAATGGCCGCAGATCACCCCATCGACACCCCGCAGACGCGCCAGATCAATCAGACGCCGTTCATGCGACCGGTCGGGATAAAGCCAATGGTTCAGCAGATGCAGCGCCTTGGCAAAAGGCCCCCGTTTTGGGTCGCGCAGCCGAAGGATCCAATCATCGATCACGCGGTCCAAGGCCCGCAGTCCATGGTCCAGCCGACTGCCGATGCGCCGCAGAAGGTTCGACTGAAATAGCCAATTGTCCTGCCCGTCGCCGTGAATGATAAGATAGCGCCGACCATCCCCGGCCTGATGCACGATTTCCAGACAGGTTTCGACGCGCAGTGCACGCGAGGGATGCGCCGTTTCAGGAGCCGGGTCGTGGTTGCCCCGGACATAAGTGATGCGCGCACCTTCGGCCTGCCGAAGGTGCAAATGGTCGATCACGGCCTGATGCGTGTCGGTCCAATGCGGGATCACGACATGCCAAAGGTCAAGGATGTCGCCGACGAGATGGTAATGTTCAGCGCGGTTCTTTTGCAGGAAATCGAGGATCAGATCAGCGCGGCACCCGATGGCGCCCAGATGCAGATCCGACAGGAACAGGCTGCGATGTTGGCGGGGCGGATGATCCGGTGCGGCGTGACCCATCTGTCCTGTCCTTCGTTCCTTGGCGTCTTTCGCCATTAACGGGGCGGTTTTGTCTTTCCGTCGCAGAATCCTGCAACGTCGCTGTGACATTGCTGCGAATGCAGCATGACACAGGTCAAAGCTCTGACCCGGCATTTGGTTCCAGTCTGGAGGCGCATGCCCGAATCAGGGGCATATTCTTTGGATGAGAGGATAAATGATGCTGTTGCGCAGCAGTGTTTTGCTGGCCCTGCTGGCCAATCCGGCTTTGGCGGGCGATCCGGCGGTGGGCGAGAAAGAGTTCAACAAGTGCAAGGCGTGCCATGCGCTGGTAGCCTTTGACGGAACCGTGGTGGTTAAGGGCGGTAAGACCGGGCCGAACCTTTACGGCGTGATCGGGCGGCCTGTGGGGGGGATGCCGGAATATGTCTATGGTCCGGCGCTTTTGGCTGCCGGGGCAGATGGGCAGGCCTGGGACGAGGCTTCGTTGGCCTTGTATGTGAGTGACCCGAACAAATGGGTGCAGGAAAAGACGGGTGATCCGGGGCTAAAGACAAGGATGACCTTTAAGCTGGCGAAGGGAGGCGAGGATGTGGCGGCCTATCTGGCGACGCTGAAATAGCGGGGCTTTCCGTCAGGACGGATCGGACCTAGGTTATCCCCATGTCCGATCTATTCGACCATGCCGCCCAAGGCCCTGTTTCCGATGCCAACCGACCCTTGGCCGACCGGCTGCGCCCGCGTGCGCTGGATCAGGTCATCGGGCAGGAAAAGGTGCTGTCGCCCGAAGGCCCCTTGGGGGCGATGCTGGCGGCGGGTTCGCTGGGTTCGCTGATCTTGTGGGGGCCCCCCGGTGTGGGCAAGACGACCATCGCCCGGCTGCTGGCGGATGCGACGGACCGCCATTTCGTGCAGGTCTCGGCGATCTTTACCGGCGTGCCCGATTTGCGAAAGGTCTTTGATACGGCGCGGCTGCGGCGACAGAACGGGCAGGGTGGAACCTTGCTGTTCGTCGATGAAATCCACCGATTCAACAAGGCGCAGCAGGATGGGTTCCTGCCGCATATGGAGGATGGGACGATCCTTCTGGTGGGGGCGACCACGGAAAACCCCTCATTTGAACTGAACGCGGCGCTTTTGTCACGGGCGCAGGTGATTGTTCTGGAACGGCTGACGCTGGCCGATCTGGAGCGGCTGGCGCAAAGGGCGGAAAAAGCGCTGGAACGCGGCCTGCCGCTGACGGGCGAGGCGCGCGAGGCGCTGCTGGAAATGGCGGATGGCGATGGTCGGGCGCTTTTGAATCTTGTGGAACAGGTGATGGCCTGGAAGGTGACGGGGCATCTGGACCGCGATGCGCTGACGACGCGGCTGATGCGGCGGGCGGCGCGTTTCGACAAATCGGGGGATGAGCATTACAACCTTATCAGCGCGCTGCATAAATCGGTGCGTGGGTCCGACCCGGACGCCGCCTTGTATTGGTTCGCGCGGATGCTGGAGGGGGGCGAAGACCCCCGTTTCCTAGCGCGCCGGATCACGCGGATGGCGGTAGAGGATATCGGTCTGGCCGATCCGCAAGCGCAGGAATTGTGTCTGGCCTCGTGGCAGACCTATGAGCGTTTGGGCAGTCCCGAGGGGGAGTTGGCCCTAGCGCAGGCCGTGGTGTATCTGGCTTTGGCACCGAAATCGAACGGGGTCTATGTGGCCTATAAAGCGGCAAGGGCGGCTGCGGCGGAAAGCGGTTCCTTGCCCCCGCCGAAACACATCCTGAACGCGCCGACGCGGCTGATGAAGGACATTGGCTATGGTGCGGGTTACAACTATGACCATGATGCCGAAGACGGATTTTCAGGGCAGAACTATTTCCCAGACGGGATGAAACGGCCCGTCTGGTACGCGCCGCCGGACCGGGGTTTTGAGCGCGAGTTGAAAAAGCGGATCGACTATTTCGCCAAGCTGCGGTCGAAGCGCCAAGGTGGCTAGGCCCGGCCTGCTGTTGCCGAAAGCGTCAAGGGGCTGATCCCTTGCCGCGCCAAAGCGGCCGCCCATTTACCACCATCATCGGGCGAAAAGACCAGATCGGCAGCACTTTCCCCGGTCAACCAGTCGTTCCGCGCAATCTCGGCCTCCAACTGCCCTGGCCCCCAACCGGCATAGCCCAAGGCGAGCAGTGCCTGTTCCGGCCCATCGCCTTGCGCCAAGGCTTGCAGAACATCCAGCGTGGCCGTCATGCCGTAGCCGCCGGGCACGGCCATGGTGGCCTGACCCGTGCGATAGTCGGGTGTGTGCAACACAAAACCCCGTCCACGTTCGACCGGCCCACCGAAATGCACGCGAATATCCCGCCCTGCCGGGGCATTCGGAATCTTCAACTGATCCAGCAGTCCGGCAAAGGTCAGATCAAGCGCCGGTTTGTTGATAATCAACCCCATCGCCCCCTCGGCCGAATGGGCGCAGACCAACACCACGCTTTGCGCAAAGCGCGGATCACCCATACCGGGCATCGCAATCAGCAGATGGCCACCAAGATCCATGACCCGAATATGGCCCGCCCCTGCGTCGCTGTGAAGCCCCGCAACAGTGGCGCCGTGGTCGCGGTTGCGTGATCTCGCCCGAAAGTGACTTTCCATCGGCGACGCGCTGCCTATTGTCGCCGCATGATCAAAACCTGTGCCTCTTCCTTGTTCCTTGCGATTCTCGGCAGCGCTGCGCTGGGCGAAAGCAAACTTCCTGCCGATCTGGTGCAGGCGACCATCCTGCCCGGCTGGCGCACCGCGGATGGCACCCATATGGCCGCCCTGAAGCTGGAGCTTTCGCCCGGATGGAAAACCTATTGGCGCGCGCCGGGCGAGGCGGGGATCCCGCCGGAGTTTGACTGGACGGGCTCGCAGAATGTCGCGGGCGTGCGCCTGCATTGGCCGCGTCCGGTGGTTTTTGACACGAACGGGATGCAGACGCTGGGCTACCACGATGTGCTGGTTCTGCCGGTGGAGATCGCGTTGAAAGATGCGGATCAGCCGCTTCATCTGGCGGTGAACGCCGATCTGGGCGTTTGTCGCGATATCTGCGTTCCGGCACAGGTGCATGTCACCGCCGATCTGGCCCCGGATGGCAAAGGCGATGCTGCTATCCGCGCGGCTTTGGCGGATCAACCGCTTCCCGCCCGCAAGCTGGGCCTGAGCAACGCGGTCTGCGCGGTCGAACCGATCGCGGATGGTTTGCGGGTTACAGCCAGCCTGACGATGCCTGCCCTAGGCAAAGGCGAAACCGTGGTTTTGGAAAGCGGTGCGCCGGGCGTCTGGGTCAGTCAGGCCATGTCGCTGCGCGAAGGCGGCACACTGCGCGCGACAGCAGATATGGTCGGCAACAGCGGTCAGCCCTTTGCGCTGAACCGCGAAGATGTGCGGATCACCGTGCTGGCCGGGGATCGTGCGGTTGAGACTTGGGGCTGCCAAGGCGGCTAGGCTGCCTTAGGCGCTGGGCAGATAACCGACGGGTGCGTTTTCATCCCGCCAGAAATCCAGCGCCGGTTTTTCGCTGACCGGGGAATGGCGTTTGAAATCGCAGTTCAACTCGCCATTTTCAACCGTCGTAGCCACGATCAGCGCCTGAAACACATGCCGGGGCCCGTCATAGATATCCACCAGCCCGCGCAGATGCAGGACGCTGTCTGCAGGAATGGAAAATCCGTCTTTCCAGCGACGCAGGATCGGAAAAGACTGACCTTCAATTTCTAGCCGCAGCCGGGAACGCTTTTTCAAATCGCGCAAGCGAGCGGCTTCCAGCCCCTCACGCACGTCTTTCGGTAAAAATTCCAACATGACTACACCCTCATCCCCCTACATTCTGGACCGATGTTTCCAATGATCAAGGGAATGGATGAGGATTTTGTGAATCGTTGCTGTGGGTGCCCGTTTTGCAACGCAAAGGGGTGATTGAAACGCCGGCGGGAATGGGGTTTGAGGGGGAAACGCCAAGCAAGGTCGATGATGTCCCCGATTTCCAACCTTCCTGACCTCAGCATCGCCGCCGATCATGGTGGCGGGTTGGATGCGGCGATGGCGCGATTCGGCGGCAAGTCCACCGATTGGCTGGACCTCTCGACGGGTATCAATCCGCGTCCTTGGCCTTTGCCAGCCTTTACGGCAGAGGATTGGAACCGTTTGCCCGATAAAGCGGCCTTTGCAGCCATTGAAGCCGCAGCGCGCGACTTTTGGCAGGTGCCAGAGGCGGCGGCGGTGCTGGTGGCACCGGGGGCATCAAGCCTGATTGCGCGCATTCCTTGGTTGTTGCCGCCCGGCAAGGTGGAGATTCCGGGGCCAACCTACAACGAACATGCGCGGGCTTTCGCGGCGGCGGGCTGGCAGATGGCGCAGGGCGCTGGTCAGGTGTTGGTGCATCCGAACAACCCCGATGGGCGGCTTTGGACGGCCAAGGATGTAAAGGCCCCCTTCGTCGTGATCGACGAAAGCTTTTGCGATGTGACGCCAGAGGCCAGTCTGATCCATCTGGCCGCCCGGCCCGGCTCCTTGATCCTGAAGAGTTTTGGCAAGTTCTGGGGTTTGGCGGGCCTGCGGTTGGGCTTTGCTATCGGCGATCCGGCCTTAATTGCGCGTCTTGGCCAGATGATTGGGCCTTGGGCCGTGTCTGGTCCCGCGTTGCGGGCTGGGGCCTTGGCCCTACAGGACAAGGTTTGGGCCAAGGCGACGCGCCTTAGGCTGGAACAGGACGCGGCGCGGTTGGACCAATTGATAGGCAAAGCCATTGGCGGGACGACACTTTTCCGCCTGTATCAGGTGGAAGACGCCCTTCACTGGCAGGAACATCTGGCCAAGGCGCATGTCTGGACACGCCGCTTCCCCTATGATCCGACATGGCTTCGACTGGGCCTGCCGGGGGATGAAAAGGGCTGGGCACAGTTTGAGCAAGCGATGAAGGGTCTGAGATGAGCGCAGGGCTTTTGATCGGAGCGATGCTGCTGGATGCTGCCCTCGGCGAACCGCGCTGGCTATGGGGCCGTTTGCCCCATCCAGCGGTCTTGATGGGCCGGGCGGTCGGTTGGGCCGAGGCACAACTGAACAAGGGTGAAGACCGCCGTGCTAAGGGCATTGTTGCGATGACAGGCTTGGGCCTTGCGGCATTGCTTGTGGGCTGGCTGATCCATCTGATCCCGGACTGCGGGTTGATCGAGATGCTGGTGGTCGCCATCCTTCTGGCGCAAAAATCGTTGGCGCAGCATGTGCAGGCGGTGGGCGATGCGCTTCGCCTGTCTTTGGGGGATGGGCGGCGGATGGTCGGGCGGATCGTGGGTCGCGATACAGCCATGTTGGATGAACCAGCCGTTGCAAGAGCGGCGATTGAAAGTGCCGCGGAAAATCTCTCCGATGGGGTGATTGCGCCAATCTTTTGGTATCTGGTGGCGGGGCTGCCCGGCCTGCTGCTTTATAAAATCACCAATACCGCCGACAGCATGATAGGCCATATGACCCCCCGCTACCGCGCATTCGGCTGGGCGGCGGCGCGATTCGATGATCTGCTGAATCTGATCCCCGCGCGACTGACCGCCGTGTTGATTGCGTTGGCGCATGGGCGGTTTGATGCCGCGGGCCCCATCCTGCGCGATGCGCCCTTGCACCGCTCGCCCAACGCCGGTTGGCCCGAAGCGGCGATGGCCGTTTCGCTGAATGTGGCCCTGTCCGGCCCGCGCAGCTATGCGGGGGAAATGCGTGATTTTCCTTGGGTTTACGCTGAGGGGCGGCGCAATATAGGGCCGCAGGCTGTGGATGATTCCGTGACAGCACTTTGGCACAGCTGGGCTTTGTCGTTGGGCTTGGTGGTGCTGATCTGGCTTGTGGATAAAGCACTCTGACCGCTTGACGGGCCAAGGGCTTTCGGCGACTTTCCACAAAGGCTCGCAAAGCTGCCCTTTGTGCGGTCCCATTCATATTGGAAGTCAAACATGGCAAGCTGGGGCACCTGCACCCTTTTGAAGAACCCGATGGACGAGGTTTTGGCCTATGTCGCCCATCACCAAGAGATGGGGGCCGAGCGGGTCTATCTGTTCTTTGACGACCCGACCGACCCTGCCGCCGATGTGCTGGAGGCGGCGCAAGGTGTCGTGGTGACGCGCTGCGATGAGTCGTTTTGGAATGGGCTGTCCGGCAAGCGGCCATTTCGCCACACAGAGCGGCAACGCCAGGTGCTGATGAAAACCTATCTCGGCTGTGGTCTGGATTGGCTTCTGCATATCGATGCCGATGAGTTTCTATTAAGTGACCTGCCAGTCGACGAGTTACTGGACGATGTTCCCGCGCATCTGGCAACGGTCAAAGCACAGCCTTTCGAAGCAATGCCCGGCGACACGCCCAAGGGCGACCGGATCTATCGTTCGGTGCATTTTCGCGGCCAGATCACCGATCCGGCGCTGATCCAGCAGTTGTTTGGGCCATTTGCGCCGGCATTGCACCGGGGGATGGTCAGCCATCGCTTGGGCAAATCATTCTTCCGAACAGGTGTTCCGGACATGGTGCCGAGCGTGCATTTCGCCAAAATCGGTGACACGACGACAGAAGGGCAGCCGTTCCATCCGGCTTTGCGGCATCTTCATTTCCACGGCGATGATGTTGAGCATTGGGTCGCTACCGCCCACTACAAGGCAAAGGTCGGTGGGGTGCGCTTTAATGAGCCCTATGCCAAGACACTTTTGGCATTGGACGAAGCTGGCTTGCGGCGTTTCCATCGCCGGGTGCACAGCTGCGATCCCGCCGTGGTCGCCATGCTGACTGAAAAGGGACTGATGTTGAGCATTGACATTGATCTAGAGGCAAAAGTCGCGCGCTTGCTTCAGTCTTTGCCCAATTCGTCTGCCAAAGCGGCACCAACGACTCGAAAATCCTTCTTTGGTGCCTTGCTGGCGCGCGGACGTCAGGCCGCCTAGGCCACCATCGCCGCCGCTTTGGTCAGATCGACGCTGACCAACTGACTGACACCCTGTTCGGCCATGGTGACACCGAACAGGCGGTCCATGCGGGCCATGGTGACGGCGTGGTGGGTGATGACCAGAAAGCGGGTTTCCGTGCGGCGGGTCATTTCGTCCAGCAGATCGCAGAAGCGCGTGACGTTGGCGTCGTCCAAAGGCGCGTCCACCTCGTCCAGCACGCAGATCGGGGCGGGGTTGGCCAGAAAGACGGCAAAGATCAGGGCCATGGCAGTCAGAGTCTGTTCCCCGCCCGACAAAAGCGACAGCGTGGACAGCTTTTTGCCGGGCGGCTGACACATAATTTCAAGCCCAGCCTCCAGCGGGTCATCGCTTTCCACCAGCACCAGCCGCGCCTCGCCGCCGCCGAACAAATGGGTGAACAGCGTGGCAAAGCTGGCGTTGACCTGTTCAAAGGCGGTCAGCAGGCGTTCCCGCCCTTCGCGGTTCAGCCCGGCAATCCCAGCGCGAAGCTTCTTGATCGCTTCCTCAAGGTCCAGCTTTTCCTGTTTCAGCGTGTCATGTTCCTGCTGAACGGTGGCCGCATCCTCTTCGGCGCGCAGGTTCACCGCACCCAAGGCTTCCCGCTGGCGTTTCAGGCGGTTCACCTCGGATTCCAGATGCGCCACATCGCCCATCGCCGCCGGATCCCCGCCCAGCTTTGCCAAAAGCCCTGCCGGATCGGTTTCCAGTTCTTCGTCGATCCGGTGTTCCGCCAGCGCTACACCGGCCTTGGACGCCTCGACCTGCGCCTCGGCCCGCGCCCGCGCTTCGCGTGCCTCGCCCGCCAGCCTTTCGCCTTCGCGCTCTGTCAATTGCGCCTCGCGCAATGTCGTCTCGCCCAAGGCCAAGGCATCCGCGGCCTTGGCGCGGCGGGTTTCGGCCAATTCGATGGCCTCGACGAGTTTCGCCTTTTCAGTCGCAATCTGGGCGGGCGCTTTCTGCGCTGTGGCAAGCGCCGTTTCCGAATCCGTCCGCCGCTGACCCAGTTCAGAGGCGCGCTTTTCCGCCGTGTCCAAGCGGTGTCGCCAGCCGGACAGTTCCTTTGTCACCTCTTGCTGACGCCGAACCCGCGCCTCGCCCTCGCGCCGCAGTTCATCCTGCGCGGTGCGCCGCGCGATCATCGCCAGACGCGCTGCCTCGACCGTGGTCTTTTCCGCTTCGACCGCTGCCCTTGCTGCTTCCAGATCGGGCAGATCCTTTTGCCCTGCCTCGGCCTCGGTCAGCCGCATCTGCGCCTGTTCCGCCTCGGCCACGAAACGCAGAACCGAGAGTTCCGCATTTTCGGCACGGCTGGCCGCCATCGACTGTTCCGCCTCGGCCCGCGAGGCCGCGCGGGCGGTTTCGGTGGCGCGTTGGTCGGCCTGACGGCGCGCATCGCGGGCCGCACTATCGGCGCGGGTTAGTTCGGCCAAGCGTTGATGCAGGAGATCATGCGCTTGGCGTGCCCCCTCGGCAGTGGCGGCAACCTCTTCCAGATCGCGCTTCAATTGGACAAGGCGGTTCAACTGTCGCAAGCGCATGGCGGCAGCCGAGGGGGCATCTTCGGCGCGCGTGGTCAGGCCGTCCCAGCGCCAAAGATCGCCTTCAAGACTAACAAGGCGTTGACCGGGAAGAAGGGCCGCCTGCAAACCGGCCCCCTGATCGCGAGCGACAAGGCCAATCTGCGCCAGACGGCGGTGCAGGACATCGGGGGTTTTGGCATGCTGGGAAAGGGGTTCTGCCGCCTTGGGCAGGGGCTGATCGACGGCATAGGGCGACAGCGCCACCCAGCCGGAACCGCCCTTGGCCAAGGGGGCCCGCAGATCATCCGACAGGGCGGCCCCCAAGGCGGCCTCGAACCCCGGTTCGACCTGCACCAGATCCAGAACCTGCGCGCCCGCCTGCGATTCCCGTTCCACCAGCCGCGCGAGCGCCGCCACTTCGGCACGCAGAGCATTTGCCTCGCCTTCGGCGGCCGAACGCACCGCCCGCGCCTCGGCCTCGCGGCCCTGCACCTCGGCCCGCGCGGTTTCTGCCGCTGTCAGCGCCTGATCCGCGTCCAGAGCAGCCTTGGCAGCCGCCTTGGAGGCCTGTTCCGCCGTGGCATAGGCGGCACCTGCCGTATCCCGTGCAGCAATGGCCTGTGTCACGGCAGACCGCGCCTTGGCCTCTTCCCCCAAGGCGCGGTCCAGCCCGCCCTGCGCCTCGACCATCAGACGTTGCGCCGATTGGTGCCGCGCCGAAAGTCGCGCCATGTCTTCGGTGCGTTCCGACAGGGCTGTTTCCCGCCCCGCCAGTTCTGCTCCCGCCTGCCGTGCGGCTTCCACCGCTTCGGCCAGGCGGGATTCGTGTCCCTCATGCGCCTTCAGCAGTTGGTCCTGTTCCCATTCCAGCCGCTGGATGGTTTCCCCCGCATCGCGGTTCAGCCCCGCCTCGCGGTCCAAGTCGCGTGCTATTGCGGCAATGCGTCCCGTCAGATCGGCAATCGCCGCCAAGGCCCGCGCTTCGTCCGCGTTCAATTGATCGCGTTGCAAGGTCAGACGCGCCAGAACCGCCCCGGCAATCGCCTCTTCCTCTCGCAAGGGGGGCATCGCGGCCTCGGCGCGGGACCGCAAAACCCCTGCCTCGCGGGCCTGCCCCTCGGCCTGCGCCGCAGCCATGATCCGCGCGCGCAGGGCTTCCTCGGTCGACAGGCGCAGGGCATCCGCCTCGGCCCAGCGCCGGAACAGCAAGGCCCCTTCCGCCCGACGCAGTTCCTCGCCGATTTCGCGGTAGCGCGCCGCCTGCCGCGCCTGCCGCGCCAGGGTGGCCAACTGGCCCGCCAATTGTTCCAGCACGTCATCCACCCGCGCCAGATTCTGTTCCGTCGCGTTCAGCCGCAGTTCCGCCTCGTGCCGGCGCTGGTAAAGCCCGCTGATCCCCGCCGCTTCCTCAAGGATCCGCCGACGGGATTTCGGCTTTGCATTGATCAGTTCGGCAATCTGCCCCTGTCGCACCAAGGCCGGGCTATGCGCCCCGGTTGAGGCATCGGCGAACAGCATCTGTACATCGCGTGCGCGGACATCTTTGGTGTTCACCTTATAGGCTGACCCCGCATCGCGGGTGATGCGGCGGGTGATTTCGATCTGGTCCGCCTCGTTGAACCCGGAAGGTGCCAGTCGTTCGGCATTGTCGATGATCAGCGCCACCTCGGCAAAATTGCGGGCGGGGCGGGTGGAAGCCCCAGCAAAGATCACATCCTCCATCCCCTCGCCACGCATGGCGCTGGCCCGGTTTTCGCCCATGACCCAACGCAAAGCCTCGAGCAGGTTCGACTTGCCACAGCCATTTGGCCCGACAACGCCGGTCAGACCCGGATGGATCACCAGATCGGTTGTGTCGACAAAGCTTTTAAAGCCGTTCAGGCGAAGCTTGGTAAAGCGCAAGGCGCGGGCCTTCTGATTCCCTCGGACAGGGCCGCATCGTTGGGTTCGGACAGGGTTCTGTCAATCGGAATGGCCTGCCCATGGCGGTTTCCTGCCCCTTATCCACAAGATATGGGTGCGATTCCATCAGGCTTGACCGATGGCCTTGCCGGTTTCATCATTTCGCCATGCTCACGCTGCTGCGCCCCGTTTCCAGTGATACGCAGGCATGGCCCTATCGGGCCCATGCCCCGTTCGATTGGGCCGCGATCCTGCGGCTGATCCAGACGGCCTTTGCCGGGATGGAGGGGCGGATCGACCCGCCTTCGTCGATGCACAGCCTGACGACGGCCGACATTGCCCGACAGGCGGAAGGCGCCGAGGTCTGGGTGATCGGTGATCCGCCCGTGGCCTGCATCTTTATGACGCCGCGTCAGGATTGCCTGTATCTGGGCAAGATCGCCGTCGACAGCGCCCATCGCAACCAAGGTCTGGCCCGTGCCCTGATCGACAAGGCCGAAGCCCGCGCCCGTGCCTTGGGCCTGCCCGCGCTGGAGCTGCAAAGCCGGGTGGAATTGGTCGAAAACCATGCGGCCTTTGCGGCGCTGGGCTTTCAGCAGGTGGGGATGACCGCGCATCCCGGCTTTGACAGGCCGACCTCGATCACCTTCCGCCGCTGGGTCTAGCCGCGCCCCGACAGCAGCAGATCGGGTTGCAGGATCACGATCCGCCCCCGTCCCCCTGAAATCGCCCCGGAGCGCGCCAAGGCGGACATTGCCCGGCTGACCGCTTCGCGGTTCACGCCCAGACTGGCGGCCAGTTCCGCATGGGTCGGGGCCTTCTCAAGAACGCCACCAGCACGAAAGACCCCCAAGGCAAGGGCAAGCGCCGCCAGATGACCCTGCACCCTTTCGGCCACCGTCAGGGCGCTGCCTTGCCAGGCCCTTGCCGTCAGCCGCCGCACCATCGCTGCCAGATGCTGCAACATCCGCTCCCGCACCAAGGGCTGGCTGTCCAGCAGGGCGCGGAATTCGGGGCCCGTCAGCACGAAGCATTCAGCGGCAGACCGCGCGTAGATCGCCAGCGACCGCCCGCCCCCATCCAGGGCCGCGATTTCCCCGAAATGGCTGCCCGGCTGCATTTGGCCAAAGACGATCTCGCGTCCGTCCTCGGCCAGATAGACTGCCAGCAACTGTCCCCTGCCCAGAAAGAACACGTCCCCCCCCGGATCGTCCCGCTGATAGACCTGCTGGCCCGCCACGAAACGGCGGGCGGGGCGGCGGGGCAACAGGGCGGGATCAATGCCCTGGAACAGAGGAAAGGCAGAAAGTTCCGTGAATGACATGACGAGCCTTTCGCAAGGAATGGCCCGCCATGGCAGCTTCACCCCGACCAATCAACAGCCTGTTCCGGCAAACTGGCCCGAAATGCCCCAAAATCGCCGTTTTGCCCCGCCCATATCGCCGCAGGCTCTTGCCCGTGTGTCCAGTGGCGTGTTTCCCGTTTCCAGCAGGGCCGTATCAGAACCTCGGAACGGACAGGCCTGTTCATGCAGAAACAGAAGATTGCCGTCATCGGCGGCGGCGTTGGGGCCATCACAACGGTCTATGCGATCACGCAAACCCCCGATTGGCAGACGAAATACGACATCACGGTCTATCAGCTGGGCTGGCGGATCGGGGGGAAAGGCGCCAGCGGACGGAATGCCGAGCATGGCCAGCGGATCGAGGAACATGGCCTGCATATCTGGGCGGGGTTCTATGACAACGCCTTTCGCAACATGCGGGCCTGTTATGATCAGTTGAACAGCCTTGGCCTGCGGGCGGCGGATGCACCTTTGGGCAGCTTTGATCAGGCCTTCAAGCCGCTTTCGCATCTGTTCCTCGCGGAAAATGTGGGCAGCACATGGCGGCCTTGGGTGATTGATCTGCCGACCAATGACCGGCCCGTGGGCAGCGAAACCGAGGTGCCCGGTCCCTTTGCAATGCTGCAACGGATCTTGGGGATCGCCGCCGAATTTCTAGAGAAGGACGAGCTTTCGGAAAACGCGCTGGGCCTGAAGGCACCGCCCGGTCTGCATCTGTCGGTGAAAAAGGTTCATAGCCATGCCTTGGGAATGGCGGCCGATGGTTTGAAACATGCGCCGGCGGATACGAACCTTTTGGCCGACCTGATCCGCGCGGCGCAAAAGGCGGTTCAAGCGGCAGAGACTCCGGCGAACATGGAGGATGACGGCTATCGGCGGGCGCTGATGCTGCTGGAGATCATGCTGGCCTATGGTCATGGGGTGGTGACTTCGGACACGTTCGTTTCGGGTTATGACATTCTGGATCAATGGGAATTCACCGATTGGCTGCGGATGAACGGCGCGAGCCAAAAGGCGGTGGATTACGTGGCGATCCGGGGCTGCTATGATTTTGTCTTTGGCTTTGCCAAGGGGAACACCGAGCGGCAGGGCGATGTTGGGGCAGGCACGGCGATCCGCGCGATGGCGCGGCTGATCTTTACCTATTCGACGGCCATCTTTCACAAGATGCAGGCGGGGATGGGGGATACGATCTTTGGGCCCTATTATCAGGTTCTGTCGGCGATGGGGGTGCGGTTCGAGTTTTTCAACGCGGCGCGGGAACTGCATCTGAACAGCGACAAGACGGCGGTGCAGTCGATCCGCATGGTGCGGCAGGCCAAGGTCAAGGCGGGGACGTATCAGCCTTTGGTGGATGTCAAAGGGCTGCCTTGCTGGCCATCGGAACCGCAATGGGATCAGTTGGCCAATGGGGCAGAGCTCAAGGCGCTGGGCGTGGATTTCGAATCCGAGGAATCGCCGCCGACGGGGACGGAATACTATCTGGAACGGGGTGAAGATTTCGATCTGGTGGTTCTGGGGGCATCCTTGGGATCTTTGCCCTATCTGACGCCGGAATTGTCCGAGGCCTCGCCCCGCTGGGCCAAGATGCTGGAAAAGGTGCAGACGGTGGGCACCCATGCGGCGCAATACTGGCTGAACCAGACGGCAGAAGAATTGGGTTGGGACGGTCTTGTGGCGCAGCACAATGCGGCACGGGCCTTGCCGCCCAGCCCGATGCAGACGGTGATCACGGGCTTTGCCGAACCCTTGGATACCTGGGCCGATATGTCCCATCTGCTGCCGCGTGAGGATTGGGCGGATCAGGGGCCACAGTCGCTGGCCTATTTCTGCGCGCCGGCACCGGATGGCGAAACGCTGGAGGATTTTACGCAAAGGGTGCGGGGCTGGAATACCAGCGATCTGACAACGATCTGGCCGAAGGCGAAAAAAGGCAAGGGCCTAGACGGTGGGATTTTCTATCCGTCGGGTAAGAATGCCTTTGACCAGCAATATCTGCGGGTGAACATGTTCGGGTCGGAACGTTATGTTCTGTCGGTGACAGGCAGCGTCTTTCACCGGCTTGCGCCCGACGAAAGCGGTTTTCCCAATCTGTTTCTGGCGGGTGACTGGACACGCTGCGGGATGAACGCGGGCTGTGTGGAGGGGGCGACGATGTCCGGCATTGCGGCGGCCAGCGCCGTAACGGGCGTCGATCTGCCGAATGTCGGGGCCGATGACATCCCCGATGCAAGCACAGTGAATGATCAGGCCGCCTATTTAAGCAATTCCATCTCTCGCACCAGTTGGCCGCTGACGCCTTTCTTTGCCCGTGGGGAAATGACCGGCTGGTTCATGTTCTATTATTTGCCACGGGAGCAGGTTCAGGCCTTGTTGGCCGATGGTATTCATCTGGGCCCGGCCCCCGGCGCGCCGCCCGGAATGCATCCGGTAGGGCTGTCCTTCTGCCGTTATCAGAACGTGCGGGGTTCCTTCCTGCCCGGCTTTACCGCCATGTCGCCCTATGGCGAGGCGACCTATGCCATTCCCTATACGCTGACCGATCAGGGCGGCCGCGCGCCGTTGCTTTATCCGCGCAAGCTGTATGTCAATAACAAGACAGCCATATGGGCAGGCAAATTTTGGTATGCAATGCCGAAAAGCCCCGCAGAAATCACTGTGACGGATTCGCGCTTTGTGGCAAGTGACGACAAGGGGATGAGGATCGAGGCAGAGTTTGAACAGCAATCCGACATGCGGGCCTTTTCGACGCATCCGGCTTTCGGGGCAATTTCCGACATGCTTGACCTGACCTTTGTCACCCGCAAGGCCAATGGCGTGCTGCGCTACAATGCCTTTAATCTGGAAATGGCGCAGGCCTTCGTGGCCCCCGTTCATGCGCGGGTGAAGGTCAGCGATCCTGACCCGAATGGTTTTGCGCCCGTCGATCAGGCTTTCCGCCCGCTGGAGGGTGGCGAGGGTCTGCCTGGCGCTTTCCGCATCTGGTGCAGTTGGTCGCTGGGCAATCCCTTTGCCTCGGGTCAGATGCTGAATGCCGCCAAGGCGCGGGCTTTCATCCGGCAGGGGGGCTGATGGACGATTGTTCCAGCCCGGACCAACAGGCGATGGATCGGCGGATCCTGACGCTGTTGTTTGCCGATTTGGCCGGTTCCACCGAACTGGCAGAGCGGCTGGGGCTGGAGGCTTTTGATGCGCTTTTGTCGGGCTTTCACCGGCGTGCGGCTCAGGTGGTCGGGCGGCACGGCGGGCAGGTCTTGCAGCATTATGGCGACGGGATTCTGGCCTGTTTCGGTCTGGCACATGATGGCGAGGATGCCGCTTTGGCGGGGGTTTCGGCCGCGCTTGAACTGGTGGATGCAGGATCAGAACATGCCATTCGGGCTGGTATGCACAGCGGCAGTGTGCTGTGTCGTGGGACGCCAGACCATCGCCAGCCGCAGATCACCGGGTTGGACGTAAACCTGACGGCCCGGTTGCAGGGGCTGGCGGAACCTGGCGAAGTGATCGTGTCGCAGGCGACGCTGGATTTCGTACAGCGTCTGGCAATGCCGCTGATCGAGGGCAAGCAGGCCGTGGTGGTCAAGGGTGTTCGGCAGCCAGTGACCATGGCGCGGGTGACGGGGCTGCGGCGGTTAGCGCGCCTAGCCCAGCCTGCGCAATTGCAGGGGCGCAAAACGCTTTTGGACGCCTTGGAAAAAGGTGGGAACTGGCTGATCAGTGGGCCGCCCGGTCTGGGCAAAAGCGCCCTGTTGCAGGCGTTGGGCGACAACAGGGCGATCCGGGTTTCGGCACGCGGCAATTTGCAGAACAGTCCGCTTTTGCCGTTTGCGGATTGGCTGGGGCAATGGCTGGCCGGGCGTGATCTTGCAGATGCTGCTGCGGGCCGGGGCCTGACCACCGACCAAATCAGTGCCTTGGGCGAGGTCATGGGCCGGACCGCCCCCGATTGGCTCGCCCCGGCGCAAAGGCGGGCAAACCGGATTGCGGCACTGGCACGTCTGCTGGCGGATGAATTGGCCGATGATTCTGGTCTGCTGGTTTTTGACGATCTGCACGGTGCGGATGAGGACAGCCGTCAGGTGCTTTCGGCCTTGGCCGGACAATTGCCCGCCGGGGCGCGGATGGTGGCAACCAGTCGACCGGATGCCGAGGTGGCCGTTTTGGCGGGAACGCTGGGCTTGCAGAGGGTGAACCTGCCGCCGCTAACCCGTGTGGAAGCCGCCGCTTTGATCGGGGATGGCGGGTTGGCCGAAGATCAGACACAGCAGATTTTGGATCGGGCCGAGGGAAATCCGCTGTTCCTTTTGTCACTGAAAGCGGCGGCGCAGGGGGGGCAAGCAGGCCTGCCCCAGACGATCGAGGCGACCTTGCAGGCGCTGATCAATGCCCAAGGCCCGGGCAAGGACAGCCTTTTGAAGGCGGCGGTGATCGGGCGTTCGTTCGCCGCGACGCAACTGGATTGGCTGGGGGCCGATGCCGGCGCAATGGAAGGGGCGTTGCGGGCGGGTCTGATTGAACAACGTGGAGAAGGCTGGCGGTTCGTGCACGGGCTGTTGCGCGATGCCGCCTATCATATGCTTCCCGGCGGACGGCGGCACTCCTTGCATCAAGCTTTTGCGCTGGCGATGGAGGCGCGCGACCCGGCGGGGGTTCAACGCTTTCCCGAAACATTGGCCGATCACTATCTGGCGGCCGAAGATGGGGCGAATGCGCCGCGGGCCTGTCTGGGGGCGGGGTTGTCCTTTCTGCAAAGGGCCGATTTCGATCTGGCCATCCACTATTTGGATCAAGCCGCTCAAAGGCCGGGGGGGCACCGGCTGGCGGCGCTGACCTATCTGGCGGCCGCCCGCCAGCAGAAATTGGGCTTTGCACATCCTGACGTGGGTGCCGCCTATGCGTTGCTGGAAACCGAGGCCGAGATACCGGACGGGGGCGGGCTGGAACGGATGGTGGCGCTCTATGGCCTGTTTGCCCAAAGGATGATCGGGGGCGAGGTGCAGGGCTGCCATGAGTTTATTCAGCGGATGCGGGAAGTGGCGGCTCCCGACGACGCGACCCAGCAGATCTTACGGTTGGTCAATGAATCGGCTTTTGGCCTGTATTCGGGGCGTTTTTCCTTGTCAGAGCAGGCGAATGCAACCTTGCGGGAGTTATATGATCCGGCCGTGCATGGCCATTTGTTCTTGCAGGTGGGGGCAGATCCTTTGGCTTCAATTCTGTCGGCCGAGGTGCATATCCATGCGCAACGGGGCGATCTGGCGGCTGCGAAGGCGGCATTGGCGCAGGGCTTGGCGCATTTGGATCGGTTAGGGGCGCAACAACAATTGCCGTGGCTGCATATTTTTGGGGCGGCGGGGCTGTTTTTTGCGGGACCAAGCGATCTGGCGCGGGAACATTTGGCCAAGGGTCTTGCTTTGGCCGACAGGCAAGGGGCGGGTTTCTGGCAGCTGATCGGGCGGATCTGGGAGCAGGTCTTTTCAATCTCCGAGACGCCAACACCAGAAGGCGTGGCGGCCTTGGACGCGCTTTTGGGACATGCCTGCGCCATTGGGGCTGAACTGCAACTGCCGCTATATCGGGCGATTGTGGCGCAGGCTCATTTTGTATTGGGCGCTGCGGAGGCGGCGGATCGGGACAGCGAAGCGGCTTGTCGTTTGCTTGGCCAGCGGGGCGAGGGGCAGTGGGCGGGGCTTATCTGGCGGATCCGGGGCAACGTGCTGTTGGCGCAGGGCAAGGCGGAAGCGGCAGCAAAGGCTCAGAACCTGGCCAAGGCCTATGATGAGTTGACCGGCGCCCTAATCTGGCATTGAAGGGAGCGAAGCCCCAACTGGGGGCGGGGGCTTCGCCAAGCCTTATCCAGACACCAATTGCGGTGACGATGGGTCAGGCTTGCTGGGGCCGGAAGGCGTTGATCATAGCCAACATCGACGCCATGCTGTCCGGTGTGCCGACGGTGCCAATCTTCTGGGTCGCCCCGGCGGTCGCGGTCGTGTCGAGGCTGTAGATCTGCATCACGCCTTGGTTCGCCGCCGCCTGCGCCAGCGTATTCTGCTGTTGGGCAGCGGCCACGGCGTTCTGGAACAGGATGCCTGTCGAATGGGCCATGGTCTGATAGATCGTGCCCATGGCGATTGCCGGGGCTTCGCCCACGACCTTTACGTTCGACTGAGTGACGGCGTCGGTGATCTGGTTGTTGACCGAGGTCGGATAGGTCATCGTCTTTCTCCTTGGTTGGGTTGGTTTGGTCATTCATGGCAGGGGTTAGCCTGCCAAGGGCGGGGCGGCAGCGGCGTTAGGACTGCGGCTGCTGGAAAGCGGCGATCAGGCCGAGGAAGGACGCCATGCTGTCGGGCGTGCCGGTCTGACCGATCTTTTGCGTCGAGGCGGCAGCTGCGGTGGTGTCGAGGCTGTAAACCTGCATCACGCCTTGGTTCGTCGCAGCCTGCGACAGTGTGTTCTGCTGCTGGGTCGCGGCCACGCTGTTTTGCAGCAGAATACCCGTCGAATGGGCCATGGTCTGATAGACCGAGGCCATGGCCAAGGCGGGCCCATCGGCCACGACCTGCACGTTGGACTGGGTCACCGCATCGGTGATCCGATCATTCACCGCCGTCACTGCTGTCATGATATTTCCCTTTCATGTCAGAAGGTTGAAACAAAGATGTTGACGTTTCATCCGCCGCTATGTGACGGTCTTTCCGTCTCTTTTGGCAGGCGTTCGTCGGGGGGCACGACCGCCGCAATTTCGCGGTCGAGGTCTTTCTTCAGTGCCGCTTGCAGGGCCAGTGTCTCTGCCCGCAGTTCGGCAATTTCGCGCTTCAGCCTAGCCTCCAGAGCCTCAGTTTCTTTCTCGGCCTTGCGCAGGCTTTGTTCAGCGACCTGCGTTTCGATCAACCGCTCCAGCCGCCCCGCAAAACTGCCTAAGGCCGCGTTTGCCGGGCCAGGAAGGCTGGCTGATCTCTCCCGTAGATCCGCCAGATTGCGCGCCTCGGCCAGAAGCGCATCAATCTTGGGGTCGCCGGAAATGGCAGGGGGTGGGTGGTGATGATTTGTCGCGGGCGCTTGATAACCAACGGCGGCAGGGCTGCCGGGGTTGGGATAGCCGCCAATGGCCGCCGCTTGCGCAATGGCCGAGCGGGCATCCAGTTGGGCCACGTTCATCACCGCATTGATGGCGTTTTCTGTGGCTTGGCGGTTGGTCCGGATGGCAGCCCGGGCCGCAGCCAAGTTGCTGCCCACCGGGTCGCTGCCCGCAGGGGCAGCGGCATCGGTCTCAAGCAACCAAGTCAGAAGTTGAAGAACCTGCGTTTCCGAAAGGTCGCGGTCAAGCCAGGCCCGCGCCACGGTCAACAGCCGTAGGAGATCTTGTTCGGCCCGGCTCATGGCGGCTACCTCTTGCTTTTCGGGCCAAGCCGCGACGGAGAAACTTCTTCTTCGTCCACGTCGATCTTGATCGTCCGCCGAAGCGTCTCGGGTTCGCTATCGTCATGCCGACGGTGCCGACGACTGCCAGGCTCCACGATCAGGTAGCCGCGATACAGCGCGTTGCGCGCCTCGTTCAACTCACCTGCCAGCCGATCAAAGGGGAACCCGGTTGGACGATAGGTGTCCACCATCGAATTCGACCAGTCGGCCAGCACCTGTGCCAAAAGCTGATCCACCTCGTCACAAAGACGCATCAAACGTTCTTCCATCATCTTTTTTCTCCTTGAGTTCTGGGAAAATCAGGCCGCGGCGACCGTCTGCACCACGCCATAGATCGGGCTGCCGACGAAGGGTTCGATCAGTTCGACATAATTGGCTGCGTTTTGCAGAACCCCGGGGGGTAACATCATCCCCTTGGTAACGGCGGTTCGAACATCGGCCGCACGTCCAGCCAGCAAGGGGTTGAAGGCCCCGTTAATCAGCGGGGCGGCGGCGGCGGCCCCCGGCAGAATTCTGGCTGAAAGTCGTTGGAGCGAAGGGGCCGGGCCGGGCCCTGGGGTATTCAGCCCGCCAACAAAGGCATTGTAGGCGTTTCGTCCAAAAATGTTCGGGTTCAGGTCATTGTCGGCACGGGCCGTACCGACCAATGACAGGCCGACAATCAGGCCGACCTCATGCCGGAGTTCCGGCTTGTTGGGCATCTGATAGACATCTTGTAGAACAAACAGCGTATAGGCCACGTTCGGGGCGATATTGGAAATCTTGAGCGTGGAGGCGCGGGCGGCTTTCCAGTCGGTGTAGATTGCAGCAAATGCAGCGAAATCACTGTTGGTCAGATAGGGCGAATAGAAGCGATCAATGGCGTTCTGGTTCGCCTGCTGGTGCAGCGCCACAGGCGGAATCAGGTTGATTGCCATCATAGATTCGGGCAGCGAATGATGTTGCTGGGCGACAATCGTGGCGAAGGAAGCAAAAGCTCTGCCGTTGTTGATCATCTCGACGATGCTGTGACGGATCTGATCCGCCGTGCCGATCTGCATGAAATGTGGGTTCTCGACAGTCGTCGACAGCATTGCCAAGGCGCCCAGCGCGTCCGTGGTCGATCCGGAGATATCGGCCGTTTCGTAGTAGCCAAGCATCCGATCCATGGCGCCCAACACATCCTCGGGCGGCAGGTACCAGTTGACCAGCCCCACATCCGGCCCCTGTTCAAAGATGTTGCGGCGAAAGACACGCGAACGGTTTGTCAGGCGGTTGAACGCCACCGGGTCTTGAAGGCTGCCCAGAAGCGTTTTCAACTCGGTCAAGTGGGCGTTGGGTGCAGGGTTCGCATTCTGCCCCGGCAATGCGCCCAGCATATCGGCAAAGGCACTGCTGAAATCGCCGATGGCCAGGGGGCTTAGAAGGGTGTCGCCATTGTAGATGTTGATCGTGGCCAGTCGCCTGATCTGGGCCTTGGCTGGCGCATAGGGGTCATCGCCCTGCTGGGGCGGGGCGATGTTGTAGATATCAAAAACGTCATAAGGCTGGTTCGCACCCGCCCGAAGAGGTTGGGCAATCTGTTGCTGGGCGATCACTGCACGGGCTTGATCACAAATCTTTTGGGCGCGTTTGCCAATGCCGTGCATGGCCCCACCCTGTGCGAAAAGGTGGTCCAGAATGCGCATCAGATAGCAACTGTCCACCTCGCGCATCACACGCCGTGCGTCATCGACTTGCGATCCGACCAGCCATTTGACCTCGTTCACATCCGCAACAAAACCCATAATCCTGTTCCTTTTTCATACGTGGAAAACGTGGCTGATCAGCCCTGCGGCATCGGCGGGACGGGGTTGGCGGCGCTGGCCTTGTTCAATTGGCCGATGGCAAAGCCCGCGCTGGCGGCCTCCATCGCGCCACCGGCTGCGGCGACGGCCATGGCTCCGGCCAGAAGGATCTCGGTGACGGCCAAGATGCCGCTGTCTTCCAAAGCCGGGAGGTAGTTTTCATCGACCACATCCTGCGTGATCTTTTGCAGAATGCGGGTCTGGGCGGCCAAGACGACCTTGGTCATGCTGTCGTAATACTGGGCCGACGACAGCGCTGCCAAACCGGCGGCCTGACCGATCATCTGATCGGCGGGCGTCACGATCATTGCCGTGGCCGCGTCAATGGCCTGGGCATTGGTAAACTGGATGCTTTGCACCACCGACTGGTTCAGCGCCGAGGTATCCGTCGGACCGCCGGGGGCCACGGGGCCGCCGGTCAATGGGGACCCGCCAAGGGGGCGGGGATAGTTGGAACTGGGCGCGGCATTGTCCACGGCCAGATTGACGCGGGGGGCCATGTTGCGCTGGCGATAGGCCGACAAGACCGAAACGGGCGGCGCTGGGGGGGGATTGATCTCGCCGGTCAGCACCGTCTTGCCCGCGTTTTTGGCATTGGCTGCGGCCTGCCGAACATTGGCCGCTGCGGCCGTTAGTGGCGCCTCCAAGGCGACCTCTGCATCCTTTTCGACAGTGCCCAGAATCTCTTCGGCAGACAGAAGATCACTGTCGAGCTGGGCAGAAGGATTCGCGATGGCATTGGCCATCTCAGGCTCTTTCCGCAGGTTTTTTAGAAATCTGAACATGGTTCGCGCGCCCCCCGACGCTGGGTTTCACGGTGTCAGGTGGTTTTGCCGCCGCCGCCGCTGGACGAAGACGAGCTGCTGCTTCCCCCGCCCAAGGCGAGGATCTCGCGGACGGCGGTGGCGACGACGGCATTGGCGATCTGGTTCAGATTCTGCTGGCTGCTGACCGCGTTTTGCAGGGAAAGGCCCGCCGAATGGGTCGCCATCTGGTAAAGCATGCCCAAGGCTTCGGCCGGGGAAGAGGCCACCACATTGACATTGGTCTGGGTGACGGCATCGGTGATCTGCGAATTCACTGTCCCGGACATCGGCTAACCCCTTGCGCTTTTCGGTGTGTCAAAAGGAAAGGACGCGCGCATCTTTGGGTTGTGAACGGTTGGTGCCACTTTCTTGGGTGGGTCAATATCATCCAGCGCACGACGCAAGGCCTGACGGGCCAGTTGCATCCGCTTGCGGGCCAAAGCCTCGCTGATGTCCAGCCTTTCGGCGATTTCGCGGTAGGAGCGGCCTTCGACGATATGCAGATCAAAAAGCTCGCGCAGATGGGCGGCCAACTGCCGTGCCGCCCGCATGGCACGGTCCATTTCTTGCCGGGCGAGCAGTTGCGCCGGGGCGTCCAGTGTGTCGCGGGCGCTTTCCGGGGTCAGGTCGGGAAAGGGTTCAAAGGTGCGCTGGCGGCGGTTCTGGCCGCGCCAGTAATCGAGCGCGGTGTTGCGCAACGAAACATAGAACAGCGACTCCATGTTGCTGATGGGCAGTTGCCCGCGGCGGACATGGCCCAGAATGCGCAGGGCGGTCTGGGCGACCATGGCTTCGGCCACATCCTCTTGCCCCCTTGCATAACGGCGGGCGCGGCGGATCAGGGCGGGATATTCAGCCCGCCAGATCCGATCAATCTCGGCCACGGCGCTGGTGCCGTCGGCATCGTGAAAGAAGGTTGCTGCATACATCGGTTCCGCCCCCTTGGCTAAGGCGGACCATGCGACAGGGCGGGGCCAAGGCCCTGTTACGCAGGTAACAGTTGAATGCAGATTCCGGGCTGGTTTCATTCCACGAGATACTTTTTCCAGAACTGTTCGCTTTGGATCGTCACGCGGTTTCGGCTGACCTTGATCTCGCCGGACTTGACCCAGTTTTGCAGCGTGATGTTGACCCGTGTCCGACTGGCATTCACCTTGGCCGCGATCCGCGGCTGGCTGTCGGGCAGAAGAATGTCGTCGCCGGTCAGATGGTCACGCAGGTAATGGGCAATCCGCGCCTCAAGATTGCAGACGAGCATGCGGCGGATGAAGCGGTCCATCGCCTGAATTTCGCGCGCCAGATCGGCGTGCAGGGCGCGGGCAAAGCGTGGGTCTTGCAGAAGAGGCTCCGCTTGGGCGGCGGTGATCTCTATTGTGGCGCTTGGCTCGGCTGCGACATGCGCACAGGGCGTGGGCGTTGTATCGTCTGCCAGGCATTCGTGGCCAAAAATGCCACCCGGTCCAAAGGTACGAACAACAATGTCTTGCCCGTTTTGACCGAAGACCCGTTTGTCGATCCGACCATTGACACATAGCCGCAGATGGGTGGGTCTTTCATCCTGCGATTGGATCGTGGCGCCGCGCCCATGCGAGACCAATCGGGCATGGCGGGCCAGATAGTCCAGATGCCCGCGCTCCAATCCCTGAAACACCGGCGCGCGACGCAGGTGTTGGACAAGGGCAAGCTGTCTGGAATCCAGAAGCATGGGCAAGGTCCGGGCGGGATTGCGGGGGAATCGGGGGAAACTTGCAAAGCCAAGAAACGCACTGGCGTCGCCTGTTTGACACTCAATCAGAGGTTGTTTCTGTGCCCTTGGACACAGAAACCCAACACTCAGATGAAGATGCCTTTGCCCAACCTGCATCCTGCGGCTGAAGGGAATCAGCCGCAGGATCTCTCGGTTGGGACCAATATTGCGAGAGCAGGCAGTCTGGGAAACAGAGGCCCTGGCAAGCTCCGGAAACGATCTGGGGAAATCTCAGGCGCTGGTGGGGCCAGTTGCCTGTCCGGTGATTGCACTTTGTCAGGCTGAATATGGCCCCGTCTGTGCGCAAAGATACAGACAGCGCTGAAAATGGTCTTCGAATCAGGTGTGGAAGGAGGGCGGAATTGCGTCAAACCCGTCTAGGATGAGTTCTGACATAGTCGTTGCAATCTTGGGCGCTACGCCAAAGCCGATCTTGAAACCGCCGTTTGCGACAAAATGGCCTGGGCGCCCGGGCCAAGGGCCGAGAAGCGGGGCACGTGACTTGGCGCGCGGGCGCAGACCGGCCCAGCGGTGCAGGAGGGGGGCTTTGGCCAGAACCGGCAGCAGGGCGATAGCCTTTTGATGCATTGCGTCCAATTGTCCATCGGTGGAATGGGCATTCTCCCATGTGCGTTCACTGGTTGATCCGATGCCGATTGTGCCATCGGCATGAGGCACAATGTGCAAACCATCGGCATAGATCTGTGGCAACCTGCGCTGATCAAGGGCCAGCGATAGGGCTTGGCCCTTGACCCCGTCGCCTTGCCCCATCGCACGCAATCCATCAACCCCGGTTGCCCAGATCACGGTGCCATCGCCCGGACTGTCCCCATCCTCCACTTGAATGCACTTGCTGGCCAACGCGGCCAATAGCGCTGTTAGAGCCATGCGTGGATGCAGCCTTGCGCTGAGCGTATCCCGGATCAGCCAGCCGCTGGGCGAAGGGGGTTCCCAACCGCCAGTGGCGCGGACCAGTTGCCACACGGCCTGACCTTGCCACAGCTCGCGCGCCGATTCGGCGCGCCTCTGGGCCAATTCCAGCCCGACCTCATCGCTGACCGCCTGCAACCGCCCCAAGCGCGCATAGCCACTGGATTGTCCACCCGCCGCTTCGACAGCTTGCCACCAAGCCTGTGCCATCAACAGGCTTTCCAGTTGGAACTGTTTTTTGTCATTCCATTGTTCTGGCACATGCGGCTGCATTGCGCCGACCAGCCCGCCGCTGGAGCCTGCACCCGGTCTCGCCACTTCGACGACGCGGACTTTGGCACCGCGCTGCGCCAGTTCCCAGGCGATGGACAGGCCAAAGATGCCTGCCCCCATCACCCAGATTGCCTTGCTGGACATTCCGCCCGCCCTTGCCCATGTTGCGCTGCGATCGGGTGTAGGGCGAATGACGGGAAACGACCAGAGCGATGCATTGGACTGGCGCGATGGGGTGCCGGTTTCCCTGCGGTTCGATGACCCCTATTTCAGCTTGAACAACGGTCTAGCCGAAACGGGTCATGTCTTTCATGCGGGCAATGGGCTGCCGGGACGCTTGCGCGATGGGTTTCATATTGTGGAACTGGGTTTTGGCACCGGGTTGAACCTGCTGGCCACCGCGCAGCTTTGGGCGGGGCCGGGTTTGCTGCGCTTTACCAGTTTCGAGGCCTTTCCGATGGATGCTGTCGATATGGCGAAATCGCTGGCACATTTTCCGGACGTTGCGGCCTTTGCCGACCCCTTGCTTGAGCAATGGGCCAAGGGTGCGCGGGTGATCCATCTGCCAGGCATCCACGCCGAAATCATCATAGGCGACGCGCGCGAAACGCTGCCCCAATGGCGGGGACGTGCGGATGCCTGGTTTCTGGACGGTTTTTCCCCGGCCAAGAACCCCGAACTCTGGTCGTCCGAATTGATGGCCGAAGTTGCCCGCCACACGGCACCGGGGGGTACGTTCGCCACCTATGCTGCCGCCGGCCATGTCCGCCGCTCCTTGCAGGATGCCGGTTTCGTGGTGGAACGTCGGCCCGGACACGGGCATAAGCGGCATATGACCGCCGGATACCTGCCCCAATGACCGAACAGAACCGACGCAAGGGCATCGCCCTGATGCTGACCGCCGTCACCCTGTTCGCTATTCAGGACGGCTTTTCCCGCTATCTGGCGGAAACCTACAATGTCTTTATGGTTATCATGGTGCGCTACTGGTTCTTTGCCGGTTTCGTGATCCTGCTAGCCTTGCGCCGCCCCGAAGGCTTTCGCGCTGCTGTCCGCACCCATCATCCGTTCCTGCACATCGCCCGCGCCAGTCTGCTGATCGCCGAGGTCTGCGTCATCGTTTATGGCTACACGCTGATCGGTCTGATTAACTCCCACGCCGTCTTTGCCGTCTGCCCCCTGTTGATCGCGGCCCTGTCGGTGCCGATTCTGCGCGAAAAGGTGACTTGGCAGAACTGGTTGGCGATTGGCATCGGGATGAGCGGCGTTCTGATCATCCTGCAACCGGGGTCGGGCGTCTTTTCCTTTGCCTCGCTGCTGCCGCTGTCGGCGGCACTGATGTTTGCACTTTATTCGGTGCTGACACGCCTGACGACGCGGGATGAGCCGGGCTTTGTCAGCCTGTTCTGGTCGGGCGTGATCGGGGCTATTCTGGTGTCGGCCATCGGTCTTCCGAACTGGCAGAACATGACGCCCTTGGATTGGGGCATGACCACTGCCTATGCGCTGATCGCGCTGGTGGCCAACTGGGTGCTGATCCGCTGCTATGAAGTGACCGAGGCTGCAACCGTGCAGCCCTTTGCCTATCTGCAAATCGTGCTGGTCACGCTGATCGGCATTTTCATCTATCACGAACCGCTCGGTCTGCCGGTTATCCTTGGCACCTGTGTTGTTGTGGGGGCGGGACTATATACGCTGTGGAATGCCCGTCGCGGGGCACCGGGGCGGCTGGTCAGCCGCCCTTGAGTTCTGCGCGCAGACTGACCGGGCCGACTTGGCCTTTCAGCCGGGCGCGGTAGATGACCAGACTTTCCGACACGCGCATCACATAGGTGCGGGTTTCGTTGAAGGGGATCATTTCAACCCAATCGACAATGTCAACATCGGCGCGACGCGGGTCGCCAAATTCTTCGATCCAGCGGCGCGGGCGGCCAGGACCGGCGTTATAGCCGCTGGCGACCAAGGCGACCGAGGGGCCGAATTCTTCAACCATCTCGGCCAGATAGGCGCTACCCAATGTCACGTTCTTGGCTGGATCCTCGGTCAGATCGGCGGTCTTGAAGGCGACGCTCAGGCGTTTCGCCACCTTTTCCCCCGTCGCAGGCATGACCTGCATCAGGCCCCGTGCGCCGGCATGGCTTTGCGCCCTTGGGTCGAATTCGCTTTCCCGTCGGGAAATGGCCAAGGCCAGCGCGCGACTGACCGGCAAACCGTCGGTCGGGATCATCTCGGGCGCAGGGTAATAGGCGCGGGGCAGGATGAACCCGCGTTCCGCCGCCTGTTTGGCAATCAGCAGGGCAATATGTGGCTCGCCCACCCGCAGGGCCATATCGGCAAGCTGTTCCAGCCCCTGTTTCGGCTGGCTTTCCGCCAGATGCAGCAGAAAGCGTTTCGCCAAGGTCCGGTCCCCGGCACGGATCAGCAGCAAGCCTGCCTCCAGCACAGAGGACGATACGAAATCGGCATTGCGCCAATCGGGCGGGGCGCTGTCGTCCAGCAGACCTTTATCCAGCGGCAGGCCCAGATGTTCGGCGGCGAGTTGCCCATAATAGGCGGTCTGCATGCTGGCCGCTGTGGTAAAGGCGGCCAAAGCCTCTTGCCCTTTGCCTGCGGCCTCAAGCGCCCGGCCTTTCCAATAAAGCGCGCGGCTGCGGCTGATGTCGGTCTGGACCGAGCCTTCCAGATGGACAAAATGCTGCAAGGCGCGTTCCGGGTTATCCAGCCGCCGCAAAGCAATGAAACCCGCCAGAAACTCCAGATCGGCATAGGCGCTGGCCCCGCCACCCGGTTGCAGACCATGGCTCGCCGCCAGTTGATAGGCCTTTTCGCCCTCACCCTGCCGCAATAGGCGGCGCGCCAACAGGGCCCGCCGTTCGGCCCAAACCTCGGGGCGACCCAGCCCCGCCGCATCGGGGGAACGCGAAAGGATCAGGTCGATCGATTCGTCATACAGGTCTTTCCGCATCCGCCAGTCGAAACGCGCATGGGCCAATCCCGGATGATCCTTGAACTGTTCGGGCACTGCGGCAATCAGCCCGTCGACGCCATCGGCTTGTTCGCCCAAGGCAATCATCGCTGCCGCCAGCGCCTGCCAATCCTTACCGACCCGGCCCAGCATCCGCTTGGCCCCTGTCAGATCGCCATCCCAGAGCAACCGTTCCAACCGCTGTTCATGCCGTTCGACCGGCATTTCGGGGAACAGCAGCAGCATCGCTGCCTCGTCCTCGGGGGCGAAGGGCAGGTTCACCCAAGCCCGACGCGCCTCGGCCAAGGCTGCATCCTTCTGGTCTGTCGTCAGAAAGGCCCCGATCAGGGCCACAGACCCGGCCCCGGTTTCCGGGGAGCGGCCCGCGAAATAGGCGATGATCCGGCCCGCATCGGTCGTTTCGGCCAGGGCCTTTTCGCCCTTTTCGTGCAACAGCGGCATCCCCGGCCAATCGGCCCGGCGCCTCAGGAAATCCTCATATTCCGCTGCCGTGCCCTGACCAGCGCGCAGGCGTTGCCATTCCACGATGTCCCGTGCAATCGGTCCTTCCAACTCGGCCTGTGCCAAGGCTTCGGGCCAGACACCCGCCGCGCCCAGCTGCAAAGCCTTGGTCAAGGCCTCCTGCGCGTAGAGGGGCGCGGTGGCCATCGACAACATGAAAGCAAGGGAAAGGCCAATTTTCAACATGTTGAAAGCCTGCCTTAAAGCGAGTTTTCGCGCAACTCACATCCCTGCCATCGGCAAGGGCTTGCCCATCAGTCACCCTTTTTCGGGGCTTCGGGCCGGGGCGGGCGGGTTTTATAGACTGGCAGCCGCCAGCCAAGGCCCAACGATCCCGCCCGCAGGGTCAGCGTCAGGGCGGCGCAGGCCAGTAATGCCTCGCGCGCGGTTCCGCCCAATTCGGCGACAATGACCGCGGCCACGGCCCCGGCAAAGGCCGCCGTCACATACAATTCGCCTTGGCGCAAAACCACCGGCACTTCGTTGCAGACCACATCCCGCATGAGGCCCCCCATGCAGCCGGTGATCATGCCCATCACCAGCACGATGGGCCAACCCGCGCCATGGTTCAGCGCGATGCCGACCCCGGCCGGCACGGCGACCGCCAGCGCGAAAGCATCAAGCCACAGCAAGGCTCGCATCCGGCTTTCAAAACGGTGGGCGGTAAAAAACACCAGCACGGCCGCACCGCTGGCCACCAGCAGAAGGGCTGGATCAGCCACCCAAAAGGGTTCACGGTTCAGGATCAGGTCGCGCAGCGTTCCGCCGCCCACAGCGGTCAGGCAGGCGACGAAGATAAAGCCCACCACATCCAGTTGCGAACGGCTGGCGGCCAGGGCCCCGGTCAGGGCAAAGACGACCACGGCGGCATAATCAAGGCCTTGAACTAGGGTCATGCGCCAGCCTGCTTAGAGGGGCCAAGTTTGAAGGGGGCCATACCAGCCCGGGCCAGTTCATCGGCGCGTTCATTTTCGGCATGGCCCGCATGGCCCTTGATCCAGCGCCATTCCACCTTGTGCCGCGCTTGGGCGGCATCCAGCCGCTGCCAGAGGTCGGCATTCTTTACCGGCTTTTTGTCTGCTGTCTTCCAGCCGTTTTTCTTCCAGCCAAAAATCCAGCCCGTTACGCCATTCTTTACATAGGCGCTGTCCGTCACCACGATGATCGTCGAAGGCCGCTCCAGCGTTTCAAGGGCCGAGATCGAGGCCATCAGCTCCATCCGGTTGTTGGTCGTATCCCGCTCGCCACCTTGCAGGGTGCGTTCCTTCAGAACCTTGTCGCCCTCGCGCGCCAGAAGCAGAACCCCCCAGCCCCCGGGGCCGGGATTGCCGCTGCAAGCCCCGTCTGTATAGGCATAAAGTTCGGGCATCAGACCGCCTCGCGCAGGATGCGCGGCACTTTGAATTCGATGTTTTCCTGCGCGGTTTCCACCAATTCCACGGTCGTATCATAACGAGAGCGGAAGGCGTCAATCACGCCGTTGATCAGCACTTCGGGTGCGCTGGCCCCGGCGGTGATGCCGATGGCGCGGATGCCTTCCAGCGAACGCCAGTCAATCGCGCTGGCATCCTGCACCAGTTGCGCATAGGCACAACCTGCACTGCGCCCCACCTCGACCAGCCGTTGGCTGTTGGACGAATTGGGCGAGCCGATCACCAACAAAGCATCAATCCGCCCGGCAATTGCCTTGACCGCTGCCTGGCGGTTGGTGGTGGCATAGCAGATGTCTTCCTTGTGCGGTCCGACGATCCCCGGAAAACGTGCTTGCAGTGCGGCGACGATCCCCGCGGTATCATCGACTGAAAGCGTCGTCTGCGTGATGAAAGCCAATTTTTCCGCGTCGCGCACCTGCAAGCGGGCCACGTCGCCCTCGGTTTCGACCAGCAAAACTTCGCCCGGCGGAAGCTGACCCATCGTGCCGACCGTTTCCGGGTGGCCCGCATGGCCGATCATCACCATCTGCAAGCCGTCCTCATGGTGCCGCTGCGCCTCGTTATGCACTTTTGTCACCAAGGGGCAGGTTGCATCGACGGCGATCATGTTCCGACGTGACGCCTCGGCCGGCACCGATTTCGGCACGCCATGCGCCGAAAAGATCACCGGGCGGTCATCGGGGGCTTCGTCCAGTTCTTCGACAAACACGGCGCCCTGCGCCCGCAGACTTTCCACCACATGCTTGTTGTGTACGATCTCGTGCCGCACATAGACTGGGGCGCCCCATTTTTGCAGCGCCAGTTCCACGATCTTGATGGCCCGGTCCACACCAGCGCAAAAGCCCCGCGGCGCGGCCAAGTATAGGGTCAGAGATGGCTTGATCATCGGCTTTTCCGTCAGGTCTGTCGCCCCTACCTAGCCATCCTGATGTGAAACGGAAAGGGCGGGCCCGTCCCCTGGCCCGCCCTTTTCCTTATTTCACCGCTTCAACGCTTTCTTCCATCGGTCGGGGTTCACGAGGTGGACGCCCGATCACATCGCGCAATTCGTCCAGTTCGATGAAATTGTCGGCCTGACGGCGCAATTCATCGGCAATCATTGGTGGCTGGCTACGGATGGTCGAGACGACTGAAACGCGAACGCCCTGCCGTTGCAGACTTTCGACCAAGGGCCGGAAATCACCGTCACCCGAGAACAGCACGATATGATCCAGCCGTGGGGCCAATTCCATCGCGTTCACGGTCAGTTCGATGTCCATGTTGCCCTTCACCTTCCGCCGTCCCTGGCTGTCGGTGTATTCTTTGGCGGGCTTGGTCACCATGGTGAAGCCATTGTAATGCAACCAGTCCACCAACGGGCGGATCGGCGAATAATCGTCATTCTCCAGAAGCGCGGTGTAATAGAACGCCCGCAGCAACTTGCCCCGGCGCATGAATTCCTGGCGTAGCAGCTTGTAGTCGATGTCAAAGCCCAGCGCCTTTGCAGCGGCATATAGGTTCGATCCATCGATGAACAGCGCAAGCCGTTCGTCCTTGTAAAACATGTATTTCGTCCCCTTGAAATAACATTTCCCCGTGCGGCGTCCGAAACTGATTTGGGTCTATGGATGCCGTCCTAGGAACTGGCTAAGTAGCGTCGTGATACTGCATCGACAAGCGACCCGATACGAAAGTGTCGCGGCACCTATACGAAAGTGTAGCTCAAATGGACGCGAACGAAAAGCTGGCGCTGATTGCACTTGGCGCGAATCTGCCGTTCGGCAAGATGCCTCCGGTTGCGACGCTTCTCGCGGCACTTTCGGCATTGGCCGAGGAAGGCCTTGAAATACATGCAAAAAGCAAAATGTATTCGACGCCATGCTTTCCGGCGGGTGTTGGGCCCGACTATGTGAACGCTGCCGCCGCGCTGAAAATTGGGGCAAAAGATGACGTTGCGTCAGTTTTGCAGGCCCTGCATCGCGTTGAGGCGCAATTTGGTCGAGAGCGGCGGCAACGCTGGGGGATGCGGACGCTCGATCTGGATCTTTTGGCAGTCGAAGACCTGATTCTGCCCGATGATGCCGGGCACCGGCACTGGATGGACCTAGAACCCGAATCGCAAATAGGCCAAGTGCCTGACCAACTGATCTTGCCGCACCCCCGCTTGCAGGACCGCGCCTTCGTTCTGGTTCCGTTGGCTGAAATTGCCCCCAATTGGCGGCATCCTGTAACCGGCAAGACCGTGCAGCAGATGCTTGCAACGCTGTCCATTCAGGACCGTGATGCAATCAAACCTTTGGAATAAGGGTATTGGGCGCTTGTCATTTTCAGGAAGGGGGTCTAAAAGCCCCCTCTTATCCCCCTCCTGTCCGGAATGGAGTATCAGATGGCCCGCGTGACGGTCGAAGATTGCGTTGACAAGGTTCCGAACCGGTTCGAACTGGTAATGTTGGCCGCCCATCGGGCGCGCGAAATTCAGTCGGGTTCGCCCCTGACCATTGACCGGGACAACGACAAGAACCCGGTTGTTTCCTTGCGTGAAATTGCTGAGGAAACCCAAAGCGCTGATGGCCTGCGCGAGCGGATGATCGAAAGCCACCAGACCCAGATCGAGGTGGACGAGCCGGAAGAGGACCAGATGGCCCTGCTGATGGGCGCCGATGGCGACCGCCCGATGCATGACGATATGTCGGAAGAGCGGATGCTCCGGATGCTGATGGAAGCGCAAGGCGGCGACGACTGACGCCGTTACACGCACGGGGGCGGGTCAGATGATCGACGTAGAAGACCTGATCGCCCTTGTCCGCAACTATAACCCGCGCACCAATGCCGAGCTGATCCGTCAGGCCTATGCCTACGGGCGTCAGATGCATGAAGGCCAGTTCCGTAAATCGGGTGAACCCTATTTCACGCATCCCGTGGCGGTGGCGGCGATTCTGACGGAACAGCGGCTGGATGATCAGACGATCGTTACAGCGCTGCTGCACGACACGATCGAAGATACGAAATCCACCTATTCCGAAGTGGCGCGCCTGTTCGGTGAGGAAATCGCCGAACTGATCGACGGTGTGACCAAGCTGACGAACCTGCAACTTTCCTCGGCCGAATCGAAGCAGGCGGAAAACTTTCGCAAGCTGTTCATGGCGATGTCCAAGGACTTGCGGGTGATTCTGGTGAAACTGGCGGACCGTCTGCACAACATGCGGACGATCAAAAGCATGAAGCCAGAAAAGCAGGCCCAGAAAGCGCGCGAGACGATGGAAATCTTTGCGCCCTTGGCGGGGCGCATGGGGATGCAGTGGATGCGGGAGGAGCTGGAGGATCTGTCCTTTCGCGTCCTGAACCCGGATGCACGGAATTCCATCATCCGGCGTTTCATTACCCTGCAACGGGAAACTGGCGATGTGGTTCACAAGATCACGGCGGATATCCGGCACGAGCTGGAAAAGGCGGTGATCGAGGCGGCGGTCTATGGGCGGGCGAAAAAGCCCTATTCCGTCTGGCGGAAGATGCAGGAAAAGGATCTGGCCTTTTCGCGGCTGTCGGACATCTATGGTTTCCGGGTGATCAGCGAATCCGAAGCGGATTGTTACCGCATTCTGGGGGTGATCCACCAACGCTGGCGGGCGGTGCCGGGGCGGTTCAAGGATTACATCAGCCAGCCGAAATCGAACGGCTATCGGTCGATTCATACAACCGTTTCCGGGCGGGATGGCAAGCGGGTCGAGGTGCAGATCCGCACCCGGCAAATGCACGAAGTGGCCGAGGCGGGGGTCGCGGCACATTGGTCCTATCGCGAAGGCGTTAGGGCACAGAACCCTTTTGCCGTGGACCCGGCAAAATGGGTGGCCAGCCTGACGGAACGCCTGGACGAAGAGGATCACGATGATTTTCTCGAGAATGTGAAGCTCGAGATGTATCAGGATCAGGTGTTCTGCTTCACGCCCAAGGGCGACGTCATCCAGCTACCCAAAGGCGCGACGCCGTTGGACTATGCCTATGCGATCCATACGCGAATCGGCAATTCCTGCGTTTCGGCCAAGGTCGACGGCATCCGCGTGCCGCTTTGGACGCGGCTGAAGAACGGCCAGTCGGTGGAAATCATCACGGCGGAAGGCCAGCGCCCCCAGGCCAGTTGGATCGACATTGCCACCACGGGCCGCGCCAAATCCGCCATCCGGCGGTCACTGCGCGAAGAAGACCGGGGTCGGTTCGTCAAGCTGGGGCAGGAACTGGCGCGGGCGGCTTTTGACCATGTGGGCAAGAAGGCCACCGACAAGGCCCTTCGGACAGCGGCCAAGATGATGGGGCTGGGCGACGAAACCGATCTTCTGGCGCGGATTGGCAGTGCCGAGGTTCCGGCGCGGCGAGTGTTGGAACTGCTGTATCCCGAACTGGCGCAGGCCCATTCAGATGAGGTCGCGGCCGACCGTCCGGTTTTGGGGCTGACGGCAGATCAATCTTTCCGCCGGGCGAAATGCTGCCAACCCGTGCCGGGCGAACGGATCGTGGGCATCACCTACCGCGGGCAGGGCGTGGTGATCCACACCATCGACTGCCCGGTTCTGGCCGAATTCGAGGAACAGACCGACCGCTGGGTCGATCTGCAATGGCAGCCGGGGCGGCATCCTGCGGTGCATACCGTATCGCTGGATGTGACCATCTCGAACGACGCTGGCGTTCTGGGACGGATCTGCACAATCATCGGCGATCAGAAGGCCAATATCAGCGATCTGGTGTTCATCGACCGGAAACCCGACTTTTACCGATTGCTTGTCGATGTCGATCTGCGCGATCTGGAACATCTTCACATGGTGATGACCGCCCTTGAAGCCGAGACCGATGTCGCACAGATTTCACGACATCGGGATATGACCCGAAAACCTTGAGAAGTTAGGCCTTTATCTGTGTTCAAGCGGCGCGACAAACAGCCCCTTTCCCAAGTGGCCAAGGAATTTTTCTACCCGCGCGGGGGCATCGTGCGGGCGACGCGCTATGTGCTGCACCGAATGCGCCGCCTGCCCGACAGCCCGCATCGGGTGGCCCGGGGGGTTTTTGCCGGTTCGTTGGTGGGCTTCCTGCCCTTGCCGGGGCTGCAATTTCTGGCGGCTTGGGGTGCCGCGCGGGCGGTGCGGGGCAATGTGCTGGCGGCGCTGTTGGGCACGTTCAATACGAACCCGCTGACGACGCCCTTCTTTGCGGTGATGGCCATGTCGCTGGGGCATTGGATCATGGGGGTCGAGGCTCCTTTGTCGGCCAAGGCGATTGGTCATGCTTTTGGCCGAGCGGGGGATGATCTTTGGCGGAACATCAAGGCGCCTTTCACGCATGATGTGGCGCAGTGGGACGGGCTGATCCAGTTCTGGCATGATATCTATGTGCCCTATTTTGTCGGGGCCCTGATTCCGGGCGTGATCCTTTCGGCGATTGCCTATTATCTCACGATCCCATTGGTTTCGGCCTATCAGAAAGCCCGTGCCGCGAAGGCGCATGAACGTGCCGAAAAGCGGGGCAAGCTGCGCAAGGCCCTGGCCGAGGCGACGGAGCGGCTGAAGCGCAAGACGGAAAGACCCGATGCCGAGGGGCCGGGCGAACCATAGGGGGCTGGGATGACGGGCAAGCTGCGGCTGGGGGTGAACATCGACCATGTGGCGACGGTGCGGAATGCCCGTGGCTCGGTATGGCCCGACCCTTTGCGCGCGGGCCTCTTGGCCGAAGCGGCAGGGGCGGACGGCATCACCGCCCATCTGCGCGAAGACCGGCGGCATATCCGCGATGCGGATATTGCAGCACTGAAGGCAGGGCTTTCGGTGCCGCTGAATTTCGAATGTGCGGCGACCGAGGAAATGCAGCGGATCGTGCTGGAAACCCGGCCCCACGCCGTCTGCCTTGTGCCGGAAAAGCGCGAAGAAAGGACGACCGAGGGTGGCCTTGACGTGGCGGGGGATGAGGCGCGGCTTGTCGCCTATATTGCCCCGCTGCGCGATGCCGGTTGCCGGGTCAGCATGTTCATCGGGCATGATGCCCGGCAGATCGAGGCCAGCGCAAGGATCGGCGCGGCCGTGGTGGAACTGCACACCGGGCTTTATTCCGAATTGCTGGCAGACGGGCATGAGGATCAGGCCCAACTGGAACTGGCCGCCTTGCAAAAAGGCGCGGCCCTTGCGGCATCGCTGGGGCTTGAGGTTCACGCAGGCCATGGGCTGACTTATGAAAACGTCGGGCCGATTGCCGCCATCCCGCAGGTTATGGAACTGAACATCGGCCATTTCCTGATCGGCGAGGCGATCTATCTGGGCCTTGGCCCGGCCATCGAAGAAATGCGCCGCCGCATGGATCTTGCCCGCAGCTAGGGCCGGTGTTTCGGCCAAAGCGGCAAATCGCGCAGATCGACTTCGGGGCCGTCCGTCTGCGGCACCAAGGCGCGGAAGGCGTCTAGGAGTTGTTGTCGCGAAATTGCGCCAGACTGGCGGCGGGCCGGACTCGGATGATCATCGGGAGGAAAACTGAAGGCGGGATTGGAATTGACCTCATAAATTTCAGGTCGCCCGTCCACCATGCCGAAATCGACCCGCCCATATTGGCAGCCCAGCAGATCTGTGACACGCAGGATCAAGTCTGTATGGGCATAAGCTGTCATTTCCGCCAGTTCCGCCTCATAAGTCGCCTCGGCTGCCCGGCCTTGCGTCCCGTATTTTGCCATCCAACCGTCGTCATTCACCGTCATCGCCCGGATCACGCGATCCCCAATGCGATAGGCCGCATGTTTCTGGAAATGCCCCAGCGTCGGATCAGCCTTTGCGCGATATTCCACAAAAACAAGGTCGGTCAGCGGATGGCCCTGCGCCAATGCGGCATCAAGGGCGATTTGGCATTCCCGCGTATTCTGCAAAAGATCGCTGATGCTGCCGCGATGCGCTGCCTGCGTGCGCAGAAAGACGGGAAATCGATCGGGAATCTCGGCCAGACTAGGCAGCCAGCAGGTGAAGCTGTTGATCCCTTTGGCAAAAAAGTGACGAATCTGGCCCGCCCGACCCAGAAACCGGGCGGGATCATTCAGCACTGGCAGACCGGCCGTGATCAGCGTCTTCCGGCGCCAAGTGGCGAGTTCGGCGTTCCAGACATGCACCCTGTCAAAATCCGTCAAGGTCCAGGCTCCATGTGGCACGGACTCGGCCCCAAGAAACTGGTCCCAATTCCAGTTGCGCAGCGCAATGCCACCTTCCTCCAGCACCGGACGCAAATTTTTCGTGGCGCCGGTGAATTTCCCCGTGGTCACAATATGCAGGGTGGGGGACATACGGGCTCCACAATTGACGCGGCCAGAAAACCCGGCCAAACTGTCAGAGAAATAGCTGCTGGGATCAGACGAATGCAACGTATCGAATTGGACCTGACGAAACTCTTGGGCTTCCGCTTGACCGCTGACAGCGCCAGCGAAGCCGCGCCTTCGGCCAAGGTCGGGGCCAAGATTGGCAACAAGGCTGGTCGCAAGACGACGGCTTGATTTTGGCGTGACCTTGTCACGCTTAGATCGGATGACTTTTGTCTTCGCCCCATCGGCAGAACTGGGCCGCCAGACCGACAGCCGGATGCACATCGGGTTGTCTGAAAGCCTGACCTATCTCGGGCAGGCGGTACAGCCGCATGATTTTGATCTGTCCGCTGATCTTTTTGATTTCGGCGGACAATTGCAGGCCGGTTTGCGCATCCCGGCGCTGAGTTTTTCCGAATATTACAGCCTCGTCCCTACGCTGCAATCGGGCGATCTGGCCCAATGTCGTGCGATGCTGGCGCAGATGCGGTCGCGTGGCGCTCGTCAGTCTGGCCAGATCATCCGTGCCGTTGGTCATCCGGGGGCCGAGGCATTGACCCATTCTTTGTCCCAAGACCCCGACGAATTGCTGCATATGGCCGCCGTTTCGGATCAGACGCTGACCGATTTTACGGCATTGTTGCGCGAAGGTTTCGGCCTGATGGACGCCCATGTACCCGATTTGGCTGCCGAAATCCGCGCGATCGTGCATGATATCTTGCTTGGCCATGCCCAACCAGGATCGAAGGTCGAGTTTGACGGGGCATCGCATTATCAATACTGGGGCCTGCTGATGCTGAACCCTAAGCACCACAAGACGCCTTTGGCCGTTGTCGAGGTGCTGGCCCATGAATCGGCGCATTCTTTGCTGTTCGGCCAGACCATCGAGGAGCCCTTGGTGCTGAATCCGGACGAGGAATTGTTCACCTCGCCCCTGCGCCCTGATCCTCGTCCTATGGACGGCATCTTTCACGCCACCTTTGTCTCGGCCCGTATGGCTTGGGCGATGGAGCAATTGGCGGATGTGGCGACACTGTCACCCGCGGATCGTCAGCAGGCAGCCGAGGCTGCGGCAAAAGATCGGCAGAATTTTGCATCGGGTCTGTCTACGGTTCGGGCGCACGGTCGGCTAACGCAGACTGGGGCGCAGATCATGGCCGCAGCGGAAGACTGGATCACCCGATGATTCTGGGCATCGGCAGCGATCTGGCGAACATCGACCGCATCGGCGGTGTCTTGGAACGGCATGGCGACCGTTTCCGCAACCGCGTCTTTACCCCCATCGAACAGGCCACAGCCGAATACCGCCAGCAGACAGTGGCGACCTACGCCAAACGCTGGGCGGCGAAAGAGGCCTGCTCCAAGGCGCTGGGCACTGGCCTGCGTATGGGCATTGCGTGGAAGGATATGGCCGTGACCAACCTGCCCACCGGTCAGCCGGTGATGCATCTGACCGGCTGGGCCGCCGAACGGTTGGCCAGCATGACACCGCCGGGCCATCAGGCGATTGTCCATGTGACGCTGACCGATGACCACCCTTGGGCACAGGCCTTTGTGGTGATCGAGGCCAATCCCACGGCTGTTTGATCCCGCAAAACTTGACTTCCCCATCGGCCCGCGCAAGAAGCGCCCGAACCCCAGAACAGGAAGACATCATGGCCAAGGCCGACAAGAAGCCCGAAACCATTGGCGAAACCATCAAGACCATTGTTTATGCCCTGTTGATTGCCGGTGTCTTCCGCACCTTGTTCTTTCAGCCCTTCTGGATTCCCTCGGCGTCGATGAAGGACACGCTTCTGATTGGCGATTTTCTGTTCGTCAACAAGATGGCCTATGGTTATTCCGCCGTCTCTTGCCCCTTTGCCATCTGCCCCATTTCGGGTCGTCTGTTCGGCTCAGAGCCCGAGCGCGGTGATGTGGTGGTGTTCCGGCATCCGGTCAGCAATGAGGATTACATCAAACGGCTGATCGGCCTGCCAGGCGATACGGTCCAGATCAAGGACGGCATCATCTGGCTCAACGGGCAGGCGCTGCCACAGGAACCGGCAGGTACCTTTGAAGAGATCAAGGAACCGCAAGGTTCCATGCAGGGCATCCCCCGCTGCGCCAATGATCCGGTGGGGCTGGGCGGTGTTTGTACCAAACCCCGCGCCACGGAAACGCTGCCCGACGGTACAAAGCACGACGTGCTGAACATCGTCGATCAGGGCCAAAATTCGCCTGACAATACTGGCGTCTACGAGGTGCCACCCGGCCACTACTTCTTTATGGGTGACAACCGCGATGACAGCACGGACAGCCGCTTTGCGCAGGGCGCGGGTGGGGTGGGCATGGTTCCTGCTGAAAACCTGATCGGTCGGGCCGACCGGATCATGTTTTCCTCGGCCGGTCGTTCGCTGCTGATGTTCTGGACATGGCGCAGCGACCGCTTCTTTAAGGCCATCGAGTGAAGATCGGGGCGGACCTACAGGCCTTTCAGGTCAAGTTGGGGCACAGGTTCAACGACCCCGGCCTTTTGCTGCGGGCCTTGACCCATGCCTCGATTTCCGGGATCACGCGCGCCTCGAACGAAAGACTGGAATTTCTGGGTGACCGCGTTCTGGCGCTGACCATGGCCGAGGCTTTGTTCAAGGCCGATGGCAAGGCCAGCGAAGGCCAGTTGGCCCCGCGCCTGAATGCGCTGGTGCGGCTGGAAACCTGTGCGGAAATCGCGCGCGAACTCGATCTGGGCGAAGTGCTGAAGCTGGGGCGTTCCGAGATGATCTCGGGCGGGCGTCGCAAGGATGCGCTGTTGGGCGATGCGCTGGAAGCGGTGATCGCGGCGGTTTATCTGGACGCGGGCTTTGAAACGGCGCAGGCTTTGGTTCTGCGGCTCTGGCAGTCACGGCTGGAACGGCTGGCTGACAGCGATGCGCGGGATGCAAAATCGGTGTTGCAGGAATGGGCGCAGGGACGCGGGATGGGCGTTCCGGTCTATGAGGAAACGGGGCGCACGGGGCCGGATCATCAGCCGGTGTTCACGGTAAGGGTCCGGCTGGATAACGGCGAGACTTGGGAAGCGACCGCCAACACGAAACGGGCGGCGGAACAGTTGGCAGCGCGGGCGCTGCTGGATCACCTAGGAGATAAAGATGGCTGAAGGCGGAACACGGGCGGGCTTTGTCGCGCTGATTGGCGAGCCAAATGCTGGCAAATCAACGCTGCTGAACCGGATGGTGGGGGCCAAGGTCAGCATCGTGACGCATAAGGTGCAGACAACACGAGCGCGGATCCGGGGCGTCTGCATGGAGGGCCAAGCGCAGATCGTGTTCGTGGACACGCCGGGCCTGTTCCGGCCGCGCAGGCGGCTGGATCGGGCGATGGTGGCCGCAGCCTGGGGCGGGGCGGCGGATGCGGATGTAATCGTGCTGCTGATCGAGGCGCACCGGGGGCTGACCGAAGGGGCAAAGGCGATCATTGACCGAATGCGGGACCAGATTCCACAAGGGGTGCCCGTGGTGCTGGCGATCAACAAGATTGACCGTGTGAAGGCGGAGACTTTGCTGGGCTTGTCGGCGGAATTGAACGAGGCTTACGGTTTTGCCAAGACATTCATGATCTCGGCCGAGCGGGGCTATGGGGTGGACGACCTGCGGGAATGGCTGGCCGCAGAAATGCCGGAAGGGGCGTGGTTCTATCCCGAGGATCAGATTGCCGACCTGCCGATGCGGATGATTGCCGCCGAAATGACGCGGGAAAAGCTGACGCTGCGGCTGCACGAGGAACTGCCCTACCAACTGACGGTGGAGACCGAAAAGTGGGAAGACAAGCCGGACGGATCGGTGCGGATTGATCAGGTCGTCTATGTGGCGCGGGATGGGCACAAGGGGATTGTGCTGGGGAACCGGGGAGAAACGATCAAGTCGATCGGAACGGCGGCACGGGCCGAAATGAAGACCTTTCTGGAGCGGGAAGTGCATCTGTTCCTGCAAGTGAAGGTGCGCCCGAACTGGCTGGAAGAAGCGGAGCGCTATCAGGAAATGGGGCTGGATTTCCGCGACGGGGATTCGACGTAAGAGCGGCCCTTGGGGGGCATTGAGCCCCCCAAGGGCCGGTGGGGCTCTGCCCCAGACCCCGAGGTATTTTTAGCAAGATGAAAGAGAGGCGGGCCGGGATGGCGCGGTTGGCGGCAGAGTTCTGGGTGGCGGCCTATCTGGCGCGTCTGCGGCTGGCGGATATTGCGGCCTATGTGGTGAAGCGGGGCGAGGCGGGGGCGGGGGCGGTTCTGGTGAAATCGTCGACTCTGGACGGGCAGGCACGGGCTTTTCAGCGTTCCTTTGACCCCTTGTCGGGCGATCGGGTTTGGATGGTTCTGGCCGAAGGGGATGAGGCCTCAGTCGATGCGGTGATCGGGCGGCAGCGAGGGCGGGACCCGGATATCTGGGTGATCGAGGTGGAAGACCGGCAGGGGCGGACCCTGTTGGACGAGGTGGGGCTGGACTAGCGGCATCTTTCTGGGTTTGGCTGAGCCATGGACTGGCAAGATCAGGGCATTGTGCTGTCAGTGCGCCCGCATGGGGAAAATGCGGCGATCCTTGAGGTTTTCACAGCAGAACATGGGCGGCATCTTGGGGTGGTCCGCGGTGGTATATCGCGCAAAATGACCCCCTTTCTGCAACCGGGCAATGATCTGGCGCTGTCGTGGCGGGCTCGGCTGGAGGATCATCTCGGCGTCTTTGTTGCCGAGCCGGAGCGATTGCGATCAGCACTGATGGCCGATCGGCTGGCGTTGCTGGGGTTGAACACGGTGACAGGCCTGTTGCGGCTGGCTTTGGCGGAACGGGATCCGCATCCCGATCTGTGGTGGGCCAGCCGGGCGCTGCTTGATCAGATGCAAGGGCAGGGCTGGGCGGCGGCTTATCTGGGATGGGAACTGGGACTTTTGGCCGAGTTGGGCTTTAGCCTGGATCTGTCTTGCTGCGCCGTGACGGGCACGGTGGCGGATTTGGTCTATGTCAGCCCAAAGACAGGCCGCGCTGTCAGTCGGGGCGCAGCAGGCGAATGGGCGGAGCGTCTGCTGCCGCTGCCTCTTGTCTTGCGTCGCTTGGCGTCGGCAGAGGCGTTGGGCCCCGTTGAAGCGATAGAGCTGGCCCAAGGTTTTGCTATCACAGGACATTTCCTAGAAAAAGCCTTGGGGCCGGTTCTGGTGCGTCGCGGTTTGCCCGACGCGCGCGCGGCACTCGTAGGGCGATTGTGCAAAGGGGTTTAGAACCCAAGTTTAGGCCTGTCGACCGATGGGCGGATGGCCGGTAGTGCCAAGGCTGGGCAAGCTGAACCTGTTTCCAACAGCAATAGGCTTTTATCATGCGTGTCCTTGCCCTTACTTTGTTGACACTTGCCATCGTTCGTCCGGCGGGTGGACCGGCACCCCGCCCTTTGCCGCCCGGCGAGGGGATGGACAGGGCGGCCCCGGAAGAGCGGGTTCGGCTGCTTTGTCCGCACTGCCCGCGCAAATAGCATCACTTTCCGACAGCGCATGTCGGGCGGGGAACAGCGGCGGCTTTGGCACTGTGTTCAACGTGACGCAGGTCCGACATGTTCTTCGATTTCCGATACCTTCACCTGCGACTGCGCAAGCGCCCGGCGACGCCCGGTGTGCGCTCTTTCGCAACGCTGAACGCCATCGAGGCGGTGGTCAGGGGAACGGTGCTTTCGGTCTATCCCGTCGTTTTGTATCGCGCCTTTCCAGACGCTGCGGTGGTTTCGCAGATTTATCTGGTGGTCGGGATTATCTCACTGATGGTCGGCTTGTGTATTCCCATCCTGACCAGCCTGATACCCCGGCGCTGGGCCTATAGCTTAGGCTGTGGTCTTTATTTGCTTTCGGCGTTGCTGGGTATCATCGGTGGGCCATTCGTTGCCGCGGCCTTGCTGACCAGTGCGCTGGGCGCGGCGACGGTTTTCGTCTGCCACAACGCCTATGTGCTGGACAACATCCCCAAGCCGGAGTTGAGCCGTCTGGAAACTCTGCGGCTGTTCTATGGCGGCGTCGGCTGGTCCTGCGGGCCTTTCCTCGGTGTCCTGCTCATGCAATGGGATGCCCGCGCGCCTTTTGCTATCACCGGGCTTGCGGCGATAGTGTTGTTGGCCACCTTTTGGTATCTGCGTATGGGGAATGGCCGTGTCATCGCGCGGGCCAAGGGCAAATCGCCCAATCCGCTGGCCTATCTGGGGCGGTTCTTCAGCCAGCCACGGCTGATCACAAGCTGGCTCTTCGTGGTGTTCCGTTCGGTCGGCTGGGCGGTGTTCATCGTCTATGTCGGGATTTTCGCCGTGGAAAAGGGCTTGGGTGAAAACATCGGCGGGCTGGCCACATCAATCGCCAATGCCACGCTGTTTCTGGCCCCGCTGATGCTGCGCTGGGTGAAACGGCAATCGGTGCGTTTTGCGGTGCGCACGGGATTTCTGGGGGCGGCGATCTGCTTTGCCTTGGGCACGGCGCTGGCGGCTTGGCCTTGGGCCGCTATTGCGGCGCTGATGCTGGGCACCGGCTTTCTGGTGTTGTTGGACATCAGCGGCGGCTTGCCTTTCCTGATGTCGGTCAAGCCATCGGAACGCAACGAAATGGCGGCGGTCTATTCCAGTTTCCGCGACTTTTCGGGGATCGTGTCGCCGGGTCTGGCCTGGTTGACGCTGCAATTCGCACCGCTGGATGGGGTGTTTCTGGCCTGCGGGCTGTGCCTGTTCGGCTGTTGGGTTATCGCGGGACAACTGCACCCGGAACTGGGCGTTCCGGGCGCGCAACGACAGCGCAAGGATCAGACCAGCGCGTTGTCGACCAGATAGCGCCCCGAGGCAATGACCGCGTCGCGCCCCGGTATGAAGTTCATCGCCATTTCCGAATGGGCGCGGGCGTTGTTCACCCGCTCGATCTGCCCGAGTGAGGGCAGGATCGAACGGATTTCGCTGTCGAACAGGCCCAGAATGCGCATGACGAAATGCGGGGCGATGCGCGTCGGGATTTTCCGGTTGGGGAACGTGTCTTTCAGGGCGCGGGTCATCTGGGCGAAGGTCAGGCTTTCGCCGGCACAGATATAGCGTTTGCCTGCCGTTTCGGGGCGTTGCAGGGCGCGCAGATGCATCTCGGCAACGTCGCGGACATCGACCACGGGAAAGCCCAGATCGGGAACCATCGGATCCTTGCCGCGCAGGAAACGCCGCATGACGCTGATCGAACTGCCGAAATCGCGGCCTAGGGCTGGGCCGAGGATGAAGCCGGGGTTGATGACGGTCAGGGCGATGCCTTCGCGTTCGGCGAAATCCCAAGCGGCGCGTTCGGCCTTGAGCTTGGATACGGCATAGGGTCGGGTGCCGGGGGTGGAGGGATCCAGCCAGTCGCTTTCATCATGCACACGGTGGGCATTGGTGAAAATGGCGACGATGGACGAGGTCATGACGACCCTTTGGACCCCCGCCGCCTTGGCGGCGCGCAGGATACGGAGGGTGCCGTCGACGGCGGGGCGGATCAGTTCTTCGGGGTCTTTCGGTTGGGTCAGGGGAAAGGGCGAGGCGGTGTGGACGATGGCCGCAACCCCCGTGGCGGCCTGTTCCCAGCCGTCATCGCGGGTCAGGTCGGCCTTGGCAAAGGACAGGCGGTTGATGTTTTCGGGGTTTTGCAAGGCCGCTGCAATGGCGCGGCGGGCCTCGTCGCCCTTGGCCGGATCACGCAGCGTGCCACGCACGGCATAGCCTGCGTCGAGCAGTTTGACCGCGCAATGCCGCGCTATAAAGCCGGTCACGCCGGTCAGCAGAATGGTATCGGTCATCATCGCCCCCTTATCTTTCCAATGTAAAGATAAGGGGGCGATGATCTTTGTCAACCCATAGGATCAGATGGGTGAGGCGGCGCGCACCTCGGGGGCGATATGGTCCTGATATTGGGCGAAATTGTCGATGAACATGCCGACAAGACGTTTGGCTGCGGTGTCATAGGCCAAGGGATCGGCCCATGTGCGGCGCGGGTCGAGCAGGGTGGAATCGACGCCGGGCACGGCAAGCGGCACCTCAAAACCGAAATGCGCGTCCTTGCGGAAAGCCCCTTGCGCCAAGGTTCCGTCCAAAGCCGCCGCCAGCAGGGCGCGGGTGGCTTTGATCGGCATCCTTCTCCCCGTGCCATAGGCCCCGCCGGTCCAGCCGGTGTTGACCAGCCAGCAGCTCGCACCATGATGGGCGATCTTGGATTGCAAAAGCGCACCGTATTCCTCAGGCCGCCGCGGCATGAAGGGGGCGCCGAAACACGTGGAAAAGGTTGGTTGGGGCTCGGTGACGCCGCGTTCCGTGCCCGCGACTTTTGAGGTGAAGCCCGACAGGAAATGATACATCGCCTGCGCTGGGGTGAGCCGCGCGATGGGCGGCAGAACACCAAAGGCATCGCAGGTCAACATCACGACATGCCGCGGATGGCCCGCCAGACCCGTGGCGCTGGCATTGCTGATGTAGTCCAGCGGATAGGCACAGCGGGTATTGGCGGTCAGGCTGTCATCGTCAAAGTCGATTTCCAGCGTGTCGGGGTCAAACACGGTATTTTCCACCACGGTCGCAAAGCGTTTGGTCGTGGCGTAGATCTCGGGTTCCGCCTCGGCCCGCAGGCCGATGGTCTTGGCATAGCAACCGCCTTCGAAATTGAAGATGCCGCTGTCGGACCATCCATGTTCGTCATCGCCGATCAGCACCCGGTCGGGTGCTGCCGAAAGCGTGGTCTTGCCGGTGCCGGACAGGCCGAAGAAGACGGCGGCATCATCAGGATTTCCCGGTGCATGGTTTGCCGAGCAATGCATCGGCATGACGCCTTTTTCGGGCAAAAGATAGTTCAGCACGGTGAAGACGGCCTTCTTGTTTTCCCCGGCATAGGCGGTATTTCCGATCAGGATCAGCCGCTTGTCGAAATTCAGCGCGATGACCGTTTCCGTCCGGGTGCCGTGCCGCGCGGGATCAGCCTTGAACGAGGGACAGTTCACCACTGTCCATTCTGGCGCAAAGGCTGCAAGCTCGGCCATGTCGGGGCGGCGCAACAAATGACGAATGAACAGCCCGTGCCAGGCCAGTTCCGTCACCATCCGCACACTGATCCGGTGGGCGGGGTCAGCACCGCCGAACAGATCCTGCACCACCAGCGCGCGTCCCTGCATATGCGCCTTCATGTCCGCTTCTAGCCGATCAAAGGCATCGGGCGTCATCGGGGCGTTGTTGTCCCACCAGATGGTGTTTTCGGTCGCCGCCGTCCGGACCACGAATTTGTCCTTTGGCGAACGCCCGGTGAATTGCCCGGTCGAACACAGGAATGCCCCACCTTGACCAACCCGCCCTTCGCCCCTTGCAACCGCCAATTCCATCAGCGCCGGTTCAGAAAGGTTGTAATAGACATGACCCACACCGGCAAATCCCTGGGCTTCAAGGTGGATATTCGGTTTTTGGGCTGTGTTGGTCATGGTTCCTCCCACGGGGTCAAAAAGCGGATTTCTTCGCCATGATCCCTTTAGAACCAGATTTTTCCTCAAGGAAGGCATATATTTAGTCCGTTAGCGCCAACAGATTTCCGGTTAGCGCAATCATTTTCAGTGCCGCCCCAAAGCGGTGCATTTCTGCCGCGCCTTGGGGGTGGGGCGCGTTCAAAGGGACAGCAATTGGTCGCTGATTCGCAGTTAAGTATTGATTCTTTTGGGCGGAACCCGGATCATGTTGAAAAAATGGCCTGAACGGGCCGGGCAGAGCGGGATTGGGGAATGTCACGTATCGCACTGGTTGATGATGACCGGAACATCCTGACGTCAGTGTCTATGACACTGGAAGCCGAGGGATTTGAGGTTGAGACCTACAACGACGGACAATCGGCGCTGGATGCCTTTAACCGGCGGATGCCCGATATGGCAGTCTTGGACATCAAGATGCCACGCATGGATGGGATGGATCTGTTACAACGCATCCGCCAGAAAAGCGCGATGCCGGTAATTTTCCTGACATCGAAGGATGACGAGATCGACGAGGTTCTGGGCCTGCGAATGGGCGCGGACGATTATGTCAAGAAGCCCTTCAGTCAGCGGCTTTTGGTCGAACGTATTCGTTCGCTTCTGCGCCGCCAGGACGCGATTGCCACGGGTGAGGTGGCAACGACCGAAGAGACCAAGATCATGGAGCGTGGCCAATTGCGGATGGACCCGCTGCGCCATGCTGTGACCTGGAAGGGGATGGATGTTTCCCTGACCGTGACAGAGTTTCTGTTGTTGCAGGCCCTTGCCCAGCGTCCCGGCTTTGTGAAAAGTCGGGATCAGCTGATGGATGTAGCCTATGATGATCAGGTCTATGTCGATGATAGGACCATCGACAGTCATATCAAACGCCTGCGCAAAAAGATGCGCACGGCGGATCAGGACTTCTCGGCGATCGAGACCCTTTACGGCATCGGCTATCGCTATAACGAAGAGTAACGCGCTACGATGACCGCGTCCACGCGCCTGAACCCGGTGGCCAAAAGCCGCGCCCCTCGGCGTGGCGAGGTGATTCTGGGGGAAGACTGGGTCACGCCAGATGCGCTGGCTGATCAGGAATTCAGCGCAGCGCGCAGCAAACGCAGCGTGGTGGCGCTGAACCGGTCACCACTGGCCCGCAAGATCATCCTGTTCAATCTGATGGCCTTGGTCATCATGGTCTCAGGGATTCTGTATATCAGTCCGCACCGCGATGGCCTGACCATACAGCAGGAAAAGGCTATGGTGGCCCAAGCCTGGATGACCGCGCAATTGATGTCGACCGAGGTCGGAAAACCTGGATCAACGCCGGATGGGTTGCTGGCGGATGTTCCATTGGACATCGGCACCCAGGCGTTCCTTTACAACCAATCCGGCACCATGGTCAGCGAACGCAGCGGTACCGAACGCCAAGTCTATGAAGGGGCGACAAGCGGTGCCCATACGTTGTTTGCGACCAAAGCTCTTGATGGCACATGGAGCTTTGTGTCCGGCGTTTTGTCGGCTCCGGGTCAGAAACCGCCACCCGTGGATCTGCGATCCTATGCCGATTTGGCGATGGATCCAGCGCGCCGCGGCACTCCTCAGGTGCACTCAGCCCAAGCCGCGGATGGGACTGCGGTCTTTGCTGTCGCGGTTCCCGTTCTGCGCGGTGACGAACAGGTCGGTGTTTTGGCGCTGGCCCGGCATGGCTTGGACGTCGATGCGCTGGTGAACAGCGACCGTGAACAGATCTTGCAGATGTTTCTGATCGCACTTCTTGTCTCGGTCGGTTTGTCAATTCTTTTGGCCTCGACCATCTCAAACCCGTTGTCCGACTTGGCTGCGGCGGCTGAACTGGGACGTGACCGTGACAGCCGCAAGATTTCGGCACGGGTGCGTATTCCCGATCTGACAGCCCGACCCGACGAAATCGGTCGCCTGTCGGTGGCTATGCGCGGAATGGTTGCGGCGCTTTATGACCGGATTGACTCGAACGAACAATTCGCCGCGGATGTCGCGCATGAAATCAAGAACCCCTTGGCCAGCCTCCGTTCCGCCGTGGGGACGATGCGTGTGGCCAAGCGTGATGATCAGCGCGAAAAGCTGCTGGAAGTGATCGAGCACGACGTGCGGCGCCTAGACCGATTGGTCAGCGATATATCCAACGCCTCTCGGTTGGACAGCGAACTGGTCAAGGAAGAAGAAGAACAGTTCGACCTGATGAAGACGGTGACGAACCTCGCAAGCTATCTGTCAAAAGAGGCAGGGGAAAAAGGCGTCGAATTCATCACTGACCTGCCGAAAGAGGCCATTGTTATTCGTGGGCTCGAAGGGCGCCTGGCGCAGGTTGTTGTGAACCTGATCACGAATGCGATCTCGTTCTGCGAAGATGGCGATGCCGTCCGGGTCTGGGCGCGTCGGCGCGGCAACCGTGTGCTTGTGGTGGTCGAAGATACGGGCCCCGGTATTCCTGAACAGGCGCTGACCAAGGTTTTCAAGCGCTTCTATTCCGAACGGCCCGAAGGCCAATTCGGAAACCATTCGGGTTTGGGCTTGGCCATTTCCAAACAGATTGTTGAGGCGCATGGTGGTGTGATCTGGGCCGAAAACATCCGCCCGAATGATGCCGATGTGACGACCGATCCGCTTGGTGCGCGGTTCGTCGTCGGCCTGCCGGTGTGATCCAATCCTTCCATGCCAGTTGCGTGGCTTTCGGTGCGCGCGGCCTGTTGATCCGGGGGGCCTCGGGTTCCGGCAAATCCAGTTTGGCACTGGCCATGATGGCGCGAGGGGCGGCGTTGATCGCCGATGATGTGACGCGGCTTGCAGTGCGCAACGGGCAATTGGTCGCAACCTGTCCACCGCAGGGACGCGGTTTGATCGAAGCGCGCAACATGGGCATCTTGCGCACGGCGCGGGTGCAGGATCAGACAATCCTAGCGCTGGTGGCGGATCTGGATGATGTCGAAACAGAACGCCTGCCAGTTGCACGGCATTGTGACATTTTGGGCGTGACGCTTGATCTTGTGCGCCGGATTGACGGCCCCCATTTCGCTGATGCGCTTCTGTGTTATCTTGAAGGCCAGCGCCATGCGTGACGCTGCCCTGCATGATGATTGTGCGGTTAGCCGGATGAGTGACGTCCAAATCCCGACTCCCGACCCTGCCCAGCCCGAGCTGCGGCTGGTGTTGGTCACAGGCCCATCCGGTGCGGGCCGGTCCACGGCGATTGATGCGCTGGAGGATCTGGGTCACGAGGTGATCGACAACCTGCCGCTTTCGCTGGTGCCCCGCTTGGTGGATGGCCCGCCTTTGGGTCGGCCCATCGCCTTGGGTCTGGATGTGCGCAACCGCGATTTCGACGTGACCGCACTGATCGAACTGATCGACAGCCTGACGCGCGATCCGCGTCTGACCATCGAGGTGCTGTATCTGGACGCAGCCCCGCAGGTTCTGATCCGCCGCTACAAGGAAACACGCCGGCGGCATCCCTTGGCCCGCGACGGCGATCCGGCCAGCGGGGTGGAACGCGAAATCGACCTGTTGGCACCCATCCGCGTGCGGGCCGATGTGCTGATCGACACATCCGACCTGTCGCCTCATGATCTGAAATCGGAAATTTCGCGCTGGTTCGGGCGTGGCAATACCGCCCGCATGGCGGTTTCGGTCGAAAGCTTTTCCTACAAACGGGGCATTCCCCGTGGCGTCGACATGGTTTTCGACTGTCGATTCCTCGCCAATCCGCATTGGGTGGCCGGTTTGCGCAGTTTGGATGGACGTGATTCGCGGGTTTCTTCACATCTTGAAGAGGATCCACGTTTCGCCCCATTCTTGGACCAATTGACCTCCATGTTGCTTTTTCTGCTGCCCGCCCAGCAGGATGAGGGCAAACCGCATCTCTCCATTGGCTTTGGCTGCACCGGCGGGCAACACCGTTCGGTTGCAGTTGCAGAAAAAATGGGCGATGCGCTTGCAGAAGCGGGCTGGCCGGTGTCAAAAAGGCACCGGGAGCTGGAACGGAAGGCATCGGGTGGGATGCCTCTTACATCGGGGTGATCCTGGGGTGATCGGGATAGTCATTGTCGCCCATGGCGGGCTGGCACGGGAATATCTTTCCGCTGTCGAACATGTTGTCGGCAAGCAGGAGGGTATGGCAGCCATCGCCATAGAGGACGAATGTAATCGCGGCCGAAAACAGGCCGAAATCTGCGCGGCCGCCGACAAGGTGGACCGTGGTGATGGGGTCGTCGTGGTGACCGATATGTTCGGTGGTTCACCCTCGAACCTGTCGCTTCCGGCCTGCATGGGCCAAAATAGGCGCATTCTTTATGGCGCAAATCTGCCGATGCTGATCAAGCTGACCAAGTCGCGTGACTTGAATGTGCCGGACGCTGTCGCCTTGGCCTTGGACGCCGGGCGGAAATACATCAACAGCCTGGACCTTGGGGCTGAAAACGCGATGCCAGAGCGTGTGATGCAAGGGGGCAGGGCTTGATTGAAAAGACGCTGAAGATCGTCAACGAAAAGGGGCTTCATGCCCGCGCTTCGGCGAAGTTCGTGGAATGTGTCGAAAAGTTCGATGCCCGGGCCGAAGTAACCAAGGACGGCATGTCGGTGTCGGGTGACAGCATCATGGGGCTTTTGATGTTGGCGGCCTCGCGCGGAACGACTATAGACGTCAGAACCAGCGGGGCGGATGCCGCCGGGCTGGCCGAGGCGCTGGAAACCCTAGTGGCGAACCGCTTCGGCGAAGACAATTAGGCCGCCCAAGGGCGAAAGGGTTTGCCCCAGACGATGCAGATGCACCCGACCGATACGCCCAGCACGGCACGTTTTGTCGATGATCCGGAATACCGGCCCTATGACAAGCGCAAGCTTTCCTATGCGCATACTTTCGACAGCAAGCCCAAGCAGTGGTTCATCCGCACGCTGGAATGGCTGACGGGCAAGATCACCCTGTTGCGGCGTATCCGCAAGTTCGAACATCGGGACAAGGTGGAAGGTCAGGCCTTCTGGCCGCGTGCGCTGGAAATCATGGGGATCGAGCTGCGGACCCCCGCCGAACAAATCGCCCGGATTCCCGCGACAGGCCCCTTGGTGGTCGTGTCGAACCATCCGCATGGTCTGGTCGACGGCATGGTTCTGGCCGAGATCATCGGCCGGGTGCGGACCGACTACAAGATTCTGACCCGTTCCCTGATTTCCAACATTCAGGAAGTCAGCCAGTTCATGATTCCCGTGCCCTTCCCGCATGAGGATGATGCCCTGCAAAAGGGCCTCGACATGCGGCGCGAGGCGATGGAGGTTCTGGCCAAGGGCGGGGCGATTGTCCTGTTCCCGGCAGGCGCCGTGGCCAATTCCGACGGTTGGTGGGGCCGGGCCGTGGAAAAGGAATGGAACCCCTTTACCGCCAAAATGATCCTGAAAAGCGGGGCAACAATCTTGCCGGTGTATTTTCCGGGGCAGAACAGCCGGGCCTATCAGATCGCTTGCCATGTCTCGCCCACCATCCGCCAGGGCCTGCTGGTGCATGAAATCGCCTATGCCTTGGACAAGCCGCAGGCGCCGGTAATCGGCCAGCCGATTGCGGCGGAAGAGGTGGCGAAATGGTCGTCGAACCAACGTGGTTTCATGGAATGGCTGCGGGCCGAGACGCTGGCCTTGGGGCAGGGCGGGAACTGACCTTCGCCCAAAGGTCGGGCTTCCCTGCAATCCTTTGCTCGAAATATGTGCAGTGATGAAAGTTGAATGGCTTTCCATCGGCTGCCTCTTGGCCTTTGCCGCAAAGCGGCGAATGAGGGGGCCATGCACGAAAAGCTGCGGATCATCATTGTCGAACGCGACCGCGACCGGGCGCATCTGATCGTCGACGCCCTGCGCGAGGCGGGCGATCATCAGATTACGGTCATCGGTGAGGAAAGCGGTCTGGCGCGGCGGATCGCCGACATCCGCCCGGATTTGGTGCTGATCGACATCGCCAATCCTTCGCGGGACATGCTGGAGGAATTGGCCTTGGCCTCTGGCCCGATGGAACGGGCCGTGGCGATGTTCGTCGACCGTTCGGATCAGGGCCTGACGCGCGCGGCGATTGAGGCGGGGGTCAGCGCCTATGTCGTCGATGGGCTGCGGCCGGAACGGATCAGGCCGATTCTCGATGCCGCGATTGCGCGGTTCCACATGTTCAGCCGAATGCGCAACGAATTGGCGGCGACCAAAGCGGCGCTGGAAGAGCGCAAGGTGATCGACCGGGCCAAGGGGCTGATCATGCGGGCCAAGGGCATTGGCGAAGATCAGGCCTATGCCCTGCTGCGCAAGGCGGCGATGGATCAGGGCAAACGTTTGCCGGATGTGGCGCAAGCCATCGTGACAGCGGCGGAGATTCTGGGATGACGCAGGATCGTTTGGCACTGGGGTTCATCCCCTTGGTCGATGCAGCACCCCTGATCGTGGCCGAAGAATTGGGCTTTGCCGCCGAAGAAGGGCTTTCGCTTAACCTGCGCGCGGCGGCCAGTTGGTCGATGCTGCGCGACATGTTGGACTTTGGGCAGGTGGTGGCGGCGCAGATGCTGTCGGTCGTGCCCGTGGCGCGGGCTTTGGCTTTGGGCGGGGGCACGCAGCAGCTTGAGGCGCTGATGGTCCTGTCAATGAACGGGCAGGTCTTTGGCGTTTCGGCGGAAATCGGGCAGGCCCTGGGCGACCTGCCCTTTGGCGATCCGCTGGCGGCGGGCAAGCGTCTGGCCGGGCTGGGGCGTGATCTGCGCATTGGCGTGCCCTTTCCGTTTTCCATGCATACGGAACTGCTCGATTACTGGCTGCCCCGCGCCGCGCCTGATCTCCGCTTTGCCCTGCGCACCGTGCCACCACCCCGCATGGCCGAAGCGCTGAAGGCCGGGGAAATTGATGGATTCTGTGTGGGTGAACCTTGGGGCAGCCATGCCGTCGCCTTGGCCGGGGCGCGTCTTGTGGTGTCGGGTGCGGCGATCTGGAGCCAAGCGCCAGAAAAGGTGCTGGCGACACGCGCCGGTTGGGCCGAGGAACAGCCGGATCGCGCCGGCCGTCTGATGCGGGCCGTGTGGCGGGCGGGGCGTTGGGCGGCGACGCCGCAAAACCGCACGACACTGGCCGAACTGCTGGCGCGGCCCGAATATCTGAACGTCGCCCCCGATCTGATCGACCGGGCGCTGACCGGGCGTTTGCTGGTGAACAGCGCAGGCCCTGAAATCGAAGCGCCCCAATTCCAAAGTTTTGATCAGGGTGCCGCCAGCTTCCCTTGGCGTTCGCAGGCGGCTTGGATCGCCGACCGACTGGCCCAACGCTACGGCCTTCGTCTGGCTGATGCCCACAATCGCGCAAGGGCCACCTTTCGCAGCGATCTTTACCGTCTGCATCTGGGCCCGGCGGGGGCCGCCCTGCCGCGCAGCTCGGAAAAGGCCGAAGGTGTCTTGAACCAATCGGAAACCGTGCCGGGTGTGACCACAACCTTGATTCTGCCGCGTAACCGTTTCTTTGACGGCCAGATTTTCGACCCGGCTGATCCATTGTGATGAAAAAAGCGGCACATCTTGCCGCAATGCAGCATCGCCAGTTGCAAACGGTATAAAAACCGCTGTCCCCCATTGACCGGAACCGCCGCCAAACGGCATCCTGAAAGCAAGACGAAGCAATGGCGCTTCGTTCTCCCCGAAAGTCCGGGACGACAGGCAAGGCCGCCTGACCCACGTTTCACCCCTTGGTGCAGCGCGTGTCATCGGCCTTTTTTCGCATTTTTGGACAGGAACCCACGCATGATCCGCAAGGCACTTCTACTCTCGGTCGCGCTTTTGGCCCATCCGGCCTTTGCCGAAACCCCCGGTATCGAAAAAGAAGAACTGACGCTGGGCTTCATCAAACTGACGGATATGGCCCCGCTGGCGATTGCCAAGGAAAAGGGCTTTTTCGAAGACGAAGGCCTGTATGTGACGCTGGAAGCGCAGTCGAACTGGAAGGTTCTGCTGGACCGCGTTCTAGCGGGCGAAATTGATGGCGCGCATATGCTGGCCGGGCAACCCATCGCCTCGACCATCGGTTATGGCACCAAAGGCGCGGTGGTGACGCCGTTTTCGATGGACCTGAACGGCAATGCCATCACCGTGTCGAACGCGGTCTGGGAAATCATGAAGCCGGGGCTGCAACTTGATGCGGATGGTAAACCCGTTCATCCGATTTCCGCTGCCGCCCTAAAACCCGTGATCGAGGCCTATGCCGCCGAGGGCAAGCCCTTCAATCTGGGCATGGTCTTCCCGGTTTCGACCCACAATTACGAACTGCGCTATTGGCTGGCGGCTGGCGGCATCAACCCCGGCCTTTACAGTGCCGATGATGTCTCGGGCCAGATCGGCGGCGATGTGCTGATTTCGGTGACCCCGCCGCCGCAGATGCCCGCCACGATGGAGGCTGGCACGATTGACGGCTATTCCGTGGGCGAACCTTGGAACCAGGCCGCCGTGGCCAAGGGCATCGGCGTTCCGGTGATCACCGACTATGACATCTGGAAGAACAACCCGGAAAAAGTCTTTGGCGTGACCGAGGCTTTCGCGACCGAAAACCCGAACACGACGCTGGCGATCACCAAGGCGCTGATCCGCGCGGCGATCTGGCTGGACGAAGGTGACAACGCGAACCGGGCCGAGGCGGTCGAGATCCTGTCGCGCCCGGAATATGTGGGGGCGGATGCCGCTGTTATCGCCAATTCGATGACGGGGACGTTTGAATACGAAAAAGGCGACAAGCGCGAAGCGGCGGATTTCAACGTCTTCTTCCGCTATAACGCGACCTTCCCCTATTATTCGGATGCAGTCTGGTATCTGACTCAGATGCGCCGCTGGGGGCAGATTGGCGAAGCGCAGACCGATGCTTGGTATGATGAACAAGCGAAAAAGGTCTACAAGCCCGACATCTATAAAGCCGCGGCCGAGGCCTTGATTGCCGACGGTCTGGCAACGCCCGAGATGTTCGATTTCGACGCCGATGGCTACCGCGATCCGGTCAGCGATTTCATCGACGGTGTGGCCTATGACGGTACGAAACCCAACGCTTATATCGACAGCCTGACGCTGGGCCTGAAGGGCACACAAACGGTTGTCGGTGGCGAAGTCACCAACTGAAACCTCCCATAACCCCGCGCAAAGCCAGGTAACAGACCACCTTGCGCGGGAAATCGAGCCGTCAAAGACGCAAGGACCAAGCCCATGACCGCGATTGACCCGACCCAGCTTCCGCCCGCGCAGGCCCGTGAGGCTGCCCGCACCCGGCGCTTTGCCCGGATCACCAAGATGGATGCTTGGTTCAAGGTTCTGGGCCTTCCATGGCTGACGCCGATCCTGCGTCTGGTGGCGGGCGATACCCCGCGCAGCCAGTTCAAGGATATCTGGCGCTTGCTGGGTGTGCCCTTACTGGCCATTGCGATTTTTCTGGGCGCTTGGGCTTGGGCCGCGCCCAAGGTGCAAACCTCGCTTGGGGCGATCCCCGGCCCGGCAGCAGTTTGGGAACAAGCGGTTGGTCTGCATCAGGCCGCTGCGGCGGAACGCGTGAAAGAGGCGGAATTCTACGCCAAGCAAGAAGAAAAGAACGCCGCCCTGATCGCCGAGGGTCAGTCGGACAAGGTGAAAACCCGCGCCTATACTGGTAAGCCGACCTATTATCAGCAAATCTGGACCTCGATCAAAACCGTCTTTACCGGCTTTTTGATCGCCACCGCCGTGGCCGTTCCCTTGGGCATCATCGCGGGGCTTTCGCCCACCACCAATGCGGCCATCAACCCGCTGGTGCAGATCTTCAAACCCGTCTCGCCCTTGGCTTGGCTGCCCATCGTTACCATGGTTGTCTCGGCCCTTTACGCAGGCGGTGATGACGGTGTTCCGAAATCCTTTCTGATTTCCGCCATCACCGTGACCCTGTGTTCGCTCTGGCCCACGCTGATCAACACAGCCCTTGGCGTGGCCAGCATTGACAAAGACCTGATCAGCGTCGGCCGCGTGTTGAAGCTGTCGCCCTGGGCCAAGATCACCAAACTGGTGCTTCCGTCCGCCCTGCCATTGATCTTTACCGGGCTGCGGCTTTCGCTGGGCGTGGGCTGGATGGTGCTGATTGCCGCTGAAATGCTGTCGCAGAACCCCGGCTTGGGCAAGTTCGTCTGGGACGAATTCCAGAACGGGTCCTCGGACAGTCTTGCCAAGATCATGGTCGCCGTTCTGACCATCGGGATCATCGGCTTTGCGCTGGACCGGGTGATGTTCACGCTGCAATCGCTGTTCACCTTCAGCGCGAACCGGTGACGCCATGCTGGAATTTCACAATGTCAGCAAAGGCTTTGGCGAAGGCGACGACCGGCACGAGGTTCTGCGGAACCTGAGCCTTAAGGTCGAGGATGGCGAGTTTCTGGCGATCCTGGGCTTTTCGGGCACCGGCAAGACGACGCTGATCAACCTGATGGCCGGGCTGGCCGTCCCGGACAAGGGCGAGGTTCTGTTCAAAGGCGCGCCGGTGACGGGGCCGGGGCCAGAGCGGGGGCTGGTGTTCCAATCCTATTCGCTGATGCCTTGGCTGACTGTGGCGGGAAACATCGGGCTGGCCGTCGATGCCGTCCATGGCAAGCTGTCCAAAGCCGACCGGGCCGCAAAGGTGGCGAAATACATCGCGATGGTGGGTCTTTCCCATGCTGCCGACCGTCGGCCTTCGGAACTGTCGGGCGGCATGCGCCAGCGGGTTTCTGTCGCCCGCGCCCTGGCGATGGAGCCGCAGGTTCTGCTGATGGACGAACCCTTGTCGGCCCTGGATGCGCTGACCCGCGCCAATCTGGCCGATGAGATCGAAGCGATCTGGTCGGCCGAGAAAAAGACAGTCGTTCTGATCACGAATGATGTGGACGAGGCCCTTGTTCTGGCCGACCGCATTCTGTGCCTGAACCCGGATGGAACCTTGGGTCAGGAATTCAAGGTCGGGCTGGCCCGTCCGCGCGACCGTTCGGCCCTGAACGATGACGCGGTGTTCAAGGAACTGCGCGCCGATGTGACGGCCTATCTGATGGACGTGGGGATTGCGTCCAAGCTGCCGGAAACCCGGTTGCTGCCGAACGTGACACCGCGCCATGCGCTTTTGCCAAACGCCTATGCCGAAGCGGCGAAATCGGCGACGGACGACCGCTATCTGCAATATTCGCAACTGCACAAGATTTACGACACGCCCAAAGGGCCGCTGACGGTGGTCGAGGACTTTAACCTGACCCTGAAGAAAGGCGAATTCGTCAGCCTGATCGGCCATTCGGGTTGCGGGAAATCCACCGTGCTGACGATGACGGCGGGGCTGAATTCGATCAGCAAAGGCGCGATCAAGCTGGACGGCTACCATGTGCAGGGGGCCGACCCCGAGCGCGCCGTGGTGTTCCAGTCGCCGAACCTGTTCCCATGGCTCACCGCCAAGGAAAACGTCTCTATCGGGGTGGACCGGGTTTATCCCAAAGCCAGCCGCGCCGAACGGCAGGATGTGGTGGAATATTATCTGGAGCGCGTGGGTCTGGGCGATGCGATGGACCAACAAGCCAGCGCCATGTCGAACGGGATGCGGCAGCGTGTGGGCATTGCCCGCGCCTTTGCCCTGTCGCCGAAACTGCTGCTGCTGGATGAACCCTTTGGCATGCTGGACAGCCTGACCCGCTGGGAGCTGCAAGAAGTTCTGATGGAGGTCTGGAGCCGGACCAAGGTCACAGCCGTTTGCGTGACCCATGACGTGGACGAGGCGATCTTGCTGGCCGACCGTGTGGTGATGATGACCAACGGCCCGCGCGCCACCATCGGCAAGATTACCGAAGTGAAACTGCCACGCCCCCGCACACGCAAAGCTTTGCTGGAGCACCCGGATTACTGGACCTATCGGGCCGAAATCCTGGGTTTCCTAGAAGAATACGAACACGGCGCGCACAAAAAGAAGGATGCAGCCTGATGAAACAGAACCTCGTCGTCATCGGCGCTGGCATGGCCTCGGGCCGGATGCTGGAAAACCTGCTGGACGCTGCCCCCGACGCTTTCAACGTCACCCTGTTCAACGGCGAACCGCGCGGGAATTACAACCGGCTGATGCTTTCGCCGGTGCTTTCGGGCGAAAAGACCTACGCCGAAATCATCACCCATGATGATGCTTGGTATGCCGAACGGGGCGTGAACTGCCGTTTCGGGGAACATGTGACCAAGATCGACCGGGAACGGAAGGTCGTTGTCGGCAAGAACGGCGAAGTGCCTTACGACAAGCTGGTCATCGCCACGGGTTCCGCCCCTTTCATCATTCCGGTAGCGGGCAAGGAATTGCCGGGCGTCGTGACCTACCGCGATCTGGAAGACACCAATGCGATGATCGACGTTTCGATCAAGCCGGGGGCGAATGCTGTCGTGATCGGCGGCGGTCTTCTGGGGCTTGAAGCGGCGGCGGGGATGCAGATGCGGGGGGCGAAAGTCACCGTCATCCACATCGCAGGCCATCTGATGGAACGCCAGCTTGACCCGGCAGCGGGCTATCTACTGCAAAAGGCTTTGCAGGATCGAGGGATCACGATCCACTGCAAGGGGGCGACGAAGGCTATTCTGGGCAAGGACCGCGTCGAGGCGGTGCTGTTGGAAGACGGCACCGTCTACCCGGCCGATCTGGTCTGCATGGCCGTCGGCATCCGCCCGGAAATTCGCATTGCGACCGATGCCCATCTTGAGGTGGGCCGGGGCGTCGTGGTCAACGACCAGATGCAAACCAGTGACCCGGATATCTTTGCGCTGGGCGAGTGCGTGGAACACAACAAGCAGGTGTTCGGTCTGGTCGCCCCCCTGTATGATCAGGCGAAAGTTCTGGCTGCGACCCTGCGCGCCGAACCGGCCGCCTTCCGTCCGGTGCAGACGGCGACCAAGCTGAAGGTCACAGGTTGCGATCTGTTCAGCGCGGGCGATTTTGCCGAAGGTCCGGGGCGCGAAGACATTGTTCTGCGCGATCCCGCACGCGGCCAATACAAACGCCTGATCATCGAAGGCGACAAGCTGATTGGCGCCGTGATGTATGGTGATACCGCCGATGGCAGCTGGTTCTTTGGCCTGATCAAGGACGGCACCGACATCACCGACATGCGCGAGACACTGATCTTTGGGCCTTCTTTCGCCGGGGGGGCCAAAGCGGACCCTATGGCGGCCGTTGCAGCATTGCCGCCTGAGGCGGAGATTTGCGGCTGCAACGGCGTGTGCAAAGGCAAAATCGTCGATGCGGTGCTGGGCGGGGCGAACACGCTTGATCTGGTCCGCGCCCAGACCAAGGCGAGTGCGTCCTGCGGCACCTGCACGGGGCTGGTCGAACAGGTGATGGCGGTGACGCTGGGCGGCGACTTTGTCGCCAACGCCAACCCGCCGATGTGCAAATGCACCGACCACACGCATGAAGATGTGCGCCGTCTGATCAAGGCCAAGGGTCTGAAATCCATTCCCGCCGTCATGCAGGAACTGGGCTGGAAAACGGTGGGGGGGTGCGCCTCGTGCCGTCCGGCGCTGAACTATTACCTGCTGGCCGACTGGCCATTGGATTACACCGACGACCGCCAGTCGCGTTTCGTGAACGAACGCAACCACGGCAACATCCAGAAAGACGGCACTTATTCTGTCGTCCCGCGCATGTGGGGGGGCGTCACAACCCCCGCCGAACTGCGCGCCATTGCCGATGCCGCTGACAAATACGCCGTGCCGATGGTCAAGGTGACGGGCGGCCAGCGGATCGACCTTCTGGGCGTCAAAAAAGAAGACCTTCCCGCCATCTGGTCCGATCTGAACGATGCGGGGATGGTGTCGGGCCATGCCTATTCCAAGGGCCTGCGCACGGTGAAAACCTGTGTCGGTTCGGAATTCTGCCGCTTTGGCACGCAGGACAGCACGGGTCTGGGCATCAAGCTGGAAAAGCTGCTCTGGGGTTCCTGGACACCTGCCAAGGTGAAACTGGCCGTCTCGGGTTGCCCAAGGAACTGCGCCGAGGCCACGTGCAAGGACATCGGCATCGTCTGCGTGGATAGTGGCTATGAAATCAGCGTCGCGGGGGCGGCGGGGATGGATGTGAAGGAAACCGAATTCCTGTGCAAAGTCGCAACCGAGGCCGAGGTGGAAGAGGTCGTCGCCGCCTTTGTCCAGCTTTACCGCGAAAACAGCCGCTATCTGCACCGTATCTACAAATGGGTGGCCAAGGTGGGGCTGGAATGGTGCAAGGAACAGATCGCCGATCTGGAAAACCGCCGCGCGCTTTATGACCGCTTCATGCTCAGCCAATCGGTCTATCAGGTCGATCCTTGGGCGGAACTGGCGGCGGATGCCAGGAAATGGGCCCCGATGGCCGATCTGACGCTGGAGGCCGCGGAATGAACATGATGACCGAAAACTGGATCGACATCGGCGCTTTGGACGACATCCCGCGCCAGGGCGCGCGGCTGGTGAAAACCGCGCGCGGCTGCGTGGCGGTGTTTCGCGCCGCCGATGACCATGTCTTTGCGCTGGACGACCGCTGTCCCCACAAGGGCGGCCCGCTCAGCGAGGGCATCGTGCATGGCCATTCGGTGACCTGCCCGCTGCATTCCTGGGTCTTTGACATGAACACGGGCGTGGCCCAAGGGGCCGATGTGGGCCAGGTCGGCACCTATGCCGCCCGCGTCGATCAGGGCCGCGTGTTGCTGTCCACCGCCGTTCTGGACCGGAGCGCGGCATGACCAAGCCCCCCCTCCCATCCTCCCCCACAAAGGGGGGAGGGGCCGCGTCGCGCCCTTTGTCACCTTTGCACACCGATGGAATAGGGCACCCCCCCTCCCCCCTCGTGGGGGAGGGCCGGGGAGGGGGGGAACCCATCACAACCCGCACCACCTGCCCCTATTGCGGGGTGGGTTGCGGCGTCCTGGTCCAGCGCCAAGGCGATCAGGTCAGCATCAAGGGCGACCCGGATCATCCCGCCAACTTTGGCCGCCTGTGTTCCAAAGGTTCGGCCTTGGCCGAAACCATCGGGGCCGAGGGGCGGCTTTTGCATCCCACGGTCAGCGGCATCAAAGCCGACTGGGACGAGGCCTTGGGTCTGGTCGCCCGTCGTTTCAAGGAAACCATCGCCAAACACGGGCCGGATTCAGTGGCTTTGTATGTTTCCGGCCAGCTTTTGACCGAAGATTACTATGTGGCGAACAAGCTGATGAAAGGTTTCATCGGTTCCGCCAACATTGACACCAATTCCCGGCTTTGCATGGCCTCCTCTGTTGCAGGCCACCGCCGCGCCTTTGGCACCGATACCGTGCCGGGGCTGTATGAAGACCTTGAACTTGCCGATCTGGTGGTTCTGGTCGGTTCCAACCTCGCCTGGTGTCATCCCGTCATTTACCAACGCCTTGCCGCCGCTAAGGCGGAGCGGCCCGCAATGAAGATCGTCGTTATCGACCCTCGTCGCACTGCCACCTGCGATATCGCCGACCTGCATCTGGCCCTTGCCCCCGGCGCTGATGCCGCCCTGTTCAACGCTCTTCTGGTCGCCATTGCCGACCAAGGCTTGACCGATCCCGCATTCCTGAACCATGTCACCGGCTTTGAAGCCGCTCTTGCCGCCGCCCGGCAAGACAGCGACACAGGCCTTTCCCCCGCCGATCTTGCTCGTTTCATCCAGCTTTGGACCAGCACCGAAAAGGTCGTCACCGTCTATTCCCAAGGCATCAACCAATCCGCCACCGGCAGCGACAAGGTCAATGCCATCCTCAATTGCCATCTGGCGACGGGCCGTATCGGCCAGCCCGGCATGGGGCCTTTCAGCATGACGGGTCAGCCCAACGCCATGGGCGGGCGCGAGGTGGGCGGTCTGGCCAATATGCTCGCCTGCCATCTGAACATCGAAGAACCCACCCACCGCGATGCCGTGCAGGGCTTCTGGGCCAGCCCCACCATGGCCGACAAGCCGGGGCTGAAAGCCGTCGACCTGTTCAACGCGGTTGAAGACGGTCGTATCAAGGCACTCTGGATCATGTGCACCAATCCCGTGGTGTCCATGCCCGAAGCGGATCGCGTGGCGCGCGCCATTGCAGGCTGCGATTTCGTCGTGGTCAGCGACATGATGGCCGAAACCGATACCACCCGGCTGGCGCATGTTCTGCTGCCCGCCACCGGTTGGGGCGAAAAGGACGGCACCGTCACCAATTCCGAACGCCGCATCAGCCGCCAGCGGCCCTTTCGCGCCCCGATGGGGCAGGCACGGGGCGATTGGGCGATCATCGCGGATGTGGCAAAGCGCATGGGTTTTCTGGGCTTTGACTGGACGGGCCCCGATCAGGTTTTCGCGGAATATGCCGCGCTTTCGGGCGTTGCGGGCCAGTTGGGCAGCGATTTCGACATTTCCGACTATGCCGCCACCGACCGCGCCGCATATGACGCGCTGACCCCCTTTCTCTGGCCCGCCAACCCCCGCCAGCAGGGCGGCCGCTTCTTTGCCAAGGGGCGCTTTCACACCCCTGATGCCAAGGCTCGGATGCTGGCCATTGTGCCCAAAGCCCCGCAAGGGGTGACCCAAGAACACACCTTCCGCCTGAACACGGGCCGCGTCCGCGATCACTGGCACACGATGTCGCGCACCGGGCTTTCGCCTAGGCTCTCGCAGCATATTGCCGAGCCTTTTCTGGAAATTCATCCCAAGGATGCCCAAAGCCTTGGCCTTGAACCTGCGAGCCTTGCGCATGTGTCGAACGCCCATGGCACCGCCATTCTGCGGGTTCTCGTCACCGACCGCGTCGCCCCCGGCCATCCCTTTGCCCCCATCCACTGGACAGGCGAAACCGCCCCCACGGGCCGGGTTGATGTGCTGGTGCCGTCGATCGTCGATCCCATTTCCGGTCAGCCCGACAGCAAAAGCGCCCCCGTCGCCATTCGCCCCTATGCGGCGGGCTGGTATGGTTTTGCGGTCAGCGCGACCCCATTCCGCCCCGACACGCCCTATTGGGCGCGGGCCACACTGGGCACGGGAATGCGCGCCGAACTGGCGGGGGAAACCGACCCCGAGGATTGGCAGGCCTTTGCCCGTGGCCTTTTCAACCTTGGCCCCGATGTGCAGGTTCTGGCCTATGCCGACAATCGCCGGGGGCAGCACCGTCTGGCCTTTGTCCAGAATGGCAAGCTGCTGGCCGCGCTTTTCATCGCCCGTGAACCTGTTGCCGTCGCCCGTGACTATCTGTCCGGTCTTTTGGGCCAGACGGCAGGGATGGAAACCCTTTCCGGCCAGCCGGGGGCGGACAAGCCCGACAATGGCGCTATCGTCTGTTCCTGCTTTGGTGTCGGCGTCAACACCATCGCCCGCGCTATTGTCGAGGAAGGCTGTCTGACGCTGGACGCGCTGGGTGCGGCTCTAAAAGCTGGCACCAACTGCGGTTCCTGTCGGCCCGAGCTAAAAGGCCTGATCACCCGCTTTGCCATTCCCGAACGCCAGGCCGCCGAATAGGCGCATTGCCTTTCCGCCCAAGCCCGCCCTATGCTGCCGCAGCGCGGCATAGGGGGCAATCATGGCAGAGATCAAAGCAGTGGGCGTCATCGGCGCAGGCCAGATGGGCAGCGGCATCGCCCATGTCTTTGCCATGGCGGGCTATGATGTTGTCCTGACGGACGTCAAGGCCGAGGCTTTGCAAAAGGCGGTTGAACTGATCGGCAAAAACATCGACCGACAGGTCGCCAAGGGCAGAACGACCGAGGCGGAAAAGGCCGAAGCCCTATCGCGCATCAAGACCACGACCAGCTTGGCCGATCTGGGCCAATGCGATCTGGTGATCGAGGCCGCCACCGAAAAGGAAGCGGTTAAGGTTGCGATCTTTAACGACCTTCTGCCGCATCTGAAACCGGAAACCATTCTGACGACGAACACTTCATCGATTTCCATCACCCGATTGGCCAGCGGCACCGACCGGCCCGAAAAATTCATGGGCCTGCATTTCATGAACCCGGTCCCGGTGATGCAACTGGTCGAACTGATCCGGGGCATTGCCACGGATGACGACACCTATCAAACTCTGGTCGCCGTTGTGGCCCGCCTTGGCAAAACCTCGGCCACGGCCGAGGATTTCCCGGCCTTCATCGTGAATCGCGTGCTGATCCCGATGATCAACGAAGCGGTCTATGTGCTGTTCGAAGGCGTGGGCACGGTCGAATCCATCGACGCCAGCATGAAACTGGGCGCGAACCATCCGATGGGGCCGCTGGAACTGGCCGATTTCATCGGGCTGGATACCTGCTTGGCGATTATGAACGTCCTGCACGAAGGGCTGGCCGATACGAAATACCGCCCCTGCCCCCTGCTCACGAAATATGTCGAGGCTGGCTGGCTGGGCCGCAAGACAAAACGGGGCTTTTACGACTATCGCGGCGAAAAGCCGGTGCCGACCCGTTAGGGTCGGCACGCCAAGGCCTAGACCTTCACCTGTTCGCCCATTTCCACAACCCGCACGCGGGGCAGGTGGAAATAATCGGTCGGATCTGCGGCCATGCGGGCCAGTTGGGCGTAAAGGCTGTCCAGAAAGCGCGGCAGGCCAAAATCCTTGTCTACTACAGGCCGTTTGCGCCCCAGGAAAAAGCTGGATGTCATCACGTCAAACTTCAACCCGGCCCGCCGGGCCTTGGGCAGGGCCCGCGACACGTTCGGCGTTTCCATGAAACCGAAACGCAGGGTCAGCCGGCTGAAACGTTCGTGCAGGGCCTGCCATTCCACCCTTTCCTCGGGTTCGGCCACCGGCACCCGCAGGGTTTCGACCGTCAGAAAGACGTTCTGGCTGTGGAGAACCCGGTTGTGCTTCAGATTGTGCAGCAGCGCCGAAGGCACCACCGTCGGATCCGCCGTCAGATAAAAGGCGGTGCCCGGGATCACATGCACCGAACTGCCCTGCATGGATTTCACGAAACCTTCCAGCGCCACGCTTTGCTGGTGCACCCGCGCCAGAATGAACTGCGTCCCCCGCCACCAAGCCCACATGATCAACCCGATGCAAAGCGCCAGAAACACGGGGATATAGCCGCCATCGACGATCTTGGTCAGGTTCGACGCCAGAAACGCCACCTCCAGCGCCAAAATCGGCAGCGCCATCGCCAGCGTCCAGAACAGCGACAGCCGCCCCGAACGCACCAGATAAATGATCGCCAGAATCGTGGTCACGACCATCGTCCCCGTCACCGAAATCCCATAGGCCGAGGCTAGGGCAGACGAGGTGTCAAAGGTCAGCACCAGCCAGACAACCCCCAGCAAAAGCATCCAGTTGATGCTGGCGATATAGATCTGCCCGCTTTGCCCGTGCGAGGTGTGCCGCACCGTCATGCGCGGCAGCAGCCCCAGTTGCATCGCGGCCTGCACCATCGAAAAGGCCCCGGTGATCACCGCCTGCGAGGCGATGACGGTGGCAATCGTCGCCAGCAACACAAGAAAGGGCAGCAGGCCTTCGCTGATCTGCAAAAAGAACGGATCGCTGATCGTTTCGGGCCGGGCCATGACCAAGGCCCCCTGTCCCAGATAGTTCAGCACCAGCGCCGGAAAGACCAGAAGGAACCAGGCCAGCGCAATCGGCTTGCGCCCGAAATGGCCCAGGTCGGCATAAAGCGCCTCGGCCCCCGTGACCGCCAGAAACACCGCCCCCAGCACGATGAAGGCGACCCCGCTGTGTTCGATCAGAAATTGCCCGGCCCAGATCGGGTTAAAGGCGTTCAGAACATCGGGATTGGCCGCCATGTTCCACAGGCCCAGCCCCGCCAGCGTCAGGAACCAGACCGCCGTGATCGGGCCGAAGGCCAGTGAAATGCTGGCCGTCCCGTGCTTTTGCACAAAGAACAGCGCCAACAGGATGCCCAGCGTCACCGGCACCACCCAATGTTCCAGATCGGGCAGGACAAGCCCCGCCCCCTCGACCGCCGACAGCACGGAAATGGCGGGGGTGATGATCGCATCCCCCGCAAACAGCGCCGCCCCGGCAATGCCCAGCAGCAGCACGGGGATCGACCGTTTGCCGATGGCCAGTCGCGCCAGCGTGTAAAGCGTCAGGATGCCGCCCTCGCCCTTGTTGTCCAGCCGCAGCAGGAACAAGACATATTTCAGCGTCACGATCAGGATCAGCGTCCAGATCAGCAGCGATAGGATGCCCAGCACCTCGGCCCGCACCAAGCCATCACCCGCCAAGGGCCGCACCGCTTCGCGGAAGGCATAGATCGGGCTGGTGCCGATATCGCCGTAAACCACGCCCACAGCGCCCAGCGTCAAGGCCGCCAGCCCCTGTTTGCGGACATGGCCGAAATCGGTGTCGGGCCCTTCCTTCAGAATGCCCGAAATGTCCAGCGTGTCATCCACGCCGTCGGCCCGGGCTTCCGGCCCGGACACAGGGCCCAGCGGGCCCGAAAGATCTGTCATGATTGGGTTTGCCTTTTTGCAAAGCGCAGGGGCCTTGGGGGCCAAACGGGCGCATTTGCGTGTTGAACCGTGCCTGGTTCTGGGATGCTCCACAGCGTGCCGAGCGAGTCGTCGACACGCAAAGTTTATCGCATTTTTTGCGCAGAGCAAGAAATTCTGCGATGCGGCATCGGCTGGCGAACCTTTCAGGCGGGTGTCAGCCAGCCCTGATACCGGATGATCAGCCCTGTCACAGGATGGGAAAGGGCTACGTCAAACGTGGGTCGCCCAAGGGGATCAAGGGCTTCGCGGGTGATGCTCACAGGCAGAAACCAGCGCGGCAGGGGCAGACCCAGACACCAGCCACGCACCACCGGATACTCCAGTGTTTCACCCACGACACGCAGCCCGATCTGAAAGCGCAGGGGGCCGAAACGTTCGGTCAGGCTGCAATTTGATTCGCAGCGCAGATGGGAACGAAAGCGATGCCCGCCGAAATCGCGGGTCCAAGTTTCGGTCTGTGTGCGGCGATCCATCTGCACGGCAACAGGGCCATCCTCCTGCGCCGCGGGAAAGCCCATCAAACGGGCAACAAGGCGGGCCAAAAGGCCCTTGCCCCGGCTGATCCGGGCGCGGCCCTGCCAATGGCGGCGGTCGATGACATGGTGCAGGTCTTGCAGGGCGGGGGGAAGGCGGCGGAAATCGGTGCCCAGAACGGCGGGGAAAAGCATCGTGAAAGCGCTGCTCGTGGTTTCCGTGGTGACATGCAGGCCTTGGCTGACATCGGCCAGATCGTGCAGGTGGAAACTGGCCAGCGCCGGGCGGGCCCCTTTCGGCTGATCATTCAGCCTCGGCATTAGGATACGGGCAGGCAATGTTGGCACATGCGGCCCGTCACCCGCCCCGGCGATCAGGGTCCATGTCCGCGTTTCCGCAGTGCCGTCCGGCAAAAGACCCATGACCTGCACCACCATCCCGCCCTGATCGGTGCCGAATGGGGCCAGCCGATCGGCGATCCAACGAAAGGGGCGGGCCAAGGGCGTCAGGTCTTTCATCAGGCGCAGGCGGGGCAGCCAGCCCAGCAAAGCCAGCCCACGATGCATCAGGCTCAGCTCCAGCCCGGCACGAAAGGTGACCGAGCGCGCCTTGAAATATTGCGGAAACAGCATCGTGTCGGGGGCTCCGATGACATTGGCCGGGCGCGGACCGATGCCGGTAAGGTGGAATATGCGGCGGTCAGACCAACCCGACCTCCATTCTGCCCGGCCACCTCGCCATTGATGCACCGGGCGACCCACCTGCGCCAGAATGGCGCGGATCACCGACAACCCGCGCGGCGCCCGGTTGCCGGGCATGATGGCGCTTTCGATCAGATGGATATCTGACAGACCTTCGGCGAGTTCCGCCACAGCGACCGAGGACAAGGCAGGCACCGAAGAAGCCCCCGACAAGGCCACCAACCCCTTGCTGCGCGCCAATTCATCCAAGGCCGTGATGCCCGAGGTGAAAGCAGCATCGTCCGACAGATCAAGATAATGCGCGCCCGATTGCAGCGCCGCACGGGCCAGACGATAAGGATCGGCCCTATAGGTCTGAAATGGTCCGGCAGCATCCACCACGGCCCAAACGGCCAGTGGGGCGATGTCATCGCGGTCACGGTCAAACCGTATCGGTACACCGCCCCACGCGGCGCAATGCGCCTGCGCCGCCACAAGGTCTCGTCCTGCCACCAGCACGTCGAAACCCTGCTGCACCAGCCCCCGCGCCAGAAGCCCGCCAAAGGTGCCATAGCCGCCCAGAACCAAAACCCGCTTATTCAATCAACCGCGCCTTCAGTGCACTGGACGGCAACGGGCAATCCCGCCGTCCAAAAACATAGCGGTTTCGGGCGATTCGATCATAGACCCAATTCGCCGGTCCCTTGGGCGCATAGCCCACCACCCGTGCCCAACGCCAAGGTGCGGGCAAACACGCCATTGCCGCCGCAAAGGCCGCCATCTTCTGATGCGCCACGCCATCGACAATCACGATGTTCGTCACCATCGCCACCGGGTCCAGACCATGTTCACGGTAAAGCCTTTGGCCCAGATCCGACTGCGCGGTCACAAAGCGAAAGCGCCCGGCGCGATCATGCCGCGCCATGAACCGCGCAAAGCCGGAACAAAAGATGCAAAGCCCGTCAAACACGATCAGATCGCCCATCACGCCCCCTTTGGTGGCGGGTTCGTTCCCGCATTATAGCCCGCCCAATCCGTCACATCCGGATAATGCCGCCGCCGCCATTCCCGCACCCTCGGGTTCATTCGCCGCCGCCAAAGGGGGGGCACCATCGCCAGGGCCGTCATCACCGGATAGCCATGCGGCAATTGCGGGGCTGTCGCAGGGTCATAGGTCTGCAACAGGGGAAAGCGCCGGTCGGGCTTCACATGATGGTCTGAATGCCGTTGCAGGTTGATCAGCAGCCAGTTCGTCACCCGATGATCCGCGTTCCACGAATGATGCGGGCGGACGGGTTCATACTTTCCCTCACCCAGATGGCGGCGTGTCATGCCGTAATGTTCGACATAGTTCACCAGCTCCAACTGCCAGACAGCGACCAGCGCCTGCCAAACGAACAGAGCCAGCCCCAGCCATCCGCCCAAGATCAGCGCCAGAATCAGCATCCCCCCTTGCAGCCCCAGATACAGCCAGAACGGATTGCGTCGGTCCCATGGCCCCAAACCGCGTCGCGCGAGCAGCGCCGCCTCGGCCCGAAAGGCCGACCCATGCCCCGTCCGCAGCACGCGCCAGAAAAAGCGATGGAAGCCCTCGTTATAACGCGCCGTCACAGTATCGCGGGGGGTCGCCACATGCTGATGATGCACCCGCAGATGCTCGCTGCGAAAATGGCTGTAAAGCACGCTGGCCAACAGCAGGTCGCCCAAGGCCCTTTCCCAACGCGGCCGCTGGTGCAGCAGTTCATGGGCATAGTTGATGCCGATGGTTCCGCTGACAACACCCATGCCGAAGAACAGGCCAACCGCTTCCCATCCGCGCAGACCAGAGCGCGGGACATACCATAAAAGCCATATCAGCAGAACGAACTGGACGGGCCACCAGATCAAGGTGATCAGCCGATACCAGAACAGCGCCGCCTCGGGCGTCTCCGGGTCGGCGTTTTCATGGTTCTGTGGCGTGATCAGGTCCAGAAGGGAAAACAGGCTCCAGGCCGTCAGCGGGGCCAGTACGACGGTCCAGCCCCCCAGCAAAGCCCCCAGAACGACCAAGGGTGGCAGGGTCAGCGAAAGCCAAAAGGGCAGGGCGTCAGTCAGCCGAAGGCGACGGTTCATCGTGGCCTCCTTTCACGCCAAGGTTAGCCTCAAGTTGCGCCAAGGCCAAGGCCCGCGCCTTGTCCATCAGCGTCGGAAGCGGTGTTTCGGGTGGTAGGAACTGCCCCCGCAAGGCCGGGCCCTCCACCCGCCCCACCATCACCGTCAGGCGCAAATCGATATGGGTAAAGATATGCCGCACCTCGCCCGCCTCATGCCAGTCCGCCTGCACCGGCGGCATGTCCTGCCCGAAACCATCCCAACCGTCGCCCGGAAACCCCAGCATCCCGCCCAGCAAACCCTTTGCCGGTCGCTGTTCCAGCAAAAGCCCCCCATCCGGGCGCACGACCACCCACACCCTGCCCTGCCGCACCGACTTCGCCGCTTTCCTGGCCTTGCGTGGCAGTTCTGCCGCGATCCCCTGTGCCCGCGCCGCACACAGCCCATTCACCGGGCAAATCCCGCAGGCGGGGTTGCGTGGCGTGCAGATCGTCGCCCCCAGATCCATGACCGCCTGCGCATAATCCCCCGGACGGGCCTGGGGCGTATGCCGCCCCGCCAATGTGACCAACGCCCCTTTCGCCCCCGGCAGTTCCTCCGTCACCGCATGCAGCCGTGCCATCACCCGTTCCACATTGCCATCGACCACCGCCGCCGCCCGATCAAAGGCAATCGCCGCCACCGCCGCCGCCGTATAGGCCCCCACCCCTGGCAGAGCCCGCAAGCCTGCCTCAGTATCCGGAAACTGCCCCCCGTGATCCGCCACCACCACCCGCGCACAAGCCAAAAGGTTCCGGGCACGGGCGTAATAGCCAAGACCCGCCCATTCCCCCATCACCGCCCCGTCCTCGGCCCCTGCCAGCGCCTGAACACTCGGCCAAAGTTCCGTGAACCGCCGAAAGTAACCCCGCACGGCGGCCACGGTTGTTTGCTGCAACATCACCTCGGACAACCACACACGGTAGGGATCAGGCGTCACCCCGGCCGCCCTGTCCTGCGGTGAAACCCGCCACGGCATCACCCGCGCATGAATGTCATACCAAGCCAGCAACAGCCGGGCCACTTCGTCGTCACGCATTCTTTATGCCTTGTTTCAGACCCGACACTTGGCCCACAGGCCTGCTTGTGCCAGAAATAGCGGGAAATCGGAAACAGGCCAGATGACCGACAGCGAAACCCGCCCCATCGACCCCAACCGCCGCAAGCGGGGTTTTGAGGCTGCGTCGCATCTGCTCAAGGATCGCATCGCCAAGGCCGGCGAATCGCGCGGCTTTGCCATCATGAAGCTGCTGACCCATTGGCCCGAAGTGGCGGGGGGCGACCTTGCCCCCATCACCCGCCCGGTCAAGATCAGCTATGCCCGTGACGGGATGGGCGCGACCCTTGTCCTTTTGGCCAAACCCGCCCATGCGCCGATGATCCAGATGCAGCTTCCCCGGCTGAAAGACCGCATCAACGCCGTCTATGGCTATAACGCCATCGCCCGCATCACCCTGACCCAAACCGCCCCCACCGGATTTGCCGAGGGGCAGGCCGAATTCACCCCCGCACCGAAAGTGGCGAAAACTCCCCTTTCCCCCACGGCTGAGGCCCGCGCCGTGGCCGCAGGGGTTGGCGACAGCGCCCTGCGTTCCGCATTGGAGCAACTGGCCGCCAATGTGCTAAACCGTCAGAAAACCTGAACCAAAAGAAAGCAGAACCATGAACCGCAGAACCGCCCTCGCCGCCCTGATGTGTTCGGCAGCCCTTGCCGCCGCTCCGGCATTCGCGCAGGAAACCACCACGGCTGAGGCTGCGGCCCTGCCCGAGGTCAAGGATTTCGCGATTGGCGACGAAAACGCCAAGGTCAAGATCGTCGAATATGCCAGCTTTACCTGCCCGCACTGCGCCGCCTTCCATGCGGCCGTCTTCAAGGATCTTAAGCGGGACTATATTGACACCGGCAAAGTGCATTTCACCTACCGCGAGGTCTATTTTGACAAATTTGGCCTCTGGGCCGCGATGGTGGCACGCTGTGGTGGCGATACTCGCTATTTCGGCATTGCCGATCGCTTGTTTGAAACCCAGAACGAATGGTTGGCCGGCGGCGATACCCCCGTGGCGGTCGAGAATCTGAAAAAGATCGGCCTGACCGCTGGTATGGATGAAGCGACCATCCAGGCCTGCCTCGATGATCAAAAAATGGCCGAGGCGATGGTGGCCCGCTTTCAGGAAAACATGACGGCGGATGGCGTCGAAGGCACGCCGACCCTGTTCATCAACGGTGAAAAGCATGGGAACATGGCCTATGCGGACCTGAAGGCGATCATCGACCCGCTGCTGGCGGAATGACACCGCTTGCCGACCTAAAGGTCGTCGAATTGGCGCGGATTCTGGCTGGCCCTTGGGCCGGTCAGATTCTCGCCGATCTGGGGGCTGAGGTCATCAAGGTCGAAGCACCCGAAGGCGACGATACCCGCCGCTGGGGTCCGCCCTTCATCGAAAAGGATGGCGACCGCTCGGCCGCCTATTTTCATGCGACGAACCGCGGCAAATCCTCGGTCATCGCGGATTTTCGCACGGAAAAGGGTCAGCAGATCGTGCGGGATCTGGTGGCCGATGCAGACGTGGTGATCGAGAATTTCAAGGTCGGTGGCCTTGCGAAATACGGGCTGGACTATGCCAGCCTGTCGGCCCTGAACCCCCGGCTGATCTATTGTTCGATCACGGGCTTCGGCCAGAACGGCCCTTATGCCCACCGGGCGGGCTATGATTTCATCATCCAAGGCATGGCCGGATTGATGAGCGTCACTGGCGAACCCGATGGCCAGCCGCAAAAGGTTGGCGTTGCCGTCACCGACATCTTCACCGGAATCTATGCCACCGTCGGCATTCTTGCCGCCTTGCACCAAAGGCAGACAACAGGCCGCGGCCAGCAGATCGACATGGCGCTGATGGATGTGGCCACCGGCATCATGGCCAATCAGGCCATGAATTATCTGGCAACCGGGGTGGCCCCGCAAAAACTGGGCAATGCCCATCCGAACCTTGCCCCCTATGCCGTTTTTGATTGCGCCGATGGCTGGATCATCATTGCGGTGGGCAACGACGGACAGTTCAGAAAACTGTGCGATGTGCTGGGCCTTCCCGCCTTGGCGGCCGCAGCCGACTATGCCACGAACGAGGCGCGGGTGATGAACCGTGTTTCCCTGACGGCCACCCTAACCAGCGTGACAAAGGGCTGGAAAATGGCCGAACTGCTTGCCGCTTGTGAAGCAACAGGCGTTCCAGCAGGGCCGATCAACAATCTGGCACAGGTCTTTGCCGACCCGCAGATCATGGCCCGGGGAATGCAGATTGCGCCGGGCGGTGTCCCTGGCGTCCGGCTGCCGATCCTATTTTCCGATGCCGACCTCGCGTTGGATCGCCCCGCTCCAAAATTGGGCGCTGGGCGCACCACTACGGCTTGAGCGCGCGCGCTTCGCCAACCAGCATGACCGGAATGCCGTCGCGGATGGGAAAGGCCAGACCGGCGGCTTGGGAAAGCAGTTCCTGCGCCTCGGCGTCATAGGTCAGCGGGGTGTGGGTCACGGGACAGATCAGCGCCTCAAGCATCCGGCGCTCAAACAGCGGGCGGGGGGCCGGGGTTTCGTCGGTCATTGCATCACCTCATCCTCGCCACCGCTGCGCAGGGCGAATTCCATCAGCGTCACCAGCGTTTCGCGGCGGGTGGTCAGCGAGGGCGCTTCCAAAAGCGCCTGTTTGTCTTGGGGTTCAAACGGGCAAAGCATCGACAAAGCGTTGATCAGCAGTTCGGGCTCCGCCTCTTTCAGATTGTCCCAATCGGTCGAAAGATTCATCGCCTGAAAATAGCGGGCCAGCAGGGCAAAAAAGGGTTCGCGGGCAAAGGCCGGGTCCGGCTCCACCTCGCCCCGGTCGCGGGTGAAATCGTGCCAATCCACCTTGGCGCGGCGGTAGGGCGTGAAACCTTCCACTTCGGCCTGAATGCGATAACGGCTGATCCCGGTCAGCGTCACCATATAGCGGCCATCTTCGGTTTCGGAAAAGCCGGTCAGCCGCCCGGCACAGCCAATGGCTTGCAGGCGTTTCTGGCCGCCCGGCGCTTCCCACGGCTGGATCATGCCGATCAGGCGATGCGGCGTTTTCAGCGCGTCATCCAGCATTTGTAAATAGCGCGGTTCAAAGATGTGCAGGGGCAACCGCGCCCGGGGCAGCAAAAGCGCCCCGGTCAGCGGAAAGACGGGGATGGTGTCGGGCAGGTTGTCGCTGAACTTGATCATGGTTTTGACCTAGAACGAAGTCGGCATCCGTCCATCACCGTCACGCAAAGATCATCGAGGACAGCTTGCGCCGCCCTTTCAGAACGATGGGATCCTGCGGTTTCAGCGCGTCGAAAATGGTGAAAAGCTGGGCCCTTGCGGCCCCATCGTTCCACTCGCGATGCCTGCGGAACAGGTCGAGAAGTTCATCCACCGCCTCGTCCACCTTGCCGGCCGCGTGGAGGGCCAGCGCCAGATCAAAGCGGGCCTGCGGATCGTCGGGGTTGGCGGTGACGGCGGCGCGCAGGGCATCCTCGGGGCCCGCACTCGCAGCTTGGCGGGCCAGCGCAATCTGGGCTTTGGCGGCCTCCACCTCCATTGCGGTGGCGATTTTCTTTGGTGCGGCCTCGGCGAAAGCCTCGGCCTGATCCAGATTTCCAAGCGCCAGATGGGCGCGGATCAGCCCGCCATAGGCGGCGGCGTTTTCGGGTTCTTCCTCAAGGATCGCGGCAAAGGTTTCGGCGGCATCGACGGCCGCACCTTCGGCAAGCATTTCCTCGGCAGCGGTGATCGCCTCACCCAGCCCGCCATCCCCGCCTAGGGCGGCGGTGCGGTCGACAAAGGCCTTCACCTCGGAATTGGGTAAAGCGCCCTGAAAGCCGTCAACCGGCTGGCCTTGCCAAAAGGCATAGACGGTGGGGATCGACTGGATGCGCAGTTGGGCGGCGATGCGCTGGTTCTGATCAACATCGACCTTGACCATTTTCACCCGGCCCTTGGCGGTGGTCACGGCGGATTCGAGTGCCGGGCCAAGGGTTTTGCAGGGGCCGCACCAGGGGGCCCAGAAATCAACGATCACCGGCACATCACGGCTGGCCTCGATGACATCGGCCATGAATGTGGCCTCGGTCGTGTCCTTGATCAGATCGGTGGGGGCTGCGGCTTGGGTGGGTGTGTCGCCCAGACTGAACATGATGACCTCATCGGAAAAGCGGTTGTGCCCTATATGCGTACGCCGGGCGGCAACGCCAAGGGGAAAGCGGTGGGCCGCCCTTTCAGAAATCGACGGCAAGGCCCTTCTTTTCCCAATCGCCATAGCGGACAGGTTCGGGGCCGTCGCGGCCACCGAGTTCGGTGGGCCGATCGGCGGCTTTGGCCTGACGGCGGCGTTCCTCGGCCTCGGCCAAGGCGCGCTGGGCGGCGGGGGGGAGGGGCTTGTCCATGACAATTCCTTGTGCGGCTTTGCGGCATGATATACGCGGCGCGGATTGCGGGACAAGGTGAGCGGAATGGATAAGGCGGGTTTGGGCGCGCGCGGGGCGGCATTGCATCTTTTGTGGGGTGTGTTGGTCGAGGGTCGGCCGATGCCGGAAGGCGGCTTGCCGGGGCTGTCGCCGTCCGATCAGGCGCGGGCGCGGCGGTTGGCGCTGCATGTGCTGCGCAATCTGGCGCGCTGTGATGCGGTGCTGGAGCCTTTCCTGCAAAAAGCCCCGCCGCCCGGTGTGTTGAACATCCTGCGGCTGGCGGTGGCGGAACTGGCGCTGGATGCTGGGCAGGCGCATGGGGTGGTCAGTGCGGCGGTCGATCTGGCGCGGGGCGAAAAGGGCGGGGCGGCGTTTTCGGGCCTTGTGAATGCTGTGCTGCGCAAGGTGGCGGCGAAGGGTGATGTCTTTGGCGATCTGGCGGCCCCGGTGATGGCCCCCTGGCTGCGGGGGGCGATGATCAAGACTTGGGACAAAAAGGTGGTGCAGGCGATTGAGGCGGTGCAGGCCTTGGCCCCGCCGTTGGATCTGACGCTGAAACCGGGGGTTGGGGTCGATATTCCCGAGGCGGTGGCCTTGCCGAACGGGAGCCTGCGGTTGGCGGGCTCGGTGCAGGTGTCGGCACTGCCGGGCTATGCGACGGGGGATTGGTGGGTGCAAGATGCGGCGGCGGCGATGGCCGTGCCGCTGCTGGACCCAAAGCCGGGCGAAAAGGTGCTGGACCTGTGCGCGGCGCCCGGCGGGAAGACGATGCAACTGGCGGCCACGGGCGCCGATGTGATGGCGGTGGATATGTCGCCCGCGCGGATGGCGGTGTTGGCCGAGAATTTGAAGCGGACGGGCTTGACGGCGACGCTGGTCGAGGCGGATTTGCGCAAATGGCAGCCGGATGGGTTGTTTGATGCGATTCTGCTGGATGCGCCCTGTTCGGCGACGGGGACGTTGCGGCGGCACCCGGACCTGCCCTTTGCGAAAGGGGCGGATCAGGTGAAGCCTTTGGTGGCCTTGCAGGCAGACCTGCTGGACCGGGCCTTGGCATGGCTGGCCCCCGGTGGGCGGCTGGTGTTTGTGACCTGTTCGCTTTTGCCGGAGGAGGGGGAAAAGCAATTGGCGGGGGCCTTGCGGCGACATCCGGGCCTGACGGTGGAGCGGCCTGCGATGGACTGGGTGGAAGCCAGTTGGATCACGCCCGAGGGTGGATTGCGGTTGCGGCCGGACCATTGGGCCGACAAAGGCGGGATGGACGGATTTTTCATGGCGCGTTTTCGGCGGGTCTGACATGATTTCGCCCGAGTGACCGGCCAAGAACTTGTGGCACGGCGCTATGGCGTTACCAAATCGAGGACTGAACTTGGCAGAAGGCGTTCCCAGTATCACGGTCAGGCTGGGCCATCGGATGGCCGCTTGGCGGGCCGGACGGGCGCGGGCGGTGACGGGTTTCGTCAGCCCGCCCGAGCCGCGCACGATTGGGCATGTGGGGCGGGGGCGGCAGCTTTTGGCGGGGAATTTCCGCTTTGGCGGGCAGTTGGTTACGGCGCCGGGGACCGCCTTTTGGGAGATTGCGGCCCCGGATCTGGCGTTTCAACAGGCGATGCAGGGCTTTGGCTGGCTGGATGATCTGGCGGCGGTGGGCGACAGCATGGCGCGGATCAGGGCGCAGGGCTGGGTCTGGGATTGGATCGCGGCCTATGGGCGGGGCAAGGGGCCCGGCTGGCTGCCGGAACTGACCGGGCGGCGGCTGACGCGGCTGATCAACCATTCGGCCTTTCTGTTGCAGGGGCAGGATCCGGTGGCGGTCGAGGCGTTTCTGGGCACGCTGTCGGCGCAGACGGCGTTTTTGCAAAGCCGCTGGGCCAAGGCCCCGGCGGGCCTGCCCCGGATCGAGGCGCTGACGGGGCTGTTGCAGGCGGGGCTTTCGCTGTCGGGTCTGCCGGAACCGGCGGATATGCAGAAAGCGGCGCAGACGCTGGGCCAGCAGGCGGCGGAAGTGATTGATGCGCAGGGTGGGCTGGCAAGCCGGAACCCCGAAGAACTGCTGGAAATCTTTGCGCTGCTGACTTGGGCGGCACAGGCGCTGACCGATGCGGAACAGGCGGTGGATGCGGCCCATCTGGCGGCGCTGCAACGGATTGCCCCCACGTTGCGTGCGCTGCGCCATGCCGATGGTGGGCTGGCGCGCTTTCATGGTGGGGACCGGGGGGCAGAGGGCTGGCTGGATGCGGCGCTGGCAGCCTCGGGCGTGAAACCCGCGCCAGTGGGCAAGTTGGTGATGGGCTATGCGCGGCTGCAAGGCGGGCGGACGACGGTCATCGCCGATGCGGCGACGCCCCCCGGCGGCGCACACCGCAATGTCGCCCATGCCTCGACCCTTGGATTTGAACTGACCTCGGCCAGGCGTCCGCTGATCATTTCCACGGGGTCGGGCGCGGCTTTTGGGGGGGATTGGCACAAGGTGGGGCGGGCCACGGCCTCGCATTCCGCGCTGGTGCTGGACGGGATGTCCTCGTCGCGTTTTGGCGCGGGTGAGGTGTTGTCGCACCGCGCGCAGGTGACGCTGGCGCGTCCGCTGCATTATGCGCAGGGCAACGGCATCCATATGGCGCAGGATGGATGGGCGCGCAGCCATGGGCTGATGCACAGCCGGGAACTGGTGCTGTCCAGCGACGGGCGGAGCCTGTCGGGGCAGGATGAGTTGACGGCGCTGACGCCAGCGGACCGCAAGCGGCTGGATGCGGCGCTGATCCGGCATGATGCCAAGGGCATTCCCTTTGCGCTGCATTTCCATCTGCATCCCGATGTGGCGGCGGTGATCGAACCGGCCGACGGTTCGGTGGTGATGCAATTGCGGTCGGGCGAGATCTGGCTTTTGCGCTGCGACAGCGGGCAGGTGGCGCGGCTTGCGCCTTCGGCTTTGCTGGAACCGGGGCAGAATGCGCCCCAACCCTGCCTGCAAATTGTGCTTGAAGGCTTTGTGCGGGGGACAGAGACGCGCATCGTCTGGACCTTGGCCAAGTCACAGGATACTCCGCAGGCGATTCGCGATACCGAGTCGGACTAAGCGTCCGGCGGTCACGGCAAAGGGGGACGCAATGCCGGAAACGAAGGTGCATGTGGGACGGGCGCTTTTGTCCGTATCTGACAAGACGGGGCTTCTGGATCTGGCGCGGGCTTTGGCCGGGCGGGGGGTGGAACTGGTGTCCACCGGCGGCACAGCGCAGGCGCTGCGGGCGGCGGGGCTGGCGGTGCGGGATGTGTCGGAGCTGACGGGTTTCCCGGAAATGATGGATGGGCGGGTCAAGACGCTGCATCCGAATGTGCATGGCGGATTGCTGGCGCTGCGGGATGATGACGAACATCTGGTGGCGATGGCGGCGCATGGGATTGAACCCATCGACCTGCTGGTGGTGAACCTTTATCCGTTCGAGGCGACGGTGGCGCGGGGCGGCAGCACGGCGGATTGCATCGAGAACATCGACATCGGTGGGCCTGCGATGATCCGGGCGGCGGCGAAGAACCATGCTTTTGTGGCGGTGGTGACGGACCCCTGTGATTATCAGCCCCTGATGGACGAATTGGCCGGGCTGGACGGCAGCACGACCTTGGCCTTCCGTCAGCGTTTGGCGCTGACGGCTTACAGCCGGACGGCGGCCTATGATGCCAGCGTGTCGGCTTGGATGGCGGGGGCCTTGCAGCAGAATGCACCGCGTCGGCGGGCCTTTGCGGGCAAGATCGCGCAGACGCTGCGTTACGGGGAAAACCCGCATCAGAAGGCGGCGTTCTATACGGATGGCTCGGGGCGTCAGGGCGTGGCCACGGCCAAGCAATGGCAGGGCAAGGAATTGTCCTGGAACAACATCAACGACACGGATGCCGCCTATGAACTGGTGGCCGAATTTGCGGCGAGCGAAGGCCCGGCTTGCGCGATTATCAAACATGCGAATCCCTGTGGGGTGGGCCGCGGGGCGACGCTGGCCGAGGCTTATGGGCGGGCGTTTGACTGCGACCGGACCTCGGCCTTTGGCGGGATCATTGCGCTGAACATGCCCTTGGACGGGCCGACCGCCGAGGCGATTTCGGGGATTTTTACCGAAGTGGTGATTGCGCCGGGGGCGAATGAGGATGCGAAAGCCGTCTTTGCTGCGAAAAAGAACCTGCGGCTGCTGACGACGGATGGTTTGCCTGACCCACGGGTTGGGGGGCTGTCTTTCCGGCAGGTGGCGGGGGGCTTTCTGGTGCAGGACCGCGATGTGGGCCATGTGTCACGGGGTGATCTGAAGGTCGTGACGAAACGGGCCCCGACCGCGCAAGAGCTGGAAGACCTGCTGTTTGCTTGGACGGTGGCAAAGCATGTGAAATCGAACGCGATTGTCTATGCCAAGGACGGCGCGACGGTGGGGATCGGGGCCGGTCAGATGAGCCGGATCGACAGCACGCGGACAGCGGCGCGCAAGGCGCAGGACATGGCCGAGGAATTGGGATTGGCGCAGGTGCCGACGATTGGTTCCGTGGTGGCCTCGGATGCGTTCTTTCCCTTTGCCGATGGGCTGATTGCGGCGGCCGAGGCGGGGGCGACGGCGATCATCCAGCCGGGCGGGGCGATGCGGGACGAGGATGTGATCGCCGCAGCCGATGCGGCGGGGCTGGCGATGGTGTTCACCGGCCAGCGGCATTTCCGGCACTGATCCGCCAAGGGCGCAGCACTGGCTTGCTTGCGCCTTTGGCTTTGGGCACAAGCAAGGGGCACCTGAGGAGAAACCGATGCGCCTTGTGGCCCTGACTGCGCTTGTCACGCTTTTGCTGGATCAGATCAGCAAATGGGCCGTGGTTCAGGGGTTGGACCTGATCAATCGCGGCGTGATCGAGGTCTGGCATCCGTTCCTGACCTTTCGCATGGCTTGGAACCCCGGCATCAACTTTGGCCTTTTCGCGGGGCAAACCGACCTCATGCGCTGGGTCTTGATCAGCGTGGCGCTGATCATTTCGGCCTGGGTCTGGTGGTGGATCGCGCGGGAAAAGCCGGGGCGGCTGGGCCGGTTTTCGGCGGGGCTGCTGATTGGCGGGGCGATTGGCAATGTGATCGACCGGATCATCTATGGGGCGGTGGCCGATTTTCTGAACATGGCCTGCTGCGGCATCGAGAATCCGTTTTCGTTCAATGTCGCCGACATCACCATCTTTGTGGGCGCGGTGGGCTTGGTGCTGTTCACAGGCGGAAAACCCGACCCCAAAGCCCCGAAATCACGCAACAAGACATCGTGACGCGGGCTGGGCTTTCGGCTAGGAAGAGGCGGACGGGAAGGACGAAGGTTCACATGATGGCTTTGAAACGGGGAATCGGTCTTTGGGCCACCGGGGCGCTGATGGCGCTTTCGGCCTGCTCCAATGGGGGCGAACCCCGGCTGATGAACGTCCGTTCCGCCTCGAACGGACCGGATGAATTTTCCATCGTGCCGCCGAAACCGTTGCAATTGCCGACCGATCTGGCGGCCTTGCCAACGCCCACACCGGGTGGTGCCAATCTAAGTGACGCCACGCCGAACGAGGATGCGATCATTGCGCTGGGCGGCAATCCGAATGCCGGGCCGGGGGATGCGGGGCTTTTGGCCTATGCCAGCCGCTATGGCGTGACGGGCAATATCCGGGGGATTCTGGCGACCGAAGATCTGGCCTTCCGCACAGACAATCAGGGACGGATTCTGGAGCGGCTGTTCAACGTGAACGTCTATTTCCGCGCCTATGCCGACGAGTCGCTGGATCAACATGCCGAGCTGGAACGCTGGCGTGCGGTGGGCGCGGGCAACCCCTCGGCGCCGCCTGAAAAGGAACAGTGACGCGGCATCACCTTCGCGTCACCCCGGCTTGACCCCTGCCCGCCTTGCGGTAGCTTCCCCGAAACCTTGGCGGAGAATTTGATGCGCGCCCTTTTGACTGGCCTGTTCATGGCCCTGCTTTCGCTGCCCCTGCGGGCCGAGGATGTGACGGCCTTTACGCTGAAGAACGGGCTGCAGGTGGTGGTGATCGAAGATCACCGCGCGCCGGTGGTGACGCAGATGATCTGGTACCGGGCGGGTTCGGCGGATGAAAAGGCCGGAAAGTCAGGGATCGCGCATTTTCTGGAACATCTGATGTTCAAGGGCACGGACAAGCTGGCCTCGGGCGAGTTTTCCGAGACGGTGGAACGGCAGGGGGGGGATGACAATGCCTTTACCAGCTGGGACTACACCGCCTATTTCCAAAGGGTTGCAGCGGATCGGCTGGATCAGATGATGATGATGGAGGCCAATCGGATGACGGGCCTGCAACTGCTGGAAGAAGAGGTTCTGACCGAACGGCAGGTGATTCTAGAGGAACGGAGCCAGCGGATCGACAGCGATCCGGGGGCCGTGTTGCAGGAACAGGTGCGGGCGGCGCTGTTTCAGAACCACCGCTATGGCATTCCGATCATCGGCTGGCGGCATGAGATGGAAGGTCTAAGCCAAGCGGATGCTTTGGACTGGTACAAGCTGCATTATGCGCCGAACAATGCGACGCTGGTGATTGCGGGCGATGTGACGCCGGATCAGGTGAAAGCTTTGGCCGAACAATATTACGGACCGCTGGAGCCGAACCCGGCGATCCCGGCGCGGGTGCGGGTGAAAGAACCGCCGCAGATGGCGGAGCGGCGGCTGACGCTGTCGGACAGCCGGATTTCGGAACAGTCGTTGACGCGGCAATATCTGGTTCCGGCGCGAAAGTCGGGCGATCAGAAACAAGCGGCGGCGCTGCTGTATCTGGCGGAATTGCTGGGGGGGAACCCGACGACCTCGATTCTGGCGCGGGATATGCAGTTCGGCGCGCAGCCCAAGGCGATCTGGACAAGCGCCTGGTATGGCGGGACCGAGATGGATTACGGCACCTTTGGCGTGGCCTTGTATCCGGCCCCCGGTGTGGAACTGGCCGTGGTTGAGGCGCGGCTGGATGCCTTGCTGGCGGACATCGCGGAAAAGGGTGTGGACCCTGAGGCGTTTGAACGGATCAAGACGCAGCTGCGGGCCGGTGAAATCTTTGCGCGGGACAACAGCGATGGTCTGGCGCGGATGTATGGCGAGGCGCTGACGATTGGCCTGACGCTGGAGGATATCAAGGTCTGGCCTCAGGTGCTGCAAGAGGTGACGCCCGCTGATGTGCAGGCGGCGGCGCTGCTGTTGGACCGTAAGCAATCTGTGACAGCCATGGCCCTGCCCGAGGAGAATGCCGAATGATGTTGCGTGTCTTTGCGGCGCTGATGCTGCTGGCCCTGCCGCTGCGGGCGGAAATTGCCATTCAGGACGTGACCTCACCCAGCGGCATCAAGGCCTGGCTGGTGGAGGATCATACGAACCCCTTCATGTCGCTAGAGATTCGCTTTCGCGGCGGCACCTCGCTGGATGATCCGGCGAAACGGGGGGCGGTCAATCTGATGACCGGGTTGATCGAGGAAGGCGCGGGCGATCTGGATGCACAGGGCTTTGCCAATGCGCGGGATGGGTTGGCGGCCAGTCTGGAATTCCGGCCCTATGGGGATGCGATTGGCGTGTCGATGCGGGCGCTGACGGAAAACCGCGATCAGGTGGTGGACCTTTTGAATCTGGCGCTGACCCAGCCGCGCTTTGATCAGGATGCGGTGGATCGGGTGCGGGGGCAGGTGCTGACCGGCCTTGCGGCGGATGCGAAAGACCCCGGCACGATTGCGGCGCACCGCTTTGATGCCGATGCCTTTGGCAGCCATCCCTATGCGACCAGCGGTGATGGGACGGTGGAATCGGTCAACGCTCTGACGCGCGACGATGTGGTGGCGGCGTGGAAAGCGGCCCTAGCGCAGGACCGGGTTTATGTGGCCGCCGTGGGGGATATTTCGCCCGAAGAATTGGGCGCGCTGATCGACAAGGTTCTGGCGGGCCTGCCTGCAACGGGGGCGCCTTTGCCCGCGCGGGCGGAATATGCGCTGAAGGGCGGGGTGACGGTGGTGGATTATCCGTCGCCGCAATCGGTGATTCAGTTCGGGCATCAGGGCATCCGGCGCGATGATCCGGATTTCTTTGCCGCCTATCTGCTGAACGAAATTCTGGGTGGCGGGCGCTTCGGGTCGCGTCTGATGACGGAAGTGCGGGAAAAGCGGGGGCTGACCTATGGGGTGGGCACAGCGTTGGTGCCCTTGGACCATGCGGAACTGTATCTCGGCAGCCTTTCGACCGAGAATTCCAAGGTGGGGCAGGTGATTGATCTGCTGCGTTCGGAATGGGCGCGGTTGGCCAAGGATGGGGTCACCGAGGCGGAATTGGCCGATGCGAAAACCTATCTGACGGGCAGCTATCCGCTGCGGTTTGACAGCAACGCGGCGATTGCGAATATTCTGGTGGGGATGCAGATGGAAGATCTGCCGATCGACTATGCCAGCACGCGGAACGCCAAGATCGAGGCGGTGACCTTGGCCGATATGGCGCGGGTGGCGGCGCGGATTTTGCATCCGGATGATCTGCATTTCGTGGTGGTGGGTCAGCCGGAAGGGTTGAACTGACCTTTCCCGAATCTGCGCGGCTATGCTATGGATAGGGGCATGAACGCGCCCAGCCCCCATATCTCTGCCGAACGGCCCGTTATTCGCCAGTTGGACGAGGCGGCGATCAACCGCATTGCGGCGGGTGAGGTGGTGGAACGGCCTGCCTCTGCCGTGAAAGAGTTGGTGGAAAACGCGCTGGACGCGGGGGCGCGGCGGGTGACGGTGGACTATGCCGAGGGTGGCAAGGTTCTGATCCGGGTGACGGACGATGGCTGCGGGATGACGGGGGATGACTTGCCCCTTGCGGTGACGCGGCACGCGACCAGCAAGATCGACGGGTCGGATTTGCTGAACATCCACTCCTTTGGTTTCCGGGGCGAGGCGCTGCCTTCGCTGGGGGCGGTGGGTCGGCTGACGATCCAAAGCCGTGTGGCGGGGCAGGATGCGGCCGCGATCACGGTGGATGGCGGGCGGGTTGGCCCGGTGCGGCCCGTGGGCCTGTCGGGGGGCACGGTCGTGGAACTGCGCGATCTGTTCCATGCCACGCCCGCGCGGTTGAAATTCATGCGGTCCGACCGGGCCGAGGCGCAGGCGATGGCCGAGGTGGTGCGGCGGCTGGCTTTGGCGGAACCCGGCGTGGGCTTTACCCTGCGCGATGTGTCGGGTGGCGACGAGCGGGTGATTTTCCGGGCCGAGGCGGAGCAGGGCGATCTGTTCGATGCGCTGCGGGGCCGGGTGGCGCGGGTCATCGGGGCGGATTTCGCCGACAATGCGGTGGCGATTGACGCGGAACATGATGGGGTGCGGCTGACGGGTTATGCGGGCCTGCCGACCTATTCGCGGGGGACGTCCGTCGCGCAATATCTGTTCGTGAACGGGCGGCCGGTGCAGGACAAGCAGCTGATCGGGGCCTTGCGGGCGGCCTATATGGATGTGCTGTCGCGTGATCGGCATCCGGCGGCGGTGTTGTTTGTGACCGTTGATCCGACGCGGGTGGATGTGAACGTGCATCCCGCGAAATCCGAGGTGCGGTTCCGTGAACCGGGGGCGGTGCGGGGGCTGATCGTGACGGCGTTGCGCCATGCTTTGGCCGGGGCGGGGCATCGGGCGTCCAGCACGGTGGGGGCGGAAACCTTGGCTCAGATGCGGGCGGAGCCTGTAGGGCCGCGCGTCTATCAGATGGACCGACCCAGTCAAAATTGGCCCAGTCAGCCGACATTCGCCCGCGTGCAGGAATGGCAAGCGCCCATGGGCTTTGCCGAAGCGCCCGCCGCGCGGATTGAAGCGCCTGTTGAAACGGCAGCGGGTTATCTGGGCGCAGCGCGGGCGCAGTTGCACGAGAATTACATCATCGCGCAAACGGCGGATGGCTTTGTGATCGTCGATCAGCATGCCGCCCACGAACGGCTGGTTTATGAACGTCTGAAGGCGCAGCGGGATGGGGCGGGCATCGCCCGTCAGGCGCTGCTGATCCCGGAAATCATCGACCTGTCGCCCGACGATTGCGCCCGTCTGCTGGAAGCGGCCCCCGATCTGGCCCGCGTGGGGCTGGTGATCGAGGCGTTCGGGGGATCGGCGGTCGCCGTGCAGGAAACCCCGGCCATTCTGGGACAGGTCAATGCGCAGGCGCTGATCCGCGATATTCTGGACGATCTGGCCGACCTTGGGCAAAGCCAGCGGGTGCAGGCGAAAATGGATGCGGTTCTCAGCCGGATGTCCTGCCATGGGTCGATCCGTTCCGGGCGGCAGATGCGGGGGGACGAGATGAACGCGCTTTTGCGCGAGATGGAGGCGACGCCCCTATCGGGCCAGTGCAACCACGGGCGGCCGACCTATGTTGAACTGAAACTGGCCGACATTGAACGGCTGTTCGGGCGGCGATGATCCAGATTGGTCCCTATGCCTTTCGTTGGGATGATCCCCTGACCTTGGCCATTGCCGGGGCCTCGGCGCTGGTGCTGCTGTTTCTGGTGCTGATCCTGCGGGCGGCGGGGCGTTCGGCGACGGCGACGGAGCCGTTGACGCAGCAGATGGGGCAACTCGCTTGGCGGGTTCAGGCGCTGGCGGATGGGCAGGAACGGTTGGCGGGGGGGCTGAACCATGTGGGCGAGGCGCAGGCCCACAGCCAAAGTGCCATGCTGCAACTGATGGAGCGGCGTTTGGCCGAGGTTCAGGCGGCGATGACGGAAAACCTGCAAAGCACCTCGGTCCGCACGGCGCGCAGTTTGGGCGATTTGCAGCAGCGGCTGGAAACCATCGACAAGGCGCAGGCGAATATTGAAAAGCTTTCGGGGAATGTGTTGTCCTTGCAGGACATCCTTTCGAACAAGCAGACGCGCGGGGCCTTTGGGGAAATCCAACTGCATGACATCGTGCAAAAGGCTTTGCCCAGCGATGCCTATGCCATGCAAGCGACGCTTTCGAATGGGAAACGGGCGGATTGCCTGATCCATCTGCCAAACCCACCCGGCCCCATCGTCATCGACGCGAAATTCCCGCTGGAAGCGTACGAGGCGCTGCGGGTGGCGAAAACCGAAGGCGCGCTGCGCGAGGCGGCGGCGGCAATGCGGGTGGCGGTGAAGGGGCATATCAAGGCGATTGCCGACAAGTATATCCTTGAAGGCGAAACGGCGGATGGGGCGTTGATGTTCCTGCCGTCCGAAGCGGTTTACGCGGAACTGCACGCGAATTTCCCGGAACTGGTGCGCGAGGGTTTCGCGGCCAAGGTCTGGATCGTGTCGCCAACGACCTGCATGGCGACGCTGCACACGATGCGGGCGGTGCTGAAGGATGCGCGGATGCGGGAACAGGCGGGGGCGATCCGGGCGACCCTGCGGATGCTGCACCGCGATGTGGAGCTGGTGGTGGAACGGGTGGACAAGCTGAACACCCATTTCAATCAGGCCAAGGCCGATCTGGACGGGATCGGAACGGCAGCGGAACGGGCGGGCAAACGCGCGGCGCGGTTGGACAATTTCGACTTTGAAGAGGTGGAGCAGGTCAGCCTGATCGCGCCGAAAGCGGCGGAATAGGCCCGGCTGTTACAAGCCACATCGCCAAGGCAAATCGGCCGGTCGGCCCAAGTCAGGGCAATCGCCCGGCCCCACAGCGGCGACAATGGCAGCACGGTCGGGCAGGGGGCGGCCTTGAGCCAATTCGCCCGCCAGCCAGCGCGTGACTTGCGGCGCCGACAGGCTGGTGCCCGACAGTCTTTGGCGCACCCCGGCGCGCATGCCGGGCAGGATCAGGCCGCGCACCGAAAGGGCGGCATCGGCGGGGGCGGTGACATCGCCGGCCATTCCGTCCTCCAAAAGGCCGGTATAGGGCGCAAGGCTGGCGTCGGCCAATGTGGCCCCGACGCGGATCTGGTGCGGACCCCCAACATAACTGCTGGAGGTGCCGTTGCGGCGAATTTTGGCGGGGTTGGTGCTATCGTCACCCGGCCAATGGCCATCGTCCTGCCGGGCAGCATAGGCGGGGTCAATCAGCCGCGACTGGCGGCCCCTTGGGCCAAAGCCGGACAGGCTGTCATCGCGCAAGACGATCAGTTCAAACGGCCCCGGCCCGGTGGGGGCGATCCGCCATGGCCCCGGCGGGGCACTGGTCTGGCCGGGCGCGTCGGGCAGGGTGGGGGGCAGGATCAGCGTCAGGCAGGGCCGGGGGGCAAGGCGCCCCATGGCGCGGTTTTGCAGCGTCAGGCGCGCGAGTTCGCGGCCCTGATCATCCTTGATCCGGCCCATGCCACCACCCGCGGGCAGGTCAACGGCTAGGCTTTGGCCATCGGGCTGGGTCAGCGTCACGGGCAGGCCCGGCCCCATGCCCCAGATTTCCAGCGCCGAAGGCGTGCGGTCATCCGGCGGCAGGTGCCAAAGGATATCCTGCCCCTGTTCCAGCACGGCGCGGCCCCGGTCTTGCCGGGAATTGCCGGTGGGCAGCACGAAATGCACGGGGCCAAGATCTGGCTCGGCGGATTGGGAAATGGCGTTTTGCAGGCGCGAGATGAGCGATGACCCATCCCGCCCCCCGGCGGTGATGCCCAAGGACAGGTTCACCACCAAGGGCGGGCGGATGGTGCGGCCTGCGGCTTGCGACATGTCGCGGGCCAGCGCGCGGGCACGGGCGATGACAAAGACGACGGCGGCCTGAATGAACAGCGCCGACAGACTGCCCGAAGTGTCGGCCACCCCGAAATCGGGCAGGGAAACAGCGATCAGCGGATGGTTCAGGGAACGGGGGTCTTCGGGTGCAAAACCAGCGGCCAGCGCCGCGACGCCCGCCCCATGGCTGGCGGAACGCAAAAGGCCGTGGCCCCTTGCAGGGTCCATCAGGCCAAGGGCGCGGTAAAGGGTATCCTCATCGCGGCCCAGTGCATCGATCATCGGGCCACGAAGCTCCTGCCCAAAGGCGATGTCGGGGCGGCGGTCGCAGGCGGGCGCGTCTTGCAGCCAAATCGCTGCCATGCGGCTGTGACCATCCGGCGCACGGAACAGGCGATGGGCAAAGGGGATGGCGTGGTCGATCATCGCGATGATGGCGCAATGATCCGGGTCAGGCGGCATCGCACCGGGCGAGAGAAAGCCCTGTTCCGGCGCGGGGGGCAGATGGGGCGTGATCAGGGCATCCGGCGGGGCCAGACGCGGCAGCGCCTGGAGCACCTGATCGAACAGCGCAAAGGATTCATGTGCGATCATGGGCCGAAGGCCGCGATGATCAGCGCCTCCAGCGCCGCGCGGCGGCTGTCGGCGGGGTCGGCATCGCTGGGCGGCTGGCGGCTGATTTGCCAGACGGGGCTGGGTTGTGGGCCGGGTGGGTGCAGCAGGTAATGCGCCAAAGGCCAGCCTTCGTCACCCAGACTGTCCATTTCACCCGATGCTGCGGGAACGAAGGTCAGCCCCATCTTTTGCCCCATTCCTCGGCCCCGCGTTTCCAGACGGTGGCCAGCAGCGGGCCTTTGCTGACGTTGCGGGGGGGCAGGGCGGTGATGGCGGTGGCATCACCCAGAACCGTCAGCAGGCGGGGCAGGTGGAAATCGCGGCTGGCCCCCGCTGCGGTTTCGCCCCAGCGGGTGGCTTCGAAGCCCAGCCCTTGGACCGGTGCGCCTTTGGCGCGGGCGGCGATCCAGCGGCCTAGGCTGATGCCCAGAACCGCGCCGCTGGCGCTGTCGCCGGGAAAGTGAACCCCAGCCACGGTGCGGTTGACGGCGATGCGGGCGGCCATGCGGTAAAGCGGGTTGGTGGTATCGAGGCCCGGCCCTTGGGTCAAAAGGTCCAGCATGGTGGCCAAGGCAAAGGCCTGCGTGGCATGGCCCGAGGGATAGCTGGAATGGGCCGGGCAGGGGATCATCGGCTGGATTTGATCCGACAGGACATGCGGCCGGGCCGCGCCGAAATGCAGCTTGATCCGCTGGACGGCGGCGGTGGCCAGTTCGCCCGTCAGCGCCGCCAAGGTGCCGATGGCGGGGGTCCAAAGGCCACCCAAGGGCAGGACGCTGGCAAAGAAAGGGTCAAGCGTGGCGGATTGCGCGTCAATCTCGGCCAATCTTTCGCCGCGCAGATCGGCGTAGCCTGCAACAAGTTTCGCCTCATCTACGAAATCCTGTGGGCTGGGGCGACCCAAGCGCGCCAGCGGGTGCAGACTGCCACCGATGCGCAGCGAAAGGCTGGCGCTGTCGGGGCCTTGGGACTGGACGGCCAGAACCTCTTGGCATTCAAAGATCAGCGAGGACAGGACGAAATTCGGCTCGATCCGTTTCAGCCTGTCTGCGGCGGGCAGGGCTGGGGCGGTGGGCAAAAGGGGCGCGATCGGCCCGCCATCGGCGATGCCTTCGCGCGCTTGCAGCAAAGCGACGCCCAGTGCAGCACCCGAAGCCCCGCCCCCATGGGCATTGTGCGCGTTATGTGCATTATGGGCGTTGTGCGCGTTATGAGCGTTGTGCGCATTATGCGCGTTGTGGGCGTTTGACAGCGCCATCGCGATGATCCCTGCTGAAAACGGCAAAATAGATTGATTCGTTGTCACATATGTTAACAGCTTTGGACCCGCCGATAATCCGGGATCGTCGATGAGCCTTGTTCTACGCCTGATCGGCCCCATCCGCCTGATGGCTGGGGGGGACCAAGACATCACCCCGCGCGGGGCCAAGGCGCGGGCGGTGCTGGTGCTTTTGGCGATGGCGCCGGGCCGGCGCATGGCGCGGGTGGCCTTGCAGGACAAGCTTTACAGCGAAAGCCCCGGTGAACAGGGGGCGGCGGCGCTGCGGCAATTGTTGCGCGATCTGCGACTGGCCTTGGCGGGCCATGCGGGGGTTCTGGAAAGCGGGCCGGGCTGGCTGGCGCTTTCGGGGGCGGTGCAGGTTGATCTTTCGCCGGGTGCAAGTGCGGGGCGGCCTGCGGAATTTGCCGAAGGGCTGGATGTGGCGGACCCCGAATTTGACGACTGGCTGCGCGATCTGCGCCTGTCGCTGGAGGATGCGGGTCCGGCGCCGCCCTCGCCTCGCCTGCCGGTTCTGGCGGTGTTTGAGCCGGAAGGGGCGGATGATCAGGCGCGGCTTTTGGGGGCGATGCTGGTGCATGAGGCCAGCGCCAAGGCGGCGGAACTGATCCCGTCGGATATGATCCCCGGCGCGATGTTGCAGGGGCGGCCTCGGGGGCAGTCGGTGCATGCGATCTGTCTGGGGTCGGGCGATCAGGCGATCATCATGGTGATGCTGCGCGATCTGGCAACGGGTCAGCAAATCATGACGCAGCGCCATGCGCTGCCGCGCAAGGGTTCGGGGCCTGCCCTGCGGCAGGCCTTGGCGACGCTGACCTACGCCATCGTGCAGGCGGCTTTGCGCTTTGCCGCACCGGATCAGCCGATCTTTCCGCTGGCGGACCTGTTCAGCTTTACCCGCCAGCGGTTGATCCGGGCGGATGAGCGGCTGGAGCGCGCGCCCGAGATTGGCGAGGGGGCGCTGGGCCTGTCGATGCGAGCCTATCTGCGCTACACGCTGATCTTGGAACGGCAGACGCATGACCCCGAGGCGCGTTTGGCCGAGGCCGAGGGGTTCCTCCATCGGGCGCGGGCCTTGGCCCCCGGCGATGCGACGGTCCTGTCCTTGTCGGCGCTGCTGCGGTCGTGGAAACGCGATGTGGCGGGGGCGCTGGATCTGTCCCGGCTGGCCCTGCGGCTGTGCCCGGACAGCGATCTGGCGCGGCATGTTTTGTCACAGGCGCTGACCGATGCCGGGCGCGACCGCGAGGCTTTGGCGATGGCGTTGAGGGCGGGCACCGGGCCGATGGCGCTGATCGGGCAGGCGACCTGGCTTTTGCGGCGGATGGTCAGCCAGATGCGGCTGGGCCAGTTGGATCACGCCGAGGAATCGGCGGCGGCGGCGCTGGCCCATGCACCAGACAACCGCCCCTCCTTGCGGTTTCTGGCCGCCCTGCGCTATCGGCGTGGGGATGAGGCGGGGACAGTCGATGCGCTGTCGCGCCTGCGGGCGTTGGAGCCGGACTTTACGCTCGACCTGATGGCCAGCCCGGACTATCCGGTCACGACCCTGCGGCGGATGGGGCTGCTGGATGTAACCCGTTCAGGGCTTTAGGCGGCAATTCGTGTGGTGAAGCCAATTTTCTGTTCCGCCCGGCTGGTCAGTAGCGTGACGTCATTCGGGGTTGCGCCATAAATCAAGGAGAGCAGACGTCGTTGCTCCCCCCCGCGGCGGACACGGCCCTCTCCGCCCAAGACGATCTATCCCCACCTCACGCCCTGCCTCACACACCACCTCACGCTGACCTCACGCGGCTTGGGTCAGAACTCCTTTGTGGATCGGATGGCTGATTCGATCCGGGCAGCAGAGGAGAGAGACCATGGCGAACAAATATGAAAACGCGCCGCGCGATCCAAAGGGCCGGATCAGCGTGCTGATGGAAATGCGGGCCGATCCCGGCCAGTCGGTCAGCCTGGGGCATGGCATGGCGGCGGGGCTCGCGGGTGGCTTGGAACTGGACGCCGAATTCGCGCCGGTGCCGATGTCGGGCGGGGGTGAGGGACTGTCGGGCGCACCCGCCAGTTTCATCCTGCGCGGGACAGTGGCGAATGAGGAAGACCTGCGGCGGCTGGAGGCTGACCCCAAGGTTCTGCGCGTCTGGAAAGACACGCCGATTGAGCCTTTTGCGAAAAAGCCTGCCAAAGCGGACAATGGGGCGATGTCGCCCAAGCCTGCGCTGGAAGACAGCGGCGCGATGGCGGCCTGCCCGATTGGCACCTGCGATTGCAACCCGAACCTGTCGCGCGGCACGATGGCCGATGTGGCGCGTTATCTGGGGGTCGATCAGATCTGGGCGGCGGGATTCCGTGGCGCAGGTATGGTGGTCGGCGTTTTGGACAGCGGCATCACCGCCCAAGGCCGCCCGGTCAAAGCGGGCGAAACCACCGACCGTATCGCACGGGTCATCGGCGGCTGGCCGGTGGCCGATTGGGGCACGGAATCGGGCCGCTGGGGCAACCACGGCAATATGTGCGCCACCGATGTTCTGGGCATGGCCCCCGAGGCGCAACTTCTGGACCTGCGGATTGCGGGGCCGGGGGGATCGCCCTCGACCATCTCGCGTGCGTTGCAGGCGTTTCAGTTTGCGATTGACCGGTTCCGGGTGAATGGCACGCCGCAGGTTCTGACCAATTCCTGGGGGATTTTTCAGGAAAGCTGGGATGCCAGCTATGCCCGCGACCCGAACCATCCGTTCACGCGCAAAGTGGTCGAGGCGGTGGATCTGGGGATCATCGTCCTGTTCGCGGCGGGCAACTGCGGCGACACCTGCCCCGATGGGCGCTGTGGGCCCGATGTGGGCACTGGGCGTTCCATCTGGGGGGCGAATGGCCATGAAAAGGTGATGACGGTGGGGGCCGTGAATATCCACGAACAATTCGTGGGCTATTCCAGCCGGGGGCCCGCGGCCCTGTCGCCGAACAAGCCGGATTTCTGTTCGGTCACGCATTTCCGGGGCTATTTCGATCCCGACAGCGGAACCTCGGCGGCGACGCCGATCCTCGCAGGGGTTTGCGCGCTGCTGAAACAAGCGAAACCCGCGCGCACGCCGGGGCAGATGAAGGCCGATCTGATTGCCAGCTGCAAGGACATCGGGGCCGCTGGGTTCGATGTGCATTCGGGCCATGGCATCGTGCGGGCGAAAGGGGCTTATGACCGGATGATGCGGCCGATCAAGCCGCCGATCTTTGACACGACGCCGGTGCGCGATCTGGTGCAGACGCGCCCCTGGCTGGATGATCCGCGGACCGTGGTGGCGCTGGATGATCCGCGGACCGTGGTGGCCTTGGACGATCCGCGCACGCCCATTGCGCTGGATGTGGTGCAGACGCGCCCCGTGCTGGATCAGATGGGCACGCGGGTGGTGCTGGATCAGGGTGGCACGCCGGTGGTGGTCGATCAGCTGGGCACACCGATCATCGCCGACACGGCGGGCACGCCTGTTGTGCTGGACCGGGGCGGCACCCCCATTGTGCTAGACAATCCCGGCACCCCGCCGGGGATTGATCAGGGCGGCACGCCAATTTCCGAAGGCATCGACTGGCCCCCGCGCGAATGGCGGCCCGAGCTGCCGGGGCAGGGGGAACAGCCCTTTGTGCTGTCCACCGGGCATTACGCCCCTGATTGGCGGACCTTTGACGACATGGTGGGGGGGCAGACCCCGGCCATGGATCCGCTCAATGAACTGGTTTCCCGCATTGATGCCGCGCAGGCCGTGCTGGACCATCTTGTCGCGCAATATCAGGCTTTGGCGGGGCAAGACCCCGGCCATTTCTCCCGGGCCTGAGGCGTGACGTGCGGGCGGTGGTCTGTCCCCTTGGCCACCGCCTGCCTTTGTTGTGGAGGTTTCGATGATCCTGATCCTGTCGCATCCCGATGATATCCATGCCCGCGCCGTCGCCAGCCATCTGGTGACGGGCGGCATTGCCTTTGAAATTCTGGACCTGTCGCAATTTCCCCATGCGGCGCAATTGGTCATGGCCTATGGTCCCAAGGGCACGGGCCTGCACTGGCAGGCGGGCGGGCAAAGGATTGATCTGGGGCGGGTGCGGGCCGCTTGGTGGCGCAGGCCGCAGCCGTTTCAGTTTGAACAGGGGCTGCAATCGGCCGATTTCGCGCGGTCGGAATGTGATGAGGTCTTTGCCGGGCTCTGGCAGGCGATCCCGGCGCAATGGATGAACCCGCCGGTGCAGGATCTGGCAGGCAGCCGGAAAAGCTGGCAACTGGCCTTGGCGAATGATCTGGGGCTGGCCCCGCCCGAAACCCTGTTGACCAACAGCCCCGATCAGGCGCGGGATTTTGTCACGCGGGTGGGGGATGTGATCTATAAACCCTTTGCCGCGAGCCTGCGGTATTGGCGGGAAACGCGGCGCTTTGGGGCGGCGGAAATGCAGAACATCGACCAATTGCGCCATGCGCCGACGATTTTGCAGGAACGCATTGCGGGGCAGGACATCCGGGTGACGGTGGTGGGCGACCGCATTTTCGCCGCCGAGATTGACGCGAGCCAAGGCAACTACGCCGATGATTTTCGGATGAATCAGGATGTGCGGATCAGCGCGATTGATCTGCCGACCGGCTTGCAGGATGCGATCAGGGCGCTGATGGGGCGGATGGGGCTGGTCTATGGCGCGCTGGATTTCCGGCGGGATCAGGTGACGGGCGAATACCGGTTTCTAGAGATCAACCCGGCGGGGCAGTGGTTGTTTGTCGAGGAACAGACGGGCCAACCCATCGCGCGGGCCGTGGCGGATCAATTGATGAAAATGGCGCGCAGCCGGTCCTAAAGCCGAAAAGGCACAGGGCCAGGGGGCAAAGGGCCGCTAGGCCCGCCGCAAAGTCTCGGCTTCGGCCCGCGCCAATCGGGCCAAGGCCGTCGCCTCGCAGCCGGTTTCCCCCAGCGCCCTGTCCCAGATCCGTTGCGCCGAACCCGCACTCCACGGCAAGGCCGCCTCATGCAGCCAACGCCGCAATGCGGGCGGCAGCCGGTCAAACTCCGCCATCGGGTCCACGCGCCGCCAGCGGGCCTTGGAACTGCGCAGGTTCTTCATGCCACCCGCCGCCATGACGGGAACGGGTCTGCCAGATCGGCCCACTGCCCCGGCACAAAATCCGCCTCGGGCAACAGCGCCGCATCCAGCGCCGCGATCAGCCCCGCCTGATCCATCCCCACCCCGATGAACACAATCTCTTGCCGACGGTCGCCCCAAGGCTCCACCCATTTCCCCGCCATTTCGGCCAAGGCTTCCGGCTGCGATGGCCATCTTTCGCGCGGCACACTCGCCCACCAACCGCCCAGGGGCGTCACCGAAGACACCGCCCCCGCCAGCGAAAATTCCGCCACCCAGTTTGGCCGTGTCGCCAGCCAGAAATGCCCCTTCGCCCGGATCACCCCCGGTAAATCCCCGTTCAAAAGCGCGTGGACCTTTGCCGGATCAAACGGCCGCCGCGCCCGATAGACGAACGAAGAAATCCCATATTCCTCGGTTTCCGGCACATGGTCGGCAAAGCCATACAATTCCTTTGCCCACATCGGGTTCAAATGCGCCCGGTCAAAATCGAATAGCCCCGTATCCAGAATCTCCCCCGCATTGACCCGCGCCTGATCCGTCTCAATCAACCGCGCCTCGGGGTTCAGCGCCTTGATGATCTGCCGCGCCGCCATCGCCTTCTCCGGCCCCGCATCGCCGATCTTGTTCAGCACCACCACATCCGCGAACTCGATCTGTTCCGTCAGCAGATTGACCAAGGTTCGCTGATCATTCTCCAGCGCCTCGCCCCTGTCGGCCAGAAAGTCATGGCTCGAAAAATCCCGCAGCAGGTTGATCGCATCCACCACCGTCACCATCGTATCCAGCCGCGCCACATCCGACAGGCTCGCCCCGTCTTCGTCTCGGAAATCAAAGGTCGCTGCCACCGGCAAGGGCTCGGCAATCCCCGTCGATTCGATCAGCAGATAGTCAAACCGCCCTTCCCCCGCCAAACCCCGCACCTGCTCCAGCAAATCCTCCCGCAGGGTGCAGCAGATGCAGCCATTCGTCATTTCGACCAGCTTTTCCTCCGAACGCGAAAGGCTTGTCCCCTCTCGCACCAGATCGGCATCGATGTTCACCTCGCTCATATCGTTCACGATCACCGCCACCCGGCGACCATCCCGATTGTTCAGCACATGGTTCAAAAGCGTGGTCTTTCCCGCCCCCAGAAAGCCGGAAAGGACGGTGACAGGCAGGCGAGGATCATGCATTCGGGCTTCCCTTGGCTATGTGCCAAGGGGGTTTATATGTTACGATATAACATTGCAAGTAGCTTGCTAAATCTCGTCCGGCGTAAAGTCGAACAAAGTCACCCGTGTGCCCATCGGCACGAAGGAATACAGTTCCTCGACATGCGCATTCACCATCCGCACGCAGCCCGCCGAAACCCGGCTGCCGATGGTGTCCGGCGCATTCGTCCCGTGAATCCGCAACCGGCTGTCGCCCCCGCCGCTGTAAAGATACAGCGCCCGACTGCCCAACGGGTTGCCCGGCGCACCGCCCGCAATGCCCCGCCGATAGGGTGCGTAAAGTTCAGGATGCCGCCGGATCATGTTGGCGGTCGGCGTCCAAGACGGGTTTTCCCGCTTGTCTCCCACCCGGAACACGCCGGGCCGATATTCCCCATCACGCGCAATCCCGATGTAGTATTTCCGCGCCTTGCGCCCCGGCAGGGTCCAGAACAGCGCATAGATGTTCGGATCAACGAGAATCTCATTTGCAGGCCATTCGTCCCGCAGCTTTACCGTCCGCGGCTCAATATTCTTGGGAATCTTGAAATCCTGCCCAAAGGCCGGCATCGCCGTCACAACCCCCGCCGCCCCCAAAGCCGCCAGAAAAGCCCGGCGCGAAAACTGATGATCCAACATACGACATCCCCCATGCATCGGGCGTAGAACATTCCCACTGTGCCAAAGGTTCCCGGCGGGGCCAATCACCTTTTGGCGAGGCGAAACAAAGAAAGCCCCGGCGTTTCCACCGGGGCTTTGTCATTCCGTCAAAAGAACCCTCAGCCCTCGGCCGATTCTTCTTTCTTCTCAACGATCTCCAGGCCGGTTTCCTGATCGACCATCCGCATCCCCAAGCGAACCTTGCCGCGCTCGTCAAAGCCCAGAAGTTTCACTTTCACTTCCTGGCCTTCCTTCAGCAGCTCGTTCGGGTGGTTCAGCCGCTTGTTCGCGATTTGCGACACATGCACCAGACCGTCCCGCTTGCCGAAGAAGTTCACGAAAGCCCCGAAATCGACCAGCTTCACCACTTTCCCGGTGTAGATCTGCCCTTCTTCCGGCTCGGCCACGATCGACCAAATCATGTCATAGGCCTTCTTGATCGCCGCCGCATCGTTCGACGCAATCTTGATCTGCCCATCATCATTGATGTCGACCTTCGCACCCGACACTTCCACGATCTCGCGGATCACTTTCCCGCCCGAGCCGATCACTTCCCGGATTTTATCCGTCGGGATCTGCATCGTTTCGATCTTCGGCGCGTATTCACTGAACCCTTGCGGGGCCGACAGTGCCTTGTTCATTTCGCCCAAGATATGCAGACGCCCATCCTTGGCCTGTGCCAGCGCCTGTTCCATGATTTCCGGGGTGATCCCGGCAATCTTGATGTCCATTTGCAGGCTGGTGATGCCGTTGGCCGTCCCGGCGACTTTAAAGTCCATGTCGCCCAGGTGATCTTCATCGCCCAGAATGTCGGTCAGAACCGCCCAGCGACCATCGTCCTCCAAGATCAGACCCATCGCCACACCGGCCACCGGCGCTTTCAACGGCACACCCGCATCCATCATCGACAGCGACCCGCCGCAGACCGAAGCCATCGACGACGACCCGTTCGATTCGGTGATCTCGCTCACCACCCGGATGGTATAGGGGAAGTCGGTCGGTGCCGGCAGAACCGCCTGCAACGCCCGCCATGCGAGTTTCCCGTGGCCGATTTCCCGACGCCCCGGCGAACCCACGCGGCCCACTTCGCCCACCGAATAGGGCGGGAAGTTGTAGTGCAGCAGGAAATTCGAACGATAGTTGCCGTTCAGCGCGTCGATGATCTGCTCATCTTCGCCCGTCCCCAGCGTCGTCACCACCAGCCCTTGGGTTTCCCCACGGGTGAACAGCGCCGAACCATGGGCCCGCGGCAGCACGCCGGTTTCGCCCACAATCGGACGCACCGTTTTCGTGTCGCGCCCGTCGATCCGTGCGCCACCATTGATGATGTCGCCCCGCAGAACCGAGGCTTCCAACTGCTTGATCGCCGGATACAGGTTCGCATCCGCCTGATCTTCTTCGCTCATCGCCGCCTTGATCGCGTCGACAGCCGCTTCAATCGCGGTCGTCCGTTCCTGCTTGTCACGGATCGCAAAGGCCGCGCGCATCTGCGCCTCACCGGCCGCTTTCACCTTGGCAAACAGCGCCGAGAAATCGGGTGGGCTGAAATCGAACGGCTCTTTCGCGCTGTGTTCGGCAAAGTCGATGATCAGGTCGATCACCGGCTGCATCTGCGCATGGCCGAATTTCACAGCGCCCAGCATTTCGGCCTCGGTCAGCTCATAGGCTTCCGATTCCACCATCATCACGGCGTCTTTCGTGCCCGCAATGACCAGATCCAGACGCTGTTCCGGGTTCATCCGCAGTTGCGTCATGTCGTCCATCGACGGGTTCAGCAGGTATTCCCCGTTCTTGAACCCCACGCGCGCCGCGCCAATCGGCCCCATGAAGGGCACGCCCGACACGGTCAAAGCGGCCGAAACCGCGATCATCGCCACGATATCCGGGTCATTCACCAGATCGCAGGACAGAACCGTCGCCATCACCAGCACTTCGTTGCGGAAGCCTTCGACGAACAGCGGGCGGCAGGGCCGGTCAATCAGACGGCTCGTCAGCGTTTCTTTTTCGCTCGGCCGAGCCTCGCGTTTGAAAAAGCCGCCCGGAATTTTCCCAGCGGCATAGTATTTCTCTTGATAGTGCACGGTCAGCGGGAAAAAGTCCTGACCCGGCTTTGCGGCTTTCGCAAAGGTCACGTTGGCCATGACCGAGGTTTCCCCCAGCGTTGCGATCACCGAACCATCGGCCTGACGCGCAACTTTACCCGTTTCCAGCGTCAGCGTTTCATCGCCCCACTGGATGGATTTCTTCGTCACATTGAACATAAATCATTTCCTCTAGGGCCGGTCCCCTGACCGTTGCCCCAAACATCTGGCGGCCCCATTGCCGCCGCCCCCAATCCTGATGCACGGGCCCGAGGGTAGGGCCTCACGTCGCAGATGGCGGGGGCCATACAGGAAAAAGGGGCGTTTGGGAAGGGGGCCGAGGATCGCAGTTGCCGCGAGACATGCGCATCGATAGTCTCAACCACAGTTTGAGTGCTCGGAGATCAACATGCGTCACCTTCGAATTCTGTTGGCTATATTCTTGTCGTTGGCTCCGGCAGCACAGGCCGGCACACCTGTTGATGAGGAAGTGATTTGCCCGGTCGGGAAAAAGAAATTCACGATTACGGGAACAATGTCTTGTTCGGGCTCGGGAACAACGATGTCCCTGCGTCGGATCACAAGCTGCGACTTCGTGACGGAATTGCCAGTTTGCCCCGACAACGGATTGCCTGTGTACCGTGAATTCGACGCTGCCGAAATCAAACAGCTGAAAGCCTTTCTAAAGACTGACGCATATCAGACGCTCTTGTTGCAATCCGACTATTATCGGGCCTTTGCAATCGAACAGCAACTGAAGGGGGCAGGCACGTCTGAAACCTATTGGTTGCTTCAACGTGGCCTCTGGCATGACTATGACAAGATGGTTGTCGCCCCGGGCTTCTATGACCTTTTCCTGCAAGAAGCCACTTTGGAAAAAGATCGCATTTCGAAAGATGATAAACCTTACATGGTCGCCTCTGTGGCCTATCAGTTTGGGCTGGCCGGAAACAACACAATCGCGAAAGCATGGTTGAAAGAAGCCAAGTCGCTTTCCGATGGTTCAGACTTCATCGAGAAATATATCAAAGCTGTCTCAGGCTGCTTGGGCAAAATGTCGAAAGATCGCTGCCACCCCGAAGCCGAATTTACGCCCTGACGCCATTTCCCGTCTGTGCAGGTTTCGGCGGGATCAAGGCGCATTGTGAAGGTCACTCCGGCTCAAGTTTCGTCAAGTCGAACTGTCGCAGCGCATTCTTGACAAACTTTGCCATCCCCTCGATCCTTCCCGCATGGCAACCATAAACATTTCCCTCCCCGACCAGATGAAAGCCTGGGTCGAGGCGCAAACTCTTGACGGGCGCTACAGCAATGTCAGCGACTACATGCGCGACCTGATCCGCAAGGATCAGGAACGGCGGCAGGCTATCGCGGAAATTCAGGCGCTTGTCGACGAATCCATCGCCTCAGGCCCTGCCGAGCCTTTCGACATGCAGGACTTACGTGTAGAAAGGCATACAAAAGCGATCAAGTAGGCAGCTCATAGCTCTTCATGAAACACTGGATCGTTTCTTGTCGTAGGCCATAGGCAAAACAGCGGAGTGTTATTTTGAAGTATGATGACGCAAGTTGGCACTATGGCGGACAATTTCCAAAAGAATCCCCCATCGAATATGGCGGCACCCATATCGCGCTTTTCATGAAGTGGTGTTTCGCAAAGGGCTGGGCCGGAGAGTTCCATCTGGCAGAGCAGCCTGAAGACGTGCAGCGCGTGAACCAAGGCGAAATGTCTGCGACCGAATTCTTGTTCAAACATTGTGACGGAAAATTCGGCGACGAAGACTTAAACGAAGAAGGGAACCATTTCGCTTCTGAATATTACACGGACCATTATCTACAAGACTATTCGAACTTTGCTGCGGGCATGGCCTACACGCGCCCGGAAGCGGACCATGACTTTGCGAAACTAACGGCGATGATCGACCAAAAATTTGCTGCTTTTGCACGACAGAATGGCAATTCCTCCAAGCCTTTCTGGAAATTCTGGTAGGCCCCCCCCCAAACGCAAAACGCCCGCGCCTTCCGGCACGGGCGTTCCGCAATCCCAAAGGACAGCGCTTAGCGGCGCAGGCCCAGACGGCCGATCAGGGCGGTGTAACGGCCCTCATCCTTGCCCTTCAGATAGTCCAGCAGCTTGCGGCGCTGGGCGACCATCATCAGCAGGCCACGACGCGAATGGTTGTCTTTCTTGTGACCCTTGAAATGCTCGGTCAGGGTCGCAATCCGCGACGACAGGATCGCCACCTGAACTTCGGGCGAACCGGTGTCGCCTTCTTTCGTGGCATATTCCTTGATCAGGCGGGCTTTTTCTTCAACAGTGATCGACATCGGATTTCTCCTAGGTTGAATGTGACGGCACAAGCCGGGATGTCGTCCAGCAAGGCCCTTGACCGCCATGACAGCGGATGGCGGCCTATAGGGCAGAATCGGCCCAAAGGAAAGCCGGATTTCCATCGCGCATTTGAATCAAACGCGCCCCGGCTTAGCCTTTGCTAAGATTTGCCCGCCAAACTGCCCCAAAGACCAGCAAAGGGGTGGGTCATGTTCGGCATTCTGGGGCTTTTCGGTCTGGTCATGGGCGGCCTTCTGTTCGACGCCCTTCTGGGGCAGGAGGAGCCTGAGGATGAGGAGGACATTGAAGACACGCCTCATCCTGCCATGGCCGAACAACAAAATGGCGATCTTCTGGACGATCCAACCGACGATCTGGCCGCCAAGGGCGCCGAAACCCCCGCCGACGCGGAACGCCCCGACGCGGAACACCCCGACGCCGACCCCGATTCCAGCGACCGCCCGGTGATCCTGGAACCCGGCCAAACCCTACAAGGCAGCGCCCTCGACGACCTCCTGCAAGGCGGCGGCGGCAACGACCAACTGTCCGGCAACGAAGGCGATGATCAACTGCGCGGACAGGACGGCGACGACAGCATCACCGGCGACGACGGCAATGATCAACTCGATGGTGGCAACGGAAACGACCATATCGGTGGCGGCGCAGGCCAGGACAATCTGACCGGTGGCCAAGGCGACGACACCCTTTCAGGCGACACGGGCGACGACCGGCTTTCGGGCGCGGCTGGCCACGACCAACTGGACGGGGGCCAAGGCCATGACAGCCTAACGGGCGGCGAAGGCCACGACAGCCTGTGGGGCGACGCCGGCGAGGATGAGCTTCTGGGCGACAGCGGCGACGATTCCCTTTCCGGCGGCGCGGGCAACGACACTGTTGAGGGCGGCAGCGGCCATGACACGCTTTCCGGCGACGAAGGTGACGATTTCCTCAACGGCGGCATGGGCGACGATCTTCTGCTGCTCGGCCCGGGCGATTATGGCGACGGCGGCGAAGGCGGCGATACCTATATCCTCCACCCCGGCCCCACCGCCATCCATGTGCAAGACTATGACCCCACCGCCGACCAGATCGTCGTCCGCTACATCGGCGACCATCCCCCAGAACTGGGCCTTACCCATGATCAGGACACCGGCGATGCCAGCCTTTCGCTGAACGGCCAGCCCCTCGCCATCATCCACCGCGCCGCCGCCTTGGAGCTGTCCGATATCGAGTTGCGCCCGGTTTAGGTGTTTAAATTTTGACTATTTATAATTTCATAAAGCACCACCGAATGAAATCATGGAGAAATTAAAAAACAAGTGAAATAATAGCGTAAATAGTTCCAACCACGCCCGCAAAAAATAAGTAAATTGCGAAAGAATTGAACAATTTTCCAAATTGCCGTTGAGCAACAAATTCTACCTGTTTGCTCACGACATCAGCGCAGTTGACTGAAAGTATGTTGGGATTGGATGTGTCTATATCTACAGTATCAACAATGATCAGCTCGCCGGGCGCAAGAAAAGGGACAGATATAGAAAAATGATCCCCGATAACAAGAGAAGTTCTATGTTCCCTTGGTGGCCAAATATTGTAGCTTGTAGGGGGTGAACTAAAGAAAATCTCTATCGTGTTTGCGCCCTTCTTTCCCACATTTTGAACAAAGAATTTTTGCGTCGAAACATGAACGGGACTATCTTCATCAATATTGAAATTGTGATAATTTACACTTGTTCTTCCCCATATAATCTTTACTCTAGGCTTAAATAACCAGAATATCAATGCTGTCGCTAGCGATAAGATAATCGAATAAAGAAAGTTGTGAGCCGGACCAAGTAATTCCCACGCCTTATGAATTTCTTCCATCACCCCCGCAGCCCCCGCGCCAAATCCGGCATGTCCAGCGCCGCAAAGCCGTAATGCCGCAGCCAACGCAGATCTGCCTCAAAGAAGGCCCGCAGGTCGGGAATCCCGTATTTCAGCATCGCAATCCGGTCGATCCCCATGCCAAAGGCAAAGCCCTGCCATTCGTCCGGGTTCACCCCTGCCGCCGCCAGAACCTTCGGATGCACCATCCCCGACCCAAGGATTTCCATCCATTTGTCGCCTTGGCCCAGCTTGATCTGCCCGTTCTGCACCGAATAGCGGATGTCCACCTCGGCCGAGGGTTCCGTGAACGGGAAATGCGATGCCCGGAACCGCAGCTCCACCTCGTCCACCTCAAAGAACGCCCGGCAGAATTCCTCCAGGCACCATTTCAGGTTTGCCATCGTCACATTCCGGTCAATCGCCAGACCTTCGACCTGATGGAACATCGGCGTATGCGTCTGGTCCATATCCATCCGGTACACCCGCCCCGGTGCAATCACCCGGATCGGCGCCCCCTGCGCCTGCAACGCCCGGATCTGCACCGGGCTGGTATGCGTCCGCAGCACATGCGGCGGACGGTCGTCGCCTTCCGCCCGATGCATGAAAAACGTGTCATGCTCCTGCCGCGCCGGATGCTCCGGCGGAATGTTCAGCGCATCGAAATTGAACCAGTCGCTTTCGATCTGCGGCCCTTCGGCCACCGAAAACCCCATATCCGCAAAGATCGCCGTCAGCTCATCCATCACCTGAGAAACCGGATGGATCGTCCCCGCAGGCCTAGGCCGCCCCGGCAGCGTCACATCTAGCCATTCGCTTTTCAGCCGCGCGTCCAGCGCCGCATCCGCAAGCCCCGCCTTCCGCCCCCGCAGCGCCGCGTCAATCTCGTCCCGCAGCACGTTCAACGAGGCCCCTGCCGCCTTGCGCGCCTCAGGCTCCATCTTGCCCAGCCCGCCCATCAGCGCACTGATCTCGCCCTTTTTCCCTAGCGCCGACAGCCGTACCTCTTCCAAGGCCGCCTCGTCGCTCGCCCCCGCAATGGCAGCGATGAATTTGTTGCGCAGCGTGTCCAGCCCGTCCATTCCGGCCTCCGATGAAATCGCGTCGGTGCTAGCCGCGCGGGGGCCGGAATGCAAGCTGTCAGCTTGGCCGCGCACGTTCCACATACTGCGCGGCAAAATCCGCGTCTGGTGCAATCGGGCGGATCACGTCGATCAGCACCCCATTCGGATCGTTGGTGATGAAATGCCTTTGCCCAAAAGCCTCGTCCCGCAGCGTCAACAGGATCGGCAGCCCCGCGCCTTGCAGCCGCGCATATTCCGCGTCCACATCCTCCACCTCGAAATTCAGCAAAAGCCCCGCCACCCGCCCGCGCCCCACCACGGGAATCGTCGCATGATCCCCATCCAGAATCGCCAGATTGACCCCTGCATCCTGCTGGGATTGCAGATGCACATACCAATCCGCTGTGAACAGCGCCGCAAAGCCGAAATGCCGCATCCAGAAATCCGCTGTGCCCGGCACATCCTTTGTCATGATCACGGGATAGAAACTGCTTATCTGCATGGCTTTTCCTTTCCAGCAATAATTGATACACTGTGTATGTAAGTAACATACAGGCTGAATGTATGCAAGACGATTCGAGACGCTCCAACAAGGACCGCAGCGCCGCCATGCGGCAGGCGTTGATCAATGCCGGGCGGCATCTGTTCACCGAAAAAGGCTTTGCGGCCACCGGAACGCCCGACATCGTCGCGGCGGCTGGGGTGACGCGCGGCGCGCTTTACCACCATTTCGCCGACAAAGAGGCGCTGTTCGCCGCCACTGTCCGGGCCGAGGCCGAAGCCGTCGCCAAGGCGGTGCGCAGCGCCGAATTGCCTGCCGATCCACTACAGGCGCTTAAGGCCGGGGGGCAGGTCTGGCTAGACGCCATGCAGGCACCGGGGCGCGCAAGGTTGCTGCTGGTCGATGGCCCCGCAGTGCTGGGCCGTGCGGCGATGGATGCACTGGATGCCGAAACCGGCGGCCAGACGCTGGCCGAGGGGTTGGCCGCCCTGCGCCCCGATGAATCGGTCCGTGAACTGGCCGCGCTGTTGTCCGCCGCCTTTGACCGGGCGGCCTTGGCCATCGTCGCAGGCGAAAAGCCCGAACCTTGGCTTCATGCGCTGGAGGGGCTGATCGACAATCTGTCTGCGGCGGCCTGAGCGGCCTCCACCGGCTGCACATACTGCCGATAGGCCCGCAGCATCTGCCCCCGCCAATTCGGATGGTTCAGCAGCAAAGGCGCCGAACAGGTCGCGCAAGGCCCGGTCTTTTCCCGGTCATGGATCAGCCCCCGCCGCCAGGCCGCTGCCTTGGCCCCGAAAAAGATGTCAAAAATCGAACCCGCCTGCCCCAGATTGCCCACCACATGCTTGGCATGTTCCGGCCGGTCGCTGCGGATATGACAGCAGGGCACCACATTGCCGCTAAAGCCCATATGGAAATGCGAAAACACAAAGTTGCAGGGCTCGGTCCGCGGCTTTTCCGGCGAAAGGTCCGGCAGCAGCCCGCCCCGGTCATTGCCATGCTGCGTGAAATCAATCGCCCGCGTCTCGATTTCCATCCGCGGGTGGTCAAACCGCGCAATAATGATCTCACCCGCCCGCAGCGTCTTGAACCGCACCCGCAGGCCGGTGCGATGCGCCACCTCGGCAATTCGGTCCAGCACATAAACATCGGTGTAACGATCCCCCTGCTTCAGATGGATCGACACATGCATATAATCCAACCCCGCCTCGGCCAGTTCATCGACATAGGCAGGCGTCAGATAATCGCCATTGGTATAGATCATAATCCGTGCATGGGGCAGTGCCACCCGCGCCTCGGCGATCCTTTCCAGAATGGCCCGATCAAACAAAGGCTCGTTATAGCTGTTCAGGATGAAATTGTGCTTGAATCCCACCTCGGCCAGATCGCCCAGCAGCCGGTCATAAACCCCCTGCTTCATTCGCACATTCGACCCCAGACGGTCGCCCACCACATTCGGGCAATAATCGCAGCGCCGGTTGCAATAGGAATGCGTCTCCACCTCCACCCGCGTCACCGTATGCGCGAAAATCTCGCGCTGGCGGGCCTTGTCGGTCAGGGGCCGATACATTTCCGGGCCGATATACATGGCAAACCTGCTGGAACTGGAACACTTTGCCAGCTTTGCCCGGATCGCCTGTTCAGGCAAGCCGCCAAAAGCAAAAGGCCCCGCGTCGCCGCAGGGCCTTTTGTTTATCGTGATCGACAGATCAGGCCAAAGCGGCCCGTGCCTGCGAGGCGATGGCGTTGAACGCCTCCGGCTCATGCACGGCCAGATCGGCCAGAACCTTGCGGTCCACTTCGATCCCGGCTTTCGCCAGGCCGTTGATGAAACGCGAATAGGTCAGTTCAGCATCAAACAACCGCACCGCTGCGTTGATCCGCTGGATCCACAGGGCGCGGAAGTTGCGCTTGCGGGTCTTGCGGTCGCGGGTGGCGTATTGGTTGGCCTTGTCGACGGCCTGCGTGGCCGTGCGGAAGTTGCGCGAACGGGCGCTGTAATAGCCCGAAGCGGCCTTGATCACCTTGCGGTGACGAGCGTGCGTGACGACGCCGGATTTAACGCGGGACATAGGCTGCTCTCCTTACCGGTCGTAGGGCATGTATTTTTTGACGATTTTCGCGTCGCTATCGCTCAGGATCATGGTTCCCGCCGAATCGCGGACGAATTTCGCCGTGCGCTTGATCATGCCGTGGCGTTTGCCGGCGGGGCCAGCTTTCACCCGACCGGTGGCCGTGAAGCTGAAACGCTTCTTCGCCGCCGACTTGGTCTTCATCTTGGGCATTTCCATCTCCGTGGTTTGAAAGTGCGACTCGGCATGCCACGTCGGCCGGTCACACAGTTATCAGAAGCGTGCCCTATAGGCGGGCTTGGATTGGGACGCAAGGCCCCCTCGCCTAGAATATCTCGCCCAAGACCCGGAAAAAGACATTCGGCACATCATCCCAGGCGTAACCCTGCGGGCTTGTCCTTGCCGCGTAAAACGTCAGCCCCAGCCCCAGAATGATCAGAACCGCCCCCATCCGGGGCGGGTCCATCGACGAATAGGCCTGCAACAGCGAAGGGATCGACAGGACAATCAACAACAGTCCCGCCACCAGCAGATAATCGGCATTCACCTTGCGTTCCCCCAGCTTGGCCAGCGTCAACCGCTGGCGGCCAGCTTATTCAGGGTCGCCGCGCGAAATCAACCGTTCATCGCAGGGCGCCACACGCAGGATATTCGTCGTCCCCTGCACGTTGAATGGCACACCCGCCGTCAGCACGATCTGATCCGCCTCGCCCGCGAAACCCTCGGCCTTCGCCGCCCGCACCGCCGAAATCACCGCCCCCTTGAACCGCGTCTGCGGTTCCGAGATCACGCAATGGGTCCCCCAGGTCAGGCACATCCGCCGCGCGCTTTCCACCAGCGGCGTCAGCGCAATGATCGGCACCCGCGGCCGTTCCCGCGCCACCAAGCTGACGGTCGTGCCCGTCTGCGAGAAGCAGGCAATCGCCTTGATATCCGCCGTTTCCGCAATTTCCCGCGCTGCCACCACGATCCCGTCAGCCACCGTCTTGCGCGTCGCCGAACGGCTTGCCTCGATGATCTGCCGATAGGTCGCGTCGTTTTCCACGCTTTGCGCCACGTTGTGCATCGTCGTCACGGCTTCAATCGGATAGGCCCCCGCCGCCGATTCCGCCGACAGCATCACCGCATCCGCACCTTCATAGATCGCCGTCGCCACGTCCGACACTTCCGCCCGCGTCGGCACCGGGCTTTCGATCATCGATTCCAGCATCTGCGTCGCCACGATCACCGGTTTGGCCGCCGCCCGCGCCCCGCGCACCAATTGCTTCTGGATCGGCGGCACCGAATAGACCGGCAGTTCCACCCCCAGATCGCCCCGCGCCACCATGATCCCGTCGCTGACCGCCAGGATCGCGTCATAGGCCTTCACTGCCGCCGGCTTTTCGATCTTCGACAGAATAGCCGCCCGACCCTTGGCCAGTTCCCGCGCCTCAAGCACGTCCTCCGGCCGCTGCACGAAAGACAGTGCCAGCCAGTCCACGCCCAATTCGCAGACGAATTCCAGATCTTTCCGGTCCTTGTCCGACAGCGCCGCCAAGGGCAGCACCACATCCGGCACGTTCACGCCCTTGCGGTTCGAAATCGCCCCACCCACCGTCACCGTGCAATCGGCAAAATCCTTACCGCATTTTTCTACTTTCAGCCGGATCTTCCCGTCGTTCACCAGCAGCGAAGACCCCGGCTCCAGCGCGGCGAAAATTTCCGGATGCGGCAGTTGCACCCGGTTCACATCGCCCGGTGCCGCGTCCAGATCCATCCGGAAAGCCGCCCCTTCGACCAGCTCCACCGGCCCATCGGCAAAGGTGCCCACCCGCAGCTTTGGCCCTTGCAGGTCGGCCAGAATCGCGATCGGCCGCCCGGTTTCCTTTTCCACTTGGCGGATGATCTCGTGCCGCGCACGAATATCCTCATGCCCGCCATGGCTCATATTCAGGCGGAACACATCGGCCCCGGCCAGAAACAAGTCCCGGATCATGTCATAGCTGCTCGAAGCCGGGCCCAGCGTGGCCACGATTTTCACATTGCGAAGGCGTCTCATCGTTGCCTGTCCCTTCGGATTTCCAATTTGGCGCGCTTATGCCGGATAACCCATGCCGGGGCAACGGGGCGTATCTGATAGCGCAAACAAAAGACATTCTAGGCCCCGATCTGCCCAAAAGAAAGGCAAAACCCGGGCGGGGGCTTGGACAAGGCCCGGGCCGCTGGATAGAAGGCCATGAACAATGAAGGTTTGGTGAATGTCAGAGGCCTATCGTATCGAAGGCGCGGATCGTCCCGGCCCATGGCTGATCACCTGCGACCATGCCACCAACCGCGTCCCTGAATGGGTCAACGGCGGCGATCTTGGCATCGCGCCCGAAGACATGGCCCGCCACATCGCCTTTGATCCCGGTGCCGCTGGCGTCACCTTGGCCTTGGCCCAACACCTAGACTCACCCGCCATCCTGTCGGATTTTTCCCGCCTCGTCATCGACGCCAACCGGGCCGAGGATGATCCGACCCTTGTCATGCGCCTTTATGACGGCACCATCATCCCCGCCAACCGCCACATCACGCCCCAGCAGATCAAAGAACGACTGAACCGCCTCCACCGCCCCTATCACGCGGCACTGGAAGACATGGCCAAGGGCCGCACCATCGTCGCCATCCATTCCTTCACCCCCTGCCTGCGCGCCCGCGCCCCAAGGCCTTGGCACATCGGCATCCTGCATTCGCATCTGGACAGCGGCTTTTCCCGCGCCCTGATCGCGCGCCTGCGTCAGGAACCCGACCTCATCGTCGGCGACAACGAACCCTACAACGGCCACCTGCCCGGCGATTCTATCGACCGCCACGCCTTGGCCAAGGGCAGACAGAACACGCTGATCGAGCTGCGGAACGACCTGATCCAAACCGCCGAACAGCAAGCGGCATGGGCGGAACGGCTGGCGGGGATGCTGTCAGATATCGAGTAGCAACCGTGTTCAGATTGCGGTGGGGGTCCATTTTGATCCTCGTTTGAGGACTGT
>NZ_BMYJ01000010.1 GCF_014652215.1 Neogemmobacter tilapiae | reverse complement strand
GCCGGGGTGATGTTCATGGGCGGCAGCGAAGAAACGCCAGCCCCTGCCGAGGCGGCCACAGAAACGGCGGCGGCCCAAGAACCGACGGCCGAAGTGGCTGCGGCGGAAACCGTCGAAACCGAGGCCTCCGCTCCCGAAGAACCAGCTGCCGAGCCGCAAGTGACCGAAACAGCAGAGGTGCCCGTCGAAACCGCCACGGATGCAGCACCGGCGGGTCCAGCCCCAGAGGCGACGGCAGAAACGCCGGTTGTCGAAACGGCTCTGAAGGATCCTTCTGCCGCAGAGGCCGCGCAGGTGGAAACTGCGGCGGTTGCGGCAACAGAGGTTGAGAGCGAAGCTGTTGAGCCTGTTGCAGAAGAAACTGCCGCTATAGCGGCCCCGGACGGGGCGTTGCTGACGAACCAGATCAGCTTTGCGGCCTGGGATGTCGAGATGCCGTTCATGGATGACAAGCGAATCGTGGGCACCACCCCAGTGGCAGTCGTCACTCGCGTCCTGCCCGGCAGCGACCTGTCGGAAGCAGGCCGTTGGATTGCGCCGGGTATCTTTATCTTTGCGGTCAACGGTGTGCCGCTTCAGCAGGGCGCCGGGTCGGCCAGTGCGGTTTTGAATGCGATGAAGGTGGACCCGGATGGCAAGGCGCGCGTCGTCGTGGAATATGCCGACGGGGCCGATGCCGCGCACGAAACGGGCCTTATGACCGTCAAGGCGCACCGTCTGGTCAGCCTAAGCAATGGGATCAGCGTCGAGATCACTCTGGGGGACGATGGTTGGAAAACCGTGGTCACGGCCATTGCCGATCCCGATGTCTCGGGCCTTCAGGTGGGGGATGTCCTGTTCCGCGACAAGACGTCAGGCACAGCCTTGGATGGCGCAGATTCGCTTGAAAGCATCCTGACGGGTCTGGTGGACGCCGCGGTTTCGGTCACCGAATTCTCGATCATCCGCGCCAGCAAGGTTGAGACCGCCGGAATGCAGCTTGCAACCACGGCTGGGGAGTGAGGTCGGGATATGATCATGAGTCATCTTCTTCGCGATGGCAATCGATGCCCCTGTTTCGCCACCTGAATCTTGCGGGGTTTACCCATTGTTATTGACGATCAGCATGCCGACAGGCGCCAGACGGTCGATTGACCAAAGGAGTTCATTCATGACGCAATCTGCCAAGACCTTTGGCATCGGCTGTGCAGCACTGCTGCTTTCGGGGGTTTCCGCCCTCGCCCAAGAAGCCTGCGGCACTTATGTCGTGGCGGCCGGGGACAACCTGCGTTTGATCGCTCGCAGCGCCTATGGCGACGCCGACATGTATCGCGCGATCTTCGAAGCCAATATCTTGGCGATCGGCAAAAAGGCCGACCTTATCGAGATTGGGACCGTTCTAAGCATCCCCTGCGACCCGAGCGCTGTGGCTGCCGAGGTCATTGATCCGGCGAAAGAGCCGGTCACCGAACCCGTGATGATCACGACCGCCGCAGCCGAGGTTAAGGCCGAGCCCCCAAAGGACGCCGAATCCGAACCATCGGCCGCAGCCATACCTGCGGAAGTGAAAACTTTCGGCATCGTGACAGGCAACGGCTATGCGCCCTTTACCGACGAGACGCTGCCCGGAGGGGGGATGGTGACGCAGTTGGTTGAAATGGGAATCTTCCGTGCCGACCCGGCTATTCCCTACAACCTGACCTTCATCAACGACTGGCAGGCCCATATCGACGCCCTGCTTCCGTCCGGCGCCTATGATCTGAGCTTTCCGTGGGTCCGCCCGGATTGCGAGGCGGGCGCGATGCTGTCGGCGGGGGATCAGGCCCGCTGCGACAACTTTGTCTTCTCGGCCCCGCTTTACGAGATTGTCGATGGCTTCTTTGCCACGAGGGGAAGCGGTCTTGCCCTTGCTACCAACTATGCCGATCTGGAAGGCAAACGGATTTGCCGACCCGAGGGCTATACCACCGGCGTTCTGGATGCGGTTGGCCTCAGCGTGCCAAAGATCGAACTGATGCGCCCGGCAGACACCGAAGATTGCTTTGAAGCTTTGATGGCCGGGAAAGTTGATCTTGTGTCCATCGACGCCGAGGTGGGGGATACGGCGATTGCAAATCTGGGCATCGCCGCCGATGTGGACAGCAACCCTTACCTGACGACGCTGCAAAGCCTGCATGTCATCGCACACAAATCGAACCCAGAGGCCGTTGAATTGATTGCCAAGCTGGATGGCGGTGTCGTCGAGATGTACGAATCCGGGGAATGGTATGACATCGTTTCGACAGCCTTGGCGTCAAACATGGAAAAATAGCGAACCCGGTTTTAATCGCCACGGGGGCCCAAACGCCCTGCACTGGCCTTACGATTTACTCAGGAATGTATGCCTTGGACACCACACCCAAAAAGCAGAAGGACACGAACAATATGAAGCTCAAATCCGCCACCTTTCGATTGCTGGCGCTTTCGGCGTTTGCAATTGCCGCTCCTCTTGCGGTTTCAGCCCAAGAAGCCTGCACGACCTATGTCGTGAAAGAAGGGGATACGCTTGGCAACATCTCTCAGGCGGCCTACGGCACCTATGACTTCCAGATGATCTTTAACGCCAACCGCGACCAGCTGGCCTCGAACATCAATGACCTGCCGGTGGGCATGGAATTGATCCTGCCCTGCGAGGACGGACGTCTGACGGCAGACTCTGAGTTGAGCGGCGTCATCGCGGCCGAAGAGGAAAAGCAGGAAACCACCCGCTCCACCAGCAACATCTATGAACCACCGCTGAAGTTCGTGACCGGCAATGGCTGGAAACCCTTTACCGATGAAAGCCTTGCTGGCGGTGGCATTCTGGTGCGCCTTGCCACGACGGCATTGCAGCGTGGCGGCAACGACCGCGAGGGTAGTGTAAGCTGGGTGAACGATTGGGGTTCGCACACCGAAGTGCTTCTGCCGACTGGGGCATTTGACATTTCCATCGCTTGGGGCATGCCCGACTGCACTAAGATTGATCTTCTTGGCGAGGACGGTGTCAAACGCTGCACCGATCTTGATGCAACTTTGCCCGTTTACGAGGTGGCCGAGACGTTCACGACCTTGTTGGACAGCAAATACGTCAACGTCACCAAGTTTGAAGATCTGGCCGGCGCAAAAATCTGTAAGCCTGCCGATTGGAGCAGCTTTCCCTTGGAGGAGGTTGGCCTTGTCGAGCCGCTTGTGACCCATGTTCGTCTGGCCACACCGAAAGACTGCGCCGAAGCCGTGTTGAATGGCGAAGTGGACGTCATGGCCATCGAATTGGAAACGGCGACCGATGTTTTTGCCGAATTGGGCGCTGCGGACAAAGTGGTAACAAATCCTTCTTTGATCCACTTCCTGACCTATCATTTCATCGCATCTAAGAAAAATCCTCGCGGCCGTATTTATATTGCGATGCTAAACAAGGGCCTGATCGAGATGCGGGAGTCGGGCGAATGGTATGATGTCGTGGCGACCGGCTTGGCCGAATACAACAACATGACGCAATAGTTGGCGCGGGTTGTAAGGGTTTCCTGACAACCCACATTCCGATGCGGCAATGAACCTGATTCAAGCCGGTATTCTGTATGGATACCGGCTTGAAACTAAACCTCGGGCCTGAAGATGGGCGGTGCCATGACATCGCGGCCCGTTCGACCGCCCTGCGAAGGCGCCTTTGGACGATTGGTTAGCTTTCGCGCTTCTCCCAGCGACATGCCATATTGCCTTTGAAAGGCCCGGGCCAATGTGGCGGCGGATGAGAAACCTGTGCGAATGGCGATTTCGGCCAATCGCAATGCGCCTGTCGAGGCAAGAAACTGGGCCCGCGCCAGACGCAGGTTGCGATAGTAATCCCCAGCAGAAGTGCCAAGAAGGTGCTGGAACATGCGTTCCAGAGTGCGCTGCGACATGGCCGATTGCCGGGCAACCTGCGGAATGCTCAGGGGATTTTCCATGTTCTGATGCATCAACAGGACAGCGCGCCCCAAGGGGCCCGCAAATGTGCCGGGGCGCGTCTCGGCCGGTTCGACCATATCGCCGCGCATGACATCGTCAAACATGTTGCGGACATCCAGACTCAAGGCCTCGCCACCGCGTTGGCTGATAAGATCCAGCGAAAAGGCCATCGTGCCCTCGGCGGTTCCGGTTGTGACGCGATTGCCGTCCTGAACATAAAGCCGGGGCATCATTTCGACCTGCGGAAATTCCTCTTGAAAGCTAGTCTGCTCCATCCAGTGAAGAGTTGCCTGATAGCCGTCCAAAAGGCCCGCCTCGGCCAGTATCCAGGCCCCTGTATCGTGACCCGCCAAAAGCGTGACGCCGCGCGTGGCGCGGCGGATCGCTCCCAGCACGCGCCGGTTGGCGTATTCGCGCACGCGGTAGCCTGCCACGACAACCAAGGCATCGAAATCGTCGATCTTGGCCAGTGTGCCATCCGGCAAAAGGGAAAGGCCGCTGGAGGAAACAGCGGGGGCGGCATCCATCGTGACCAGTCGCCAACTGAACTGGGCTTTGCCGGAAAGGTTGTTGGCCGCGCGGAGCGGTTCAATGGCGCTGGCTAGAACCATGTTCGAATAGCCATCGAACAGAAGGAAGCAGAGGCGAAAGGGAAAAACTGGCGACATAAGAAAAGAGATTGGCGAAAAGTGCAAATCTTGTCACCTCGTTTCTGTTCACCTTGAACGAAGAAGAATGGAGACAGCATGAACTTTGACATCTTCATCACATGTGCCGTGACGGGTTCCGGGCAAAGCCATCTGAAAAGCAACAAGGTGCCGGTGACGCCTGCGGAAATCGCGGCGGCCTGTATCGAGGCGGCCAAGGCGGGGGCCGCCATTGCGCATGTGCATGTGCGCGATCCGGCGACGGGGGCCCCCTCGCGCGATCCGGCGCTGTATCGGGAGGTGGTCGACCGGGTGCGCAGCGCCGATACGGATGTGGTGCTGAACCTGACGGCGGGGATGGGCGGGGACATTGTTCTGGGTTCCGCCGAAGATCCGCTGCCCCTAGGGCCGGGCACCGATCTGGTGGGGGCCAGCGCGCGGTTGGTGCATGTCGAGGAGTTGTTGCCCGAGATCTGCACGCTGGACTGCGGCACGATGAACTTTGCCGAGGCGGATTATGTGATGACGAACACGCCCGGCACCTTGCGGGCGATGGCGCGGCGGATACAGGCGGCAGGCGTGCGCCCCGAGATCGAGATTTTCGACACAGGCCATCTTTGGCTGGCCAAGACGCTGGTGGAGGAAGGGCTGATTGACGATCCGGTGCTGGTGCAGCTTTGCATGGGCATTCCCTATGGCATTCCGGCGGATCCGACCTCGTTGATGGCGCTGGTGAACCATATCCCGGCGGGCTGGGTCTATTCGATGTTCTCCATCGGGCGGATGCAACTGCCCTATGTGGCGCAGGCGGCGCTTGCGGGGGGGAATGTCCGTGTCGGGCTGGAAGACAACATCTGGCTGTCGCGGGGGCAGTTGGCCAGCAATGGCGATTTGGTCGAACGGGCGGTGACGATCCTGACGGCGATGGGTGGCCGGATTTTGGGGCCGGACGAAGTGCGCCAGAAACTGAAACTGACGAAAAGAGGCTGATTTTGCAAAAGGCCAAAGGGCCGACGATCCAACCAACCTGCGCAAGATCGCCATAGAAGCGGCTGCGTCCCAACAGATGAGGAAGACATGCGAATGAATGGTCTGAACAGACGACAATTCCTTGCCACGACGGCCGCGTCGGGGCTGATGCTTGGGGCGGGGCCTGTCTGGGCGCAGGCAGCAGAACCCAAGCGCGGGGGCACGATGCGGATCGGGCATCTTGGCGGTGCCACCTCGGATTCCATCGATCCCGCGACTTATGCGGCGGGGCCGGTGGTGACGGCGATGCTGGCGGTCTGCAACAATCTGGTCGAGATTGACGCGGCTGGGAACCCCCAGCCGGAACTGGCGGAAAGCTGGGAAACCACGTCGGACGCCAAAAGCTGGACCTTCCGCCTGCGGGGCGATGCGCGCTTTTCGGATGGACGGGCCTGCACCGCGGCAGATGTGATCGCCTCCTTCAACCATCATCGGGGCGAAAACACCACCTCGGGGGCCAAGGGGTCGCTGGCGCAGGTTGTGGACATCAAGGCCGATGGGACGAATGCCGTCATCTTTGATCTGGAAAGCGGCAATGCCGACTTTGCGATGCTGCTGACGGATTATCACTTTGTCATCATGCCGGGGCGTGCTGATGGCACGCTGGACTGGGAAAGCGGTCTGGGGACAGGGGGCTATGTCCTGACCGAACACGAGCCGGGCGTGCGGATCACGCTGACGCGGCGGGACGATTATTGGAAACAGGGCCGCGCCTGGTTTGATACGGTGGAACTGCGCACCATCAATGATGCGACGGCGCGGCAGAATGCCTTGATCACCGGCGAGGTGGATGTGATCAACGGGCCGGACCTTTCGACCCTGCATCTGTTGCAGCGCCAGCCGGGCCTGCATCTGGTCGAGGTGCCGGGCACGGCGCATTACACCATGCCGATGTTCACGGATGTGGCCCCTTTCGACAATGTCGATGTGCGACTGGCGATGAAATATGCGGTGAACCGGGACGAGATCGTCGAAAAGATCCTGTTTGGGCATGGGGCTGTGGCCAACGACTCTCCGATTGCGCCAGCAAACCGTTTCTATGCGGGCGATCTGGAACAGCGCAGCTATGATCCCGAACGGTCCAAATTCCACCTGAAGAAAGCGGGGCTGGATCGGTTGGCCATTGATCTGTCCGCCGCCGATGCCGCTTTTTCGGGGGCCATCAACATGGCGACCCTGTTCCAGCAAAGTGCGGCGGCGGGCGGCATCGACATCAACATCCTGCGCGAGGCGGATGATGGCTATTGGTCGAATGTCTGGCTGAAAAAGCCCTTCTGCCTAAGCTATTGGAATGGCCGACCGACAGAAGACGACATGTTTGGTCTGGTCTATGCCAAGGGCGCGGAATGGAACGAAAGCCATTGGGGCAATGAACGTTTCAACGCCTTGCTGATGCAGGCGCGGGCCGAATTGAACGACGATCTGCGCCGGGAAATGTACCGGGAAATGCAGCAGCTTGTGTCGGATGATGGCGGCACGATCATTCCGTGTTTCGTGAACTACATCGACGTGCGGAACGAAAAGGTGGCGCATGGACCGTCGCGTCGAACCGCTTCTTTGACGGCTGGAAGATCGTCGAACGCTGGTGGAGTGCTGCCTGATCGCGCAGCCCTTGGCAGGCGGCGCGGGCCGCCTGCCAGAACAAACGAATATCCAAACAGGACGGAAGACCCGAATGGCACGAATTGCGGCAATCGGCGGTGGCGTGATCGGTGGAGGCTGGATCGCAAGGTTCATCCTGCATGGGCACGATGTGGCGGTGTTCGACCCTCATCCCGAGGCGGCGCGCATTCTGGATGCAGTGATCAGCAACGCGACGCGGGCCTATCAAAAGATGCTGTCGGCCCCTTTGGGCGAGATCGGCAAAGTGATCTGGGCGGGGTCGGTGGCCGAGGCGGTTCGGGAAGCGGATTACATTCAGGAAAGCGTGCCGGAACGGCTGGACCTGAAACATCGGGTGCTGGCCGAGATCGAAGCGGCGGCGCGGCCGGATGCGTTGATCGGCTCATCCACCTCGGGCTTTCGGGCGACGGAACTGCGTGAGGGGGCAAAACATCCGGGGCGTATCTTTGTCGCCCATCCGTTCAATCCGGTCTACCTGCTGCCGCTGGTCGAGATTGTGGGGCAAGAGGGGGCAGACCCTTTGGCCCTGTCACAGATAGAAAAGCTGCTGACAGAAATCGGGATGAAACCCATCGTGCTGCGGCGCGAGATTGATGCGCATATCGGGGATCGGCTGTTAGAGGCCGTCTGGCGTGAGGCGCTTTGGCTGGTCAAGGATGGAATCGCCACAACGGGCGAGATCGACGATGTGATCCGTTTCGGTTTTGGCCTGCGTTGGGCACAGATGGGGCTGTTCGAGACCTATCGGATTGCGGGCGGCGAGGCGGGGATGCGGCATTTTCTGGCACAATTCGGCCCGGCCCTGAAATGGCCCTGGACCAAGCTCATGGATGTGCCCGACTTGGACGAGGGCCTGGTGGAACAAATCTCGTCCCAGTCCGATGCCCAGTCTGGGCAGTATGGCATCCGAGAGCTGGAACAGATCAGAGACGACAATCTGATCGGCTTTATGCAGGTTTTGCGGGATCGGAACTGGGGCGCGGGCGAGGTTCTGTCCGCCATGGAAGCGCGGTTTCTGGCCAAGGCGCATGGGGTGTCAGGCCAAGGCTGGCAGGTGCAAGTGCGGCCGGAATGGACCGACTATAATGGCCATATGACCGAATACCGCTATGCGCAGGTTTTCGGCGATGCGACCGATGCCTTTCTGGTGCGCATTGGCATGGATGCGGCCTATCGGGCAGGCGGACGGTCGGTCTATACTGTGGAAAGCCATCTGCGGCATCTGGGCGACCTGTCGGTGGGCGCAAGGGTGACGGTGACGACCATGCTTTTGGGGCATGATGCCAAGCGGATCCGCCTTCTGCATGAGATGCGCGATGGGGACGGGAAAGTGGTGGCCACCTCGGAACATATGCTGCTGCATGTCGATACCGCGCTTGGCAAGGCCAGCCTGATGGAGGCCCCCCTGCCCCAGCGTCTGGCCGAGATGCGGCCCGACAGCCCGCCAAACTTTGCCGGGCGCGGAATCCGCGACGTGGTGTCGGCATGAACCAAGTTCCCCGCAAGGAAGGTGGCCCATCGTGACAGGCAAAGCGCGCCTTTTGCGGATGATCTTGGGCCGTCTGGTTCTGGGGCTGCTGACGCTTTGGCTGATCTCGGTCCTGATCTTTCTGGCGGTCAGCCTGTTGCCGGGGGATATTGCGCAGCAGATTCTGGGGCAAAGTGCGACCCCGGAAACCGTGGCAGCGCTGCGGCGGGAACTGGGTTTGGATCAACCCTTGCTGCAACGCTATCTCGACTGGATGGGCACGCTGCTGGCGGGGGACTTTGGCAACAGCCTGTCGAATGGCCGCCCGGTCGCCGATCTTTTGGCGGCGCGGATGGGCAAGACCCTGTTTCTGGCGGCCTATGCCGCGGCCATCGCCGTTCCGCTGGCGCTTTTTCTGGGGATCTTGTCGGCCTATCGGCGCGGCAGCCTGTTTGACCGGGCCGTCACGGGTCTGACTTTGACCATGATCTCGTTTCCCGAATTCTTCATCGCCTATGTCTTGATGCTGTTTCTGGCCGTGCGCCTGCCGTTTTTCCCGACGATTGCCGATTACGGCAGTGATGCCGGGCTGATCGAAATGCTGCATCGGACTTTCCTGCCCGCGATGGCGCTGGTTCTGGTTGTGACGGCGCATATGATGCGGATGACACGGGCCGCGATCATCAATCTGATGGCGCAGCCCTATATCGGCATGGCCCGGCTTAAGGGCATCGGGCCGCTGCGGGTGATCCTTGTTCATGCCCTGCCGAATGCCTTGGCCCCGATCATCAACGTGGTGGCGGTGAACATCGCTTGGCTTGTTTCCGGCGTGGTCATTGTCGAGGTGGTCTTTGTCTATCCCGGCCTGGGGCAGTTGATGGTCGATTCCGTTTCGAACCGGGATATTCCGGTGGTCCAAGCCTGCTGCCTGATCTTTGCGGCGGTCTATATCCTTTTGAATCTGCTTGCGGATGTACTGGCGATTGCCACCAACCCGCGGCTGATGCACAGGGCGGGCTAGACGATGCGGTTCTGGCACCCTATGCCCTGGACAGCGCGGTTTGGGGCCGTTGTGATCGGGCTTTATGCGCTGCTGGCCATTTTCGCACCGTGGATCGCCCCTTATGGCGAGGCCGAAATTCTGGGGGGGGCCTTCGAGCTTTGGGGCGGCGACCATCTGCTGGGCACCGACAACCTGGGGCGCGACCTTTTGTCCCGCTTGATCTGGGGCGCGCGCAACACCATCGGCATCGCCTTGGCGACGACGCTTTTATCCTTTGCGCTGGGGGCCATTCTGGGGATGGCCGCCGCCGCGAACACCGGGCTGATCGATCAGGTGCTGTCGCGTCTGGTGGATGTTCTGATGGCCGTTCCCTCGCTGCTGCTAACGCTGCTGGCGCTTTCGGTCTTTGGGCCCGGTGTGCTGAATCTGATCCTGATCATCGCCCTGCTGGATTCAACCCGGGTCTATCGGCTCGCCCGGGCCACGACGATGAATGTCATCGTGCTGGACTATGTCGAGGCCGCGCGTCTGCGGGGTGAAGGTATGGTGAGCATCCTGTGGCGTGAGGTGCTGCCGAACATCTCGGCCCCGCTGATCGCCGAATTCGGATTGCGGTTCTGCTTTGTCTTCCTGACGATTTCGGCGCTGTCCTTTCTGGGGCTGGGGCTGCCGCCGCCAACAGCAGACTGGGGCGCGATGGTCAAAGAAAACGCTGCGCTGATCACCTTTGGGGACATCACGCCGCTACTACCCGCGCTGGCCATCGCGCTGCTGACAGTGGCCGTCAATTTCGTGGTTGACCATCTGTTGCATCTAGCCTCGGGGTTGAAGGAATGACCGATCTTCTGCTCGACATCCGCAATCTTCAGGTGGCAACGCGCCTAGGCGCACCCATTCTGCGGGGGATCGACCTGTCGCTGCATCGGGGTGAGGTGATGGGTCTGATCGGCGAAAGCGGTGCAGGAAAATCGACGCTGGGCCTTGCCGCGATGGGTTATGTGCAAGAGGGCTGCCGGATCAACGGCGGTGCTGTGCATTTCGACGGTCAGGATCTGCTGGCCCTGCCGGAAAAGCAGCGCCGCCTATTTCGCGGGGCGCGTATTGCCTATGTCGCCCAATCGGCGGCGGCCAGTTTCAATCCCGCTTGGCGTCTGATCGACCAATTCACCGAAGCGCCACGGTTGCATGGCCATGCCCGGCGTGCGGAGTCTGAGGCGGATGCGCATGATCTTTATGGCCGTATGGGGCTGCCCGACCCCGCCGATTTCGGCCTGCGCTTTCCCCATCAGGTTTCGGGCGGGCAATTGCAGCGGGCGATGACGGCCATGGCGATGGCCTGCCGCCCGGATCTCATCGTTTTCGACGAACCCACAACGGCGCTGGATGTGACAACGCAGATCGAGGTTCTGGCGGCGATCCGGTCGGTGGTGCGCGATCTGAATTCCGCAGCGCTTTACATCACCCATGATCTGGCTGTGGTCGCGCAGATGGCCGACCGGATCAAGGTTCTGCGCCACGGGGAAGAGGTCGAAGAGGCCCCGACAGGTCGGCTGATCAGCGCGCCCCAAAAAGAATACACGCGATCCCTTTGGGCGGTGCGGAACCTGACGCGCCCGGCCCGGCCCAAACCGGCGGAAACTAATCATCCGGCCTTGCGGCTGAAAGGGGTCACGGCAAGTTACGGTCGCAAGATGGCCGTGTTGCGGGATGTGTCCATCGACTTTGCCGCAGGGCGGACGATTGCGGTGGTCGGTGAATCCGGTTCAGGGAAATCAACCACGGCCAGGGCCATCACCGGCTTGTTGAAACCCCTGTCGGGCGACATCGAATTGCGCGGTCGTGCGCTGCCCGCCGCCTTGCGGGATCGGACCAAGGCGGAATTGCGATCCATTCAGATGATCTATCAGATGGCCGACACAGCCCTGAACCCGCGCCAGACCCTGCGCGAGATCATCGGCCGACCAGCCGCCTTTTATGGCGGCCTGCGTGGGGCTGCACTTGACGCGCGCGTGCGCGAGCTTTTGGCAGCGATCGAGCTGGAACCGGGGCAGTTCATCGACCGCCGTCCCGGTGAACTATCGGGCGGCCAGAAACAGCGGGTGGGCATTGCCCGCGCTTTGGCCGCCGACCCGGAATTCATCATCTGCGATGAGGTGACTTCGGCCCTCGATCAACTGGTGGCCGAGGGGATCCTGAAACTGCTGATGCGTTTGCAGGAACAGACGGGGGTGACCTATATGTTCATCACCCACGACCTTTCAACAGTGCGCGCCATCGCAGATTCCGTTGTGGTGATGCAAAAAGGCGCTGTGGTGGATCAGGGCAGCCGCGATCACATCTTTCAGCAATCGACCCATCCCTATACCCGCCGCCTGCTGGATTCCGTGCCAGAGACTGACACAGACTGGCTGACGCGAACCTTGGCGCAAAGAGGGCGGGGATGACCCGCCACCGCCCGATCACCGACCCCGAAATCCTGCGTTTTATCGAGAAAACGCTGGCCTCTTATCCAGCGGATGCCGCCGATGCCTCGGTCCAACAAAACCGCGCCTATTACGATGCCATGTGCGCCGTCTTTCGTGCGCCCCGCCCGGCGGGGTTGCGGGTGACAGATGCGTTTTTGGGCGGAGTGCGCTGTCGTCTTTATGGGCCTGACACGGCCGCGGAAATTGTTCTCTACCTGCATGGCGGGGGTTTTGTGCTGGGGGGGTTGGACAGTCACGACGATGTCTGTGCCGAAATCGCCGTGGCGACAGGTTGTCAGGTGGTGGCCGTCGATTATCGCCTGCGCCCCGAACATCCAGCCCCCGCCCAGTTGGAAGATGCCTATGCGGTCTGGCGGGCGTTGGACAAAAGGGCGGTGGTTGTCGGTGACAGCGCCGGGGGCAATCTTGCCGCCGGGCTGTGCCACCGCATTCGGCGATTGGGCGGGACTATGCCTTTGGGTCAGGTGCTGATCTATCCCGATCTGGGCGGCGATATCGGGGCCCTGTCCTATGTTGAAAACGCCGAGGCCCCCCTGCTTTCAACGGCAGAGGTCGCCTTTTATCGGTCGCTGTCCTCGCCAGAAGCGCGGCTTGACCCCGAACAATGCCCACTTTCCGCCCACGACCTGTCAGGCATGCCCCCTGCGGTGATCTTTACGGCAGACGTCGATCCTTTGCGCGACGATGGCCCGCTTTACGCGCAGGCCCTGAAAGCGGCGGGTGTGCGCGCCGAAATACACAATTCAGCGCAGCTTGTGCATGGCTGGCTAAGGGCGCGTCACGGCAGCCAACGCGCGCGGGACGTATTCGCAGAGATTGTCGGAACCATCCGCGACTTTATGTCTGGTCAAGACAAGGCGGCACGGCAAGCGGCGGACTAACCCGTGGCAAGGCCAGATTCTTGGGGGATGGGCCTCCGATGATGATCCATCCTTGGATCGCGCATTCTACAAAAGATTGAACGAGATTGCCAATGACACAGCAAGGCCGGGCAGGGGAAATGGGGCCGAACTCTACAGGCCTTGGCAACAAAGTCGTTCAGCCCCCGCCACGGGCCAAGACGAAGCCATCGACGTGCAAAACAAACTGCAAAGCCTGATTGGCCGAGAAGCGGAATTAGGAGAAGTGGTGGCGAGGGGGGGACTCGAACCCCCGACCCCGCGATTATGAGTCGCGTGCTCTAACCAGCTGAGCTACCTAGCCACTGCCGGGCGGAATATGGCCTGTTGCGGGGGCCGTCAAGCCGAAAACGCAGGATGGGCGACCCGCGGCCTGCCGCTGGCGGTCACGGTCACTTCCGCCTCGATGAACATCATCTGCCCTTCGATCTGCGCCTGTTTCACAGCGCGGGCGGTGTGCAAGGTCACCTCTTCTGCCCCGGCCTCCAAGGCCCGCGCCTGCACCAGCAATCCCAGCGCCTGTTCTGTCGCCTGCATGGCTGCCTCGGCTGTCGGAAAGACCTGCGCCCCATCCGCCAGATGCGCCACGAATCGCCCTTCACCCGGTGTGCTGACATGGGCCGTAACCTGCTGGCTGACCTGCCCCACCACCGCCCCCACGGCATTGGCCACGTCGGCATGGTCCGGCAAAATGACCTTGCAGCCCAACATATCCCCCACCGGCGGGTAATAGGCGCGGGCCGAAGCGCCCAGACCGATCACCGGCAGGGCCAGCCGCGTTTCCATCGCCAGAACCCCCCGATGCCCCCCCGACAGCCCTGCCAAGGTCAACGCATGCCCCGCCAAGGCCGCCGCATCTTGCCCTACAAAGCCCGCATCTTCCGCAAAAGCAGCTTCCAGCAGGCAGGTCGCTGTCTGGCGGGTCAATTGATCCACCACCCTTTGCGCCAGAACAGCCGCATCCGGCGCAAAGCGTTCCCCCCGCCCGTTGCGGCGGCGGGCGAACAGCATCAGCGCCTTTTCGGCGGCCGAGCCATCCCAGCCCGATTGCAGGCCCAGAACATGCGCCGCATCCGAAGGGGTGACGCCAGAAATCATCACCAGCCCCCGCGCCACCAGCCGGTCCAGCGCGGCATAGTCCAGCCTTGTGCCGATCACCTGCGCCAAAGGCATCGCCCCCGTGATCCGTTCCAGCAAAGCGCGTTCGCGCGCCGCCAAACCATCCGGCTGGCCCAAACCCATGGGCAGCACGAACCGCCCGTCATGTTCCCCCACCGCAAAGCTTTGCAGGGCCCGGTCCAAGGCGGCATGAACCATCGGCCCATGATCGACCGCCAGCAGCGACACCGGCACCAGACGACGTGGCCCCAGACGCAAACCACCCTCCAAACCCTCCAACAGATGCAACTCGCTATCCCCGCCCAACCCCGTGGTGCGCATCGCCACGGCTTGCACCATCGTCCGCCAGCCGCCGACCTGTGCGCCCTCGGGGTCAATCTCGGGCAGACCGCCCCGCAGGATCGCCACATCGGTCGTCGTCCCGCCAATGTCGCTGACCAAGGCCTCAGCCTCCCCCGTCAGCCAACGCGCGCCCACGATGCTGGCGGCGGGGCCGGAAAGGATCGTCTCGATGGGCCTTTCCCGCGCCATTTCCGCCGAAATCAGCGCCCCGTCCCCCCGCACCACCATCAAGGGCGCCGTAATCCCCACCCGGCCCAGATGCCCCGTGCAGGCCGCAATCAGCCCGTCGATCATCCCGATAAGCCGCGCATTCAGCACCGCCGTCAGCGCCCGTTTCGGCCCGTTCAGGCCCGAGGAGAGTTCATGCGAACATGTCACAGGCCGCCCCGTCACTCGCCGGATCAGATCGCGCGCCGCCACCTCATGCGCCGGGTTCCGCGTCGCAAACTGCGCCGCGACGGCAAAGCCCGCGACATGCCCCGCCAAAGGAGCCACGGCCTGTTCCAAAGCGGCAAGGTCCAAGGGCGAGACTTCATTCCCCGCATGGCTATGGCCCCCTGCCAAGGCAATCACCGGATCGCCCCCCAAAGCCTCGGCCAGACCGGCGCGGGCAAGATCCGCTTCGGCAAAGCCGATAAAGATCAGCGCAATGCGCCCGCCCTGCCCCTCGACCAAAGCATTCGTCGCCAGCGTGGTGGAAAGCGAGACAAGGCGGATGTCCCCAGCCGCAACCCCGGCCTTGGCCAAGGCCGCATCAACCGCCCCGCCGATGCCGCGCGACAGATCGTCGCGCGTGGTCAGCGCCTTGGCCTTGGCGATGACCTGCGTGGCCTCGCTGTCCAAAAGGACAGCATCGGTATAGGTTCCGCCGGTATCGACGCCCAGAAGATAGCTCATGTGATCCCCTTGCCTTGGCCTTCCAGATAGCGAAAGGCTGGGGCCCGGTCATCCCCATTGCGGCAGCAAAGGGTGGCAAGACGACAGGAAAGGCCTGATCATGCAACTAAACATGCCCGATGTGCAGGATCTGTGCCTGATCGGCGGGGGTCACACCCATGCGCTGATCCTGAAAATGTGGGCGATGGACCCTTTGCCAGGCGCAAGGCTGACGCTGATCAACCCCGGCCCCTTGGCCGCCTATTCGGGCATGTTGCCCGGCTTTGTCGCGGGCCATTATCCACGCGACCAGATCATGATTGACCTTTGGCCCTTGGCGCGCGCCGCCGGGGCGCGGTTTGTTTCGGGGCGTGTCACCATGCTGGATGCGCAGACACGGCAGGTCACGCTGGAAGGCGGACGGCAGATCGGCTTTGACCTCGCCTCGATCAACGTCGGCATCACCTCGGACTTACCCGGCCTGCCGGGCTTTGCCGACCATGGCCATGCGGCAAAACCCTTGGGGGAATTTGCCGTGCAATGGGCCTATTTCGCGGCCCATGCCCCGGCCCATGCGCAGGTGGTGGTCATCGGCGGCGGCGTGGCGGGGCTGGAACTCGCCTTGGCCGCGCGGCACCGTCTGGGGCCTAAGGCTGGGGTCATCCTGCTGGATAGGGGCGCGGTTCTGCTGCCCTTGCTGGGCGCACGCGCACGGCGAGGCTTGGCAGGCCATCTGGCACGGGCGGGGGTGACGGTGATGCTGAACGCCGAACCCGCTGAAATCCTGCCCGACAGTCTGCGGCTGCGCTCGGGCGAGGTGATCCGCTCCGACTTTACCCTGTCCGCCGCCGGATCGGAACCGCCTGCATGGCTGGCGACAAGCGGGCTGGACTGCGAAAATGGGTTTCTAAAGGTGAACGCGCAGTTGCAAACCAGCGCGCCGCATGTCTTTGCCGCAGGCGATTGCGCCGCCCTGCCCGACCCGCGCCCCAAGGCCGGCGTCTTTGCCGTGCGGCAAGCGCCCATCCTGCACCACAACCTGCAATCCGCCTTGGCCGGGTTCTGGGCGCTGCAACCCTACAAACCGCAACGGGATTACCTGAAACTCATCTCGTTGGGCGAAAAACGGGCCTTGGCCGAGAAATGGGGGCTGGCTTTCTCTGGCCACGCGCTTTGGCGCTGGAAAGACCGGATCGACCGGACCTTTATGAAACAATTGGGCGATTTGCCCACCATGGCAACCTTGAAACCGCCCGAGGTTGGGGCCGAGGGGTTGGAGCAGGCCTTGGGCGCCAAACCCGCCTGCGGCGGCTGCGGGGCCAAGATCGACGGGGCGGCCCTGACGGCGGCGCTGGCCGCCCTGCCGGTCCCGCAGCGGGGCGATGTGCGATCCGGCCCCGGCGATGATGCTGCCGTCTTGCAGATCGGCGGCGAGACTCAGGTGATCACCACCGACCATCTGCGGGCGATGGTCGATGATCCGGTAATGATGGCCCGCATCGCCGCTGTTCATGCCTTGGGCGATGTCTGGGCGATGGGGGCGGAGCCACAGGCGGCGCTGGCCCAGATCACCCTGCCCCGCGCCAATGCCCGGCTGGCAGGCCGTTCACTGGCCGAAATCATGCAGGCCGCCGGGCAAATCTTTCGCGCCGAGGGGGCCGATGTGGTCGGCGGCCATTCCAGTTTCGGGGCCGAGTTGACCATCGGCTTTACGGTGACGGGCCTTGCCTACGACCGCGTGACCCCCAAACGCGGCGCAAGGGTTGGGGATTTGCTGGTGCTGACCAAGCCCTTGGGGTCGGGCGTCATTATGGCGGCGCTGATGGCGGGGGCACAGCCCCAAGGTCTGCTGCTGGGTGAGGCGGTGGAACAGGCTTTGGCCAGCATGACCCGCCCGATGGGCGCGGAATCCCGTGCCTTGGCCCGCTTTGCCCATGCGATGACCGATGTCACCGGCTTTGGTCTGGCGGGGCATCTGCTGGAAATGCTGGGCGATGATCAGGGGGCCGAGCTGGACCTTGCCGCCCTGCCGCTGCTGCCGGGGGCGGAATCCTTGGCATCGCTTGGGGTTCAATCGACCCTCACCCCTGCGAACCAAGCCGCGAGTGCTGTCCGCTGCCATCTGCCCGCCAACGCCCGTGCCGATCTATGCCATGATCCGCAAACCTGCGGCGGCCTGCTGGCCGCAATTCCGCCCGACGCATTAGAGGAACTGTCCGACCTGTCCCCCCTGTGGGTCATCGGCAAAGTCACCGCCAGCGGCGCGGTCTATGCCGCCTGAAACAGCAAGCGAATATACCGCTCCAGATGGTCCAGGCTTTCATGCACCATCTGCGGATCCTGCCCAGCCTTCGCCAGCACAAAGCCCCCCTGCAACACGGTTTGCGTGTGCCGGGCAAGGCTGGCCGCCGTCCAGCCGCCGCTGATGCCCCGCGCCGCCATCGCGGCGGCAATGTCGGCTTCCAGCGTTGCGGCATGACCAAAGATCGCCCGCCCCGCCGCCGCCCCGATCTCGGGCGCGCTCTCATAGGTTTCCTGCGCCAAAGTCCCCGCCAGACAGGTGAATTCGAACAGCTCATCCCCGATGATCGACCGACGAAAGGCGATATAGGCCAGAACCCGCTCTAACGGGTCGGCAGGCCGATGGTAGGGTGCCCCTTCAAAAAAGGCCCCCGTCGTTTCCCCCCAGAAATCCGCCGCCGCCACGCCCAGCGCCGCCTTGTCCTTGAAATGATGGAAGAAAGCCCCCTTCGTCACCCCCGCCGCCGCGCAAAGCTGGTCGACCGAGGTCGCCGCAAAACCCTGACGCCGGATCACATCCCGCGCAGCCTCGAGCAGCCGGGTTCGTGCAGCCCCCCTTTCGGGGTCTTGTTTGGTGGGTCTTGGCATAGGCCATACATACCTGATGGTCTGTATTATCGGCAACCCCTCTTTCCATTTAGCACGACAAGACTTGTCGGCACGATCACACCGTATTAACGATCATGCAATGATGCGCGCTTTCCAACCCTATTTGACCGATCCGGTGCTGCGGCTGGCAGCCTTTCTGACCTTTCTTGTGGGCGCAGTGGGCGCCAGTTTTGCGCCGCATGTCTCGGTTCTGGCGGTGCATACTTTTGCGCTGGGGGATGCGGGCTTTGCGGTGATGCTGGCGCTTTCGACGGTGGCATCGGTCGCTTTTGCCATCGCCATTGGCATTCGGACCGATCAGACGGCGAACCGGCGGGGCATTGCCCTGATCTGCGGGCTGGTCTGGGTTTTGGCGCAGTTGATGATGTCGGTGGCCCCCGGCAGCCTGACTTTTCTGCTGGCGCATGTGCTGCTGTTTCCGCTGGGCGGGAGCCTGATGGGACAGACCTTTGCGCTGGCGCGGTTGGCGGCGAGCGTGCATCCCGCCGAAGAACGCGATGCGATCATGGCAACGCTGCGGGCGGGCTTTGCCCTGCCCTTTGTGGTGATCCTGCCGATCTGGGCCGTGGCCTTTCAGGCGGGGGCGGATGTCCTGACGATTTATCCGGTGTCGCTGGGCCTGTGTCTGGGGATCTATCTGCTGACGCTGGCGTTCTGGCCAAGGGATGGAAAGACCGCTTGGGAAGACAAGCCTTCGGGCCTGTCGCTGCGGGCGGCTTTGGCGGAACTGGCGCATGGGCCGGTGGCTTTGCGGGTGCTGGCCTTGGGGTCGGTGTCTATGGGCAGCACGCTTTATATCGCGGTGATCGGGCTGTTGATGGGACAGACGCCGGGGCGGGATGAGGCGGATGCGGCGCTGTATATCGGGATCGTGGCGGGGCTGGAGGTGCCGTTCATGCTGGCGCTGCCGATGCTGCGGCTGAAGGTGGCGCGGACGGTGCAGATGCTGGCGGGGGCAGCGATTTATGCCATTCACATGCTGCTGTTGCCCTTGATGATCGACAGCCCGGCGATGTGGCTTTTGACCCTGCCTGCGGCCTTGGGCGGGGCTTTCACGCTGACCTTGCCGATTGGCTATTTGCAGGATCTGCTGTCAGGCCGACCGGGAACGGCTGCGGCGCTGATGAGCCTGCAATGGCTGGCGGCCAGCGTGATGGCAGCGGCGGTTTTTGCCGTCGGGACGGGGCTGTCGGGCTATGGGCTGGCCTTGGTGCTGGGCGCTGTGGTCAGCGTGGGGGGCACCTATGGGCTGCATCTGGCCGACCGGGGGCGGCCGGTGGTCATTTCCAGCTGAAAAAGTCTTTGGGGGCCTGCATGAGCAGGACTTCGGCAAGGTCACGGCCTAGGCTGGCGCCATCTTTGATTGAGCCGCGGATTTCACCGCGAATGACCTCCGATCCATCCGGGCGCAGGATTTCGCCGCGCAGCCAAAGTTGGTTGCCTTCGATCAGGGCAAGGCCGGCAATGGGGGTCTGGCAGGAGCCGTCGAGTTTTTTCAAGAAGGCGCGTTCGGCGGCAAGGCGTTGGGCGGTGGGCTTGTGGTTGATGGCTTGCAGCATCTTGACCACACGCTTGTCACCGACACGGCGTTCGATACCGATGGCCCCTTGGGCCACTGCGGGAAGCATGATCTCGGGTTCGATCATCGTATTGGCGACATCAGCCAGCCCCAGCCGATTCAACCCTGCCATCGCCAGAAAGGTGGCATGGGCCACACCGTTGGCCAGTTTTTCCATGCGAGTTTGCACATTGCCGCGGAATTCGACGATTTTTAGGTCGGGTCGGCGGTTTGCCAACTGCGCCCGACGGCGAAGGCTTGAGGTGCCAACAATCGCCCCGTTGGGCAGGTCAGCCAGTCGCAGCGCATGGGGCGAGACAAAGGCGTCGCGGACATCTTCGCGTGGCAGATAGCAACCAATGGTCAGCCCCTTGGGCTGACGGGTCGGCATATCCTTCATCGAATGAACGGCAATATCAATGTACCGGTCTAGAAGTGCCTCTTCGATCTCGCGGGTAAAAAGCCCCTTGCCGCCAATCTGGCTAAGAGGACGATCCTGAATGCGATCACCTGTGGTCTTGATCACCACAATCTCGAAAGCATCCTCCATCAAATCAAAGGCCGCCATCAGTCGGGCACGGGTCTCATGGGCCTGCGCTAGCGCAAGGGGAGAGCCTCGGGTTCCGATCTTGAGCGGATTGAAGGAGTCAGGCAATTGCATGGGAACTGATTAACCGGGGGCGGGCGGAAGGGCAACCTTTGGCTTGACATTGGGGGGTGCGCATGGCCCATCCGGGCCATGACCCAGAAAACCATTCTTCGTGCCCTGAAGGGCGAAACGCAGCCGGTGCCGCCGATCTGGATGATGCGGCAGGCGGGGCGCTATCTGCCGGAATACCGGGCGACAAGGGCCAAGGCGGGAGATTTCCTGTCCTTGTGCTATAACTCGGAACTGGCGGCGGAAGTGACCCTGCAGCCGATCCGGCGCTATGGGTTCGATGCGGCGATCCTGTTCGCGGATATTCTGCTGTTGCCGCAGGCCTTGGGGGCGGATCTTTGGTTTGAGACCGGCGAGGGGCCAAGGCTTTCGACGATTGGCGATAAGGCGGGGGTTTCGGCGCTGCGGCCGGTGGGGGACATTCACGAAACGCTGGCCCCGGTCTATGAAACGGTTCGGATCCTGTCGCAGGCCTTGCCGCGCGAAACGACGCTGATCGGGTTTGCGGGGGCCCCTTGGACAGTCGCGACCTATATGATTGCAGGGCGCGGCACGCCGGATCAGGGGCCTGCGCATCTGTTGAAGAACACCGACCGGGCAGCGTTTCAGGCGCTGATCGATGTGCTGGTTCTGGCGACGGTGGAATATCTTTCGGCGCAGATCACGGCAGGGGCCGAAGTGGTGAAGTTGTTTGACAGTTGGGCGGGCAGCCTGAAGGGTCAGGATTTTGAGGATTTCGCGGTGGCCCCGGCACGGGCGATCATCGCGGCGCTGAAGGCAAGGCATCCGACCACACCGATCATCGCCTTTCCGCGTCAGGCGGGTGAGGGTTACATCGGCTTTGCCAAGGCCACCCGGGCCGATTGCGTGGCGCTGGATGATGGGATCAGCCCGGTCTGGGCGGCGAACCATGTGCAGGTCGATGGCTGCGTGCAGGGCAACCTTGCGCCGGGGCATATGGTGACGGGCGGGGAGGATCTGGTGCGCGAGACGCGGCGGGTGGTGCAGGCGTTTTCGCAGGGGCCGCATATCTTTAACCTTGGCCATGGGATCACGCCGGACGCGAACCCGGACAATGTGGCGCGGATGGTCGAGGTGGTCAGGGGCGGGTGAGTTTAAGGATTTATAGACATGTATAGCTTATGATGGCTATACATCTATAAATCACCTAGAGATTGCCCATGGATCCCGTCAGAAACCCCTTTGCCCCCGGCGCCGGCAACCAGCCGCCCGAACTGGCCGGGCGGGGGCAGATTGTCGAAGACGCGAGGATTGCGCTGCAAAGGGCCATTCTTGGCCGCTCAGCACGTTCGCAAATGTTGCTTGGCCTGCGCGGCGTCGGCAAGACCGTGCTTTTGAACAAGATTGAACAGGAAGCGCAGGGCTTTGGCCATGAAACCTCTTTCATCGAAGCGCCGGAAGACCGCAGCCTTGCCGAGCTCATCTTTCCTAAAATCCATCAGACCTTGCGTCGCCTGTCATTGATCGAAGCTGCAAAGGCCAAATCCCATGCCGCGTTGCGTGCGCTGCGCGCCTTTGCTGCGGCGTTCAAACTGAAGATTGCCGAATTGGAAATCGCGGTCGATGCCGAGCCGGGCGTGGCGGACAGCGGCAATCTGGAATTCGATCTGACCGATCTTTTTCTGAGGGTCGGTGAAGCGGCCCAAGCCGCCGGGCGCGGCTGGACCCTGCTGTTGGACGAGGTGCAGTATCTGAATGAGGTGGAACTGGCCGCCCTGATCGTGGCGCTGCACAAGTCGGCGCAAAAGGGACTGCCGGTCTTGTTTTTCGGAGCGGGGCTGCCGCAAACCGCGGCCTTGGCGGGGGATGCGAAATCCTATGCCGAACGGTTGTTTCAGTATCCTGACATCGGCCCCCTGCCGCCCGACGCGGCCCGCCAAGCCATTCTTGCACCCATCTTGGAAGAAGGAGAAGAGATCGACGAGGCGGCCCTTGCCTTGATCGTGGCAGAGACCAACGGCTATCCCTATTATTTGCAGGAATGGGGTTTTCAGGCGTGGAACCTGACCGAAGCCTCACCCATCACGGCAAAGGATATCGACAAGGCCAGCCTTCGCGCATTACAGCGTTTGGATGAAGGCTTCTTTAAGGTGCGTATCGAGCGGCTGACGCCCAAGGAACGTGACTATGTCATCGCGATGGCGCGTTTGGGCAAAGGCCCCTATCGGTCGGCCGAAGTGGCCGAGGTGTTGAAAGCCAAGCCCACCAGCCTTGGCCCGATTCGCGCCAGCATCATCCGCAAGGGGATGATCTATAGCCCAGCGCATGGCGATATTGCCTTTACCGTCCCGCTTTTCGAAGACTATCTGGCGCGGCATTTCCTTTGAGTTTGAGGACCGTTTTCCCATGATCTGGGCCCTTGTCAGCCTGACCGCCGCCGCCTTGCAAACGCTGCGCAATGCGATGCAGAGCGGTTTGACGGCGCGGATCGGGACGATTGGCGCGACGCAGGTGCGGTTCCTGTTTGGCCTGCCCTTTGCCGTGGCTTTCCTTGGTCTGGGGGCTTGGGTAACGGGGCAAGCGGTGCCTTGGCCTTCGCCCAAGGTGCTGGGCTTTGCGGCGATGGGCGGGGTGGCGCAGATCGGGGCGACGGCGCTGATGCTGTTTGTGATGAAGACGAATGGCTTTGGCATTTCGACCGCTTGGTTGAAGGGCGAGCCGGTGATTGTCGCGCTGATCGGCTGGGCGGTTCTGGGTGATCCGTTAACCCTGCCGATGCTGGGGGCGATTGGCCTCGCTGTGGCGGGGGTGTTGATCCTGTCGCTACGGCCCGAGACGGGGGCGCGTCTGGCCGAGTTGCAGCCTGCGGCGCTGGGTCTGCTGGCGGGGGCTTTGTTCGGGCTTTCGGCGATTGGTTTTCGGGGCGCGATCACGGGGCTGGAGAGCGGGGATTTTCTGATCCGGGCGCTGACGGTGCTGGTTCTGGCGCTGGTGCTGCAAAGCGGGCTGCTGGCGGTCTGGATGGGGCTGTTCAGCCGCCCTGCCCTGCTGGGCAGTCTGGCGGCTTGGCGACCCTCACTGACGGCGGGGTTTCTGGGGGCGGCGGCCTCGGCCTGCTGGTTCGTGGCCTTTGCCTTGGCGTCGGCGGCCCATGTTCGGACGCTGGCGCTGACCGAGGTGATCTTTGCGCTGATCGTGGCGCGCTGGCATTTCGGGCAAAGCGTAACGCCGCGCCAGTTGACCGGGATTGCGGTGCTGATGGCGGGGGTGGCTTTGCTGCTTTTGATGGGGTGATCATAGGTCAGCAATATTGACATTCCATCCTCACCCCGCCAGCATCGTCGGGCGAAGGGGAGGATGGAATGGACTGGAACACTTTGCTGGCAAGCCGGGGGGCGCGGATGAAAGCGTCCGAGATTCGCGAGCTTTTGAAGCTGTTGGATCAGCCGGACATCATTTCCTTTGCGGGCGGAATTCCGGATCCGACACTTTTTCCGGCGCAGGCTTTTGCCGAGACCTTCGCCAGCGTGATGGCGGGGCCTTTGGCGAATAGTGCGCTGCAATACTCGGTAAGTGAGGGCTATCTGCCGCTGCGGGAATGGCTGGCCGCGCGGATGGCGGCTTTGGGGGTGCCCTGCGGGGCAGAGAACATTCTGATTACGTCGGGGTCGCAGCAGGCCTTGGATTATCTGGGCAAGCTGCTGCTGTCGCCGGGGGATACGGCGATGGTGGGTTGGCCGACCTATTTGGGGGCCTTGGGGGCGTTCAACGCCTATGAGCCACGTTATGAACGGCTGGACCCGTTGGACAATCGGCCTGCGGGGGAACTGGTGGATGCGGCGGCACCGGGCGCGGTGAAGTTTGCCTATCTGACGCCGGATTTTGCCAATCCGACGGGGGAGACACTGCCCTTGGCCCAGCGCCACGCGCTGCTGGACCGGGCCGAGGCGATGGGGATCGCAGTGATCGAGGACAGTGCCTATCAGGCGCTGCGCTATGACGGCGAGGCGGTGCCGCCGATCCTAGCGTTGGACGTGGCGCGGTCGGGGGGGATTGAGAACACGCGGACGATCTATTGCGGATCGTTCTCCAAAACGCTGGCACCGGGGTTGCGGGTGGGCTGGGTCTGTGCGGCGAAGCCGGTGATCCAGCGGCTGGTCTTGATGAAACAGGCAGCGGATTTGCATTCGGCGACGCTGAACCAGATCGTGACGCATCAGGTGGCGGAAAAGCTGTTTGATCGCCATGTGGCGGGGCTGCACGCGACCTATTCCGCCCGGCGCGATGCGCTGCTGGCGGCCTTGGCGCGGGAGATGCCGGAAGGGGTAAGCTGGACGCGGCCGGAGGGGGGCATGTTCATCTGGCTGACGCTGCCCGAAGCGATGGACGGGGCGGCCTTGCTGGCGCGGGCGATTGCCACCGAAAAGGTGGCCTTTGTGCCGGGTGGGGCGTTCTTTGCGGATGGATCGAACCGCAACACGCTGAGGCTGTCGTTTTCTTGCGCGAGCCCTTCACAGATTGACGAAGGCATGGCGCGATTGGGGCGGGTGATGCGGTCACGTCTTGAGAAATAGCCAGAAGGCGACTGCCGCCAAGGCGAGTGAGAGCACGCGGCGGATCAGCCTTTCGCGCGCGGGGTCGGCCAGCAGGGCATGGGCCGATCCGGCGGCGGTGACGATCAGGGCGTGGATCGCGGTGGCGACGGCGACATAGAGGGCGGAAAGGGTCAGCACATCGGGGGTGCTGGCCTCGGGCGGCAGGAATTCGGGCAGGACGGCGATGTAGAAGACCGCAGCCTTGGGATTCAGAAGATTGGTGATCAAACCCCGGCGGAACCAGACACCAAGGGGCGAACCCGGCGCGGGACCATTGTCATCGGCCCCTGCGTCGCGCCAACCGTCCCATGCGAGGTAAAGCAGATAGGCGACGCCGCCCCAGCGCAGGGCCTGATAGGCCGGGGGATAGCCTGCGATCAGCGCCGCGAGCCCCAAGCCGGACAGCAGGCCAACCACCGCCAAGCCCAAAGCCACGCCCACGACCGCCGCATAGCCGGGCCTGCGCCCCTCGCTGGCGGACACCAGTGCGAGCCAAGCCATGTTGGGGCCGGGGGTCAGTTCGACGATCAGGGCGGTTAGGGCAAAGCTGGCAACGGCGGACATAGGGCCCCCTTTTTGCGGCAGCCTAGCCTTGGTCCTTGGTCGGGGGAAGCCCGGCTTCGACATGCGCTTTGAACCGCGCAAGGGTGCCCTGCCATTCGCGACCGATCTGATCGAGCCATTTCTGCATTTCGGCGACACTTTCTGGCCGTGCCCGAAGACGCGCCGCCCGACCCTGTTTCTGCCAGTCAATCAACCCCGCCTCGTGCAGCACGGTCAGATGTTTGGTGACCGCCTGTCGGGTGACGGGCAAACCCGCGCTGAGTTCTGTGATGGTCGCTCCCTCCCCCTGCCCCAGCCGCAGGAACAGGGTCAGGCGGGTGGCATCGCCCAAGGCAGCAAAGCCCCGGGCGGCGTGATCTAGATTGAAATCAAGCATTCTGCGCCCCGCTGAAATCGGCCAGTCGCTGCAACTGCACCGCCCAACCGTCATTGTTCTCGGCCCGCACCCGCGCGCCAAAGGTACCACCCAAGGCGTCAAAGCCGCTTTCGGTGACGGTGACGGTCGTGCCCGTGGGTGTGGCTTCAAGATGAAATTCCACCTTTGTCCAAGGCAAATCGCTGCGGTCACGCTTTTCGGCAAAGTCATAGGCGGGCCAGAAGAAGGCAAAGTCCTGCGGCGCGTCCATCACTGAAACGCGTATGCCGAAGGCCAGCCCTTCGACGCCTTCCATCGTCATTTCCGCCTGCACCGTTTTGCCCGGCGCAAAGGCCCCGTCGATTCTTGCGCCAAACCAGTGGCCGAATTGCTGGCTGTCGGTCAGGGCGGCCCAGACCCGCCGCGCACTGGCCTTGATCGTGATTTGCTGGGTGATGCGGTCCGGCGTCATTCGGCCGCCTGCCTTTCCGTGCAGAACCGTTCCAGCCGGTCGAACTGAAACGCCCAACCGTCTGTATTCCCGGCCAAGGCCCGCGCCGCCAGCCCGCCACCCAAAGCCGCGAAGCCGGTCTCGGTCACCGTCAACCGCGTGCCACCGGCGATAGGGTTAAGGTCAAAAACCACTTCGGTCCAAGGCTGATCATAGCTATAGGCATGGGCCTCGGCGTCAAAGGCGGGCCAGCGCCAAGCGAAGCGGTGCGGCGCGTCCATGGCCAGAACGTCGATTTTCAGGATAAGCCCCAAACAGGCCACAAGCTGCATCGGGCCTTGGGTCTGCTGACCCGGCTCAAACGGCTGCTGCAACTGCACCCCAAACCATTGGCTAAAGCGGCGGTGATCGGTCAAAGCGGCCCAAACCTGTTCGGGCGTGGCGCTGATGTCGGTCGAGCGGGTGATCTTGTTCTGCATGGCATCCCTCATATGCAACCATATGGATGCATATTACGCATCACCCAAAGATACGCAACTATTTAGTTGCATTATACCCATTTTGCCAGCGGCGGCAGGCTCATCAGCACCGCATTGGCGTCATGACCAGTTTCCAGCCCGAATTTCGTGCCCCGGTCATAGACGAGGTTGTATTCGGCATAGAGACCGCGGTGGATCAACTGTGTGTCTTTTTCCGTATCGCCCCAAGCCATGCTGCGGCGGCGTTCGACCAAGGGGGCGAAGGCGGGAAGGAAGGCTTGGCCGACCTTTTGGGTGAAGGCAAAGTCGGCCTGCCAGTCGCCGGTATTCCGGTCGTCATAAAAGATGCCGCCAACGCCACGGGCGCGGCCACGGTGGGGGATGAAGAAATAGTCGTCGGCCCAGGCTTTCAGCCGATCATAAAGCCCTGATTCTGCCGCGCAGGCCTTGGCCATTTCGGCGTGGAAATGGGCGGTATCCTGAGCATATTCGATACAGGGGTTAAGGTCGGCTCCGCCGCCGAACCACCAGGCATGGGGGGTCCAAAACATGCGGGTGTTCATGTGGACGGCGGGGCAATGCGGGTTTTGCATATGGGCGACGAGGGAAATGCCGCTGGCCCAAAAACGCGGATCCTGATCCATACCCGGCACACCGCGCGCGGCCATGGCCTTTTGCGCGCGTTCGCCCAAGGAACCGTGGACGGTGGAGACATTGACGCCGACCTTTTCAAAGAGCCGCCCGCCACGCAGGACGGACATCAAGCCGCCGCCGCCATCGGGGCGGGTGGTTGGGGTCACGTCGAACCGTCCGGCGGGGTGGGGGCTGTCGGTTGTATCCTCTAACCCTTCAAAGGCGGCGACGATCTGGTCGCGCAGGGCACGGAACCATGCGCTGGCCTGCGCTTTGCGGTCGTCGAAATCATGGTCCATCGCAGCTGCCCCTGTCTTTGCCCTTGCGCGGTTTGCGTCGGCGTCTCAGACTTGGCTTTAGCCGAAGAGAAGGGATCGTGCCATGATCACGCCGCGCCTTTTGCCGCTTGTCGCCTTGGCCTTTCTGGCCGCCTGTGGGACACCGCAAGAACAGTGCGTTGCGCGGAACACCCGCGATCTGCGCACGGTGGACAAGCTGATTGCCGAGGTTCAGGGCAATCTGGCGCGGGGCTATGCCTTGCGGGAAACGACCGTGACGCGGCCCAGTTGGGAAAGCTGCCTGCGCCAGACGACCAACAAGAAGGGCAAGCCGGTGGTGGTGGAAACGCTGTGCCTTGAGGATGAAACGACAACCGTGACGAAACCCGAGGCGATTGATCCGGGGGCCGAGCGGCGCAAGCTGGCCGGGTTGCAGGAACAGCGGCAGAAGCTGGCGGGGCAAGCCGAGGCAATGGTGAAGGCCTGCCGGGCGCAATATCCGGAATAGTGCGCCGGGGCGGGGCTTCTTAGTGCGCCGGGGCGGGGCTTCTTAGTGCGCCGGGGCGGCGACGGGGTCGATCAGGCTGCGGCCGCCGTCGATGGTCAAGACTTGCCCCGTCATGAAGCTGGAGGCATCGGAGGCCAGATACTGGCAGGTTTCCACCAGTTCCTGCGCCGAGGCGATGCGGCCAAGCGGCGTGCATTCGGTGATGATGTCACGATAGCCGGGGTTTTCTTTCAGCCCGTGCTGCAAGCTGGCGCTCATCACCGACCCAAAGGCCAAGGCATTCACCCGGATGCCTTTGGGGGCCAAAGCCACGGCCAGGGAACGCGTCATCTGATCCACCGCCGCGCAGGCGATGGAATAGCCCATCAGTTCGGCCTGAGTCCGCACAGCGGCGATGGAGGACAGGTTGATGATTGTGCCATTGGCCTTTTCCTCGCCAAGACGCGCCGCTTCGGCGATCATGCGTTTGGCGGTCAGTTGCGACATGCGCAGACTGGTGATCAGGTTCTGCTGCAACAGGGCCTCGACCCCATCGTTTTCAATGTGCAGGGGTTCGGACAGGGCTATCTGACGGCTGGCGTTGACCAGAATGTCCACCCGTTCAAAGGCATCGACGGTGGCCGACAGCAGGTTCACGATGTTCAGTTTTTGCCGCAGGTCGCCCGCGAACATGCGGATGCGACCCTCGCTGCGCGAATCGTCGCCCACCTCGGCCTCAAGCCGGTCTTCGTCCATATCAGCAAAGACGACATTCGCGCCCTTGTCGACGAAATGGCGGGCGACGGCCAGACCGATGCCATTGGCGGCCCCGGTGACGATGGCGGTTTTTCCGGTCAGGGCAAAGGACATGGTTTAGGCTCCTGCCTTGCGGGCACGAAGGGGATGGGTCGCCCGGATCAGGCGATAGGCGTTGGTGCCGGGCAGTTCCGTCACCGTGCTGAAATGGCTGCGGAAGGCATCGCCGTAAGGCAGGGTGCGGTTGGCGACGAACCAAGCCTCGCCTTCGCGGGCAAGCATCCCGGCGGCGGCGGCGATGAAGGCGATGCCGAGGGCAGGGTCTGCCTGACGGCCGCGGTGGAAGGGCGGGTTGCAGACGACGAAATCGGCATAGCCATCGCTGCGGTGCTTTGTGGCGTCGCCCCAGATGAAACGGGCACGTTCGTCTTGGATGTTGAGGCGGGCGCAGTCCAGCGCATTGGCATCGGTTTCCACCAGATCGAGGCGTTTCACCGATTTGCGGGAAAGCACGGCGCGGGCGAGATAGCCCCAGCCAGCGCCCAGATCGACGCCGTAGCCGGGCATCCTTTCAGGCAGGGCTTGGGCCAAAAGGACCGAGGCGGGGTCTGGCCCATCCGCCGAAAAGACGCCGGGGCGGGTGGTGAAGCCATCGGGCAGCGTGATGTCTTGGGCAGCCCATTCGGTCAGCGCCTCGGTGCCGGGAAAGGCAAAGACGCGACCATGGGCTTTGGACAGGGCTTCGGTCACATCCACGCGCTTTGACAGGTCTTTGTAGAGCGGTTCGATGCCATCGGTCTTGGCCCCATCGACCAGAACCATCGGAGCCTTTGCCGCCTCGGCCAGCATGGCATGGGCATGGGCCTTCGCGCGGGGCAGGCAGACCACGGCAAGCGCCGCATCGGGCGCGGAACGGGCCACTTTGAATCCTTGGGCCGTCAGGCTTTGCGTCAGCAGATAGTCGGAGGTGACGGCCACCACCTGATCGCGCGGAAAGGCGTGCAGGTCTTCGCTGCCGTCTGGGCCATAGACGGCGATCACGCCATCCGGCACAGCGACAAGGCCGCTTTCAAGGGCAAGGTTCAGGCGGGTGCTGCGCATGGGCGGCCGACGCTGCGGCCTATTCCTTTTCCATGGTGCATTGCAGCGGATGCTGGTGACGGCGGGCGAAATCCATCACCTGCGCCACCTTTGTCTCTGCCACCTCAAAGCTGAACACGCCCACGACGGCCAGCCCCTTTTTATGCACCGCCAGCATGATTTCGAACGCCTGCGCATGGTTCAGCCCAAAGAACCGTTCCAGCACATGCACGACGAATTCCATCGGCGTGTAATCATCGTTCAAAAGCATGACCTTATACATCGGCGGGCGCTCGGTGCGCACCCGCGTTTTGGTCATCACCCGTGCGTCATCCTCGGGGCCATTGCCCGCGGGATCATCGCCTGACATGTGAAGCGGACGGCTATCCACGACATTCTCCGGATGGGGGCGGGCCGGATTCGCGGCCCGTCAACGCTTTTCCAATATAGTCGATTCTGCTAGGCGCGAAAGGGGGACTGCGCCCAAAGGGGAAGCCATGTCGCAACTGACCGCCATTGCCTTTGATGCCGATGACACGCTTTGGCAAAATGAGGCGTTTTTTCGCATGACACAGGCGCGTTTTCTGGAATTGCTGGCCCCGCATGCGGATGCCGCGAATCTGGAAACAAGGCTGGTGGCGGCAGAGCGGCGCAATATCGGGGCCTATGGTTTTGGGGTGAAGGGGTTCACCCTGTCGATGATCGAAACCGCGATTGAAGTGACCGAGGGGCGGGTGCCCGCGGGGGTGATCGGGCAGATTCTGGGTATGGGCCGCGACATGCTGGCGCATTCGGTGGACCTTTTGCCGCATGCCGAATCAGCGGTGCGCCATGCGCATGAGGCGGGCTTTCGTGTGTTGCTGATCACCAAAGGCGACCTGCTGCATCAGGAACGCAAACTGGCGCAATCGGGCCTGGGTGAGCTGTTTCACGGCGTGGAAATCGTCTCGGACAAGACGCCAGAGGTCTATGTGCGGGCCTTTGCGCGCCATGGTTTGCAGGCGGATCAGGCGATGATGATCGGCAATTCGATGAAATCCGATGTACTGCCGATGCTGGAGGCCGGGGGCTGGGGTGTCTTTGTGCCGCATGAGCTGGAATGGGCGTTTGAGCGAGCCAATGCGCCCGAGGATCATCCCCGCTTTCGGCGGATTTCCGACCTTGGTGCCCTGCCCGCACTGATTGATTCGCTGACCTGACCCCCAGCATCTTGGGGTTTGGCCAAGCGCGGAACGCTAGATATTCTGCTGTTGCGGAAAAGGCATTGTGAAGAACTTGATGCAGGCCCTTGGAAAAACATGGGTTTTCGGGAAAGCGATCGCGTGTTAGCCTGAGCTTGGCAGTAAAGCACCCGCACAAACAAACGCGGGGCAAAACCGAGGCAGGAAAAGGGGCAGGCGACGTGCGCGCACTGTTTTCGCGGTTCATCCGCAGTTTCACGATTTTGGGATTCATGGGTGTTCTGGCGGCCTGCGCGGCTAGGCCGGAACCGGCAGGGGCTGCCCCGTTCGCGGCCTTTGTGATCGACGCCAAGTCGGGTGAGGTTCTTTATGAGGACAATGCCACGGCGCGTCTGCACCCCGCCTCGCTGACCAAGATGCTGACACTTTACATCGCGTTCGACGCGCTGGAGCGGGGCGAGATTTCGCTGGATACGATGGTGACGGTGACACCGCACGCGGCCTCGCAGCCGCCATCGCGGTTGGGGCTGAAGTCGGGGCAGAAGATCGCGATGCGCTATCTGCTGCGGGCGGCGGCGATCAAATCGGCGAATGACGCAGCAACGGCGATTGGTGAGGCAATCAGCGGTTCGGAAGAGAAATTCGCGGCGCGGATGAACCGGACGGCGAAGGCGCTGGGGATGACGGGTTCGACGTTCAAGAACGCCAATGGGCTGACCGCGAAGGGGCACCTTTCGACGGCGCGCGACATGACGATTCTGGGGCGGCATCTGTTCTATGATTTCCCACAATACTATAACCTGTTCTCGCGCCGTTCGACCGATGCCGGTCTGGCCGAGGTGGCGAACACCAACCGTCGTTTCCTGGACGCCTATAAGGGCGCGGATGGGATCAAGACGGGTTTCACCAATGCGGCGGGTTTCAACCTGACGGCTTCGGCAGAGCGCGATGGTGTGCGCCTGATCGGGACGGTCTTTGGCGGCACCTCGACCGCGAATCGCAATGCCAAGATGGCGGAACTGCTGGATCTGGGCTTTAAGCGCGCGAATCCGCGTGCGGCGGAACAACCGCCTGCCGCGCCGAATTATGAGCCGGTGCCGGATGAGGCTTTGGTTGCCGAGGTTGAGGCGATGGGCGAGAATGTGAGCGCGCCGGCCAAGACTTTGCGGGTGGCGATTGCGCCCGCCACCTCGCAGCGCCCGAAGGGCCGGCCTGGCAAGGTGACGGAACCCCTGCCCTTTGCGGTGGCGGATGCGAGCGGGGCCATTGAGGCCGATCCGCAGGCGACGGCGGCTGCGGTGGACGCGATGCAGGACGGGATCGCCGGGGCCTTGGCCGAGGCGGGGGTGGGCGAAGCGACTGCCCCTGTGACCGAAGTGGCGGCACTGCCGGTGGAGACTGTGGCCGAAGTCGAAGTGGCCGCAGCGCCGGAAGTGGTGGAGGCCGTGCCGGCCGAAACCGTTGTGGCGGCGGCAGAGCCTGTGGTGGCCGAGCCTGTCATGGCGGAACCTGTGGCGGCCGAAGCCTTGCCCTTTGCGCTGGTCGATCCGAACACGCTGGAAGAGGTGGCCCCCGTGGTGGTGGCCGAGGCCCCGGCGCAACCGCAACCGGCGCAGATCATCCATACGGTGACCCCTGCCGAGCCGGAAGTAACGGGCGACGTGGTGCTAATGGCGGCGAACACGATGGAACCGCAAGCCCAGGAAACCGAGGTTGTGACCCGGATTTCCACCTCGGGCGGGCGGCATTGGGGCGTGAACATCGGGCGGTTTGACAGCCAATCGACGGCGGAACGGGCGCTGATGAAAACGATGCTGTCGGAAAGCAGCACGCTGTCGGAAAGCCTGCGCAAGATCGTGTCAAAAAGCGGCGGCTATGACGCCAATTTCATGGGACTGACGCAGGATCAGGCCGATCTGGCCTGCCGCCGGTTGCAGGCCCGTGGCACGCAATGTTTCACGATTGGACCGTAACAAATGACTGAATTTGCAATCCCTGCGCCCGGGCTGCCGTCCGTAGCTGTGCAGGGCAGCGCCCAACGTTTTCCGGTGCGGCGGATCTTTTGCGTTGGGCGCAACTATGCCGACCATGCCCGCGAGATGGGGCATGATCCGAATGCCGAACCGCCCTTCTTTTTCAGCAAGCCTGCGGATGCGGTGGTGGACAGTGGGGCGGTGATCCCCTACCCGCCCGCGACGCAGGATTTCCATTTCGAGGCGGAGCTGGTGGTGGCCTTGGGGTCCGGTGGCTTTGATCTGGATGAGGCGCAGGCCAGCGCCTTGATCTGGGGCTATGCGGCGGGAAATGATCTGACGCGGCGGGACGTTCAGGCCGAGGCCAAGGCGGCGCGCAGGCCCTGGGACATGGCCAAGGGCTTTGACCAATCGGCGGTGATCGGGCCGATCCGTCCAGGGCCGCTGGATATGGGCGGGACCATCCGGCTAACAGTCAATGGCTTGGTGAAACAGGAATCGGCACTGGAGCAGATGATCTGGCCGGTGCCTGCGCTGTTGTCCTATCTGTCGCGGCTGGTGCGGCTGGCGGCGGGCGATCTGATCATGACGGGCACCCCCGCCGGAGTAGGACCGTTGGTTGCAGGCGATGATTGTGTTGTGCAGATTGACGGGCTGGAACCTGCCCGCGTCGTGATCCGCTAGTCGTTGCTGTCCAGCCAGATTGTCACTGGCCCTTGATTGGTCAGTTCCACATCCATATCGGCCCCGAAACGCCCGCATTCCACCGCAATCCCCCGGTCGCGCAGGGCCTGCGCAAAGGCCAGATACAGCCGCTCCCCCTCGGCAGGGCCGGCCGCCCCTGAAAAGCCGGGACGATTGCCGCGTGATGTGTCGGCCGCCAAGGTGAACTGGCTGACAACCAAAGCGCCCCCGCCACTGTCTTTCAGCGACAGGTTCATCTTGCCAGCTTCGTCGCGGAAAATACGCAGCTTGATGATCTTGTCGGCCAGCTTTTCCACCGTGCCCAGATCATCCCCCGGCATAGCACAGACCAAGATCAGCAGGCCCGCGCCCACCTTTCCCACCACCTCACCCGCGACACGGACCTGCGCCCCCGTCACCCGTTGCAGCAAAGCCCTCACAGTTCATGCGCCCAAGGCGGGTTGGCCCCCGGACGGCTGACCGTCACTGCCGCCGCCCGCGTGCCCAGCGAAAGGGCCGCATCCAGCGTCGCCGCATCCAGCGTCTCAAGCCCCTTTTTCGTCAGCGCTCCGCGTTCATGCAGCGCCGCCAACACACCCGCGTTGAAGGTATCACCCGCCCCAACGGTATCGGCCACCTTCACCGGCGTTGCCGCATATTCCCGCGTCATCGTCTTGGTAAAGGCCCGCGCGCCTTTCGATCCTTCGGTGATGAAAACCACCTTCGGCCCCAGTTCCAGCACCTGCGCAGCCAGCGCCTCGATTTCCACCTCGCCCTTTTCCATCAGCCAGCGCAGGTCTTCGTCCGACATTTTCACGATGTCGGCCCGGCTCATCATCCGGTCGATCCGCGCCACATAATCCTCACGATCCGTGATGAAGCCGGGGCGCACATTCGGGTCGATCATCGTCACCCGCGTCTTGCACTCCCGCTCTTGCAGCGCCTCATAGGTGCTGGCCGCCGGATCGTTCACCAGCGAAATCCCCCCAAAGAACAGCGCATTGACCGAGGGCGGCAGCACCGGCAGATCCCCCACCGCCAGCAGACGCCCCGCCGTGTTTTCATCGTAAAAGGCATAAGTCGCCTGACCATTCACCAGTTTCACAAAGGCCAGCGTCGTGGGTCTGCCGGAACGGGCCGCGAATTTGGTGTCCACGCGCGATGCCGCCAAGGTCTCGATCAGGATCTCGCCCATAAGATCGGTCGAAAGCCCGCTGAAAAAGCTGGAAAGTGCCCCCAACCGGCCCAAAGCGATGGCGGTGTTGAACACGGCCCCCCCGGCATAGGGCGCAAAGGCCGGTTCATTCGCCGTCGTCAGGCGCGGCAACATGTCGATCAGGGCTTCACCACAGCTTAAAATCATCCCATCCCCCTTGGTCTTTTTCAAGGGAATAGGGCCTGACCCCGCATCGCGCAATGGGCTTTGCTTAGGCGGTAAAGAACGGTGTCAGATTGGCCCGGATCCGGTCCAGCGGCGTCGCCCCTGTCTGGTCCGGCACAAAGACCTGCCCGGTGATCGCCTCATAGGCCTTGATATAGACCTGCGCGGTTTGTTCGATCATCTCCGCCGGAATTTCCGGGATCGGATCGTGATAGGGATCGCAGCGAGCCGCCACCCAAGCCCGGATCACATCCTTGTCGAAGGACGGTGGCCGCGTGCCATCGCGCAAGGCGGCCTCATAGCCATCGACCAGCCAATAGCGTGAACTGTCCGGCGTGTGGATTTCATCGGCCAGTAGAATGTTCCCCGCTGCATCCACCCCGAATTCGTATTTCGTATCCGCCAGAATCAACCCCCGCTCGGCGGCAATCTTTTGCCCCCGCGCGAACAGCGACAGCGATTTGGCCGCCATCTCATCCCATTGCGCCTGTGTCACCAGACCCTGCGCCACGATGTCCTTGGCGGTCAGCGGCTCATCATGCCCGCCGTCAAAGGCCTTGGATGTCGGCGTCAGGATCGCCTGATCCAGCGGCTGGTTGTCGCGCAACCCGTCGGGCATGGTATGGCCATACATCTGACGCTGGCCTTGCTTGTACAGCGTCAAGATCGACGTCCCCGTCGTGCCGGCCAGATAGCCCCGCACGATCATTTCCACCGGCAGAATGGTCAAACGCTGGCCGATGACGACATTCGGGTCCGGATAGGCCAGCACATGGTTCGCCGCGATATCCGCCGTCTGGTCAAACCAATAGCGCGCTGTCTGCGTCAGAACCTGACCCTTATAGGGAATGGCCGCCAAAATCCGGTCAAAAGCGCTGATCCGGTCGGATGAAATCAGGATCCGCCGCCCGTCGGGCAGATCATAGCAATCCCGCACCTTGCCGAAATAGGGGTTCGGCAATTCGGGAATCCGGGCATGTTCAAGCGTGCGCATGGCGGCCTTTTCGGGCCTTGGCGGAGCCAAGTCAACTTTGATGCGTTCCCTTTCCGTGGGTTCACGAATGTTCACAAATGTTCTCATAAAGTTCTTGACGAAGCGTTAAGGATATGAGAACAAGATAGCAACACGGAACAGAGGAGGCGACCATGCTGAACGAAGTGAAAGCCGTCATCACCCGCTCGGGCGACACGATGATTGAGGATGCTTTGGGTGCCGCCTGCCTGTTTGTTCTGCTCTTTGCCGGGCTGTCCTTGCCCGGTCTGATCTGACGGTTTCTGCCTGCGGTCTGAATTCGGGGTTGCACGGTTCCCCATTTGTGCAAACGGCGTCTGCCTCTGATGCCCCGGGCTGTCCCGCCCGCCCCCGCATGACACGCTCCCTGCCGCCGCTCTCCCAAAGAGTGGCGGCTTTTTTTATTCCGCACTTCGGTTAAGATGGACCTATGACACAGGTAAAACTCCTTTCCGGCGACAACCCCCAGATCGCCAAAGCCGATGGCGATGCCCCCGTTCAGGCCTGGATCGCCGCCATTCCCGGTTGGAAAAGCCCCGCCGCGGCCCAGTTGGACCGGCTGGTCGAACAGGTGGTACCGGGGGTGAAAAAGGCGGTGAAATGGAACTCGCCGCTTTACGGCGTCGAAGGGCAGGGCTGGTTCATGGGCCTGCATGGGTTCAAGAATTACCTCAAAATCAACTTCTTTTTCGGCCAGCAACTGACCCCCTTGCCCCCGGTGGGATCAAAAGACCCCAACGCCCGCTATGTCCACATCACCGAAGCGGGCATCGATCAGGATCAACTGGCCGATTGGATCCGGCAAGCGGCGGCCAATCCAGGGTGGAAGGTCTAACCCCCCATCGCCTCGGCCAAAGCCTCTAGTGCGAGCAAAATAGAAGCATGGCGGTTGCGATGTTCCCGCGCGGGGATCAGCACCTCGTAACCCTCAAACGGCGCATCGGGCACCGGACCATCCTCGCGCAGCATGGCCAGCAACTGATCGCGGGCTTTGGTCACTTCCGGCAGTGTCCGCCCCACGGCCACCCTTCCAAGGATCGAGGCCGAGGCCTGCCCCAAGGCGCAAGCCTTCACATCCTGCGCGAAATCCGTCACCCGACCGTCCGTCACAACCACGTCCACCGTCACCGTCGATCCACAAAGCGGCGAGCGGCGGCGGGAGGTGCCTGTGGGTTCCTTCAACCGCCCCAAATGCGGAATATCGGCGGCCAGCGCCAAAATCCGCTGGGAATAAAGGGCAATCATCGCGCTGTCGGACATCCGGGCTTTCCCCTGCATGCGTTGCCCCTTAGATAGGCTTGAACCCCGCCCAAGGAAAGCCGGACCATGGTCTTTGATGCGAAAACCCTGACCTATGACGAACGCGGCCTGATCCCGGTGATCACGCAGGATCATCTTTCCGGCGAAATCCTGATGTTCGCCTGGATGAACGCCGAGGCCGTGGCGCGGACTTTGGAAACCGGGGCCGTGACCTACTGGTCCCGCTCGCGGCAGGCCTTTTGGATCAAGGGCGAAACCTCGGGCCATGTGCAGGAACTGGTGGAGATGCGGGTCGATTGCGACCGCGATTGCCTGCTGGTGCTGGCGAAACAGACCGGTCCGGCCTGCCACACGAACCGGCGGTCGTGTTTTTACACGGCGATCCGGGATGGGGTTGAGGTGGAGATTATGGCACCCGAAAATTGAGATTTCACGCGTGAAATTCCTGCAACATATTGTTTTATAGTTGAAATCAGAAAGAGGGTGTTTTTTGCCCTATAGGCCGATCATCCGCCGAATATCCCCCGGGGTCGCGCCCTCGGCCCGATACTTCGCCAAAGCCCGCGCATCATCGCGCTTCGCCAGGCGCTTGCCCTGATCATCCCGGATCAGGCGGTGGTGGTGGTAGACGGGCGTGGGCAGGTTCAGCAAGCGTTGGAGCAAAACGTGAATACGCGTCGCTTCAAACAAATCCTCGCCGCGCGTGACATGGGTCACGCCTTGGGCTGCGTCGTCGATGACGACCGACAGATGATAGGATGTGCCCATATCGCGGCGAGCCAGAACGATGTCGCCGATACTGTGGCTATAGACATCACGGGATGTTTGAACAAAACGACCCGAGCGCCCCCCCCCAGTTTCCATAAATTCGGTGTCCCAAACGCCTCCGGTCTCTCTGATATGATGCTCGCATGCGATGGCAGCGGCATGGGCCATATCAAGCCGAAGTGGCACATCACAAGGTCGAGCGAAATTGGAGAAGCTATGATGCTGGATTCCGTTCCAATCCTTGTCCCTGCATGTGCCCGGATATATTGGCCCATCTGGGCCGTAGTTGATGCCTTCCTGTGGCGCATTCAAAGCTTCTTCGATGTCGCGTCTTGTGCAACGGCAGGGATACAGCAAACCCCGCGCCCAAAGATGGTCCAGCGCCCGGTCGTATTCGGCCAGCCGATCCGACTGCCGCATGACGCCATCTGGCAGCATTCCCAACCATGCCAGATCGTCCAAGATCGCCGCTTCCCATTCGGGCCGTGATCTGGCCCGGTCAATATCTTCAATCCGCAGCAGGAACTGGCCGCCATGGGCGCGGGCCAGATCATGGGCGACAAAGGCGGCATAGGCATGGCCCAGATGCAAAGGGCCGGTTGGGCTGGGGGCAAAGCGGGTTACGACAGCCATGCGGTGAAGGATTCCTTCGCCCGGTCGGTATAGGCCTTATACCGATCCTTCCGGCCCTTACGCCCGCCTTTCGCGTCAATCGGCGGGAACAGCCCGAAATTCACGTTCATCGGCTGGAAGGTTTTCGCCTCAGCCCCCCCGGTAATATGCGTGATCAAGGCCCCCATCGCCGTATCTGCCGGGGGTGGGGGCAGCACGTCGCCCCGCATTTCAGCCGCCGCCATCCGCCCCGCCAAAAGCCCCATCGCGGCGCTTTCGACATAGCCTTCAACCCCGGTGATCTGCCCGGCAAAGCGGATATGCGGGTGCGATTTCAACCGCATCTGATCGTCCAGGAGCGTGGGCGAGTTGATAAAGGTGTTCCGGTGAATGCCGCCCAACCGCGCGAAACTGGCGTTTTCCAGACCCGGAATCATCCGCAAAACCTCGGTCTGCGCACCGTATTTCATTTTCGTCTGGAAACCGACGATGTTGTAAAGCGTCCCCAGCTTATTGTCCCGCCGCAACTGGACCACGGCATGGGCCTTCACATCCGACTGGTGCGCATTGGTCAGCCCCACCGGCTTCATTGGCCCAAAGCGCAGGGTTTCGCGGCCGCGTTCCGCCATCACCTCAATCGGCAGGCAGCCATCGAAATAGCCCGCCGTTTCGCCTTCGTGAAACTCAGTCTTTTCCGCCGCCAGCAGGGCGTCGATGAAAGCCTCGTATTGGTCTTTGGTCATCGGGCAGTTCATATAGGCGGTCTGTTCCTCGACCGTCTCGCCCTTGTCATAGCGCGACTGCATCCAAGCGACCGACATATCCACCGATTCCGCATAGACGATGGGGGCGATGGCGTCGAAAAAGGCCAGATGATCGGCCCCGGTTGCCGTCTGGATGGATTTCGCCAAGGCACCGCTCGTCAAGGGACCGGTCGCAATGATCCAATGACCTTGGTCCGGCAGTTCGGTAATCTCCTCGTAAGAGGTGCTGATCAGGGGATGCGCCTTCAGCCGCGCCGTGACTGCCGCCGCGAACGGATCACGATCCACCGCCAAAGCCCCCCCTGCGGGCAGGCGGTGCGCGCGGGCCATTTCCATGATCAGGCCCTTGGCTGCCGCCATTTCCCAATGCAGCAGGCCCACGGCATTGCGCTCGTCGTCGTCTGACCGAAAGGAGTTGGAACAGACCATTTCCGCAAAATCGCCGGTGCGATGGGCAAATGTGCCCACAGCGGGGCGCATTTCATGGATGACAACGGGCTGGCCTGCCTCGGCCGCCTGCCAGGCCGCCTCGGACCCCGCCATGCCGCCGCCAATGATGTGAAGCGTTTTTTGCATAGGCGGGGTTTAGCGTCGGGGACGGGGCGGATCAAGCAAGGATCGCTTTGGCCTCGCCCTAGGCCGCCGAGGGTGCAAAACTTTCGACGAAATCCACCATCTGTGGCAGGCAGATGCGTTTCAGGTCGTAGCCGTCCAGAATCGTCTGGCGGGCCGCACGGCGCATGTCGTCAAAGCGGCTGGGATGGGCCAAGGCTTTGGTCAGCATCGCAGCCCAGCCTTCGACATCGAAGAAATCGACGAGACGGCCATTCACCCCATCCTCGATCAATTCCTGCACCGGGGGGGTGCGCGACCCGATGATCAGCGCGCCCGCCGACATCGCCTCGAGCATCGACCAGGACAGGACGAAGGGATAGGTCAGATAGGCGTGGGCGCGTGTGATCTGCATCAGTTTGACAAAGGTCGGATAGGGCACCTTGCCCATGAAATGCACGCGGCTCATATCAAGCCGATCCTCAACCTCGGCCAGGAAGTGCTTTTTCCATGTGGTGCCTTGGGGGGCGGGGCGGCCATAGCTGACATCATCGCCGCCGATGATCACGACCTGCGCCTCGGGCCGGGCGGCCATCACCTGCGGCAGGGCACGCATGAAGGTGTGGTAGCCGCGATAGGGTTCGAGGTTGCGGTTGATGAAGGTCAGAACCTCATCCCCCGCCTTGATCACGCGGCCATCCGGCAATTCGACCGAGGCGGTGGCATCGGGTTTCATCACCTCGGTATCGACGCCGTCAAAGATCACCTTGATCTTTTCGCGCAGGAACGCCGGATAGGTGCTGGCCTGCCATTTTGTGGGCGACAGGCCGCCATCGGCATGGAGCATGGCCTGCCCCAGATGGGTGGTTCGGCCCTGGGCGATCATCACCTGATCAAAGCTGGGCTTGTCGAATTCGGGGTCAAAGCCAACATCGGCGCCGCGGCCTTTGTAATAAAACTCGGCATAGACGATCAGCTTGGCCTCGGGCCAGACCTCTTTCAGGAAGAGGGTTTCGCCCCAGCCGGAATGGCCAAAAATCACGTCGGGCACATAGCCGCGCTTTTCGCGCAATTGCAGCGCCGCGCGGGCCACAGTTACGCCCCTGTCGGACATCAGCGTATAGTTCCGTCCGAGCCGGGTTGCCGCCGGATCGGGCTGCGGGGATTCATGTTTGTATTTCAGGATCGGGATCGGCCCCGTCCGGTTGTTGGAAAAATCGGTCAGCGCCAGACATTCATGGCCACGGCGTTGCATTTCGGGGGCCAGATGCAGGAATTGACCGGGAAAATTCTGATGAACAAATAAAATCTTCACGTCTTAACCTTTGTGATCGGGCGAACCGAATGCTGCTGCCATCAACTGCTGGGTATAGGCGGTCTGCGGCGCGCTGAAAACCTGTTCCGTATCGCCCTGTTCGACGATGTCGCCATTCTTCATCACGACGATCCGGTGCGAGAGGGCGCGGACGACGCGGAGGTCATGGCTGATGAAGAGATAAGCCAGACCCGACTTTTGCTGCAAACGGCGCAAAAGTTCGACGATCTGCACCTGGACTGTCTTGTCCAAGGCGCTGGTGGGTTCATCCAGCACCACCAGTTTGGGCTCCAGCACCATGGCGCGGGCAATGGCGATGCGCTGACGCTGGCCACCGGAAAACTCGTGGGGATAGCGTTCCATCATGGCGGGGTCCAAGCCCACCTCGGTCATGATGGCCGAGACTTTGGCGCGGGTCTCGGCGGGTGAAAGGCCGGGGAAATGCACACCCAAGCCTTCGGCGATGATCTGTTCGACCGAAAGGCGGGGGGAGAGGCTGCCGTAGGGATCCTGAAAGACAATCTGCATGTCGCGGCGCAGGGGGCGCAGGGCATTGCCCTTGAGGCCCTGAATGTCGCGCCCCATGAACAAGATCGGGCCGGTCGATGGGGTCAGGCGCATGATGGCCATGGCGAGCGTGGTCTTGCCCGAGCCGCTTTCACCGACGATGCCCAAGGTTTCGCCGGCATGGATGCGCAGGCTGGCCGCATTGACGGCGCGGACGTGATCGACGGTGCGGCGCAAGAGGCCCTTCTGGATGGGGAACCAGACGCGCAGATTGTCGGTCTGGATGATTTGCGGCGCATCGGCTGGGATCGAATCGGCCTTGCCGGTGGGATCCGCGGCAAGCAGCTTTTGCGTATAGGGGTGCTGTGGGTTGGCAAAAATCTCGGCTGTGCAGCCCTGTTCGACAATCTCGCCGCCCTGCATGACGCAGACACGGTCGGCGATGCGGCGGACGATGCCGAGATCATGGGTGATGAACAGCAGGGAAAGCCCTTCGCGCGCTTTCAGATCGGCGAGCAGGTCAAGGATCTGGGCCTGAATGGTCACATCCAGCGCCGTGGTCGGTTCATCGGCGATCAGCAGTTCCGGGCCATTGGCCAAGGCCATGGCGATCATCACGCGCTGGCGCTGGCCGCCCGACAATTCATGCGGATAGGCGGAAAGGCGGCTTTCAGCCTCGGCAATGCCAACCTTTTGCAAAAGTTCAATCACGCGGGCACGGGCGGCGTTGCCGCGCAGGCCCTGATGCAGCGACAGGCTTTCGGCCAGCTGCTTTTCGATGGTGTGCAGCGGGTTCAGGCTGGTCATCGGTTCCTGAAAGATGAAACTGATGTCATTGCCCCGAATTTTTTGCAGCGCCTTTTCGCTGGCCGCGATCAGCTCTTCGCCCTTCCATCGCACATGGCCGGAGACTGTCGCATTATCGGCCAAAAGGCTGACCGTCGAAAGGGCCGTCACCGATTTGCCTGACCCGCTTTCGCCGACCAAGGCCACGGTTTCGCCGCGCCCCACATCAAAGCTGACCCCGCGCACGGCATGGACAAGGCGCCCATCCTGCCGAAAATCAACGGCGAGATCCTGCACCGAAAGGATCACATCATTCATCGAAAGGTCTTTCGCGGATCAAAGGCATCGCGCACGCCTTCAAAGATGAACACCAAAAGCGACAGCATGATCGCAAAGGTGAAAAACGCCGTGAAGGCAAGCCACGGGGCCTGAAGGTTCTGCTTGGCCTGCTGGGTCAATTCGCCCAGCGACGGCAGGCTCGAGGGTAGGCCATAGCCCAGAAAGTCCAGCACGGCCAAAGTGCCGATAGCCCCTGTAATCATGAAGGGCAGCATGGTCAGGGTCGCCACCATTGCATTTGGCAAAACATGCCGGAACATAATCTTGCTGTCGCCCACCCCCAAAGCTTTGGCCGCACGGACATATTCAAAATTGCGCGCCCGCAGGAACTCGGCCCGAACCACGCCGACAAGCGCGGTCCAACCAAAAAGCACCATCAAGCCCGTCAGCAGCCAAAAGTTCATCGGGACAATCGCCGCCATGATGATGATCACATACAGCGTCGGCACGCCGGACCAGATTTCAAGAATTCGCTGAAAGATCAGGTCCACCAACCCTCCAAAATAACCCTGTGCGGCACCGGCCGCGATGCCAATGATCGACGTGCAGGCTGTCACAATCAGGGCAAAGACCACGGATATTCGGAAGCCATAGATCACGCGGGCCAACACATCACGCGAGGTATCATCGGTGCCCAGCCAGTTTTGCGCATCGGGCGGACCGGGGGCAAAGCCCGGCTTGTCGACGATCGTGTTGAAACTGTAAGGCACCAATGCCCAAAGAATCCAACCCCTGTCGATGGGCTGGCCATCAACAGTCCCCGCTTCCTCGGCCTCGGCCTTGGTCGCCTCTGGCGCGTCAAAGCACAGTTCATTCCGCCCCGTCACGATCAGGCATTGCAGAACCGGGTCGTGATACTCGGCCTCGGTCCTGAAATCGTCGCCAAAGGCGGTCGAGGGATAAAAATTTAGAAAGGGGGTGTAGTACTCCCCTTGATGCTTGACCAGGAGCGGTCGGTCATTCGCCAGAAGTTCGGCCATCAATGACAGGCCGAACAGAATGGCAAAAATCCAAAGCGACCAGAACGCCCGGCGATTGGCCTTGAAATTTCGCCAGCGGCGCTGGTTCAGCGGAGAAAGCGCCATCACCTAACCCCGCTTTTCAAAATCGATGCGCGGATCAACCAGCGCATAGGTCAGGTCTGACAAGATACCGACCACAAGGCCGATCAACCCAAAAAAGAAAAGGTTGCCGAACATGATCGGATAGTCACGCGCCACCGTTGCCTCGTAGCCCATCCGCCCCAAGCCATCGAGCGAGAAGATGGTTTCAATGATCAGGCTACCACCGAACAGCACGCCCAAAAACAGACCGGGAAATCCCGCGATCACAATCAGCATCGCATTGCGGAAGACATGACCATAAAGCACCCGGGCCTCGGACAGCCCCTTGGCACGGGCGGTCAACACATACTGTTTCTTGATTTCGTCAAGAAAACTGTTCTTGGTGAGCAGGGTCATGGTGGCAAAGCTGGAAATCGTCGAGGCGATGATTGGCAGAGTCATATGCCAAAAATAATCGGTGATCTTGCCAAAAAGGCTTAGGCTTTCCCAGTTGGAAGAGGTGAGGCCACGCAGCGGGAACCATTGAAAATACGACCCACCCGCGAACAAAACCAGCAGCATGATGGCGAACAACAGGCCGGGGATGGCATAGGCAGCGATGATGATGCCGCTTGTCCACGTGTCAAACCGCGAGCCATCCCGCAGCGCCTTGCGAATACCCAGCGGGATCGAGATCAGATAGGCGATCAGCGTCGACCACAGCCCCAGCGAAATGGAAACAGGCATCTTTTCCCAGACCAGGTCCAGCACCCCGATAGATCGGAAATAGCTTTCGCCAAAATCAAAGGTCACATATTTGCCCATCATGATGAAGAAACGCTCCACCATCGGAATCATCTCTTTTTGGCATTCCGCTGCCTTTGCCGAAGGTTCGCCAGCAAAATCTTTGGCGCAAACAAAACGGGCAAAGCCGAACTGCACCTCCAGCCGATCAATGAATTCTGGCGGCAGCCCTTTGGCGCCGATGTAGCCGCCATTGCCACCTGTGCCTTCGCTGCCAGGCTCGGTCACGCCGGCATCACCACCACCGGAAATCGCCTGAAAAGCATCGCCGCCCCCGTCGATCCGGGCCAGAACCTGCTGGATCGGGCCGCCGGGCACAAACTGGGTCAGGGTGAAATTGACCACCATGATCCCAAACAGGGTCGGGATCACCAAAAGCAGGCGGCGCAGAATATAGGATGCCATGCTATTTCAGCGCGCCCGATGCTTTGAGCGCCGCCGCCTTTTCCGCATTGACCCACCAGAAATCCATGACGCCCAGCGCATAGGGTGGCATTTTGTCCTCGGATGGGTATTCATACATGTCGTAGTAGGCGACCCAGTACTGATTGTTGTACCACTGCGGCACCACAAAGCGCGCCTGACGCATCACCCTATCCAAGGCCATCGTCGCGGTGGTCAGTTCGTCTTTGGTTTTTGCCTCCATCACCACCCGGATCAGCCGGTCGACTGCTGGGTTTTTCAATCCCATGATGTTGAAGGCCGAGTCATCCGCCGTTTCAGAACCGAAATACTGCATCAGGCCCGACCCGGGAAAATAGTCTGTGGGTGTGTGGCCGGTGACGATATCGAAATCCATCCGTGGCGGACGGGTGCGCAGTTCCATCTGTGCATCATCGACCTTTGTCACTTTGGCATTGACGCCCAGCGCCGCTAGGTTTTCGACGAAAGGATTGATGATCCGATCAAACTGTGGGTCGTCGTTCAGGAATTCGACATCCAAGGTTTCACCCTTGGCATTGCGGCGCAACCCGTCCGTCCCGACTTCCCAGCCCGCCTCATCCAACAAGGCGCTGGCCTTGCGCAGGCTGGCCCGATCCAATTGCCGCTCGCCACCCAGATTGGGGAGCACCGGCTCTTCTGTCAGGATCGTGGCATCCAGCAAACCTTCATCGACCAGGGGCTTCAAAAGCGCTACCTCGGCCTCGGAAGGCAGGCCCGTCGCGGCCAGCCAAGAGTTTTCCCAAAATGAATTGACGCGGGAGTAAAGCCCAAAGAACAATGTTCGGTTCGTCCATTCAAAATTGAACATCAGTTCAATGGCCTGCCGAACCTTGGGATCCTGAAACTTCTCTTTGCGAAGATTGAACAAAAACCCTTGATTGCTGGCCTTGACGCCAGAACGCAGTTGTTTTTTCTGAACAACACCGCTTTGGACCGCAGGGAATTTATAGCCCTCGGCCCAGAACTTTGAACTGTTCTCTTGCCGGAAAGTGAATTCGCCCGCCTTGAATGCTTCGAATGCGGCATTGCTGTCGGCAAAATATTCGATGCGGATCCTGTCCAGATTGTGCCGCCCAATGTTGATTGGCAAATCTTTGCCCCAATAGTCGGGATTGCGGCGATAGATCACGGTGCGACCCACATCCATGCTGTCGAACATATAGGGGCCGGTGCCCATGTAGGGCTTCAATGTCTGCTCTTCGAGATCAAGGCCATCGCGTTCGTACTGGGCTTTGGAAAAAATCGGCAGCCCACCGGCCAGTTCAGGCAGGTCGCGGGTTGGGAACCCGGCTTTGAAGGTGAATTTTACCTTCAAAGGTTCAAGAATCTCGGCCTTTTCGATCTGTTGGCCCAGGATTGTGCGAAAGTCGGACAGGCCCTTGTCGCGGAGCAGCTCATAGGAAAAAATCACATCCTCGGCGGTCATGGCGCTTCCGTCCGAGAATTTCACATCGTCCCGCAGGTTAAAGATCACCCAGGACCGATCCTGTGGATATTCGATGGTCGTGCACATGAGGCAGTAGGACGCCCCGATTTCGTCGGCGGTACCCGCCAGAATGGATTCGTGCATGACCGTCGACAGGGCCGCGCCAACGCCTTTGATCGAATAGGGGTTCAGCGAATCGAACCCGCCAGGGGCGGATTGCGAGACCTCTCCGCCCTTCGGGGCATTGGGGTTCACATAATCCAGATGCGCAAAATCGGCAGGGTACTTCAGATCGCCAAAGGTCGAGATTCCGTGGCTGACGATGATCTCTTGTGCTTGGGCCAAACCGGCCCAACCCAACAGCGCCACAGCCACCAAGCCGCCAAAACGGTGATCCTGCATCATTCCCCCAACCTTTCTTTGCTCCGCCTGTCCGACGGTTGACGAAGCCATGCTACGCGGCAAGGCGGGGCACTCTCAAGCCGCGAATGCGTGACATTGGCGTGAGCCAGCAAAAAGGCCACCCTTTGGGCGGCCTTTTACAAGTTCCTGCGCGGTTTCGCACCGTTATTGCTGGGTTGCGAGCCAAGCAATCAAGTTGGCGCGGTCTTCGGCCTTGGGCAGACCGGCGAAGGACATCTTGGTGCCTTTCGCATAGGATTTCGGGTTGGTCAGGAACGCGTTCAGATTGGCCGGGGTCCAAGTGTCGGATGCCATGGCTTTCAGCGCGTCGGAGTAGGCAAAGCCGGCACTGGCGGCTTTCGCGCGATCCACAACACCGTTCAAGTGCGGGCCGACGCCATCGCTACCATCCAGTTTGTGGCAGGCCGCGCATTTGCCAAAGACTTTTTCGCCTTTGGTGGCATCCGCCGTTGCAAAGATTTCTTCAAAGGTCGGGCCTGCGGCGGCGGCATCGCCAGTCCCAGCCTCGGCCACTTCGATCGTGTAGGCTTGGGTCAGTTCGGCACCTTCTTCGCCATGCCCGGCGCCATGACCACCACCTGCTTTGGTGTCATAGAGCGCAGACGCGGCCCAAGACCCCATCAGAAAGATCAGAAACGCACCACAAAGGGCGCCAAGCGCTTTGGTGATCGTCATCGTGTCGAACATGTCGCGTCCTATCGTGGCCGGTGGCTGCGCCGGTATCTACCCGCTTCCCCATGGTCTCTGCAAGGTGTAGTAGCGCCCCGAAAGGCCCGAAAACGGGCAGATTGACAGGAATTGATCATGGCAGGCCGTATCGCGTTTCAGGGAGAGTTGGGGGCCTATGGCCATCAGGCCTGCCAACAGGCCCGCCCAGACATGGAGCCCCTGCCCTGCCCAACCTTTCAGGACGTCATCGATGCCTGCCAGAGCGGTGCTGCCGATCTGGCTATGCTGGCGGTTGAAAACTCGACCTATGGCCGAGTGGCCGATGTGCATTCGCTGTTACCAAGAGCCGGCCTGCACATCGTCGATGAATCGTTTGTTCGCGTGCATGTGAACTTGCTGGGGGTTCGCGGTGCCCAACTCTCCGACGTGACCGAAGCATACGGCCATGTCGTGATCCTGCCGCAATGTGCAGGCTTTTTGCGCCAACATGAGATTCGGGGCCGTGTGAGTTCCGACAATGCCCGCGCAGCGCGCGAAGTGGCCGAAGCGGGGGACAAGACCCGGGGCGCCTTGGCCAGCGAATTGGCAGCCAGCATCTATGGCTTGGACGTTCTGGCGCGGCATATCGAGGATCAGGCGAACAACACAACCCGCTTTCTGGTGATGTCACGCGAGCCCGATCGCAGCCGTCGGGGCGGGGGGCCGATGATGACGACCTTTATCTTCCGGGTGCGGAACATTCCAGCGGCGCTGTACAAGGCGATGGGCGGCTTTGCCACCAATGGTGTGAACATGACCAAGCTGGAAAGCTATATGGTTGGCGGCAGTTTCACGGCCACCGAATTTTATGCCGACATCGAAGGCCATCCCGAAGACCCCGGCGTCGCGCGCGCGCTGGAAGAACTGCGTTTCTTTACCAGCCATTGCCAGATCATGGGCGTTTATCCGGCGGATGAATTGCGGCGCAGCCAAAAAGCTTAGCCGCCGCGCAATTGTCCCACCAGATCGCGCAGCACGACGCCAGCGCGGGCGTGAAAGCGCCCCTCCAGCTTTTGCCGCCCCAAGCGCGCCCCTTGCAAGACGATCCGCGCCGCCAAAGTGCGGGGCCGCACCTCGACCTCTAATGCGACGCGGGTCCGCCGCGCCGACATTTCAAACAACCGCGTGACGAAAACCCCCGTAAACATCGGCGATTCGAAATCGAACAGCAAATGCGATGGCTCTTCGACCATCCGCAACTTGAGTTGACCGGAGCGGAGCTTGCCCCGCACCAGGCCGGTCACTTGCCAAACCGCCCCTGCGGCCAATTCGTCCCCCCCGTCAATGCGCAGCACTTCCACCCCTTTGCGCATCGCCGCCCGTTCCCAGCGTGTGGCATCGGTCAAGGCCGCAAAAAGCGCATGATTTCCGATATCCAGATCGTGATGAGCCTTCAGTTTCATGCCGGATCAATTCCCTTCGATGGCCAAGGTTCGCCTTATTCCAATCGATCTGCAACCCAGCACTCGATCAGGCTTTGCGCAATGGCCCCGCGCCGCGGCGCCTTTATCCAAGGGTGGCGACCATCCAGCACCTCAACCATCGCCGCTCGGTCGATCCAAAGGGCATCTTCGATTTCCGCAGGATCAATGGCGATTGCCTCGCTTTCGGCCTCGGCCAAACAACCCAGCATCAAGGACGCCGGAAACGGCCATGGTTGATTGGCAAGCACGCGCACCCGGCCCACCTGCACACCCGTTTCCTCGGCCACTTCGCGGCGCACAGCGCTTTGGATCGTCTCTCCGGGCTCCATAAAGCCGGCAAGACAGGAATACATTCCCTCCGGCCAGCCGGGGGAACGGCCCATCAAAAGCCGGTCGCCCCTGGTGACCAACATGATCACGACGGGATCCGTGCGTGGAAAGTGCTGCGCCCCACAATCTGGGCAATTGCGTTGCCAGCCGCCCATCGCGGGCGCACTTTCGGCACCGCAGGTCGCGCAGAACCTGTGGCTGCGATGCCAATGGACCAAAGCCTTGGCCGTCGCGGCCATTTCTGATTCCAGCGGGCTCAACCCTTGCAAAGCATTGCGCAGATCGGAAAATCCCTGCCCTTCCGGCAGGGCCGGATGGCCTTGCACCATTGGGTCCAGAAATCCCGCCTCGGTCCCTTCGGCCCCAGCCTCGGGCGACCAGTCGCTGATGTCGCAGGCAAATACCGCGGCGGCGTCCGCGGATAGGTTCGGATCCAAGCCCAGAAAGATCAACGGCCCGCCCTGTGCCAGAACCGGGCTGCTGATCGCGACAAAGGCCAGATGATCTGGGTTCCGGAACAAAGGCTTGCCGCGCCAAATCGGCATAACCCGCCCCTTTTCGGACAGGGCTTTTAATGTCTGTGGATCACCCCGATGTTCAGCGGCGCGCAGCAATCCGCCCCCGGCAAAGGCCAAACCTTCAAATTCCTGCATCAAGCGCATCCTTTGTTTCCCTTCTTAGGTGCCGCAGTGGGGGGACGTCTGCAACCGGGGAAATTTAGGGACAAGATTTGCGACCTTCGCGCAATGATTGCATCATATTCATTTACGCAATTTAAAGTTACACCTAACCTCATCTGATCCACGGCCCAAGAGGGGAAAAGGCAGTGCCGTCACGACAGGTTCAAAGCAAAGCTGGGCGGAGCCGACTTTGCCGCTGAAACCGAGGGACAAGTTGCCGGAACCGGCCCGATTCCGCATTCTGGCGACGACTGATTTGCACGCACATCTCTTTCCCTATGACTATTACGCGGACCGTCCAACGGACGAAGTTGGCCTTGCCCGCACCGCCAGTCTGATCACACGGGCGCGGGCCGAGGTCGCGCAGGGGCTTCTGCTCGACAATGGTGATTTTCTGAATGGCAACCCGCTTGGCGACCACGTCGCCCAGAATCTGAAAGTCGTCGAGAAGCCTCACCCCATGGTTCGTGCGATGAACGTCTTGGGCTATGATGCGGGCACTTTGGGCAACCATGATTTTGATCACGGGCTGGGCCTGATCTGCCATGCCGCCGAAGCAGCCCGCTTTCCAGTGGTTTGCGGCAATTTTTCCGCCATGCCGCAATCTTTGATCGGGCAAAGACTGGCGCAACGGGTGCCCCGTTGGGTCATCTTGTCGCGGAACATCCAGATGCCCGATGGCAGAATAAATCCCCTGCGAGTGGGCATCACAGGGGCCGTCCCGCCACAAGTTCACCAATGGGCTCCGGCGCAGATCGCGGGGCATGTGCAGTTGCAGGATATGGTTGCCGCAACCCAAAGAAATGTCGGAAATCTGCGGGCCGAGGGGGCCGATCTGATCGTGGTTTTGGCGCACAGCGGCATCGGCGCGCTTTGTCCCAGAACCGGGTCAGAGCATATGGCCACCGCGATCGCGGCGCTGCCGGGGGTTGACGTGATCATTGCAGGTCACAGCCATCTGGTCTTTCCCGATCCAGCTTATCCCCCATCCGAGGGCGTTGACCCTATTCGCGGTCAGCTGGCGGGAAAGCCTGCGGTTATGGCGGGACTTTGGGGTTCCCATCTGGGTGTCGTTGATCTTGACTTGTGGCATGACGAAAGTCGCTGGCGGTTCCAACATCAGGCCAGCGCCGTCTGGCCAATCCTGCACCCCGAACGCGGTCGAACGACCCGGCCCTTGGTTCACAGCCTGTCCACCGTGCTGGACGCCACCTATGCTGAACATGCCGCGACCTTATTGGAAATCCGCCGGCCTATCGGCCTAAGTGCCGTGCCTTTGAACAGCTATTTCGCGCTGGTCACCGAAACCTCCGCCACACGACTGGTTGCCGAAGCCCAAGCCGCCGCTGTTGCGCGGGCTATGCGCGGCACGCCAGAGGCTGACTTGCCGATCCTGTCCGCCACAGCACCATTCAAGGCTGGCGGCCGGTCCGGCCCGTCATATTTCACCGATATCCCGCCCGGTGCCTTGGCGCTGCGGCATATGGCGGACCTTTATCCCTATCCAAACAGCTTGCAGGCCATTCGCATCACTGGGGCCCAAGTGGCCGATTGGCTGGAGCATGCCGCAAACATGTTTTGCCAACTGCGACCCGGCGAACCAGACCAGCAACTGATCCGCCCCGAATTTCCCTGCTATAATTTCGATACGATCATCGGGCTGACCTATCAGATCGACCTAAGTCAACCGCGACGCTTTGCTGACGATGGGCGCTGTATTGATCCACAGTCGCGACGGATTAGCGATCTTTGTCTGAACGGTCGCCCCCTGGCCAGCGATCAGCCTTTGATCATGGCGACCAACAATTACCGGGCGGGCGGCGGCGGAAATTTCCCCGGCCTCGCCAACTGTGGCCCACCCCTTTGGCAAAGTCAGGCGACGGTGCGTGACCTGTTGATTGACCACGTTCAGAACCTTGGCATCGTGAAGGGCATCAAAACGCCCAGTTGGCGCTTTCGACCCCTGGCCGGAACTTCGGCCCTCTTTGAAACCTCCGGTGCGGCGCGACAGCGTCTGGACGACGCACATGGTCTTGATCTGCAATTGGTTCAAACCACGGCACAGGGCTTTGCCCGCTTTCGCCTGCGGCTTTGATCTGCTAGAGCCGTCGCGCAAAAGACGGAAAGCCCCATGAACCTGCAATTTGAAGCCGTGATTTTCGATCTGGACGGCACGCTGATTGATACTGAAAGCTTGGCGCTCGCCACCGGCATGGCCGCCTTTGAACGTGTCGGCAATCCGGTTGACGAATCCTTCATGCACGGCCTTGTCGGCGTCGACAATCCTACCGCCAACGCCCGCATCATGGCCCGCTTTCCGGCGCTGGATTTCGAGCGGCTGCACAAATTCTGGCGCGAAGGTTTCGACCGCGGTATCGAAAACGACCTGCAACTGAAGCCCGGCGTGGCCGAACTTTTGCCCGCTCTGATCCTGCCAAAGGCCGTGGCAACCTCGTCCGACCGCAGATCAGCCCTCTATAAAATCGGGCGGGCGGGGCTTGCCCCCCATTTCCCGCATGTCGTGTCGCGCGACGATGTCGTCAGCCCCAAGCCCGCCCCCGATCCGTTCCTGCACGCCGCCGAACTTCTAGGAGTCGATCCGTCCCGCTGCCTGGCCTTTGAGGACAGCGAAATCGGATCACAAGCCGCGATGGCGGCGGGCATGTATGTCATTCAGGTGCCTGACTTTGTTCCGGCGACCGGCCAGTTTGCCCATCACGTCGCCCCCGATCTTCTATCAGGTGCCCGTCATGCCGGGCTGATCTGACCGCTTGCAACCGCGCCCTTGTCGCCTTATATGACCGGTTGAGAGGTTGGCGCGGGCAGGTGCCTCGCCAACCCGGTCAGGTCCGGAAGGAAGCAGCCGTAACGAGCCCCACTTGGGTCGTTGTCCAGCCTCTCACCCTTTCCCGAAGCTCGCTCTTCCAGATGCCGCTTGCATTGGCCAATGCGCGCGATTAGTGGCACTCTTTCGCGAAAATGGGGATAGGCATGCACCGGCTGGCGATCGATTTTGGCACTTCGAATTCGGCTGCCGCCCTGGCCCATGAAGGGGGCATCTATCGCATCCCGATTGAGGGTCACGCCGACACACTGCCCACTGCGGTGTTCTTTCCTGTTGAGGGTGGCCCGATGCGGATCGGTGCCGCCGCCACGGCATCCCTGATTGCTGGGGACGAGGGACGCTATATGCGGGCGCTGAAAAGCGTGCTTGGCCTGCCACTCTTGCATGAAAAACGGTTTATCGGCGGACGCCGACAGAGCCTCGCTGATATCGTTGCGGCCTTTCTGGCCGCATTGCGCGAAAGGGCCGAGCTGCACACTGGCCTTGTCTTGCGGCAGGCGCTTTCGGGCCGCCCGGTGCATTTTCATACCGCCGATCCGGCCAAGGATGCGCAGGCCGAGGCAGATTTGCGGGCCTGCTATCACGCCGCAGGGTTCGAAGATGTCCGTTTTCTGGCCGAACCGGAAGCCGCTGCCCTAGCCAGTCACCAGCCGGGCCGAACCCTGGGTCTGATCGTCGATATCGGGGGCGGAACATCTGACTTTTCGCTGTTTCAGAGCCAGGGTGGTCACCCGGAAATATTGGCCAGCCACGGCATAAGGTTGGGTGGAACAGATTTTGATCAGGCAGTCTCGATGACCCATGCGATGCCTTTGCTGGGGCTGGAGGGACAATTGCGGCGACAACTGGGGACTGAAGTTCTGCCCGTGCCGCGCGCGCCCTATTTGGAACTGGCGACCTGGGCAAAGATCCCTTTTCTATACAATCCGGAAACCCGCCGCATGGCAGCCGATATGCTGAAAGTGGCTATTGATCCACGGGCTATCGGACGCTTTTGCAAGGTGTTGGATCACGAGCTGGGCCATAGTCTGGCCTTTGCGGTGGAACGCGGCAAGATCGAGGCGAATGGTGAGGTGCCTGTCGGCCGGATCGACATGGCGAATATCGAAAGTGAACTCTTTGTTGCGGTGACCGCCGAAAGTCTGGATGCGGCTTTGGCGCGTCACCGAGCGGCATTGCGTGAGGCCGCACACGAAACGCTGGCGCTGGCAGACCGCGCCCCTCACGAAGTGGGTGAAGTGATTCTTGTGGGTGGTTCCAGCCTTATGCGCCTCGTGCGCGACGAGATTCAACAACAGTTCCCGCGGGCCCAGCTCCGCAGCGCCGACGCGTTCACCGCCGTGGTGGACGGCTTGGCCCTCGCAGCGCGCGCCTTATGACCCCGGTCCCTCGCCGCCCAGCGCCTTGCCAAATATCCTTGCAACCCGCGCCTCGGCGGCGCGATAGGCGGCGAAATCCTTGCTGAACGACTTGATGCCGAACTTGGCGGCTAGAATCGTTGAAACGACCTGTTCGGGCGAAGCGTCCAGCCCGTCCAGATTCAGCCGTCCAGCGGCCACCCCCTCGGCAATCCAGCGGGCGATGTGCCCTGCGATCCGCCCATAGGCCTGCTGAACCTCGGTCTGACTGAACGGGGTATCCGCCGAGAGGATTTCGTCGGCATGGGGCGAATTCAGCATCGCCTCGACCGCATCGCCGTCGATGGCGTGAAACACCGCCAGCAAGGTTGCGGCAGGCTCGCCGGGGTTGGCCAGCACACGGGCCACCGTCCTTTCGGCGCGGGTGAAATGATGCCGGACCAGTGCCGTAAAGATATCGTCCTTGCCCGCATAGCGCAGATAAAGCGCCGGACGCGACATGCCCGCGCCCTTGGCAATATCCGCCATCGAGGTCCGCCGCAGCCCATAGCGGGCGAAGGCCACAAAGGCGGAACGCAGGATCGCTGCATCCTTGGGGTCTTCGGGCGGTTCATCCTCGGCCATCATAGGCCCATATTGCAGACCTGCGGCACAGCGTCAAACCGGCCATTGACATATTGACACTATGAGTCGAAAATGTCAGAAACAAGGAGGCCAGAGATGACGATCCAGCTTACCGTGAACGGGGCCGCACTGACGGTCGATCTGCCGGGCGATGTGCCGTTGCTGTGGGCGCTGCGTGATGGCTTGGGGATGACCGGCACCAAATTCGGCTGTGGCGTGGCCGCCTGCGGTGCCTGCACTGTGCTGGTGGACGGTGCGGCGGTGCGGTCCTGCCAGATGCCGATCGGCGAGGTCACGGGCCAGATCACGACAATTGAAGGTCTGGGACAGCCGGGAAATCTGGCGCTGATCCAGCAGGCTTGGATCAAGCATCAGGTGGCGCAATGCGGCTATTGCCAGTCCGGCCAGATCATGCAGGCAACAGCACTTTTGGCGGAGAACCCTGCCCCCTCTGACAGCGACATTGATGCGGCGATGCAGGGCAATCTTTGTCGCTGCGGGACCTATCCGCGTATCCGCGCCGCAATTCACGAAGCGGCCCAAATGATGAAGGCAGGCTAAGATGGCGAATTGGAAAAAGATCACCCGCCGTTCCTTTATGGTGCTGGGGGCCGCTGTCGCAGGTGGGGCGGCGTTTGGGGTCTATAAGGTGACCGAAGTGCCACCCAATCCGCTGCAAGCCGCGGCGGGGGCCGTTCCGCTGAACCCTTGGGTCATCATCAATGCTGACGGCGTCACCGTCATCGCGCCACGCGCGGAAATGGGTCAGGGCATTTCGACGACGCTGGCGGCGCTGGTCGCCGAAGAGCTGGACGTGGATTGGGCACAGGTGCGGGTTCTGCACGGCCCACCAGCGCAAGCCTATTTCAACGCAGGCTTTGTCGACCGGATGTCGAATGTGCCGGATTTCATCAATGCCAGCGCACCCAAGTCGCATAATGCGATCATGGCGGCCGTGCCGAAAATTTTCTCGATGCAGTTGACGGGTGGGTCGACCGGGGCCATCGGCGGATTCGAACAGATGCGGCTGGCTGGGGCCACGGCGCGCGAGGCACTGAAGGCGGCGGCAGCGCAGCGGCTGGGTGTTTCGGCGGACCAGTTGAAGACCGAAGCGGGTATGGTGATCGGCAGCCAGTCCTTTACCTATGCCGAATTGGCAGAGGAGGCGGTGGCGCTTGTCCCGTCGGACGTGCCTTTGCGCGATCCGTCAAGCTGGCGCTATCTGGGCAAGCCGATGCCGCGTCTGGACATGGAGGCGAAATCCACCGGAACGGCACAGTTCGGGATCGACACATGGTTGCCGGGGATGAAATTCGCCACGGTGCGGATGAACCCGAAACGCGGTGGGGCCATGAAGGGCTTTGATCCGGCGCCAGCGATGGACATTGCGGGCGTGGAAAAGGTCATTGATCTGGGCACGGGCATTGCCGTGGTGGCCAGCAACACTTGGTCGGCCATTCAGGCGGCGGCTTTGGTCGAGATTGACTGGGGCCATGCCGACTATCCCACCGACAGCGAAAAGATGATGGTGCGGATCGAAAGGGCGTTTCTGGAGGAAGCCGATTCCCGCCTGCGGGATGATGGTGACGTGCAGACCGAACTGGCCAAGGGCGGGCTGATCGAGGCGGAATATCGCATCCCCTTTCTGGCCCATGCCGCGATGGAGCCGCTGAACGCGGTGGCTTGGCTGAAAGCCGATGGCACGCTGGAAATCTGGTGCGGCAATCAGGCGCCGATCATGACGCGCGATGCCTGTGCGGCGGCGGTGGGGCTGGAGGCGGACAAGGTGACATTGCACACGCCGGTGATGGGTGGGGGCTTTGGCGGGCGGACCGATACGGTCCCGGCGGTTCTGGCGGCCAAGGTGGCGCTGGAACTGCGCGGCACGCCGGTCAAGGTGACATGGAGCCGGGAAGAGGACATGACGCAGGATTATTACCGGCCTGCGGCCATCGCGCGGCTGACAGGGCGGTTGGATGGGCAAAAGGCGACAGCTTTGTGGGGCAAGACGGCGGTGCCATCGGCGGCGCGGAATGCGCTGAACCGGATGCTGGGCTTTGCACCGCCCGGCCCGGACCGGGGTTCGGTCGAAGGGGGTTTTGACCAGCCCTATGGCATTCCGAACTATCGCTATGACGGGCATATCTCGGATCTGTCGGTGCCTTTGGGATTCTGGCGGTCGGTCGGAAATTCGATGAATGCGTTCTTTCTGGAAAGCTTTATTGATGAAATGGCCCATGCTGCCGGGGCTGACCCTTTGGCATTCCGGCTGGAGTTGATGGAGGCGACCCATGCGCCCTCGGCTGCGGTTCTGGCCAAGGTGCGGGACATGTCGGGTTGGGACGCCTTGAAACGCCCCGGTTTTGGGCGGGGGGTGGCCTTTTGCTATTCCTTCGGCACGCCGACGGCACAGGTGCTGGAGGTGCAGGAGACAGCCGACGGTATCCGCATGACGCGCGCCTGGATTGCTTGCGATCCGGGTCTGGCGCTGGACCCGTCGATCATCGAGGCGCAGATGACAGGGGCGATGGTCTACGGGCTTTCGGCGGCGGTGCAGGGGGCCATCACTTTCGCCGACCAGCAGGTGGTCGAGACGAATTTCTACGACTATGAACCGCTGCGGATGCAAAATACCCCCAGCTTTGAGGTGGCGATCCTGCAAAACAACGGCAAATTCGGGCATATGGGCGGGGTGGGCGAACCCGGCACGCCACCGGCGGCCCCGGCCTTGGCCAATGCGCTGTTCGATCTGACGGGAAGGCGGGGCCGCAGCCTGCCGCTGGGGCAAGAGTTTGACTTTGCGGCCTGAGGTGTATGGAAACGGGACGGATTTTCGGATTCGCCCCGTTTCGGTGGATCATTCGGCGCGGGCGAGAACCTCGGCATAGCGGGTCTGGAATTCGGTGGCGGTCATGGTGTCGGAATTCCAGAATTCTTGGATCAGATCATCCAGTTCGGTGACGCTGATCGGCGCCAGCAACTGGTCGATGGTGGGCAGGATCGCGCCCGTTTGCAGGATGTCGAGCCCCTTGCGCATACATTCGCTGGCGGCGTTCAGGTCGATGTCGTCGCGGATCGGCATCGAGCCCTTTTTTAGGTTGAACTGAACCTGAACCTCGGGTGTCACCAAAAGTGCTGCCAGCCGTTTCTGGGCGGCGGTGATTTCAGGGTCTTCGATGATCGGGAAGTAAAAGGCATCGCCGCCGGTCTGGATCACATCCGCCACGCCGAGGCCCGGCAGGCAGGTGAAGTCCTTGCCCGAGACCTGCCCCACCAAGGTAAACTCGCCCTGCGCCCAGTCGCCCACGATCTGGCCCCCGGCCTGCCCCCCGATGACCATTTCGGTGGCCAGATTCCAAGCCTCGACCGTATTGCAGCGTGACATATCGCGCGCCTGCACCGCCGCCTCGAAGGCTTTCAGCATCTCGGGGCTTTGCGCCGCCGCCATGTCGCGGTCCTTGTGAACCCTGAGCCACAGTTCCGGCCCTGCGATGGACAGGTTCAGCACGGCAAAGGCCCCCGCCGATTGCCACGCCTCTTGCCCCAAGGCCAAGGGTTGCAGCCCCGCCGCTCGCAGTGCAGGCCCCGCGGCCACAAATTCGTTCCAGTCCTTGGGCACCGGCACCCCCGCCTTGGCAAAGGCCGCATTCGACAGCCAGAGCCATTGCCAGGAATGGATGTTCACCGGCGCGCAATAGATGCGGCCATCCACCGTGCAAGCATCCAAAAGGCTGGTGGGCCGGATCACTTGCCGCCAGTTGTTCGCCTCGGCCACATCAGTCAGGTCCATGATCAGACCGGCCTTGATCAGTTCTTCGGCCTGCCGCCCATGGTTCAACTGCGTCGCCGCCATCGGATCGCCGCCCAGAATGCGGCTGACGATGATCGGGCGGGCCACCACGCCGTTGCCATAGATTTCTTCATCCACCCAGACATCGCCGGTGGCATCAAAGGCCTTTTTGAACTCGGCCACCGCCGCCGCCTCGCCGCCCGAGGTCCACCAATGGGTGACTTCCAATTCGGTGGCCAAGACGGGTTGACCAAAGTTCGCGGTCACGAAAAGCACGGCACTAGCACGAAGCAGCATGAGACACCCCAAGGTTTGAATGGACCATCAGAAAGGCTTGCCCGTCATGGAATCACGACGGTGTTCCAGCCCTAGCGGCGTCGACAAAATGGCTCAATATGGAATCATAATGCCATTATCGTTAATATTAAGAATTTTTATTCCATTATCGTTTTCGGATCGTGCAGACCGTCAAAGCATTGTACCGCCTATGAATTATTGCTCATGCCCCACAACCCTTTGGCTTGCCAAAAGGCGAAACTCGCGCAAGAATAGTGTTGGGTCTTTCGTAAGAGCGATGTCGATGAATTCCATGCCGCAGGCTTTGGCCGTCTTGCTGTTTGTGCTGGCCCCCATGTCGGTCGCCGCCAAGGACAGTGTGACCCGTTTTCTTTGCTCGGATGGATTGGAACTGTCCGTCACCTTTCACGACAAAACGGCTCGGCTTACCCAAGACCATGGGACGCATGTTCTGGTTCAACAGGTGACAGCCTCAGGATATCAATACAGCGGTGATATCATAAGCCTCCGCGGAAAGGGTGCCGAAGCGAACTTTACCGACATCAATGGTGTCGAACATCATTGCAATGATGAGGCGCAGGCGATGCTGGAGCCGCAAATTCAACCACCTGTCATGACGCTTGAGGGCACATCCTGGCGGTTGGTGCATTTCCAGTCGATGGATGATGCCATTGGCACCATCATTCCGCCGCGTGTCGAAAATTACACCGCGCAATTCTTGACCGATGGCAAGTTGGCCCTGCAATTGGATTGCAATCGGCTTTCAGCAGGTTGGGCCGCCGATGGCAGCAGCCTGACGCTGACGGGCGGCCCCATGTCCCGCGCGTTTTGTGGCGAAGGAGCCTTAGACAGCCAGATTGCCCGCGACCTAGAATTCATCCGGTCTTTTGTTCTGGTCGATGGCAAACTGGCGATGGCCTTGCAGGCCGATGCAGGGATTTACCTTTGGGAACCCATCAGCCCCTAGTGATCACCGTCCAGAAAATCCTCTTCCACGTCGCTGACATCAATGCCCATCGCGTCTAGCCCGGCCTCAAGATTTTCGGGCAAATGCGGCATACCCATCAGGTAATCTTCGGTCGGCGTCGTCTTTTCGCGCCGCGCGGTCAGCACAGCCTCGGCAAATTCTTCCGCCTCGAACGCCCCGCGTCCGACCCAGGCCAAAGCCACCAGATGCGCCTGTTCGTCTTCGTTCAGACCACCGATAAAGGCCCGAAGCTCCTCATCGCCCCAGCCGCCTTCGCGCGATTGAAAGATGATATGCACCACTTTCTCGGGGCTGATTTCCAGCATCGCCACCTCCTGTTGCAAGCCCATGCTGAACCCCTTGGCCCCTGATTGCAAGCGGGGGCCGAAACCCCTAGTCTGGCCGCGATACAAGGGTGGATGATGACCGAAGAAAAGACCTATCAGGTTCTGGCCCGCAAATACCGGCCCCAGACCTTTGCCGATCTGATCGGGCAAGAGGCGATGGTGCGCACCCTGAAGAACGCCTTTGCCGCCGACCGGATTGCCCATGCCTTTGTGATGACGGGGGTTCGGGGGGTGGGCAAGACGACAACCGCGCGGATCATTGCCAAGGGGCTGAACTGCGTGGGGCCCGATGGTCAGGGGGGGCCAACGACGGAGCCTTGCGGCGTTTGCGATCAGTGCAAGGCCATTGCCGAAGGGCGGCATGTGGACGTGTTGGAAATGGACGCCGCCAGCCGGACGGGCGTGGGCGACATCCGCGAAATCATTGATTCGGTGCATTATCGGGCGGCTTCGGCGCGGTATAAAATCTATATCATCGACGAAGTGCATATGCTTTCAACCAGCGCCTTCAACGCGCTGTTGAAGACGCTGGAAGAACCCCCGGCGCATGTGAAATTCATCTTCGCCACGACCGAAATCCGCAAAGTGCCCGTGACAGTGCTGTCGCGTTGCCAAAGGTTCGACCTGAAACGGATCGAACCCGAGGTGATGATGGCCCATCTGTCCCGCGTGGCCGCTTTGGAAAACGCGAGCCTTGCCCAAGACGCGATGGCCTTGATCACGCGGGCGGCGGAAGGGTCGGTCCGCGACGCGATGAGCCTGATGGATCAGGCGATTGCGCATGGGGCGGGGGAAACCACCGCCGATCAGGTGCGCGCCATGCTGGGGCTGGCTGATAGGGGCCGGACGCTCGATCTGTTCGATATGGTCATGCGGGGCGATACGCCGGCGGCTTTGGCGGAACTGTCGGCGCAATATTCCGATGGAGCCGACCCGATGGCCGTTCTGCGCGATCTGGCGGAAATCACGCATTGGGTCTCGGTGATCAAGATCACACCCGATGCCGCCGATGACCCGACAACGCCCCCCGATGAACGCGAGCGGGGCCGCGATATGGCGGCACGGCTGCCGATGCGGTCCCTGTCGCGGCTGTGGCAGATGCTGCTGAAAGCGGTCGAAGAAGTGGGCCTTGCGCCGAATGCGATGATGGCCGCCGAAATGGCCGTCATCCGCATGACGCATGTGGCCGACCTGCCCGACCCGGAAACCCTGATCCGCCAACTGCGCAACGCCCCTGCCCCGCAGCCAGGCGGCGGGCCGTTGCCGGGGCGCGGGCCGGTGCATGGGGCCGTCATGTCCGTGCCGCGCGGGCCTTCGATGGGGCCCGTGATGGCTGCGGCCGCCCCGGCGCTGGATCAGGTGGCGCAGGTTTATGCGACCTTTGACAGTGTGGTAGAACTGATCCGCGAAAAGCGCGACATGAAGCTGTTGGTCGAGGTGGAAACGACGCTGAAACTGGCGCGCTATTCCCCCGGCCGGATCGAATTTGAACCCACGCCCGACGCCCCCCGCGATCTGGCGGCCCGGCTTTCGGCGCGGCTGCAAGGCTGGACGGGTGGGCGTTGGGCGGTGTCGGTGGTGAACGAAGGCGGGGCGCCGACGATTGCCTTTGCGCGTGAGGCCGAAAAGGCGCAGGCCGAGGCCGAACTTGAGGCGACAAACCCCCTGGTGCAGGCTGTGATGGCGGTCTTTCCGGGGGCAAAGGTCAGTGCGATCCGCGACCCGCAACCCCTTGAAACGCTTGAGGCGATTGACGATCTGACGGATGACTGGGATCCGTTTGAGGAAGGATAAGACATGTTCAAGGGCATGGGCGATATGGCCAAGATGATGAAGGCCGCCACCGAAATGCAGGACAAGATGGCCCAGATGCAGACCGATCTGGAACGCATCACCGTGACAGGCGAAAGCGGCGCGGGTCTGGTGCGGGTGACGGCCACGGCCAAGGGCGAATTGACGGCGCTGGAGATCGACCCGTCTATTCTGGTCGCCAGTGAAAAGCCGGTGGTCGAGGATCTGATCCTGGCCGCGATCAAGGATGCGCAAAGCCGCGCCGCCGCCCGTTCGCGGCAAGAGCTGGAAAAGATGCAGGAAAGCCTTGGCCTTCCCGCCGGGTTCAAGTTGCCCTTCTGATGGGAGAAGCGCGCGACATCGAGGATCTGATCGACCTGATGGCCCGCCTGCCGGGGCTTGGGCCACGGTCTGCCCGTCGCGCGGTGCTGGCGCTTTTGAAAAAGCGGGGGCCGCTGATGGCCCCCTTGGCGCAGGCGATGGCGCATGTGGCGCTGACGGCGCGCGATTGCCTGACCTGCGGGAATGTGGGCACCGCTGACACTTGTGCAATCTGCGCCAACCCGGCCCGCGATACGGGTGAGATTTGCGTGGTCGAAGACGTGGCCGACCTTTGGGCGATGGAACGCGGCGGGGCCTTCAAAGGGCGCTATCATGTGCTGGGCGGGACCTTATCGGCGCTGGATGGCGTCAGCCCGGATGACCTGCGCATCCCCGCCTTGGTGCGGCGAGCCGCCGGCGCGCGTGAGGTCATCTTGGCGCTGAATGCGACAGTCGAAGGCCAGACCACCGCGCATTATATTGCCGAGGCGCTGGAAGGTTCCGGCGTGCAGGTCACAACCCTGGCCCAAGGTGTGCCGGTGGGGGGCGAGCTGGACTATCTGGACGACGGCACCATCGGGGCCGCGCTGCGGGCGCGGCGGCAGTTCTGATGGAATGGTTTTCGGACGCGGCACGCGCCTATGCGGCGCTGCTGTCAGAAAGCCTGTTTCGGCTGACCGGGCGTGCCATTCCGGCGGATGCTGAACAGTTGTTCGAATACGCCCTGCCGCTTGTGTCGCATGGCACGCAGGCCGACCCGATCTTTCGCTATGCCAACCGCGCCGCTTTGGATTTGTGGGGTATGGATTGGGCCAGTTTCACCGCCCTGCCCTCGCGTCTTTCGGCCGAGGCCGAACCTGACATTCAGGGTGATCGGCAAGCCCTGTTGCAAAAGGCCCTGCAACAAGGCTTTGTGAGCGATTATTCTGGCATCCGCATTTCCGCCAATGGTCAGCGCTTTCGCATCGCGCAGACCGTGCTTTGGAATGTGACCGACCGTGACGGTCAGCGCCACGGTCAAGCGGCGCTGATTGGTTCGGTCGAACCTTACCGCGCGCCCTTGGCATAATAGCTGCCGGTTCGCGTTGCCAAATAGGGGGCCAACGGAATGTCTTCCTGTTTCAAGAACCCCTGCCCCGGCAAGTCGCCCTTGCGCACCATTTCAATCACCGCCACAACGCTGGCCGAGGTCGTCCAGGCAATCGCTGTGCGCATCTTTCCTGCGATTTCAATGGGGTAATAAGCCTTTACGAATTCGCGCCGACGCAGGCCCTGATCGGTCATGCCTTCTGCCGCCGCATGGACATAGACCACGTCATCCTCCACCGGAGGCTTCGCGTTGGTCAGGATCCGCCCCGCCTCGGCCCGGTTTTCGCGCATCAGCAATTCATGGAAGAAAAAGTTCATCAACCGGACATGGCCCGGATAGCGCATCGTCTTGTAATCCAGATTGTCGATCCGCCCCAGATAGGTCTCGCACATCGTCCCCAAACCACCGCTCGTCGTAAAGGCTTCCAAGGGCATTCCGTCGATGTGGATCGTTTCGGTCCATTCCATAGCCGACACCGATTTCAGCACGCCTTCCTCAATAACCTCACAGTCGTTCAGATATTCGTTCACCACCCCTTCGGGCGACCAATTGAAAGCATAGCCGAGCAATCCGGTCGGGTTCTGCGGCAAGGCCCCGACCCGCAGGCGCAGGGCGCGGACATGGTCAAATTGTGCCGCCAGATCAGCGCCCACGATGCCGATGAATCCCGGTGCCAGCCCACATTGCGGGGCCATCAACCCCTTGGCGGTTTCGGCCAATTTACGGATGTGTCGGGTGGTCGGCACGTCTTCGGTCAGGTCAAAATAGTGCAGGCCAAGGCCGTGGGCCACGGTCGAAACGCCGATGTTCAGGTGGTAGGGCAGGCAGGACAAGACCGCCTGCTGGCCCTGAAGAGCCTCGGCCAGTGCCACCGGATCACCGACATCGACGGCCTGCGTTGGAAAAGGCGCGCTGACCTTGCGGGCGTCCAACCCCGTCACCTTGAAACCCGCCTCGGCCAGCATTTCGGCGGCCAGATGGCCCACCTTGCCCAGCCCCAGAACTGCGATGCGTTCAAACATGGCCCACCTCACACATCAAATTTCACGCCCTGCGCCAGCGGCAGAGCGGTGGAGTAGTTCACCGTGTTGGTCTGACGGCGCATATAGCCTTTCCAGGCATCGGACCCGCTTTCGCGCCCGCCACCAGTTTCCTTTTCACCGCCGAAAGCCCCGCCGATTTCAGCACCAGAGGGCCCGATGTTCACATTGGCAATGCCGCAATCCGAGCCTGCCGCCGACAGAAATGCTTCCGCTTCCCGCAGGTTCAGCGTAAAGATGCAAGAGGACAGGCCCTGCGGCACATCGTTTTGAATTTCAATGGCTTGCGCCAGATCAGTATAGGACAGCACATACAGGATGGGGGCAAAGGTCTCATCCCGCACCACCGCGGTTTGGCCCGGCATTTCCACCAAAGCGGGCCGCACATAGGCCCCGCCCGGAACCCCTTGGGTCACGACTTCACCCCCGTGGACCCTGCCGCCCTGTGCCTTGGCCTGCGCCAAAGCGGATTGCATCTTTTCGACCGCCGCATTGTCCACCAAAGGGCCCACCAGCGTGCCTGCGACGCGCGGATCGCCGACCGGCAAGCTGGCATAAACCTTGGCAAGACGCGCCACCAGTTCCGCGCGGATGGATTCATGAACGATCACGCGGCGAAGGCTGGTGCAGCGTTGCCCTGCCGTGCCCACCGCCGAAAAGGCAATCGCACGGACGGCCATATCCAGATCGGCCGAAGGGGCCACGATCATCGCATTGTTGCCGCCCAGCTCCAGAATCGAACGTCCAAACCGCGCTGCGACTTTTGGCCCGACGATAGAACCCATGCGGGTGGAACCCGTGGCGGAAATGATCGGAACATCACGCGACGCGACCAGTGCCTCACCCAAAGCCGCGCCGCCGATGACGACTTGCGACAGCCCTTCGGGTGCATCGCCAAAACGGGCAAGGGCACGGTCAAAAATCTTTTGGCAGGCCAGCGCCGTCAGCGGTGTCTTTTCCGAAGGTTTCCAGAGCACCGGATCGCCACAAACCAGAGCGAGCGCCGCATTCCAAGACCAGACCGCGACAGGGAAGTTGAAGGCCGAAATGATGCCCACCGGCCCCATCGGATGCCAGGTTTCCATCATCCGATGGCCGGGGCGTTCGCTGGCGATGGTCAGACCATAGATCTGCCGCGAAAGACCGACTGCGAAATCGCAGATGTCGATCATTTCCTGCACTTCGCCCAGGCCCTCGCTGGTGATCTTGCCCGCTTCAAGCGTGACCAGGGCCCCCAAAGCGTCTTTTGACGCGCGCAGTTCTTCGCCCAGGAGACGGACGAGTTCCCCGCGACGGGGGGCAGGGACATTCCGCCAGGCTTTAAACGCCGCCTGCGACCGCGCGATGATCGCCGCCATGTCGCTGACAGGGGTCTCTTTCAACTGGGCGAGCGTCGTGCCATCAATGGGCGAACGAACGTTCATAGTGCCGCCCGAAAGGTCGGCGGCGGTCAGACCGCAGGCGGCAAGAATCTCGGCATGGCTCATGTTCTGGTCCCTTCGGTGACGGTCGCGCGCTGGGGGGCCAAGCCCATGGATACCAGCAGCGGGGTTTCGGATTGGAGTTTTTGAAAGTCTTCTTTGCAGGTCATGTCGCGCCAGTTTGCGCGGATCAGCACCTGTGCAACAGCGCCGCCCAGTGTGTTGCCGGGGCCGGGGATGATGAACAGATCGGGGGCGAATTCACGGGCGGCATGGGTCACGGCGCGGGTGAAATCATACGCTTCGGTGACCTGATGGCCGAGGGTGTAGTCCCATAGGGATTGGGCATCGGTCGATCCTGGCCACCAGATATGGCCCCTGCCATCGATCATCGGGATCTTGGGCTGCGTGAACAAATCCGCAGAAAGCGCTGCGCGCCCGCGTGCAGCGACGGGTTCTTGCAGAGCGGTGTGAAAAGCTGCGTGGTTGGTCAGGCGTAGGGGAAAGCGACCCTCGCGCGGGGTGGCAGCTTCAAAGGCCGCCAGACCCGGCTCGTTTCCCGCCAGTACCAACATCCCACCCAGATCGATGGACAGGGCCAGCTGGAGCCCCGGACGGGCGGCAATTTCTGCAACCAACTCCAGCAGCTTTGCCCGACGCGCCGGATCATCGCGCCAGTCGTCTCCGACAACCGGATAGACCAGTTGACCACCAATCAGCGCCTCTTGCATGAGGCGGCCCATGGTGTTCGCCACGCGAAACCCATTCAACGGCGACAGCGCGCCGGCGCACGCCAGCGCCGTATACCAACCCATCGAATTGCCGGTGACGGCGACGACCTTTACATCGGTGAGCGATAGAAAATCGCCCAAACCGCAGGCATAGATCAGGGCACTAGCATTGTCGCCACGGCCATGGCGGCTGATCGAAAAGCTGGTGGCGCTGTCCAACGCCATCAGGCTTTCCTGATTTCCGAATGCACGTTCGTTTTCAAATTGCGCCAGCAGTCCGGCGTCGGGGAAAGTTCGCCCCAAAGACCCCAGTTCGGCCGCGTTATATGTGCCCCGGCCGGGACAGATGAAGACTGCTGTTTTCATCGCTGCAACGCCTTTTCCACGATCTGCGCAGCCGAAGGCATCGTGGCTGCATAGGCCGGGCCGGTGGCGATGAAACTGTCCTGCGCCGTCAAGCGGCGCGGCTGATGCCCGCCTTCCATCAGCGCCGCCATCAGCCCTTCGGCGACGCCGCCGGAATGGCGGGTTTCATCGACGATCAACACGTCTTTGCAACCTTGAACGGCCTGCAACAGGGATTCAACAGGCAGCGGCGATAGCCAGCGCAAATCGACGATACGGGCCTTGATGCCAGACTTGGTGATCTGCGGAAGGGCTTGATTGGAAAGATAAACCCCGTTCCCAAAGGTCACAATCGCCAGATCTTGCCCCGTTCCCGTCACCCCCACTTGCCCGAATTCCGCCCGTTGATCCAGACCCGGATAGCGACGCAGCCAGCCGCCATCTTTTTCCCCATGCAAGTCCCGCATCGGATACAAAGCAATCGGTTCCACAACCACCACCAACCGCTGTTCCTCCCGCGCCAGACGCACCGCTTCGCGCAGGATCAGCGCGGCCTCGGCGCCGTCGGAGGGCACGGCCAAAATGAGCCCCGGAATGTCGTGCAGAACGGCCAGAGAGTTGTCGTTGTGGAAGTGCCCGCCAAAGCCTTTTTGATAGCCCAGCCCCGCAATCCGTAGCACCATCGGATTCGTGAACGATCCGTTGGAAAAGAACGGCAGGGTCGCGCCTTCACCGCGCAACTGGTCTTCAGCGTTGTGCAGATAGGCCAGAAACTGGATTTCCGGCATTGGCAGAAACCCATTCTGCGCCATGCCCAAGGCCAGCCCAAGGATCGCCTGTTCGTCGAGCAAAGTGTCGATCATCCGATGCGCGCCGAACCGCGCTTGCAGCTTTTGCGTCACGCCATAGACGCCGCCTTTGCGGCCCACATCTTCGCCCATCATCACGATTTCGGGGTGGGCCAGCATCAGATCGGTCAGCGCCCAGTTGATCAGCTTGCCCATCGGCTGGGGCTCGGCCATCGCTTTCAACTCGGCCCCGAAAACCGCCTCGCGCGGGCCGCCGTTCGTCGGGCGGTTTTTGCGGCGGGGCGGGATCAGGCTGGCCATTACATCCGAGGCCGTTTTCAGCCGGGGGCGCGTCACCGCCTGCGCGGCCACACGGGCCACACGTTCGCGGGTTTCCTGATAGATCGCCAGCGCATCCACATCGGGCAATTGCCGCGCCATGTGCAGCAGGGGATCGTTCGCCTCATCCGCCTCGACCTCCTCGCGACTCAGATAGGTTGTCGGCAGGTCGGCCCCGGCGTGGCCATACAGGCGGACGGTGCGCAGGTGCAGGAAGGCGGGCTTGCGGCGGGTGCGGACATAATCCGCCGCCTCGGAAGCGACGCGAAAGGTTTCGAACATATCCAACCCATCAGCCTCAAAATACCGCAAGCCGGGACGGTGCTGAAAACTGGCCTTGATCCAGCCGTTCGGGGTTTTCGTCGAAATGCCTATGCCATTGTCTTCGCAGACGAAAAGCAACGGCAAAGGCACGGATTGCACCGAGGTCCAGCCCGCCGTGTTGAACGCGCCCTGCGCCGTCGAATGGTTCGCAGAGGCATCGCCGAAGGAGCAGACGACCAACCCATCCTCGGCCAGAATGGCATGTTCCGGCCTATGGCGGCGCAGCATGCCGATGGAATAGGCCGCGCCGACCGCTTTGGGCAAATGGCTGGCGATGGTGGATGTCTGCGGTGGGATCATCAGCGCACGAGAGCCCAGCACCTTGTGCCGCCCGCCGGAAATGGGGTCTTCGGCGCTGGCGGCAAAAGACAGAAGCATATCCCAAAGCGGCGTCTGGCCCGGCACTTGCCCCGCGCGGGCGATCTGAAAGGCGGCGTCGCGGTAGTGCAGAAAGGCCATGTCGTCGGGCCGCAGCGCCAAGGCCACCGCCGCCATGCCTTCATGGCCTGACGAGCCGATGGTGTAGAACCCCTGCCCCGCCCGCTGCATGGCCCGTGCTTGCAGGTCCAAGGCGCGAGATAGGCAGGCCGCGCGAAAGCAGGCCGTGGCCTGTTCCGAAGTCATCGGCCCGGAGGGCGCGGCCCCCATGGGAAAATCCCGCGCCGGGACGCGGCGCAGGAAATTGTCATGCACAATCTCGGCGCGGTCCATCAGAAGAACGCCTGTAACCCGGTGACCGCCCGCCCCAGGATCAGCGCGTGGATGTCATGTGTGCCTTCATAGGTGTTCACCGTTTCAAGGTTCACCATATGGCGCATCACGGGGAAGCTTTCGGAAATGCCGTTGCCGCCATGCATGTCCCGCGCCATCCGTGCGGCGTCCAGCGCTTTGCCGCAGTTGTTCCGCTTGATCAGGCTGATCATTTCGGGGGCCGCTTGGGCCTGATCCATCAGGCGACCGACTTGCAGGCTGGCCTGCGTGCCCAAGGCGATTTCCGTCATCATATTCGCCAGCTTCAACTGGAAAAGCTGGGTCTGGGCGATGGGCTTGCCGAATTGCTTGCGGTCCAGTCCATACTGCCGCGCTGCATGCAGACAAGCCTCAGCCGCGCCCATCACGCCCCAGGAAATGCCATAGCGCGCCCGGTTCAGACAGCCGAAAGGGCCTTTCAGGCCTTCGACGTTGGGCAAAAGCGCGTCTTCCCCAACCTCAACATCCCGCAACACGATTTCCCCGGTGATGGAGGCGCGCAGCGAGAGTTTGCCGCCAATCTTGGGCGCGGAAAGCCCCTTGGCGCCCTTGTCCAGCACGAAACCCTTGATCTTGCCGCCATGCGCTTCGGATTTCGCCCAGACGACGAAAACATCGGCAATCGGCGCGTTCGAGATCCACATTTTCGCGCCGTTCAGCACATAGCCATTGGCGGTTTTGCGGGCCACCGTTTTCATCCCGGCAGGGTCGGAACCGGCATCGGGTTCGGTCAGACCGAAACAGCCAATCCATTCGCCCGTCGCCAGTTTCGGCAGATACTTCTGGCGCTGTTCTTCGGTGCCATAGGCATAGATCGGATACATCACCAGCGAGGATTGCACCGACATCATGCTGCGATAGCCGCTGTCGACCCGCTCCACTTCGCGGGCGATCAGGCCATAGGCCACATAGCTGGCCCCCAGCCCGCCGTATTCCTCGGGCACCGTCACGCCCAGCAGCCCCATTTCGCCCATCTCACGGAAAATGGCGGGGTCGGTCGATTCGTCGCGGTAAGCGGCGGTGACACGCGGCTGCAGCTTGTCCTGCGCATAGGCGCGGGCGGCGTCGCGCAGCATCCGTTCGTCTTCGGAAAGCTGATCGTTCAGGCGGAAAGGGTCTTCCCAATCAAAACGGCCCAGATCGGGCGCGTCTTTGGCTTTCAATGCGGGTTTGGTCATGGGTGCCCCCTTTGTTCGCTATGCCTATAGCGCCGATGAAACCCGCTGAATAACCCTTTATCGGCCATTTAATATGCGTATTATACATATATGCCGACACCCCGCCGCCTTCTCCCCTCGCTTTCCCTGCTGACCGCGTTCGAGGCGGTCTGTCGCACGGGCTCCACCCTTGCTGCCGCGCGTGACCTGTCCCTGTCGCAGGGGGCTGTCAGCCGTCTGGTGCAATCGCTGGAACAGCAATTGGGTGTCCCCCTATTCCTGCGCCAAGGCCGCCGCTTGGTGCCGACCGAGGCCGCCCGCGCCTATGCCCGCGATGTGGCCCGCGCCATGGACCTGATCAGCCGCGGCGCGATGCGGCTGCGGACACCACCGGGCGGGGGCACCTTGGCGCTGGCGATCCTGCCAACCTTTGGCACCCGCTGGCTGGCCCCCCGCCTGCCGCGCTTTCTGGCGGCCCATCCGGGGATCACCATCAATCTGGGCACAAGGCTAAGGCCATTTGATTTCGCCGAAGAAGGCTTTGATGCCGCTATCCATTTCGGCACCCAGACCTGGCCCAATGCGGGCTATCAAAAGCTGTTCGATGAACGGGTCGTGGCCTGCTGTGCCCCCGCTTGGGCGGCCAGCCATCCGGTGCGCGAGGCTGCTGATCTTCTGGGTCAACCCCTGCTGCAACTGGAAACCCGGCCCAGCGCCTGGGTCGATTGGTTCCGCCAGCATGGCGTCACAAGGCCCGCACCGCAGGGGATGTTGTTCGACCAGTTCGGCCCGATGATTCAGGCGGCCATCTATGGGATGGGCGTCGCCCTGCTGCCGGAATTTCTGGCCGAGGGAGAGCTGGCCGATGGCCGGTTGATCAGCGTCTGGGGAGAGCCTGTGGCGGGGTCAGGCAGTTATTATCTGGTCTGGCCCGAAACCGCAGCCGACCACCCACCGCTGCGCGCCTTCCGCGCTTGGCTGGCCGATGAGCTCAGCGGCCAGCGTGAGGATATGTTACCGATGTAGGGTGTCACCCTACCGCAACGATCATTCCTCGTCGTCATCCTCATCATCATCACCCTGCGGCAGGCTGAAAAAGCTTTCCGCATCCGAATAATCGGCGGGCTTTTCTTCTTTCTCGCTCAGTGTGAACTGTTCCAGACCGGCCATCGACGACGGCAGTTTCGGATCGGTCGACATGCCCAGCGACTGTTCCGTTGACACCAGCTTGCGCCGTTCATCATCGCTCATAACGCTGCCTTCCGCGGCTTTCTTGCGGGCGGCGGCCTGAACGATCGTGTCCAGTTCCGACTGACGGCAAAGGCCCAGCGCCACCGGGTCAATCGGCTGGATATTCTGGATGTTCCAATGCGTCCGTTCGCGGATCGCCTGAATGGTCGGCTTGGTCGTGCCGACCAGCTTGCCAATCGCCCCGTCCGACAGTTCCGGGTGGAATTTCACCAGCCACAGAATGGCGGCCGGACGGTCCTGGCGTTTCGACAGCGGCGTATAGCGCGGCCCGCGACGCTTTTCCTCACCCACAGAGGCCGGGTTGAACTTCAGCTTCAGCACATGAAGCGGGTTCTTCTCACCCCGCTCAATCTCCACCGGGTCCAACTGGTTGTTCGCCACCGGATCAAAGCCCTTGACCCCGGTCGCCACGTCGCCATCGGCAATGCCCTGCACTTCCAATTCGTGCAGGCCACAGAAATCGGCCACCTGACGAAAGGTCAGGGTGGTGTTGTCGATCAGCCAGACGGCGGTGGCCTTGGCCATGAGTGGTTTCGAGGTCATCCGGACGCTCCTTTACAAATCTTGCCCAAGCCGGGAAAACGGCTGCGGACCGGTCGTCCGCGTCTTCTCGTTTTCGGGAAGTCGGCGGCTATATAGTCCGGTTCGGGGCCAGAGGAAAGAGAAAATGCGCTTGTTTGCCTTGCTGACCGTGCTGGCCTCGCCCGTCTGGGCCGATGGGGAAAAGCCCGGCGAATTCGACTATTACGTGCTGTCGCTGGGCTGGTCGCCGACCTGGTGCGCGCTGACGGGCGACGGGCGGCGCGATCCGCAATGTGATGCGGGCAGGGGATTCGGTTTCACGCTGCATGGGCTTTGGCCGCAGTATGAAACAGGCTGGCCCGCCTATTGCCGCACCGTCGAGCGCGACCCGACGCGGGGCGAGACGGCGGCGATGGCCGATATCATGGGCGGGGCGGGGCTGGCCTTTCATGAATGGAAGAAACACGGGCGTTGCAGCGGATTGTCAGCCCCCGACTACTATGCCCTGTCGCGGCAGGCCTATGGGGCGGTGACGTTGCCAGAAATCCTGCAAGGCCTGTCGAAAGACATCGAATTGCCCGCCAGCGTGGTCGAAGACGCTTTTCTTGAGGTAAATCCCACCCTTTCGCGTGAGATGATCACCGTGACCTGCGAAGACGGCAGGATTGACGAAGTGCGCCTTTGTCTGGACCGCGACCTTTCGCCGCGCCGCTGTGGCGATGATGTGATCCGCGATTGCCGCCTGAAAGACGCGGTGATGGAGGCGGTCAGGTAACACGCAGCACGATCTTGCCAATATGGGCCGAGCTTTCCAGCCGCCAATGCGCCTTGGCCGCCTCATCCAACGGGTATTCGCTGTCGATCACCGGCTTGAAACGGCCCTTTTCGATCAGCGGCCAAAGATGCTTTTCCACCGCGCGGGCATAGCTGGCCTTGGCCAGATCAGACTGCGGGCGCAGGGTTGACCCAGTGATCGTCAATCGGCGGGTCATCAGTTCGGCAAAATTCACCTCGACCTTGGCGCCTTGCAGAAAGGCGATCTGCACCAGCCGCCCATCATCGGCCAAAGCCGCCAGATTGCGCGGGATATAGCCGCCACCCACCATGTCAAGAATGACATCCGCGCCGCCAAGCTTAACCATTTCGGAGGAAAAATCCTGATCGTGATAGTTCCAGCACGCCTCGGCCCCCAAGGCGCGGCAGGCCTCGGCCTTGCGTTCGGTGCCTGCGGTCGTGAAAACCCGCGCCCCCATCGCCGTGGCAATCTGGATAGCCGTCACGCCGATGCCCGACGATCCGCCGTGGATCAGCACCTTCTGCCCCGCTTTCAGCCCGCCGCGCACCACCATATTCGACCAGACCGTCAGGCAAGCCTCGGGCAAAGACGCCGCTTGGGCCAAAGTCAGCCCGGCAGGCACTGTCATGGCATGATCCTCATGCGTTTTCGCATATTCGGCATAGCCGCCGCCCGGTAGCAGCGCGCAAACCTGATCACCCAGCTTCCACCGTGTCACGCCCGGCCCAATCGCCGCCACCTCCCCCGCCCCTTCCAGCCCCGGCAAGGGCGAGGCCCCGGCGGGCGGCGCGTATTTCCCTGCCCTTTGCAGCGCATCGGGCCGGTTCACCCCAGCATGGGCCAGTTTGATGACGATCTGACCGTGCCCCGGCACCGGCACGGCGACCGAGGCAGGGTGCAGAACATCCGGCCCCCCCGGCTCGATGATTTCGATGGCGAGCATAGAGATGGGCAGACTCATGACACTACATCCCGTCGGTGGGGGGTTGGGGGGAATGGAAACCGCCGGGCAGATCGCTGGGCTTTCGCGGCGACCTTATCCCGGCAAAGATGCGCAAAGGGTTAACGGCTTTGACAAAAGCGTTGTCGCGGAATTTGGCCTTGGCCGTTTCGATCCGCATGACGTCCTCGATCCGCCGATCCAGAAAATCCCAGGTGTTTTCATGGCCGGGGCTGTCATCCCCCAGCCAGAACAGCACGGTCGCCCCATACACACCCGACAAGGTGGCACGTTTGGTATACCAGTTCACATCATCCGATGTGTCACCTAAGGCCCGCCAGATGGCATCCGCCGTGCCCCAGATCGCCTTGGTGCCCTCGACGGCATGGGTCGGCAGGGAAAAGAAGGTCGTGCCCCGCCGCACCAGCTCTTTGTCGCCCGCCAGTTCCAGCCGCAGCCGCACGGCATGGGCGATCCGGTCCCGAAAGCGCATGGCCGAAAGGTCGGCCTTGGCCAATTCCTCGACCATCTGCGCATCTCCCCGCCGATGATAGGCCATGGCCAGATCGACCGCCCCGCGCGGAAACAACGCATGGGCCAGCCCCTCTGCCACGCCACTTTCGGCAATTGCCGCTTTCAGGGTGATCGCCGACCAGCCCTCAAACGGCACATGGCCCAGTGCGGCGCTCAGGATGCTGTCCTTGGGGTCTTGTTCGTCCATAATGACCTCCGGTCACTCGTCAGGATGTTCGCCAGTCTTGATCAGGTTCAACCGCAGGGCAAGCGGATCTGCGACCATCTCGGCTGTCCCTTGCCGGCCCATCAACATGATCTCATCCTTGGCCGGGTCAACCTTGGCCCAGCCCGGATCGCCCTTTTGCACAAAATTCACCAGAAAGCGCATTTGGCGGCGCATGACGGTTTCATCGTCGCGGTGCAGGCCCATGGGAAAGCGGCGGTCCAGCGTGCCAAAGAAATACGGGAGTTCGCTGGCGTGGGGCGCACCGTTCCAAGTGCCCTCCATCGGCGTCGGCACATGATCGAAACGATAAAGCCAGACCGGCGCCCCCCGCGCGGCGAGGGCGCGAGCGAAGTGGCGGGCTGGTTCCTGCATGGTGCGATCCGCGCCGATGGCGAAAAGCAGCGCTTTGGGGTCGGTGAAACCGTCCTCAAGATAGGCGGCCTTGGCCGTTTCCGCCGCGGGGCCAAACAAGGCAAAAGGGTTGTCGAGGGGCGGCAGATGCACGGGCAAATCGTCTCCGGTCGTGCCGATCATCAGCGGAATGGGCCGCATGGTCTTGACAGCATCGCCCGGTGCCGCAGGAACCAACGCGTCGCGGATCGGCCCCAAGGCATAGGTCATTCTTTCGGCGTCATTCATCAGTCCAGACATATTCAACTGCCCGATCAGCGCCTCGGCCGGCAGGGCACGCACCGCCGCCATCGCATCCGACCCGCTAATCCCCTGCCCTTCCGCAAAGCGAACCCCCGCCGCCTGCGCCTGTTCGATCGTCAGCCCGCCCAAAAGCGGGGCACGGCCGCCGCCGGACATGACCACCGCTTGCTGGAACAGCCCCTCCGCCTGCGGCATGGCCATCAGTTTCAGGACGGCATCGCCCCCCGCCGATTCGCCCCAGATCGTCAGCCTTTGCGGATCGCCGCCGAAAGCCGCGATGTTTCTGTGAACCCATCCCAGCCCGGCCAGCATGTCGAGCAGCGCGAAGTTCCCGGTTTCGGCTGCAAGCTCGGGGTGATGAAAGAACCCGAACCGTCCCAGCCGGTAATTCAGGCTGACCACGATGATCCCCTGTTCGGCCAGCGCCGCCCCATCGTAGACCATGGGTGAGGCCCCGCCGTTCACATAGCCGCCGCCGTGGATCCAGAGCAGGACGGGCAGGTTTTCGGGGTTTCCCACAGGCCGCCAGATGTTCAGGTAAAGGCAATCCTCAGACGGAGTTGTTCCCGTCGGCGCGGCGTCGCTGGGGTCGGGAAGCTGGGCGCAGTCGGGGCCGTAGGTGACCGCGGCGCGGGGTGTTTCCCACGCAGCTACGGGTTGGGGCGCCATCCAGCGCAGGTCGCCGACTGGGGGCGCGGCGTAGGGAATGCCTAGAAACGAATCGACGGCCCCCACGGTCTGCCCCACCACCGGACCGGACAGGGTGCCCACCTCTGGCCCCGCGAAAGCCCCTGTTCCTGCCAAAACCATCGCCAAAACCGCCCCCCACCGCATCCAATGCCTCCCTCATAGACAAACGCCCCGGCCTTTGTTATGAGGCCCGCGCCTGCACTTATTGTGCAACTCTAGCTTAGGAAGGTGGTGACAACCACATGCAGGTCAGCGTCCGCGATAACAACGTCGAACAGGCCCTTCGGGCCCTGAAGAAAAAGCTCCAGCGCGAAGGCGTTTTCCGTGAAATGAAGCTCAAGCAACATTTCGAGAAACCGTCCGTCAAAAAAGCGCGCGAGCAAGCTGAGGCCGTACGTCGTGCAAGGAAACTTGCCCGGAAAAAGCTTCAACGCGAGGGCGGTCTTTAAGACGTCGCTTTACGGAAGTTGGGGGCCTAGGCCCTTTGTCAAATCAACCCCCGTCCGCAAGGATCGGGGGTTTTTCTTTGGGGTTTTCACGCGTGAAAACACAAGCAAGCCTTTGAAAATACGATCACATCGTATTTTAAGAATGCGTTATTCCAGCCCTGCAATAATCGCCCGCAACGTCACAATCCCCTCACCCTTTTCCGAGCTGGTCACCACCAGTTCCGGATAGGCCGCCGGGTGTTTTGCCAAGGCCCCACGCACTTGGGCCAAGGTTGCTTCGCGCTCTGCCCGGTTGATCTTGTCGGCCTTGGTCAGCACCACCTGAAAGGTCACCGCCGAGCGATCCAGAAGCGCCAAGATCTCGGCATCCACCGCTTTGACCCCATGCCGCATGTCGATCAGCACAAAGGCCCGCCGCAGCGTCTGCCGCCCCGCCAGATAGGATTTCAGCAGCGCCTGCCATTTCGCCACGATCGCCACCGGCGCCTCGGCATAGCCATAGCCCGGAAGGTCAACCATATAGCGTTCTTCGCCCAGCGCGAAATAGTTGATCTCTTGCGTCCGCCCCGGCGTGTTCGACGCCCGCGCCAAGGTTTTCCGCCCCGTCAAGGCATTGATCAGGCTGGACTTGCCCACGTTCGACCGGCCCGCAAAGCAAACCTCGACCCGATCCGCCGGGGGCAGGCCAGACATGGCCACCACACCTTTGACAAAGGTCACGGGGCCAGCAAACAGCAGGCGGCCTTTTTCGCGCGCCTCATCCTCGGGCGCAGGTGTTTCGGGAAAGGGCAGCATGTTCATAGCAACGTCACCTTATCGCCTTCGGCAATCCTGCCCGCTTGGGTCACCAAGGCATAGACGCCAAAATCTTGATGGCCCCAATGCGCATTCAGCGCGGCCAAAGTGTCCAGATCATCCACCCCGGTTTCGGGGTTCACGCAGGTTGCCCGGCAACGGGTGATTCTTTGTTCGACCCGCAGTTCAGCCTCGCCAATCCGCAAGCTGCGCCCCAGCAGATCAAATTCGGCGAAGGGTTCCATCCCGTCGAGCCAGAGGTTCCCCCGCCAGCGGTGGATCGACAGATCCTGCCCCAGCTTTTCACCCAAGGCGCGGTTGGTCGCCAGATTGAGGATGGACAGATAGGGTTGCCGCAGATCGGTCATGGCCTGTCCCGGCACCTGCACCACAAAGGCGGGGGCGGGCCGTGCGGCGGGCCAGATCGGGCGCAGCCAGTCGATCAGGGCTTGGCCCTCGCTGTCGGGCGCAAGGGTCAACACCCCGGCGCGCGGATGGGTCAGCGTCACGCGCCGCCCGGCCACATCGCTTTCGGCGCGGATCGCCATGAGTTCCGGCCCGGCCACGCCGCGCAGAAAGTTCATCTTGGCGGCCCATTCGGCCAGATCCGGGCCAAATTTTGCCGCCTCATGCGCCACGGCCCATTCGCGGTCAAAGGGCAGGGCTTGGCCCACTGTCAGGCTGGCCGCCGCGATCCGTTCATGGCCCACCGATTTGATCGGATGGCGGATAAGGGCGGCCAGTTGCATCACTTTTTGCCTTTCGGCGCACCGGGCTTGTTCGCGGGTTCGGGCACGCCCGCCGGGGCCGTCTTGCGCGACAGGCTTTTGCGGATGTTGCCAAAGACATCAGGTTTGTGCCCGTGGCTGCGCATGATGATATATTGCTGCGCAAAGGTGATGATGTTGTTGGTGATCCAGTAAACCACCAGCCCGCTGGCGAACCCGCCCAGCATGAACATGAAGATCCACGGCATCCAAGCAAAGACAGCGGCCTGCGTGGCATCGGTCGGCGTCGGGTTCAGCTTTTGCTGCAACCACATGGTAATGCCCAGAAGGATCGGCAGCACACCGATGAAAATCAGCGCGAGGATCGAGCCCGCTTCGGGCGGGGCCCAAGGCAGCAGGCCGAACAGGTTGAACAGGGACGAGCTGTCGGGGGCGGAAAGGTCGCGGATCCAGCCAAAGAACGGCGCGTGGCGCAATTCGATGGTGACGAAGATCACCTTATACAGCGAGAAGAAGATCGGGATCTGCACAAGGATCGGCAGGCAGCCCGCCGCGGGGTTCACCTTTTTATCTTTGTAAAGCTGCATCATTTCGCGCTGGTAACGCTGGCGGTCGTCGCCTGTGCGCTCCTTGAGCGCCTCCATCTCTGGCTGAAGTTCTTTCATCCGGGCCATCGAGACATAGGATTTGTAAGCCAGCGGCAGGACGAGCAGTTTCAAGACGAAGGTCAGGGCGATGATGGCCAGCCCCATGTTGCCGATGATCTGGTTCAGCCAGTGCAGAACGGCGAAGATGGGTTTCGTCAGGAAGAAGAACCAACCCCAGTCAATGCTGTCGATGAAACCGGCAATGGGGGCGGCGCTGTCGTTCTGATAGCCGCGAATGGTGGCCCATTCCTTGGCCCCGGCGAACAGGCGGGTGGTGGTTTCGGCCTTGGCCCCCGGCGCGACGGTCAGGGCGGGCTGGCGGATTTCGGCCTGATAGATGTCAGAGGCGGGGGTGTATTTCATGACACTGGTAAAGGGCGCGCCTTGCGGCGGAACCAGCGTGGTCATCCAGTTCTTGTCGGTAAAGCCGATCCAGCCGTCGGTGGTGCCGGGGGTGACTTGGGCCAAGGCACCTTCGGCCGGGATGACGGGCAGTTCGCGCAGGTCATCATAGCCGATCTCGGCCAGTTCGCCATCGGTGCGGCCCACGATGCCTTCGTGCAGGACGAAGAAGTTTTGCAGATCAGAGGGCAGGCCGTGGCGGGCAATGACACCGTAGGGGGCCAAGGTGGCGGCATCCGTGCCGTTGTTCTGGACGGCATCGGTGACGGTGAACATGTATTTGTCATCGACACTGATGGTGCGGGTGAAGGCCAGCCCCTTGCCATTGTCCCAGGTGAGGGTCAGCGGCTGGCCGGGGGCCAGCTTGGCATCGGCGGGGGCGGTCCAAAGAGTGTTGGCGCCGGGAACATCGGTGAATTCCAGCGCCCCGCCGGGGGCCCAGCCGTAAAGGGCGTAATAGGCGGCGGCCTCACCCACGGGGTTCAAGAGGCGGACGATGGGGGAATTGGGGTCCAGCGTTTCGCGGTAGGATTTGAGGGCCAGATCGTCGATGCGGCCACCGCGCAGCGAAATGGAGCCTTCGAGTTCGGGCGTGTCGATGGTCAGGCGGGGGGCCTCGGCCACGGGTTCCGCAGCCTCGGTCGCGGCGGTGGTTTCGGTCGTGGCGGGGGTGCTGGCCTCGGTCGTCGCCGTGGTGGCGGGGGTGGTGGGCATCACCGGGACTTCGGGTTGCGGGACAATAAGCGTCCAGGCGAGGATCACCATGAAGCTAAGCGCCACAGCGAGGATGAGGTTCTTGGTATTGCTTTGGTCGTCCATGCGGTCTCGCGCGCCCCTTGCCGTCGATCTGGTCAGCGGGTTGGTCCCGTGCTGACTGCAAACAACATGAAAGGCCCGGGCGATTCTGCATCACCCGAGGCCCTGATTGGCGCTGCTTCAACAGAAGCGGTCGGCAAAGGTCAAGCGGTTTCGGGGAAATGGGGGGCTGGGGGCTGGGGCGGAGGGCCTTTTGGGAGGGCAGCACTAGCGTCGGGCGACCTTGCGGGTGATGCGGGGGGCTATGACAGGGGCGGCGCGGAGGCTGTCCATCCAGGGGAGCGTTTCGTCAAAGGGCATGGGGCGGGCGATGCCAAAGCCCTGAACATGGGCGCAGCCGAGTTGCGCGAGCATGGCATGTTCGGCCCCGGTTTCGACGCCTTCGGCGAGGGTTTCAAGGCCCAGCTGTTCGGCCATGGACACAAGGGCCGCGACCATGCGCTGCTGTTCCATTTCGCGGTCGACGCGGGTGACAAAGCTGCGGTCAATCTTGATGCGGCGGACGGGAAAGCGGCGGACGCTGGAAAAGGCGGCATGACCGGTACCAAAATCATCCAGATCAATGCGGCAACCCATGTCGGCCAGGGCGCGGACATTGCGGATGATGATGTCGTTCTCGCGTTCGGCGACCACGGTTTCCAGCACCTCGACCGACAGGCGGTCGGGCGTCAGGGCGAAACGGTCGAGTTCCCAGCGCACCTTTTCGGCCAGTTGCGGATTGCGCAGCTCTTCGGCAGAAAAGTTGACGCCGACCGAGGTGATGTGCCGCGCCGCGCGGTCCCAGCGCGAAATGGCCTGAAGGGCGTGGAACAGCATCACCTCGCCCAGTCGCTCGGCCAGGCCCATCTGTTCGATCATGGGCAGGAACTGCGCCGGGGGCAGGATGCCGCGCTGGGGGTGATACCAGCGGGCCAACGCCTCAAATCCCGTGACTTCGCCGGTGTCGGTGGAGACTTGGGGTTGGAAATGCGGGCGGATCTGGCCCAGGTCCAGCGCCGTCTCTAGATCTTGGCGCAGGGTGCTGCGGGCCTGTTGGCGGGCCTTGACGTCTGGGGTGAAGGCGCGGATCGCGCCGGGGCCGTTCAGACTGGCATCCTGCGCGGCATCAAGGGCCGCTTGAAGCAGGGCCTGCGCCTGCAAGGCGGGGGCGCGGTCCAGCAGGCAAAAGCCGACGGAACCCGTCACATAATGCGTCGCTGTGCCTATGTTGATCGCGGGGGTGAGCGCGGCCTGCAAACGCGCCGAAAGCTGGATCATGCTTTCCAGATCGATCCGCCGTTCGGGCCGCAGGCCAATGAGAAAGCCACCGTCCGGCAGGATGGCCACGCGGTCGCCCAAGCGCAATACCGCGACCAATCTTTCCGCCGATTGTTCCAACACTTCGGTCAGAACACCCATGCCATGCAGGCCGAGCAGCCGGTCGAAACCGTCAATCCGCACCACGAGGCAGCAGGAACCTTGGCCCGTTTGCCCTTTCTCTGCCATCGCGCGCGAAAGCAAGGCCAGAACGGCGGGCATGGCCACCTGTCCGCCAGTGCCCAACGGCGGCTCCACCAGCCCAGCCGGAGCCATTTCGCGCCAGCCGAGGGCCAAAACCAAAGGCACCCCCAGCGCCACCAGAAGCAAGGCCGTCTCGCCGCCCAGCCAGAAAGCCACAAGCGCCACAGCCGGAACCATCATGAGCGTGCCTGGCCCCCGAAGCCCGCGCAGCGCACGCCGCCCCAGAACCAAAAGCCGCTGTTCCCCACCGTCCACCATGACACAATCCCCAGAACCAACAGGCACAAGGCCCACAACCGAAAGGTTATGGCTGGCAAGGTGAGTGAGAGGTTAATCCAGACGGGGAATTTCGCTAGAATTGTTCTTATTCTGTTCCATCGACATCAAGTTCGCCGTCAGCCCAGCGAAATCGAACAGGTTCGGATCCAGCAAATGGCTAGGCCGCGCGTTCATCAGCGCCCGGAACATCACTTGACGCCGCCCCGGCGTGCGCTGTTCCCACCCGTCCAGCAATTGTTTGACCTGTTGCCTTTGCAGCCCGTCCTGCGAACCGCAAAGATCGCAGGGGATGATCGGATAGTTCATCGCACGGGCAAAAGCCTCGCAATCGGCCTCGGCCACAAAGGCGAGCGGCCGCAAAACCATCAGATCGCCGTCTTCGTTCACCAGTTTCGGGGGCATCGTCGCCAGACGCCCGCCGTGGAACAAATTCATGAAAAATGTTTCCAGAATGTCGTCGCGGTGATGGCCCAGCACGACCGCCGAACAGCCCTCTTCCCGCGCAATCCGGTAAAGATTGCCCCGCCGCAGCCGCGAACACAGGGCGCACATGGTGCGGCCGGCCGGAACCTTGTCCATCACGATGGAATAGGTATCGGCATATTCGATACGATGCGGCACGCCCATTTTGTTCAGAAACTCGGGCAGAACCGTCGCCGGAAAGCCGGGTTGGCCCTGATCCAGATTGCAGGCCAGAATATCGACAGGCAACAGACCGCGCCATTGCAGTTCATGCAGCACGGCGAGCAGGGTATAGCTGTCCTTGCCGCCGGACAGACAAACCAGCCAGCGCGCCCCGCGTTCGATCATGCCATAGGCATCCATCGCCTCGCGCACTTCACGCACCAGGCGCTTGCGCAGCTTCTTGAACTCGGTCGTCGAGGGCGCGCCGTGGAACAGCGGGTGAATATCGTCTGAAGCGTCGTCAAGCATGGCAAAAATCCAATCGGCGGATGCCTGCGTATAACCGAGGATACAACAAAGGGGAATGCGCCGATGCGCAAGCGGTCTGGCCTGATTCTATCACTGATGCTTAGCCTTTCGGCCTGCGGCGGCGCGCCGTCGCAGAACGACCCGGTGCTGAGCGAACGCGATCTGGATATCGAGAAATTCTTTGATGGTCATCTTGTCGCGCAGGGGCAGTTTCAGGATGTGTTCGGCAAGGTGCGCCGACAGTTCGTGGTGGACATCCGAGGGAATTGGGACGGGGAGCGGCTGCGGCTGGTCGAGGATTTCGTCTATGAGGATGGGTCCAAGGAACAGCGCGTTTGGACGCTGAAAAAGACCGGCCCCGAGACTTGGGAGGGCACAGCGCCGGGGGTGATCGGCAAGGCGGTGGGGGTGGAGCAGGGGGACCGGTTCAACTGGCGCTATACGATTGACCTGCCGGTTCCTTCGGCCGAGGGGCCGCAGCCGCCGGTGCGGGTGACCTTTGACGACTGGATCTGGCTGATGGAGGACGGGCGGGCGTTCAACCGGGCCTATATGTCGCGTTATGGCGTTCGGGTGGGGGATGTGTCGATCTGGTTCGAGAAACGCTAGGCCTTTGCGTCATGGTCGGGGTCGGTGCCGGGCACCGGGTCATAGCCGGAACCGCCCCAAGGATGACAGCGACAAAGGCGGTGGGCGGTCAGATAGCCGCCCTTGAATGCGCCATGTTTGTCGAGGGCCTCTAGCGCATAGGCGGAACAGGTGGGTTGAAAGCGGCAGCCGTGGCCGACCCAAGGCGACAGAATCAGGCGATAGGCGCGCACCGGCAGGGCCAGAACCTGCGCGAGGGGGGTCATTTGGGGGCCCCGTGGACTTTCTTCATGGCCAGGGCCAGATCGGCCAGAAGATCGGCAAAGGCGCGTTCGGCAGTGGCACCGGGGCGGCCGACAAGGACATAGTCCCAGCCGGGCCGGGCGGTCTTTGGCAAGACAGCGCGGGCGATTTCGCGCAGGCGGCGACGGGCGCGGTTGCGCATGACGGAATTGCCGACCTTTTTGGAACAGGTGAATCCGATGCGGACGGCAGGGGAATCGTCGTTGCGGGCGCGAGCCTGCAAAAGGAAACCCGGCATGGGCTGGCGGCGGGACGAGGCCGCTTTCAGAAAATCCGCGCGTTTCAGCAGGGTGACAGGTTGCACAAACGACGAAACCGCCGGATCAGCGCTGACCGGGGCTGTTGTGCCTTGGTCTGGCTGTTCCGACGGTGTCATGTCGATCCCCGGTCGTACCGTGGGAAGCCGTGCAGCGCTTAGGCCGACAGCTTCTTGCGGCCACGGGCGCGGCGGGCGTTCAGAACCAGACGGCCGCCTTTGGTCGCCATGCGGGCGCGGAAGCCGTGCCGACGGGTGCGGACCAGGTTCGAGGGTTGAAATGTGCGCTTCATCGCGGCTCTCCATTTGACAGGCAGGGCAAATCCGGCCGGATTCGGCCCCACCCCAATTTGAAGCCCGTCCTTTAAGGGGGGGACAGGAATAAGTCAACGCGGGGAATGGGGGTTTTTCGGGGCGATGCGCGGGGGGGCGTGGGGGCGGGGGGCGGGGATTGTTACAAGGGGGGCGTGGTTGGTCAATCCGGCGTGAGGGGGCTATCGGCTTTGGCCGGGACAGGCCATGTTCGGGCAAAAGGAAAACCATGCCGCAAAATCTGTTGCTTCGTCGTTTGCCGCTGTTGGCCCTGCTGTTGATGGCGGGGCTTTTGGCGTTTTTCGGGCGGGAGAAGATCAGTCTGGGGACGTTGGCGGAACATTTTCAGGCGGTGACGGCGTTTCGGGACAGCCATTTTGCCTGGGCGGCGGGGCTTTTCGTTGTGGCCTATGTGGCGATGGTGGCCTTTAGCCTTCCGGGGGCGATTGTGGCGACTTTGACGGGGGGGGTGCTGTTCGGGGTCTTTCCGGGGGTGGTGTTCAATGTGCTGGGGGCGACTTTGGGGTCGATGCTGATCTTTGGGGCGGCGCGGATGGGGTTCGGGGGGGCCTTGGCGGAAAAGATGCGGGCCAAGGGGGGAAAGGTGGCGCGGGTGGAGGCGGCGTTGCGGGAAAACGAATGGTCGGTGTTGTTCCTGATGCGGCTTTTGCCGGTGGTGCCGTTCTTTCTGGCGAATCTATTGCCGGCGGTGATGGGGGTGTCGATGCGGCGGTTTGCGGTGTCGACGGCTTTGGGGATTCTGCCGGGGGCTTTGGTCTATACGGGGATCGGGGCGGGGCTGGCCGAGGTGCTGGCACGGGGGGAGGCGCCGACCTTGGCGTCGCTGAAGACGCCGGGGGTGGTGTTGCCCTTGGTGGGGTTGGCGGTTCTGGCGGCTTTGCCGATGGTGTTGCGGCTGTGGCGGGGGCGGGTGCTGTGATCGAGACGGATCTTTGCGTGATCGGGGGGGGATCGGGGGGGCTGTCGATTGCGGCGGGGGCCGTGCAGATGGGCGCGCGGGTGGTGCTGATCGAAGCGGGAGAGATGGGGGGGGACTGCCTGAACTATGGCTGCGTGCCGTCGAAGGCGCTGATTGCGGCGGGGGAACAGGCCTATCGGATGGGGCGCGGCGGGGCGGGGATTGGGGGGGGGATGCCGGTCGTCGATTTCGGGGCGGTGAAGGATCATGTGGCGGGGGCAATTGCGGCGATTGCGCCGCATGACAGTCAGGCGCGGTTTGAGGGCTTGGGTTGCCGGGTGATCCGGGCGCGGGCGCGGTTCATTGGGCGGGACAGGGTTCAGGCGGGGGATCAGGTGATCCACGCGCGGCGGTTTGTGATTGCGACGGGGTCGCGGCCTGCGGTGCCGGATGTGCCGGGGCTGGCTGCGGTGCCCTATCTGACGAACGAGACAATCTTTGCGCTGCGGGAAAGGCCGGAGCATCTGATCATTCTGGGCGGAGGGCCGGTGGGGTTGGAGCTGGCGCAGGCGCATCGGCGGTTGGGCTGCCGGGTGACGGTTCTGGCGCGGTCGCAGGCCTTGGCGGGGGAAGATCCGGAATTGGCGGCGCTGGCCTTGGCGGCGCTGCGGAGTGAAGGGGTGGAGGTACTGGAGGGGGCCTTGGTGACCGGGGTTTCCGGTAGCGTGGTTGTGTCGCTGGACGATGGGCGGCAGATTGCGGGCAGTCATCTGCTGGTGGCGACGGGGCGAAAGGCCAATGTCGACGGGCTGGGGCTGGAGGTTGCGGGGGTGGCGTTCACCGCCAAGGGTATCACGGTGGGGCCGAACCTGCGCACGACGAACCGCCGCATCTTTGCGGTGGGCGATGTCGCGGGTGGGCCGCAATATACCCATGTGGCGGGGGCCCATGCGGCGACCATTCTGAAACAGACGCTGTTCCCCCTGCCCGCCCGCTTTGCCCCCCGCGCCATTCCGCGCGTCACCTATATTGACCCCGAACTGGCCCATATCGGCCTGACGGAAGCCGAAGCGCGTGCCCGCCATGGCGACAGCATCGAGGTCATCCGCCTGACCTTCGCCCAGAACGACCGCGCCGTCACGATGGGCGAAACCCATGGCCTGCTGAAATTGATCGCCCGCAAGGGCCGACCCTTGGGCGTTTCGATCTTTGGCCCCCAAGCGGGCGAGCAGATCGCGCTTTGGGCCATCCTTTTGCAACAAAACCTTAAACTTTCGGCCCTGACCGGCACGATCTTGCCATATCCCACCCTGTCAGAGCTTTCCAAACGCGCGGCGGGGGCCTATTTCTCGCCCAGACTGTTTCAGAATGACCGGATCAAGCGGGTCGTCCGTCTTGTCCAGCGTTGGTGGCCCTGATCCGGCCAGAAGGAATTGACCCGAGGATGCGAAGCGGCCGTTTCCTGAATACGCTGTCCGGCCGCTTTCTGCTGCTGACCATTGCCTTTGTCATGCTGGCCGAGGTTCTGATCTTTGTCCCCTCGATTGCCCGCTTTCGCCAAGACTATCTGCAACTGCGGCTGGAAAAGTCGCAAATCGCCTCACTCGCCCTGCTCGCCACCCCAGATGAGATGATCGGCCCGGAACTGACCACGGAACTTTTGGCCAATGCCGAGGTGTTCAACGTGGTGCTGCGGCGCGATGAGGTGCGGCAGTTGGTGCTGAACTCTCCCCTGCCCCAGCCGATCTATGGCACCTATGATCTGCGCATGGCGGGGGCCTATGAGTTGATCCGCGATGCGATGGATGTGCTGATTGACCCGGAAACCCGCGTCATCCGTGTGATCGGTCAGCCCACCCGCAATGCGGGGGAATTGATCGAGATCACCTTGCAGACCGATGGTTTGCGCAAGGCGATGCTGGACTACGGTTTCCGCATTCTGATCCTGTCGGCGGTCATTTCGATCTTTACGGCGGGATTGCTGTTTCTGGCCGTGCAGCGCCTGCTGGTCGTGCCGATCCGCCGGGTTGTGCGGCATATGCAGGCCTATGCCGATGCGCCCGAGGATGGCACGCGGATCATTGCCCCCACGACCAATGTCGCCGAATTGCGTGATGCCGAGGAAAGCCTGCAAACCCTGCAAACGCAACTGACCGGATCCTTGCGGCAAAAGGAGCGGCTGGCGCAATTGGGGGGCGCTGTCGCCAAGATCAGCCATGACCTGCGCAACATCCTGACCACGGCCCAGCTTTTCGCGGATCGGCTGGAAAACAGCGATGATCCGGTGGTGGCGCGGTCGGCGCCGAAACTGATCGCCTCGATCCGCCGGGCGGTCAGCCTGACCGAATCGACGCTGGCCTTTGGCAAGGCCGAGGAACATCCGCCCATTCTGGCGCGCTTTCCGCTGATCCGTCTGGCGGAAGACGTGGTGGAGGCCGAGGGGCTTTCGGCCACGACCGAGCCCGCCTGTCTGATCGACATGGCCCCCAGCCTGATGATCCGCGCCGATCAGGACCAGTTGTTCCGCGTGCTGTCGAACCTGATCCGCAACGCAAGGCAGGCGATTGAGGCGACGGGCAAACCCGGCACCATCGAATTGTCGGGCGGTGAGGATGACAGCCATTGGTGCATTCGACTGGGCGACACGGGGCCGGGCCTGCCGCCCAAGGCGCGGGAACATCTGTTCACCGCCTTTACCGGCGGGGCGCGCAAGGGCGGCACGGGGCTGGGTCTGGCGATTGCCGCCGAACTGGTGCGCGGCCATGGCGGCACGTTGGAACTGGTGCGGTCGGACGGCGAGGGCAGCGAATTCCTGATCCGCCTGCCGAAATCCGCCCCCGCCGAACCCCTGGCCTGATTTTGCGCTTTCTGCGGTGATGCCCCTTGCATCACCCCGAACATGACGCTACATCGCCGCCTAACGGACCCATAGCTCAGCTGGATAGAGCATCAGACTACGAATCTGAGGGTCGGGCGTTCGAATCGCTCTGGGTCCGCCACTTTCCCTTGAATGAAATATCGGTGACGCCCTTGGGTGGCCCCTTGCCTTCCCCCAATCAAAGGCGCATCACTCTGCCCCAAAGCGCTTTGGAGAGGAGGCTTCGATGACAGTCCGCGTGGTGGTCTGGGGCGAGAATGTCCATGAACAGAAGAACAAGGTGGTGGCGGGGATTTACCCGAAAACCATGCACGGCACGATTGCCGAGACGCTGAATGCGGCGGGCGGGGTGAGTGCGACGACGGCGACGCTGCAAGAGCCGGAACATGGGCTGACGGCGGAACGTCTGGCGGAAACCGATGTGCTGATCTGGTGGGGCCATGCGGCGCATGGGGATGTGTCGGATGCGGTGACGGAACGGGTGGCCGAGGCTGTCTGGTCGGGGATGGGGATCATCTTCCTGCATTCGGCGCATTTCTCGAAACCCTTCAAGCGGTTGATGGGGACGCCTTGCAACCTGTCGTGGCGGGAAGCGGGGGAGCGGGAGCGTCTGTGGGTGACGAGCCGGAACCATCCGATTGCGGCGGGGCTGCCGGATCATTTCGAGCTGGAAAACGAAGAGATGTATGGCGAGCCTTTCGGGGTGCCGGAACCGCTTGAGACGGTGTTCATCAGCTGGTTCCAGGGGGGGGAAGTGTTCCGCTCGGGGCTGACCTACAAGCGGGGGGCGGGGAATGTGTTCTATTTCCGTCCGGGGCATGAAACCTATCCGACCTATCACGATGCAAATGTGCAGAAGGTGATTCACAATGCGGTGCTGTGGGCGAACAACGCGCAGCCGCGGATTGCGAAAGTGACCGAAGCGCCGAATGCGCCGGTGGAAACGGCTTTGGAGCCGATCACGGAACGTGGGCCGAAGCTGCATGAAGCCGGGGAAGAGGGGTATCGGTGATGCAACCTGTTCGGATTCTGATCATCGGCACGGGGGGCATGGCGAACAACCATGCCGAACAATTCGCGTCCATTCCGGGCGTTTCGCTGGTCGGCGGCGTCGATACGCGGCCCGCGCAGTTGAACGCCTTTTGCGACAAGCATGGGATTGCCGGGCGCTTTGCGACGCTGGACGAGGCTTTGGCCTGGGGACAGTTTGACGCGGTGACGAACGTGACGCCGGATGCGGTGCATTATGCAACGACGATGCCGGTTCTGGCGGCGGGCAAGCATGTGCTGTGCGAAAAGCCCTTGGCCAGCAATGCGGGCCATGCCGAAGAGATGGCGGCGGCCGCGGCACGGGCGGGCGTGGTGAATATGGTGAACCTGTCCTACCGGAACGTGCCCGCCTTGCAAAAGGCGGCGCAGATGGTGCGGGAGGGGGCGATTGGGCCGGTGCGGCATTTTGAGGCGTCTTATCTGCAAAGCTGGCTGACGCAGGACGCCTGGGGCGACTGGAAGACCGAGCCGCAATGGCTGTGGCGGCTGTCGCAATCGCATGGGTCCAAAGGCGTGCTGGGGGATGTGGGGATCCATATCTTGGACTTCACCACCTTTATCGCGGGCGAAGCAGCAGAGAGTGTGTCTTGTCTGCTGAAGACCTTTGACAAAGCCCCCGGCGGGCAAATCGGCGAATACAAGCTCGATGCCAATGACAGTGCAACAATGCAACTGTCGCTGGCCGGTGGGGCCTTGGGCACGGTGGCGGCGACGCGCTTTGCCAGCGGGCATCACAACGACCTGCGCTTGCGGATCTATGGCGATCTGGGGGGGCTGGAGGTCAGCTTTGAAGGTGCTGTCAGCCGGTTGCGGGCCTGCCTTGGGGCGGATGTGAAAACGGCGACCTGGGCGGATGTGGAATGCCCGGATGTGCCAAACATCTATCAGCGTTTCGTCGCGGCGATCCGGGGCGAAGGGGTGGCGATCCCCGATTTCGCGCGGGGGGCGGAATTGCAGCGACTGCTGGACCGGGCCGAGCAATCGGCGAGCGAAGGCGGCAAGGCTCTGGCAGTCTGATCGGCGTTTGATAAACTGCCCTCGCAAGGAATTGCGGGGGCAGTGATGCGTTTTCTTTTGATGCTTTTGATGATGGGGAGCAGCCCGGTTTGGGCGGAAAGCCCGCAGCAGCCCTTGGCGGTTTATGCCACCGACAATGGCAGCGTGCCGCCGGAATATCATTGGGAATGGCGGGCGGAAATTCTGCCGGATGGGGCGTGGCATCTGACCTATTGCAAGGGTTATGAAGAAACAGCGCCGGGTTGCGTGGGTGTCAGCGGCACGGCGGACGCCGCGACGGTTGAGGCGATTTTGCAGGCGGCGCGGGATTCGGGCTTGGCGGACCGCCCCGCGCTGGAATCCGAAGAGGTGATGGTGGGGGGCGGGCTGACCCGTGGGCGGGTGATGTTGGAGGGCCGGGTGGTGGATCTGCCATCCAGCCCACGCAAGGCCGATGTGGCGCGGGTGAATGCGGTGCTGGCGGCCATCGCCGCGGCGATTCCGGCGGAGGCCATTGCCGAAGCCGAGGCGCGGGCGGTGGGGCCTGCGGAATAGCTAGCCCCGCCTGCTGGCCGTCACCGACAGCGGAAAGACCTTGGCGGGGTTCAGCAGCCAGTTTGGGTCGAAGACATCCTTGACCCGCAACTGCGCCTCCATATCCTGATCGCTGAACTGCACCCCCATCAGGTCGCGCTTTTCGACGCCGACGCCATGTTCGCCGGTCAGGCAGCCACCGACCTGCACGCAAAGGCGCAGGATGTCGGCCCCCAAAGCCTCGGCCTTTTCCAGATCGCCGGGTTGGTTGGCGTTGAAGATGATCAGGGGATGCATGTTGCCATCGCCTGCGTGAAAGACATTGGCCACGCGGAGGCCAGCAGCCTCGGTCAGTTCGGAAATGCGGCGCAGGACGAAGGGCAGTTCCGACACGGGGATGGTGCCGTCGAGACAGATGTAATCGCCCATCTGCCCCATCGCGCCAAAGGCCGATTTGCGGCCCAGCCAGATGCGGCGGGTTTCTTCGGCGGAACGGCTTTCGCGGAATTCCACCGGGCTGTGGCGCGCGGCAATGGCGCGGATCAGGGCCAGTTGTTCGGCAATTTCGGCCTCGGAACCTTCAACCTCGACAATCAGCAGGGCCTCACAATCGGGATAGCCCGCTTGGGCGAAAGCCTCGGTCGCCACGATGCAGGGGCGGTCCATGAATTCGATGGCGACGGGCAGGACACCCGCCTTGATGATGTCGGCGACGCAGGCCCCTGCCCCTTCGTTGCTGTCAAAGCCCATCAGCACGGGCCGCGCGCCTTCGGGTTTCGGCAGGATGCGCAAGTAAGCCTCGGTCACGACGCCAAGCTGGCCCTCGGAGCCGCAGACGACGCCCAGCAAGTCCAGCCCTTCGCTTTCGCTGAACGGGCCGCCCAGATGAACAACGGTGCCGTCCATCTGCACCAAGGTCACACCCAGCAGGTTGTTGGTGGTGACGCCGTATTTCAGGCAATGCGCCCCGCCGGAGTTCATGGCGATGTTGCCCGCGATGGCACAGGCCAGTTGGCTGGAGGGGTCAGGGGCGTAGAACCAGCCCTGTGCCTCTACCGCCCCCGTCACCGACAGGTTGGTTCGGCCGGTTTGGACATGGATATAACGGTCGGGGTAGTTGGTTTCGATCACCCCGGTCATGCGGGCGACGCCCAGGATCACGGCATCGGGCGTGGGCAGGGAACCGCCCGCCAGCGAGGTGCCCGCGCCGCGTGGAATGACGGGCACGCCTTGGGCATGGCAAAAGCGTAAGATGGCGGCGACTTCCTCGGTCGTGCGGGGCAGCGTGACGGCCAGCGGCAGGCAGCGATAGGCGGTCAGCGCATCGCATTCATAGGCGCGGGTTTCGGCGGGATCGTCCAGAACGGCATCGGCGGGCAACAGGGCGCGCAGGCCTGCGACAATGGCGGCGCGGCGGGCCAGTATGGCGGCGTTGGGATCGGGCATCTGCATGGGGGTATGGTGCCAAAGCCGGGGCGCGCTGCCAAGGCTTCCTTTGCAAAGGGCGCTGCGCTAGCAAGGATCATGGATATCTTTTCACGCCTTTCGCTGTTTACCGCGCTGGACATGCTGGCGGTCGCCTTGCTGATCGGGCTTTGGTATGGTCTGGGCTGGATGATCGAGCATCCGCCCGCTGGGCATCCTTCGGTGTCGCGGCTGATGGCGCAGTATCGGCGCGACTGGATGGCGCAATTCGTGACCCGCACGCCGCGCATTTTTGATGCCAATATCATCGACAGCCTGCGGCAGGGGACGGCGTTTTTCGTCTCGGCCTCGATGATTGCGATTGGGGGCGGGGTAGCGCTGATCGGGAATTCGGAACGGTTGGAGGGGTTGGCGCGGGATTTGACACTGCCGGTGCCCGCACTGGTGATCGAGGTGAAGATTCTGCTGGTGATCCTGTTTCTGGGCAATGCATTGCTGAAATTCGTCTGGGCGCATCGGCTGTTTGGCTATTGTTCGATCCTGATGGCGGCTGTGCCGAATGACCCGAATGATCCGCAGGCCTTTCACCGGGCGGGACAGGCGGCCGAGGTGAACATCACGGCGGCGAAAAGTTTCAACCGGGGGATGCGATCGATCTATTACGCCTTGGGGGCCTTGGCTTGGTTGCTGGGGCCTTTGGCCTTGATCGGTGGGGCGGTGATCACAACGGGCGTGCTGGTGCGGCGGGAGTTCCTGTCGGAATCGCGACGGGTGATGATGCAGCGGGAGGTTTAGGCGAGGTCAGTTAAGCGGGACAGCACCGCCCCGGCAGGGGAGGCTGGGCGTTTCACCCTCGCCTTGCAGGAAGGCCAAGACTTCCTCACCCGCCCAGACCTTGATCGATTCGCCCAGATTGGAGCGACCGCTGCCCGTGGCGGTGCCGGTGCGGCGGTCGCGGTAGGTGTAATAAACCCGCGCCTCGCGCCCATCGTCGCAGTTCAGGTCGGAACGGCCGATGCCCATAAAATTGCGGACGGTCCAAGACCCGCCGCAAAGGGTGCCGTCGCTCATCTGGCCTTCGATGCGGCCTTCGCGGGCGCCATAGGCGCGGCCATCGAACCAAAGGCCGTCACCACCGACGCAGGCCAAGACCCGGACACAGGGTTCAGAGGGGTTATACAGGCTGCAAGTTTCGCTTTGGGCCAAGGCCGGAGGGGCCAGAAGCAAGGATAAGGGAAGTAGATAGCGATGCATCATTTGCTCTCCTTTTGATCCTTGGGCCCATTGTTCTCAGGCCCGGCGTTGCCCCCCGAACCGCCCTTCACGAAGCCAGGCCGCGAGGGACAGGCCCGCCGCAAGCAACAGCCAGACCCAACCGGGCAGCAGGGCGGCAACCCGAACGTCTTGCGTGACATAGGCCCCGCGTGGGGTCAGGCCGATCCAACCCCGCCCCGCGGCAACGCGGCCTTCGGCCACCTGACGGATGTCGGGCAGGCCATCCTCGACGCGAAGGATACCACCTTTGGTGGATTCGACAAAGCTGGCGAGTTTGTCGCCCGAGGCGATGATTTCCTCGTATTCCTTGGGTGCGGGCGGGCCGACGGCGATGACCCGTTCTAGGTCGCCTTCGGCCAGACGGTAAAGGCCCAAGCCAGTGGCAGTGAAGCCACCCGTGAACAGGCCAGGCCCCGCTTCATCCAGCGCCACAGCGCTTTCCGTCCCATCCGGCGCGGTCACCGTCACGGCCCCCGGCGGCACGTCCAGAATGGTGCGGCGTTCGATTTTCACCAGATCGCCTTCGATAGTGGCGGTCAGGGTTTCCTCTTCCAGTTCTGGCTCTTTCAGCATCCAGTGGGCCAGACGGCGCAGCATTTCCAACTGCGGCCCGCCGCCTTCATAGCCCCGGCCCCAAAGCCAAGCGTGATCGGAGGCCAGCACCGCCACCCGCCCTTGGCCTTCGCGCGCCAGAACCAGCAAGGGCAGGTCGTTTGCCCCGCTCATCACCACCTGGCCCCCCTCCCGCGCCGAGATTTCCATTTGGCGGAACCAGCGGCCCCAGCCTTCATCGGGGGCATCGGCATCAAGGCCCTGGGTGACGGGATGCTTTCGCCCTAGGTCCGTGAGCTTGGGGCGAAAGCCGCCTTCCAGTACGCGGCTGGTGACATCGACGGGCAAGATGTCGTTCAGGGGCGAGCGCCAGAGGCCATCGACGGTGCCGAATTCGGGGCCCGCGGCGACCAGAACGGTGCCGCCTTCGCGGACGTAATCGCGGATGTTTTCCAGATATTCGGTGGGCAGGATGCCGCGCAGGCGGAAGCGGTCAAAGATGATCAGGTCGAATTCCTTGACCTTTTCGATGAACAGTTCTCGCGTTGGAAAGGCGATCAGCGACAGTTCCTCAACCGGGACACCATCCTGCTTTTCTGGCGGGCGCAGGATGGTGAAATGCACCAGATCGACGGAAGGGTCGGATTTCAAAAGGTTGCGCCAGACGCGTTCACCGGCATGGGGTTCACCCGACACCAGCAGCACGCGCAGACGGTCGCGCACGCCGTTCACCTGAATGACCGCTGCATTGTTCCGGTCGGTCAATTCGCCCACCACGGGCGTCACTGCGAATTGCAGCACGTTCATGCCGCCATGGGTCAATTTCAACGGCAGTTCCATATCCTGCCCCACTGGGACCGAAAACGGCATCGGCGTTTCGCCGTCCACCGCAATGGACAGTTCCGCGATGCCCGCCACTTCTGGCGGCACATCGCCGCTGTCTTCGACGCGGATCGTCATCAGGGTTTCTTCGCCGATGATGGCAAAGGCCGGGGCGTTGCGAATGATCAGGCGGCGGTCCCAATCACTGTCGCGGCCTGTCAGCAGCACATGCACCGGGGCGGGCAGATTGGGGGCAAGGCTCATGTCATGCACCTGCCCGTCGGTGATCAGGATGGCCCCGGCCACGCGGGAGCGCGGTTCCTCGGCCAAAGCCTCGGACAGGGCCGTCATGGCTTGTGTTCCCGTATCGCCTTCGCCGTCACCCAGCCGGATCACGCGCAGTTCGGTGTTCTCCATCGCCGCGACCTCGGCCTGAACCCGCGCAAGGGCGGCGGCGGCTTGGTCAGGGCGGTCGTTCACCTTTTGGCTGGCGCTTTCATCGACCACGGCGATGACAATATCGGTCAGCGGGGCGCGGTCCTCTTCCTGCAAGGCCGGGTTCGCCAAAGCCCCCAGCACAGCAAGCGCAGCAAGCCCGCGCAGCCACCAGCCCGCCAACCTGCGCCACAGGGCCAACGCCAAAAACAGGAGGGCAAAGGCTGCAAGCCCGGCCAAGGCGGGCAGGGGAATCAGCGGATCAAAGGTCAGGTTGGCGATGTTCATCTATTGCCCCAGACGTTCCAGCAGGGCGGGCACATGCACCTGATCGGATTTATAGTTGCCTGTCAGCACATGCATGATCAGGTTGATGCCAAAGCGATAGGCGATCTCGCGTTGTCTTTCGCCGGAATTGCCGCGCCCCACCGGCACCAGCGGCTGATCGTAATCATCGACGGCCCAGGCGGCGGCATAATCGGCACTGCCCAGCACGACCGGGGTCACCCCGTCGTTCAGATTGCGGAAAGGCATACCTTCGGCCTGTTCGGCATCGGGGGGGGCGGCTTCGACCCACAACGGTTGGCCGATGAACCGGCCGGGAAAGTCTTGGAGCAGATAGAAGGTGCGGGTCAGGACGTGATCCGGGGGGATCGGTTCCAAGGGCGGAATGTCCAAACGCAGGGCGATTTCCTGCATCCGGCGCTGTTCGGGGCTGCCCGTCATGCCACCATCGCGGCTGTCCAGAAACAGCATGCCGCCCGTGCGCATGAAGCGGTTCAGTTTGGCATAAGCCTCGGAAGAGGGGATCGGTTGGTTCGCCGTCATCGGCCAGTAAAGAAAGGGGAAGAACGCCAGATCATCCTTTTCCAGATCAACCCCGATGGGTTCCAGGGGTTCCACGGTGGTCCGGTCCCAAAGCCGCATCGACAGGCCCAGAAGGCCGGCCTTGGCCATGTCGTTGACCCTTTGATCATCGGTCATCACATAGGCCAGCCGCAGCGCAGTCGTCGCCTCTAGCGCCAGCGCATCATCCGGCAGGCTGCTATCCTGAGCCTGTGCCCGCCCCTGCGGCATCAGGGCCAAAGCCAGGATCAACACCGCCACCCCCGGCCCCAGCCGTGCCGCCAGACGGCCCGACAGGAACAGGGCGGCCAGAATATCCACCATCAGCAGCGCCAAGGCCCCGGACAGGAAAGCCCCCTTCAAGGCCGTTTCACGCACCATTTCGATACCTTCCACCGCCACGCCCTCGGCCCATTCCGCCGGAGTCAACGCCGTGTCTGCCGCCATCACATTCAATGCCACACGCCGTTCTGCCCCAGCATAAAGCCCCGGCGGCATGGCGCGGCCCGGTATGGCCTTGGCCAGATCCTCGCCCGGAACCCCCGGCAGATCATCAACGGCCACCACTTGCCCATAGGCATCGACCACCTCTTCCGGCACCCAGATCTGCCCCGCCAGATCGCTTTCCTCGGGCACGGCAGGCCGGGTGGACACCGCCAAGCGTTCCAGCATCTGCACGAACAACACCGACAGCGGCAGGTTCGACCAATCGGCATTGGCCGTGACATGCACCAGCACCACTTGCCCCTGCCCTTCGACCCGGCGCGTCACCAGCGGCGTTCCGTCGGCAAGGGCGGCAATCGTGCGCCCTGCCAGTTCCGGCCCTGGCTGGGCCAGAACCTGTTCCGTCACCGTCACCTCGGGCGGCACCTCTAGCCCGTGAAAGGGCGTGTCTTCGGCGAAGGGGGCCAAGGGTTTCGGCTCCCCCCAGCTCATCGCGCCGCCAATGGCCCGACCGCCTTGACGCAGCGTAACGGGCAACAGGGGATCGGTTCCATCCACGGCGCTTTCGCTGGCCGCCATGCGCGGCCCTGCAAAGCGCAGCAAAAGCCCGCCTTTCTGGATCCATTCCAGTAGGCCCTTTTCATCCTCGGCTGACAGCCGCGCGACATCGGCCAGAACGATGACATCGGGGTTGGCCAGCAAGACATCCTGCAAGCCGCCATCCAGCAGATCGGCCACCGGGGCCAAGGCCTGGCGCAGGTAATGGCTTTGCGACAGCAAAAGCAGCCCCTCGGCATCGGATTCGCCGGTGATCAGCGCGATCTTGCGGCGTTTCAGACTGTCATCCGTCAGGCTGACCGCCCCTGCCGTCCGCTGGCCCACGAGTTCAAAGCGGGTGATGCGGTTGCGCAGTTCGGGGGGCAGGTCAAACGCCGCTTCCGTCTGCGATTGCCCATCGGGGAAGGTTACAGCGACCCGCGCCAATTCGCGTTCAATGCCCGAAGGATCAAGGCCACGCGCCACCACTTCGGCCTGAACCTCGCCTGTGGCAGGCAGACGAGAGGCCGCGATTTTCACCATACCCTCGGCAAAGCTGGCGGGATGCAGGGCGAAAATCGGCCTTGGGCTGGAAAAGACGGTCAGCGCGCCGCGATTCTGCAAGGCGGTTTCCAAAACGGCCCGCCCTTCATGGTCCAGCCCGTTCGACAGCCAGAAGGAATCAAATTCCCCCGCAGGCAGCACATCGACCCAGCCTTGCAAGGCATTCGGCGCAAAGGGCTGCGGCTCCATCGCCGCCAGCCGTGACAGGACGGCGTCGGCGGTCTGGAACACCACCGCCTCGGGCGCATCGGACAGGCGAACGACAGCCACGGGGCGGCCATTGCGACCTGCTTCTTCAACCAAGGCCACAGAGCGATCTTGCCGCCGCGTCCAGTCGCGGGCATCGGCCCAGCCGCCGTCGATCAGAACGAGCAAAGGCCCGTTGCCCGGCGCGCGGGCCTGCGGGTTCAAAACGGGGCCTGCAAAGGCGATGATGGCGGCGGCAATGGCCAAGGCGCGCAGCAGCAGAAGCCACCAAGGGGTTTTGTCGGTTTCGGTGGTTTCATCATCCAGCCCCAGCAGCAGGGCAACACCGGGAAAGCGGCGTTTGATCGGGGCCGGGGGGATGGCGCGCAAAAGGAACCACAGCACGGGCAAAAGAATCAGGCCCAGCAGCAACAGGGGGGCGGTGAAACCGATGGGGCCGATCATCCACATGTTAGAACGGCGCCTCCACCGCGCGGTAAAGCCAGAGCAGGGCGGATTGGGCCGATTGGCCGGTGTGATGCGCGGTCAGGTGCCAGCCCGAGGCGCGAGCCAAGGTCGCCAGGCGTTCCTTGCGTTCGGCCAGACGGGCGAGATAGCGGGCACGCAGATCGCCCGCGCGCAGGGTTTCGTGGCGCAGGCTGCCGCCCATGGATTCAAAGATGGTGCGGCCGTCAAAGGGAAATTCTTCCTCGGCCGGGTCCAGAACCTGCACCAAGGCGCCGCGCACGCCCCGGTCAGAGGCCCGCGCGATGGCGTCTTCGACCCCCGCCAGATCGCCCAGAAAGTCCGACAGGATCACCATGCGCCCGTGGGCCACAAGGCCGGTTGTGTCGGGCTTGCCGTAATCCTCGGCCCCGGCGGCAAGAATACCGCGCGCTAGGCGTTCGGTTTGGGCGCGGCCAGAGCGGGCGGGCACGTCCTGCCCGGCAAGGCCCACCCGTTCCCCGCCGCGTAGCAAAAGGATGCCAAGCGCCAAGGCGAGCAGTTGCGCGCGGTCGGCTTTGGAGGCACGGGATTTGTCGCCGGAAAACTGCATGGACCGCGACGGATCGACCCACAGCATCACCGATTGCGCCGCCTGCCATTCGCGTTCGCGCACAAAGGTGGCGTCGCCCCGCGCTGAACGCCGCCAGTCGATCATGCGGGCGGTATCGCCCGCATGGGCGGGGCGAAATTGCCAGAATTCATCGCCCATCCCGGCGCGGCGACGCCCGTGATCGCCCAGGATCACAGAGCCCGCCAGATGATCGGCCGCCGCCAGCAGGGCGGGCAGCGCTTGCCCCAGAACCTCGGCCCTTGGGCGCAGCGCAATGTCGACCGCTTGCGTCACGCGGCAGCCTCAAGACCCAGAACGCGCCCGGTCACCCGGTCGATGACGGTGGAGAGCGATTCCCCACGGGCGCGGGCGGCAAAATTCAGCGCCATACGGTGGGTCAACACAGGCCGCGCCATGGCCGCCACATCGGCGACGGAAGGCACCAGACGGCCATCGAGCAAGGCGCGCGCGCGGACGGTCAGCATCAAGGCTTGCGCGGCGCGCGGCCCCGGACCCCAGGACAGGGTATCGGCCAGATCGCGGCCTTCGGCTTCGCCGGGGCGGCAGGAACGGACGAGATCGAGGATCTTTTCGATCACCTGATCGCCCACCGGCATCCGCCGCAGCACCGATTGCGCGGCGATCAACTCATCCGCCGTGAACACCTGATGCACCTGCGCCTCTTCCGCCCCGGTCGTCGCGATCAGGATGTCGCGTTCCGTCGCCCGGTCGGGGTATTCCACGTCGATCTGCACCAGAAAACGGTCCAACTGCGCTTCGGGCAGGGGATAGGTGCCTTCCTGTTCAATGGGGTTCTGCGTTGCCAGCACATGGAAGGGGCGACCTAGGGGGCGATGTTCGCCCGCAATTGTCACCTCACGCTCCTGCATCGCTTGCAGCAGGGCCGATTGCGTCCGTGGGCTGGCCCGGTTGATTTCGTCGGCCATCAAAAGCTGGCAGAACACCGGCCCTTCGACAAAGCGAAAGGCGCGGCTGCCGTCTTTCGCCGTTTCCAGCACCTCGGACCCCAGAATATCGGCGGGCATCAGATCGGGGGTGAATTGGATGCGGCTGCCTTTCAAACCCATCACGGTGGAAAGCGTATCGACCAGCCGCGTTTTGCCCAAGCCCGGCAGACCCACCAGCAGACCATGCCCGCCGCAGAGCATGGCGGCCAGCACCAGATCGACAACCTTGCCCTGCCCGATAAAACGCTGGTTGATGCTGGCCTTGGCCTGCGCCAGTTTCGCGCCCAGCGCCTCGATTTCGCCAACCAGTGCTTCCGTCATGACAATCTCACCTCTGCCGTTCTATTCTTGCATTAGACAGAAACTAGATGCCCGGCACAAACGCCAAAACGCAAGGGGCCACAAATGATCGTGAAAGCGCCGAGAGCAGGGCTGATGGAACAGGCGATGGCGCTGACCGGGGGCAAAGGCCCGGCCCCGGTGCATTTGTGGAACCCGGATTTCTGCGGCGACAGTGAGATGCGGATTGCGCGGGATGGGACGTGGTTTCATCAGGGCACGCCGATTGGCCGCGCGCCCTTGGTGCGGTTGTTTTCAACAATTCTGAAGCGCGAGGGAGATGCCTATTTTCTGGTCACGCCGGTCGAAAAACTGTCCATCGCGGTGGAGGATGTGCCCTTTGTGGCCGTAGATCTGGAACAGGACGATCAGGGAATCAGCTTTATCACCGGGCAGGGCGATCTGGCGCGTTTGGGGGCGGATCATCCTTTGCGGCTGAAGTGGGACACGCCCTATGTGATGGTCCGCGCCGGGCTGGAAGCGCGGGTGGATCGCAAGACGTTCTTTCGGCTGGTGGAGATGGGGAAGGTGGAGCGGTTTGAGGGGGAGGATTGGTTCGGTGTGCGTTCGGACGGGGTGTTCTTTCCGCTGATGCGCGCCAAGGATATGGGCTAGCGCCACACCCTTCCCCTTCCCCGCCACCTTCGCTACAATTGGCCCAGCGCTAGCCAGCAGGAGAATGCAATGTCGCCGAATGCCCCGGAAACCGAAGTGGTCACCCAGTGGAAAGTGGCTTGCGACGGGGGTGAGGGGGCTTTGGGCCATCCGCGTGTCTGGCTGTCGATCCCCGAGGAGACGGGCTTTGTCGAATGCGGCTATTGCGACAAGCGGTTCGTCCATGCCTCCAAAGCGGCTGAGGCTACGAAATAAGGCTTCTGCGCCGCCTTTTCAGATGGATCATCGGGGGTTTGGCGGCCCTTTTGGGGCTGCTGGCACTGTGGCTTTTCGCGGCAGTTCTGGGGGCTTTGATCGGCAACGGGGCGTCGCCTGACGCGGGTCTGCCGAAAGATCAGCGCATCGGCCTTTTGGTCGGCGGCATCCACACCGACATTCTTTTGCCCCTGACCGCTGAGACGCGCGCGGCCTTTGCCTTTGCGGAAAGCGCCGGGGTTCCGGTGTTGGATCCGGGGGCGGAGTGGCTGATCGTGGGCTGGGGGTCAAAGGCGCTTTACACGGCCACGGGAACCTATGCCGATATGCGGGCCGATACCGTCTGGACGGCGGCGACGGGGGACGCGGCGGTGATCCGGCTGGATGTGGCGGGGCGGATCGAGGATTTCAGCAACATTCTGCTGGTGCCGGTGAATGCGGATCAGATGGGCGCTTTGCGCAGCGCGGTCTTGGCAGAGTTCACGGCGAGGGAAGCCCTGCCCGAGGCGGGGTTTACATGGTCGGACGCGTTTTTCCCGGCCAAGGGGCATTTTTCGGCGCTGAACACCTGCAATGTCTGGATGGCGCGGATGATGAAGGCGGGAGATATTCCCTATGGAATCTGGACCCCCGCCCCCTTTGCCGTGCGTCTGGCCCACCGTTGGCACAAGAAACCCTAGCGGTGGGCCGTCGGGGTTAGAGGAACAGATCGGCGGCGCGCAGGGTGGCCAGATTGTTCAAGGTAATGCTGAAGTCGGCCAGACCGTCACCGTCGATATCACCTTGCAAGATCAGGCTGGTGCCGCTTTTGGCAAAGACCAATTCGCCTGCGCTGCCAGAAAACGCGGCCTGACCCTTGAAGGCAAAGGCTTGGTCGCCGGTCTTGAGCGTATTGGCGTCCACCGCCCGCAGGTCGATCTTGTCCTTCTGGCCGGGTTTGAAATCGGTGATCCGATGGGCGGCGTCATCGTCCATCGTCGCAAAGACAAAGCGATCGGCCCCTTTGCCCCCCGTCAGGATATCATCGCCTGCGCCGGCCACCAGACGATCAGCACCGGCACCGCCCAGCAGCCTGTCATCGCCAGCACCGCCGGTGATCGTATCATTGCCAACGCGCCCGTTCAGGTGGTCGCCACCACCGTTGCCTTTGACCACATCCCCAAACTTGCTGCCCAGATAGCGGTCGTCGCCGGTGGAACCGATGACATTGTGGGCCTTGGCCCAGATTTCCTTGGTGATCGCGGCCGATCCGGCCTTGTTGCCATCCGGGCCGCCGCCCATGAATTCCTTGACGATCTCGTGGACGCGGCCTTTGACGCCGACGGGGTTGGTGATGTTCAGGCCGCTAAAGCTGATCATTCCGGTGGTGTTGGGCGACAGCAGGCCGTTTTCATAGCGGACGTCGTTGGTGTTGGGGTTCCAAGCGCCACCCAGGGTGACAAGCTGGAGTGAATCGATCCGGCCGCTGACGGAGTGGTTGGAGAAGGTATAGGTGAAGTTAGCCCCATTCAGGACAAGGGCCTTGGTGTTGGCCTCTTGGCCATTCACGGGGGTATCCAAGTGCACGATCTGGGTGGTTTGATCGCTGCCAGCGGGGTTCAGCATAAGGGGAAAGCCGTAGGGTTCAAAATCCTTGAAGAAAGCCGCGAAATCCGCGTTGAAATCGACGCCTGCGCCGGTTTCAGCATTGGCGGTGAGGGTGATCTTGATGGCCATGGTCGGTCCTTTCTTTGCTGCGGTCAGAACCGCAGGGTGAACGAGGCTTGCGCGTTGATTCCCGGCGCTGGCTCGGTGGAGAGATGGGGGATATAGGCTTGGTCGGTCAGGTTGTTCACCGTTAGGCTGAACAGACCATTTTCGCCGACCTCGTGATTGATAAAGAGGTCAAGGGTCTGCCAACGCTCGCCACCCAAGGCCATGTTTTCCTTGGCCCCGGTCATGGTGCCGCGCAGGCCGTATTCGGTGCGCTCATCGGCGGAACGCAGGCCTGCGGTCAGCACCAGTTTGTCAGGCGAAACGCTTTCCAGTTCCGCGCCAGTGGTGCGGTCGATGCCGCGCATGGATTGGGCGGAAAGGCTGCCAAAGAAACGACCGCTATCATAGGCGGCCTCAAGTTCGACCCCTTCGATGCGGACGGCGCTGATGTTGGCATATTGGTAATAGCCGTCAAAGAAGCCGCCCTGCCATTCCAGCCCGATATAGTCGCGCAGATCGTTGCGGAAGGCGGTCAGGCGACCGGTCAGGCTGTCGCCAGCGGCAAAAGCATCTTGGGCAGAAAGGGACAGGCCCAGTTCCAGATTTTCACCGCGTTCGGGCAAAAGGTTGGGGTTGGGGCGGATGTCAAAGTCAGCCGGCGGGGGATGGCTGCCGTTCACCAGCGCTTCGGACAAGGCGGGGGGGCGGAAGGTCTTGGCGGCGCTGGCAAAGAGGGTCAGCCCCTCGTTCAGTTCAAAATCGACGCCAAGGCGGGGGGTGAAACCATGGCCGTCAGAACCGCCATCGACGCTGGAAAGGTCATAGCCTTCGGCCTTGGCGGCAAAGGTCAGGGCAAGGCGGCCGAAATCCATGCGATCCTCGGCGGAAAGCGACCAAACGGTGCGTTCGCCCGAGGGGGTGAGGGTTCCAGCGGTGTTGTCCGGGTCTTCGGTGGCGACCTTGTCGCGAAACGCCTCAAGCCCAAGGGTCAGGCTGTGTTCAGCACCCAGCCCGTCAAACAGCATGATATTGCCCAGCTTTAACCCGGTGGTGCGGGTGGCATAAGAGCGGGTGGTGAGGCCTGCCAAAAGTGCGCGCTGATCGAGTTCGGTTTCCGTCAGATAGACCGTGGCCTTGAGATCGATCCGATCCGAGGGGTTCAAACTGTAATCCAGCGTGATCGTGTCGTTGATCGCCGTATTGGCGCGGGGTGTTCCGGCGGCCTTGCCGGTGGTGTAATCTTCTTGCAGATGCGAAAAGCCCAGTTGCAGGCGCTGATCGCTGGCCAGTTCATAGCCGACTTTGGCCAGAAGGCTGTTCTTGGTCTGGGCGGCAAAGATGTCGTCACCATTGCCAGCACGATAGTCGCCTTCGTCGGTGCGGGTTCCGGCAAAGGTCAGATCCAGCCCGTTGTCGAACCTTTTGGCCCAGGCCAGATGCAAAGTGGGGGTGTCGGTCAGATCCCCATAGCGCAGGCGGACCTCGCCCCCTTGAGTCTCGCCATCGTCGATCAGATCATCGGCCCCAACGGTGGTCAGGGCGACACCACCCGCGACAGCCCCTGCCCCGCCCTGCGGGCCACGGGTGACGGTGACCGAACGCAGCATTTCGGGGTCGGCAAAGAACTGGCCATTGGCCCCATGCCCCGAACGCGCGAAGTTCTGGCGCACGCCGTCAATGGTGACGGCGACGCGGCCCACATCCTGCATGCCGCGGATGTTGACGGCCATGCCCGCCTCTTCGGCGGGCTGGTCGATGGTGACGCCCGCGACAGAGCCCAGCATACCCGCCAGACCCTGCCCCTGCTGCCGGGACAAAGCCGCGCCGGAAAGGGCGGTTTCGCCCGGCTGATCCAGCCCCAACCCGGCCACGCCGCTGCCTGCGGTCTGATCCGGTGCTGTGACCGTGATGGCATCCAGATCCGTCACCTCGCCCGCTTCTTGCGCAACAAGGGTGGCAGGCCAAAAGGCGGCCAGACAAATAAGGCAGGTGGCGTTGCGAGACATGGCAAATGGCTGGCCTGCGAAGGCCAGCCCCCTTTGTTGCAGCGTGATCAGAACAGGAAGTCGCCCGCCGACAGATCGTCGGCATCCAGGCCCAGCAGACGGATCGTCGTGCCTTCGGCGCTGAGTTGGACATATTTCTTGGTCTCGGTGATCTTGAAATCAGCCAGACCGGAAAGGCCCAGCGCCGAAACGTCCAGCTTGTCTGCGCCATTGCCAAAATCGACGACGGTATCCACCCCGCCCTTGACTTGGAACACGAACAGATCGGCCCCTGCCCCGCCTGTCAGGCGGTCTGCGCCAAAGCCACCATGCAGATAGTCGTTGCCAGCGCCGCCGTTCAGACGATCGTTGCCGCCTTGGCCCCAAAGGCTGTCATTGCCTTCGCCGCCCGTCAGCGTGTCGGTGCCGATGCCGCCGATGGCCTGATCATCACCGCCAAAGCCGCGCAGCACGTCAGCCCCGGCATTGCCTTTCAGAACATCGTCAAAGGCAAAGCCATTGACGGTGTCTTGGCCAGCCGAGCCGTTGAAGGCCAGGGAATAGTCGTCGATGATGTCATAGATGCCGATGCCTTCGGCATCGCCCAAAGCTTTGCCGGTGCGCAAAAGGTTGTGCAGTGTATGAACAAGGTTGTTGGTGCCCGGCCCGGTTCCGACAGCTGTCACCAGATTGAAGCCCGAAAGGATGAGTTGGTTTTCAAAGCCGGTGACCAGCCCCGCATCGCCATTGCCTTGGGTGCCGGTGGTGGTGCCTTCGATCCAATTGCCAAAGGTGATTGAATCGATCGTGCCCGAGAAACCGTGGCCATTGGCCGCGCCGTGGTGGATGAAGTCATAGGCGATCTCATCGCCGCCGACGAGAACGGCCTTGGGCGAATCGACCGCAGGTTCACCGGTTTTGAAACGGTAAACCGACTGGTCGCCGTTCATGTAATAGGTCTGGCCAAAGGCCGCGTCCGGCGTGCCGCCATAGAATTTCTGGGTGCCCCCCGAAAGCCCGGCAAAGTAGTCGGCGATATAGGTGTTGAAATGGATGCCGTCCAAGGCGGTGGCGTCGATGGTGAGGGTATTTGCAGCAGCGGCCATTTTTGGTTTTCCCGTTATCAGCGTTTTTCGGGATGCTGACTGGCAAGGGGCGGGCTGCATCGGATGAGGCGGGCTAACATTCCCGACAATTTTTGTCAAATAGCTAGAAGGTGAAAGCGATCAAGCGGCAGCGCCTGCGACCTGAGGTAGCAGGAATGGGCCATTGGTGGGCAAAGTGTTGACGCGAATGGCACAATCATAGGCCGATTGCAGATGGGAATCGGTCAGCACCTGATCGGGGCGACCTTCGGCAATCCGCCCGGATTTGCCCAGAAGGCAGACATGGCCCGCATACATGGCCGTCAGATTCAGGTCATGCAGCACGGCAATGACGCCACCCCCGGCATCGGCAAAGGCGCGCGCAAGGTTCATCACTTGCAACTGATGGCCGATATCCAGACTGGCGACGGGTTCATCCAGCAAAAGCCAGCAGGGGCCATTGGGGCCGACGGGTTCCCAGACTTGTGCCAAGGCACGGGCCAGATGGACGCGCAACTGTTCGCCGCCCGACATGGTGGTCAGCACCCTTGGGCCGAAATCAGAGAGGCCAACACGGGCCAAGGCGGCGGGGACGATGCCGCGGCGCCCGGCGGCAAGACCCGCCTCTTGCCCCATCGACACCACCTGATCGGCACGGAAGGCAAAGGCCATTTGCGGCGATTGCGGCAGAACCGCGCGTTGCAGGGCCAGATGGCCAGGCTTTTGGGCCGCAAGATTCCGGCCGTTCAATGTGACCTGCCCCGCCAAGGGGCGGGATTCGCCGGTAAGGGCGCGCAGAAGCGTGGTCTTACCCGCGCCGTTCGGCCCGGCGATGACGGTGATCGCGCCCGGCTTTGCCTCAAAATCCAAGGCGCGGATCAAGGTCCGGCTACCGTGGCCCAAGGTCAATTTCTCGGCGCGGATCATAGATGGGCCCCCTGTCCGGGGCGCAGCAGGATCCACAGAAAGACCGGCGCACCAAGGCAGGCGGTGACAATGCCGATGGCGAGTTCCGAGGGTGGCACAAGCGAACGGGCGGCAACATCGGCCAGCAACAGGAGGGCCGCCCCCAGCAGGGCGGCGCGGGGCAAAAGCAGGCGGTTGTCGGGGCCATGGGCGATGCGCAGAAGATGGGGCACGACAATGCCGACAAAGCCGATGCCGCCGGAAATGGCGACGGCAGCGCCGGTGGCTGCGGCCACCGACAGGACGGTCAGCGATTTCAGCCGTTCGGTTTCAATCCCCATCTGCCAAGCGGCCTGTTCACCCATCGCCAAGGCATTCAGGCCCCGCGCCAGACGGGGTGACAGCAGCAGAACGGGCAGGATCAACGGCAGGGCAAAGGCCAAACGTTCCCAACCAATGCCGGACAATGAACCAAGGCCCCAGAAGGTGAGGTCACGCAATTGGTTATCATCGGCCATCTGGATCAGGATACCGGTCAAGGCCCCAGCCAGCGCGGCAATGGCAATACCGGCCAGCAGCATCGTGGCAATGCTGACCTGCCCACCCTGCCGCGCCATGCGGTAAAGCAGCAGGGTCGTGCCCCAGCCGCCCAGGAAGGCCGCGAGGGGCACAAGATGCATCCCCACGGCGGCCAGCACGCCCACAGGCAAAAGGCTGCCAAGCACGATGGCACTGACAGCGCCAAGGCCCGCGCCGGCACCAACCCCCACCAAGCCCGGATCGGCCAAGGGGTTCCGGAACAGGCCCTGCATCAGGGCACCCGAGACCGCCAAAGCGGCCCCGACGGCCGCCCCCGCCACCGGACGCGGCAGGCGGATTTCCATCAGGATGATGCGGTCGCGGTCCGACAGGGGCAGGCCCTGCACCCAATCAAAGAAAAGACCCGGCACCGAAATGCCGGTGGCGCCGACGGTCAGCCCCAGCCAGACCGCCAGCGCCAGCAAGGCCCAAAGACCAAGGTCGATCCGCAGACCGCGCGGCGCGCCGCCGCCCAGATCGGTAGGATCGACCGTGACCATTCTAGCCCCCGTAAAAAGCGGTCAGCAATTCGCGGGCCGCTTCTGCCGTGCGCGGGCCAAAGCCCAGCAGTTTCACCCCGTTCATGCGAATCACTGCTTGGTCTGCCGCAGCCGGTGAACCTTTCAGCGCGGGCAAAGCGAAGAGATCGGCGTTCGACATCGTCTCAGGCCCCCGGTCCATCATCAGAATCACATCGGGTGCCGCGGCCAGCATCGCCTCATCCGTCACGGGCTTATAGCCGCTAAAGCCCTGCAAGGCGTTCTCGGCCCCCGAAAGCGCCAGCATCAGCTCTCCTGTCGTGTCCTGCCCTGCGGCCATAATCTTGCCGCCCTGCACCGCCAGAATGACGACCACCCGTTTGCGCGGGCCTTCCACCGCCGCCGCTTCGGCCTGCACCGCCGCCAGATCGGCCGTCACTTTCGCCACCAGTTCGGCCCCCTTCGCCTCTTCGCCCAAGGCGGCGGCGATGGTGGTGATCTTGGCGGCAATATTCTCGATCCCCTCATCCGGCGCGGTCTGCACGAATTTCACCCCCGCCGCCTGCAACTGCGCCACCACCTCGGGCGGGCCGGCATCGGCATCGGCCAGGATCAGATCGGGCGTCAGCGACAGCACCCCTTCGGCGGCCAATTGCCGATAATAGCCCACATCCGGCACGGCCCGCACGCTTTCGGGATAGGTGGAGGTCATATCCCGCCCCACCAGATCGCCCTCATGCCCCAAGGCCACGACGATTTCCGTGACCGTCCCGCCCAGCGAAATGATCCGTTCAGCCAAAGCCCCCTGCCCACTGGCCAAAGCCAGCGTCAGGCCCAAAAGAATTCCGCGCATCAGGCTAGCTCCATTTCCACGGGCGGCAGGCCGCGCACCAGGGCGTTCCATTGTTCCACTCCGGCATAGGTGTCTTCAGCATCGCGCCGCCCGAACATTTGCAGGATCAGCCCGCCTTGGGCATCAAACGCCTCGATCGACACGGCAGGCCCGATTTTGGTGGGCTTTTCCACCAGCCAGACCTCGGCCACATGGTCCGCGCGTAGATGCAGGTTGAAACGCGGGTCCATCACATTGATCCAAGGGCCCATCGGCATGATCTTTTCGACCGGGCCGGAATGGATCTGGATCATCCCCGCGTTGCCCACGAAAATCATGATCGGGAAACCGCCTTGCGAGGCCGCCTCCAGAACCGTCGTCACTGTGTCCTTGGCCAACAGCTTGCAACGCGGCGCCCCCAAGGCGCGGTAGGCACCCAGACGGTTGAAGCCGTGCTTTTGCACCATCATGATGAATTGGTGCGGGTCGGTCATCGCGTCATATTCGGCACGCATGGCCGCCAGGTTTTCCGAGGTAATCTTTGGCCCCGGCTCCGCTTTGCGGGGCGCGACGGGCAGATCGGACGACTGTTCCGGCAGACGCAATTCGGCGACCAGCGCCGCAAAAGCCGCCGCATCGCTTTCCGGCTTTAGATGGATCTTGTGAACGGCATCCCCCGCCGCATCAAAAACCTGGATCGAGCGCTTCATCGACCCATCATCGCCCGGTTCTTCCAAAGCAAAGGCGCTGACCCAATGCGACGGGAAGACCCGCAGGTCGATTTCGCGGCCCAGAATCAAGCCCACATGGTCGCTGCCCTTGTATTCGCCAAAGACGCCCCGCTTTTCATGCACGGCGCTTTCGTTGCGGGTCAGGGCCATCACATCGCCCAAAGCCGTCACCAAGGGCAGCAACCGTTTCGGCCCTGCCTCAATCCGCACGGGCCCATGCGGCTGGCCAACATAGGCCGCGACCAACTGCCCTTCGGCAATACCCTGCTCTTCGGCAAAATCGCGGGCGCGGGGTTTCGGATGTTCGGCGCGCAGGGCGCGGATCGCCTCGGCTGTCAGGTTCTTTCGCATGGTCAGTCTTCCCCTAGAAATGGCGAAGCGCGTGACTGGCGATGGGCGAAAGGCCCGGCTGGCGGCGCTGCCCGTGGCTGTTCCCCGGGCGGTCAGCCTTTCCGATAAGGGGGCTGCAGGGCCTCTGGCAAGAGCTATTCCGACAGGTCTTGACCATTCCGACTGAAAAAGTCAGAAATGCAGCACCCAAGCCAGGCGAAGGCAAGCCCAGCCCGCAAAGATTGGCCCAGGCATCCAACACCAATCATGCCCCGCATGGGACGCACCGAATCAGGGGCGGCCTGCAAACAAGGACAGACCGATGGAATTGCATGCCGCGACCGGCGCCGAGGGCCTTTGGGGCCAAGTTCTGGCCATTCTGGCGATGGGCGGCCTGCCGCTTTGGACGATTGCCTTTCTGTCGGTGGTCACGGTCACGCTGATCCTGTGGAAGGCGATGCGGCTGTTGTCGCTGGGGGCCTGGACGGGCCGTGGCCGTGCCAACCGCGCTGTCGATCTGTGGCAGGCGGGCCAGCGTGCCCAAGCGCGGGCGCTGGTGGAGGGCAAAAGCGGCACCCGTTTCCGCCTGATCCGCGCGGCCATGGACGTGGCGACGGACGACAGCCTGACCAGCGCCGAGGCCGAGGCCGAGGTGACGCGCGTCGCACGGCGTCTGCTGGCCGAGGCGCAGGCCGGGCTGCGGGGGCTGGAACTGGCGGCCGTTCTGGGGCCTTTGCTGGGTCTGATGGGCACCGTCACGGGCATGATCGCCTCGTTCAAATCCTTGCAGGCGGCAGGGGCCAACGCGGATCCGGCGACGCTGGCTGGGGGCATCTGGGAATTGCTGATCACCACGGCGGCGGGCATGGGTGTCGCCATCCCGGCGCAGGTGGCGCTGACCTGGTATGAGAGCGTGACCGACCGGCTGGCGCTGGATATGGAGGACAATGCCACCCGCATTCTGGCGCGGCGCATGGCGCGGGTGGACAGTGGGACGCATGAGGTGATGCCCTTCCGGATGCACGCCCAAGCGGCGGCGGAGTAGGGCCGTGGCAATCCAAAGCCTGACGCGCCCGCGCAAAAGGCGGGGGCCGAACCTTATTCCGATGATCGACCTGATCTTTCTGCTTTTGGTCTTTTTCATGCTGGCCACCCGTTTCGGCGGGCAGAACGGATTGCAATTGGATGTGGCGGGGCCTTCGGCCAACGCCGGAGGGGCTGTCTGGAACGGCCCGCCGCGCCTGATTGACCTGCGGGGCGAGGGGCTGGCCCTGAACGGAGTGCCCGTCGCGCCCGAGGCGTTGGTGGCGGCCTTGGAACCCTTGATGCAGGACAAGGGGGATGCCCTGATCCTGCGGACAGGGGAAGGGGCCGGGATGCAGGAACTGGGCGCGGTGCTGGACCTTTTGCAAAAGGCGGGGATGGTGCGCATCCTGTTGGTGGAATGACATGCGGATAAACCCCCAACCCAAAACGCGCGGTCATGCTGATGGGCTTTTGCCCTTGATCGACGTGGTTTGCGTCCTGCTGATCTTTTTCCTGATCGCGGCCCGCATGGCCCCGGCGGCACCCTTTGCCGTCGATCTGCCGCGCGTTGCGGCAGGTGATGAAACCCGCAGCACGATGGCCCTGTTCCTGTCGCCCACGGGGCAACCCGGCTTTCGCCGGATGGTCGGCGATGTGGCTTTGGCCGAACTGGCCCGCGCGCGCGAAACGTTCTGCGCCGCAACAGATTGCGCGGCGGAACCGCCCTTGGTGGCGGTGCATACCGATCAAAAGACCCCAGCGGTGGCGCTGACGCGGATCATGCCCCAGCTGGCGGCGATGGGCTTTCAGCGGGTGGAACTGGTGACGGACGGGCGCGGGGCATGAGACAGGCGGGGCGCATTCAGGGGTTGGTGGCCTTGGGGCTGGCGCTGGGTTTGCATGGCGCGGCCTTTGCACTGATGCCCTCGGACAGCGGGGCGGCCACGGCCGCAGGGGCGGGGGGCGAGGCGCTGGTATCGATGGCCGCCGTGGCCCCGGTTGTGGCGGTGGAACAGGTGACTGACGATCTGGCCGCGCTGATCAAGGAATGGGAGGCCCCGCCGCCAGTGGTCGAAACGATGCCGGAAACGCCGGTCGCGCCGGTAGCCCTGCCCGAAATGCCGGAACTGGCCCCGATCACACCGATGCCCGACATGCCTGCCTCGGTCGCTCTGCCGGTGATGGATGCCGCCCCAGTGGCCGATAAAGCCCCGGTCGCGCCCGAGCCGGTGCCGGAACTGGTGCCAGAACCGGAGCCGGTGAAGAAACCGGAACCCAAGCCCGAGCCGAAAAAGGAACGGGCCGAGCCCAAAAGGGAAAAACCGAAAAAGGAAAAGCCGGTGCAGCCGCAGGCCGGATCAGAAGGCCAGGTGGCCGCTGGATCAGGCGGCGGGGCCACGGCGGGCGACGGTGGCAAGGCGCAGGCGGCGACAGGGGCCAAGGGGCAGGACAGCATCAAGGCCGAATGGGGTGCCACGATCCGCGCCCGGGTCGAACGCCGCAAATCCTATCCGCGCGGGGCCGATGGGGCGCAGGGTCGGGTGAAGCTGCGCCTGACGGTGGATACCGGCGGGAACCTTGTGGGTGTCGGCATCACCCAATCCTCGGGCAATGCCGCTCTGGATCAGGCGGCGGTGAAAGCCGTCCAGTCGGCCCGGTTCCCCGCAGCCCCCAAAGGGTTGGCGGCTGGGCAATACAGCTTTAATCTGCCGCTGGATTTCAAGCGCTAGGGATGGATTGATCGCCGCGAAACGGGCTATCCAACATCATGTTGAACCGCTGTCTTGCCTTCGCCCTCGCGGCATTTCTGCTTCCGGTCCCCGCAATGGCCGGGCCTGATCCCATTGATGCCTTGGGCGACACCATCCGCGCATTAGAAAAGCGGCTGGATGCCCGCATCGGCCTGTTCCTCCGCGACAGTGGCACGGGCTGGGAATGGGCGCATCGCCCGGACGAACGCTTTCTGATGGCCAGCACCTTCAAATCTGTGCTTTGCGGCGCGGTTCTGGAACGCGTTGATCAGGGTCAGATCACCTTGGACGAAGGCTTGGACATCCGCGCAGGCGAAATTCATGGCCATGCGCCGGTGACGGAAAACCGGGTCGGTGAGAGCCTGCGCGTGGATGAATTGTGTCTGGCCACGCTGGATCAAAGCGACAACGGCGCGGCCAACCTGTTGATCGACCGATTGGGCGGCCCCGAGGAGGTGACGGCCTTTCTGCGCCGGATCGGTGATGAAACGACGCGGCTGGACAGGAAGGAACCCGCGCTGAACCTGTTCGCCCCCGGTGACCCACGCGACACGACCAGCCCCAGAGCGATGGCGCAGACCTGGGAGACGCTGTTGCTGGGCGATGTGCTGCAACCGGAATCGCGCGCTTTGCTGGCGGGCTGGATGTCTTTGGGGGGCGTCACCGGGCCTCTGCTGCGTGTCCATGCCCCGCAAGACTGGGCGATTGCTGACCGTTCGGGCGGCGGGCGAAGCCATACGCGCAACATCGTGGCGATGATCACGCCACCGGGCCGCGCGCCGTGGTTTGTGGCGATCTATCTGTCGGATACGCCCGCCAACTGGTCCACCCGCAACGCCGCAGTTTCCGAATTGGGGGCGGCGGTCGTCAAGGTGATTGCGGCAGCCCCCTGAGCCTTCCCCCCCGCCCCCATTCATGGCAGGAAAGGGAACAAACCGGGGGACGTGACATGACCAGCACATTCGGCAAGGGTTGCCATCTGCATCTGATCGACGGATCGGCCTATATCTTTCGGGCCTATCACGCCCTGCCGCCCCTGACGCGCAAGTCTGATGGTCTGCCGGTGGGGGCCGTGGCGGGTTTCTGCAACATTCTTTGGAACGAACTGACCAAAGACAAGGGCAGCGATGCCGCCACGCATATTGCGGTGGTTTTTGACCATTCCTCCAAAACCTTTCGCAACGAAATCTACCCCCTTTACAAAGCCCAACGTCCTGAACCGCCCGAGGATCTGCGGCCACAATTCCCCCTGACCCGCACCGCGACCAAGGCCTTCAACATCGCCTGTCTGGAGCTGGAGAATTTTGAGGCGGATGACATCATCGCGACCCTCGCCCGCCAAGCGCGGGAGGCGGGGGGGCGGGTGACGATCATTTCGTCCGACAAGGATCTGATGCAGTTGGTGGGGGGCGGCGTCGAAATGCTGGACCCGATGAAGAACCGCAAGATCGGGCCGGATGAGGTGTTTGAAAAGTTTGGCGTCGGGCCGGACAAGGTGGTCGATGTGCAGGCCCTTTCGGGGGACAGCGTCGACAATGTGCCGGGCGCGCCGGGGATTGGGCCAAAGACGGCGGCGCTGCTTATTCAGGAATTTGGCGATGTGGAAACGCTGCTGGAACGGGCGCATGAGATTCCGCAGCAGAAACGGCGGGAAAGCCTGATCGAGAATGCCGAACAGGTGCGGATTTCCAAGCGTCTGGTGCAGCTCGACGATCAGGTGGCGCTGGATTTCGGGTTGGAGACTTTGGAGCTTCAAGCCCCTGACGCGACCAAGCTGATGGATTTCCTGAACGAGATGGAATTCCGCACCCTGACGCGGCGGGTGGCCGACAAGCTGGGCGTCGCCCCGCCCGAGGCCCCTGCCCTGACCGAAACGGCGGAGGCGGCACCGGAAACCCCCGTCCTGCCCTTTGACCATACGGCCTATCAGGCCGTGCGTGACATGGGCGCACTGAACCAGTGGATCGCCGAGATTTACGAGGCGGGCTATGTGGCTTTTGACAGCGAAACCACCAGTCTGAACGAAATGCTGGCGGAAATCGTGGGCATTTCCCTATGCGTCACGCCGGGCAAAGCTTGCTATATTCCCGTGGGCCATAAGACAGGCGGTGATGATCTGTTTGGCGGCTCGGCCCTTGCGCCCGATCAACTGCCCTTGGATCAGGTACTGGCGGCGCTGAAACCGCTGCTCGAGGATCCTTCGATCCTGAAAATCGGGCAGAACCTGAAATACGACGCCAAGATCTTTGCGCGCCAAGGCGTGCGGATTGCGCCGATCGACGACACGATGCTGATGTCTTATGCGATGCACGGCGGCATTCATAACCATGGCATGGATGAACTGTCGGACCGTTATCTGAACCATCAGCCGATTCCGATCAAAACGCTGATTGGCTCGGGCAAGACGCAAGTCACTTTTGACAAGGTGGCGATTGATGAGGCGGTGAAATACGCCGCCGAAGACGCCGATGTAACGCTGCGGCTTTGGCAAAAGTTCAAGCCGATGCTGCATCGGGCCAAGGTGACGACGGTCTATGAAACGCTGGAACGCCCGCTGATCCCGGTTCTGATGGATATGGAAATGGCCGGCATTCAGGTGGACCGCGATACCTTGTCGCGCATGTCGAACGCTTTCGCGCAAAAGATGGCGGGGCTGGAGGCCGAGGTGCAAGAGGTGGCGGGCCAGCCCTTTAATGTGGGCAGTCCGAAACAGCTGGGCGAGATTTTGTTCGACGTGCTGAAAGTGCCGGGCGGCGAAAAGGGCAAGACCGGGGCCTATGGCACCGGTGCGGATATCCTTGAGGATGTCACCACGCTGGAAGACACCCATCCGCAGGGCGCGAAACTGGCCGCGCTGGTGCTGGATTGGCGGCAGTTGGCGAAACTGAAATCAACCTATACCGATGCTTTGCAGGAACATATCAACCGCGACACCGGGCGGGTGCATACCTCCTATTCCATCAGTGGCGCGGTCACGGGGCGGCTGGCCTCCACCGATCCGAACCTGCAAAACATTCCCGTGCGCAGCGAAGAAGGTCGCCGCATCCGTGAGGCCTTTGTCGCGCCCAAGGGCCGGGTTCTGGTGTCGCTGGATTATTCCCAGATCGAGCTGCGGATTCTGGCGCATATTGCGGATATTCCGGCACTGAAACAGGCCTTCCGCGATGGGCATGATATTCACGCAATGACGGCATCGGAAATGTTCAACGTGCCGCTGGACCAGATGACCAGCGACGTGCGGCGTCAGGCCAAGGCGATCAACTTTGGCGTCATCTATGGGATTTCCGGCTTTGGTCTGGCGCGGAACCTGCGCATCCCGCGGGCCGAGGCGCAGGGTTTCATCGACCGCTATTTCGAACGCTTTCCGGGGATCAAGGATTACATGACGGCGACGGTCAAGGGCGCGCAGGAAAGGGGCTATGTCGAAACCCTGTTCGGCCGCAAAATCCACACGCCGGATATCAACGCGAAAGGGCCGGGTCAGGGCTTTGCCAAACGCGCCGCCATCAACGCGCCCATTCAGGGGACCGCGGCCGATGTGATCCGCCGTGCCATGGTGCGGATGCCGGGGGCGATTGCAGGTCTGGATGCCAAGATGCTGTTGCAGGTGCATGACGAACTGCTTTTCGAAGTGGCCGAGGAGGACGTGGAAAAGCTGATCCCGATTGCGAAAGAGGTGATGGAGGGGGCGTCGGATCCGGCGGTGAAACTGTCAGTCAAGCTGGAGGTTGAGGCGGGACGCGGCCAGACTTGGGCAGCGGCGCATTGATCAAAGGGATAGAATGATGTTTCGGGCGATCCCTCTGCTCTTTATGAGCGCAAATATGGCCTATGCGGAAACGCCGACAGTCGTTTCCTCAGCAGGTGACCGCTATAGCATCTCAGAAAATGAAAACGGTGGGATCCTCACATCGCTGTATCCTAAGTCGCGTTTTGTCGAGGCAGGGGCGAACTCATACGTCGTGGATGGCTTGGATGTCATTTATTTTGGAAAGGACTGCGACGCTTTTCATAAGGTATTTGGCAAAGGAACCTTCGGCTGGGCAAACGGCGGCTTTCTTGCGACCTTTGAGAGTGGGGCCGAAATCGGATTTCCCCGGCAAGATCTGCCTTGGGAACATCTGACGAAATGCCGTCTTTGACGATCCCACCGCGAGGGGGGATCGAGGGAAAGCAATTCCGATGATCCAGACTTGGCCCCAACTGCGCGACTTTGCCCTCGCGCTGAACCTGCCCGAGGTCGCCATCGACCACCCTTGGGGGCATGAGGTGCTGAAGGCGCATGGCAAGCTGTGGTGCTATTGGTCGGTCTATGAAGATGCCGCCGTGTTCAAGGCCGACCATGATGAACGCGAGGCGTTGATGGCCGCCGATCCGCAGACCTTTTTCCTGCATCCGCATTATGCGCCGCACCGCTTGGTTCTGGTCCGCGCCGGGCGGATTGACCCCGATTGGGCCCGCGCCCGGCTGATCCGGCAATGGCGGGAGGCGGCACCCAAGCGTTGGCTAAAGGCTTGGGATGCCGCGCAAGGTTGACGGCTAACGCGCCAGCATCGGTCCCAAAGCAGCCCCGCCCAGAATGTGCAGATGGTAATGCGGCACTTCCTGCCCGCCGTGGTCATGGGCGTTGCTGATCACGCGGTAACCTGCATCCAAGCCCGCCTCGGCGATGATCGCGGCACAGGTGCGGTGAAAGTCGGCGATTTCCTCGGCGCTGGCTTTGGCGGCAAAGTCGCCAAAGGTGACGTAGGCGCCCTTCGGGATCACCAGAATATGCACCGGGGCCAGCGGGCGGATGTCGTGAAAGGCCAGGGTATGCGCCGTTTCCTTCACCGTCTTGTTCGGAATCTCGCCGCGCAGGATGCGGGCAAAGATGTTCTGGGGGTCATAGGTAAGGGTCATGGCTTAGTCCGTGAACAGATAATGGGTTTCCGCAATTTCTTGCGCTTGATCCGCAGGAATATCCAGAAACGCCGCCAAGGCCAGCGTGTTTTCGGCAAGACTTGCCCCCTGCCGCAGCTTTTCCATGCCCGCAAAGGCAGCATCGGCGATCTGTTCGCTTTCAAACGCCATGTCCGACCGCAGCGTCGGCAGCAGCCGCGCAATCACCGCATCGGGCGTTTCCGCCCCCGCCAGCCCCACGCGGCGGGCGTGGCCGGTCAGATAGTCGTCGGTAAAATCGCATTCGATTTCCAAAAGCCGCACCTTGGCGCGGTCATGGTGAAAGTCGCGGATCAGGGCCAGGTTTGACGGATCGACGCAGATCACCAGACGGTCGGTGTCCAGCGCCTCGAACAGCATCCGCATCACCGCGCGGCGGTGACGACCGCGTTTCGCCAGCGTCGCCTCGATCCCGCCCAGATCGGGCAGTTCAGTCGCTTCTTCGTCAAACAGGTAGTGCAGGCCCTTCATCCCCGCCACCTGCCCCACCCGATCAATCAGCCGTTTGGCGACATGCCATTTCTTGCAGGTCACGATCAGCAATTCGCGTTCTCGGCCCAGCGAGGCCCCTGCCTCCCACGCCCTTGGTGCGAAACGGCGGCCCTGCCGCCCCCGCCCGGTCAGAAAGCGGAACAGATTGCGCCCCTCGTCCGAGATCGGAAAATCCATCCGGCCCGAGGTGTAAAGATCGCCCAAGCCCGCCTTCAACTCGCGCGCCTCGGCCGAAATCTTTCGGGCAAACAGATAGTTCTGCGACAAAAGCAGATCATAGTGATCGTTGTAGAACGTCACCGGCATCCCATAGTCGGTGAACATCAGAAAGGTCAGCGTCCGCGAACGAATGTCCCGATCCGGCACCAGATGCCGCACCAGCGTTTGAAAGAACGTCTCATCCGGGATCCAGGTCGTGCGGAAAAACCGCATCACATCGGCGCGGGTGGCCACGAAATCCAACACTGCCTCGACAGTCCTGCGCCGCAGGCACCACCATTGGCTGCCGATCTGAACCGCCAGACCCGCAGGCACGTCGCGCGTCCAGCCCAGACGCTTTTGCCATTCAAAGGATTTGTAGAACCGCCATTTCTGGGTCCGTTCGTTGAACCAATGGCGATAGATCAGCCGTTCTTCCTTGATCCCCGTTTTGATCCAGTCGGATTTAAAGAAATCAAAGCTTTCGATGTAATCCACATCATCCCGGTCCAGAAAGGCCCGCGCATAGGCCGCCGATTTCACCGGCATACAATCGCCCGACAGCATGTAGAAATGCGTCGCCTGCGGAAACGCCTGTTCCGCCGCCTTCAGCGCCTGAAGCGTGGCATCCACCAGCGACCATTCCCCCCAGCCGCATTTCACCCGCCGCTTGGCAAAGGTCACCGAGGGGTTGTCACCCAAGGCCTCGACCAACTGCGCATAGGCTGCCTTGGGTGATCGCGCATCGAAATGGATGGCCATGAAATCGCCGCTGGCCGTCATCCGCTGCGCCTGCGCGATGATGCCTTGGGGGTCTTTGTGGCAAAGCAGGATATAGGCGATCCGGGCCATGGTCGGGCAGTCGTTCCTTCGTCGTCTTGCCTGACCTTTGCCGCATCACGGATTGAATTGACAGCGTTTCTTTGCTTTGGTGACGCAGGTAAAGGTTTGATCGTGGGGGCGAGATGGGATTTCCAGGAACATGGATGACCGAAAGCGAAAGCATGGTCTATCGGGTGGTGCCAAAATGCGCCTGTTCGACCATCGGGCAGATCATGTTCTATGCCGATCACGGGCGGTTCTTTGACGGCGATATCCATGATGCGACGCAGGGCCTGCACAAATGGGCGCGTGAGGATAGCCAGCCGCTGATCGAGGCGAATGTGCGGGGGCATAAATCCTATGCCTTCACCTGTGTGCGGAACCCCTATACGCGCGTCCTATCCTCTTATTTCGACAAGATTTGTGGGATTCAACGGAACGGCAAACGCTATCGCGGCAATCTGGTGCCGATGCTGACCCAGAAGTACGGGATCGAGGTCGGCGGGCCCGAGGGCAAGGACGAATTCGACCAGATCAAAAGCTTTCGCCGCTTTCTTCTGTTCGTGCGCGACACCATCCGCTGGAAAAAACCGATGGAGCCGGACATCCATTGGTCCGCGATGGCGGGACATATCTCGACCTTTATCGTAAACGGCGGCACCTACGACCACATTTTTTTCACCGAGGATTTCAATCCCGGCATGCAGGTGGTGCTGAACCATGTGCCGGTGAAAAATGCCGTTGATCTGGCCAGCATCCCGCGTTTCAACGAAAGCGAGGGGCATGGGCCGAAACGGGCGCATCCGGTCGAAGCCTATTTTGACGATCTGTCGATGCATCTGATGTGGGAAATCTACAAACGCGATTTCCAGCTGTTTCAGTATGATTTCGACAACCCGGCCAACAAGATGCCGAAAGGTCCGGTCGATCTGGCCGAAGTCCACGCGAAACTGGGCGATTAGCCCGGTGCCCCGCGCGGCCCGTCTTCGTCTTTCAGCAGCAAGATCAGACCCAGTGCCGTCAAGACCACACCCACCAGCAAAAGCGCGGGTGGCCATGCGCCGTGCAGGGCGATTTCCCAAAGGATGACCCAGGCGGGCACCAGATAGGTATAGGCCATGACCTTGGCCGAAGGCAGACGCAGCGTCGCATATTGCAGCAGAACAAAGGTCATCGCACTGGCCGCCACCGCCAGATAGACCAGCGCGATCCAGACAATGGGGGGCAAAGCCGTCCAATCGGTGGCAATAACGGCGGGCGCCCCCCAAAGCGTCAGGATCAGCAGCCCCGCCATCATCATGCCAAAGGTAAAGACCACCGCCGGTTCGCCCCGGTTCAGCTTGCGCACCATCGGCGTATAGGCGGCATGGGCGACGCAGCCCCAGAAATAGATGAACTCGCCCCGCCCGATGTTGAATCGCAGGAACGCCGCCAGATCGGCGCGAAAGATCACCCAAAGCGCCCCCACCGCCCCCAGCGTCAGGGCCAGCCCCATTCGCCCCGTCAAAGGTTGGCGCAGCAGCAGCCAGCCGAATCCGGCAGACATCAGCGGAGTCAGGGTAAAGACAGCCGCCGCCGAAACCGCATCGGCGGTTTTCAGACCATAGAACATCAGCACAAAATAAATCGCCAGCAACCCGCCCAGCACCAGATAGCGCCAAGGGGCCTGCAAGGCCGCACGTCGGATGCCCGTCGTGGCAACGGCAGCAACGCCGACCAAGGCCCCCGCCAGCAGAAAGCGCACCACGGTCAATGCCTCGGGCGAGATCAGTGGGGCCGCCAGACGGCCCAACGAAAAGGAACCCGCGACAAGGGCCGAAAAGGCCAGCATGGCCGCATGACCGGCCAAGGGGCCGCCGGAACGCAGACTCATCTTTGCAACATCACAGATTGGTCCAGTTCTGCGCCGCTGCCTTCAGGTGGTTCAGGAAACTTTGCACCTTCAGCGTCCGATGCAGATCAACATGCGTCACCAGCCAGACCGGCGCATCCCAATCGGGGCGGCTGGCCAGAACCTCGACCAGATCGGCATCGCCCGCCGCCTCGCGCACCGGCACAAAGCCGATGCCTACGCCTGACCGCACCGCATTGATCGCCGCATCCTGTTCGGTCGTCCGATAGGTGATCCGTTCCCGCGGCACGCTTTCTCGCATCCAGCGATAGAACGGCGCGCGACTATCGGCATTGTCCGAACCGACAAAGGAATGCTGCGCGTAATCCTCCGGCCCGCGGGGCATCCCATGTTCGGCGATATACCCGCGCGAGGCATAAAGCGCCGACCGCAGCCGCAAAAAGGGCTGCACCACATTGTCCGGCTCCTGCGGGGCAGCCCCCGCGCGGATCGCCACATGCGCCTCGCCGTAATCCAGCCGGAAGACCCGCATGTCAGACAAATAGCGGATGGTGACATCCGGGAATTTCTTCTGAAAGTCGCGGAAGACCGGCGTCAGATGATCCGACAGGCCCGAAATCGTCGTTACCACCAGTTCACCGCTGACCGTCTCGCCCTGCCCCTTGATCCGGCTGACCAACTGGCTGAACTGTTCCTCTGTGGCCTTCGCCACCGACATCAGATCGCGTCCCGCCTCGGTCGGCGTATAGCCCCGCGCATGGCGCTGGAACAGCCGCGCCCCCAGCCGCTTTTCCAAGGCGTCGATATGCCGGATCACCGTCGCGTGGTGAACCCCCAGCACTTCGGCCGCCCCTGAAACCGTGCCCATCCGCGCCACCTGAAAGGCCGTGCGGAATTCATCCCAGTTGTCCACGTCCCGCTCCTGTTTCTTCTGCCGCAAACGATAGGCAAATGTGCGCTGTCGCACAATGATCGCATGAAGATCATGATAAAGGCCTTGCGCAAGGGTTTTTGTTTTCATTCTGACAACGGCCCGATATGATGGTCAAATTCCGGGTGGGGCCGGTCAACAGTTTGTTTTTGCGTGATCCTTGCCATGAAGATTGTCGAGCGGAACTCTGAACGTCTGGTGCTGACGCGGGGGCCTTCCCTGCCTGGCCTGTTGTTTGCGCTCGTTCTTGCCGGGGGTCTTTTGGCCACCTCCTCCAACCTGCCACCTGAATCTTTTCCCGCGATTGCGGCTGTGGCTTTGGTGACAGGCGGGATCATGGTCCTGTTTGCCATGTCACGTGCACTGAAACTGACCATGGATCGCCACACCGACGAATTCCGGCTGCGCAGTTGGTCCATGCTGGGCCCGCGCTCGCTTCGCATGCCCTTGGGCGGTTTGGCAGGGGCAACCCTGCATATGATGCCCGGCAGCGGCGGCTCTGATATGCGCCCTGCCCTGATGCTGAAAACGCCGCGCGGCCCAAAAGAGCATCCGCTGTCCAGCCAAAAGGTCAGCCGGGCCGAGGCGGATCGTCTGATCGAAACCATCAACGGCTGGCTCGCCAATGGCTAGGCCAAGGACGAGGCCGGTGGCACGACCGCTGTCAACGCCAAACCCTGCGCAACTGCCCCGCCCCACCGTCACCGCCGAAGTGCCCCTGTTTCGCCCTATGCCCTGGAAGGCACCACTGCGGCCCTCAGGATTGATCCTTGGCGGGTTGTTCTTTCTGGCCGCCGTCCAGCCCAGCCTGATCCCCCGCTCGGGTCCGGTGCAGGGCGCTCTGGCGGGTCTCAGCTTTGTGGCGGGCTATGGCATCGCCGCCCTCGTCGCGGGCATGCTGGGCTGGCTTGGCCTGCGTGGCGAATCCTGGCTTTCCACCGGCACCCAAAGAATCCTGCGTCTGGCCGGTTTGATCCCCATCGCCGCCGCGCTCTGGCTGGCCACCGCCTATCAGAACTCGCTGCATCACGCCTTGGGCCTGCCCCCGGTCGAAACCGTGCGGCCCCTGATCCTGTTGGTCGTCGCCGTCGGTCTGGCCGCCGTTCTGATCCTGTTCGGTCGCCTCTTCGGCCATGTCATGGCGATGGCCGCCAACCGCCTGCTGGTCTTTGCCCCCCGCCGCCTGGCGATTCTTGCCGCGGCCTTGTTGGCCCTGTTGCTGTTCTGGTCGGTGGGCGATCGGCTGGTCGTGCGACAGCTTTTGCGACTGGCTGACAGCATCTATCAACGGATCGACGCCTTGGACGAGGCCGAGGCCCCGCCCCAACGCGCAGACCAATCCGGCAGCGCCGCCTCGCTCCTGTCGTGGGACGAACTGGGCCGCCAAGGCCGTCTGCGCGTTCTGGCCGCCCCCAATGCCGCCGCGATCACCGCCGTCACCGGCCGCCCGGCGCTGGAACCCCTGCGCATCTTTGTGGGCCTCCGCCATGCCGAGACACCGCAGGCCCGGGCCGAACTGGCCTTGGCGGAAATGCAGCGCGTCGGGGCCTTAGACCGAAAGGTTCTGGTCATCGCCACGCCCACTGGCACAGGCTGGGTCGATCCGGCGGGCATGGCCCCGGTCGAGTTTCTGGCGGGCGGCGACATCGCCTCGGTTTCCGTCCAGTATTCCTATCTGCCCAGTTGGCTGTCGCTGTTCGTCGAACCGGAATATGGGGCCGAAACCGCCAAGGCGGTGTTTCAGGCGGTGCATGGCCATTGGCACAGCCTGCCGCCCGATCAACGCCCCGCCCTTTATCTGTTTGGTCTCAGCTTGGGCGCGCTGAACAGCGACCTTTCCGCCGACAATTTCGATCTGGTCAATGACCCCTATCAAGGGGCGGTCTGGGCTGGCCCGCCCTTTGCCAGCCGCACCTGGCCCGAAATCCGCGATGGCCGTCTGGCGGGCACGCCCTCTTGGGCCCCGCGCTTCCGCGACGGTTCGGTGGTGCGCTTTACCACCCAGACCGACCTGACGGGCAAAGCGACCGCGCCCTGGGGCCGGATGCGGATTGTCTATCTGGCCTATCCATCTGATCCGATCGTGCATTTCCAGACCTCGATGGCCTTGTGGAAGCCCGATTGGTACGACAGCCCCCGCGCCCCGGATGTGTCAGAACGGCTGACTTGGGTGCCCGTGGTCAGCTTTCTGCAAGTGGCCTTTGACATGATGCTGGCGACGACAACGCCCGTGGGCACCGGCCATGTCTACAAGGCCGAACATTATCTGGCGGCATGGCAGGCGGTTCTGGCCCCCGCTGACTGGACCGAGGCCAATCAAGCCGCCTTGATCGCGTGGCTTGCGGCGCAGGGGTTGTAGCTTTTTCTGTTTCGCCCCGGCGACTAGCCGGGCCGCGTCCGCCGTCCCCCGGGCGGACACGGCCCTTCGCCGCCCCCGTGGCAGCGCTTGCTTGACTCATCCCCCCAACCGGCGTAGTGGCCTTCCCAATTCCCCGGAAGCCAGCGCTTCCGGTCCCTAGGCTTATGCCGGGATCGCCATCCGTCAGCGCGTTGCGCCCACGGGTGCGTTTCGGCTTTGTCACGGGATCGGGCTTGGCAGGGGGTGGATGCGTTCCGATATAGGGGCATCTGCATCATGCGAAGGAACGGGCCATGTTTGAAAATCTGTCCGAACGGCTTGGCGGCGTCTTTGACCGCCTGACCAAAAAGGGCGCGCTTTCCGAAGCGGACGTGGCCACCGCCCTGCGTGAGGTCCGCACCGCGCTGCTCGAGGCGGACGTGTCGCTGCCCGTGGCCCGCGATTTCGTCGCCCGTGTGCAGGAAAAGGCCACCGGCCAAGCTGTCACCAAATCGGTGACCCCCGGCCAGCAGGTCATCAAGATCGTCCATGACGAGTTGATCGCCGTTCTGGCAGGCGAAGGCCCGGTTGAGGCGCTGAAGATCGACAACCCGCCCGCCACGGTGCTGATGGTCGGTCTGCAAGGCTCGGGCAAAACCACCACCACCGCCAAACTGGCGAAACGCTTCACCGAAAAGAACAACAAGCGCGTGTTGCTGGCCTCGCTTGACACCAACCGCCCGGCGGCGATGGAGCAATTGGCGATCTTGGGCGCGCAGATCGGCGTCGACAGCCTGCCCATCGTCAAAGGCGAAAGCGCCGTCCAGATTGCCAAACGGGCGAAAACCCAGGCGGCGATGGGGGGCTATGACGTCCTCTTCCTTGACACCGCCGGGCGTCTGCACATCGACGAAGTGTTGATGGATGAAATTCAGGCGGTGCGCGACATCGCCGCCCCCCGCGAAACCCTGCTGGTCGTCGATGGTCTGACCGGGCAAGATGCCGTCAAGGTCGCCTCGGAATTTGACGGCAAGGTCGGCATTTCCGGCGTCGTGTTGACCCGGATGGACGGCGACGGTCGCGGCGGTGCGGCCCTGTCCATGCGGGCCGTGACGGGCAAGCCGATCCGCTTTGTCGGCCTTGGCGAAAAGATGGACGCGCTAGAGGTGTTTGAACCCGAACGCGTCGCGGGCCGTATCTTGGGCATGGGCGACATCGTCGCCCTTGTGGAAAAGGCGCAGGAAACGTTTGAGGCCGAACAGGCCGAACGCATGATGAAGCGGTTCCAGAAGGGTCTGTTCAACATGAACGACCTGAAAATGCAGATGGAACAGATGCTGAAAATGGGCGGCATGCAGGCCATGATGGGCATGATGCCCGGCATGGGCAAAATGTCGGCCAAGGCGGATGAGGCAGGGCTGAATGACCGCATGATCAAACGCCAGATCGCGCTGATCAATTCGATGACGAAAAAGGAACGGGCCAACCCCGACCTTCTGGCCGCCAGCCGCAAAAAGCGCATCGCCGCCGGGGCGGGGCTGGATGTGGCCGACCTGAACAAGCTGCTGAAACAGCATCGGCAGATGGCCGATATGATGAAGCAGATGGGCAAGGGCGGCATGCTGAAACAGGCAATCAAGGCGATGATGGGCAAGGGTGGTCTGCCCGACCCGTCGAAAATGTCGCCCGCTGAACTGGAAGAAGCCGGTCGCCAGATCCGGGGCCAGATGGGCGGCATGCCCGGTGGTCTGGCGGGCCTTGGCGGCATGCCCAAGGGCATGACCCTGCCTGGGGGCTTGTCGGGGTTGATGAAGAAGAAATGACCGCTTTGTCGCACCACAAAGAAACGCGCTTTGCCCAAGCCCCCCGGCTTGAAACGGCGCGTCTGGTGCTGCGCCCCCTGCATATCGACGATTTCCCCGCCTATCAGGCGTTTCTGGCGACGGACCGCGCCCGTTTCATGGGGGGGCCGCATGGCACGGAAAAGGCTTGGTCCTTTTTCACCAATGACTCTGCCCAATGGCCGCTTCTGGGCATGGGCGGCCTGATGATCTCCCATCAGGGCCAGACCGTGGGTCAGGTCGCCCTCTGCCATGGCCCGATCTTTCCGGAACCCGAACTCGGCTGGTTCCTCTATGACGGCTTTGAAGGCCAGGGCTTCGCGTCCGAGGCTGCCGCCGCGCTGCTGCAATGGGCCTTCCACACGCGCGGGCTGGACACCGTGGTCAGCTACATCGACCCGGCCAACACGCCTTCGGCCAATGTCGCCCGCCGCTTGGGCGGCCAGATCGACCGCGATGCCGCCACGCCGGGCGGCGAAGGCACCGATGTCTGGCGCTATCGGAGGGCGGCATGACCCTGTCCTTCATCCCCGAACTGCGCACCGAACGCCTGATCCTACGCGCCCCGCGTGAGACCGATTTCCCGGCCATGCTCGCCTTCAACGACAGTCCCCGCGCCGCGTTCATCGGTGGTGGTTCGCCCCGCCAGCATGTCTGGCGCGGTCTGCTCGCCAATATCGGCCTTTGGGCTCTGCGCGGTTATGGCTTCTATTCCATTGACGACCATCAAGGCGAATTCCTCGGGCGCATTGGCGTCATCTGCCATGATGGCTGGCCCGAACCCGAACTCGCTTGGCATGTCTATGAACAGGCCGAGGGCAAGGGTTACGCTTATGAGGCGGCACAGGCGGCGAAAGCCGACTATCACGCCCGGATTTCGCCGCAGCCCCTGATCAGCCTGATCGACCCCGCCAACCACCGCTCTGCAGCCCTTGCCATCCGCATGGGCGCCAAGGCCGAGGGGGACTTCCATCTGGCAGGCCACGACTGCATCATCTATCGCCACACCGGGGGCCAGCCATGATCGCCCCTTGGGAAAACGCCCCCACCGGCCGCGCGGCCATGCTGGCCGGGGCCGTGTCCGCCCTCATCCCCACGCTGGACACCGAACGCCTGCGCCTGCGCGCGCCCCTCATGCGTGACTTCAACGCCTTTGCCCGGCTCTTTGCCGACGATGCCTTGGGCCATCTCGGCGGCCCCCTCGACCGCCCCGCCGCGTTCGAGGTCTTTCTGTCGATCTGCGGCAGTTGGATGATGCGCGGCCATGGCCTTTGGTCCGTCGACCGCCTCTCTGACGCCACCCATCTGGGCTTTGTCCTGCTGGGCTTTGAACCCGGCGATCTGGAACCCGAACTCGGCTGGCTCTTTCTGCCCCCCCATCGCGGTCAGGGCTATGCGACGGAGGCCGCCCGCGCCGCCCGCGGCTTTGCCCGCACGGGGCTCGGCTGGGATCAGGTCGTCAGCTATGTCGCCCCCGACAATCACGCCTCGGCCCGGCTGGCCCAGCGGCTTGGCGCGGTGCTTGATGAGGCAATGTGCGATGGCTGTCAGGTCTGGCGCCACGATTTGACCAAGGAGACAACCCTTGTCCACACCTGAAACCCGCGCCCAAGACCTGCTCAAGGAACACCGCGCCAGCATCGACCGGCTGGATGCCATCCTTGTCTACACCCTTGCCGAACGCTTTAAACAGACCAAAGCCGTGGGCCGCCTTAAAGCCGAACACGACCTCCCCCCGTCCGATCCGGGGCGCGAGGCCTGGCAAATGGCCCGGCTGGAGGAACTGTCGCGCGAGGCCGATCTAGAGCCGGAACTGGCCAAGAAATTCCTGACCTTCATCATCAGCGAAGTCATCAGGCATCACGAGAAACTACAAAAGTAACGCAACCCAAGATGGGCAGACTGCCCATCCTACCGAATAACCAACCGTAGGATGGGCAATCTGCCCATCAACCACGAAAACCCAAGGAGACGACCCATGTCCATGAAAATCCGTCTGGCCCGTGGCGGCAGCAAAAAGCGCCCGCACTATTCCATCGTGGCCACCGACAGCCGTATGCCCCGCGATGGCCGCTTTCTCGAAAAGCTGGGCACCTATGACCCCATGCTCGCCAAAGACAACGAAAACCGCGTCCGCATGGATCTGGACCGCGTGAAGCATTGGCTGGGCCAAGGCGCACAGCCGACCGACCGCGTCGCCCGTATGCTGGAAGCCGCTGGCGTTCTGGAAAAGAAAACCCGCAGCAACCCGAAATCGGCTGTCCCCGGCAAAGCCATGGCGGACCGCGCGGCCAAGAAAGCCGCCCGCGCTGCTGCCCCGGCAGAAGAGTGATCCTTTCACCGCCCTTGCAGGACAACCCGCAGGGGCGGGCTTTCGGCCCGGAGTTTCGGGCCGAATTCCATGATCTCATGCGTTGGCGGCGCGATGTGCGCCGCTTTCGCACGACACCGGTGCCGGACGAAACCCTCGCCCGCTGCCTCACCGCCTTTCGCCATGCCCCCTCCGTGGGCCTTTGCGAACCCTGGCGGCTGGTCTGGGCCGAAACCCCCGCCATCCGCGCCAAGATTCAGCAGAATTTCCACGCCGCCAATGAACAGGCCCTTTCGGGCTATGATGGCGACAAGGCCAAAATCTATGCCGGCCTCAAACTCGCGGGCCTGCAAGAGGCCCCCCTCCAGTTCGCCCTGTTCTGCGATCAGACGACCGAAAAGGGCGCAGGCCTTGGCGCGGCCACCATGCCCGAAACCCGCGCCTATTCCTGTGTTTCGGCCCTCATGCTCTTCTGGCTCGCCCTCCGCGCTGAAGGTCTGGGCCTTGGCTGGGTTTCCATCCTTGACCCCGCCCGCCTGAGCGCCGATTTTCAGGTGGATGCGGGCTGGCAATTCATCGGCTATTTCTGCCTTGGCTGGCCCGAACACGACGATGACACGCCCGAATTGGAACGCGCGGGCTGGGAAAAGCGGGCTGACGCCTTGATCAGCGCAAGGCGCTAGGGGAAGACAATGACGGATCGAATTCTGGTGGGTGCTGTATCCGGGGCTTTTGGCGTGCAGGGTGAGGTCCGCCTCAAATCCTTTTGCGCCGATCCCGAAGATATCGCCTCTTATGGCCCCCTTTTTACCGAGGACGGCAGCCGTTCCTTCAAAATCCGCTTGACCAAGGCGGTGTCCGGTGGCTTTGGGGCCCGCCTGACCGGGGTTGAGACGCGAGACCAGGCCGAGGCGATGCGCGGCCTTAGCCTATACGCCGACCGTTCCCGCCTGCCGCGCCTGCCGGATGATGAATTCTATCACAACGATCTGATCGGGCTTATGGCCCAAGACACCGGCGGCGCGGCAATGGGCCAGGTTATTGCGGTGCAGAACCACGGCGCAGGTGACATTCTGGAAATCCGCCCTCTCAAAGGCGGCGAAACCTTGCTGGTGCCCTTTACCTTGGCCAATGTTCCCACCGTCGACCTGACCAAAGCTGTCATCGTTGTAGACCTGCCCGAAACTCTGGACTAAACCCGGATTGCGACGCAAACTGTCGCCAATCACAAGTCTGGGGGAAAGTGATGCAAACTCGGCTGCGGCTGTTGATGGGCGCCACCGCGCTTTTGTACATCGGGCCGCTTTTGGCCGGACTGGCGGGGCATGGCTGGCTTATGGTTCCAGTTTTTACCGCCATCTTCGTGCTTTGGCTTTTCATCATGCGCCCCTCGAACTGGCCACGTGACCCCCACGCCTGGGAAAAAAGCGACACCTGGATTCGCGCGACCGCCCAGACAGCCGCCCAAGCGCTCCTCGTGGCGGTCTGTATGGCCATCGGCAGCGGTATGGCAGGAATCGCCGCTCTGAACGTTTCGATGCCGACAATGTTGCCCTTGATCATTTCCTTCATGGCTTTGCCGATCTCGCGCCTGATCTGGGATCCCAGCGATGAAACCCGCTTTGGTGGTTTGGTGAACGAGGCTTTGGGCAAGATCGGTGTGCCGACCGTCCTTTCGGACGAAGCCGAGATTGAACTGGCCGACGAACTGACCGCCCCCCTTGCAAAACTGCCCGACAGCACCAAACCCAGCGTGGTGGAAAACCATCTTAGGGCGATGTCCGACCATGTCGGGGCGCGGCCTTTGCTGAAAAGCCTGACATCGCAAATCAAATCATCCGACGCGCCAATGGCGACGCGCATAGCCTTTATTCTCCGTGCCACCGATCCGGCACAGGTGCTGCGCGACATGCCCATTCCGGCCCCGGCCCAGGCCTTTGCTTTGGCCAAGGGGGATCATGGGCTGATGGAACTGTTCCTGACCCGCAGTTTGCCCCTGATGCGCCAGCATAAGACACTCTGGTCCAGCTTTCCGCAGGCCGAAGACATTGTCAGCGCCACGGGGGAACATGCAAACCACGCCGGGCCCTTGCTGGAACTGGCTGATCTGATCGAAAAGGCCAAGCCGCGGCGGGTCGCCCGCTAGCGGGGGCTTTGCGGCGGGGCGTGTTTCCTTGTATGGCCCGGTCATGACCGAAGACAACACCCCGCCCTCCCCGCAAAAATCGCATGGCCGTCTGGCCATCCGCGTTTCAGCCCAGCCGCGCGACCTGATGGCCGATGTGCGCGTCAAGGATGCCTGGACGGCACGGATAATCACCCTGTTCCCCGAGGCTTTCCCCGGCATTCTGGGCCTGTCGCTGACTGGCAAGGCGCTGGATATGGGCCGCTGGGCGCTGGACACCATTGATCTGCGGACTTTTGGCGAAGGCAAGCACCGCAATGTCGATGACACCCCCGCCGGGGGCGGCGCGGGTATGGTTCTGCGGCCCGATGTCGTGGCCCGCGCGCTGGATCAGGCCGCCATTGACACGCCCGCCGACCGCGCCCTTTGGCCCGTCGTCTATCTGTCCCCGCGTGGGGCCCCCTTTACCCAGGCCAAGGCCCGCCAATGGGCGGGGGCCAAGGGGCTGACCCTCCTTTGCGGTCGGTTCGAAGGCGTCGATCAGCGGGTTCTTGATGCCTATGGCATCGAAGAGGTCTCCTTGGGCGATTTTGTCCTGACCGGCGGTGAACTGGCCGCCCAGGCCATGCTGGATGCCACCATCCGCCTGCTGCCCGGCGTTCTGGGCAATCAGGCCTCGACCGAAGAGGAAAGCTTTTCGGCGGGGCTGCTGGAATATCCGCAATACACCAGACCCCAGACATGGGAAGGCCGCGATATCCCCGAAGTGTTGACCTCGGGCAACCATGGGGCCGTCGAAAAATGGCGCCGGGCGGAATCGGAACGGATCACCCGCGCACGGCGGCCCGACCTTTGGGCCAGACGCGGGCAGGATCAGGACTGACGCGCCGCCCGCAGGGCCACCGACATCCCCGCCGCCAGAACCAGCGCCATGCCCGCAATCGACAGGGCATCGGGCAGATGGTCGAACACCAGCCAACCCAAAAGCCCCGCCCAAACCAGATGCACATAGTTGATCGGGGCCAGCAGCGCCGCAGGGGCCTCGCGGAAGGCTGCCGTGAACAGGAAATGTCCCCCCGTCGCCAGACAGCCCAGCAGCAGGATCAACCCCGCATCCCCCGCCCCCGGCAACACCGCAGGCCAATCGGCCAAAGCCATCCCCACAAAGATCACCGACCCCACCAGCGCCACATGGAACAGCATCGCCATCGTCGTCTCGCTGCGGGTCAGCATTCGTGTCGTCAGCATATAACCCGTCGCCAGCCCTGCATTCGCCAAGGCCCAGATGACACCCACCGGGTCCAACCCTGACCCTGGCCGCAGAATCAGCAGCACACCGCAAAAGGCCACGCCTGCCCCCACCCACGCCGCCCCCGGCACCCTTTCCCCCAACACCGGCCCCGAGGCCAGCATCAGCAGGAATGGCGCCAGATAGGAAATCGTCACCGCCTCGCCCACCGGCATCAGCCGCAGCGCATGGCCCATCGTCAAGGACGCCATCGCCAGAATTCCACCCCGCAGCAGCACCAGACCCGTCCGCCGCGTCTGCCAAAGCCCCGCCCCATGCCGCGGCGCCATGATCACCAAAAGCAGCGACAGGTTCACCAGATACCGCCCCGCCTGCACAAAGGGCACCGGATAAAGCGTCATCAGATGCTTGCCCACCACATCCGACAGCGCGAACAGAAACACCGCCAGCGACACCAGCGCCACGCCCATCAGGGGCCGCCCTGCCTGATCCATCCCAACCATCCTTTGAAAGCCTGCCCTTGTCGCGCTTTGCCCTGCCCCCTGCAACCCCTCTTGACCCGTGCCCCCACCCGACCTATACGCCCACGGTCCGGGGTCGAAAGGCCCGTCGGACCCGATTCCCTTTGCCGGACCCGCAACCTTTGGCGGGAACAGATGGAAAGGGGCGGTCGATCAAAGCAGGCCACAACTCTGGCGGACTCGCACTGCGGGGATCCGGTCAAGGACCAGAAGCAATGCGGCGGCATCACCTTTGCGGAACCACCGCAAGCATATGTAGGAGAAGCGCATGAACCTCATCGCGCAGATCGAAGCCGAGCAGATTGCCGCGCTTGGCAAGAATATCCCCGACTTCAAGGCCGGCGACACCGTTCGCGTCGGTTTCAAAGTGACCGAAGGCAGCCGCTCGCGCGTGCAGAACTATGAAGGCGTCGTGATCAGCCGCAAGGGCGGTCTGACCATTTCGGCCTCGTTCACCGTCCGCAAGATTTCCTTCGGTGAAGGCGTGGAACGCGTGTTCCCGCTCTATTCGACCAACATCGACTCGATCGAGGTTGTGCGTCGTGGCCGTGTCCGCCGTGCGAAACTTTACTACCTCCGCACCCGTCGCGGCAAATCGGCCCGTATCGCCGAAGTCACCAATTACAAAGCCAAAGACGCCGAATAAGGACCGGAACGATGAAAAAAGACATCCATCCCGATTACCACCTGATCGACGTCAAGATGACCGACGGCACGATCTTTCAAACCAAAACCACTTGGGGCAAAGAGGGCGACCAGATGGCGCTCGACATCGACCCGCTGGCCCACCCCGCCTGGACCGGCCAGACCGCCAAACTGATGGACACCGGCGGCCGCGTGTCGAAGTTCAAGAACAAATACGAAGGTCTGGGTTTCTGATCCAACCCTTCGCGGAAAGAAAAGGGCGCAACGCAGGTTGCGCCCTTTTTCATCCAGTCGCTGATGCGATTGACTCACGCAAAAATTGTCGGACTATCTGCCCATGCAGACAGATGTTGATCTCGACAGTTTTTATGTGGCGCAGAAGGAACTGGCCATCAATCCTGATTGGGTTGTGACCGCGCGCAAGGATTATGCTGATCTTGTATCCCCTCTAGACATTGATGGCGTAACAATGGCCGGTTTGGCCTTCCGGGCAAGGGCGCGAATTGAACTACCGGATCGACAAGTTGCCTTTCAGCTGGAGTATTCCCCGTCGACCTCGCAGCCCAAGGGGGGACCGATTTGCCGACTGGATTGGCGTCCATTTCAAGCGCATAATAACAAGAATTGCGGGCCGCCCGAATATAGGATGATCGCCATCAGGGGTACGCATCTTCATGACTTCCATCTCAATTGGGCCTACTCCCCGAAACGTGTTCGGAACGGTATCCTGGATATCGCGGTTCCGGTCGCGGACATGCCCTTTGAAAAGGCCCTTGAGTTTGTTGAAAAACAATTTAGAATCAAGGGCGTGGCATTGCTGCCACCACCTCCTTGGTCGGCCCGACTGATATGAACGCCACGCTACAAGAAGCCCATGTGATTCAAGACTTTGTGCGCGCCGCCGTTGCACGGCTTGTCAGCGTAGAAAGTGTTGCTGGGGCGCATTTCGTGACGACTCCCCTGATGTATGCCAGCGGGGGATATGTCGTTGTCCGCATCGAACAGAACGGTGAAAATTTCTTTGTATCCGACTTCGGGGCGGGTTTCGAAGAGGCCCTGCTGATGGGCGGTGAAGGGATCTATCGTCGGCAGGCCAAGACCATCGCAGAAACGGTGGGCATCAGCTTCGATGATGCCGCCTTTTTCTTTCTGACGGCGAACAAGGATCAACTGATAGGGGCAGTCGCCGTGATCGCAAACGCTTCGCAAGAAGCAGTCAATCTCACTGCGATGAGAATCGCAGAACGCAGGCATAAGGATAACTCGGAACTTCTGATCGAGCGTCTGCGATCCGTCTATGATCCGAAATTTGTGGCGAGGGATGTCGAAATCGTCGGTGCTTCAAATACGAAATGGCATCTGACATCTGTTGTAACAGTCAAAGAGCGTAAACTCGTTTTCGAAGCAGTCAGCGAGCATAAGAATTCCGTCATTTACGCAGCGGCAAAATTTGGTGATCTGGCAAGGCTAGAAAATGCGCCCGGTCGTGTGGCAGTGGTCGTCGACAAAAAAGCGCTCGGCACCTATCTTGGTGTTCTTTCGCATAATGCCAACGTAATTGAGCAGAGTGTTTCGGATCAGGTCTATCAGAGGCTCCTTGAACGAGCGGCTTGAAATAGCGTTACCCCTTGCGCCCTCATCGGCCAACAGATAGCCCCTTGGCGCAACGGGCCTGCCAGCCCATGAATTCCATGCGCGGGGGAAGATTTGGCGCATATTATCGTTGTCGGGAATGAAAAGGGTGGCTCGGGCAAGTCGACCACCTCGATGCATGTCGCCACCGCCCTCTTGCGGCTGGGCAAGCGTGTCGGCGCCTTGGACCTTGATCTGCGCCAGCGCAGCTTTGGCCGCTACTTGGAAAACCGCCGCGCCTTTGTCGCCCGTTCGGGGCACAATCTGCCGATGCCGGAATATGTCGACCTCTCCAGCAGCCAAAAGACCGATACGCAGGACGGCGAACGCCTGTCTGCGGCGATGGAGCATCTGGACAGCGCCACTGATTTCATTGTCATCGACTGCCCCGGCAGCCATACGAAACTCAGCCAGATGGCCCATGCCTCGGCCAGCACGCTGATCACCCCCCTCAACGACAGTTTCATTGATTTCGACCTTCTGGCCCGCACCGACCCCGACAGCGGCAAGGTTCTAGGGCCGTCGATCTATGCTGAAATGGTCTGGGCCGCGCGCCAGTCGCGGGCGCAGGCCGGGCTAAAGCCCATCGACTGGATCGTTTTGCGCAACCGGCTTGGCGCGCAAGCGATGAACAACAAGCGCAAGGTGGGCGCGGCGCTGGAAGAATTGTCGCGCCGCATCGGCTTTCGTGTCGCCCCAGGCTTTTCCGAACGGGTGATCTTTCGGGAATTGTTCCCCAAGGGCCTGACCTTGCTGGACCTAAAAGAAACCGGCGAGGGGCAGATGAACATGTCAAACATCGCCGCCCGGCAGGAATTGCGCGACCTGATCCGGGAACTCAGGCTCCCCGACGTGCTGACCGAGTCCTAAAGACCACGCGGCCCGTCACCGGGGCGGGCTGACGGCGGCTCAAGCGGTCCAGGCGACGCGTAAAGGTGTCATTCCCGACGCTTGCCTCGAACAGGGACATCAAAAACCGCATGATCATTACTCCGCTTGTCTTGCCTTCGATGGGTTCAGCTTCTGCGGGAGTCGGGGCAAAACTGCGGCACACGCGGGGATTGTTTGGCGCGTTATCTGGGCAATGTTTCCGGTTGCGGGCTATTCTTCGGGCGGTGGGTCCGACAACTCGGTTTCAAGGAAACGTTCAAAGGCCTCAAGGTTAACCGGCTCGAATTGGCCAAAGCCCTGCATCCAGACCGAAGCGGCCCGCAGGGAATCGGGTTCCAACTTGCACCAGATGACCCGCCCGCGCTTCTCACGCGTGATCAGTCCCGCGTCGGCCAAAACGTTCAGATGTTTGGATATGGCGGCCAGCGACATGGCAAAGGGGGCGGCAACATCGGTCACGGCCATGTCATCCTCCAACAGCATCGCCAGAATGGCGCGGCGGGTAGGGTCGGCCAAGGCGGCAAAGGCGGTGTCGAGGGCGGCATCCATGGCCCTGCTTTGCCCTTTTGCGGGCAAACCGTCAACCGGATGGTTGAATATGGGCTGGGCCGCGCCCGGATGGCCGGTAATGTCGGGCTACATAATTTATAATTTTAAATCATATACTTAATTGGCTTTCTCCGCATGAAATGCCGCCTTGACTCCTGCCCCCCTCGCACCTAGTTTGCCCGCGAATTCCACGGGGTTCTGACCATGACCGATGATGCGACCCGCGCCCAGCTCGAGCGGCTTGAGGAGCGGTTGACCAAGGTCAAAGCGGCCAACACGCCGCCGCCCCGCGCGGAAAAGGATTTTCGTCAGGCCAACCTGGCCTGGCGGATGGTGATCGAGTTGGTGGCCGGTCTGATGATCGGCTTTGGCATCGGTTTCGGTTTGGACAAGGTCTTGGGGACCATGCCGCTGTTTCTGGTGCTGTTCATTCTGGCGGGCCTTGCGGCAGGGATAAAGACCATGCTGCGTTCGGCCCGTGAAGTGCAGAGAAGAGAGGTCGCCAAGGCGGCCGGTGAAGGGGAAGACAATGGCGGGTGAAGCGCACGAGGAAGGCGGACTGGTTTTCCATCCTCTGGACCAGTTCCAGATCAAGCCGCTGTTCGGCGATGGTCCGATCCACTGGTATACGCCGACCAACGTGACCCTCTGGCTGGGCCTTTGCGTGCTGGTCGTGGTTGCCCTGTTCGTTTTCGGCACCCGTGGCCGCGCTGTCATTCCGGGCCGCATCCAGTCGATGGCGGAAATGGCCTATGGCATGGTCTACAAGATGGTCGAGGAAATCGCGGGGCATGACGGAGTGAAATACTTCCCCATGATCATGACCCTTTTCGTCTTCATCCTGTTCGCCAACATGCTGGGCCTCTTGCCCATGTCCTTTACACCCACCTCGCATATCGCGGTGACGGCGGTTCTGGGCTTTGGCGTCTTTATCTTCGTCACCCTGCTGGGCCTGATCAAACACGGCACCCATTTTCTGGGCCTGTTCTGGATGTCCGATGCGCCGCTGATCCTGCGCCCCATCATCGCGGTGATCGAGGTGATCAGCTACTTCGTCCGTCCGGTCAGCCATTCCATTCGTCTGGCCGGCAACATCATGGCCGGTCACGCCATGATCAAGGTTTTCGCAGGCTTTGCAGCAGTCACGCTGATCAGCCCGCTGGCGATCTTTGGCATCGCCGCCGTCTATGGGCTGGAGGTGCTGGTCGCCTTTATTCAGGCCTATGTCTTCACCATCCTGACCTGTGTCTATCTGAAAGACGCCCTGCATCCGGGCCACTGACCAGCGTCAATACGAACAACCGAAACACATCAGAATACCATCCAAGGAGAGAAATCATGGAAGGCGAAATCGCAAACCTGGGTCAGTTCATCGGTGCCGGTCTGGCCGCCATCGGTTCGGGCGTGGCCGCTATGGGGGTCGGCAACGTGGCTGCCAACTTCCTCGCCGGTGCCCTGCGCAACCCGTCGGCTGCTGCCTCGCAAACCGCGACGCTGTTCATCGGCCTGGCCTTTGCCGAAGCTCTGGGGATCTTCTCGTTCCTCGTCGCTTTGCTGCTGATGTTCGCGGTCTGATCCGGAATTCGAATCCTGTATCTGGACAGCGGCATCCTAACCGGGTGCCGCTGATCCGCTAAACGGATCCGAAGGAGGACAACGTGGCAACTGAGACAACAGTGGCGGAACACGGGGCCGAGGCCGCGAAAGCGGGCATTCCGCAACTTGAGTTCGCCCATTTCCCGAACCAGATCTTCTGGCTTCTGGTGGCGCTGGTCGTCATCTATGTCGTGCTGTCGCGCATCGCGCTGCCGCGCATCGGGGCGGTTCTGGCCGAACGTCGTGGCACGATCACCAATGATCTGGCGGCGGCCGAAGAGCTGAAGCAAAAAGCCCGCGACGCGGAAAAAGCCTACAACGACGCGCTGGCAACCGCGCGGAGCGAAGCGGCAAAAATCGTGGCCGAAGCGAAAGCTGAAATCCAGAAAGATCTGGATGCGGCGACAGCCAAGGCCGATGCCGAAATCGCGGCCAAGACGGCGGAATCGGAAAAGGTCATCGGCGAAATCCGGGCCGGCGCGCTGCAAAGCGTGACCGAAGTGGCCGGCGCAACCGCGCAAGAACTGGTTTCGGTTCTGGGTGGCAATGCCGATGCGGCCTCTATTCAGGCAGCGGTTGCTGCCCGACTGAAAGGGTAATCTGATGAACAAGCTGATCCTTTCGACGGCCGCAACGCTGATGGCAAGCCCGGCCTTTGCGGCCACCGGCCCCTTCTTTTCGCTGCGCAACACCGACTTCGTGGTGCTGCTGGCCTTCCTTCTGTTCGTGGGCATCCTTGTCTACATGAAGGTGCCGGGCAAGGTCACGGGCATGCTGGATGCGCGGGCCGAGCAGATCAAAGCAGAACTGGCCGAAGCCCGCGCCCTGCGGGAAGAGGCCAAGGAGCTTTTGGGTTCCTACGACCGCAAGGCGCGTGAAGTGCAAGAGCAATCGGCACGGATCGTAGCTTCGGCCAAGGAAGAGGCGATGGCCGCTGCGGCGCAAGCCAAGGAAGAGCTGAAGGTTTCGATTGCCCGCCGTCTGGCGGCGGCAACCGACCGGATCGCCAGCGCCGAGGCGGCGGCGGTGCGGGAAGTGCGCGAGAAAGCGGTGAACGTGGCCGTGGCTGCGGCGACCGAGGTTCTGGCGGCACAGGCCACCAAGGAAAAAGCGCAATCGTCGATTGACGATGCGATCATCCAGGTGGCGGCCCGCCTTCACTAAAAGCGTCTTCACTAAAAGCGACACAGACCAAAGCAAAAGGGCAGGCGTTTCGCCTGCCCTTTTCCTTGCGTATCGCCCGTTCAGCGGGTCGGGCGGATGATGATTTCCACGCGCCGGTTCTGCGCCCGCCCCTCGGGCGTCAGGTTCGATGCGACAGGCTGTGCCTCGCCCCGGCCATAGGCCCCCACACGGCCCCCGGCCACGCCATTGGCCCGCAGCACGCCCGCCACGGCCAAAGCGCGGCGTTCGGACAGATCTTGGTTATAGGCCGCCGTGCCGGAGTTGTCGGCATGGCCGATCACCTCGATCGTCGAATTCGGATAGCGGTTCAGGTTCGCCGCCACGGCTGCAAGGCTCGATTGCAGATCCGGGCGCAGCGCGGCGCTGTCAGTCGCGAACAGCACGTCCTGCGGCATGTTCACGATCAGATAGTCACCCATATTCGTCACGGTAAAGGCGCTGTTCACCGACCGCAGTTCGGCCGCCTGCTTGTCCAGCCCCGCACCAATGGCGCCACCGGCCAGACCACCCAAGACGGCCCCGGCCAAAGCCTTGTCGGCCTTGTGCTTGTCCGAGGTCATCGCCCCCAAAGCACCGCCGATCAACGCGCCGGTGATCGCACCACCTTTGGCGCGGGCGTTCGGGTCGTTGGAATTGGCATAGGGATCGTTCGAGACGCAGGCCGAAAGGCCCAGAACGCCAGCAAAGGAAAGGATCAGCGGGGTTTTCATCATGATGTGGCTCGTGCCCAATGTTGTTGCCGGCCTGCATCAGGGCAGGCCATGTCTCAACGTATACCAACCACCTCTGGTTCCCGATAGCCGCAAGGCGAAATGCGCCGCTTTCCGCCGATGCTTGCCCAAGGGCGCGGGCTTTGGCAGAAGGAAGATATGCAGCCCCAGATGGACTATAACACGATCCGCGAAGTCTTTCGCCGCTTTCAGGCGGTGGAACCTGAACCCAAGGGCGAATTGCACCATACAAACGCCTTTACCCTGTTGGTGGCGGTGGCCCTGTCGGCGCAGACAACCGACATCGGGGTGAACAAGGCGACTGCCGCGCTGTTCCCCATCGCTGACACGCCAGAAAAGATGCTGGCCTTGGGTGAAGAGGCGCTGACGCAGCACATCAAGACCATCGGCCTGTTCCGCAACAAGGCCAAGAATGTGATCGCCCTGTCGCGCCTGCTGGTCGAACGCTTTAGTGGTCAGGTGCCCAGTTCGCGGGCAGCCTTGGAAAGCCTGCCGGGGGTGGGCCGCAAGACGGCGAATGTGGTGCTGAACATGTGGTGGGGCCATCCGGCACAGGCCGTCGACACGCATATCTTCCGTATCGGCAATCGGACGGGAATTTGTCCGGGCCGCGATGTGGTGGCGGTGGAACGCGCCATCGAAGACAACATTCCCGTCGAATACCAGCATCATGCGCACCACTGGCTAATCCTGCATGGGCGGTATATCTGCCAAGCGCGCAAACCGCGCTGTGCGGATTGCCTGATCAACGACCTTTGTCCGTTCGAGGAGAAGACTGCATGAGCCGCTATCAGGTTGTGGGCATCGGCAATGCCATTGTGGATGTCTTGGCACAGGCCGATGACGTGTTTCTGGACCTGATGGGGATCGAGAAAGGCATCATGCAACTGGTCGAACGCGAAAGGGCGGAAACGCTTTACGCGGCGATGAAGAACCATTCCGAGGTGCCGGGCGGTTCCGTGGCCAACAGCCTGGCCGGGCTAGGGGCCTTGGGCCTTAAGACCGCTTTCATCGGACGGGTGCGGGATGATGCGCTGGGGCGGTTCTATGAAAAGGCCTTGGCCAAGGATGGCACCGATTTCCCGAATGCGCCGGTCGCGGGGGCCGATCTGCCGACCAGCCGTTCGATGATCTTTGTCTCGCCCGATGGTGAGCGGTCGATGAACACCTATCTGGGGATCTCCTCCGAGGTGGGGCCCGAGGATGTGAGCGAGGCCGTGGCGGGCCAGACCGATTGGCTGTTCCTTGAGGGTTATCTGTTCGACAAAGACAAGGGCAAACAGGCCTTCCTCAAGGCCGCGAATGCCTGCCATGCGGGTGGCGGCAAGGCGGGGATTGCGCTGTCAGACCCCTTCTGCGTGGACCGTCACCGCGACGATTTCATTCGGCTGATCAACGAACAGATGGATTTCGTGATCGGCAATGTCCACGAATGGACCTCGCTTTACCAAACCGACGATCTGGATGCCGCCTTGGCCAAAGCACGGGCCGCCTGTGAAACGGTGGTCTGCACCCGTTCGGGCGAAAGCGTGCTGGTTTTCCACGGCGATGAACGCGCCGAGGCGCCCGTCAGCCGCGTCACCCCCGTCGATGCCACCGGCGCGGGCGATCAGTTCGCGGCGGGCTTCCTTTACGGGATGGCCACCGGCCAATCGCTGGAACGCGCCGCCAAAATGGGTGTCATCGCCGCGCGTGAGGTGATCGGCCATGTCGGCGCGCGCCCCCAGTCAGACGTCAAGGCGCTGTTCCGCAGCGCGGGCCTGATCTAAGCTGCCATGCGGCCCATGCAAGGCGGCTTTGATACGACGGATTGCGGCTCTTGCCCTTGACGGGGCTAGATCAGGTTCTTAGGTTCATGGTCCTGTTCAAGCCGCATCCAAGGAGTATGGATCATGGGCGTCGCCACCGTTGCCGTAACCGACCAGACCTTCGACGCCGAAGTGCGCCAGTCGGATGTGCCGGTTGTCGTGGATTTCTGGGCCGAATGGTGCGGCCCCTGCCGCCAGATTGGCCCGGCGCTGGAAGAACTTGCCGCGCAATACGCCGGCAAGATCAAGATCGTGAAGGTCAATGTGGATGAGAACCCGGACAGCCCGGCGCAACTGGGTGTTCGCGGTATCCCTGCCCTCTTCATGTTCAAGGGCGGTGAAGTGATTTCCAACAAGGTCGGCGCTGCGCCCAAAGCCGCGTTGGAAAACTGGATCAAGACGGCGATCTGATTCCCTGCCATTCGGAATGACAGGCGGTCCTTCGGGGCCGCCTTTTCTTTGCGCTTGGTGTCCCGACCAGGTCCCCAGCGCTCTGCGGCAAGATCCGCCCCAATTGACGCGACTTGCCACAGCAGATGCCTTCGGCTGGCCGTTTAATATATTCTATAGTCTAAATATATAATCAATGTCAGTACTATAGAACCAATTTCACGCGTGAAAACCTAGCCCCAGTTGTAATTGAAACTCACCGAAATCCGCTCTTCCTCGGCCATGTTCATCGGCACCTCATGCCGCAGCCAGCTTTCCCACAGCAGGACATCGCCCACCAAAGGCTTCACATAAACAAAGGGCCGCACCGCCTGATCCGCTCCCTTCTTCCGCAGGGGGGCATTCATCATCATCGGCAGGCGCGGGTCTTCCAGTTTCAGGGCACTGGTCCCCTCGGGCATCGAAACATAGGTCGTGCCGGAAATCACCGAATGCGGGTGAATATGGCTGGCATGGGTGCCGCCCTCGGGCAGGATATTGATCCACAGGCTGTCACATTTCAGCTTCTTGCCTTGCAGATCAAACTCCAACGCCTTGCAAAACGCCGCCACATGCTTGTCCAGCGCCTTCGTCAGGTCGGCAAACAAGGGAGACCGCCAGGCCAGATCAGAAAGCGAGGCATAGCTGGTATAGCCGGGATAGCCGTTGTCCTCGCACCACTGCTGCCCCGCCTCGTCATCCTCAGCAAAGGTCTCGCAGGTCCGCTTCAGCTCATCATAATCCACCGGCACCTTCGCCAGATCATTCAAAGCCGCGCGATACAGGCGGGTCACGAAAAGCGTGGAAATCTCGGCCATGGTCTTCTCCCTGTTGAAAAGGCCCCACCGTTTCCGGCGGGGCCTCTATTTGTAGGATGGGCAATCTGCCCATCTTCCTTACCAGTCTTCACGCACCACGACGCGGGTCGTGACCGGCAGTTTCATCGCGCCCAAACGCAGAGCCTCACGCGCGATCACTTCGGCAACGCCGTCGATCTCGAACATGATCCGGCCCGGCTTTACCTTGGCCGCCCAATAGTCGACCGAGCCCTTGCCTTTACCCATCCGCACTTCGACCGGCTTGGCCGAGACCGGAACATCCGGGAAAATCCGGATCCAGACGCGACCTTGGCGTTTCATGTGGCGGGTGATCGCGCGGCGGGCCGCTTCGATCTGACGAGCGGTGACCCGCTCGGGTTCCGTCGCTTTCAGACCATAGGTGCCAAAGTTCAGGTCAAAGCCGCCCTTGGCTTCGCCGCTGATCCGGCCCTTGTGCTGTTTGCGGAACTTCGTCCGTTTCGGTTGCAGCATTTGTCCCTACTCCCTTACGCGCGATCGCGACGAGCGCCGCGCGGTGCGGGGCCGTCCTGGGCTTCGGCCAGCCGGCGGTCATGCGCCTGCGGGTCGTGTTCCAGAATCTCGCCTTTGAAGATCCAGACCTTCACACCGATGATCCCATAAGGCGTTTCCGCCTCGGACAGGGCATAGTCGATGTCAGCCCGCAGCGTGTGCAGCGGAACCCGGCCTTCGCGATACCATTCGGTACGTGCAATTTCAGCGCCGCCAAGACGGCCCGAAACGTTCACCCGAATGCCCAGAGCGCCCATCCGCATCGCGTTCTGCACGCCACGCTTCATGGCACGACGGAACGAAACGCGACGTTCCATCTGCTGTGCAATCGACTCGGCCACCAGCTGAGCATCCATCTCGGGCTTGCGCACTTCGACGATGTTCAGGTGCAGTTCCGACTTGGTGAAGTTCGCCAGCTTTTTGCGCAGACCTTCGATGTCTGCACCTTTCTTGCCGATGATCACGCCCGGACGTGCGGTGTGGATCGTCACCCGGCACTTTTTGTGCGGGCGTTCGATGATCACCTTCGACACGCCAGCCTGCTTGCACTCTTCATGCACGAATTCGCGCATTTTGAGGTCTTCCAGCAGCAGATTGCCGTAGTCCTTGGTGTCCGCATACCAGCGGCTGTCCCAGGTCCGGTTGACCTGTAGGCGCATCCCGATAGGGTTGACCTTCTGACCCATTATGCAGACTCCCCGACTTGCCGCACCTTGATGGTCAGCTCGCTGAACGGTTTCATGATCTTGCCAAAACGGCCACGTGCCCGCGGACGGCCACGCTTCAGCGTCAGGTTCTTGCCGCACCAAGCCTCGGCCACAACGAGTTCATCCACGTCAAGGCCATGGTTGTTCTCGGCATTGGCAATGGCCGATTGCAGGCATTTCAGCACGTCGTTCGCAATGCGGCGCTTGGAGAAGGTGAGGTCGGCAATCGCCTTGTCGACCTTCTTGCCCCGGATCAGACCGGCGACGAGGTTCAGCTTTTGCGGCGAAGTGCGCAGCATGCGCAGCTTGGCCATCGCCTCGTTATCGGCCACGCGGCGCGGATTCTTTTCCTTACCCATGGCTTATTTCCTCTTCGCTTTCTTGTCGGCGGCGTGACCATAGTAGGTCCGCGTCGGCGAATATTCCCCGAATTTCTGACCGATCATTTCCTCGGTCACGTTGACCGGGATATGTTTCTTGCCGTTGTAGACCCCAAAGGTCAGACCAACGAACTGCGGCAGAATCGTCGAACGACGCGACCAGATCTTGATCACTTCGTTCTTGCCCGAATCCTTCGCTTTCTCGGCCTTTTTCAAGACGTAAGAATCGACGAACGGGCCCTTCCAGACTGAACGTGCCATGGCTTAGCGCCCCTTCTTCGCGTGACGCGAACGAACGATATACTTGTCCGTAGCGCGGTTGCTGCGCGTCTTGTTGCCCTTGGTGCCCTTGCCCCAAGGCGTAACCGGGTGACGACCACCCGAGGTCCGGCCTTCACCACCACCATGCGGGTGGTCGATCGGGTTCATCGCAACACCGCGAACGGTCGGGCGGATGCCCATGTGACGACGACGACCGGCTTTACCAAAGTTCTGGTTTGAATTGTCAGGGTTCGACACGGCACCAACGGTCGCCATGCATTCCTGACGGACCATGCGCAGTTCGCCCGACGACAGCCGGATCTGGGCGTAGCCACCGTCACGACCGACGAACTGGGCATAGGTGCCAGCTGCACGGGCCAATTGGCCGCCCTTGCCTGGCTTCAGTTCGACGTTGTGCACGATCGTCCCGATCGGCATCCCCGAGAACGGCATCGCGTTGCCCGGTTTCACGTCAGTCTTGGCGCCGGCGACAACGCTGTCACCCACGGCCAGACGCTGCGGGGCCAGGATATAGGCCAGCTCGCCGTCCGAATATTTCACCAAAGCGATAAAGGCGGTGCGGTTCGGGTCATATTCGATCCGTTCCACAACAGCGGCCATATCCCACTTGCGGCGTTTGAAGTCCACGATGCGGTAAAGACGCTTTGCGCCACCGCCCTTGTGCCACATCGTGACGCGTCCGGTATTGTTCCGTCCGCCGGTTTTCGTAAGACCTTCTGTAAGGCCTTTAACCGGACGTCCTTTCCAAAGCTCCGAACGGTCGATCAGAACCAGCCCACGCTGGCCTGGCGTCGTCGGCTTATACGACTTGAGTGCCATGCTTTCTGTCTTCCGTTTGCTTGCGGAACCTTTTGCGAGGTTCCGGGTGAAGGGCTCCGAAGATCCCAGATAACAAATCACAAAGCCCCGGAGCGAATCCGGGGCCAAGCGACAGGGCGCTGCATAGGGGAAATCCTTGGGCGCGTCCAGTGCGGTTGTATCGGTTTTGCGAAGATTCATTTGGGGGCTAACGCAGCGTCCGGTCGCAACAGCCGCAATGCAAAAGGCCCCCGCCAAAGCAGGGGCCTTTACCAGACGCCTCTGGGGCTTAGAGGCCCGACGAGATGTCGATCGTGTTGCCTTCGACCAAGGTCACATAGGCTTTCTTGCGGTCGGAACGCTCACCGGGACGGCCACGGAAACGCTTGGCTTTGCCCTTGGTGATCGTCGTGTTCACGGCCTTCACCTTCACACCAAAGACGGCCTCAACGGCCTCTTTGATCTGCGGCTTGGTCGCTTCCATCTTCACGTTGAACACCACAGCGCCGTTTTCCGACGCCATCGTGGCTTTTTCTGTGATGACCGGCTTTTTGATCAGGTCGTAATGTTCGGGTTTCGCGCTCATTTCAGACGAGCCTCCAGTGCTTCGATACCCGCTTTCGTGATCACGAGCTGATCACGCTTCAGGATATCATAGACGTTTGCACCCATCGTCGGCAGCACGTCGATACCTTCGACATTGCGTGCGGCCAAAGCGAAGTTTGCGTTGACTTCGGCACCGTCGATGATCAGCACACGCTTCCAGCCCAGTTCCTTGGCGGCTTTGGCCAGCAAGGTGGTTTTGGCTTCGGCCATGACGGCTTGATCCAGAATGATCAGCTCGCCGGCCTTCGCCTTGGCAGAAAGAGCATGGCGCAGACCCAAAGCCCGGAACTTCTTGTTCAGGTCATGCGCATGGCTGCGCGAGATCGGGCCCTTGACCACACCACCGTGGCGGAAGATCGGTGCCTTCTTGGAACCGTGGCGCGCGCCGCCGGTGCCTTTCTGGCGATAGATCTTCTTGGTGGAGTAGGACACTTCGGCACGCGTCAGCACCGAATGGGTGCCAGCTTGGGCACGCGCCCGCTGCCAGCGCACAACACGGTGCAGGATGTCGGCACGCGGTTCCAGCCCGAACAGATCTTCGCTCAGGTCAATCGAACCGGCTTTCTTGCCGTCCAGTTGGATCACATCAAGTTTCACGCTTCACCCCCTTCGACAGCCACTTCGGCTGCCGGAGCTGCTGCAACGGCCGAGCGGATCGCTGCCGGAAGCGGCAGGCCAGCCGGAGCCGCCTTTTTCACCGCATCCTTGATCGTGACCCAGCCACCGGCCGAACCGGGGACTGCGCCTTTGATCATGATCAGGCCACGGTCTGCATCGGTGCGCATGACTTGCAGGTTCTGCGTCGTCACACGAACGGCACCCATATGGCCGGCCATTTTCTTACCTTTGAAGACCTTGCCAGGATCCTGGCATTGGCCCGTCGAACCGTGCGAACGGTGGCTGACCGACACACCGTGGCTGGCCCGCAGACCGCCAAAGTTGTGCCGCTTCATCGCCCCTTGGAACCCCTTACCAATCGAGGTGCCTGCGACGTCGACGAACTGACCCGCCAGATAGTGGTCAGCCGTGATCTCGGCCCCCACATCGATCAAGTTCTCCGGGGAAACCCGGAATTCCGTGATCTTGCGTTTCGGTTCGACATTCGCTTTCGCGAAATGGCCGCGCATGCCAGCGGTGGTCCGCTTGGCCTTCGCCACGCCTGCACCCAGTTGGACGGCGGTATAGCCGTCACGGTCTGCGGTGCGTTGAGCCACGACTTGCAGGCTGTCCAGTTGAAGAACGGTGACAGGAACCTGTTTGCCGTCTTCGAGGAACAACCGGGTCATGCCCAGTTTCTTTGCAATAACGCCAGAGCGCATGGTGATGCCCCCTTACACTTTGATTTCGACGTCCACGCCAGCAGCGAGGTCGAGCTTCATCAGCGCGTCCACGGTCTGCGGGGTGGGGTCAACGATGTCGAGAAGACGCTTGTGCGTGCGGATTTCCCACTGGTCGCGCGACTTTTTGTCAATGTGCGGACCACGGAGAACCGTGAACTTCTCAATCTTGTTCGGCAGCGGAATCGGGCCCCGTACGGTGGCGCCGGTCCGTTTGGCTGTGCTGACGATTTCCTGCGTGCTGGCATCCAGGACGCGGTAATCGAAGGCTTTCAGCCGGATGCGGATAGTCTGGCCTTGCATTTTCATGCCCTTCGTTAGGCGGGATGGGTGTTTCCACCCATCCCACGCGTTCTGGTTACTCGATGATTTTCGACACGACGCCAGCGCCGACGGTGCGGCCGCCTTCGCGGATGGCGAAGCGGAGCTT
>NZ_BMYJ01000009.1:113285-168519 GCF_014652215.1 Neogemmobacter tilapiae | reverse complement strand
TCTTCCGCTTCGGTGAGGCGGTATTTACGGAGGGCGCACCGAAGTCGCAAGAGGGAAAAGAAACGAATTTGCAAAAAACTTCAAATTATGTCGCAAGTTATTGATTTACGACCTTTATTTTCCGAACGAATGTCAGGTCAAATCGCTTGGTGGGTGATCCTTCCGCCGCAGATGGTCAGGGCTACCGGGGTTATCCCCAGCGAATCCGGGTGAATCGCTTCGACATCGCCTTCCAGCATCACCAGATCCGCCGCCATACCCGGTTTCAGCACCCCGGTCAGTTGATCCCAATGCGCCGCATAGGCGCCGCCTGCCGTATAGGCGTGCAGAGATTCCATCAGCGACAGGCGTTCATCCGCACATCCGGGATAGGGCTGCCGGGTCAGCGCCGCCTGAAGGCCGCGCATGACGCTGACATCGGTGACCGGCCAATCCGAGGCAAAGGCGATCTTTGCCCCCTGCCCCGCCAGCGTCTTCCACAGATAGGCGTCCTTCCAGCGATGGGCCCCCAGCGTCTGCAAGGTCGGCTCCAACGGGAAATCCATCGCCCCCGGCGGATGCGGCGGTTGCAGGCTGGCGATGATGCCCAAGGCGCCGATGCGGGGAATATCGATGGGGTCGATCAGTTCGATATGTTCGATGCGGTGCCGACTGTCGCGCGGGCCATTGGCCTTTTGCGCGGCCTCATAGCCGTCAATCGTGGTGCGCACCGCCCCGTCGCCAATGGCATGCACCGCCATCTGCATGCCCAAGGCGTCGATCCTTGTGGCGATTTCGTTGAACCGGGCCTGCGGGAACAAGGGCTCGGCCCGATGCCCCGGATGGCCGGGATAGTCGTTCAGCATATACGCCGTGCGGCTATCGACCACCCCATCCATGAACATCTTGACGAAGTTGCAGCTTAGAAAGTCGTCCTGAAAGGCCATCGACATATCGACCGCCCTGTCCAGCTCCGACAATTCCATATGCGGTTTGAAGTGGAAGGGCACTTTGACCCGCGCCAGAAGGTTACCCTCACGCCGCAGACCGTCCAGCAGTTCCAGCGTAAAACGGTTGCCGTCCATGTTCACCATGCTGGTGATGCCATGCGCCGCGCAATGTTTCAGCCCGCGCAGCACCTTGGCGCGGTCAATCGCCAGTTCAGCATCCGAGGGCCAGGGCGAAGGCTCGCCCCCCGTGGCAATCCCGAGGTTCAGGCGTTCCTCGCCGCCCAAGGCGATCACCGGGGCAAAGGCCTCGAATTCGCGCAGCTCGCCTGTGGCCAGACCGTCCGGCCCCATCACCACCTCATGCCCATGCGGCATGACGGCTCCTTGCAGGATCCCCGCCGCCCGCAAGGCTGCCGTATTGGCCCAGACAGTGTGATGGTCATGCGCCGTGATGGCGATGGGCCGCGAAGGGAAGACCTGATCCAGATCGGCCCGTGTCATCGGGTGATCCAGCATCGCGTGGTCGCCACCTTGGGCCATCAACAGCGGCGCATCTGGGTTCTTCGCCGCAAAACCCGCAAAAGCGGCACGCAGGGCATCCACGCCCCGCACCCCCCCCACATAAAGATGCGCCAGTTCCGCCCCGCCCAAGACCAGATGCAGATGGCTTTCGACAAAGCCCGGCAGCACCGTCCGCCCCTTGGCGTCGATCACCTGCGTCCCCGGCCCGGCCAGCGCCTCGATCTGCGCCCTTGCCCCCAGCGCCAGGATCTTGCCCTGCCGCAAGGCGACCGCCTCGGCCCTTGGGTTTGCGGGGTCCATCGTCAGGATACGGGCATTCGTCAGGATCAGTTCGGGCATTCTCGGTCACTCCTCTGCCGCCAGTTCACGGCGCGGCGGGCCTTCGGTCAAGCCCCGATGCGCCGCTTGTCGCCTGTCCGCGACATCAGACCCTTGGCCGGCCAAGATTTGCTTTACCTTTCAGCAAGGATCGCCCAATTTCTGCGGCAAAAGACAAAGGATTTATAACGATGGCAAAACCAATGCCCACATTGGGCCCTGACATGCTGACCCAGACCAACAAGGCTGACCAGATTGACGGCAGCGCCGGAGGCGACCGCATCTCCACCCTGCGCGGCAATGACACGATTTCCGGGGGCGAAGGGGCCGATACCGTTCTGGGCGGGCGCGGCAATGATGTCATCTATGGTTTTGGCGCGGCCGACAAACAGGCAGGCACGGGCAAGATCGTCGCGGAACGCGTGGGCAATGGCTTTGACGCGCCCGTGTTTCTGACCCATGCGCCGGGCGACAATGACAATCTTTATATCGTCGAAAAGACCGGCCAGATCCGCATTCTGGATCCCGAGACTGGCACGAAATCCACCTTCCTGACCATTCCGAACGATCAGATGTCCGAGGATGGCGAACAGGGCCTGCTGGGGCTGGCCTTTCACCCCGACTATGCCACCAACGGCAAATTCTATATCTATATGGTAAATGAAGACGGCGATCTGGAAATCCGCGTCGGTCAACGCTCGGCGGGTGATCCGCTTGCGGCTGACGCTGCGACTGACGTCATCCTGACCATCCCCCACCCCGGCGAAAGCAACCACAATGGCGGCTGGCTGGGCTTTGGCCCCGACGGCATGCTTTACATCGCCACCGGCGATGGTGGCGGTTCGGGCGACCCCGACGGCAACGCCCAGAACACGGACAGCCTGCTGGGCAAGATGCTGCGCATCGACGTGACCAGCCCGCCCGACCCGGGCCTTGCCTATGCCATTCCCGAGGACAACCCCTATGCCGACGTCGCGGGCCGCGATGAGATTTGGGCCACCGGTCTGCGCAACCCCTGGCGTCCCTCGTTTGATCGGGAGACCGGCGATCTTTACATCGCCGATGTCGGTCAGAACAAATGGGAAGAAATCAATTTCCAACCCTTCGACAGCGAAGGGGGCGAGAATTACGGTTGGGACTGGCGCGAAGGCCAGCACCCGCATGAAGGCACCGCGCCGGACGGGCTGACAGACCCCTTGGTCGAATATCCGCATGTCGATGGCCCGAACGGCGGCTTTTCCATCACCGGCGGCTATGTCTATCGCGGCCAAGGGCCGGGGATGGAGGGGGTCTATTTCTACGCCGATTTCGTCACCAACCAATTGTGGAGCTTCCGCGTGGTCGATGGCAAGGCACAGGACGCCGCCAACCGCACCGCGCAGCTTCTGGAACTGGGCGGGTCGGTCGATCAGATCGTCTCCTTCGGCGAGGATTCGCGCGGCAATCTTTACATCCTTGGTCTGGACGGCGAGATTTTCCGCCTGACCCCACGCGTGGCGGCCGGCGACGGGGCCGACCTGCTGACGGGCAACGAAGGGCATGACAAGATCTGGGGTGGCGTGGGCAATGACACGCTGATGGGCGGCACGGGCAAAGACACTTTGGTCGGTGGCGATCAGAATGACTTTTTGCTCGGTGGCAGCGGGGCCGATGTGATGACCGGCAGCGCCGGGGGCGACCGTTTCGTCTTTGCCCAACAGGGCGATTCCAACCTGCGCCAGATCGATCGCATCCGCGATTTTGGCGATGGGGCCGACCGGATCGGACTCGACCGACTGGACGCCAACAGCGAGCTGGCGCGCGATCAGGATTTCAGGTTCATCGGTCAGGCCGCCTTTACCAAGGCGGGTCAGGTGCGGGCGATCCAGTCCGGTGACAATGTCCGCCTGCTCTTGAACACGGATTCGGACATGGCTGCCGAAATGATCATTCTGCTGCTCGATACCAAGATCACCAGCATCGGCGTGGGTGACTTCATCCTTTAGCCAAGATCTTTCCGGCGAATATCAGCCGGAATAACCCCTGCCGGGCCGACAGCATGGCCCGGCAAAGCCTCTCCCCCTTGACCATCCGCCAAACCTGCCGCTTTATCGCCGGAAAGCCCGCGTGACCCAGCCGTCCCGCCTGTAGGAGCCTTGTCGATGTCCACCGAAACCGCCGAAACCCTTCCCGCCACACGTCCGGCCCAACCGGGCGGCAAATCGGTACTGGCCGCCGACCTGCGCATCGTCGGTGACATTCGCGCGAATGGCAGTGTCGAAATTCTGGGCGTGGTCGATGGAACAATCGAATCCCAAGGCGTGATCATCGGGCAGGACGGCCAGCTGAAAGGCCGGATCACCGCCGAGACCGTGGACATCCGGGGCACAACCAACGGCAAGATCAGTTGCAAGTCGCTGACCTTGCGTTCGACATCGAACGTCAAGACGGATGTGAATTACACGACGCTGATCATCGAAAGCGGGGCCACGATCGAGGGCAAGTTCACCCGCGCCAAGGGCTGATCGCCTTTCCATTCGGAAAAGCCCCGCCTTTCAGCGGGGCTTTTTCATGCCTTACAACCCGTAAAGCGCACCGAATTTCGCCTCAAGATAATCCAGCAGCGGCCCTTCATCCGGCGCATGGCCTGCCGCCTGTTCAATCACTCCGCGCGGGGTGAACAGGCCACCATGGACCTGCACCTTATCGCGCAGCCAGCCCGTTGCGGCCTTCATGTCGCCCGCCGCCATCTGCGCATCAAGATCGGGAAGCTCAGCCCTCAGCGCCTTGTGCAGACATCCGGCATAGACATTGCCCAAGGTGTAGGTCGGGAAATAACCGAACAGCCCCGCCGACCAATGCACGTCTTGCAGCATCCCATTCGAGGGCTTGTCCACCGCCTGCCCAAAGTCGGCCTGGTAGCGGTCGTTCCAGGCGGCCTCCAGGTCCGCCACCTCCAGATCACCCTTGATCAGCGCCCGTTCCAGATCAAACCGCAGCATGACATGCAGGTTATAGTGAATCTCATCCGCCTCGGTCCGGATGTAACCCGTCCGAACCCGGTTCACCGCCCGCGCGAAAGCCGTGGCCTCCGCCGCCCCCGCCTCGCCAAAAGTGTCGCGCATCCGCCCGAACAGCCAGTCTGCAAAGGCCGGGCTGCGGCCCAACTGGTTTTCAAAAATGCGACTCTGGCTTTCATGCACCCCCATCGACACGCCCCGCCCTGCCGGGGTCATGCGCAACGCAGGCGAAACCGAACCTTCATACATCGCATGGCCGACCTCATGGATGGTCGAATAGATGCAGTTGAACGGATCGCTTTCATCGACGCGGGTGGTGATGCGCACATCCGCCCCCTGCCCCGACATGAAGGGATGGACGGCCAGATCTAGGCGACCAAAATTGAAGTCATAGCCAAAGGCCTGCGCCAGTTCCCGCGAAAGGGCCAGTTGCTTGTCTTTGGGGAAATGGCCCGTCAGGCCCTTGGGCGCGGGTTTGTCAAGGATCGCGCCCCGCAAGGCCACCAGACGCGGGCGCATCCGGTCGAACATGGCCGCCAGCCCTGCCCCGGTTTCCCCCGGTTCAAAGCCATCCAAGAGCCCGTCATACAAGTCATGCCCGCTGTCCGCGTAACAAGCCGCCTCTTCCCGTTTCAGCGCCAGCACCTGTTTCAAAACCGGCAAGAACGCCGCCACATCCTGTTCCGCCCGCGCCTTGGCCCAGACGCCCTGAGCCGTGGAACAGATCCGCGCCAGTTCCTCGGCCAGACGGGCCGGAACCTTCACCGCCCGCTCATAGCTGTGCCGGACATGGCCCAGTTGCGCCGCCTGTTCCGCCCCTTCCGGCTTCACCGCAGCCAGCCATTCGCCGATCTGCGGATCGGTCCGCCGCGCGTGCAAGACCAGCTCCAGCGCCGCCATTTCGTCGCCCCGCTGATCGGCGGCACCGGGGGGCATCATCGTTTCCTGATCCCAGCCCAGCCGTTCCGCGACTGAGGCCAAAAGCTGGGTCTGCCGTTCATGCGCCATCAGTTGATCATAGACCGTCATCATGCCGTTCCTTCCCGGATCGAGCCCTTTTGAGGATATTGCGAAAGATGCCGCGCCCGCAGGATCAGCACCCAAAGAATGACCGCCCCAATCTGATGGGTGATCGCCACATGAACATGAGCGAGGGTCAGCACCGTGGCGATGCCAAGGCCCATCTGGGCCAACAGCATCGCCATGACGGCATGAAAAGCGTGGCGGGTCGCGCGATAGGCCGACTTGCGGCCACGCAGCCAGACGACGATGCCGAAGATGAAGAGCAGATAGCCCGACATGCGGTGGATGAACTGCACCAGCCCCGCATTTTCAAAGAAGGCCGCCCAGACGGGCCGGTCGGGCACATAGAAGGCATCCGCCGGAAAGAATTGGCCGTTCATCAGGGGCCATGTCGGGAAAGCCCGCCCTGCGTCGATCCCGGCCACCAAGGCCCCCAGCAAGATTTGCAGGAAGGTGAAATGGAGCAAGCCCGTCGAAAGGCTGAACAGCTTGGCCTCACGCGCGCGGCGGGCTTGGAGGAGGTCGGTTTCGCTGCGGCCCAGAAGGAAGACATACCATGCAAGGTAGCCGAGGATTACGAAGGCCAGCCCCAGATGGATGGCCAGCCGATAGCTGGCGACGTCCAGCATCTCGCCCTTCAGCCCGGAGGCGACCATCCACCAGCCGATGGCCCCTTGCAGGCCGCCTAGGGCGCCGACCCCAAGCAGTCGCTTGGTCCAGCCGGGGGGGATGTTTCCCGTCAGCCAGAAAGCGAGGAAACCCAGGCCCCAAACCAGACCGATCACCCGGCCAAGCTGGCGGTGGCCCCATTCCCACCAGTAGATTTGTTTGAATTCGGCGAGGGTCATGCCCTTGTTCTGGAGCTGATACTCGGGGATTGCCTGATACTTTTGAAACTCGGCTTCCCAAGCCGCCTCGTTCAGCGGGGGAACGGCCCCGGTTACGGGCTTCCATTCGGTGATCGACAGGCCGGAATCGGTCAGCCTTGTCAGCCCCCCCACCGTGATCATCGCCACGACCAGCAAAAACAGGCCGACCAGCCAGATTCGCACACCCCGGCGCGCGCCTTTCGGGCGGTCGATCCCGCCGCCCACGGGGGGCGGGGCGTTGCTGGTCACGTCTTCGAAAATCTTGCGGGTGGGTGATGCTGCCATGACCGGCCTCCTGATCTGGGGGCAACCTAGGCTGGGGGATGGGGAACGGCAAGGGAGACTGGCTTTTCACGCGTGAAATCGTCGTTAGGCTTTTGAATTCTATCAGCTTTCAATGTTTTCGTTTGCATGGTGAATGGGGTGTTGCGGCGGCGTGCGGTTTTGCGCGCCTGTGGTGCGCCATGAATGCGCACCCTACCGCGGATTGAACGACCACCCCCCGGCACGCCTTTTTGTAGACCGATCCGCCAAGCGCTGCTAACGCTATCATCAGCCAACATCCGACTGGAAAACGCATGAGCCAATTTCAGATCAATCCCGATTTCATCATCGAAGACGAAACCGCCCTGCGCGGGTTGTTTGAACCGACCCACACCTTGGCCGCCCTGAAAAGCCTGTACCATCTGGACCAGCACGCCCGCGATTTCATCACCCGCGCGCCCTTTCTGTGCATCGGCACCCAGAACGCCGAAGGCCGCGCCGATGTGAGCCCCCGTGGCGACCCCGCCGGGTTTGTGCGGATGCTGGACGACCGCACGCTGGCCATCCCCGACCGGCCCGGCAACAACCGGCTGGATACTTTGGCGAATATCCTGGCCACCCCTTCCGTCGGCCTGCTGTTCCTGATCCCCGGCTTTGATGAGACGTTGCGGATCAACGGTCGGGCGCTTTTGTCCATCGACCCTGCGATTTTGGAACCGATGGCGGTGAATGGACGGACGCCGAAACTGGCGATTGTGGTGCAGGTGGCCGAGGTCTTTATCCACTGTGCCAAGGCCCTGCGCCGCTCGCGGCTGTGGGACCCTGCCGCGCTGCAAGACCGCAAGGCGATGCCGTCGCTGATGCAGATGCTGCTGGACCAGACGGGGAAAGCGGCGGAGGAGCCGATGGACAAGGTCGATGCGGGGTTGGAGGAGGAGTATCGGCGGACGATGTATTGAGGGTGCGCCACCATGATGCCCAATTTGGGCGGTATTGAAACTTTCTCGGGAAGGGCGGCGGCTCTGCGTTAGTTGACGGTTAAGGGTATTGGGCCTATCTATCAAGGCAAGGATGAAGGATTGGCAGGATGGCACGCAACACTGGAAAGCTGAACGATGGCTTCGCCAAGGGTGGGCCGGTGTCAAAGCTTGGCGGTAAGATGGTTCCCCGCGAAATGAAATCCGGCAAGCTTGTTGTCCTCAAATCCGCCTCCTCGGCAAGATCGTCGCAGGTCCATGCGCGCACAGAGAACGGAAAGGCCGGGTTGGCCGCGCAGAAATTGGCTGTTCTCGAACCTGTAGAAGCATGGTGTGGGAACCCGCGCGATATGCGGGATGAAGACTTAGAATTTTTCGGGCTGGAGCGCTGAAGAATTGAGCCTTGGCGCAGGTGTGACCTTGTCGCCGCAACTGCCTAGCTTGGGTTCCGTTCATGGTTTTCGCTTTGGCTTTGGTCAGCAGGAACTGAAGTATCCCCACCCCGGCATCATCGTCGCAGCCAAGATGGGGCAAAGGGCCGGAGCCATGCGATGCGGCGTGATCGCCTTAGCCATTACCCATGCGAAGCAGCGCTTGACTTGGGATGCGGTGAATGCCTTGCCCGTGCCGTTCGATGAACGGTCGCCGATGGGTTTGGACGCTGCCGAGCACTGGGTCTGCCTTTTTGAACAAACGGTTGCCTACTTTCCTGGGGATACGAAGTGGATCGTTGGGGCGGGTAGCACACATTTGGGGCAAGCGACGCAAGGTTTCACGGACCAGGTCATTGAGGCTTGGAGTGACTACCGGAAGCGTAGAACCTGATCTTTTTAAGGATAAAATTGAAGCCTTAAATGTCTGCGTGCAAATGATGAAGGTGGCAGACGAAGCACCTTCTCACTAAGTTTCTTCGCCAAGCGGGCCCAGCGCCTGTCCGTGGGGTGGCGCTGCAACGGCCCGTCGGCGCGCTTTATCGTGCCCGGTGCATCCTCGATCGGGTCAAGGCGCTGACCGCACCCAAGCGCCAGCCCGCCGGGACGGGCAGGCGCTGGCCCCTGCGCCTGCGGCGCGTATCGGGGCCGGAAGATGCGCGGCGTTGGGAATGGGTGCATGGGCAGAGAGGTTTGGAAAGGGCTTTCGTTGGCACCACGCCCCCCACCCCATCCCTCCCCACGAGGGGGAGGGGGCCGCGATGAACTTCTGTTTCAAGGGACGACATCGCGCTGCCGAGAGCCGTCCTCCCGCCTTGTGGGGAGGAGGGGCACTACGGGCTGTCGGGTAAGATCGGCTCCCCCTCACTTCTTCCCAAAATGATACCACACCTGCCGCAGCATGCCGTGAAAGGTCTGCACCTCGGCCTTCGTCAGCCCCAGCCTGCCCCACATGTTCCGCAGGGCCAGTTGCATGCCGGGCGCTTTTTCGGCGGGGTAGAAAAAGCCGACTTCGCCCAGCTTCTCTTCCATATGGTCGCCCAGCCGCTCCACCTCCACCTGCGAGGCGAAATCGGTGCGGGCGAGGCCCATGACCTCGGGCGGGGTGTCGCCGGTCTGACGGCCCCATTCATAGGCCATCAGCAGGGCGCATTGGCCAAGGTTCAGCGAATAGAATTCGGGGTTCACCGGGACGGTGATGATGGCATTGGCGGGGGCGACATCGTCATTTTCCAGCCCGGCACGTTCGGGGCCGAACAGGATGGCGACGCGCTTGCCCTCGGCAATCAGCGCACGGGTCATCTGCATGGCGCGTTCGGGGGTGACGATGGGCTTGGTCAATTCGCGGGAACGGGCGGTGGTGGCAAAGACGAAATCGCAATCGGCGATGGCACTGGGCAGGTCGGGGAACAGGCCCGCGTGATCAAGGACGCGGCCAGCGCCAGAGGCCAAGGCATTGGCGCGGGGGTTGGGCCAGCCATCGCGGGGGGCGATGATGCGCATGCGGTCGAGGCCGAAGTTGAGCATGGCGCGGGCGGCGGCACCGATGTTCTCGCCCATCTGGGGGCGGACAAGGACGAAATGGGGCTGGTTGAGGGGGCTTTGCTGCATGGGAAGGGGTGTTAGGCTATGGGGAATGGTCTGGCAAGGAGGCGGCGATGCGGGACGAAGAGTTGGAGGCTTTGGTGCGGCGGGATCTGGGGGATCTGGAGGGGTTGGAGCTGCGCAAGATGTTCGGGGGCGTCTGCTGGATGTGGCGGGGGCATCTTTTATGCGGGGCGAAAGAGGATGGGGTTCTGGTGCGGCTGGGCAAGGGGAATGACGGTTGGGCTTTGGAGGAGGAAGGGGTGCGGGCGATGGAAATGGGGGGACGCGCGATGGAGGGCTGGGTGCGGTTGGGGCGGGATTGGGCAGAGGATCAGGATTTGCGGATAAGGTTGTTGGAGGGGGCAAAGGCTTTTGTGAGGGGGCTGCCTGCGAAGTAGCCAAGGGGTGGAAAAGGGGGTAAAGGGCGGGGAAGTTTTACGCCCGAGGATATGATGAACGAAGAGCGCCCGCAGATTTACCTGATCACGCCGCCGACATTCGATCTGGCAGTGTTTCCCGGCCTTTTGGGGCGGGTGCTGGATGGGGTGGATGTGGCCTGCCTGCGGCTGGCGGTGGCAACGCGGGATGAAGAGATGATCGCGCGGGCGGCGGATGCCTTGCGGGAGGTGACGCATCAGCGGGATGTGGCGATTGTGATCGAAAAGCATGCGCTGCTGGTGGAGCGGTTGGGTCTGGACGGGGTGCATCTGACGGATGGGGGGAAGAACCTGCGGAGCTTGCGCAAGGATCTGGGGGCGGATGCCATCATCGGGGCGTTCTGCGGGAACAGTCGGCATGAGGGGATGGGGGCGGCCGAGGCGGGGGCGGATTATGTGGCCTTTGGTCCGGTGGGGGCGAGTTTGCTGGGCAGCGGGGAAATGGCCGAAGCCGATCTGTTCGGCTGGTGGAGCGAGATGATCGAAGTGCCGGTGGTGGCCGAGGGGGGGCTGTCGGTGGAAAAGGTGCGGGAACTGGCGGGGATGACGGATTTCTTCGGGATTGGGGACGAGATCTGGGGAAGCGATGACCCGCTGGCCCGCCTGAAGGCGCTTGTGGCGGCGATGGGGTAACCGTGGGCCGCAAGCCGAAAAAGGCCGACCTGCCGGAAAAGCTGTGTGCAGGCTGCGGGCGGCCTTTTACTTGGCGGAAGAAATGGGAAAAGGTTTGGGACGAGGTGCGGTATTGTTCCGACCGTTGCCGGCACGAGCGGCGAGACAAGGCTAAAAGCCCTGCCCCCTAGTCGCGGAAATAGCGGCTGTCCTTGATCTGATCCCAGGCCCAGACCACCTCTTGCAAACGGCCCTCGTCATCGCGATTGCCGCCGTTCATGTCGGGATGCAGGTCTTTCACCAGGCTTTTGTATTGCTTGCGGATTTCGGTCTTGGTCCAGGTGTCGCGCGCATCCAGCACCTCAAGCGCCTTGCGTTCGGTGGGCGGCAGCTTGCGAGTGGCGGTGGCGACCGGCGGCGCATTGCGCGTGCCCTTTTCGCCCAGAATTTCCAAAGGATCGTTCACCCCCAGCCGCGCCCAGGCATTGCCGTCATCCTTGCGGCTGAAGGGTTTTGTTTCGCGTTCCCAGACCCGGTCTTTTTCCAGAAACTTCTGGAATTCTTCATCCGTGGTGCCCTGAAAGAAGTTCCATTTCAGGTTATACTCGCGGATGTGTTCCTTGCAGAACCAGAAGAATTCATCCAGCAGATCGGGCGATTTCGGGGCGCGATACAGGCCCTGTTCCTGACAGTTCGGAAATTCGCAGACCTTGGTCGAGGTGTCAAAAGCCCCCGACATCCCCCGACGCGTCACTTTCTTGCGTTTCTTGTCCGTAGACACACGGATGTCGAACTCGAACGGGGGTTTGGTCATGCGCTTGCCTTTCCGACTCGGGGCCGACATTCTAGGCATTCTGACGGCAGATTGAAGGGGGGTCGGATGACAGTTGAACAGGAATTGCAACAACGCCTGACAGCGGCCTTTCAGCCCACCGAACTGGACATCCGCAACGACAGCCACCGCCACCACGGCCATGCAGGCGATGACGGGTCGGGGGAAAGCCATTTCCATGTGCTGATCCGCGCCCCGGCGCTGGCAGGAATGGGTCGCGTGGCGCGCCACCGCGCAGTGCATCATGCGATTGGTGATCTGAACACGCGGATTCATGCGCTGGGGATTGATGCGGGCTGACCGCCCCCCCCACCCCTAACCCCTCCCCACAGGGGGGAGGGGAAGGCGCGCTATCCTAAAAGTGGCACGGCTTGAATGAAGAGGCTCCCCTCCCCCCTGTGGGGAGGGGTTAGGGGTGGGGGGGCGAAAGAGAGCTATCCCTTCACCCTTAGCCGCGCCGCATGCAGCAGCGGTTCGGTATAGCCCGACACCTGCACCCGCCCCTTGAAAACCAGATCGCAGGCCGCTCGGAACGCCTCGCCGTCATAGGCCGGGGCCATCGGCTGATAGGCTGGATCGCCCGCGTTCTGACGGTCCACCACCTCGGCCATGCGCATCATGCCTTCCAGCACCTGATCAATGTCGATCACCCCATGGTGCAGCCAGTTCGCCAAGGCTTGCGACGAAATCCGGCAGGTCGCCCGATCTTCCATTAGCCCAACATCATGAATATCCGGCACCTTGGAACAGCCCACCCCCTGATCGACCCAGCGCACCACATAGCCCAGAATGCCTTGGGCGTTGTTGTCCACCTCGGCCTGCACCATTTCGGGCGGGAAATTTCCGGTTGCCAGCGGGATCGTCAGCAAGTCGTCCAGCGTTGCCACCCTGCCCTTGGCGGCAATGCCCGCCTGCACTGCCGCCACATCCACCTGATGATAATGCGTCGCGTGCAAGGTCGCCGCCGTGGGCGAAGGCACCCAAGCGCAATTCGCGCCTGCCTTCGGATGCCCGATCTTCACCGCCAGCATTTCCGCCATCCGGTCCGGTGCCGCCCACATGCCCTTGCCGATCTGCGCCGCGCCTTTCAGCCCGCAAGAAAGGCCGATTTCCACATTCCGCGCCTCGTATGCCGCAATCCAGGCGCTGGACTTCATCGCCCCCTTCGGCACCATCGGCCCCGCTTCCATGCTGGTGTGGATTTCATCCCCCGTGCGGTCCAGGAACCCCGTGTTGATAAACGCCAACCGCGCCCGCGCCGCCCGGATACATTCCTTCAGGTTCACCGATGTCCGCCGTTCCTCATCCATGATCCCCAGCTTGACCGTGTTCGCAGGCAGACCCAGCACCTGTTCCACCCGGTCGAAAATCCGGCAGGCAAAGCCCACCTCTTCCGGTCCGTGCATTTTCGGTTTCACCACATAGACCGAACCCTGCGCCGAATTCCGCGCCCCCCCGGTCTTTTGCAGATCATGCATCGCGCACAGCGTCGTCACGAAAGCATCCAAAATCCCCTCAGGAATTTCCCGGCCCTTCGCGTCCAGCACCGCAGGCGTCGTCATCAGATGACCCACATTCCGAACCAGCATCAGCGCCCGGCATTTCACCCACAGCGGGCTGCCATCCGGGGCCTTGTATTCAAAATCGGGGTTCAGCTTGCGCGTGACCGTCTGGCCGTTCTTTTCAAACGTCTCGACCAGATCGCCCTTCATCAGCCCCAGCCAATTCGCATAGGCCGCCGCCTTGTCCGGCCCATCGACCGCTGCCACGCTGTCCTCAAGATCCATGATCGCCGACACCGCCGCCTCCAGCCAGATGTCGGAAATGCCCGCCGGGTGCAGCTTGCCAATGGCCGTGCTGCGGTCCACCAGAATTTCGATGCGCAAACCATTGGCCTGCAACAGCACCTGCAAGGGGGCCACCTCGCCCGATTGCCAGCCGACGAACTGTTCGGGATGCAGCAGATGCCCCTTGCCCCAAGGCCCTTCGGCCACCAGCTTGCCACCCTCGACCGCCAGCCCCGTCACCTGCGCCCAAGGCCCCTCGTCCAAGGGGGCCACCTTGTCCAGATGCGCCTTGGCCCAGGCAATCACCCGCGCCCCCCGCGCGGGGTCAAAACCCTTGCCCACGGGCAGATCGCCCAAGGCATCGGTGCCGTAAAGTGCGTCGTAAAGGCTGCCAAATCGGGCATTGGCCGCGTTCAGCGCATAGCGCGCATTGCTGATTGGCACGACAAGCTGCGGGCCGGCCAGCGTCGCAATCTCGGGGTCGATCTTCGTGGTTTCCAGCGTGAAATCCGGCCCTTCCGGCAGAAGATAGCCAATCTCGGCCAAAAACGCTTGATAAGCGGCGGGGTCATGCGCCTGCCCGCGCCGTTCGATGTGCCAGGCGTCGATCTTGGCCTGCAAATCATCGCGTTTCGCCAACAGCGCCCGGTTTTCCGGCGCAAGGTCCGCCAATCCCCCCGCAAGCCCCTCCCAAAAGGCTGCGGCCTCAACCCCGGTGCCGGGCAGGGCCTGCCCCTCGATGAAATCGGCCAAGGCCTGATCGACCTGCAACCCTGCGCGCGTCACCCGTGCCATCTGCGTTCCTCCCGGCTTTTCCCAAGGGTTAGACCGACCTTTCCCCCCGTGCAATCATCCATTCGCCGCGATGCGGCGGAAAAACTAAGCGGTGGCGCTAACAATGGCTTGCGTCGTGGCGCGGCGCGTGATAGTTAGCATTATGGCTAAACATGATCCCGATCTGAACCTGATCTTCCAAGCGCTGTCTGATCCCACACGCCGCAACATGCTGGCGATGCTTGGGCAGGGGGCGCAGCCCGTCACCGTGCTGGCCAAACCCAGCGGCATGGCCTTGCCCACGGTGATGCGCCACCTGTCGGTGCTAGAGGACGCAGGGCTGATCAGCAGTGAAAAGACGGGGCGGGTGCGAATGTGCAGGGCAAAGCCGGAAACATTGGCCGCGGTGGACGATTGGCTGGCACAGCAAAAGGCCCTTTGGGAGGGGCGGCTGGACCGGCTGGAAGAATATGCAATGAAACTGATGGAGGCGGAACGTGGAACTGGACCCGAAGCTTGACCTGAAACTGGTGCGTGAACTGAATGCGCCGCGGGAAATCCTGTACAAATGCTGGACGAGCGAGGAACATCTGCCGCATTGGTTCGTGCCAAAGCCGCACAAAGTGGTGGGCTGCAAGCTGGATGTGCGGGTGGGCGGGGCCTGCAACACGACCTTTGATGTGGATGGCAACATCATGGAAAACAACGGGGTTTACCTTGAGGTGGTGCCGAACGAAAAGCTGGTTTTCACGGACACCTATACCGAAGGCTGGAAGCCGAACCCGGAACCCTTCATGACAGCGATCCTGACGTTCGAAGATATTGGGAATGGCCGGACGCGCTATACCGCGATTGCGCGGCACCGTTCTGCAGAAGCGGCCGCAAGCCATGAGGCGATGGGCTTCTCCTCCGGCTGGGGCACCGTGGCGACACAGTTGGAAGAATATGCGCAGGGGTTGAAGTGATGGAGGATCGTTCGATCACGCTGACCCGCGTCATTCAGGCCAGCCCCGAGGCGGTCTGGAAATGCTGGACCGATCCCGCGATCCTGCCGGAATGGTTCGGGCCGAAGGGGCATAGCTGCAAGACCAAGTCGATTGACCTGCGGCAAGGCGGAAGCTGGCGGTTTGACATGTTGGGGCCAAAGGGGGAAGTCTGGGCGAACCGGCATGAATTCACGCTGTATGACCCGCCGAAGCGGATTGAATTCGTGATGTCGGATGACAGTGACGGGGATCCCCATGCCTGGGTCACGGTGACGCTGGAGCCGGAGGCAGGGGGGACGCGGGTGACGCAGGTGATGGTGTTTCCCGATGCCGCGATCCGGCAGGCGGTCGTCGATTTCGGGGCTATCGAACTGGGCCAGACGACCTTGGACAAACTGGCGGCGATGGCCGAGGCTTTGTAAGTTCAGAGCGGCAAGGCCAGTTGGCGGGGGCATTCGATCAACGTGAAATCGGGTCGCCGGTGGGTGGCCCCTTTTCTTGCCCCGGCGCGGCGCAGGGCTTGGTTGGGATCGACCAAAGGCTCGGGGTAGCGACGGCCCAGCAAGGGCCGCGCAAGAGGGGATTTCCAGGGCTGTTGCAGGGCGTCGTCAGGCAGATGGGCAAGTTCGGGCAGCCAGCGGCGGGTGAAACTGCCGGTCGGGTCAAGGCGGGCCGCGAGGGGAAGCGGATGCAAAGGGCGCGCCAAGGCAACGCGCTGCATTTCGCGGCTATGGATGGTCGGATCATAGTCGGTGGACAGGCGGGCGAGGGCCTGTCCGGCGAGGGTGGGGTTGATGCGCAGATGATGCAGGGCGATGCTGACCAGGAGAGCGCGCAGCCGATGGTTCAGCCAGCCCGTGGCCTGAAAGTAGCGCAAGACCGCATCGACAAAAGGCAGACCGGTTTCGCCGGCCGCAAAGGCGTCAAGGTCATGCGCCGCGCCTTGGCCGGTCATGGGCACGACAGGGCTTTGATCGCGCAGGGCCAGACGGGATTGAAACAGGCGCAGACCGGCGGCCCAGTCGCCATGGTTTGCTGCAACTTGCCGCTCGGCTGCGGCCAAGGCCACTTCGCGGGCTGACAGGCTTCCCCAGGCCAGATGGGGTGACAGGCGGGATGAAGCCCTTTCAGAAAGCAGCGCGTGGGTTTCGGCCTGCTGATAGCCTTGGGACCGATGGGTGAGAAAGCCATCCAGCAAGGCCTGCCCAGCAGCCCGCCCACCGGCCTGCCGATGCGGGCAGCGGTCGTCAACCATCCCAAGCGATCTGGCGTCGGGGATCGGCCCCGGCGCCAGATCGGCAACAAAGTTCAAAGCCCCCTGCCCTGCGTCAGCCCCTTGTGGCAGCTCCAACCATTCCACCCCAGCCCCACGCGCCCATTCCGCCACATCGCAGCCGCCCGGCCAGGCCGCATCCGCCATCGTCACAATCCGCCGGATGCGATGTTTTCGGCAAAGCCCGGCCAAAACCGTCACCGCTGCACCCTGCCGAACCAAAAGCTGCCCCCGCAGTTGCCCGCGCAAATCCAGCAGCGTTTCGCGCAGAAACGCCCATTGCCGCCCCGACCGATCCGCCTGCGTCCAAAAATCGGGCTCGATCACAAAGACCGGCAAGACGGGCCCCATGGCCCCCGCCGCCGCCAGCGCCGGGTGGTCGAAAGCCCGCAGATCGCGCCGAAACCAGACAAGAACATTCATGGAACATTTATCATTTTCTGCGCCAGATTCGTAAAGCCCAAAAGGACAGAGAATTGGCCTCAACCTAGACCAAGGTCGTAAGTTATGCCGCACAACCGTAATGCGCCTCGCGCCTTCAGGATGCCACAAAATATGGCCGATGTTGCCCTGCCAAACCACCCCAACGCACAAATTCTGTTGACTTGGCGGGCATCTGCATTTCTTGGTCGGATCAGGAAAACCGTGCTGAGGCGTGCCATTTGGGCGATTATTTTCTGCGCTGCAAAATTTGTGGAAACTTTCGTCTTTCTGTCGCGTAACCACCCTGCGGTTCTTTACATCTCGCGCTGTTTGTCAGCGGCTTTGAGGGGATCGGAAGTGACGGGTGATGGCCTCGGCCTGATGCGATGGAAAAAGAGCAGGCTGGTCATTCAATGGCCTTGCTCCTGTGGAAAACCTGCCAAGGTTTCACCGCAGTTCCGTGACAGATTGAAGATTGTGTGGATGCCCGAAGACGGGCGGGGTGTTTGGTAAATGGCGACTTACGGCGGAAACGACGGCAACGACAACCTCGGCAACGGCTCGAACGCAAACGATGCCTTTCACGGCAACGGTGGCAATGACTCGGGCAGCGGCGGGAACAACAGCGACCTGATGTTCGGCGGCTCCGGGAACGACGTGTTCTCGGGCGGGTCCGGCAACGATACGCTTTATGGGGACAACGGCAACAGCCTTTGGAACTATGCCGTCTATACGCGCGACTTCACGGACCAAGCCAACCAGACCGGCACCATTGCCGGGGCGACGCTGAACGGTGGCGGGCAGACAAACACCTTTAACCCCCAAACCTTGGCCGGTTCAGTCGGGCTTTCGCCTACGGACCCCAATGATTTTGGGATCATCCTGACGTCGACCCTGAACATCACCACAACCGGCAGCTACACATTCTCGACGACCTCCGATGACGGGTCGCGGATTATCATCCGCAATGCCGCGACCGGGGACGAAGTCTTCAACCTGAACAACGACTTTCATCAAGGGGCGTCAACGGTTACTTCCTCGGTCAACCTGACCGCAGGCACACAATACATCATTGAGGTGTATTACTGGGAAAACGTGGGCGGGCAGGTTCTTTCCGGCTCTGTCACGCTGCCCGGCGGCGGTGTGCAAGATCTGGCGACCTCCAGCATCCTGACGGCAGCCCCTTCGCAAGGCAACGACAGCCTGTCGGGCAATGACGGCAATGACCTGCTGTATGGCGGCGGCGGACAGGACACGCTGGCGGGTGGCAATGACGCCGATACGCTGTTCGGCGGCGACGGCAACGACAGTATGGACGGCGGCGCGGGCAACGACAGCCTGTCGGGCGGCGATGGCCGGGATAACATGACTGGCGGCACCGGCAACGACACGCTGGCGGGCGATGCCGGGAACGACACAATTTCGGGCGATGCGGGCAACGACAGCATTTCGGGCGGGGCCGACGAAGACAGCCTTTCGGGCGGCGACGGCAACGACACGATTTCCGGCGATGCCGGGAACGACACGATTTCGGGCGGCAACAACGACGACAACCTGTCGGGCGGCACCGGGGACGACAGCATCGGCGGCAATGACGGGGCCGATACCCTTTCGGGCGATGACGGCAACGACTCTCTGGATGGTGGCGCGGGGGGCGACAGCCTGTCGGGCGGGGCTGGACAGGACACGCTGGAAGGCGGGCTGGGCAACGACACGCTGGGCGGTGGGAGCGAGAACGACTCGGTCTCGGGCGGGGACGGCAACGACAGCTTGATCGGGAACGAAGGCGACGACACGCTGATCGGCGGCGCCGAGACTGGCACAGGCGCTGCCAACCTTGATATGAACTGGATCCTTCAGGGAGGCAGCGGCACGAACATTGCCGGGGGCTTTACCCAGAACACCGGCGGGATCAACGTCAACGTCGCCTATACGGATACGGGTGGCGGGCAGAGCTTTACCACCAGCAACACGCAGCAATATGTCGGCGGCGGCCCCTTCGCCAACAATTCGGCGGGATACATCACCGGAACCGGGCTTGGCCCGACCGCCACGGTGACGATGAATTTCAGCGCAGTCGCAGGCAGCGGTTTTGCGGATCAGGTGCAGAACGTGCAGTTCCGCATCAACGACATTGATACGGGCGGATGGCAGGACATTCTGACCATTGTCGCGCTGGATGCCGAAGGCAATCCGGTGACAGTGAACCTGACGGCGGCCGGGAATGATAACATAAACTCCGGCACCAACACGATCACCGCAGGGCCTGGCGGCGATGATGCGAACGAAGCGGCTGGTTCGGTTCTTGTTTCGATTCCGGGGCCTGTGAGCCAAGTCCAGATTATCTATTCCAACGGCAATACCGACGGGCAGGTCATCTATTACACGGATGTCCACTTCCAAGCGATTGCGACTGACAACGACACGATCGACGGAGGCGTGGGCAACGACTCCATGGTCGGCGGCCGTGGCGATGACAGCCTGATCGGGGCTGCGGGCAATGACAGCCTGTTCGGCGGCACCGGAAACGACACGCTTTCGGGCGATGCGGGCAACGACAGCCTGTCGGGTGGCACGGGCAACGACAGTCTGTCGGGGGGTGACGGCAACGACACCCTGTCGGGCGGGGCCGGGAACGACAACCTGTCGGGCGGCAATGATGCCGACAGTCTTTCGGGCGACGCGGGCAATGACACGCTGTCGGGCAATGACGGCAACGACACGCTGGACGGCGGCGCGGGGAACGACAACCTTGCCGGGGGCAATGATCAGGACAGCCTGAGCGGCGGTACGGGCAACGATACCCTGTCGGGCGATGCGGGCAACGACACGCTGTCGGGCGGCAATGACAACGACAGCCTGTCGGGCGGCGATGGCAACGACAGCCTTGCAGGCAACGACGGCGAAGACACAATCTTTGGCAATGCCGGGAACGACAGCCTTTATGGCGGCCTTGGCAACGATTCCATGGACGGCGGCACCGGCAATGACACGTTCTTTGGCGATGCCGGGAACGACACGATGCGCGGCGACGCTGGGATGGACTGGGTCGACTATTCCAACTCGGGTGCGGCCGTCAACGTCAACCTGGGCACCGGCGTGGGCCTTGGCGGCGATGCTCAGGGCGACACCTATACCGGCGTCGACGGGGTTTACGGTTCGGCCTTTAACGACACGATCATCGGCTTTGACGGCGAGGATACCAACCCGGGCGGCTATACTAACGTCTTCTATGGGGCGGCAGGCAACGACACGATGTCGGGGCTGGGCGGGTCGGACAGCCTCTATGGCGGGGCCGACAACGATACGATCGACGGCGGCGCGGGCAACGACCTGATCGAAGGTGGCACCGGCAACGACAATGCCATGGGCGGCGACGGCAACGACAGCATGTCGGGCGACGATGGCGACGACACGCTGGCGGGCGATGCGGGGAACGACACGCTGTTCGGCGGCAACGGCAATGACAACCTGTCGGGCGGCAATGACATCGACAGCCTGTTCGGCGGCAACGGCACCGACAGCCTGTTCGGCGGCGAGGGGAACGATTTCCTCTTCGGCGGCCAGGGCGGCGATTCGCTGTCGGGCGGCAATGGCAACGAAAGCATCTCGGGCGACGAGGGCGACGATTCGATCTATGGCGATGGCGGCGAAGATTCGCTTTACGGCGGCAATGATCAGGACAGCCTGTTCGGCGGCGACGGCAACGACAGCCTGTTCGGTGACAACGGCAACGACACACTGTCGGGCGGCAACAACAACGACACGTTGTATGGCGGCGAGGGCATCGACAGCCTGACTGGCGATGCGGGCACCGACAGCCTTTTCGGCGGCAATGGCAATGACATTCTGGCGGGCAACGACGGGGCCGATACCCTGTCCGGCGACGGCGGCGACGACACCCTGTCGGGCGGCAATGACAGCGACCTGCTGAACGGCGGGGCCGGTATCGACAGCCTGACGGGCGATGCTGGCGACGACACGCTGAACGGCGATGCGGGCAACGACCGTCTGTATGGCGGCGAGGGTGCCGACAGCCTTTACGGTGGCGACAACGACGACAGCCTGTTCGGTGGCAACGGCAGCGACCAGTTGTTCGGCGACAATGGGGCCGACACGCTGAACGGCGAAGTCGGTAACGACACGCTGTATGGCGGTGAAGGCGGGGATTCTCTTTCGGGCGGAAATGATGCCGACAGCCTGTTCGGCGGCAATGGCAATGACATTCTGGCGGGCAACGACGGGGCCGACACCCTGTCCGGCGACGGCGGCGACGACACGCTGTCGGGTGGCAACCAGAACGATCTTCTGAACGGCGGGGCCGGCGTCGACAGCCTGATGGGCGATGCCGGGGACGACACGCTGAACGGCGATGCGGGCAACGACCGTCTGTATGGCGGCGAGGGCGCAGACAGCCTTTCGGGCGGCAACGATGCCGACAGCCTGTTCGGCGGCAACGGCAACGACCAGTTGTTCGGCGACAACGGGTCCGACACTCTGTTCGGGGACAATGGCGACGATACCCTCTCGGGCGGCAACGACAATGACCTGCTGAATGGTGGGGCCGGCGTCGACAGCCTGATGGGCGATGCCGGGGACGACACGCTGAACGGCGATGCGGGCAACGACCGTCTGTACGGCGGCGAGGGCGCAGACAGTCTTTCCGGTGGCGACAACGACGACAGCCTGTTCGGCGGCAATGGCAATGACATTCTGGCGGGCAACGACGGGGCCGATACTCTGTCCGGCGACGGCGGGGATGACACGCTGTCGGGCGGCACGGGCACGGATGTGCTGTCGGGCGGCAACGGCAATGACAGCCTGTCGGGTGGCGACCAGAACGACACATTGTCGGGTGGCGAGGGTAATGACATCCTGTCGGGCGATGACGGGGATGACTCCGTCTCTGGCGATGCGGGCGATGATACGCTGAACGGCTTGACCGGCGATGACAGCCTGTATGGCGGCGACGGCAACGACGATCTGGATGGCGACAGTGGCAATGACCAGCTGTTCGGCGGGGCAGGCAACGACACACTCGACAGCGACAGCGGCAATGATCAGGCCTTTGGCGGCGACGGCGATGACCGGATCAGCGGCGGTACCGGGAACGATACGCTGGAAGGCGGCGATGGGAATGACACGCTGTCGGGGGGCAATGATCAGGACAGCCTTTCGGGCGGCAATGGCGACGATTCGTTGCAGGGCCAGGATGGCAATGACACTTTGTCGGGCGATGGCGGCAACGACAGCCTGTTCGGAGGCAATGACACGGATCAGCTGTCCGGCGGCGAGGGCAATGACCAGCTCTTTGGCGGGGACGGTTCCGATGGCCTGACCGGCGGCAATGGCGCTGACAGTCTTTCGGGCGATGCGGGCAACGACATTCTCTTCGGCGGCGATGGGAATGACACGCTGTCGGGCGGCGCGGGCAATGACGTCGTCTCGGGTGACGCGGGCAACGACAGCTTTACCACCGATGCGGGGGCCGACAGCCTTTATGGCGGGCTGGGGAATGACAGCTTTGTGGTCGGCGCGGGGACTTTTGCCAATTCCGGCAATGACGTTATCCAGGGCGGCGAAGATCCCGGCAACGGCGACATCGACACGCTGGACCTGACGGCCTATGGCAAGCCGCTGACGACCGTCGTCTTTACCCCCGGCGACCCCGAAGCAGGCTATGTGCTGTTCTACGACCTGCCCGAAGGCACGCCGGGGCGGCAGGTCATTGGTCGGCTCGACTTCTCGCAGATTGAGAACATCATCCCCTGCTTTACCGCCGGTTCGCAGATCGTGACCCTGCAAGGGGCGATGGCGGTCGAGGCGGTGAAACCGGGCGACCGGGTGCTGACGCGGGATCATGGCTGGCAGGCGGTGCGTTGGGTGGGCCAGCGGCAGCTTTCGGCGGCGCAGCTGCGGGCGGCCCCCGATCTGGCACCGGTCGCCTTGGCGGCCGGATCGCTGGGGGCGCAGGTGCCGCTGCGCGACACGATGGTGTCGCCGCAGCACCGGATGCTGATCGCCGATGCGGGGGCAGAGCTGCTGTTTGGCGAGCATGAGGTGCTGGTGGCGGCGCTGCATCTGCTGGGCCAGCCGGGGATTGCGCAGGTGGTGCCGGCCGAAGGGGTGACCTATGTCCATATCCTGTTCGACGGGCATGAGATCGTGCATGTCGACGGGGCCTGGTCGGAAAGCTTCCAACCCGCCGCACGGATGATCTCGGCGATGGACCAGATGGCGCGGGCAGAAATCCTGGCGCTGTTCCCCGAACTGGCCGACCGCGAACAGGCCTTCGAGGCCGCCCGGATGACCCTGAAAGCCCATGAGGTGCGGGTCCTCATGGCCCCAAACAAGCGGATCGCCGCTGAATAGGGCGATGGTGACGGCAAGGCTTGCGCCCGGCGGCGCAGGCCTTATCCCTGTTGAGCAAAGAACAGGGGACATGCCATGCAGGACAACGCCGCGCAAAACAATTCGGCCCGGACCATTCATCTGGCCGATTATCAGCCTTTTACGCATTGCGTGGATCAGGTCGATCTGACCTTTCGGCTGCATCCGACGGCCACACGGGTTCTGGCGAAACTGGCGCTTTCACCCAATCCGGCGCGGCCGGGGCATCAGGATCTGCGGCTGAACGGCATTGACCTGCGGTTGATTTCGGCAAGGCTGAACGGGGCGGTGCTGGATCTGATCGCGGATGAAACAGGGCTGACGGTGCCCGCGACACTGCTGCCCGAGGGGCCGTTCACGCTGGAAACCGAGGTGGAGATTGCCCCGGCGCAAAACACGGCGCTGGAGGGGCTGTATATGTCGAACGGCCTGTATTGCACGCAATGCGAGGCGGAGGGCTTTCGCAAGATCACCTTTTACCCCGACCGCCCCGATGTGATGGCCCCGTTCCGGGTGCGGATCGAAAGCGATCTGCCGGTGCTTTTGTCGAACGGGAACCCGACGGGCGGCGAATGGGTCGATCCCTGGCCCAAGCCCGCCTATCTGTTCGCTTTGGTCGCGGGTGATTTGATTGCCACCAGCGCCGATTTCACCACAGCCTCGGGGCGAGCGGTGAAGCTGAACATCTGGGTACGTCCGGGGGACGAGACGCGGACGGATTACGCGATGGATGCGCTGATCCGGTCGATGCGCTGGGACGAGACGGCCTATGGCCGGGAATATGATCTGGACGTGTTCAACATCGTGGCGGTTGACGACTTCAACATGGGCGCGATGGAGAACAAGGGGCTGAACATCTTTAACGCGAAATATGTGCTGGCCAGCCCGGAAACGGCGACGGACGATGACTATGCGCGGATCGAGGCGATCATTGCGCATGAATATTTCCACAACTGGACGGGCAACCGGATCACATGCCGCGACTGGTTTCAACTGTGCCTGAAAGAGGGGCTGACGGTGTTCCGCGACCAGCAGTTCAGCGGCGATATGCGCAGCCACGCGGTCAAACGGATCGAGGATGTGCTGACCCTGCGCGCCCGGCAATTCCGCGAGGATGGCGGGCCTTTGGCGCATGCCGTTCGGCCGGACAGCTTTGTCGAGATCAACAATTTCTACACCGCGACGGTCTATGAAAAAGGGGCCGAGGTCATCGGGATGCTGAAGCGTCTGGTGGGTGACGACGGCTATAAGCAGGCGCTGGATCTGTATTTCGACCGCCACGATGGGCAGGCCGCGACGATCGAGGATTGGCTGGCGGTCTTTGCCGATGCCACGGGCCGCGACTTGGCGCAGTTCAAGCGTTGGTATGAGCAGGCGGGGACGCCGCGGGTGACGGTGAAGGAAGATTGGGATGGAGCGGGGACGTTCCGTTTGACCCTGTCACAGGTGAACCCGCCGACGCCGGGGCAGCCGGTGAAGGATGCGAAGGTCATTCCGGTGGCGGTGGGGTTGCTGAACCCGAATGGGGGTGAGGTTCTGGAAACGACGGTTCTGGAACTGACGAACAGCGAGCAGGTGTTTGAATTCAACGGCTTGGCGGCGCGACCGGTGCCTTCCATCCTGCGCGGGTTCTCGGCCCCGGTGGTCTTGGAACATGCTGTCGATCCCACAACGCGGGCCTTTCTTTTGGCGCATGACACCGACCCGTTCAACAAATGGGAATCGGGGCGGGCACTGGCGAAAGAGATTTTGGCGCGGATGGTGACCGAAGGGGCAGCGCCGGGGGCCGATTGGCTGGAGGCGATGACGCAGGTGGCGGGGGATGACAGCCTTGACCCGGCCTTCCGCGCGCTGGTGCTGCGTTTGCCGGGTGAGGATGACATGGCGCAGACGCTGTTCGCGGCGGGCCATGTGCCCGACCCTGCGGCGATCCATGCGGCGCGGAAGCGGCTGGGGCTGGCCTTGGCGGAACGTCTGGCCCCTGCCCTGCCCGGTTTGCTGGCAGGAACGGTGGTGGATGGCCCGTATAGCCCGGATGCGAAGGCGGCGGGGAAACGGGCGCTGCGGCTGGCCTTGTTGTCGTTGCAGACGCGGCTGGACGCGGGCGCTGCCGCCAGCGCCCTGTTTGCGCAGGCGGACAATATGACGGATGAGGGCGGGGCCTTGGCTTGTCTTTTGGAGCAGGGGATTGGGGCAGAAGAACTGGCGCGGTTTGAGGCGAAATGGCACGGCGACCGGCTGGTGATGGACAAATGGTTCAGCCTGCAAGTGCTGCACGCGGCGCCCGAGGCTTTGGCGGGCGTGGTCAATCGGCTGACGGCTAGGCCCGATTTCGACATGAAGAATCCGAACCGTTTCCGTTCGGTGATGGGGATGCTGGCGGCAAACCATGCCGGTTTCCACCATGCCGATGGGGCTGGCTATCGGCTGCTGGCGGATTGGCTTATTAAACTTGATCCGCTGAACCCACAGACGGCGGCGCGGATGTCGACAGGCTTTGAAAGCTGGTCGCGCTATGATGCCGACCGGCAGGGGATGATCCGGGGTGAACTGGCGCGGATGGCCGCGGCGCCGGGGCTCAGCCGCAATTTGGGGGAAATGGTTGGGCGGATGCTGGGCTGATCGCAAGGCGTATCCGCATGCCGCGCAGGCTTCGTCAGAATTTAATTAAGGAAACGATGGGGATCAAAGCAGCAGTTGGATGCGGGTCTCGTCCATGGTGACGTGGCCCTGCCCCGCCAATTCTGCCCCCAAAATCGCAAAATGCACCTCAGCCGCCGCCAGATCGGCAGGTGGCGCTTCACCCCGCACCAGGGGCCAAAGATGCGGCAAGGGTTTCACCCTTTTGCCTTGCGCGGCAAGCGTCAGCGCGCCTTCGGGGGTTTGGGCAATGACCACCTGCCCGCCCCAGGGAAAGGCGCTTTCAAGGCAAAGCAGTCCCAGAAAAAGGCGCTTGGCCTGGGCCCTGTCAAGATCGCCCAACCCTTCGGCCAGAATGGCCAGGCGCCCCCCCCGGCCCATATCCAGCAGCAGACCCTGCACCTCGGCCCGGCCAAGGCGCTGGCCCACCCCTGCTTGGCCAAAGGCCAGCCGGAATAGGCGGATGCGGGTGTTGGCTTGGGCCACGCTGTCATTCACCAAGGCCAGTTCGGGCGAGGGACTGGCCCCGGCCTCCATCATCAAAAGCTCTACCCCATTGCCGATGGCACCAATCGGGCTGATAAGGTCATGGCAAAGGCGCGAACCCAGAAGCGCCACAAGGTCAGGAGTTTTGGTCATGTTGGTCCGTCAAAAAGGCAAGGTCTGTCCATGCTGAATTCCTTGCTGGAGCCCGGTATGTATGTGCGCCACCCGGACGCGGCCGACTGGGGACTGGGGCAAGTCCAGTCGAACATCGGCGGGCGGATCACCGTGAATTTCGAGCATCGTGGCAAGGTTGTCATTGATGGCAGTCGGGTGATGCTTGTGCCGGTTTTTGCCGGGCAGGAATGAGTTTAGCCCCCACCGCGCGACGCGCAATCTATAATTGTGCGTCGCATGCAAAAGTTGTTTGACCCGGAAACAGTTGCATCGCTGCCGGGCCTTCCTTAACTGGGGCGGAACCAGTGGCAGGATGGCATGACCGGCGAAGACCCCCTTTACGAACTGGCCTTGGCGCGGACGGACGATGATCTGAGGGCGGCACAACGGCTCCGCTATCGGGTCTTCGTGCAAGAGTTGGGGGCCGATGGGCCGATGGTGGACCATGCGGCGGGGCTGGAGCGGGACGCTTTCGATGCGCTGTGCGACCATCTGGTGCTGATCGACCGGCGGCGGCCCTTGGGCGATCACGTGGTCGCGGCTTACCGGCTTTTGCCGGGGGACCGCCTTGGCGCGGGGCGGTTCTATAGCGAAGCAGAATATGACCTGACGCCCCTGCGGGCCAGCGGGCGGCGATTGCTGGAACTGGGGCGGTCCTGCGTGGATGCCGATCATCGGGGCGGGGCGGCGATGCTGATGATGTGGAACGGCTTGGCCGGCTATGTGCTGGAGCATGGGACGGAACTCATGTTTGGCGTCGCCTCTTTCCACGGCACTGATGTGGCGGGCCTGGCGCAGCCCTTGGCCTGGCTGCATCACCATCACCTAGCCCCCCCTGCCCTACGAGTGACGGCGCGGCCACCCCATGGGGTGTCGATGAACCTGCTGAAGGCAGACCAGATCGACCGTAAGCGGGCGGTGGGGGCGATGCCATCCTTGCTGCGGGCCTATCTGCGGTTGGGTGGGGTGGTGGGCGATGGGGCCTTTGTGGACCATGGGTTCAACACGGTCGATGTCTGTCTGATCATGGACACGGCGCAACTGTCGGCGCGGCACCGGGATTTCCACATCCGCCATGCGAGCAGCGCACTATGAACGACTGGCGGCATGAGGGGATGGAACTGCCGCATCCCAAGGGGGCGGGCGACTGGCTGCGCGTCGTCTGGCGCGGCGGGCTGATCGGGATTCTGACCTTTGGCGGGCTGTTGGTCTTGTTGGTGCTGCGGCTGGCGGAGCGGCCGCTTTATGGCCTGCGCAGGCCCTGGACGGGGCGGCTGACGCGATGGGTCTGCCGGGCGAATGTTGCGATTCTGGGGCTTGGCTATCGGGTTGAGGGGGCGGAAATGGCAGGCCGGGGGGCGGTGGTGTCGAACCATGTATCCTGGCTGGACATTTTCACACTGAATGCCTGCACGACAGGGAATTTCATTGCGAAGTCCGAAGTGGCGGGCTGGGCTGGGATCGGCTGGCTGGCGCGGGCGACGGGCACGATGTTCGTGATCCGCAAGGGGACCGAGGCCAAGGCGCAGCAGGTGGAGCTTGAGGGGCGTCTGGCGGCGGGGCAGCATCTGATCTTTTTCCCCGAGGGAACCTCGACGGACGGGCAGCGGGTTCTGCCGTTCAAATCAAGCCTGTTTGCCGCCTTTCAGGGCGCGGGGCTGGCGATCCAGCCGGTGACGATTGTCTATGAGGCCCCGGCGGGGGCAGACCCGCGTTACTATGGCTGGTGGGCGGAAATGGAATTCGGGCCGTCGCTGCTGATGGTGCTGGCCAGCCCGCGTCAGGGGCGGGTGGTGATCACGCGCCATGCGCCGCTGCATGTGGGGGATTTTGCCGACCGCAAGGCGCTGACCGCCGCTGCCGAAGCGGCGGTGCGGTCGGCGCATCCACAGGGTTAGCGGCCTGCCGACAGGGCGTTCAACTCGGCGGTCACGACGATGCGGCGGATCTTGGCCAGTTCATAGCTGTCCAGATGATGGGCCACAGTAATTTCGCGCGAGAATTGGGTGGATGTGCGCTGCGGCGTTTTCGGCGGGATCACGCGGAAGGCCAGCGTCAGCGTGCCCTCGGCATCGACCTCGCCCATCGGCACCAATTCCGCCTCCCACCAGCCTTGGGTGGGCGGCAGGCCCTTGGCGCGGACGATGGCCCCACCGTCGATGGGTTCCACCGTCAGGTCCAGCACCTGCTGCACCAAGGGGCGGCCATCCTCTTGCTGGGTGGGATCGACCAAGGTCGTGGCAACGGGCTGGGCCTTGCCGAACCAGTTCAGCGGGTTCAGGCGCGAGTCGCGAAAGCCGCCGCAGGCGGAAAGCGCCGTGGCACAGATCAGAAGCGCGGGCAGGGTCAGTCGCATGGGCCAGTCCTTCGATGTCCTGCCCTTGGCTAGCCGATCATGGGGGGTTTGAAAAGCGGGGCGTATCGCCTAGCTAGGGGAAAGCAGCATGAGAGTTGACGATGGCCACCCCCGCCTTTGAAGAGATTGCCGAGACTTTTGAATTCCTAGACGACTGGGAGGACCGCTATCGGCATGTGATCGAGCTGGGCAAGGCGATGCCGGGACTATCTGACGCCGACAAACGCGAGGAATATAAGGTGCAGGGCTGCGCGTCGCAGGTCTGGATCAAGCCGGAGATGGCCGGCGGGGTGATGGCCTTCACAGGGGACAGCGACGCGATGATCGTGCGGGGGTTGGTCGCGATTGTGCATGCTTTGTATGCCGGGGTGCCGCTGGATCAGGTGGGGGCCGTGGATGCCCCTGCGGAACTGGCACGGCTGGGGCTTGATTCGCATTTGTCGAGCCAGAGATCGAACGGGTTGCGGGCGATGGTGGCGCGGATCAGGGGCTTGGCGGGGTGAGAGGTTTTCACGCGTGAAATGGGGTGTAAGGGTTTGTATTTTAAAATATATTACAAATTTTGAATACATTCCAAAAAGGATGACTAGCCGCTGTATATTACCTAGGCTTGGGATGTTGGCCGTTGCGAACGACAGTGGCTAGTCCATCGCGATCTGGTGACGCCGGACCAATCACCCGTCGCATTCCGCCTTGAAGACGCACCAAAATGGGATGGAGCATCCGAGGCGACTGGGCCTTGATTCGCATTTGTCGAGGCAGAGTTTGAAAGGGTTAAGTGAGATGTTGACAAGGATCAAGGGGCGGGCGGGGTGAGAAATTGACGAGAAATATCTCCATCGAATCCATGACACTTCTTGTACTTTAGGCCACTTTCGCACGGACAAAGATCATTTCTGGAGTATTTTGAGGGTCCGCGACCCGGTATCATTGAGATTCCAGATATTGTCATTTCGGCATCTTTCTTCTTTGGAGCACAAAAATACCCATCAACAAAAGTCGAAAGGACTTCATGGGCAATTTGCCTAACAGTTACGGAAGCAATATTGTTTGGTGGAATTTCAAAGCCATTCTCATTGAAGCGAAAGCCCAATGAATGTGTGATTAGCTGCTCATAAGAAGGGCTTATTGATGGATCAACATGGCTCCCGCCTTCCTTATTTGAAAGTTGTAGTATAATTGATCTTCTTGAAAATTTAATATCTTTTTGATCTTTAATCACCACTTGACGCCACCAATTTTCAAATGGGATCTTGTTACACCTTGGAGAATCAGAAAGAAAAGCTGCGAACTTACTTTTTCCACCAAACCCCACTTCTGCATGAATGAGTCTTGCCTCATTCATTTCATTTTCGCTTACCACAAAACTTGTCGTGTCGAGTATTTTATTATTTAAGCCAAGTTGATGAAATATACTATGAGACTTATCTGTATGATGAAATAAAACGCGCAGAGAATGTGCTATCCTAATATCTTCATCTTCGAACCCATCATCGAAAGCGGCGGAAGACCTTTCCAAAAACGTTAGATGCCGCGCAAATTTTTCAGCGATGTCTTCTCGACTACGAGCTGTCATTCAACACCTATTGCAACATCAATCTGTTAGACATGAATCCGAAGCCTTGAATATCAAACCCCCGCCGTCGCCGCCCTTAACCATTCCACCGCCCCGGCCGAAACCCGCACCTCAAGCCGCGCCCGCACTTCGGCGTGGTAGCTGTTCAGCCAGTCCCTTTCCCCCGCCGTCAGCATATCGACCACCACCAACCGGCGGTCAAAGGGCACCCAGGTCAGCGTCTCAAACGCCAGTTGCGGGCGGTGGTCGCCCATAGGCGGCGCGTCAACCACAACAATCAGATTCTCCAGCCGGATGCCAAATTCCCCTTCGCGGTAGTATCCCGGTTCATTCGACAGGATCATCCCGGCGCGGAAGGGCACGTCAGAGGTGTAGGACAGGCGCTGCGGCCCCTCATGCACTGACAGGAACGCCCCCACGCCGTGGCCCGTGCCGTGGTCGAAATCCATCCCGGCTTGCCACAGGGGCCAGCGGGCGAACCCGTCCAGATCGCGGCCTGCGCGGCCCTTGGCAAAGCGCAGGCGGCTGATGGCAATCGTGCCTTGCAGGACGCGGGTATAGCATTCGCGCGCCTCCTGCCCCGGATCGCCGCGTGCGACAGTGCGGGTGATGTCGGTGGTGCCATCCACATATTGCCCGCCCGAATCGACCAGCAGCAGTTCGTTTTCACCGATGGGGCGGTTGGTATCCTCGGTCACGCGGTAGTGCATGATCGCGCCGTTTGGCCCCGAGCCCACGATGGAATCAAAGCTGAGGTCGTGCAGCGCGTTGGTGGCGCGGCGGAACCCTTCCAGCTTTTGCGCGACGGCGATTTCGGTCAGGTCTGACGCGCCATCGAGCCAAGCGAGGAATTCGACCATCGCCACGGCATCGCGCAGATGGGCGCTGCGCATGCCTTCAATCTCGGCGGCGTTCTTGCAGGCCTTGGCCATCTGGCAGGGATCGTCGCCCCAGTCGAAGGGAATCTTGTTCTGTGTCAGATGGCGGCCCACGGCCAAGGGTGCGGTTTTCTTGCAGAGGCGGATTTTGCCCTGCACACGGGACAGGCCGTCGAGCAGGGCATCGGGCGCGTGCAGGGTCACATCAGGCCCCAGATGGGCCAGCAGGGCATCGTCAAACTTGGCGGCATCGGCGAAAAGATCGAGGCGGCCATCGGCGTGCAGGATCGCAAGGCCCAACATCACCGGATTGCGGGGCACATCGGCCCCGCGAATGTTCAGCAGCCAGCAAAGGCTGTCGGGCAAGGTGATGACACAGGCCCCCTGCCCTGCCGCGGCCAGTTCGGCCGCCATGCGGGCGCGTTTGTCGGCATGGGATTCGCCTGCAAATTCCAGCGGATGGACAAAGGCCTTGCCCTGCGGTGCGGCGGGCTGGTCGGCCCAGATCTGATCAATGAAGTTCGGCGCGGGCAGGATTTTGACGCCGGTTGCGGCCAGCGCATCCTCGATCTTTTGCACTTCGGCGGGGGTGTGGAGCCATGGGTCGTAGCCGATGCGACCCGTGGTGAGATGCGCCTTGATCCAGTCGCCGGGCTGTGTTTCGGGCCAATCGACGGGGGTGAAATGCGCAAGATCGACCTGCGATTTGACCTGCGTGCGGTAGCGGCCATCGACAAAGACGCCGGCCACATCGGGCAAAACGACACAAAGACCCGCCGAGCCGGTAAAGCCGGTCAGCCATTGCAGGCGCTGGTCGCGTTCGGCGACATATTCGCCCTGATGCACATCGGCGCGGGGCACGATTAAACCCTGCACATCGGCCTTTTTCAGCGCGGCCCGCAGTTGGGCCAGACGCCCGGCCCCGTGTTCGGGCGAGGCCAAGGTTTCAAAGGATTGGAACATCATGCCGCCTTTTTTGCACGCCCCTTGGGGCTGACATCGAACAGGCTGGCCAGTTGTTCCGTCATCGCCCCCGCCAGTTGTTCGACATCGGTGATGGTCACGGCGCGGGAGTAATAGCGGGTGACATCATGGCCGATGCCGATGGCGATCAGTTCCGCTGCGCGGCGCTTTTCGACCATGGCGATGACGTCGCGCAGGTGCTTTTCCAGATAGTTCGCCGCATTGACCGACAGGGTGCTGTCATCGACCGGAGCCCCATCGGAAATGACCATCAGGATGCGCCGCGCCTCGGGTCGGCTCGTCAGGCGGCGGTGCGCCCATTCCAGCGCCTCACCGTCGATGTTTTCCTTGAGGAGACCCTCTTTCATCATCAGGCCCAGATTGGGCCGTGCGCGACGCCAAGGGGCATCGGCGGATTTATAGATGATGTGGCGCAGGTCGTTCAGGCGGCCCGGCTGGGCTTCGCGCCCTGCCGCGAGCCATTTTTCGCGGCTTTGGCCGCCTTTCCAGGCGCGGGTGGTGAAGCCCAGAATTTCGACCTTGACGTTGCAGCGTTCCAAGGTGCGGGCCAGAACATCGGCGCAGATGGCGGCGATGGAAATCGGGCGGCCGCGCATGGAGCCGGAGTTATCAAGCAGAAGCGTGACGCAAGTGTCGCGGAATTCGGTGTCTTTTTCCCGTTTGAAGGACAGAGGCGTCGTCGGGTTGGCAATGACGCGGGCCAAGCGGCCTGCGTCGAGCGTGCCTTCTTCCAGATCAAACTCCCAAGCGCGGTTCTGCTGGGCCTGCAAGCGGCGTTGCAGTTTGTTCGCGAGGCGGCTGACGGCCCCTTTCAGGGGTTCCAACTGCTGATCAAGGTAAGCGCGCAGGCGTTCCAACTCGGCGGGTTCGGCCAGATCTTCGGCGCGGATTTCTTCGTCGAAGTCGGTGGTGAAGACGTTGTAATTCGGGTCGGCATCGGAATAGGCGGGGGGCGGCGGTTCCTGTGGGGCCTCGCCTTCCTGCTGTTCGGCCTCCTCGCCGTCTTCCATGTCGGCTTCGGCGTCTTCGGTCACTTGCGCCTGCGCCTGGTCGTCGCTGTCTTGCTGTTCGCGTTCGGGGCTGGCCTCGGCCTCTTCCGGGTCTTGCTCTTCGCCCGCGCTGTCGGGCTGATCGGGGTTTTCCTCGGCGTCGTCTTCCCCGTCTTGCGGATCGTCCTGATCGGGGTCGTCGCCCAATTGGTCGCCATAGCCCAGATCGGCAATCACCTTGCGCGCCAGACGGGCAAAGGCCGCCTGATCGTTCAGCACATGGTCAAGGTTTTCCAGCGTGCCGCCGGCCTGATCCTCGATAAAGCCGCGCCAGAGGTCCATGACATTGGCAGCCCCCTTGGGCAGGTCACGGCCTGAGGCCAGATGCCGCACCAGATAGCCCGCCGCCACCGCCAAGGGCGCATCCCCCGGTTTGGTGATCTGGGCATAGCCCTTGCGTTCGGCCTCATGCGCGATCTTGGCGTCGATGTTGAGCGCGGTGCCGGGCATCGCCTGTGCGCCCATCGCTTCGCAACGCGCAGCTTCCATTGCCTCATAAATATCCCGCGCCATCTGGCCCTGCGGCAGATAGCGGGCCGAAACCGTGGCGTCGTGATATTTGCGGCGCATGGCAAAGGCGTCGGCGGTGCCGCGGGCCAGCATCACCTCGTCCCGCGTCATCCGGCGTGAGACCTGCGGCAGGCGCACGCCTTCGGCATTCATGCCGGGCGGATCGACGGAATAGGTGACCGTCATATCGGCATCATCGGCCAAGACCTTGGTGGCCTCGGCGAGGGCTTTCTTGAACGGATCGGCGGGGTTGTCTGTGGGCTTGTTCATGGTGAGGTAAGATCCGATCCGACGTTCTGCGTATAGAGCCTCTGACAGGCCAGGAAGAGATGGAGGTGGCATGAGCAATCTGGCTTCTCGTCCAAGGATTCAAGTCCGGCTAGCCGGGCCGCTCGACTTGCATCTTGCAAAACCATGTCGTTAGCCGGCCCATCAATGTGCCGGGCAATTTGTGTAAATCGCTCAGACGAAACCGCCTCAGGATCCAGCTTAGCCCCTGACATCTCTAGAGCTTCCATGAACCCCGCACATCTCGCAAGATCGAGTGCTGTAAGTTCATCGGGATCCGGAAAACCGGGTGACAGGCCTTCAAGCGGGATCGCGGAGAAGTTTTCGGGTATCGCTGGAAGACTAAGAACTATGCCCCCACTTTCCGTGTGAAGATGTTCAGCTAAGAGATGAGATGGAGAGAGAGACCACACTAAACTGGTGACCCAAAGCCAATAGAGCGCGATTTTTGCGTGCGCGCTTGGTGCAATACGTGGCTTGTCTGTGGGCTTGTTCATGGTGGTTCAGGTAAAGCACCATGGGCGGCGATGGGCAAGGGGCGGGCTATCCCTGCTTGTCCTTCGCCGCTGCATAGCGCGCCCTTGCCGCCGTCATTTGCGCGGAATTGGCGATGGCCCAATCGGCCAAGGCCCCCATCGGCACCAGCAGGTCACGGCCCAGCGCGGTCAGGGCATATTCCACCTGCGGCGGCGATGTGGGCGTCACTGTCCGGGTAACAAAGCCGTTTTCCTCAAGATCCCGCAGGGTTTGTGCCAGCATCTTCTGGCTGATTTCACCCATGGTGCGGCGCAGGGCGTTAAAGCGCAGCGGCCCCGGCCCCAAGGTGCGGATCACCAGCACCGTCCATTTGTCGCTGACCCGCGCCAAAAGCGCGCCGACCGAGGCGCAGGCGGTTTCGTCGTGGTGACCTTGTGTCGGCAAAGTGCCTTCTTGCGCGCCGTCCATGGATTTCCAACCTCTACATGGTAACGAATCGAAACCTGATGAGGAATGGATAGCATGACCGCAACGAAACCGAAACTGGCCCTGATCATCGGGTCAACCCGGCCCAGCCGCTTTGCCGACAAGCCGGTGGCATGGTTCCGGGCGCTGGCGGCTGAGCGCCAAGATGTCACGCTGGAGGTGCTGGATCTGCGGGATTTCGACCTGCCCTTCTTTGCCGACCTGTCGTCCGAGCTGTATATGCCCTCGGGCGATCCGAAGGTGCAGCACTGGCAGCAGACCCTTGCGGGTTATGACGGGTTCATTTTTGTGACCGCCGAATACAACCATTCGATCACCGGGGCGCTGAAGAACGCGCTGGATCTGGCCTATAAGGCCTGGATGCGCAAACCGATGGGCATTCTGGCCTATGGCGGCACGGGGGGCACGCGGGCGGCCGAGCATTTGCGGACGATCGGGGTGGAGTTGCATATGGTTCCGGTACGGAACGCGGTGCATATCGGCGGGGCGGATATGCTGAAGGTGCATCCTTTCGGGCAAGGGGCCGATATGGCCGAGATTGATGCCAATCTGCGACCTTCGGCGACGGCGCTGCTGGACGACATGGTCTGGTGGGCACGGGCCACGATGGCGGCGCGGGCGGAGGATTTGGCTCAGGCTGCCTGAGATTGTTCCTGCGATTGTTCTGGGGGCTGGGGTTTCGCCCCAGCCCTTTTGGCGAATGACGAATAGGGCCAGTCGAGTGGGTTTTGGACCAGACCGGCGCGCAAGGGGGCCTCGGCCACATAGCGCAGGTGGAGGGCCAGATCGGTTTCATCCCGGATGCGGTGTTCGGCGATGCCCCTGCGCCAAAGGCGGTCGTCGCGCTGGCCTGTCGCGCGGACCAAGGCATGACCAAAGCGCGATTTCAGGCGACCGACACGCAGGGGCAATTCCGGGTCAGCGTCCGGCAAGGCCCAGAGGGCGTGGAGTTCATTCGGCAGCACGGTGATGGCGAGGGTCTGGAACGGGCGTTCCTGCAAGCCACGGGCATAGGCTGTACGCAACAGGCCGATGTGATCGGTCAGCGCGCGGCTGGTGGGGTCATGCAGGCCAAGGCGGAAATAGGTGTGGATCATGGGCCGCTCCCTTCCCGCCCAGATTGGAATCACTTGGTTAAGATTCGGTTCAACAAAGATTACCCGTGCAACCCTGCACAGGTTCCGCGCGTTGCTTGGCCTATATGGGCCATTCGCACCATGCGATAAGGCCGCAACGCAACCGAACCCAAGGACATGACCATGGCCCGCAAACCGAAAATCGCGCTGATCATCGGCTCGACCCGCCCCACCCGTTTCGCTGACATTCCCGCCAACTGGCTGGCTGCTCAGGCCGCTGCGCGTGAAGATCTGGATCTGGAAATCGTCGATCTGCGCGACTATCCGATGCCCTTCTTTGACGAGGTGGCCTCGAACGCCTGGGCCCCGACGCAGAACGAAGTCGCGGTGAAATGGCAGAAGAAGATTGCTGAATTCGACGGCTATGTTTTCGTGGTCGCGGAATACAATCGTTCGATCACCGGGGCGCTGAAGAATGCGCTGGATCAGGCCTATGTCGAATGGGGCCGCAAGCCGATGGGGCTGATCGCCTATGGTTCGGTGGGTGGCGCGCGGGCGGCAGAGCATCTGCGGCTGATCGCGGTGGAGCTGCAAATGGTGCCGGTGCGCGCGGGCGTGCATATCGGCATGGGCGATTTCTTTAAGGTTCACCCCGGTTTCGGCGGGTCGGGCAATCTGGCCGATATCGAAGCCTCGATCAGCGGGCCGACCACGGCGATGCTGGACGATGTGGTCTGGTGGGCGAATGCGACCATCGCGGCGAAAGCCTGATTGCAAAGGGCGGCCTTCGGGCCGCCCTTTCAGCTTTGCCCGCCCATGAGGGCGCGGCAGTCGTCGATCATGCTGGCGGCGCGTTGGGCGAGCCGATGATCGGTGGGATCGACGCGCAGGCGGGCCAGCATTTCGGCCTGGGCGAATTTGGCGGACAGCCGCCATTGCATGGGCTGCGGGCCGGGAAGGGCCACGGTTTCCAGAAGTTCCACCATGCGGTCGCGGTCGGCCTTGGTGGCGTCCGAGGCGGGGCCGTCGGTGATGAACTGATGTTCCATGAGGGCCGAGAGACGGCCGGAACATTGGGCAAAAAGGCGAGCCAGATCATCGCCAGAGAAGGCCGGGGCCGGAACAAGACCCAACAGCAGAAGCACAAGGAAAGTTTTCAAACCGCCCATGATTCATTCAGGCTGCGCCTGAATGCGGTCAAAAATGCGGCAGATGGGGAAGGGTGAGGAAGATGGGCAGATTGCCCATCCTACGTGGGATGGGCAATCTGCCCATCTTCCAAATCCATCATTGCTGTCGCACGTTAAACGACGAAAATGGCCAATCCTTTGAATCCCCGACTAAACCGTGCTTGACGGGGTTATATTCACAATAGGCCATCGCTGCCTTGAAGGCCTGCTCATCCCGCACAAGATGTTCCCAGAAACGCCGCTGCCAAATCCCCCGCTCACGTTTAGCCTCAAGGCTTGGCCTAGGCATCGTCTCGTCGCGGATCCCATGCGAAAACCGCCCCTTGATCCGCCGCCAGCGTTCAGAAAAATTGGCGTCACCGTCCGGCAAGGTCCAGATGGCGTGCAGGTGGTCGGGCAGGATCACCATGGCATGGCAGGTGATCGGAAACTCACGAATTGTTTTGGCGTAGGCTTGGCGCAAGACGTCGATATGGTCGACCAAGAACCGGCTGCTGCGGTTTTCAAGGCAGACGGTGAAGAAATAGGTGGCCCCGGCCACGCGCAGGCGACGATAATTGGTCATGCGCGTAGGATGGGGCATGACGAGTTAAAATTAGGTTATCATTTGTGGAAGATGGGCAGATTGCCCATCCTACGTGGGATGGGCAATCTGTCCCAAGATCACTTCATCGCCATGCTGGCCGCGCTTTCCGGCAGTTCTTCGCCAAAGCAGCGCTGGTAGAATTCGGCGACCGTCTGGCGCTCCAACTCGTCGCATTTGTTCAGGAAGGACAGGCGGAAGGCGTAGCCGACATTGCGGAAAATCTCGGCGTTCTGGGCCCAGTTCAGCACGGTGCGGGGCGACATGACGGTCGAAAGATCGCCCGCCATAAAGGCGGTGCGGGTCAGGTCGGCGACTGTCACCATCTGCGAAATGGTTTTGCGGCCTTTTTCGGTGTTGTAATGGGGGTTTTTGGCCAGAACGATGGCGGCCTCGGCGTCATGCGACAGATAGTTCAGCGTGGCGACCAAGGACCAACGGTCCATCTGGGCTTGGTTGATCTGCTGGACGCCGTGATAAAGCCCGGTCGTATCGCCCAGACCCACGGTGTTCGAGGTGGCGAACAGGCGGAAGGACGGGTGGGGGGTGATCACCTCGTTCTGGTCCAGCAGGGTCAGCTTGCCGTCATGTTCCAGCACACGCTGGATCACAAACATCACATCGGCACGGCCGGCGTCGTATTCGTCGAACACAATGGCCACATTGTTGCGCAGGGCCCAAGGCAGGATGCCTTCGTGGAATTCGGTGACCTGTTTGCCATCGCGCAGTTTGATCGCGTCTTTGCCGATCAGGTCGATCCGGCTGATGTGGCTGTCCAGGTTGACGCGGACGCAGGGCCAGTTCAGCCGCGCCGCAACCTGTTCGATATGGGTCGATTTGCCGGTGCCGTGATAGCCTTGGATCATGACGCGACGATTGTAGGCAAAGCCTGCCAGAATGGCCAAGGTCGTGTCGGGGTCGAATTTGTAGGTCGGGTCGATTTCCGGCACGCGGTCGCCGCGGTCGGCAAAGCCCTTGACCTTCATATCCGTGTCGATCCCGAAAACATCGCGCACCGAGATTTCTTCTGTCGGTTTCAGGACCGTATCCGCCATCGTCATCGCCCATCGCTTCGGGCGGGGGCCACCCCCCGCGTTTCGCAAACTTAGTGGATCATATCGCGGGGGGCTGCAAGGGCGGTTGGCAGGAAAGTCAGCCGTGCGGGTGATCATCGCCGTTGAGCGCGGTAGCGGCGAGGGTGACCAGTTCGGGAATGGCTTGCGCAATGTTCAGGATGATGGGGTTTTCGTCGGCTTGCGGGATTTCCAACGTTGCCAACTGGCTGTCCAGCAGGGCCGGAGGCATGAAATGGCCGGGGCGGGCGGCAAGGCGGGCGGCGAGAAGCGCGCGGTCGCCGTGGAGATAGACAAAACGGACATCGGGGGCCGCCTTGCGGATGTGGTCGCGGTAGCTGCGTTTCAGGGCAGAACAGGCGACGACGCCACCGGGGGCCAGTGTTTCGCCCACTTTGGTCAGCCACGGCCAACGGTCGGCATCTGTCAGAGGCTGGCCGCTGGCCATCTTGGCGACATTCGCCGCCGGATGCAGATCATCGCCATCGGTGAAGGGCAGGCCCAGCGCGGCTGCAATCCCCTGCCCGACTGAGGATTTGCCGCAGCCGCAGACGCCCATCACGACAATGGCCGTCACAGCCGGACAATCCGCACGTCATTGCCCTTGGCCGACAAGGCAATCTCGCCCTTGCAGAGGCGCAGCGCATCTTCGCCAAAAGCCTCCATCCGCCAGCCATGCAACATGGGCAGATTGCGTTCGCCTGCTGCCATCGCATCCAGTTCGGCGGCGCTGGCGATCAGCCTTGCCGCCACACCAAGGCTTTCCGCCTTGGTCTTGAGCAGGACGCGCAGCAGATCGGCCAAGGCCGGGTTCACCTGCATCTGTTCGCGGCTGACATCGGGTTTGGGCATGTCTTCGGGCCGCATTTCGAGGCCAGCCTTGACTGCCGCCAGAATTCCGTCGGCGATCTCGCCCTTGCGCCCCTCACGCAGAAGAAGCCGGGACTTGCCCAAGTCTTCGTGGCTGGCGGGCTTGGTCGAGGCGACCTCCAAAAGGGCATCATCCTTCATCACGCGGCTGCGCGGGATGTTCTGGCCCTGAGCATAGGATTCGCGGAATTGCGCCAGCGCCTTGACAATCGCCAGAAAGCGGCCCGAGGTGGTGCGGGTCTTGATCCGCATCCAAGCCTCTTCCGGCCGGACGGTATAGGTTTCGGGATCGGTCAGGATCGAAAGTTCCTCGGCCACCCAGCTTTCGCGGTGGGCCTTGGCGATCTGGGCGGCCAAGCTTTCATAGACGACGCGCAGATGGGTCACATCGGCCAGCGCATATTCCTTTTGCGCCTCGGACAGCGGGCGGCGCGACCAATCGGTAAAGCGGCTGGTCTTGTCGAGATTGGCCTTGGCGATCTTTTTGACCAAGGTTTCATAGCCGACCTGTTCGCCATAGCCGCAGACCATCGCCGCAACCTGGGTGTCAAACAGCGGATCGGGAAAGACGCCGCCGCCTTCGACAAAGAAAATCTCAAGATCCTGCCGGGCGGCGTGGAAAACCTTGACCGTCGCCTTGTGGCGAAACAGGTCATACAAAGGTTCCAGCGACATCTCTGGGCCTTCGATCGGGTCGATCAAGACGGCCTCGCCATCTTTTCCCGGCAGCGCCATCTGGATCAGGCAGAGTTTGGACCAATAGGTCCGTTCGCGCAGAAATTCGGTGTCCAGCGTCACGTAAGGATGGGCTTTGGCCCTTTCGCAGATTTCCGCAAGGTCTTCGGTTGTGGTAATCGTCCGCATCAAATGGCCCCCAGCGCCTATGGCTCATACGGGTTTGTCCCGCCTGAGCCACTTTTCTAGGCAGCGATTTTTCAGAAATAAAGCCTGACAAGGGGTTGAGGGTCACAAATCCGTCACCGGGGCAGGAGTGCCACAGTCTTTAGGCCAGATAGACCGGATCGGTCTGGCCTGCGGCAAAGCGGCGCAGGACGGTGGGGTAGAGTTTGTGTTCCTGCACCAGAACGCGGGCGGCCAGGGTTTCGGCGGTATCACCGGGCAGAACCGGAACGCGGGCCTGTCCCAGAATTGGACCGTCGTCCAACACCGGGGTCACGAGATGGACGGTGCAACCGGCATGGGTGTCGCCTGCGTCGATGGCGCGCTGATGGGTATGGAGGCCGGGATAGAGCGGAAGCAGCGAGGGATGGATGTTCAGCATCCGGCCCTCAAAATGCTGGACAAAGGCAGGGGTCAGGATGCGCATGAAACCCGCGAGACAAAGGATGTCGGGTTCGGCGGCGAGCAGAGGTTCCAGAAGTGCGGCCTCAAACGCGGCGCGGGTGGGATAGGCGCGGTGGTCGATGGCCCGCGTGGGAATGCCCAGATCCGCGGACTTGGCCAAGCCCCCTGCCCTTGGGTCATTCGAGGCGACCAGAACGGGCCGTGCCGGGTGGTCGCCCTGCATGTCGCGGACAAGGGTCAGCATGTTGGAGCCGCCGCCCGAAATCAGCAGGGCGACGCGTTTCACAGCAGGCGGCCGGTATAGGTGACGCCTTCGCCTTCGACGACTTCGCCCATTTGGTAAACAGTCTCGCCCGCCTCGCGCAGCAGGGTGGTGACGGCCTCGGCGCGGTCGGGCGAGACAACCAGCATCATGCCGATGCCGCAGTTGAAGGTTTTCAGCAGTTCAGGTTCCACCATCCCCGCCGTTTCTGCGAGCCAGCGGAAGACGGGGGGCAGTTGCCAAGCGTCCAGATCAATGCGGCATGCCAACCCCTCGGGCAGAACGCGGGGCGGGTTTTCGGTCAGGCCGCCGCCGGTGATATGGGCCAAGGCGTGAACGCCGCCCGAACGGACCGCCGCCAGCGCCTGTTTCACATAAAGGCGGGTGGGGGTCAGCAGGGCGGCGCCCAGCGACCCTTCTGCAAAGGGGCAAGCTGATTCCCAAGTGAGGCCCGACAGTTCCACCACCTTGCGGACAAAGGAATAGCCGTTGGAATGGACACCATCGGAGGCGAGGCCCAGCAGGATATCGCCCTTTTCGACGCCCTTCGGAAGATCGGAACCGCGTTCCATCGCGCCGACGGCAAAGCCCGCCAGATCAAAATCGCCCTTGTGATACATGCCGGGCATTTCGGCGGTCTCGCCGCCCGTCAGCGCGCAACCGCTGGCCTTGCAGCCTGCGGCAATGCCGTTGATGATGCGGGTGGCCTGATCGACATCCAGTTTACCGGTGGCGAAATAATCGAGGAAGAACAAGGGTTCAGCGCCTTGGCAGACCAGATCGTTGACGCACATGGCAACAAGGTCGATGCCGATGGTGTCGACATGGCCCGTGTCGATGGCGATGCGCAGTTTGGTGCCAACGCCATCGGTGGCAGCGACAAGGATGGGGTCGTTGTAGCCTGCGGCCTTGAGGTCAAACAGCGCGCCGAAACCGCCAAGGCCGGACATGGTGCCGGAACGTTCGGTGGACTTCGCCGCCGGTTTGATGCGTTCGACAAGGGCATTGCCTGCGTCGATGTCCACGCCTGCCTGCGCATAGGTCAAGCCGTTCTTGCCCGTGTCCGTCATGAATGCCCCCGGAATGTGCCGCCTTTGCGGGGGCTTTAGGGCAATTGCGCCCGCAAGAAAAGCCCGCGCCGCATGGGGCGGCGCGGGCGGGGTGATTTAGGTGCGATAGTCATAGGGGGCGGCGGTGAAAGCATAGCCCTGCGCCGCCTTTTCGACATAGCCGAAGCCGGGGAAATCCAGATGCATCCCGGCCACCATCATGCCATCGGCGCTGACCATATCCAGCGCCGCCTTGCGGCTGGCGGCGGCCATTGCCTGATCGGCGTCAAAGGCGATGGACCATTCCGGGTTGGCGAATTGGAAGGCCGTCGAATGCAAAAGGTCGCCCCAGATCAGCAGGCTTTCCTTGCCGCTGTCGATGCGCAGCCCCAGATGGCCGGGCGTATGGCCGGGCATCGCCACCGTGGTCAGGCCCGGCGCGATTTCATCACCCGGCTGGATCAGGGTTTTCACCGCATCATAGGGTTTGACCATAGCGCGCGAGGTGTCGATCATCGGCTGGAATTCCGCCGGAAGGGCGGCGTAGACGGCGGCATCATGGGTAAAGGCCCATTCCGCCTCGGCTGTCACCAGTTGCGCCTTGGGCAGGGTGGCGGCCCCCGTGGCATCGGCCAGACCGCCGACATGATCGGCATGCAGGTGGGTCAGGAAGACGGTATCCACCTGATCGGGGCTAAAGCCCGCCGCCGCCAGTGAGGCCGCCCATTGCGCCACGGTCGGCCCCATCGCCGAAGGGGCCCCGGCATCCACCGCAATGATCCGGTCACCGGTCTTCACCAGATAGGCGTTGATGCCGATGGTCATCTGCTGGCCTTCGAACGGTTTGTGCGCCGCGTTGGCCGAAGCCTCGGCCTTGGCCGGATCAAAGCCCGACAGCATGGCGGTGGGGAAAACGCCAAAGCCGTCCATCAGGGCGAAAACCTCAATCTCGCCGACCTTGCGGCGGATGAAGGCGGGGGTGACGGGGCTGGCGGTTTGCGCAATGGCAGCGCCGCCAAAGCGGATCAGTGCCGGGGCCGCAAGGGCGACGGGGGCAAGGGCAGCCGCGCCCAAGAATTTGCGACGGTTGAAAGTCATGTCTTGTCCTTTCCGGGAAAGTCATTGAGTGGGGCCATAACTAACGCTAGGGTCAGGCAACCGACATTCCCGAACGATTGATGGAAGGGATAAGCCAGACTTATGGAAAACCTTGCCGCCCTTCGTTCGCTTGTGGCTGCTGTGCAGGAAGGCTCGCTTTCCGCTGCCGCCCGCCGCTTGCACATCACCCAGCCCGCCGTCAGCCAGCAGATTGCCGCCTTGGAACAGGCGCATGGGGTGGAACTGGTGATCCGGGGGCGCAACGGGATTACGCCGACCGAGGCGGGGCGGCTGGCGGTTTCCCATGCGACCGAGGTGCTGGCACGGCTGGCGCAGATGGGGGACGAACTGGCGGCACTGCAATCCAGCGCGAATGGGCGGTTGGGCGTGGCCTGTGCGCTGCTGATGGCGCAGACGATGATGGTGCCGGTGCTGGCCGATCTGCGGCGTTCGCATCCGGGGTTGAAGATCGACCTGAAGGCCAATGATCTGATTCAGGACATGGCGGAAATCGGGGCCGATCTGGCCATTCGCGCGGGGCCGGTGGGCCCGGAGGCGGGCACGGTGCGCAAGCTGGCGGAAATCGAGCAGTTGCTGATCGCCTCGCCCAGCTATCTGGAACGGGTGGGTCGGCCAAAGGACATCATGGATCTGGGGCGACTGGATTACATCCAATACAAGGACGACCCCGAGGAACGGACGATCCTGATGGCGGATGGTCGCCATGCGCCGGTGACAGTGGCTTTTGCCGCGCAGATGCCGAACCTGATCCTGCATGCGGTGCAGAACCATCTGGGCTTTGCCAAGGCCCCCCGCTTTTTCGTGCATGAGCTGCTGGCGCGGGGCGAGGTGGTCGAGGTACTGCCCGGCCAAGGCCCAGCGCCGAAACCCGTCTATATGGTTCGCGCGCCGGGCACCCAAGGGGCCAGCCGCCGGGTGGCGGTTTTCACCGAACGCTTCTGCGCCCAACTGGCCCGCACGCCGGGTTTCATCATGGCGCAGGATCTGCGCGCCACAACCGCCGCTTGACCCCCGCGCCCGGCCCGCCTATCCAGCGGTCTGGCCGGGTCTGTAGCTCAATTGGTTAGAGCAGGGCGCTCATAACGCCTTGGTTGGGGGTTCGAGTCCCTCCGGACCTACCAATGCCAGTTGCTGGTCAGGGAATCAGCGCGCATTTTCAATCCCCATACCCGCCCTGAATGAAGGCCGGAAAAGGCAATCCCGCTGGGATTGCCGGGGCCTGCGGCTATCACAAAATTTTTTCCGCCTGAAACCGGCAACTTATCGGAAGATAAAGGAACTATGGGGAAAATGGCTTGCCTGACATTACCACCATGCGCATCTGGACGGGGTGGGGATTGTATCTTGTGAAAGTTTCTTATGGCCGATTTGACCTATACCACCCCTATCCCCGTGCGGGGGGATATGCTGGCCAGCCTGACGGGCCAGCCCACGAACAACGGCAATCCGGGCGATCCGAATTTTGGCATCCGTCTGCCCAATGCGACAGCCCTTGGCAGCAGCACCACCGAATATCGACTGGTCTGGTTTCAGAACGTCAACAACACCGCCACGCAATTCGGCAATGGCCAGTTCTGGCGGCTGCAAAGCTATAACCCCGCGGCCGACAACGATGGGGATCCGACGACGGGCAACAACGGTTGGTCCACGGTGCCGAATTTCGGCAATCTGACGCCAAAGCATGACCTTGTGAACAACATGGGGGCGGGGGACGAATATATCGTCTTTGAAGGGCAGAACGGACGCTTTCTGCTGTATGATCTGAACGGGGGCCTGCCGACGACACCGACCAATCTGACCTATTACCGCAATGCGGTGAACCGGCAGTTGGGGGAAAACGGTGATCCGGCCCTTGGCGACAATGATGGCGAGTTGGATTTCTATGACGCCTATCAGGCCTATATCTGCTTTGTCGCGGGCACGCTGATCGACACGCCCAAGGGGCTTGTGGCGGTGGAAGACCTGCGCCCCGGCGATCTGGTCTGGACGCTGGATCACGGGGCGCAGTCCTTGCGTTGGGTGGGGCGGCGCGATCTGTCGCTGTGCGATCTGATGGTGAACCCCGAACTGCGGCCGGTTTCGGTGCAGGCGGGGGCTTTGGGCGATGGATTGCCGCAGCGGGCGCTGCATCTATCACCGCAGCATCGGCTGCTGGTGCGTTCGGCCATTGCGCAGCGGATGGCGGGGCAGGATGAGGTGTTGGTGGCGGTGAAGCATCTGGTGGGCCTGCCGGGGATTGCGGCCATGCGGGCGTTTCGGCCCGTGACCTATGTGCATCTGATGTTCGACCGGCATGAGGTGGTGCTGGCCGAGGGGGCCCCGGCGGAATCGCTGTTCACCGGGCCCGAGGCTTTGCGGGCCATTGGGCCTGAGGGGCGGCGGGAATTGCGGCTGTTGTTCCCGGAATTGGTGCGGGGCGATGCGGCCGCCCCGGCGCGGGTGCTGCTGCGGGGCCGGGTGGCGCGGCGGCTGGCCTATCGCCATGGGCAGAACGCCAAGCCCTTGTTGCGGGCGCGGGGCTAAACCGGCCTGCGGTGGCTGTCGATGAACTGGGCAATGCGCGCGAGGGCGGCATCGGCGGCAGGCTCTTGGCCCGCAGCATGGTGCCAGACATGCCAAAGGCCGGGCCAGACGCGGAAATTGGTCACAACGCCCACGGCCTGCGCATGGGCGGCGATGAGGGCGGCATCGCCCAGCAGGATTTCGTCGCCTGCGACATCGATCAGCAAGGGCGGCAGGCCGGTGAGATCGGCGAAAACGGGTGAGATTTGTGGATGGCGCAGATCCTTTTCCCCGGCATAGTCACGGGCGGCCCCGTTCAGACCGTCCTGCGTGATGATGGTTTCGGTGGCAGCGCGGACGGAAAGGCTGGGCCCCTGCCCCGTCAGATCGGCCCAAGGCGACAGGAGTGCGGCGCTGTCGGGCGGCATCAGTCCCCGCTCTTTGATCGCCAGCATCAGGGCCAGCGCCAAACCGCCCCCGGCGCTGTCCCCGGCCAAGGCCAAGGGGCCGGGATCGGCCCGCAGCGCCTGCCAGACGGCCAAAGCGTCGTCCAATCCGGCGGGAAAGGGATGTTCCGGGGCCAGGCGATAATCGGGGGTGATCACCTGCAATCGGGCGATTTGCGCCAGCCATGCGGCGAGTTTTCGATGGGTGCGGGGCGAGCCGCTGACATAGCCGCCGCCATGCAGCAAAAGCAAACGGCCCTGCACCGGGCCGCAGGTGACGGTTTCACAAGCGACACCGCCAAGGGTCAGATCGGCGATCACGGTGCCCTCGGGCAGCGGCTCGGCCATGGCCAAGGCTTCCCAATCCAGCCGTTCCTGTGCGCGGTCGGTCATGCGACGGCCCCGTGGAAATCCTGCACCGGGCGGAATTCGGGCAGGAAGGCCCCCAACATGCGCGGCAGTTCCGCCCGCCCCGGCCCCGCCACGATGACGACAAGGCGGGAATGGTCCATGCCGTCGGGCCAGCCGTCGAGGAACTTTGGCGGGCTTTGCAGATGTTGGACGGCGTGGATCACCACGGGTTCGCCGGGAGCTTCTTTCAATTCGATGATGCCCTTGACCCGTAGAAGATCGGCACCAAAGCTGTTCTGCATGGCCCCCAAGGCCATCTGGATCACCCGCCCCTCGATCGGTGCTTCGCAGGTAAAGGCATAACTGGCCACATCGGCGACCAGACCGCCCTGATGTAACGGCCGAAGCTGGGGTTGGCCAAAGCGCAGCCATGAGAGCGGGTTTGGGCCACCGGCCACAGGGTCGGCAGCAGCCAGATGGAACAGATCGGCGGGCTGGGCGGTATTCGCGCGGATCAGGCGGGCGTTCGGGGCCATATCGGCCAGTTGCTGTTCCAAGGCGCTGCTGTCGGCCAGATCGGTCTTGCTGACGATCAAGAGATCGGCCATCGCCACTTGGCGCTGCGCCTCGTCAAAACGCGCCAAAGTCTCGGCCCCGTTCACGGCATCAACGACGGTCACCACCCCGTTCAGAGCAAAGCTGTTCAGGATTAGGTCTTGCGTCATGAAGGTCTGCACCACGGGGGCGGGATCGGCAAGGCCCGTGGTTTCAATGACCAGACGGCTGAAACGCGGACCCTTGCCGCTGTCCATCTCATCCTTCAGACGCAAAAGGGTCAGCCGCACATCGCCCGCGCTGGTGCAACAAAGACAGCCGGTGGTGGTGGCAAAGGCGCGTTCGTCGGTTTTCTCGATCAAACCGCCATCGACATCCACCATGCCGAATTCATTGACGACAACGGCGGTGTCGCCAAAACCGGGTTCGGCCATCAGGCGGTTCAAGAGGGTGGTTTTCCCGGCCCCCAGAAAGCCGGTCAGGATTGTCACCGGAATGCGCATTCAAACCCCCGCCAATGCCAAAAGGCCTGCCACATCCAGATGGGTTTCCAGATGCAGGGCCAGATCGTCCAAGGTTTGATCCACCCCCGCGCCATAGTCCAGAGAGGACGTAACACCCATCTGGGCAAGAAAGGCCGCGCGAAAAGCATCGCCCGCGAACATGCCATGCAGATAGCTGCCCATGACGCGGCCATCGGCGCTGGCGGCCCCTTCGGGCTGGCCTGCGACATGGGCAAAGGGTTTGCTGCGGCCTGCGCCTTCGCTGCGACCGATGTGGATTTCATAACCGTCCATCGGGGTGCCGGTGACGGCATGGATGGCCTGAACGCGTGCCAAACGCTTGTCGGGGGACATGGTGGTTTCGACGTCGAGCAGGCCAAGGCCGGGGGTTTCGCCGGGGGGGCCTTCGATGCCCTCGGGGTCGGCGATGGAACGGCCCAGCATCTGATAACCGCCGCAGATGCCCAGAATGCGACCACCGCGCCGATGATGGGCGAAAAGGTCGATGTCCCAGCCTTGGGCGCGCAGGAATTCCAGATCGCCCCGCGTGGATTTGGTGCCGGGGATAATCACCAGATCGGCGTCGCCGGGAAGGGCTTGGCCCGCGCGCAGCATCGTGAGACGGACGCCGGGTTCTTGGGCAAGCGGGTCCAGATCATCGAAATTCGCCATGCGCGACAGGCAAAGGCAGACGATGTGAAATGCGCCGCTGCCCCGGTTCGGGCCTATGTCGAGGGCATCTTCGGGCGGCAGGCGGTGGGCGTCGGGGAACCACGGCAGCGTGCCATAACCGCGCCAGAGGGTCTGGCGTTCGATGAGGGCATAGCCTTCGTCAAACAGCGAAACATCGCCCCGGAACTTGTTGATGAGAAAGCCCTTGATCATGGCGGCATCAGCGGGGTCCAGCACCGCTTTGGTGCCGACCAATTGGGCGATCACGCCGCCCCGGTCGATGTCGCCCGCCAAAATGACAGGAACATCGGCGGCGCGGGCAAAGCCCATATTGGCGATGTCCCCGGCCCGCAGGTTCACCTCGGCGGGGGAACCAGCGCCTTCGACGAGGACCAGATCGTATTGGGATTTCAGCCGCCCGAAGCTTTGCAACACGGGGGCCATCAACTGCGGTTTCAGGGCGGCATAGTCCCGCGCCTTGACGGTGGTCAGGCGCCGCCCCTGCACGATAACCTGCGCGCCGATGTCGGTTTCGGGTTTCAGCAGGATGGGGTTCATGTCAGTGACAGGTTCCAAGCCGCAGGCCCGCGCCTGAAGGGCCTGCGCCCGCCCGATTTCGCCGCCGTCGATGGTGACGGCGGCGTTGTTCGACATGTTTTGCGGTTTGAAGGGGGCGACGCTGAGGCCGCGCCTTAGGGCGGCGCGGCACAATCCAGCCACCAGCATCGACTTGCCAACGTTCGACCCCGCCCCCTGAATCATCAAAGCGCGTGTCATGGCCGCCCCTTGGATCCAGCGGCGCGGCTTTGCCGCAAGCCTATGTGTTCGAGGGGGCTTTGCCCCCTGTTCGCTGCGCTCACACCCCCAGGTATTTTTGGCAAGATGAAAGGGCAATCACGCCGCGCCTCGGGCCACCAAAGCGGGGGAGGCGCGGCGCTTTCACCTTGCACGGTCATCGGGACCTCTCCCTGCACCGCCCATCCTTTATGCCGCATCAAGCTTAACACTTCGTTGCTTTCATCTTGCCGAAAATACCTTGGGGGGTCGGGGGGGCTAGCCCCCCCTCTTTCCTCAGAACTCCACCCCCGCCTGCCCTTTGATGCCAGAACGGAACGGGTGTTTCACCAGCGTCATTTCGGTCACCAGATCGGCGGCTTCGATCAGGGCTTCTTTGGCATTCCGCCCGGTCAGGCAGACATGGGTCAGGGCAGGTTTTTCGTCGCGCAGGAAGGTCAGGACTTGCTCGATATCCAGATAGTCATAGCGCAGTGCGATGTTGATTTCATCGAGCAAGACAAAGCGGATATTGGGATCGCGGATCAGTTCTTTCGCCTTTTCCCAGCCCTTTTGTGCCGCCGCAATGTCGCGGCTGCGGTCCTGGGTTTCCCAGGTAAAACCTTCGCCCATGGCGTGGAACTGGCAGAGGTCGCTGAAATTCGCCTCGATCAAGCGGCGTTCACCGGTGTCCCAGGCGCCTTTGATGAACTGGACGACGGCGCAGGGCATGCCATGCGCGATGCAGCGCAGGATCATGCCGAAGCCGCTGGAGGATTTGCCCTTGCCGGTGCCGGTATGGACAAGGATCAGGCCCTTTTCGCCCTCTTTCGTGGCCATGATCTTGTCGCGGGCGGCTTTCTTCTTGGCCATCTTCATCGCATGGCGGGCCAGATCGTCCTGACCTTCCACAATGTCGCTGCTGTCTGCCATCTGCCGGTCCTGTTCTTGACAATCCCTGCCCATCATGGGCCTTTGGGGGCGTTCGTTGGTTCCTGTTTATGACAGGCGAAGAGGGAATGCGACAGGTGAGGCGACACCCTTCGTGTCGAAACCGAAGCGCAGCCGCCCCCGCGACCGTGACCAGAGAGGTCCGATGCCACTGGGATTTTCCCGGGAAGGCGCGGATCAGGGGGAAACCCGCTCTGCAAGCCGGGAGACCTGCCAATCGGGCAAGAAATTCAGGGGCGGACGGGGTGTTCCGCGGAAAGGCTGTGATGGCGGCAGTGCTGCATGTCTGTATGACCTGCAAAGGTCAGGGGGAATATGACCCCGAAGCGCCGCGTGCGGGGTTAGGCCTGTATCAGGCCCTTGCCGCCGATCCGCCGGAGGGGGTGGTGGTGCGGCCCGTGGAATGTCTGTCGGCCTGCGATCATGGCTGCAATCTGGCGCTTTCGGCCCCCGGCAAGTGGTCCTATGTCTATGGGCGTCTGGACGCCGATGCCGACCTTGCCGAAATCCGCCGTGGGGCGGCGCTTTATGCCCTGTCCGCCGATGGCATCGTGCCTTGGCGCGAACGTCCGATCATCTTTCGCAAGCAAAGCCTTGCGCGTATTCCCCCGATTGAGGTGACAAATGACTGATCTTGCGAAAATTCCCGTGACGGTGATCACCGGCTTTCTGGGTTCTGGGAAAACCACTTTGGTGCGGCATTTGTTGCAGAACCCGCAGGGGAAGAAGCTGGCCGTTCTGGTGAATGAATTCGGTTCGGTGGGGGTGGATGGGGATATCCTGAAGGCCTGCGCGGATGAGAATTGCCCGGAAGAAAACATTGTGGAACTGGCGAATGGCTGCATCTGCTGCACCGTGGCCGAGGATTTCATTCCGACGATTGAAGCGCTGTTGGCGCGGCCTGTGCGACCGGATCATATTCTGATTGAAACCAGTGGTTTGGCTTTGCCGAAGCCGCTGCTCAAGGCGTTCGACTGGCCCGCGATCCGGTCAAAGATCACGGTCGATGGGGTGGTGACTTTGGCCGATGCCGAGGCGGTGGCGGCGGGGCGGTTTGCGCCGAATCTGGAAGCGGTGGAGGCGCAGCGGGCGGCGGATGAGTCCTTGGACCATGAGACGCCACTTTCGGAAGTGTTCGAGGATCAACTGGCCTGTGCGGATATCGTGCTTTTGACGAAAACCGATCTGGCGGGGGAAGCGGGGATTGCGGCGGCGCGGGCGGTGATTGCGGCGGAAGCACCGCGCAAGCTGCCTGTGGTCGAGGTGTCGGAGGGGCAGATTGACCCGCGTCTGATTCTGGGGCTGGGGGCGGCGGCGGAGGATGACTTGGCGGCGCGGCCGAGCCATCATGACGGGCATTTTGACCATGAGCATGACGATTTCGACACGGTGGTGATCGAGATGGGCGAAGTGGCGGAGCCTGAGGCTTTGCAAGCGGCGATCCAGCGTTTGGCGCGGGAACAGCATGTTTTGCGGGTGAAGGGCTATGTGGCGGTGACGGGCAAACCCCTGCGGATGCTGGTGCAAGCGGTGGGGGAAAGGGTGCGGGCGCAGTATGATCGGCCTTGGGGCGCGGATCCGCGGCGGACGCAGTTGGTGGTGATTGGCGAACATCACGACATCGACGAAGCGGCGATCCGGAAAGTGCTGGAGGGCTGATGCACGTCGTCTTTCGCGAAAGCCATGGTTTGGAAGAAACGGACACGCCGTTCGATCCGGGGCAAGACCCCGGCGATCTGGTGGTTTTGTCGTTTTCCGACAGTGACCTTGGGGCTTTCGCGGCGGGCTGGGAAAGGTGGCAGCGCACGGGGGATGGGACGGGGGAGATGGGCAGATTGCCCATCCTACGGCTGCAAAATCTGGTGGCTTTGCGGCATCCCTTGTCGGTGGATACCTATGTCGAACGCACGCTTTCGGGGGCGAAGGGCATTCTTGTCCGGCTGATCGGGGGCGAAAGTTACTGGCCCTATGGGCTGGCCAGCCTGCAAGACCTGTGTCGGCGGAAATCCATCGCCTTGGCGGTGCTGCCTGCGGATGGGCGGGTGGACGCGCGGCTGGACGAATTGTCCACCCTGCCGGTGGCGACCCTGCGGCGTCTGGCGCATTTGTGTGATGCGGGCGGGGCGGTGGCGGCGCAGGCGGCTTTGGCGCAACTGGCGCTGGCGGCGGGGCTTTATGCGCCGCCGGTGATGGGGGCCAAGGCGGTGCCCGATTGCGGTTGGTATGATCCGGATCGCGGGGTGATCGCGGCCCCTGAGGGCAAGGGCGGCGTGGCCGTGACCTTTTACCGATCTTATCTGACCAGCGCCGATCTGTCGCCCGTCGATGCCCTGATCCGGGCGTTTCGGGATCAGGGCCTGCCCGCCTTTGGCCTGTTCGCGCCCAGTTTGAAAGCGGCGGGGGCGGCGGCGTTTTTGTCGGGCGCTTTGGCCGCGATGGGACCGCAGGCGATTGTGAATGCGACGGCGTTTTCGGGCAAGGGCGAGGATGGGACCAGCCCCTTGGACGCGCCGGGATGTCCGGTGTTTCAGGTTGCGCTTTCAACCGCGCGGCGGCGGGATTGGGCGGATTCCGCAAGGGGTTTGTCGCCTGCCGATCTGGCGATGCATGTGGTTCTGCCCGAGGTGGATGGGCGTGTTTTCGCGGGGCTTGCCAGTTTCAAATCACCGGGGAAGCGGCATGCCGACCTGCAATTCTCGCGCTTTGCGCATCGGGCGGATGAGGCACGGATTGCGGCGATTGTCGCACGGGTGATGGGCTGGCTGCGGTTGCAGGCGGTGCCAGCGGCGGAAAAGCGGCTGGCTTTGGTTCTGTCGACTTATCCGGGCAAGGCGCACAATCTGGCCCATGCGGTGGGGCTGGATGCTTTGGCCTCGGCGGATGCGATTTTGGGGCATTTGCAGGGGCTGGGGGTTCGGGCCGAGGCGGTTGAGGGTTTGGCCCTGCGCCTTGCCCCCCCTCCCTATCCCTCCCCCACGGGGGGGGAGGGGGGCGCTTCATCCTCGGGTGAAGCCCCCCCGACACGCGCAACAGGCCCCTCCCCCCAACGTGGGGGAGGATGGGAGGGGGGGCTGCGCTATGCCCTTGAAGACTACGCCCAAGCCCTGACCACCCTGCCCCAAGCCCTGCAAGACGATCTGCGTGCCGCTTGGGATGATCCAGCGGATGATCCCGCCTGTCAGGGCGGCCACTTCCATTTTGCAGCGTGCCGTGCGGGTGAAACCCTTGTCGCCCTGCAACCCGAACGGGGCGAGGTTACGGCGCGCGAGAATGACTATCACGACCTGTCCCGCACCCCGCGCCATGCCTATGTGGCCTTTTACCTTTGGCTGCGCGCCCAAGGCCTGCATGCGCTGATCCACATCGGCGCGCATGGCACCTTGGAATGGCTGCCGGGCAAGGCAGTGGCCTTGTCCGATGAGTGCTGGCCCGAGGCGCTGGTTGGCGATTTGCCCGTCATTTATCCGTTTATCGTCAATGATCCGGGTGAGGCCGCGCAAGCAAAGCGGCGGATTGGGGCGGTGACTTTGGGGCATCTGCCGCCGCCGATGGCGCAGGCGAAGGTGCCTGAGAACCTGTCGCGGCTGGAACGTCTGCTGGACGAATATTCGACCGCCGACGGGCTGGACCCTTCGCGGCGCAAGCGCCTGATTGACGAAATCCGGGCCGAGGCGCAGGCGGGGGGGGTGGAGACCGATCTGGGGTTGGCGTCGGATGCGAGTGCTGCCGAGGCGATCACGCGGATTGACCGTTTCGTCTGCGATCTGAAGGAAAGCCAGTTTGGCGACGGGCTGCATGTCTTTGGGAATGCGCCGGGGGAATGGGAAGGTTTTGATCTGGCTTTGGCGGGGCAGCGGGTGCCTGCGGGGCCTGCGGGATCGCCCTATCGGGGACGGTCGGATGTTTTGCCCACGGGGCGGAACCTGTTCGCCGTCGATCCCCGCGCGGTGCCGACACGCAGCGCCCATGCGCAAGGGGTGAAGCTGGCCGAAGAGCTGATCCGGCGGCATTTGCAGGATCAGGGGGACTATCCGTGCCATCTGGTGGTGGACCTTTGGGGCTCGGCCAGCATGCGGACAGCGGGCGAGGAATTCGCCATGGCCCTGCATCTGGCGGGCGTGGCCCCTCTGTGGGACGAAGGCGCGGCGCGGGTTTCGGGGTTTGAGATTGTGCCCTTGGCATTGCTGGGGCGGCCTCGGGTGGACGTGACGTTGCGCATGTCGGGGCTGTTTCGGGATGTGTTCCCCGGCCTTGGGCAGATGTTCGAACAGGCGGCGGGGGCTTTGGGCGAACGGGACGAATCCGCCGAGGACAACCCCTATCTGGTGCGGGGGCCAAGGGTCTTTGGGCCAAAGCCGGGGCTGTTCGGCATGGCGATGGACACCGATGCTTTGGGCGATGCCGCGCGGGGCGCGGCGGGGCTGGCTTGGCTGGCGGGTTCGGAATGGGCCTTGGATGCGCAGGGCGAAAGTCACCGGGATCGGGGGGCGCTAGAGGCGCGGGTGATGGGGGCCGATGGTTTTGCCCATGTGCAGGATCTGGCGGAAACCGATCTGTTGGTGGCCAGCGACTATGCGGCGCACGAGGGGGGCTTTGCGGCGGCTGTGGCGGCTTTG
>NZ_BMYJ01000009.1:63350-113251 GCF_014652215.1 Neogemmobacter tilapiae | reverse complement strand
GGCGGCTTTGGGGGGGGAAGCGCCGGCGCTTTATCATCTGGACAGCACGGCGCCGGACCGTCCCCGTGCGCGGACCCTGCCGGAAGAGCTGGCGCGGGTGGTGCGGGCGCGGGCGGCCAACCCCGATTGGGCGGCGGGGATGATGCGGCATGGGTTCCGGGGCGGGGCCGAGATTGCAGCGACCTTGGACCATCTGGCGGCGTTTCAGCAATTGACGCGGGCGGTGCCGGGGCATCTGTTTGACCTTTATCACGAGGCGACCTTGGGGCGGGATGATCTGCGGGATTTCCTTTCGCGGGAAAATCCGGGGGCCTTGGCGGCGATGGAGGACAAGTTCCGGGCCTTGGCCGAGGCGGGGCTGTGGCAGACACGGCGCAATTCGATTGCAGTGGGGTTGGGATGATGGCTTCGGTTGTCAAAGGCCCAGAAACTAAGGGCCCGGAAATCAAAGGCTGGTGCCCCGGTGCGCTGCGGCCCATGCTTTCGGGCGACGGCTGGGTGGTGCGGGTGCGTCCCATGGCGGGGCGGCTGACGCAGGAACAGGCGGCGGGGATTGCTGGTCTGGCCTTGGCGCATGGGAATGGCTGGCTGGACCTGTCGTCGCGCGCCAATCTGCAAATCCGGGGAGTGACTGAGGCCACCCATACGCCCCTGATCGAAGGGCTGCGGGCTTTGGGCCTGCTGGATGCCACGCCCGAGGCCGAGACGCGGCGCAATGTGCTGGTGACGCCGTTCTGGGTGGCGGGGGATGGCGTGCGGGAACTGGCGCTGGCGTTGTCGCAGGCGCTGGTGGCGAGTGATCTGGCCCTGCCCGCGAAATTTGGCTTTGCGGTGGATTGTGGGGAAAGCCCTGTCTTGCGCGGGGCTTCTGCCGATGTTCGGCTTGAGCGGGACGATATGGGGTTGATCCTGCGGGCGGATGGGCTGGCTTGGGGCTGGCGGGTTTCCACAGATCAGGCTGTGCCGATGGCGCTGCAACTGGCGCAGTGGTTTCTGGATTCGGGCGGGTCGCAGGATGGGCGAGGCCGTATGGCGGCGCATCTCGCCGACCCTGATCAGGTCTTGGCCTTACAAGGCTGTTTCCCGACGGCGACCGTGGCGCAGCCCCCCCTCCCATCCTCCCCCACGCGGGGGGAGGAGAGGCCCGGCTTGCCGCTGGATGCGCGCGTGACCAAGGTTCAAAGCGCCCCCCTCCCCCCGCGTGGGGGAGGGATGGGGAGGGGGGGCGCAGCGCCCGGCACCTGCCCTGCGGGTTTTCTGACCGGTCTGGCCTTTGGCCAGATGCGCGCCGAAACGCTGGCCCATCTGGCCAGCCTTGGCCCCCTGCGCCTGACGCCTTGGCGGATGGTCCTGATCGAAGGGGTGAACCAAGCCCCCGAGGATCCTGATCTGATCACCGACCCGGCCGATCCCCTGCTGCGCGTCGTGGCCTGCACCGGAGCGCCCGGTTGCCCTCAGGCCCATCAACCGACCCGCCCCCTTGCCCGCCAACTGGCCCCGCATCTGCCGCGGGGCAAAGCGCTTCACCTCTCAGGCTGTGCCAAGGGCTGCGCCCATCCTGCCGCCTGTGATCTGACCCTGACCGCCGCCCCCGGCGGCTTTCATCTGGGCCGGAACAGCAAGGCCGGTCTTGACGGCCCGCTATTGCCTGCCCATGCCCCTATCTTGTTGGAAATGTTGACCTGATGCCCCACAGTTACGAAACCGACGGCGCGAAAATCTACTTGCAGTCCTTTGCCACCATCCGGGCCGAGGCGGATCTGGCCCGTTTCACGCCCGAGGAAGAAATCGTCGCCGTCCGCATGATCCATGCCGCCGGAATGGTGGGGCTTGAGGCGCATGTCGAATTCACCCCCGGCATGGCGATTGCGGCGCGGGCGGCCTTGGAAGCGGGTGCGCCGATCCTGTGCGATGCGCGGATGGTCAGCGAGGGGATCACGCGTTCACGCTTGCCCGCTGACAATGCGGTGATTTGCACGCTGCATGATCCGGCGGTGCCGGAAATGGCGAAGGCGATGGGCAACACCCGTTCCGCCGCCGCTGTCGAACTTTGGCGGCCGCATCTGGCGGGGTCCATCGTGGCGATTGGCAATGCACCGACGGCCCTTTTCCACCTGCTGAACATGCTGGAAGACCCGACCTGCCCCCGCCCTGCGGCGATCATCGGTTGTCCGGTGGGCTTTATTGGCGCGGCCGAATCCAAGGCCGCGCTGATGCACGCCCCGCCCTGCCCCGCCGTCATCGTGCGGGGTCGCCTGGGCGGCTCGGCGATCACCGTGGCGGCGGTGAACGCCTTGGCCTGCCGGAGGGAATGATGGCGCATATCATCTGCGCGGGCCTTGGGCCGGGCGATCCTGATCTGATGTCGGTGCGGTCTGACCGGGCGGTGCGCAATGCCCGTCTGGTGGCCTATTTCCGCAAGAAAGGCCGCAAAGGTCAGGCGCGCGCCTTGGTCGAGGGGATGCTGCACCCCGAGGCGATTGAACTGGCGATGGAATATCCCTTTACCACCGAAGTCCCTTTCGACAGCCCCGCCTATAACCTTGGCATGGCCCGTTTCTATGACGACTGGGCCATGAAGCTGGCCGCGATGCCGGGCGAAGTGGTGGTTCTGTGCGAGGGTGATCCGTTCTTTTACGGGTCGTTCATGCATCTTTACACGCGGCTGCGGGGGAAGGTTCCTGTGACGGTCGTTCCGGGGATCACGGGAATGCAGGGTTGCTGGCATGCGACGGGGGAACCCATCACCTGGGGCGATGATGTGATGTCGGTGCTGATGGGAACCTTGCCCGAGGAAGATTTGGTCACGCGGATGCAGGCGGCGGATGCTTTGGTGGTGATGAAGACGGGGCGCAACCTGCCCAAGGTACGGCGGGCCTTGGGCCGGGCCGGGCGGCTGGATCAGGCGTGGCTGGTGGAACGGGGGACGATGGCAGGGGAACGGGTGGCGCGGCTGGTGGATGTGGCGGATGACGACATTCCCTATTTCGCGATTGTGCTGGTGCATGGGCATGGGCGGCGGCCCGAGGTGCCGGAATGACTTTTGACAACATGAGCGGCTGGGTGAAAATTGCGGGCTTGGGGCCGGGGGATGCCGCACTGGTGACGCCCGAGGTGATGGCAGCCTTGGCCGAGGCAACGGATGTGGTGGGCTATATCCCTTATGTCGCAAGGATCGCGCCGCGCCCCGGCCTGACGCTGCATCCCAGTGACAACCGGGTGGAACTGGACCGCGCGGGCCATGCCCTGCAAATGGCAGCCGCAGGGGGCCGTGTCGTCGTTGTTTCTTCGGGCGATCCCGGCGTCTTTGCGATGGCCAGCGCGGTGTTTGAGGCGCTGGAGGCGCATCCGGAGTATGCTGATGTCCCCATCGCGGTTCTGCCCGGCATCACGGCGATGCTGGCGGCGGCGGCGCGGGCGGGGGCGCCTTTGGGGCATGATTTCTGTGCGATCAACCTTTCGGACAATCTGAAGCCCTTTGATTTGGTGCTGCGCCGTGTGCGTCTGGCGGCAGAAGGGGATTTCGCGATGGGTTTTTACAACCCGCGTTCGGCCAGCCGTCCGCATCAATTCGGGCAGGTTCTGGCCGCCCTGCGTGAGGCGGGGGCAGGCCCCCGGCTGATCACCTTTGCGCGGGCCGTTTCAACCCCCGAGGAACGCTTGCTGACCGTGACGGTGGATCAGGCGACCGAGGATATGGCCGATATGCGCACCGTGGTTCTGGTCGGCAATTCGGCGACGCGGCGGGTGGGGAATTATGTCTATACGCCGAGGTCGGCATGAAGCCAGCGGATCGCCTGTTCGGGGGTTTCGACCTTCGGCCTTTCAGGAATGAAAGGCCGGTCGATCAGGATGACGGGCAAGCCCAAGGCGCGGGCGGCTTCGATTTTCGCCACGGCACCGCTGCCGCCCGCATTCTTGGCGACGATATGGGTGATGTGATGGGCTTGCAGCAGCGTCCTATCGCCTTGGGTCGTGAAGGGGCCACGGTCGATGAGGACGTCATGGGGCGCGGTCAGATCGACCGCACCGGGATCGACAAGGCGCAGAAGGTAGTGGTGTTCAGGGCGGGGGTTGAAAGCCCCAACATGCTGGCGACCGATGGCCAGAAAGACGCGCGCCGGGTCTTTGGGCAGGGCTTTGACGGCACTGGCAAGGTCGGCAACACGGGTCCAGCGGTCGGCGGGGGCTTCCGCCCAGCCGGGGCGTTCCAATGCCAGCAGTCTGAGGCCCGTCAAAGCGCAAGCCTTTACCGCATGCCCGCTCATCTGCGCGGCGAAGGGATGGGTCGCGTCGATGACATGGGTGATGTGTTCAGCTTGCAAGTAAGCCACCAGCCCCGCAACCCCGCCAAAGCCGCCCACACGCATGGGCAAGGCCTGCGCCACGGGCTTTTCCGTGCGTCCGGCCAAGGAATAGACCGCCTCAAAGCCCTGTTCGGCCAAGAGCCGCGCCAAGGCGGAAGCGTCGGTTGTGCCGCCCAGCAGAAGGATGCGCATCGTGTCTGAACCTTGGGTAACGATCATTGGCCTGAACGAGGATGGACTGGACGGTCTGTCCGCCGCAAGCCGTGCCGCGCTGGAACAGGCGGAATTCGTCTTTGGCGGTGCCCGGCATCTGGAACTGGCGGGGGTGGGCGCAAAGGGCCAGCCTTGGCCCATCCCCTTTTCCACCGCCCCGGTTCCGGCCTTGAGGGGGCGCAAGGTTGCCGTTCTGGCCTCGGGTGATCCCTTCTGGTTCGGGGCGGGCGGCAGTTTGATGGCCGACCTAGGCCCCGGCGAATGGGTCAGCCATCCCGCGCCCTCGTCCTTTCAACTCGCCTGCAACGCCTTGGGCTGGCGGATGGAAGAGGTCCGCTGTCTGGCCCTTCACGCCGCCGATTTTCAAAGCGAAAGGGCGAAATTTCAGCGGGGGGCGCGGCTGATTCTGACGCTGCGGGATGGCGATGCGCCGGTCGCACTGGCCCATTGGCTGGAAAGCATGGGCTGGGGCGACAGTGTGGCCTTTGTCCTTTCCCGGCTGGGTGGTCCGCACCAGACCATCAACAAGGGCCCCGCCCGCGCCATGTCATTCGCGCAGGCCCCTGTCATGGTGGCGCTTGAAATCGCGGGTGCTGTCGGCCTGCCCCGCACGCCCGGCCTGCCTGACGATGGCTTTGTGACCGATGGGGTCATGACCAAGTCCCATATCCGCGCCCTGACCTTGGCCGCGCTTGCCCCCCGGCCCGGCGAGGTGCTTTGGGATCTGGGCGCAGGCAGCGGCACGATTTCGGTGGAATGGTGTCTGGCGGGTGGCATCGCCCATGCGGTTGAACCGAAGGAAACACGGCAGGATTTCATCCGGCTGAACCGCACGGCCTATGGCATTGAAAAGCGTCTGACCCTGCATTCGGGGAAAGCCTTGGACGTGCTGGCAGCCCTGCCCCACCCGGACGCCGTTTTCATCGGCGGTGGGGCCAGTGAGGCGCTGCTGTCAGCCCTTTGGTCGCAACTGCCCCCCGGCACAAGACTGGTGGCCAATGCGGTCACGCTGGAAACCGAAAGCCTTTTGACCCTTTGGCACGGACAAAAGGGTGGCAATCTTTACAGATTTCAGGTGTCACAGGCCGACAGCCTTGGCACAATGCGGGGATGGCAGGCGGAACGGCCTGTCACGCAATGGGTGGTGACACGATGATCATAGCAGGTTTCGGTTTCAACAGCGGGGCCACGCGGCAATCGTTCCAAGAGGCGGTGGATCTGGCCACAGCCTTTCTGGAGGTTCACGCGCAAGAAGGCATCGAGGCACTGGCCACGGCCGAAGACAAACTAGGTTACAACGCGCTGCAACATCTGTCGGGCGAAATGGGTCTGCCGCTCTGGGCCATTCGCCTTGGCGATATCGCGCAAGCCCCCGTCGGCAAATCGGAACACAGCCCTGACCGCTACGGCAACCGCCGTCTGGCGGAGGCGGCCGCGCTGATCGGGGCGGGGCCGGGCGGCAGTCTGATCGGCGACCGCATGGTTTCGACCGACGGAACCGTAACAATTGCACTGGCCAGCGGGCCGGGACGAAATGTGTAAGGAACGAGAATGACCATCCATTTCATCGGCGCGGGCCCCGGTGCCGCCGATCTGATCACCCTGCGCGGCCGCGACCTGATCGCCGCCTGCCCGGTTTGCCTTTATGCCGGTTCGCTGGTGCCCGAGGCTTTGCTGGCGCATTGCCCGCCCGGCGCGCGGATCGTGAACACTGCATCCTTGGACCTTGACGCCATCATCGCGGAAATGGCGGCGGCCCATGCGGCGGGGAAGGATGTGGCGCGGTTGCATTCGGGCGATCTGTCTGTCTGGTCGGCGATGGGCGAACAATTGCGCCGTCTGCGGGCCTTGGACATTCCCTATGACGTGACGCCGGGCGTGCCCTCCTTTGCGGCGGCGGCGGCGACGTTGCAGGCGGAACTGACGCTGCCGGGTGTGGCGCAGTCGGTGGTGCTGACGCGGACCAGCGGGCGGGCCAGCGCGATGCCGGAGGGGGAGGCCTTGGAGAATTTCGCGCGGACGGGGGCAGTGCTGTGCATCCATCTGTCGGTGCATGTTCTGGAAAACGTGGTGGAAACCCTGGTGCCGCATTACGGGGCGGATTGCCCGGTGGCGGTGGTCTGGCGGGCGAGCTGGCCGGATGAGCGGGTGGTCAGGGCGACCTTGGGGACGTTGCGGACGGCCATTGGGGCCGAGATGGAGCGGACGGCGCTGATCATGGTCGGACGGTCACTGGGTGCGACGGATTTCGACGAAAGCCGTTTGTATGCGGGGGATTATGACCGTCGCTATCGGCCCGTGGGCACCGCGCCACGGTTTCCGGGGACATGAGCGGGTTGCCCCCCCCTCCCATCCTCCCTCCAAGGGGGGGGGAGGGGGCGCTTCATGTTTTGGCTTGCGCCCCTGATCAAAGACGCGGCGCGGCCCCTCCCCCCCTGTGGGGGAGGATGGGAGGGGGGGCTTTGCCATGACGCCCGGCCTGCTGATCGCAGCGCCGTCATCCGGCAGCGGCAAGACGACCGTCAACCTTGGCCTGATCGCCGCCTTTCGGGCGATGGGCATCGCGGTGCAGCCCTTCAAATGCGGGCCTGACTATATTGATCCGGCCTTTCATGGGGCGGCGGCGGGGCGGGCTTCGTTCAACCTCGATTCATGGGCGATGGACGGCGCAAGGATCGCCGCCCGCGTCACCAGCCTGCCCGCCGATCTGATCTTGGCCGAAGGGGCGATGGGCCTGTTTGACGGCGTGGCCCGGCCCGGTCTGTCGGGCAATGGGGCCAGTGCGGATCTGGCCGCCCAGATGGGCTGGCCCGTGGTGCTGGTGCTGGATTGCGGCGGTCAGGCGCAATCGGCGGCGGCGGTGGCCTTGGGCTTTCGCGCCTTTCGCCCCGAAGTGCAGGTGGCGGGGGTGATCCTGAACCGCGTCGCCAGCGCGCGGCACGAGGCGCTGTTGCGCGACGGTATGGCGCAGGCCGGGATTGCGGTCTTCGGGGCCCTGCCCCGGCGCAAGGATCTGACCCTACCCGAACGGCATCTGGGTCTGGTGCAGGCCGAGGAAAGCGCAGGGCTTTCGGAAACCTTGGCCGCCTTGGGGGCATTCGTGGCCGAACATATCGACCTTGCCGCCCTGCGCGCCGTGGCTTTGGCCAAGCCGCTTTCGCAGAGGGTGCCAAGCGCCCTGCCCCCCCCCGGCCAACGCATCGCCTTGGCCCGCGATGTGGCCTTTAGCTTTGTCTATCCGCATCTTCTGGCCGACTGGCGTGCCCAAGGCGCGGAAATCCTGCCTTTTTCGCCGCTGGCGGATCAGGCCCCCGATCCGCAGGCCGATGTCTGCTGGCTGCCCGGTGGTTACCCTGAACTCCACGCCGGGGTTCTGGCATCGGCGCAGAATTTCAAAGCGGGGATGCGGGAATTTGCCCGAACCAAACCCATTCACGGTGAATGTGGGGGTTATATGACCCTTGGTGCGGGGTTGATCGACGCCCAAGGCCAGCGTCATGAAATGTTGGGGCTTTTGAGGCTGGAAACCAGCTTTCACGCCCGCAAGATGCATCTGGGCTATCGTTTGGCGACGCTTGCCCATCCCATCCCCGGCCTGCCCGCAGGCCAGCGCCTGACGGGCCATGAATTCCACTATGCGACGATCCTGCACCAACCCGACGCCCCCCTTGCAGAGGTTCTGGACGCCACCCATCAGCCCGTGGCAGAGACGGGGGCAGCCCGTGGTCTTGTGACGGGCAGTTTCTTCCATCTGATCGGCCCCGCAGCATGACCGGCTTTGTCTCCTTTGTTTCCTCTGGCCCCGGCGATCCCGAATTGCTGACCGTCAAGGCCGCCCGCCTGTTGGGGCAGGCCGATGCCGTGCTGTATGACGACCTTTCCGCAGGCGATCTGCTGGCCTTGGCCCGGCCCGAGGCGGATCTGGTCAGCGTCGGGAAACGCGCCGGGCGGCCTTCGCCGAAACAGGATCATGTTTCGCGCCTTTTGGTCGATTACGCGAAAACCGGGCAGCATATCGTGCGGCTGAAATCGGGGGACAGCGGCGTTTTCGGGCGGCTGGAGGAGGAAATTCTGGCACTTGCCGAAGCCGGCATTCCCTTTGAAATCATCCCCGGCGTGACCGCTGCCAGCTCTGCCGCCGCCGCCGCGCAAATTCCGCTGACCCGCCGCCTGACGGCGCGGCGCGTGCAATTCATCACCGCCGCCGATGTGACCGGCGGCCTGCCCGAGGGGCTGAACTGGGCCGCGCTGGCCGACCCTGATTGCACCACCGTCATCTATATGGGACGCCGCACCTTTCCCGCATTGGCCGCCCGCCTGATGGCCGAAGGCCTGCCAGCGGACACCCCCGCCTTGCTGGCCGAAGCGGTTTCGCAGCCGGGGCAAAAGATCGAACGGTTCACCGTTCAGACCCTTGCCAAGACCTTGGAAGGTTCAGGACCAGGCCAGCCCACGGTGATCATCTATGGGCCGCTGATGGAGGTTCCGCCCAGCGCCTGAGTGACAGGTCAAACAGGCTAAAACTCCAAAGAACGGCCCGGCCGGATTCCTAGGGTTGAAGGGGCGCAGTTTGTGCGTTGGCGCACTTGACCGACCCCAAAATCCGACGCTCATATGCTGAAAGCTTGCAGCGAAAAGGTTTGGACATGGCCTTACTTACCATCACGACGCCCGGCATTTACGATTTGCATGAAGCCCCTTGGCTGGGCGGCGAATTTTCCGGGGAAAAGGAAAACCGCATCACGCTGAGGTTTAGCTCGATCAGCCCCGGCGACAGCCTGACGATCATGACGCATGCGGGCGATGATTTTGTCGATGCCTCGGGCTTTGCACCGCAGCTTTACATCTACTTGGGCAGAGGAAACGACACGCTTTATCTGGGCGGCTTTAGCCCGTTCAACGATGGCAGGCCAATCTACTTTGATCAGGCCGGAAACGATGTCGTCCATACGGTTCAATATGCCTTTCTCCATGCGGGCTATGGCAATGACAGCTTTATTGGCGAAACGTTCGGCAGCCAGATTGTGAGTTTTCAGTTTTTGACCGATCTGCTGGAAAATACGACCGCCGCCACCCAAGGGATTCAGATTGATCTGGCCAAAAAGGTCCGGCAGGATCTGGGTGTGTTCGGCAAGGACCTGATCCTGAACTTTGATGGGGTTGTGGGCACCGAGGGGCACGACCGGATTGCTGGCAGCGCATCTTATAATGAGTTGGAGGGGGCGGGCGGCAATGACACGATTCTGGGTCGTGCCGGGGTTGACCAGATCAACGGCGGCGATGGCGCGGATATTCTGATTGGCGGGGCTGGTGCCGATACATTTGATCTGATGGCCCATGACAATGCCAAGGATACCGTGCGCTATCAGTCGATGCAGGACAGCGCGGCGCAGATGGCCTTGGGGGCGGGCGATGTGATCAACGGCTTTGCCGTGGGCGAGGATAAGATCGACCTTTCGCCCATTGACGCCAATGCGGCCCAAAAGGGCAATCAGGCCTTCGTCTTCCGCGCCACGGGCGACTTCCGCTCTAAAGCGGGCGAAGTGCTGGTTGAAATATCCGGCAGCGATTCCCTTGTTCTGGTCGATATCGACGGCGACAGTGCCCCGGAAATGGTGATCCGCGTGGCCGGTGTCACCAATCTGACGGCCAGCGACTTTATCCTTTAGCCGTCGCTTTTCGCCCGCGCGCTTCGCATCCGCGCTTGACCGGATGGGGCAAGGGGTGCGAACTGGCCTTGCAAGGTGTCACGAAGGCGTTACGCGCCAGACTTCATCGGGAACGGGACAGGGTGGACCCAAGCGGCACCCTTAACCCCGACCGCCCCCGCGACTGTAATGCGGTAGCGGGCTTTCAAGGGCCACTGGGGAAACCCCGGGAAGGCGAAAGCCCGCGTTCGATCCGCAAGTCAGGAAACCGGCCTTGCATGGGACGTAACATTCATCCGTCGGGTGGACGGAGAGGAGAGCAACATGCATATCGAAGAGGGCGTCGTCACGGGCGCCAAGATTTTCCTCAGCTATGGCACTGCCGGGGCCGCTGCGCTGTTTGGCGTGAAATTGGCTTATGAGGCGGCGCATCATTCCGGGCTGACCAGCCTGATCAGCCGCAGCGCGATGGCCACTGCCGCCGTCTTTGCCTTCTTTGAACTGCTGCCGCATTATCCGGTGGGCGTGTCAGAGGTGCATTTCATTCTGGGCTCGACCCTGTTCCTGCTGCTGGGCGCGGCCCCTGCCGCCTTTGGGCTGGCGCTGGGTCTGCTGATCCAGGGCCTGTTCTTTGCGCCCTTTGACCTGCCGCAATATGGGATGAACCTGACGACGCTGCTGGTGCCGCTGTTCGGGCTGCAACTGCTGGCGAAAAAGATCATCGCGCCGGATACGGCCTATGTCGATCTGGGCTATGGGCAGGCCTTGGCGCTTTCGACGGCCTATCAGGGCGGCGTTGTGGTCTGGGTGGCCTTCTGGGCGTTCTACGGCATGGGCTTTAACGCGACGACCCTGTCCTCGGTCGGCATGTTCGGCGGGGCCTATATGCTGGTCGTCCTGCTGGAGCCACTGGTCGATCTGGCCGTTTTGGCCGGGGCCAAGGGCCTGCGCGGGTTGAAAGACAGCGGACTGGTGACGCCCCGGCTTTATGCTGCGGCTTGAGCCTTTGCGACAACTGGGTTTAAGGGGGGCCATGCCCCCCTTTTTCATGGGATCAACATGCAGCTTTTCCTGATTGGCATCGGTTCGGGCAACCCGGATCATCTGACCCTGCAAGCGGTCAAAGCGATCAACGCCGTCGACCTGATCCTGATCCCCCGCAAGGGGGCGGGCAAAGAAGATCTGGCCGATCTGCGGCGGGATATTCTAGCGGCTGTGCTGACCAACCCGGCGACCAAACTGGTGGAATTCGACCTGCCGGTGCGGGATGAAGCGGTGGCGGATTATGCGGAGCGCGTGAACCTGTGGCATGACGCGATTGCCGGGGTCTGGGCTGAAAACATCGGCGGGGCCGAAAAGGTGGCGCTGCTGGTTTGGGGTGATCCTTCGCTTTATGACAGCACCCTGCGCATCGCCGCCCGCCTGTCCCCCGCGCCCCAGATCACCGTCATTCCCGGCATCACCTCGATCCAAGCCCTGACGGCGGGCCATGCCATTCCGCTGAACGAACTGGCCGAACCCGTCACCATCACCACCGGGCGGCAACTGCGCGACCATGGCTTTCCGATGGGCGTCAAGGCCTGCGTCGTGATGCTGGACGGCGAATGTTCCTTTCAGACCCTGCCGCAGGAAGGGCTGCATATCTGGTGGGCGGGCTATGCTGGTATGGCGCAGGAAATACGGCTGTCGGGGGCATTGGCCGAAACCGGCCCCAAGATCATCGCCGCAAGGGCCCAGGCGCGGGCCGAACACGGCTGGATCATGGACATCTACCTTTTGCGCCGCCGCCACGATAACATTTGACTTTGCCCAGACGGCAAAGGACATTTTCGCCATTCAGTCACATTCCGCCATTTTCGCGGACAAACTCATTTGAAAGGAAAATCCCATGGTCGAACGTATTCTAGATCCCTCTGGCAGCATGGATGCCGATCTGCGTGACCCCGGCGATGGTTCAGGCTTGGACAATGATCTGGTTTGGGTCGTGTCCTATGCCGGGATCGCCCCGGCCTTGCACAATATTTATACGGGCGCAGGCACCGATGTGATCGACACCTATGATGCCAACGCCAACAATGGTCACCTGATCCATGCCGGTTCCGGCAATGACACCGTCTATGGCGGTCGGGCGGCGGACAGTGCGCTCGATTCATCGGGCAACGATTTCTATGATCTGGGGGATGGCAACGATTCCGCCTATGTCGGCAAGGGCAACGATGTTTATCGTGGCGGGGCAGGCACTTATGATTCCGTCGTCTTTCTTTACACCTATGCGGACAACGGCAACTATACCCTTGCCACAAACGGCGTGACCTTTGATCTGGCCAAGACCGGTGCGCAAAACTTGGGGGCTTTGGGGCGCGATCAGTTTTCGGGTTTTGAGAATGTTGCCGGCACGCACAGCGCCGACCGCCTGTTCGGTTCCGGTGCTGCGAACCAGTTGGACGGCTATGATGGCAACGATCTGCTGGCAGGACGCGGCGGCAGCGACCTGATCACCGGCGGACAGGGCCAAGATCGGCTGATCGGCGGGGCCGGTGCCGATAGCATCATGCTGTTCGAATCCCTCCGCGCGCGCGACACCATCGTCTACTCCAGCCTGTCCGACAGCGGTCCGGGCGTCAGCTACAGCCGTCTGGACCGGATTCAGGATTTCGATGCCCGCAATATTGCGGCAGGCGACAAGATTGACCTTCGCGCCCTGGATGCGGTGGCCGGAACCGCCGCGAACGAAGCGTTCCAATATCGCGGTTCGGGCGAATTCGGCTCGGCCCAGGGCGAGGTGCGGGTGCGCTTTCTGAACGGGGCCTATCTGGTCGAGGTGGACACTGACGGTGATGTCGCGGCTGAAATGGCCTTCCGCGTCTATGTTGCGCTGGGAAGCCTTGACCGGCAGGACTTCTTGCTTTGAGGCGTGCAAGGGGGCTGCGGGCGATGCCCCGGCCCCTTTCCAAAGGAAAAGCTTGCCCCGTGGCCCTATTCCTGACAACAGTTACAAAAATTTACTAAAGAAACGCGTCGGGACATGGTCACGCTGAAGGAAATTGCCAAAGAGGTGGGGGTTTCGACCGCCACGGTTTCGCGTGTCCTGAACTTTGACGCGACGCTGGCGGTCACGCCGCAGACGCGGCAGGCGATCATCGAGACCGCTGAAAAGCTGGATTATGCCACGCCACGCGCGCGGCGCGGCGGCAGCAAAGCGGCGGCCCCTCCGGCCTTGGCCAAGATCGCGCTGGTGCATTTTCTGGGGCCGGAACAGGAGTTGATTGATCCCTATTATGTCGCCCTGCGTCTGGGCATCGAAAGCCGCTGTGCCGCGTTAAAGCTGGAAACGGTCAAGGTCTATCACACGGACCACATGCCCGATGCGGCGCTGCTGAAAGGCGCGGATGGGGTCATTGCCATCGGGCGGCATGACGGGGCCGAAATCAACTGGCTGCGCAAGCACAACCGCCACATCGTCTTTGCCGATTTCACCCCGCCGGGCGAGGAATTTGACAGCGTCGAAAGCGATCTGGGGCTGGCGACACGACGGCTTTTGCAGGCGCTGACCGACCTGCACTATCGCAAGATCGGCTTTGTGGGCTGGGTGGATCAGGCTTTGGGTCAGACCAGCGAACAGCCGGAAAAGCGCTATCTGGCCTATGTTGACTGGATGCAGGCGCATGGGCGTTATGACCCTTCGATCTGTCTGGCGGATCAGAACACCGAGGACAGCGGCTATCGCCTGACGCGGCTGATCCTTGACCGCAAGACCCGGCCCGACGCGATCATCACCTGCAACGACAATATGGCCGTGGGGGCCTATCGCGCCGCGCATGAACTGGGCCTGCGCATTCCCGAGGATGTGGCCATCGCCAGTTTCAACGACATTTCGGTGGCGCAGTTCCTGAACCCGCCGCTGTCGACCGTCCGTCTGCCCGCCGAGGAAATTGGCGAATCGGCGGTCGATCTGCTGATGGAACGGGTGGCCGGGCGCAAGATCGGCAAGCGCATTGCGCTGGGTTCGACGATGATCTGGCGCGGCTCATGCCTTGCGCCAAAAGGGAAATCTCGCGCCGACTAAATTTTTACTAAACTTGTTGCGCGAAGAGGCGCGGTCTTTTACCACTATGGAACGGGGGAGGAGAATCCCCGACGACATATGGGAGGAAGACATGAACCGTTTTGCGGCGCTTTCGCGCACGACAATGTTTGGGCTGATGACCGGAGCCAGCCTGCTGGCCGCCAGCGCAGCGATGGCCGAAGAGATCACCGTTTGGTGCTGGGATCCGAATTTCAACGGCGCGACGATGAAGGAAGCGGCGGCCCGCTATACCGCGATGCATCCCGATGTGACCTTTAACATCGTCGATTTTGCCAAGGCCGATATGGAACAAAAGCTGCAAGCGCAGCTGACCTCGGGCACGACCGAAGGTCTGCCGGACATCGTTCTGGTCGAAGACTACGGCGCTCAGAAATACCTGCAATCCTTCCCCGGCGCGTTTGAACCGCTGACCGACAAGGTCGATTACAGCGGTTTCGCACCCTACAAGGTGGAACTGGCGACGCTGGACGGGCAAACCTATTCGCTGCCCTTCGATTCGGGCGTGACGGGGCTGTTCTACCGCACCGACATTCTGGCCGAGGCGGGCTATAAGGCCGAAGATCTGCAAGACATCACCTGGGAGCAGTTCATCGAGATTGCCAAAGTGGTGAAGGAAAAGACCGGCCATCCGATGCTGGGGATCGACCTGAACGACGCCGGCGCGATCCGCATTCTGCTGCAATCGGCGGGAAGCTGGTATTTCAACGCCGACGGCACCGCCAATCTGGCCGGGAACCCGGTGTTCAAGGCCAGCCTTGAGACCTATGCCAAACTGCTGCAAACCCCGGAAATCTATAAGCCTGTTTCAGGCTGGGCCGATTACACTGGCGGCTTTACCAGTGGCGAGGTCGCCTCGGTCTTTACCGGCGTGTGGATGACCGGCACGATCAAGGCTGCGAATATGTCGGGCCAGTGGGGTGTCGCCCCCTTGCCGAAACTGTCGGGGGTTGAGGGCGCGACCCATGCCTCGAACCTGGGTGGGTCAAGCTGGTATGTGCTGGCCTCGTCCGAGGAAAAGGCGACGGCGGTGGATTTCTTGGCCGAAGTCTGGGGCAAGGATGCCGATTTCTATCAGAAAATTCTGGTGGACAACGGCGCTGTCGGTTCGCTTTTGGCGGCCCGCGATGGTGATGCCTATAAAGCCTCTGACGAATATTTCGGCGGGCAGGCTGTCTGGCAGAACTTCTCGGACTGGTTGGGGGCGATCCCGCCGGTGAACTATGGCCTGTTCACCAACGAAGTCGATGCTGCCGTGGCGGCACAGCTTCCGGGTCTGGCTGCGGGCGGTTCGGTCGATGACGCAATTGCCGCCATCGACGCGCAGGTGCAGCAGCAGATCCAATAAGCTCCTCCCGTTCGGGCAAGGGCCGGAAAGCATTGCTTTCCGGGGGTAAAGCCCGGACAATTCCGGGGGGCCGCAATGCCCCCCGGACATGATTTCCGTCAAAATGCGAGGGCAGCGATGGGCAAGTTCCGCCTTGGCCGCAGTGAAAATGTCTATGCTTGGCTGTTTCTGGCCCCGGCGCTGACATTGCTGGCCATCTTTATGGTCTATCCGATCCTCTGGTCGCTGTGGATGAGCTTTCAGACCGGCAAGGGGGTGAACACCCAGTTCGGCGGTCTGGCCAACATCTATCGCCTCACGCAAGACCCGGTTTTCCTGCGGGCGCTGACCAATACGCTGATCTTCCTGATCATTCAGGTGCCGATTATGATCGTGCTGGCCATTCTGGCCGCCGTCGCCCTGAATGACCCGAAACTGCGCGGCCGCGCCTTTTTCCGCACGGCGATCTTTCTGCCCTGCGTCACTTCGCTGGTCGCCTATTCCGTCCTGTTCAAGTCGATGTTCGCCACCGACGGCGTGGTGAATGACACGTTGATGTGGCTGCACATCATTTCCAGCCCGATCCCATGGCTGGCGCAGCCCTTTTGGGCGAAATGCCTGATCATCATCGCCATTACGTGGCGGTGGACGGGCTATAATATGATCTTCTTTTTGGCCGCGCTGCAAAACATCGACCGTTCGATCTATGAGGCAGCGCGGATTGACGGCGTGCCCGCTTGGGCGCGGTTCGTCTATTTGACGGTGCCAATGTTGAAACCGGTGATCCTGTTCACCACGGTGATTTCCACCATCGGCACGCTGCAACTGTTTGACGAGGTGAACAACATCACGGCCAGCGGTGGCGTCGGTGGGGCCCCGGCGGATTCGACGCTGACCCTGTCGCTGTATATCTACAACCTGACCTTCCGCTTCATGCCCAGCCTCGGCTATGCGGCGACAGTCTCTTACGTGATCGTGGTGCTGGTCGCTCTGCTGACCGCCCTGCAATTCTTTGTCGCAAGGGAGCGGAAATGATGAACCAGGCCCTTCCCCTGATCCGTCGCACGCTGGTTTATGGCGCGCTTTCGCTGGCGGCCTTCCTGTCGGTCTTTCCCTTCCTTTGGATGGTGATCGGGGCCACCAACCTGAGCGCCGACATCACCAAGGGCCGCGTCATGCCCGGCTCGGCGCTTTGGACGAACATCCAGAATTTTGCGGCCCAAGTGGACCTGCCACTGGTGCTGTGGAATTCGACTTGGGTCGCCGTCGTCGGCACGGCGCTGACGCTGCTGGTGTCCTCGATGGCAGGCTATGCGTTTGAGATGTTCCAGTCGAAATTCCGGGAACGGCTTTTCGGCAGCCTGCTTTTGATGCTGTCGATCCCCTTTGCCGCGCTGATGATCCCGCTGTTCGTGATGATGTCCAAGGCGGGGCTGATGAACAGCTATACTGCGATCATCGCCCCCGGCGTGGCCTCGATCTTTATCATCTTTTACTTTCGGCAGGCCACCAAGGCCTTTCCTGGCGAATTGCGCGATGCGGCGCGGATTGACGGGCTGAAAGAATGGCAGATCTTTTGGTATATCTACATGCCTGTGATGCGGCCCACCTATGCTGCGGCCACGATCATCGTCTTTATGGCGAACTGGAACGCCTATCTTTGGCCGCTGATCGTGCTGCAAACCAATGACATGAAGACGATCACGCTGGTCGTCTCGTCTCTCGCTTCGGCCTATGTCCCCGATTTCGGTGTGGTCATGGTCGGGGCCATCGTGGCCACCCTGCCCGTGGTCATTGTCTTCTTTGTCCTGCAACGCCGCTTTGTCGAAGGCCTGCTGGGTTCGGTGAAATAAGGAATGAACATGCGCGTGACGACCAACTTTAACGACGACTGGACCTTTGACGGGAACAAGGTCCGCCTGCCCCATAATGCGGTCGATCTGCCGTTCAACTATTTCGACGAGACTTGCTATCAAAAAGGTTTCACCTACGAAAAGACCTTTAGCGCCGATCCCGCCTGGGCGGGGCAAGAGGTGCAGGTGATCTTTGATGGGGCGATGGCGGACAGCCGCGTATTGCTGAACGGCGAGGAATTGGTCGCGCACAAGGACGGCTATACCCCCTTTGCGGCGCGTCTGACGGGCAAGTTGCGCGACGGGGCGAACACCCTGACCGTGCATATCAATGGCCGTGAAAACCCCCTGATCCCGCCCTTTGGCGGGCAGATCGACTATCTGACCTATGCCGGGATTTACCGCGATGTCTGGCTGCGGGTGACGGCCCCCGTCAGCATCGGCCTGACCAAGATTGAAACGCCGGATGTGCTGGCCGACCGCAAGACGGTGACAGCGCGGGTGGCTTTGGACAATCCCCAAGGGCTGGCGCTTTCCGGCCAACTGACCGCCACCCTGCGCGATAGCGCGGGGGCGGCGCTGGCGGAAACGACTTTGGAGGTGACCGGGGCCGAGGTTTTCCTGACCTTCACTGGGCTGGAAGGCATCACCCTTTGGGATCTGAACAGCCCCGCCCTCTATCGGCTGGACCTGTCGCTGCAAACGCCCCATGGCCATGACGCCACCGAAACGAGTTTTGGCTTTCGCTCGGCCCAGTTCACGCCAGAGGGCTTTTTGCTCAATGGCCGCCGCCTGAAACTGCGGGGGCTGAACCGTCACCAATCCTTCCCCTATTCCGGCTATGGCATGGGCCGCGCAGCGCAGGAACGTGACGCGGAAATTCTGAAAAACGAGCTGCGGCTGAACATGGTCCGCACCTCGCATTATCCGCAATCGCCCTGGTTCCTGGACCATTGCGACCGCATCGGCCTGCTGGTGTTCGAGGAAATCCCCGGCTGGCAGCATATCGGCGGTCTGGAGTGGCAGGCGGAATCGGTGGAAAACGTGCGGCGGATGATCACGCGGGACTGGAACCATCCGTCGATCGTGATCTGGGGCGTTCGGATCAACGAAAGCCAGGACAGTCACGATTTTTACGCCAAGACGAACGACTTGGCGCGTGATCTGGACAGCACGCGGCCCACGGGCGGCGTGCGCTACATCACCGACAGCGAGATGCTGGAAGATGTCTACACGATGAACGACTTCATTCTGGGGAATGAGGAATTGGGCGGCAATCGCCCCCGCACGCCGCTGCGCCCGCAGCAAGAGGTGACGGGTCTGGACCGGGTGGTTCCCTATATGATCACCGAATTCGGCGGGCATATGTATCCCACCAAATCGCAGGATCAGGAACAACGCCAAGCCGAACATGTGCGCCGTCACCTAGAGGTTCTGAACGCCGCCTATGGCGATACGCAAATCTCCGGGGCCATCGGCTGGTGCGCCTTTGACTACAACACCCACAAGGATTTCGGATCCGGCGACCGCATTTGCCATCACGGCGTGATGGACATGTTCCGCGAGCCGAAATTCGCGGGCCATGTCTATGCCAGCCAATCGGACATCGCTGAGGGCGTGGTCTTGGAACCCGTCACCTTCTGGGCGCGGGGGGAACGCAACATCGGGGGCATCCTGCCGCTGATCATTCTGACCAACTGCGATGAAATTGAACTGGTCTATGGCGACAAGCCGCCGAAACGCGTCGGGCCGGACCGCGAAAACTTCCCCCACCTGCCGCATGCACCGGTGGTTCTGGACCGCCGCCATTTCACCGATGCCGAACTGGGGCTTTGGGGCATGTCCTGGGAACATGGGACCATTCGCGGCTATGTCGATGGCAAGCTGGTCGCCGAACGCAAATTCGCCGCTGACCCTGTGGCGCATGAATTGCAGGTGGTGGCGGATGCTACGCAAATCGGCGTGCATGACGAGGTGCGTGTGATGATCCGGGCGCTGGATCAGGTGGGGAACAAACTGCCGTTCTTTACCGACCCCGTGTCGATCAGCGTCAAGGGTGCCGAACGCCTTGGGCCGGGGCTTGTGCCGCTGCGGGCCGGTTCCACGGGCTTCTGGCTGCGGGCCAATGCGGCCGGGCCGATTGAAGTGACCGTGCAGAATGACCGTCTGGGCAGCCGGACCATCCATCTGACAGCCGGGTAAGGGGGAGCGGAGCATGAGTGGCGTCACACTGCGCGGGGTGCGCAAAAGCTATGGCGGGCTAGAGGTTATCAAGGGCGTCGATCTGGACATCGCCCCCCGCGAATTCGTGGTCTTTGTCGGGCCTTCGGGCTGTGGCAAATCCACCCTGCTGCGGATGATCGCGGGGCTGGAGGAAATCTCTGGCGGCGAATTGCAGATCGGTGGCACCCGCATGAACGAGGTGGACCCCTCGGCCCGTGGCATCGCGATGGTGTTTCAGACCTATGCGCTTTACCCCCATATGACCGTGCGCGAAAACATGGGGTTCGCCCTGCGTTTTGCCGGGCTGTCCAAGGCGGAAATTGACAAACAGGTGATGGAAGCGGCGCGGGTTCTGGAACTGGAACCCCTGCTGGACCGTAAGCCCAAGGCCCTGTCGGGTGGGCAGCGCCAGCGTGTGGCCATCGGTCGCGCCATCGTGCGCCATCCGCAGGTGTTTTTGTTCGACGAACCCCTATCGAACCTCGACGCCGAATTGCGGGTGCATATGCGCATCGAAATCGCGCGGCTGCACAAAAAGCTGAACGCCACGATCATCTATGTCACCCATGATCAGGTGGAGGCGATGACCCTCGCCGACAAGATTGTCGTGCTGCGCGCCGGGGTGGTGGAACAGGTGGGCAGCCCGCTGACCCTTTATGATGACCCCGACAACCTGTTCGTCGCGGGCTTTATCGGCAGCCCCAAGATGAACTTCCTGCCTGCTGTGGTGGACGCGGGCGGCGCTTTGCGCCTGCCCGATCATGGCGACCAGATCCTGCCCGCCCTGCCCGCCTCGGCGAAACTGTCGTCGGGCACGCAGGTCACGCTGGGCCTGCGCCCCGAACATTTCCGCCCCGATGGTGCCGCCGGATTGCGGCTGACCGTCGATCTGGTGGAACATCTGGGCGGCGAAAGTTTCGCCTATGCACGGCATGGCGAGGGTGGTGAGGTGATCACCGTTTCCACAGGCGACAGCCGCGCGCTGGAATCGGGGCAAAGCTTTGACGCCCGCTTTGACCCGTCCAAGGCGCTGCTGTTCAACGCTCAGGGCCTGCGGTTGCGGTAAGGGGGCAGCCCCTTACCCTTGCAACAAGCCGTCAATCTCGGCCCGCTCGGGCGAGGAGGCCGCCGCCCCGACCCGCGTCACGCTGATCCCCGCCGTGGCATTGCCAAAGCGCAAAGCCTCGGCAATCGGCTTGCCCTCGGCCAAGGCCACCGCGAAACCGCCGTTGAACGCATCGCCAGCCCCGGTCGTGTCAATAACCTTGCCCGCCGAAACCACCGGCACATGCAGCGTCTGCTGCGCGTCGTGATACAGCACCCCATTCGCCCCCAGCGTCAGGATCACCGCCCCCACGCCCCGCCGCAACAAAGCCTCGGCTGCCGCCTTGGCCTCATCCAGATTGGTGACGGGCAGGCCCGTCAGCAATTCCGCCTCGGATTCATTCGGCGTCAGATAGTCGCACAAGGCCAGCATCGCATCCGACAGTTCCGCCGCCGGGGCCGGGTTCAGGATCGTCGTCACCCCCGCCGCCCGGGCGATGGCCAGCCCGTGATGGGCGGGGGCGATGGGTTGTTCCAACTGGGTCACAAAGACCCCCGCCCCTTCGATCAGCGCGCGGTTCGCCTCAATATCCTCCACCGCAATACGCCCCGCGGCCCCATTGGCCACGATGATCGCATTGTTGCCGCTGTTGCTGTCCACAAAGATAAAGGCCGCCCCGGTATAGCTTTCGTGATCCACCTTTACCGCCGGTTTCACCCCGGCCTTGCCCCAGATGTCCCGCGCAATTCCGGCAAAGGCGTCGTCGCCAAGGCGTGTGATCATATGCACATCGCCCCCCGCCTTGCCCGCCGCCACCGCCTGATTGGACCCCTTCCCCCCCGGCCCCAGCACAAAGCCCTGCCCCAGAATGGTTTCGCCCATCTGCGGCATCCGCTGCGCGCGATAGGCTGTGTCGGCCACAAAGATCCCCAGAATGACAATCGGTTTCATCATCATTCCTTTGGCGCAATTACGCCCTTGCGCAGGATGATACAGCCGTAAAACCGCGTCTCACCGGTCTGGATCACCGCAAAGGCCCCTTTGGCCCGTTCATAAAAATCGAACCTCTCGATACCAATCATCGGCCGCGAACGCCCTTCGGCTTGATCAATTTCAACCTGCACTTCGGCTTGCACCGGTTCCAGCCGGTCCGGATGGCCAACAACCTCCATCCGTCCGGCAAAATCATCGACAAACGTGTCCAAAGGCAGCACAGACAGCACCGCTTGCGCCGCCTCGGCACTCGTCAGGTTCTCCATTCGCAAGAGCTTGCCCATCACCGTCTGCCGCGCGATGCTTTCGGCGGGAAAGTTCGTGTCAGAAATCACGATCGTATCGCCATGCCCCATCGCCCGCAGCGCATAAAGCACATCGGCATTCAGCCGATTGTCCAAATTCTTCAGCATTGTCCTCGCTCCCCTTAACCGAAATGGCGCTGCACGGCTTTTGCCAGCACCGCACCCAGAATGTGATGCGCCTTGGCGTCATAATGGATGCCGTCCACCGGCGACACAGCGATATGATCATCCGCATCGACAAAGCCCAGCCCATTGCGTTCCGCCACCACCCGGATCGCCACCCCCAAGCCCTGCGAACGCGCCGCCGAACCCTCGAAAATCTCGGCCAAGGGGCCCACCTCTTGCACCTTTGGTGGGGCCACCAGCAGGATCTGCGGGGCCCCATTGTTCGGCCCGCATTCCGATTGCCGGATCAGCCGCACCATCCGCTCCAGCGACAGGGCAATATCCGCCGCATTCATCGCAAAGCGCGGTTTCAGATCATTCGTGCCCAGCTTCACGATCACCAGATCCAGCGGCTTGTGGCTTTCCAAAATCGCGGGAAGGATCGTCATCCCGTTCCGGTGCGGCCCCTCTACCGGATCATCATGGCAAACCGTCCGCCCGCCATGCCCTTCGGCGATCACCTCATAATCTGCGCCCAAGGCGCTGGCCATGACGTTCGGCCAACGGTCGGCGCGGTCCAGACGGAAGCCCTGCCCCCAAGCGGGGATGGGGCCGGTGCCATGCGTGTTGCTGTCGCCATAGCAAAGAATGGTGCGGGTCATTTTGGGGCGGTCCTGTCAGGCTTGCTTTGCCGCATCAGGCCCGGCATTCAGGAAAGATGCAAGCCGTCTTGGAAAGGGAAGTCATGGTGAAGCGTTTGATCCGACGGCTTTGGCGGCGCTTGCACGGTCGGCCCCAGCCGCAAAAGATCAAATCGCCCCGCGCCGGAAAGCCAAAGCCCCGCCTTCATCCCCTGCCCCCCGGACGCCCCACCGTCGCAGATCGGCCCAGCGTTCTGCTGATCACCCACAATGCCAGCCGCTCCGGTGCGCCGATGGTCGCCTTGGACATCGGGCGCCGCTTGTCGCGCGATGTCAATCTGGTGACCTTTTCGGTCGGCCCTGGCGAATTGCTGCCGTGGTTTCAACAGGATGCCAGCGCCATCTATGTCGGGCAGGGCAAGCCCGACCAGATCGACCGCCAACTGCGCCAGATCTTGCGGCGGCATCAACCCGCTGCGGTGGTCGTCAACAGCATGGCCAGCCGCGCCGCCTTCCCAGCCCTCCGCGCCTCGGGTCTGCCCGTCCTGATCCTGTCGCATGAAATGGCCAGCCGTCTGGCGAACCGCCAAGAAATCCGCGAGATCACGGCTTGGGCCAAGCGCGTCCTGATCTCCTCGCCCATGGCCGCGGTTGAGGCTTTTGGCGAGGATCGCGCCCTTTGGCCCCCAAACCACCGCATCCTGCCGCAGGGTCAATGCGCCGTGCCCCCCTTTGACGCCGATCCCACCGCGCAAGCCCAAGACGCCGCCCGCCTGCGCGCCCTTATGCGCCCGGCGGGGGCTGAGGGGCGGATCAATGTCATGGGCATGGGCAGCCTGATCCTCAGCAAGGGTTGCGATCTGTTTCTGGAAATGGCGCGGCAGGTGCTGGCCAACCCCGACCGCCCCGATGTCGCGTTTTTCTGGTTCGGCAGCCCGCCCAGTTCGGGCCGCGATACCTATACCACGCTGCTCAAGGTGCAGGCCGGGCAAGCGGGGTTCGATTTTGACAAGGTCTTTGTCGGCAAGACCGGCCTGCCCGATCTGGCGCAGTCCATGGCCAATGTCTTTGTTCTGCCCAGCCGGTTGGACACTTTGCCGAATGTCGCGGTTGACGCGATGATGGCCGGTGCACCCGTTGTCTGCTTTGACCGCGCCTCGGGCATAGCCCCCCTGATCACCGCAGCAGGACAGGCGCAGCCCTGCCTTGCCCCGCCGCTGGATGCCGGGGCCTTGGCGGAACGCGTCTTGGTCCTGGCGCGCGATGCCGCCCTACGTCAAAACGTGGGTCAGGCCCTGCAAAGCCATGCCCGGCCAATCTTTGACCGCGACACCTATCTGGAGGCCGTCGCCGCCGAGGTGCAGGCCCTGATTTAGCCCACCCCGAACAAGCTGTTGCTTTTGCAACCCAAAGCGGTAGCGTGACCTTGGCAGCATCACGATTGGGCAGGGTCAATTGGCAGCAAAGGAAGGCCCGGTCGTTCTGGTGGTGGGCAGCCTGCAACAAGAGATCGTGGTGCGCGTGCCCAACCTGCCGTTGGCCGGTCAGCATGTGACGGGCGGGCCTTGGCAGCCGGTCTTTGGCGGCAAGGGCGGTTTGCAGGCCCAAGCGGCGGCCCGTGCCGGGCAGGCGCGGCTGTTGGCGGCCTTGGGTCACGACAGTTTCGCGGGATTTTTGCGCGATGGATTGCGGCTGGCCGGGGTCGATGATGCCTTTCTGCAAAGCCGCGATATGACGGGCTCCGGCCTGCGGCTCACCATTCAAGACGCAGACGGAGCTTTTGCCGGGGTCAGCGTCGCCGGGGCCAATCAAACGCTGGATGTGACGGCGCTGGAGGATCCCGAACTTTGGCGCTGGGTCGGCCTGCTGCTGTTGCAGGACGAACTGCCGCCCGAGGTCAATCAGACCGCCGCCCAATCGGCACGCGGCCGCGGCCTGCCCGTGCTGCTGCACCTGTCGCGGCCTGGGAACAACATGGCTGATGTCTTGCCGCATATCACCCATCTGGTGATGGACGCCCCCGCCTTGGATGACCCCATCGACAGCCTCGACGCCGCCGCCCAGCAGGCCCAAAATCTGCATCCGCATCTGGCTGGAGTGGTGGTTCTGGCAGGGTCCAAGGGGCTGGCCGCCCGCGACCGGGGCCGCGTCTTCACCCTGCCCGCCTCGCGCCAGCGCCCGCATCCCAGCGCCAGTGACGACTTTTGCGGCACACTCGCCACCGCCTTGGCCCGCGGCCTGCCCTTGGAACCCGCCTGCCTTTTGGCGCGCAAGGCGATGGGCTGACTATTCCCCCGCAGGCCCCGCCCGCCCGCCGAAATGCGAAAAGCGGTGCGGCGAGACGCCGAATTTGGCGCGGAAGGATTTCGAGAAATGCGAGGTGCTGGCATAGCCGCAGGCAATCGCCACATCGGTCACCCGCATATCGGTTTCCGCCAGCAGCGCCCGCCCCCGTTGCAGGCGCAGATCGTTCATATAGCGGATGGGCGCGACCCCCAGATAGCGGTTGAACAGCCGCTCAATCTGCCGCCGCGACACGCCCAGATGATCGGCGCAGGCGTCCAGATCAAAGGGTTCCTCGATCCGCGCCTCCATATAGGCAATCGCCTCGATCAATCGTTCGTTCCGCGTTCCCAGACGGGCGGCCAAGGACGTCGTCTGTTCATCCGCCTCCACCCGCCGCCGGGTCAGCAGGCACATGTTCATCACTTCTTGGGACAGCGCCGCGCCGTATTTGTCGTGGATCAGTTTCAACATCAGATCGGCGGCGGCCACCCCGCCCGCGCAGGTCACGATCCGGTCGTCGATGCAAAAGACCTGCCGCGCCGGTTCCAGATCAGGCCAGGTTTCGCGGAAACCTTGCAGGTTTTCCCAATGCAGCGTGAAACGCCGCCCCTTCAAAATCCCGGCCTTGGCCAAGGCATAGGCCCCGGTGCAAAGCCCGCCCACGATCCGTCCCCGCCGCCACTGACCGCGCAGCCAGTCGCCCAAGGCCGTCGTCACATGCGCCTCCGGCTCCACGCCCCCGCAAACCATCACAAATTCGCGCGGTTCTGACGTGCCAAAGCCTGCATCGACCATCACCGGCACGCCATTGGAACAGGAAACCGGCTGGCCATTTTCCGACAGGGTTTCCCAGCGGAACAGCACCTGCCCCGTCAACTGGTTCGCAATCCGCATCGGTTCAATCGCCGCCGAAAAGGCCAGCATGGTGAACTTCGGCATCAGCACGAAACTGACCTCAATCGGCCGGTCCACTGGGTCCAGCGTCACATGCGCCACGCCCCGCGCCACAAAGCGGGTGTCTGGGGTCTGAATCTCGGTCATCACCTTACGTGCCGCAGAAGGTGCGGTATGCTCCAAACCCAGATGGCGCGGGAAGTCGATAGCGGTCAAGCCCCGCGATGTCGCAAAATGGCCGGTCCAGTGCTTTTGTCAGTGAATCGAAGGGGGCCATGTCGCCCTTTTGGGCAGCGTCCAGCGCCTCCTCCACCAGATGGTTGCGCGGAATACGCGCCGGGTTGTGGGCTTCAATCATCGCGGCGTCCGGGTTTTCGGCCTGCCAGCGCACCAACCAGTCGCGCCCCTCGGGCACCTGCGCAAGGAAAGCCCCGGTGTCGCCCTTTGCCGCCTGCACCAGTGCGCGGAAGGTGAGCGTGTGGTCGGCCTTGGCCTCCATCATCGCATTCAGCAAGTCTTCGGTCAGATCAGGGTTCGGCGCAGCAAGCCCCAATTTCAACGCCAGCACGTTTTGCAGATCACGTTGAAACCACTCGGCAAAACCATCAATCACCGCACTTGCCTGCTCAATCGCCCTGTCCTCATCCGCGTCGATCAGCGGCAACAAAGCCTCGGCCAGTCGTGCCAGATTCCACCGCGCAATCCCCGGCTGGTTGCCATAGGCATAGCGGCCCTGACGGTCGATGGAACTGAACACCGTTGCCGGATCATGCGCTTCCATAAAGGCACAAGGCCCATAGTCGATGGTCTCGCCGGAAATCGTCATGTTGTCGGTGTTCATCACGCCATGAACAAAGCCCAACCCCATCCATTGCGCGATCAGCCGCGATTGCCGCGCCCCCACCCGTTTCAACAGGCCCAGCGCATCATCCGGGGCCAGATCCGCATCATGCCGCCGGATGGCATAGGCCAGCAGCCGCCGCAGACTGTCGATGTCGCCCCGCGCCGCGACGAACTGGAACGTCCCCACCCGCAGATGGCTGCCCCCCACCCGCGCCAGAACGGCACCGGGCAAGGCCCCGGCCTCGCGGTAGACATCCTCGCCTGTCGCCACCACCGCCAAGGCCCGCGTCGTGGGCACGCCCATGGCAAACATCGCGCGGCTGATCACATATTCCCGAAGCATCGGCCCCAAAGCGGCCTTGCCATCCGCGCCCCGGCTGAACGGCGTGCGGCCTGAGCCTTTCAGATGGATGTCCCACCAGCGCCCATCCTGCCCCTGCACCTCGGCCAAAAGCATCGCGCGGCCATCCCCCAGACTGGGGGAAAACCCGCCGAACTGATGCCCGGCATAGGCCATGGCCAAGGTCGTGGCCCCCTCGGGCGGGGTCTGGCCGGACAGCATCTGCGCCAGCCCTGCATCGTTGGGGTCCATCCCCAACTCCCCCGCCAACCCACGATCCAGCGCCACCAAGGCGGGCGCCGGAAAGCGGGCGGCCTGAAAGGGCAGATAGAGCCCTTTCAGATCATCAGCATAGGAATTCCCGACAATCATTCCGCAGTGCGCCGGGGCAGAACCCAGCCGCGACGGGGGAAGTGGCAGGTATAGCCATTCGGGTTTTTCACCAGATAGTCCTGATGGTAATCCTCCGCCTCCCAGAAATCACCCAAGGGTTCGACCTGCGTCACCACCTTACCGGGCCACAGACCCGAGGCATCCACATCGGCAATCGTATCCAAGGCCACAAGCCGCTGTTCTTCGGACGTGGTGTAAATCGCCGAACGGTAGGACATGCCGATGTCATTCCCCTGCCGGTTCACCGTGCTGGGGTCGTGGATTTGAAAGAAAAACTCCAGCAACTGCCGATAGGTCAGAACGGTGGGATCAAACACCACCTCCAACACCTCGGCATGGGTGCCGTGGTCCTTATAGGTCGCGTTCTTCACATCGCCGCCGCTGTAACCCACGCGGCTGGACACCACCCCCGGCATCTTGCGCACCAGATCCTGCATGCCCCAGAAACAACCGCCCGCCAGAACTGCCTTTTCCATCGTCCTCACTCCACCTGATCCAGATAGTCGCCGTAGCCCGCCGCTTCCATGTCGTCCCGATGCACGAACCGCAAGGACGCCGAGTTGATGCAGTAACGCAAACCGCCCCGGTCGCGCGGCCCATCGTTGAACACATGGCCCAGATGGCTGTCGCCATGCGTCGAACGCACCTCCACCCGGATCATCCCATGCGTCGTGTCGCGCAATTCCGTCACATGGGCCGGTTCGATGGGTTTCGTGAACGAAGGCCAGCCGCAGCCCGATTCATATTTGTCGGACGAGGCAAACAAAGGCTCACCCGACACGATGTCCACATAGATCCCCGGATCCTTGTTATACAGCAGCGCCCCTGTCCCCGGCCGTTCCGTGCCGCTTTGCTGCGTCACGCGGTATTCTTCGGGGGAAAGCCGGGCAATCGCCTCGGCCGATTTGGCATAGGTTGTCATGGAACTGATCCCTTTTTTGCGGAATGTTCCATAGATGGCGTCGAAAGGCCAGAAAGCAACGCTAAGCGGGTGATCATGTCAAACCGATCACGCGGATTTGGCCGTAGGATGGGCCATTGGCCCATCAGCCCTACCCCCGTTTCGTCAACCGCAGCAAGGTCATCAGCCCAAAGGGCGGCAAGGCAATTTCTTCCGCCAGTTTCAGATTGTCCTGCCCCAGAACCTGCCCCCGGTCGAAATCCGAATGCCAGCCCAGCCAATCCGCCAAAGGCGCTGCCAGACGTTCGGCCATCGCCACGAACCCCTTTTCCCGCGCAAAATGGTTCACCACGAACAGCGACCCGCCCGGTTTCAGCACCCGCGCCATTTCCGCCATCACCCGTTCCGGCTCCGGCACCACCGACATGATGTGCAAGGCCGCCACATGGTCAAAGGTATTGTCCGCATAGCCCAGATGCCGCGCGTCCATTTCCCGCAGTTCCGCCACTTGGGTCAGGTTCTTTTCCAGAACCCGTTCTTCCGCTTTCGCCAGCATCTCGGGGCTGGCATCGATCCCCGTCACCCGCACATCGCCATTGTAGAGGTCCAGCGACATGCCTGTCCCAACGCCCACCTCTAGCAAGGCCCCGCCCCGCGCATTCACCATTCCCGCCACCCGCCGCCGCCCCGCACTGGTCACCGCGCCAAAGGTCAGGTCATAGACCGGCGCCCAGCGGGCATAGGATTTGCGCATGGCCTGCATGTCCATGGGTCAGCTCTCCGTCTTGGCAGGGCGTTGCCTGCGATGGTGGCGAAACGCGAAAGGCAAGGTTGCCAGATAGACCAGGCCCAACAGGAAAAGCGTAAACCAGGGGTAATTCAGCGCCAGAACCGCCAGCACCACGAATGCCACCAGAATGTAACGGGCGTTTTCGGCATAAACGGTCGAGGATTTGAACGACCAAGTCGGAATCCGGCTGATCATCAGCACGGCAATTCCCACCGTCCACAGCGCCACCACCACGGCGGGCAACCGGAAATCGGTAAAGAATTGCAGATACATCGGCATCAAGGCCAGCAGCGCCCCCGCAGGCGACGGCACGCCCTTGAACCAGACCTTCCCTTCCAAAGCCGGGCTTTTGGATGAGGTGTTGAACCGCGCCAGCCGCAAGGCGCAGCAGATCGCCAGCACCAGCACCGCACCCCAACCCACCCCACCCAGACCGTTCAAGGTCCAGAAATACAGGATGATGCCGGGGGCCACGCCGAACGACAGGAAATCGGCCAGCGAATCCAGTTCCGCCCCAATGGCGCTTTCGCTGGACAACAGCCGCGCCACACGCCCATCCAGCCCGTCCAAAAGCGCCGCCAGCACGATCAGGATCACTGCCGCCTGCACCTGCCCCGACACCGCAAAGCGCATCGAGGTCAGCCCGCAGCACAGGGCCGACAGCGTCAGGAAGTTCGGCAATAGCTGCACCAGCTGCAACTCGCGCCGTTTGCGCGGGGGGGATTCCTCGGTCATTCGCGCCGCACCTGCGTCTGCGCGCCGCTATGCGCCAGATTGGCCAGCACCGTTTCACCCGCCACGGCCACCTGCCCGACGCCCACCAAAGGCAGCACGCCCTCGGGCAGATAGACATCCAGCCGCGACCCGAACCGGATCAGCCCAAAGCGTTCGCCCGCCCGCAATGCCGAACCAACATGGGTGAAACACAGGATCCGCCGCGCCACCAGACCCGCGATTTGCACCACCGCAATCTTGCGCCCGTCCGCCAGTTCGATGGCCAGCGAATTGCGCTCGTTGTCGTCCGACGCCTTGTCCAGCGAGGCATTCAGGAACTTGCCGGGGCGATAGGCGATGGCCGCCACCTTGCCCGCAATCGGGGCCCGGTTCACATGGCAGTTGAACACGTTCATAAAGACGCTGACCCGCAGCAAAGCCTCTGGCCCCATCCCCAGTTCCGGCGGCGGCACGGCCCGTTCGATCAGTTGCACCACCCCATCGGCGGGCGACAGGATCAGCCCTTCGCCCTGCGGGATGAACCGTTTCGGATCACGGAAAAAGTAATAGCACCAGATGGTGGCGATGACGCCAACCCAGCCCAAAGGCTCCCACAGCCAGAACAGCACCAGCGTCACCGCCGCAAAGATCGGCAGAAAGCGCCACCCCTCGGGGTGCATCGGTTTCAGAACAGTGGCAAGCATCGCGCCGGGTGTCGACATATTCGGGCCTTCGTCTTCAAGGTTGCGGCCCTGTTAGCCGAAGCCCGCCCCCGTGACAAACAGAAACGACACTTTCCAGCAAATTGCGACGCAAGGCCGCCCAAGGCCGGGCGGAATCCGCCCAGCGCGTTGATGCCCCGAAAGCCACGTCATGACCAGTCCCGAAGGCAAAACACGCCCTTGCTCTTGGCTTTGCTCCGCCGTCGCGCCATGCTTGGGCTTGAAACCTGCCGACCGGAGTATGGGATGATCTTTGACCTCAGCAAGCCTTTGCCCGCTGCAACATGGCATGATGTTGCTGTTCAGTCCGCCATAATCGAAGGCAAAAGCTGTCTGCGTGTCACACTTTCAGACCGGGCCGCCCAAGGCACCTATGGCGTTGACTACGTCGATCAGCCGACCTTTCTTCAACTGCCCGTCGATTTCATGAACGGCAAGATTGAGGTCGACATTCTGTCAAGGCTCTTGCCAGATGCCCCAGATTACGCGCGGGGCTTTGTAGGCCTCGCATATCGCATAAGCCCCAAGGCGGACCACTTCGAGTCGGTCTACCTGCGTCCGACCAATGGCCTGCGGCTTGATCCGCCCCCACCGCGCGATCAACGCGCGATTCAGTATTTTGCCTATCCGGACTGGAAATTCGACCGTCTGCGCAACGAAGAACCGGACGGCCCTTACGAAGCCGCAGCCGACATAGCCCCCGACCAATGGATCAATTTGACTTTGGAGATCGACCGGAACCAACTGCGCGCCCGCGTGAACGGTGCCCTGACTTTGGACATTGCAACGACAAAGGCCGACCCTGCCTCCGGCGGGATCGGCCTCTGGGTTGATATCGGGACCGAGGGTTTCTTTTCAAACCTCAGAATTGAGCGGCGCTAGCCCACCCTATCCGTGAGCGGCGTCGCCAATCGCGCAATCAGGCCGGAACCACCATCCCCTTGCCCTTGGCCAGATCGCGCATCTTGGCTTGCAGCTTTTCAAAAGCCCGCACCTCGATCTGCCGAATGCGTTCCCGGCTGACGCCATAGCTTTCCGACAGTTCTTCCAGCGTCACGGGTTCATCCGACAGGCGGCGCTGCACCAGAACGTCCTTTTCACGCTCGTTCAGCACCGACATCGCCTGCACCAGCAATTCGCGCCGCGTGTCCAGCTCGTCCTTTTCGGCATAGTGCTGGGCCTGATCGCTGTCTTCATCCTCCAGCCAGTCCTGCCATTGGGTCGAACCATCGCCATCGCTGCCGATCTGCGCGTTCAGGCTGGCATCGCCACCCGAAAGACGCCGGTTCATGTCGATCACGTCCTGCTCGCTCACGTTCAGGTCGGTTGCAATCCGTGCCAGATTTTCTGGCCGCAGATCACCATCCTCCAACGCGCCCACCTTGGCTTTCGCCTTGCGCAGGTTGAAGAACAGTTTTTTCTGCGCGCTGGTGGTGCCCAGTTTCACAAGGCTCCACGACCGCAGAATGTATTCCTGAATGCTCGCCCGGATCCACCACATCGCATAGGTCGCAAGGCGGAAGCCTTTCTCCGGATCAAAGCGTTTCACGGCTTGCATCAGACCCACATTCGCCTCGGAAATCACTTCCGCCTGCGGCAGGCCATAGCCACGATAGCCCATGGCGATTTTCGCAGCCAAGCGCAGGTGTGACGTCACCAACCGGTGGGCCGAGGCCGAATCCTGATGATCGACCCAAGCCTTGGCCAACATGTATTCTTCTTCCGGTTCCAACAGCGGAAATTTCCGGATTTCCTGCATATACCGGTTCAGCCCTTGTTCCGGGCTCGGTGCAGGCAGATTTGCATAGGTGCTCATAGCGCCCCCCATATGTGCTGCCGTCCATCATGGCCCGGCAGGACAGCAACGCTAGGCCTGTTATCGCCTTCACGCAAGGCGCGACCTTAGCTTCATTTGATGAACAATGTGTGTATCCCCGCACAGTTCCGTAAGAGGGCTGAAATATGGATAACAAAACTGTCAAGTTTAGTTTCGGCGCGCCGTCCAACCGCCTTTCAGGGGGCATCGAGCCCCCATCAAGGCGGGGGGCTTTCGGCCCCCACGGGCGCTTTGCGCCCTCCCCCCGAGGATATTTTCAAAGAAAAGATCCAAATGCGGGAAAGAAATTGTTAACCCGCCTGATGCAGATTGAACGGGCGGTACAGGCAGGGATGCCGATGACCGTAAGAGAAGATGGCCCCGTTCAGCAGCGCTGAACGGGGTTCTTTCATCTCATTCCATCTTTTCTTTTCAAATATCCCGGGGTCCGGGGCAGAGCCCCGGCGGCGCAAGCCGATCGCAACGGCAACGCGCGGCGCGGGCGCGACGCTGTGGCCCGTGCCACCTCAACGCGCCGCCTCCACCCTATCCCCGCAGCGCCACCAGCAGCGCCTGCATATCCCCCGGCAAGGCGCTTTCAAACGACAGCTCCTCACCCGTCACCGGATGCACGAAACCCAAGGTCGCCGCATGCAGCGCCTGGCGCGGAAAAGCCTCGGCCAGTTCCGCCCCCGGCAAACGACCCGGCAACCGCCACGCCCCGCCATAGGTCGGATCGCCGATCAGCCCATGCCCCGCATAGGCCATATGCACCCTAATCTGATGCGTCCGCCCGGTTTCCAACCGGCATTCCACCAGCGACACCGCCCCTTCGGCCAGTTCCTCAACCACCCGCACCCGTGTCACCGCATGACGCCCCTGATCCCAGACCACTGCTTGTTTCTGCCGGTCGGTCTTATGCCGCGCCAGATGCGTTGCAATCCGCAACACGCCCCCCGGCTCGAACCCAATCCCCCGCAACCCCACCAGACGCGGATCGGCGGCCGAGGGCACGCCATGCGCCACCGCCAGATAGGCCCGCAGCAACGAATGGTCGCGAAACTGCCGCGCCAGCCCGTGATGCGCCCGGTCGGATTTCGCCACCACCAGCAAGCCACTGGTTTCCTTGTCGATCCGATGCACGATCCCCGGTCGCTGCACGCCGCCTACACCCGACAGGCCCCCGCCGAAATGGTGCAGCAGCGCATTGACCAGCGTGCCGCGCGGGCTGCCGGGGGCCGGATGCACCACCATCCCCGCCGGTTTGTCGATCACGATCAGATCGGCATCTTCCCAAATCACGTTCAGGGGAATGTCTTCCGCCAGCATTTCCGTGGGCAAGGCGGGCGTCAAAAGCAGGATCAGGCTTTGCCCCGGACGCGCCTTGGCCTTGCCATCGGTCAGCGGCAGGCCCGTCTCGGCATCCAGAACCTCACCCTCGGCCAGCATCCGCGACAGGCGCGTGCGCGACAGCGCCGCTTCCTCTGGCACCGCCTGCGCCAAGGCCTTATCAAGACGGTCGGGCGGATTGTCGTCCAATGTCACGATCAGCCGCCCGGGTTCTCCGGTCAGACCTTCATCATCCTCGTCCTCTGCCACGGAATCCGTCATGCAAGACCCTCTCGATGCGCCAGAACCCCGGCTGCCGCCCAGCCTGCGGCTTTTGAAATGGCTGGTGATGGGCCTGACCCTCACCATGATTGCGGGGGTCATAACCGTGGTCGTCCTGCTTGTCACCCGCATGCCCGACTATAGCCCCACGAATTTCCCCGACAATCTGGCGATGCCCGCCGGGGCCGAACCGCAGGCCATCACCCAAGGCCCCGGCTGGACCGGCGTCGTCACCACCGACGGGCGGCTCTTGATCTTTGGCTCGGATGGCGCACTCCGGCAGGAAATCACCGTCGATCTGCCCTAGACGCCCTGCCCGGCATGGGCCAGCATGGCGCAAAAGAGGTGTGCCATGGTTGAAGATTACGGCGTAAGCGATGCAACAGGTCTGGCGGCGCTGGTCGCCAGCGGGCAGGTCTCGCCCACGGAACTGCTGGATGACGCGCTGCGCGCCGTCGAAAGGCTGAACCCCGCTCTGAATGCCGTGGTCTTGATGCAAGAAGGCGTCGCCCGCAAGGCCATCGCACAAGGCTTGCCGCAAGGCCCCTTTCTTGGCGTACCCTTCCTGCTGAAAGATCTGGGGGCCGAGGCGGTGGATTTCCCCTCGCACAACGGCTCGCGCCTGCTCGCCAACACCCGCTATGATCAGGACAGCAGCATTTTCAAACGGATGCAGGCCACTGGCGTTGTGACCTTTGGCCGGACCACCAGCCCCGAGGGCGGCATCGGCACCGCCACCGAATCCGCCGTCTATGGCGCCCCCACCCGCAACCCTTGGAACTTGGACCATACCCCCGGCGGATCATCGGGCGGGGCGGGGGCGGCTGTCGCGGCGGGGATCGTCGCCTTTGCGCATGGGTCGGACGGCGGCGGTTCGGTGCGCATTCCCGCCTCCTGCTGCGGGCTGTTCGGCTTTAAACCCACCCGCGCCCGCCTGCCCGACGGCCCCTATGCCGGTGAGGGCTGGGCAGGCATGGCCATCGACGGTTTCCTGACCCGTTCCGTCCGCGACACCGCCATCATGCTGGATGCCTGCGAAGGGGCCGATCTGGGTGCCCCCTATTGCGCCCCGCCCTTGGGTGCAGGCCATGCCGCCGCCATCAGCCGCCCGCCGCGCCGCCTGCGTGTCGCGGTGTGCGAGACGACCTTCACGGGCGAGGCCATCCACCCCGATTGCCGCGACGCCGTCTTGCAGACGGCCAAACTGCTCGAATCACTCGGCCACCATGTCGAAATGGCCCGACCCCGCGCCGATGTCACGGGCATGATGCGCGCCTGGACCGATCTGGTCGGCGTCGGCACCGCTTTGGCCGTCACCAGCGCCCTGAAGGGGCGGCCCCTGTCGGCGGATCTGGTCGAAGCCGTCGGTCGCGGCGCTGTGGCCTATGCCGCCACCCTGCCCCCCACCCGCTACTTGCAGGCGGTCGGCGAAATCCACGCCTTTGGCCGCCAGATGGCCGCCTTCTTTGAACCCGAGGATGGCGCAGGCCATGACATCCTGCTTTCCGCCACCCTCGCTGAACCGCCCGCCAAGGTCGGCCGCTTCGCCCACGTGACCGAGGATTACGTCGCCTACCGCACCGGCCCGAACGGCATTTTCGCCTATTCCCCCTTCTGCGCTGTCTTCAACGCCTCTGGCCAGCCCGCCGCCAGCCTGCCCTTGGCCCAATCCGCCATCGGCCTGCCCATCGGCCTGCATCTGGCTGCCCCCTTTGGCCGGGATGAGGAACTGATCGCCCTCTGCGCCGAAATCGAACGCGCCGCCCCTTGGGCACACCGCAGGCCCCCAGCGCCGCAGTGATCCATCGAACAGACCAATCCATCCCCGCCCACAAATCGGGCAATGCCGCTTTCAGCGGCAATTGCCGTCGCAAAACCGCTTGCTTCCTGAACCCACCCCGTCAAATATGATCAAAACACCGCGCATCCCGCGCATCAAAAACCCCCGCGTTCTGCGCAAGGAGGTGCTGCTTGGATCTGGCAATCGAGGCGCTGGATGTCGTCAAGGCTTTCGGTCAGGGCACATCGGCGGTCAGGGCTTTGGACAATGTGTCGGTCGGCATCCGGCGCGGCGAATTCTTCACCCTTCTTGGCCCCTCGGGCTGCGGCAAGACCACGCTGTTGCGGCTGATCGCGGGGTTTGAGGCGCCGACTTCCGGCCAGATCCTGCTCGACGGGGCCGACATCACCGCCCTGCCCCCCAACCGCCGCCCGGTCAACACCGTCTTTCAATCCTACGCCCTGTTTCCCCATCTGACCGTCGCCCAGAACGTCGCCTTCGGCATGGAAATGCAGGGCCGCCCCAAGGCCGAGGTCGCCCAACGCACTGAACGCATGCTGGCGCTTGTCCGGCTGGACGCCTTGGCCGCACGCAAGATTGGCCAATTGTCCGGCGGCCAGCAACAGCGCGTCGCCCTTGCCCGCGCCTTGGCCCCCGAACCCCGCGTGTTGCTGCTGGATGAACCGCTTTCCGCGCTTGATCTGAAACTGCGCCGCGAAATGCAGGGCGAATTGAAACGCCTGCAACAGGAAACCGGCATCACCTTCATCTTCGTGACCCATGATCAGGAAGAGGCCCTCACCATGTCCGACCGCATCGCCGTGATGCAGTCGGGCCGCGTGCAGCAGGTCGGCGCCCCCCGCGACATTTACACCAAACCCGTCAACCGCTTTGTCGCGGATTTCATTGGCGAGACGAATTTTCTGGAGGCCGTGGGCGAAGCTGCGGGCTGGCGTCTGGCTTGCGGGGTTCTGATCCCCGGAACTGCCACCCCCGGACAAAGGGCGACGCTGGCACTCCGCCCCGAACATCTGCGCCCCGCGCCCGAAACGGGCGACCTGCCCCTGCCCGCCCGGATGGAACGCGCCGTCTATTCCGGCACCGACACCCATTGGCACCTGCGCCTGTCTTGCGGCACGGCCCTCACGCTTCGCCGCCCGAACAGCGACGCCGCCACAGCCGCCCCGCCCAATCCCGGCACCGACATCACGCTGGGTCTGAACCCCGCCCTTGTCCAACGGCTGGAGGATTAGGCGATGACCCCAGCCGCCACAGGCCAGGCCGAGGCCGCCCGCCGCCGCGCCAGCGCCCGCAATGGCTGGCTTCTGTCGGCGCCGGCTCTGCTGATCCTGACCCTCTTCGCCTGCGGCCCGCTGCTCATCGTTCTGGTCTATTCCTTCCTGACCCCCGGCCAATACGGCAATGTCGTCGGTGAATTTTCCCCCGATGGCTGGATCGGCGTGCTTTACAGCCGCGACATCTTTGACGACACGCTGGTTCTGGCCGATGCCCATCTGACCATCTTCTGGCGCTCGGTCAAACTCTCGCTCATGACCACGCTCATCACCTTTGCCTTGGGCTTCCCGACCGCATGGTTCATCGCCACGCGCCCCCCCAAGGCCCGCGCGATGTGGCTCTTCCTGATCACCATTCCCTTCTGGACCAACCTTCTGATCCGCACCTTTGCCATCAACGAGGTGATCCGCAACGACGGCATCATCAACAGCCTGCTGATCTGGGCGGGTCTGATCGACCAGCCGCTGCGCATGATCTACACCGATGGGGCCGTTCTCGCGGGCATGGCCTATGTCTATCTGCCGCTCATGGTTCTGCCGCTGTTTGCCGCCATCGACCGTTTCGACATGCGCCTGCTTGAGGCCTCTTATGATCTTTACGCCAGCCGCTGGGCCTGCCTGCGCCGCGTCATTCTGCCCATCGTCCGTCCCGGCATTGTCGCGGGATCGATCCTTGTCTTCGTCCCCTCGCTTGGCGCCTATGTCACCCCCCGCGTTCTGGGCGGCGGCAAGAACATGATGATCGGCAATTTCATCGAATTGCAGTTCACCCAGGGCCGCAACTGGCCCTTGGGTGCCGCCCTGTCCATCCTGCTGCTGGTCGTCGTGGCCTTGGCCCTGATCCTTTACGTCCGTGCCGCCGAGGGCGGTGAAAGCGAAGGTCGCCATGGCTGACCGCCGCTTTCAAGTCGCCCGCCTGCCGGGCTTCGCCACCATCGCCGTTCTGGTGTTTCTGGCGCTGTATCTGCCCATCCTGACGCTGGTCGGCTTTGCCTTCAACGCTGAAAACTCCATCTCGGTCTGGGGCGGCTTTTCGCTGAAATGGTTCGCCGCCGCCTGGAAAAATCAGGCGGTGCAGGATGCCGCCCTCCGCTCGCTCACCATCGCCACGCTGTCGGCGCTTATCGCCACATCCGTCGCCACCTTGGCGGCCTTGGGCACCACCCGCAGACCCGCCTTTCGCGGGCGCGGCTTTATCTATGTCATGATCAACCAGCCCCTGATGGTGCCGGAAATCGTCACCGCCGTCGCCCTGCTGATCCTGTTCGGTATCGTCAAACAGGCCACCGGCTATCAGGGCCTTGGCTACCTTGTCGCCGCCCATTCCGCCTTTTGCATTCCCTTTGCCTATCTGCCCATCCGCGCCCGTCTTGCGGGCATGGATGCCAGCCTCGAAATCGCCGCTGCCGACCTTTACGCCAGCCCCATCGCCACCTTCCGCCGCGTGACCCTGCCGCTTCTGGCCCCCGGCATCATGGCGGGCGCCATGCTGGCCTTCGTCATCAGCCTTGACGATGTCGTCATCACCGAATTCGTCAAATCCGGCGGACAAGACACTCTGCCCACCTATATGCTGGGCCAGATGCGCCGCGCCATCACGCCCGAGGTGAACGCCATTTCCACCCTTCTGCTGGCCCTCACCGTGGCCCTGCTGACCGCCTTCTTTCTGCTGACACGCCAAAAAGACTGACCAAATGGGGAGTATCAAGATGACACGTTTTCTGACCACCGCCGCCCTGCTGCTGGGCACCACGGGCCTTGCCCAGGCCGAGGGCACGCTGCAACTCTACAACTGGGGCAACTACACCAGCCCCGAACTTCTGGCCAAGTTTGAGGCTGAGACCGGCATCAAGGTCACCGTCACCGACTATGACAGCAACGATGTGGCCTTGGCCAAGATCGAGGCGGGTGGTCATGGCTTTGACCTGGTCGTGCCTTCAGCCAACTATGTGCCGATCTGGGTTGAAAAAGGCCTCGCCGTCGAATTTGACCTAAGCAAGCTACCCAATCACGCCAACATCGCCCCCGAATGGAAAGATGTTGAATGGGACAAGGGCCGCACCCATTCGATCCCTTGGCAATGGGGCTCCACCGGCATGGCGGTGAACACCGCCGTCTATGGCGGCGACATCAACACCAGCGCCGTCTTTCTGAACGTGCCTGACGAATTGAAGGGCAAGATCAACGTCGTCCCCGAAATGAACGACATCGTGAACCTCGCCGTCATGGCCAATGGCGGCCAGCCGTGCAGCGAAGATACCGTGGTGCTGAAAGCCGCCCGTGACGCCCTGCTGGCGGCGAAACCCGACTGGCTGTCGATGGACTATGGGGCCACCGAAAACCTGTCGAACAACAACTGGGCGGCCTCGGTCAACTGGAACGGATCGACCATGCGTGCCCGTCTGGCCAATCCGACCGTCGCTTACGGCTATCCGAAAGAAGGCTATCCGCTGTTCATGGATTCCGTGATGCTGCTGTCCGACGCGCAGAATGTCGAAGAGGCGTATAAATTCCTCGATTTCATCATGGTGCCGGAAAACGCCGCGATGATCTCGGCCTTTGCGCGCTATGCCAACGGGATCGCCGGTTCGGAACCCTTCATGCCCGAAGACATGAAAACTGCGCCCGAGGTGATGATCCCCGAGGAATTCAAGGCGGCAGGCGTCTTCCTTCCGACCTGCGGGCCGAAGGCGCAGGAATACATCACCGCCATCTGGACCGAACTGCAAAAGTAAGGCGCTGCGATCAGCGTTGAAAGGCGGGGGTTTCACACCCCCGCACCCCCGTGGGATATTTCAAAAGAAAAGATGAACATTCATGAACTGGGCCTTGCCGGCCTGACCGGCGCAATCCGCGCTGGGGCGGTTTCGCCTTCCGAAGTCATGGCAGCCACGCTCGACCGCATCGCCCGCGTCAACCCCGCCCTGAATGCCGTGGTCTCGCTTCTGGACGCCGATCACCTGATGGCACAGGCCCGCGCCGCCGATGGCGTTGCTGGCGTTGCTGGCGTTGCTGGCGTTGCTGGCGTTGCTGGCGGCCCGCTGCATGGCGTGCCTTGGGCCGTCAAGGATCTGGTCGCCACAGCCGGCCTGCGCACCACCTGGGGCTCGCCCCTCTATGCGAACCACGTGCCGCAAAAGGACGATCTTCTGGCCGCAAGACTGCATGCCGCGGGCGCGATCTTTATCGGCAAGACCAATGTCCCCGAATGGGGTCAAGGCAGCCACAGCTACAACCCAGTCTTCGGCGTCACCCGCAACCCCTATGCCACCGACCGTTCCGCCGGGGGATCCTCCGGCGGGGCCGCCGCCGCCTTGGCCGCGCGGCTGGTCGCCGGGGCCGATGGCTCTGACATGATGGGCAGCCTGCGCAACCCCGCCGCCTTTTGCAATGTCTACGGCTTTCGCCCCAGCTGGGGCCTGATCCCCCAAGATGCCGTGGGCGATACATTCCTCGCCACCCTCGCCACCGATGGCCCTATGGCGCGCGACATTGACGATCTGGCGCTGATCCTGCGTGTCATGGCGGGCAACCACCCCGCCACCCCCTTTGGACGCGGCGATTTCACCGGCATCGAACCCGTCGATCTGCGCGGCCAGCGCATCGGCTGGCTGGCCGATTGGGGCGGGGCCTATCCGATGGAACCCGGCATTCTGGACCATTGCGAAACCGGCCTGAACCTTTTCCGCGATCTGGGGGCCACCATCGAACCCCTTGCCCCGCCCTTCCCCGCCGACGCCCTTTGGCAATCCTGGACAAGCCTGCGATCTTTCCTCACCGCCGGGGGCAAACGCGCGCTTTGGGAAAACCCGGAAACCCGCGTCCAGCTGAAACCCGAAACCCTTTGGGAAATCGACCAAGGCCGCGCCATCACCGCCGAGGCGCTTTATAAAGCCAGTGAGACCCGCTCCCGCTGGTATGCCCGCGCCGCCCGGCTTTTTGAAACCTATGATGCGCTGATCCTGCCTTCGGCCCAAGTCTGGCCCTTTCCCGCCACATGGGATTGGCCGAAATCCATCGCGGGCCAGACAATGGACAGCTATCACCGCTGGATGGAGGTGGTCATTCCCGCCTCGCTTGCCGGACTTCCCGCCCTTGCCCTGCCCTGCGGGCTGGGGGTCAGCGGCCTGCCCATGGGCTTGCAACTCATCGGCCCCGTGGGTTCGGATGCAAGGCTGCTGGGCATGGGGAAAGCCTATCACAAGGCCAGCGATTGGCCCGGTCGCCTGCCGCCGGACTTGCCCGTTTGACCACGGAAAGCTAGGGCTGGGGCATGATCCTTTATCGCCTGCTCCTTACCCTCATCTTCCCGCTGCTTGTCCTGCAAGCCCTCCGCAAGGGCGGCCTTGGCGAACGGCTGGGCGGCGGTGCTGCCTCCCCTCCCGGCCTCTGGGTCCACGGCGCATCTGTCGGTGAACTCACCAGCGCGCGGGGCCTGATCACCGCCTTGGCCGCCGATGAACCGATTGTCGTCACCTGCAACACCGCCACCGCCCGCGCCATGGTGCAGGGCTGGGCCATCCCCGGCGTGCAGGCCCGCTTTGCCCCCTTTGATCTGCGCTGGTGCTTGGCCCGCTTTCGCCGCCGCCATCAGCCCCGCGCCCTGATCCTGATCGAAAGCGAGCTTTGGCCCAACCGTATGCTGGCCATGGCCGGGCACCTTGCCATGGTCGGCGCCCGTATTTCCGAAGGCTCCGCCGCAGGCTGGGCAAGACGCGCCCCCGGCCTCATCCGCCAGATGCTTTCGGGCGTCACCTGCCTGTCCGCCCAGGATCAGGCCAGCGCCGCCCGCTTTACAGCCCTCGGCCTGCCCCCGGATCGCCTCGCCCCCAGCCTTATGCTGAAAACCGCCGTCAGCCTGCAAACCCGCCCTTTGCCCTTTGAACCGCCCGGCCCCCGTGACACATGCCTGCTCGCCGCCAGCACCCATCCGGGGGATGAAGCCCTGATCCTCGCCGCTTGGCCCACGGCCCAGACCGCAGGCTTTGAAACCCTCATCCTCGCCCCCCGCCACCCTGAACGTGGCGATGCCATTGCCCAGCTTGCCCCCATGGCCCGCCGCTCCAAAGGCGACGTGGCGACGAAGGGCGTCTATCTGGCCGACACTTTGGGCGAGATGGACTATTGGTATCGCATGGCCGGCACGACCATCATCGGCGGATCCTTCACCGACCGGGGCGGCCATACCCCCTATGAACCCGCCGCCTATGGCTCGGCCATCCTCCACGGCCCCGACACCGCCAATTTCAGCGAAGTCTTTGCCGCGCTCGACAGCGCCAACGCCGCCCTTGCCACCACCGCCGAAAACCTTGGCCCCACCCTAGCCCAACTGACCAGCGCCCGGCAGGCCGCCCTCCGCCAAGCGGCGCAAAGCCTGCTGGCCGAAACCGCCGACCTTGGCCCCCTTTTGGACCGCCTTCGCCGCGCTTTGCCCTAGGTCAGCGGATATTCCGCCAGAATCTGATACTGCGACCCCGGCCAGGATTGATACAGCGCGAAACCATCCACCCGCCAAGCCGCCGTCCGAAACCCGATATGGCTGACCACCGTCCGCTCAATCGCCCGTGCCTGATCCGCGTTCGGTCGCCGCAGCCGCGCCAGGGTCACATGCGGCACAAAGCGTTTCGCCGGGATCGTCACCCCCGCCCGCCGCGCCGCCGTTTCCACCTTGGCCTGCATCGCCACCAGGGCCGCATTCTCGGCAACCCCCGCCCAAACCGCATGCGGCTTGGCCCCGCCAAACACATCCAAACCCGACAGCGTCAGATCAAAGGCAGGCAACCGCAAAGCCTCCATCGCCTCATGCACCGCCTGCAACCTGCCGCTATCCACCTCATCCAGAAAGGCCAGCGTCAGATGCAGGCTCTCCTCGGGCATCCATGTCGTCAGATCATCCGGCAAATCCAGCATCGCCTGCACCTGCAACAGCGGGCGCAGGGCTTCGGGCGGCATCGGCAGGGCAAGGAAACAGCGCATAGCCCACAGCTAGACGAAACCCGCCAGACGATCCACCCTCCTCAAGCGCCCCGCCCCCGCCGCGCGATTTTGTTCGATTTTGCAAAGGACGAAGATCCAAACCGCTCATCCAGCCGCTTTTTGTGACAATCGAGTCGGATTTGCACCATTCCAAGGCTTGAATCGCCGTCATAGGAACATAGTTGATAGACATAATCCGACCAACGATTCATACTTATCCACAGGTTTGAACCACAACAGATTGGCCGGTCAGGCAAAGATGAACAAGATGCGCGATCCCATCCAGAACGAAAGGGCCGTCCAACTGGGCGCTTTGTGCTGGCGCGTGGATCATGGCATGGTTCAGGTTCTTCTTGTCACCAGCCGCGAAACCGGGCGCTGGGTCATTCCCAAGGGCTGGCCGATGAATGGCAAAAGCCATGGCGATGCCGCCCTGCAAGAAGCCTATGAAGAGGCCGGCGTCAAAGGCCGCTTGGGGCCGATGCTGGGCGATTATGCCTATGACAAGGTGAAACACCGCGATCAGCCCAAGGCCCGCCTTCTGCCCTGCCGCGTGCAGGTGCATGGCGTTCAGGTCACAGCGCTGGCCGAAGACTTCCCCGAGGCGCGCGAGCGCCGCCGCGAATGGGTCAGCCTGTCCGAGGCGGCGCTGCGTGTCGATGAACCGGGGCTCAAGGCCCTGCTGTCGGGTTTTCAGCCACAGGCTTGAACTCGAGCTGGAAATCCTTAGGTTCCCCCTGTTCGCCAAGGTGTTCCGCCCGATGATCCGCTACAGCCTATCCTGTTCCAACGGCCATGACTTTGAAAGCTGGTTCCCCTCGGGTTCCGGCTATGACGCCCTGCATGCCAAGGGGCTGGTCACCTGCCCTGAATGCGGCTCGGCCCAGGTCGAAAAGGCCCTGATGGCCCCCCGCGTGGCCCAGATGGAACCCAAGGCCCGCCTGCGCGGCGAGGCGACCGAACGCGAAAAAGCGCTCGCCGAACTCCGCCGAAAGGTCGAGGAAAATTCCGAATATGTCGGCATGAACTTTGTCGCCGAGGCCCGCGCCATGCACGAAGGCGACAAGCCCGAACGGTCCATCCACGGCGAGGCGCGGGCGGATGAGGCGCTGAAACTGCTGGAGGACGGCATCCCCGTCGCCCCCCTGCCCTTCATGCCCAAGAACAAGGCGAACTAGCGCCCGAACTCTAAAAATTTTCGACGAAAATTTTTAGAGTGTTCCCGCTCAGATCTGCTTCTCCGGCATCTGCACCCGCAGCCCATCCAGCGCGTCCGAAACCTTGATCTGGCAGGTCAGTCGCGACCGCACCGGGTCGGGCGACCAGGCGAAATCCAGCATATCCTCTTCCATCGCGTCCTTCTTCGGCAGCTTGTCCACCCAAGCGGCATCGACATAGACATGGCAGGTCGAACAGGCGCAGGCCCCGCCGCAATCGGCCTCGATCCCCGGAATGCCGTTGTCCCGCGCGCCTTCCATCACCGTCATGCCATTCCTGACCTCGACGACATGTTCCCGCCCGCTGTGTTCGACATAGGTGATTTTCGCCATGGCTACCTTCCTTCGCTGCGCCCTGATCTAGCGGCAAAGTGCCGGCATTCACAAGGCCCCGACGATCACCCTTTTGCGGGCAAAAGGAAATCCAGCACAGCGGGCAGGCGGGCCTGCCAGAAGGTTTCGAAATGCCCCGCGCCCTTGTCGACCCTGACCATCAGGTCGTCGCCCGCAACATAGCCTTTGGCCAGCAGGCTCTCTGTCAGCGCAATATGGCTGTCGGGGTAAAAGGCATCCAAATCCTCGGTGCCCCGATCCAGCCAAAGCCTTGTGCCCCCCGGCGCGGGGAAATGCGCGGCCGCCGCCTTGCGCCAAGCCGCCGCCAGCCGCTTGCCACCATCCTCGGGGAACGGCCCAAAGTCAGGCGCCTGCGAGGCCGGGCCGAACAGCACCAGATGCGCCGACAACGCCGCCCCCGCCGCAAAGACATCGGGCCGCGTCATCAGCGCCTCGACCGCAATCGTGCCACCCATCGACGCCCCTAGGATCATCGCAGGCCCCTGTGCCAAGGCCATCCGCCCCGCCGCCATCGGCAGCAGCTCCTCCGCCAGAAAACGCAGATAGGCGTTCGACGCCAAGGGCCCTTCGCAACTGCGCAGCACCAGATCGGCCATTTCGCCGTCCAGCGCCGCCAGAACGGTTTCGGAATTGTATTCCATCGACCGTGCCGCGCCCGAATGCACCGCCACGATCCGCGCCGCCTGCCCGCCCTTTTCGATATGCGCCTGCATCGCCCGGTCCAGCTCCCATGCCGTGCCGCTGTAGGATGCCGCCGCGTCAAACAGGTTGCCCCCGTCTTGCGCCACGATCACCGGCAGCGGTTCATCCAGCGGCACCACATCGGCAGGCGGCTGCCACAGCGTCACCGCCCGCGGCCCGACATGGGCCGAGGTGACCTCGGGCAGATATTCGATGCTTCCCCAATCCGCTTGCGGTGCGGCCAAGGCCGGAAAGGGCAGCAGCGGGGCAAAGACGGCAGCGGTTCCAAGGGTCAGGCTCTGGCGACGGGTCAGCATGGGGTTCCTTTCGTTTCCCTTTGGCTAGGCGATTTCCCCCGCCCCGTCGTTGCGCGCCAAGGTCAAATCCTGTTGCCCCGAGCCCTGCCGCACCTGCGAGGGCGGCAGGCCGAAATGCCGCCGAAAGGCCTGCGAAAAGGCCGAATGCGATTCATAGCCCAGTTGAAAGGCCACATCCGACACCCGCCGACTGTCATGCGACAGCACGACCCAGGCATGGGCCATCCGCCGCTGATGCAGCCAGTCGCTGACCGACAGCCCGTAAATCCGCGCCACATGCCGCTTGAAGGTGGATGCCGAACAGCCCGCCAGACGTGCCAGATCGGGCAGGCCGGGATTGTTGCGCCAGTTCTGCTCCAACACCTCGCCAATCCGCTGATCTGGGCTGGCCACCGCGCTGGCCGCCCACAGCGCCAGAACATCCGGCCCGTTGTCCTCGACCGCTGCCAGCAGGAATTGTTGCAGGATCACCTCGGCCATCGCGGGGCTGGGCGCGCCCCGCTCGATCAGATCGCGCGTGCCCCCGGCCAACAGCGCCAGCCGCCCGCCTTGCCGCAGGGCCACATGGGCCCCCGCCACCGCGCCCTGCGCCACCAGACCCAACCGCGCCATCGCGCGGGTCAGGGCGGCCGGGCGAAAGAACAGCATAAAGGATTGGTAATCCGCGCTGTCTTCGGTCTCCACCCTTTGGCCCGCACGATAGGCCAAAGCCTCACCTGCCCGGAAATCCGCAACTACAGGACCATCGGTCAGGCGCTTTTGCCCCGCCATGATCACGCTGATCGCAGGCCAGGAAAAGACCAAGGCCATATGCCCCGGTCGCCCTGCCCCCCGATGCGGATAAAACAGGACATCGGGCCCCGGCCCGTCTTGCAGCAGCACATCGGGCAGAAAGAAAGCATGCGCGGTCATGCGCCATCCTGCCCCGACTTGTCGCTAATAGGAACCCAGTTTCACATTCTTGACCCGCGCCAGTTCCACCCCGTCCGCCCCATGCGCCGTTACCGTCACCGCATAGACATGCTCGCGCCCACCCGAACAGGGCGGCAGATAGCCCACACTGGCATATTCCCCCCGCGCCCTTGGCGCGCTGAACATCCGCACCCCGTCCGGCAGGGCATCGGTTTCCCCCGGCAGAGCGGCAATCGCCACATCGCCCGGCGCGGTAGCAATTTCGACCACCCCGTGCCCCCCGTCAAAGGCCAGACTGGGATAGCTCAGGTCATTGAACCACAGACGCAGCGCCACCGCCGCCTCGGGCACCCCTGTCACCTGCATCGGCGGCGTATCCCCTGATCCGTCTTGCAACCGGCAATGCTGGCCCGCGGGAACCGTCACACCATCCCAAGGGGCCAGCAGCGCCACTATCATTTCCGCCTGCGCAGGCAGGGCCGTTATCATCAGGGCGATCATTAGGCGCATCTTTTCCTCCGGTTTTGCGCCAGATTAGGCGTTCAAACCCGCCCCGTCCTGTTGCCCCCCGCGCAAATCCTGTTGTGCAAAGACCAAACAAAACGGCGGGCGAAGGTTGCCCTTCGCCCGCCGCCCGCAAACCCCGCCGTCACGGCAGCGGGATCGCGTTATTCTTCTGCCGGGGCCATCGCCCCATCCTCCACCGACACCGCCACGAAACGCGGGTTCCCCCCCGTCCGCACCAACAGAAGCAGCGACTTGCGTCCGCCCTCCTTGGCCTCGGCAATCCGGTCCTCCAGATCCTTCACCAGAACCACCGGCTGTTGCCCGGCCTCGGTGATCAGATCGCCCTCACGCAAGCCTTTCGCAAAGGCTTCAGACGTGCCGTCCACCTTGACCACCAACAGCCCCTTGGTCGCCGGATCAATCCCCAGCTCCGCCGCCTTCGCATCATCCAACTCGGTCACCGTCATGCCCAGGATCATCGCCTCAGCCGGTTTCGCAGGCTCACCCGAGGTCAGAACCGTCGTTTCCGCCTCGGCCTCCTCGCGCCGGCCCAAGGTCACCTGCACGGTTTCCGTCTTGCCTTCGCGCAAGATCACCACCGGCACCGCCTCGCCAATCGGCGCATCGGCCACACGGCGCGTCAGATCGCGCACGTCTTTCACCGAACCGCCATCAAAGCTGGTGATCACATCGCCCGCCAAAAGCCCCGAATCCTTGGCCGGACCATCGGGAACATCGGTGATCAGCGCCCCTTCGGCCACGGCCAGACCCATCGCTTCGGCCACATCCGGCGTCACATCCTGAATCCGCACCCCCAGCCAACCGCGCCGGGTTTCCCCGAATTCACGCAACTGATCGACGACCTTGGTCACCACATTCGACGCCATCGAAAAGCCGATGCCAATCGACCCACCATTCGGCGACAGGATCGCGGTGTTCACCCCGATCACCTGCCCATCCATGTTGAACAACGGCCCGCCCGAGTTGCCCCGGTTAATCGCCGCATCGGTCTGGATATAATCGTCATAGGTGCCCGACAGCTCGCGGTTCCGCGCCGAAACGATCCCTGCGGAAACCGAAAAACCCTGCCCCAGCGGGTTGCCCATCGCCACGACCCAATCGCCCACGCGCATCAGATTGCTGTCACCAAAGCTGACGAACGGCAGCGGCGTCGGGCTTTCCACCTTCAGCAACGCGATGTCGGTTTTCGGGTCCGTCCCGATCAGTTTCGCATCCAGTCGGTTGCCCGAAAAGAACTCGATCTCGATCTCATCCGCGCCTTGGATGACGTGGTTGTTGGTCACGATGTAACCGTCTTCGGAAATCACGAACCCCGAACCCAAGGCCTCCGACCTTTGCGGTCCATCCGGCGCATCACCGTTCCGCTCCATGAAATCGCGGAAGAATTCGTCAAACGGGCTGCCTTCCGGCATCTGCGGCCCGCCGTCCATCGGCGAGGCGATGACCGACGACGTGGTGATGTTCACCACCGAAGGGCTGATCTGTTCGGCCAGATCGGCAAAGCTTTCGGGCGCGCCACGGCTATGGCCAGGCAGCGCGGGCATCACGGCCAGCATCAGCCCAAGACCGATGGCAGCCAGGAAAGAAGTGCCCCGCATCCGCGCCACATCGGCAGCGTTCTCGCGGGGGAAGGTCACGGCGACAGAGGGCACCTGAGGGCTCCTTTCACAATTCAGACAAGGCACGGATCAAACCGCACCAAAGCGATGGCACGAACCTAGGCCGCGCTTGCACGAATTGCAAAGCAGGTTTCAACTTCTCAATCGCTTGTGAAATCGCGTGCGAGGGGCGAGGGGCGAGGGGCGAGGGGCGAGGGGCGAGGGAAGGTTGGGCCCAGAAAGATGGAAAACAAAAGCCATTTGTGATAACCGGATGGTGATTTCATCACGCCGTATTGGAGAGAACCATGGCCCGTTTCACCTATTTCCCCGCCGACCCCTTTGAAGCCCCGCCTATTGGGGGTCAGACCTATATTGCCATCGTCCTTCCCACGGCCCTGACCGATGTACATCTGAACGGCAACACGCTGCGTCTGGATGGCGGCTTTGCCGCCAGCGTGAACTATATCGGATCGGGCTTTGGTCTTTCCGTGGTCGGCGGTGTTGCGGATGTCACCGCAGGGACGATCAACGGCCTGAATATGCGATACGAAGGGCGGCAGGTGCTGAAGGTCACCGGCCTGAATGTCAATGCCGAGGCGATGTTCAATTTTCTGCAAGCCGATAACTATCTTGGCTACTTCAACTTGATCGCCAAAGGCCATGACCGCGTCGATGGCACCAACCTTGCCGATGCTATCTCGGCTTGGACCGGCAATGATACCGTCTATGGCGCCGCCGGGTCGGACAGTGTCGATGGCTACAACGGCAAGGACGTGCTTTATGGCGGCGCAGGCGCAGACACCCTCAACGGCCAAAAGGGGCAAGACATTCTCTTTGGCGGCAAAGGGGCAGACGTCTTTCTCTTTGACGAAGCGCCCGGCCTCGCCCATCACGACCTGATCCGCGATTTCAAACCTGGCGTCGATGAAATCCACCTCGACAACGATGTGTTTACCGAGATCGGGCCGCTCGATGTTCTGGCCGCCGAATCCTTCCGCACCGGCAGCGCTGCCGTCGATGGCGACGACCGCATCATCTATCAGAAATCGACGGGCTGGCTGTTTTACGATCCCGATGGCTCAGATTTCGCGGAAAAGATCGCCTTTGCCCGCGTCAAGGCAGGGCTGACCCTGACCGCCAGTGATTTCGTGGCCATTGACTGAATCAAAAGGGCCGGTGCATCGCA
>NZ_BMYJ01000009.1:0-63332 GCF_014652215.1 Neogemmobacter tilapiae | reverse complement strand
ATTCCGCCGCAGGTTCCGCCGCCACCGGCGCTTCGCCGCTGCGCAGGTACTCAAAGAACTCGCTATCCGGGCTTAGCACGATCGACGAATTCCCCGCCTGCAAAGCCCGCTCATAGCTGGTCAGCGACCGCGTAAAGGCAAAGAATTCCGGGTCGCGCCCGAAAGCCTCGGCATAGATGCTGTTCCGTTCCGCATCCGCCTCACCCCGGATCACCTCGGCCTGCCGCCGCGCATCCGAGGTCAGCACCACCACCTCCCGGTCCGCCGTCGCCCGCACGCGCTGCGCCGCCTCGCCGCCCCGCGCGATTTCATCCGCCGCTTCGCGTTCGCGTTCCGCCCGCATCCGCGCAAAGGTCGCATCCAAGTTCTGTTCCGGCAGGTTCGTCCGCGTCAGCCTTACGTCGATCACCTCGATCCCCAAGGCAATCGCCTGCCGCCGCACGATCTCGCGGATCCGGTTCATCAGCGCCGTCCGGTCCTCGGACAGCACGTTGTTCGACGGCACTGAACCCAGAACCTCTTGGATCGCCGGGTTCACGATGCCTTCCAGACGCCGCAAGCCCTGTTCAATCCCCCCGGCCCCTACGGCCTGACGAAAGGCCACCAGATCCGAAATCCGCCAGCGCGTGAACGCATCCACCACCAGACGCCGATCATCCAGCATCGTCACCTCAACCGGCTGGGTCGCCACGCCCAAAATGCGGTCGTCATAGCGCACCACATCCTGCATCAGCGGAATCTTGAACCCAAGGCCCGGCTCGGTAATGATCTGCTTCACCTGACCGAATTGCAGCACCAGCACCCGTTCCCGTTCATCCACGATGAACACCGAAGACAGCGCCAAGGCACCGGCCAGCAAAGCCGCAGGAAGCGCAATTGCAGCTTTTTTCATCTCAGTTCCCCCCTGCCGTCGTGGCCGCAGCCGCACTGCCCGCCGGGGCTGGCACGGCCGAACCCCGGTTCAGCTCGTTCAAGGGCAAGAAGGGCACAACGCCCCCCGTCCCCTCGCCACCGGCCACGCCATCCAGAATGACCTTGTTCATCCCGCCAAAGACTTTTTCCATCGTTTCCAGATACATCCGCCGCCGCGTTACTTCCGGCGCCTTCACATATTCCTCGTAAACCGCCAGAAAACGGCTCGCCTCACCCTGCGCGGCGTTCACCACTTCGGCGCGGTAAGCTTCCGCCGCTTCCAGCAAGCGTGCCGCTTCACCCCGCGCCCCTGCCGTTGCTTGGTTCGCATAAGCATCCGCCTGCTTTTCCAGCCGGTCCCGTTCCTGTTGCGCCGCCTGCACCGCCCGGAAGCTGTCGATCACATCCGCCGGCGGGGCCGCCTGCCGCAGGTTCACCCGGATGATCGTGATCCCCGCGTTATAGCTGTCCAGCGTCGTCTGCACCGCCTTTTGCAGATCGCTTGTGATCAGCCCCCGGTCCCGGTTCAGGATCGGCGACAGTTCCGACCGCGCGATGATGTCGCGCATCGCACTTTCCGCCACCGCCCGGATCGTGTCATCCGGATCGGCCAGATTGAACAGATAGGATTCCGGATCATCAATGTTCCAGACCACCTGGAACCCGATGTCCACGATGTTTTGGTCCCGCGTCAGCATCATGCCCGACTGCGTATCCCCGTTCGCCCCCGCCCCGATTTCGGTGGTCCGTTCCACCCGCACCGGCACGATTTCCGCCGTCACCACTGGCCAAGGCGCAAAGTTCAGCCCCGGCTCGCCAATCGCATAGCGTTCGCCCAGAAACAGCTCCACCGAACGCTCTTCCGGCTTCACCGTATAGAACGACATAAAGCCCCAAACCGCCACCAGCGCCAAAGCGCCCAGACCCAAGCCCTGCTTGGTAAAGATCGGCCCCAGCGGGTTGTCATTCCCCCCGCCACCGCCGCCCGTCCCGCCGGAACGGCCCTTGCCGCCCATCAGCACGCGCAGCTGTTCCTGACCCTTTTTCATGATCTGGTCGATTTCGGGGATCTGCGGCCCCTCGCCCGGACGACGGCCGCCTTGGCCCCCATTCCGGTCGTCATCATTGTTGTTGCCGCCGCCCCCCCAGGGGCCCCCGCTGCCAGCCATCAACCCATCCTCATATTGCCTTTGGCCCTAACTGGGCATTCCATAGCGAAAATCAAGCCGAAAACGCCCCTAGGCCACCCGAACCGGCTTGCGCATCGTCACCAATTCCTCGGCCATCGTCGGATGCACCGCCACCGTCCGGTCGAAATCTTCCTTCGTCGCCCCCATCTTGACGGCAATCGCCACCATCTGGATCATCTCGCCCGCCCCCGGCCCCACGATATGACAGCCCAGAACCCGCCGTGTCTTGGCGCAGACCACCAGCTTCATCAGCACCCGATCCTCACGCCCCGCGAAAAGGCTTTGCATCGGCCGGAAACTCGCCGTGTAAATCTCCACCGGCCCGCATTCCCGCGCAGCCTCTTCCGACAGGCCCACCGCCCCCATTTCGGGCTGGGTGAAAACCGCGCTGGCCACCAATTCATGATCCGCCTTGCGCGGATTGGCCCCAAAGACGGTGTCCGCAAAGGCATGCCCCTCGCGGATCGCCACCGGCGTCAGGTTCACCCGGTCGGTCACATCCCCCACCGCAAAGATCGAAGGCACCGCCGTCTGGCTGTAATCATCGACGACGATCTCACCCCGCCGCCCGATCTGCACCCCGGTTTTCTCCAGACCCAGACCCTTGGTGTTCGGCGCCCGCCCCGTCGCCCAAAGCACCAGATCGTAAACCTCGGTGCTGCCATCGCTGGCCGTCACCTGAATGCCCCAATCCACCTTTTCCAGCCGCAAGGGGTTCGTCCCGCAATGAATGCGGATCCCCGCCGCCTGCATCGCGGTCGACACATGCCCCCGCGCCTCATCGTCAAAGCCCCGCAGAATCTGCGCCCCGCGATAGAATTGCGTCACCTTCACCCCCATCCCATTCAGGATGCAGGCAAATTCGCTGGCGATATAGCCGCCGCCAACGATCAGCGCCTTGCCCGGCAGCCGGTCCAGATTGAACATCGCATCCGAGGTCACCCCCAGCTCCGCCCCCGGAATATCCGGCACCACCGGATGCCCGCCCGTCGCAATCAGAATATGCTGCGACGTGATGGTTTCCCCCGTCGCCAGCCTGACGGAATGCGCATCCACAATCTCGGCCCGCGTGTCATGCACCGTGACTTTCGCGTTCTTCAACGTGTTGCGATAGGCCGCTTCCAGCCGGTCCAGTTCCGACCACAGCCGCCCCCGGAACTTCAGCCAGTCAAAGCCGCCATCCTTCACATCCCAGCCATAGGCCCGCGCATCGGCAATGGCCCCCGGATATTCGCTGGCATAGACCATCAGCTTTTTCGGCACACAGCCCCGGATGACACAGGTGCCCCCCATCCGGCTTTCCTCGGCCAGCCCGACCCTTGCCCCATGATCGCCCGAGGCGACCCGCGCCGCCCGAACCCCACCCGAGCCACCGCCGATCACGAACAGGTCATAATCGAAAGCCATGGTCATTCCCCGCCTTCGGCAAAGATGTTGTCCGGTTCCGTCAGATCCGCCGCCACTTCGCTGGCCGCCCCCGCGTCCAGATCGCGCACCGTCACGCGGCCATCGGCCTGCCCCAGAATCAGCACATCACAGATGTCCACGAACAGCCCGTTTTCCACCACGCCGGGAATCTGGTTCAGCACCATCGCCAATTGGCGCGGATTGCCGATATGTTTCAGATGCAGGTCCAGAATATGGTTCTTCTGGTCGGTCAGCAACTTCATACCGCCCATCTGCCGCACCTGCACCTCGCGGCCCAGCACATCCATGCCCTCCAGCAGTTCCTCGACCAGCTTCTGCGTCGTCTGCCAGCCAAAGGGGATCACCTCCACCGGCAGCGGAAAGGAGCCCAAAGCCGCCACCTGTTTCGCCGCATCGGCGATCACAATCATCCGGTCGCTGGCCGTCGCCACGATCTTTTCATGCAGCAGGGCCGCCCCGCCACCCTTGATCAGGTTCAGATCGCCATCCACCTCATCCGCGCCGTCGATGGTCAGGTCCAGCCATCCCGCCTCATCCAGCGTTGTCAGCGCGATGCCCTCTTCCCGCGCCAGCGCCGCCGTGCGGCTCGAGGTTGGAACCCCCGTCACCCGCAACCCCTCGTCGCGCACCCGTTCGGCCAGCCGTTTGATCATCCAAAAGGCGGTGGAACCTGTGCCCAAACCCACCTTCATCCCATCCTGCACATAATCCACGGCCTTCACGGCGGCGGCGTATTTCGCCCGGTCAATGGGGGACATTTCGCTGGACATGGGCGGCTCCTTGCTTGGCTTGCGCTGTTATAGGCAAAGCACGGAACCAGCGACAGGGGCAAGGCACAGCAGGCCAAGCCCGTTCTGCAAAACTGCACCAATCCCCCCGCCCCCTCTCTCCCTCTTTTCTTCAAAAATATCCTGGGGGGGCGCGCAGCGCGGGGGGCAAAGCCCCCCCGAACGCAAAGGAATATGGCCGCAGGCCATGCCGATGCTTCACCGCCCTCAGCTCTTGTCGCCCGCCAGTTCCACCGCCGCCTGCACCTCGGCCAGCGTCAACCCGCCATCGCCGTTCATGTCCAGCCCCATCAGCGCCATCAGCGCCGCCTCTTTCGCCGCCGACACCGCCTTGTCGCCCGCCGCTTGCGCCTGCGCCTGCATCTCGCCCGGTTCCAGCACGCCATTGCCATCGCCATCCGCCGCCGCATAGCCCAGCGCCAAACGACCGCGCCCTTCGGCCCCTTCCGCCCGGATCAGCACTGCCATTTCCTCGCCGCTGGCCGCCCCATCCCCGTCCAGATCCGCCTCCATCAGCCGCCGATAGGCCTGCGCCCGCGCCGCCGCGCGCTCCACCGTGATCGCCTCGGCAATCCCCTCCGGCGTGATCGCCCCGCCCTGCCCATAGCCCAGGATCAGATCCGCCGCGTCCGCCACAAAGGCCTCTGGCGCTTCCCGCATCCGTTTCAGCATCTTTTCCGGCAAATCGCCGGGCAAGGCCCCCTCTGCCTGCACCCCGCCAGCCAGCATCGCCAGCACCAACAGGCTTCCCGCAAATGACTTTCTCATAACCTTCCCCTGCGTTGAACGTGGTGAAGTCTTTGTTACCGCCACAGGGTTAAACGGCGGTTAACGCCCCCGCCCCAAGGCGCAATCGCCCGCCGCCCCGTCGCATCCGGCCTTTCACGCCGCCATTCCCCCGCTACATTGAACCAAAAGCGCGAGGCCCCATGTTTCTTTCCGTCTTCGAAATGTTCAAGGTCGGCATCGGCCCCTCCTCCTCGCACACCATGGGCCCCATGGTCGCCGCCGCCCGCTTTCTGGATACGCTCCGCGCCAGCCCTTTCCATGCCCACGGCCTGCGCGCCTCGCTCCACGGCTCGCTTGCCTTTACCGGCGTCGGCCATGCCACCGATCGCGCCACCATCCTTGGCCTCGCCGGTTTCCTGCCTGACAGCTATGACGCCGAAAAGGCCGATGCCTGCCTCGCGCAGATCAAGGCCACGGGCCGCATCCAGCCCCCCGGCTTGGGCGATCTGGCCTTTGATCCCGCCCGCGATCTGCAATTCGACTTTGGCCCTGCTTTGCCCGGCCATGCCAATGGCATGATCCTGAAAGCCACCGACGCGCAGGGCGATGTCATCCTGCAAGAAACCTATTACTCTATCGGCGGCGGCTTTGTTGTCACCGCTGCCGAACAGGAAAACGGCGGTGCGACCAAATCCACCACCCCCGTCCCCTATCCGTTTGAGACTGCGGAACAGATGCTCGCCATGGCCAAAGCTTCGGGCCTGTCCATCGCGGCCATGAAACGCGCCAATGAACTGGTGTTCCGCAAACCGCATGAGCTGGACCAAGGCCTCACCCGTCTTTGGCAAGTCATGAAAGATTGCATGGATCGCGGCATGGCGGGCACCGGCATCCTGCCCGGCGGCCTCAAGGTTCGCCGCCGCGCGCAGGGCATCCATCAGGCGCTCATCGCCGAACGCGGCCTGAACATGACCGCCCCGCATGTCATCAATGACTGGATCAGCCTCTATGGCATGGCGGTGAACGAAGAAAACGCCGCAGGCGGTCAGGTCGTCACCGCCCCCACCAATGGCGCGGCAGGCGTCGTCCCCGCCGTCATCCGCTATTGGCTGGATCATGTGCCGGGGGCAAACCCTGCGCGTGTCGGGGAATTCCTGCTGACCGCCAGCGCTGTCGGCGGCCTATGCAAGCACAATGCCAGCATTTCCGGCGCCGAATGCGGCTGTCAGGCCGAGGTGGGCAGCGCCTCGGCCATGGCCGCCGCCGGGCTTTGCGCCGTTCTGGGTGGCACCCCCGAACAGGTGGAAAACGCCGCCGAGATTGCCTTGGAACATCACCTCGGCATGACCTGTGACCCGGTGAAGGGGCTTGTTCAAGTGCCCTGTATCGAAAGGAACGGCCTTGGGGCGATCAAAGCCGTCTCCGCCGCCAGCCTGTCCATGCGCGGCGATGGGCAGCATCTGGTTTCCTTGGATGCCTGCATCGAAACCATGCGCCAGACGGGCCGCGACATGCATGAGAAATACAAGGAAACCAGCCTCGGCGGGCTGGCCGTTAATGTGCCTAACTGCTGATCAGATCAGCAGAAACGCCCCTGCCGATAGGCTTGCCCCCGCTTGCAAATCCGCGATCAACACCGGGCCGGCCCCGCCCTGGCCATCCCTGTCGAACCAAAGCGTGGCGTCCGTCGTGCGAAAGATGAATCGGTCATTCGCATCCCCCGCTTGGTTGTTACCCCCGATCTTGAGCCGTCCCGTAGGCAGGACGCCCGCCGAAAGCCCGCCGCCAAAACCCGAAGCGTCAATGACGATCACGTCAAAGTTTCCGCCGACACTGGAAAAATCGGTGATCTTGTCGCCACCCTCGGACGGCTTCAGAAAGATAAAACTCTCATCCCCATCGCCCCCGGTCAGCGTGTCACGCCCCGCCCCGCCGATCAGGCTGTCATTGCCCAGCGCACCGATCAGCCGATCATTCCCGCCATTGCCCCGCAGTTCATTGCCCAGCCCATTGGCCCGCAACACGTCAGCGCCCCTGTCCGACCCCAGAACACGGTTCATGTCGATATAGGTATCGCCCTTGGCAAAACCCGTGTTGGCGAATGTATTGGTCAGATCGACCTTGATCCCCGGCCCGGCCCTGAAATCCAGCGTGTCGAGGCCTTGGTCGCCGTTCATAATCTCGCCCGAAACGCCCGGCCGAAAGGTATCATTCCCTGGCCCGCCAAAGATGGATGCCCCCACCACTTTCCCACCCCGGCCATCATAAATATCATGGCCGAAACTCAGGGCAATATTATTGCCCTTGATGATGCCCCGGTTGATCAGCACATCCTTTCCCACACCGCCCTGAAAGACCGTGCCTTCCGACTCGATCACACCAAAATTGCGGACCACGGCCCCGGCCCCATAGGCAAAGCCAAGGCCGCTCATCACGCCTTCAATCAGGCCATAATTTGTTACCCTTGCGATGCTGTTGGGCAATGCGCTCTCTGGTGCGGTCCTGATGGCGGTATCCTCGCCCGCAATCACACCGCGATTGACGATTGCCAAGTTTGAATTTGCCAAAGACAGCGCAACACCGCCCATCACGCTGGCGTTTTCATGGACGTTGATCTTGACGTTGTTGCCCGTCAGCTGGATGCCGGTCGCCTCGCCCAAAACTGTGCCCGACACGACCACGCTTTGCCCATTGCCGCTGCCGATGATCGCGGCCGTATCCAGCGACCAGACAAGAATATTCCGGCCCACCGAAAGGTCATTCGCCGTGCCCAATGTATATTGATAACCCGTTCCAATCGAATTCTTTGCCTTGATCAACATGATGTATCCTTTGCCCAATATATCCTGAAAATCGGATGCGGCGGATCAGATCAGCCGCAGTGCCCAGCTTACATTTGCGCGCCCAACCGCTCCACGGCATCACCGTGACTTTTGCCACGGAAGAATTCCTTTCTGAAAATGTGGGCTCACGGCCAAATTCCCGCTGACCCGATCCTCGCACGAAATGCGCTCGCCACCAAGCCAAGGCTTGCGGATCAAACGAAAACGGCGGCCGGGTTTCCCCGACCGCCGCCCAAGATCCGCAAATCCGGATCAGATAATCACGATATCCGCCGCCGTCAGTGCCACCATCGGCACATAGGCCAGCAGCACGGCCTTGGCGCTGCCGCTGCCATCCTTGTCGAACCAAAGCCCGCCATCGTTGAGGTTCAAGATGAACCGATCGTTGCCATCCTGCGCCACATTGTCCGTCCGCGCCTGGAACCGCGATGCCGCCAAAGTGCCCTTCGCCAGCCCCGCACCAAACCCGTCCTGTGAAATCAGGATACGGTCGTCATTGCCCACTTCGGCGCCAAACCCGCTGATCGTATCGCCGCGTTCCGACAATCTGTTGAAGACAAAGCTGTCATTGCCCCCGCCACCATACAGTTCGTCCCGGCCACCACCGCCCTGAATGCGGTCATTCCCCTCGTCGCCATACAGCGCTTCGGCCATGTTGCCACCCAGCAGGCGATCATTCCCGTCGCCACCATAGATGTCGCCGACGATCCGGCCCAGACGCCCGTCATACAGATCGTTGCCATTGTCCAAAGACACATTGCCAACCAGCTTGCCCTTGTTCACCACGCTGTCATTCGCGGTGCTGGCGCTGACGGAATTGTCATCCAACGACACGATGGTCCCCGAATTCACCAGTTTCAGACCAATCGTGCTGATGTCGACGGCATCTTCGTCATAGGCATAGATGCGGCCGGTGTTGTTGATGGTGACCAAACCTTCGTCATCACCCGAAACATAGATTGCCGACGAGTAGGTCGCTGTAATGCTGCCGCTGTTGTTGATCTTGACCGCCGAATTTTCGCTGTTCGAGCCATAGATCGGATAAAGCCCTGTGATTGTGCCCTTATTGATCACGGTGAAATTCTTGCTGGTGAACGACAAGGCGTCGTCATAGTCGCCGACCACAAAGCCGCTCTTTTCGATGATCACCACATGGTTTCTGTCGCTATCCTGATCACCGAACTTGATCGTGTCATCGCCGCTGGACCGCACCATCCCGCTGATGGTCAGCGTCTGATTGCTGCCCGTCATAGAGATGGCGTAGCTGTCATCCGAATCGATCAGGCCGTTGGGCCCGACCACAACATCTGTCGTCCCCCCCACCGTCAACTGGACCCCTGAGCCGACCAGACTACCCAGAACTTTCTTTGTCGCCATAATGTCCTCCTCACATTTTACAAATCACACCGAACAACGGGAATCCTGTCCCGCACGACGGCCCCACCACAGGCCGCGACAGATTAACCATTCAAAGCTGGCTTTTCCTTGGCGCGGCCCCAATCAAACGACAAAAATATCCCCTGCCACGACCTTCGCCCCGGCCTGCAAATCGGCAATCAACACGGCCGCGGCCCCGCCCTTCCCGTCCTTGTCAAACCACAGCGTCGCATCCGTCGTCCGAAACACAAACCGGTCATTCGCATCCTGCGCCTTGTTCGTCGCCCCCGCATGAAACCGCCCCGCGGCCAATGCCCCCAAAGCCAACCCGCCACCAAAGCCCGAAGCATCTACCTCAAACCGATCGATGCCCTGCCAATCGCTGATCTTGTCGCGGCCATGGCTCGCCCGCGCATAGACAAACACATCCGCCCCGCCACCGCCTGACAAGGCATCAAGGCCCGCGCCTCCTTCTACGCTTTCTGCCCGCGCCCCGCCCTGAAAACGGTCCGCCCCGCCGCCCAGACGCACGTCCCCTTCGATTTGCCCTTGTCGGTTGTCCACACGGTCCCGACTGTTCCCCAGCAGAATAGCCCCTTCGATCCTGCCACTGTTCGTCAGGCTGATGGTCTTCGCCGGGCTGTCGGTCGTGATGGCGTCCCCAGCGGCCGTGATCAGCCCGGCATTCACAATCGTCACATCACAACTGTTGCTGCAATCCACCAGCACACCGATGGCCCCGCCGTTGATCACGCCCCCCGCCATGTTTTCCAGCGTGTAATCCGCGCCGTTGAACAGATACAGTCGAATGGCCGCCGTATTCCCAACCACCTCCCCGCGATTGACCAGCCGCGAATGGCTTTCCGCCCCGCTTTCCTCGATTGTGATCGCCGAATAATCGCCGCCAATTGTCCCATTGTTCAGAATCGAACTGTTCCCCGACACGGAATAGACTCCCGCCGCGCCCTTCCCCCAAACCGAGCCTTCCGCGCCAACCACCAGCCGATGCCCCGCCAAGGGGCTGGCCGCATCACTCAACCGGATCGCCCCATCCAGCCCGTAAACTTGCCCCAGAACATGAATGAAATTGCCAACCCCCACCGCTTCCAACGCAGGCCCGCTGTTCCAGCCAAAACTGAAACCAGACAGAACCACCACGCCATCCGCGTTTTGAATTGAAAGACCGACACTCCCCGGAAGACCGGAACCGAGTATGTTGGAATTGATCCAGGTGATCGCCATCTGTGCCTCCGCAATGCATATGAAAACGCCCGCAACCTAGGCGTGAAGGTGCGATCTGCCAACAAATTTTACCCTGCGACAGCGAAAGGGGCGGGGAAAGCCCCGCCCCGTGCCACCGCGCCGCAAAGATCGTCAAACGATGAAAATATCCAAGGCCGAGATCACCACCCCATCCTTCAGATCGGCGATCAGAATCGCCGGTTGTCGCCCTGTGCCATCGGCGTCAAACCACAGCGTGCTGTCCGTGGTGCGAAAGATGAAACGGTCGCCGGTATCGCCCGCCCGGTTCGTCGCCCCGGCGATAAAAGCGCTTTCCTCGATCAGGCCACGATCCATCCCCGCGCCGAACACCGCCTTGCGAAACGCAAAGGAATCGTCCTGCCCGTCGTTCGAGAAATCCCGAACCCGGTCCCCCGCATCGGCACGGGCGTCAAAGCGAAAGACATCATCCCCCGCCCCGCCGATCAGCACATCGCGCCCTTGCCCGCCAATCAGCGTGTCATTCCCACCGCGCCCGTCCAAAGTATCGGCCCCGGCATGGCCCACCAGCCGATTTTCATAAAGATCCCCGACAAAGCGGTCACGCCCCGACCCGCCCAGCAAAATCTCGAAATCCGAATAGCTGCGCTGCGGCCCGGCGGCAGACGGCACCAGATCCACCTGATTCAGCAGGACAATATCCACCCCCTTGGCCGTGTGCCGAAAATCCAGCGTGTCATCGCCCGCACCGCCCCAGACCCGATCATTCAAACCATCCAGCACGAAATGATCATTCCCGCCGCCACCCGAGACATAGGAGTCGCCCCCCAGAACCTTGCCGCCCCGACCGTCAAAACGATCATCGCCCTCATTCAGCCAGACCCCGCCCCGGATCGTGCCCCGGTTCACCAGCACATCATCGCTCGAGGCCAGATTGATCGCGCTTTCAAACTCGCTGAATATCAACCCGTTGTTCACAATCACCGCCCGCGCCTTCGCACTGTCCACGGCATAATCCTGCACCCGGATCGTGCCGTGGTTCACCAGACGCAAAGTCGCCCCACCCTCGATATCGGGGGCCACGATCCCATCATCCGCCCCGATGTAACCCCGGTTGATGATCTCTGCCGAACGGGTCATGCGGACCGCATCCCCATCCGCCATCACCTTGCCCTCAGCCCCAATGCTGATCTGCGTGATGCCCGTCCCGGCCATCGCCGCATTCTCCGGCCCCGCCACATGATCCGTCAGATAGATCGCCAAAGCCGCCGACAGGGTGCCATTCACCGTGATCTGGTTGCCCGGCGCCGTATCCACCACGCCATAGTTACCGCCCACAGCAAAAACATCGACCCCTGCCCCAATCAGCAGGTCTTGTCCCGCCTTCAGAACAAAGGCGGTGTCGGTCGTGACCTTGTCACGTGCTTTGATCAAAGCCATCTTTTGTGATCCTTTGGATGAATATGTCGCACGGCCCAAACCGGGCCTCTCCCCGACCTAGCGGCAACCTGCGCCACAGGGCCAGCCGCGCAAAACCCAAAGCGGGCCGCTCTATACCCCCGGTTTAAGCGCCTTTTTCCGGGGTTTAGGCCAATCGCGACATCATCGCGGCGCAACGCGGCTGGACAGGCCCCGACCGCGCCGTTAGCCCTTCCTCATGACCCAACCTGACCGCACCCTGCCCGGCGTCATTCTGATGCTGATCTTCTGCCTGTTTGGCCCGCTCTTGGATTTCGCCTCCAAGCTGGCCACCGAAACCATTCCCGTCGGTCAAATCACCGCCGCCCGCTTTGTGGTCCAAGGCGCGCTGATGGTCCCCGTCGCCCTGATCATGGGCCTTTCCTGGCGCGTCGATGCGAAAATGGCGGGCTGGCTCACGCTCCGCGCGGCATTCCTCATCCTGTCCACCTTCTGCTTTGTCTCGGGCGTCTCGGTCATGCCGGTGGCCGATGCCTTGGCCATCGTCTTTGTCGAGCCCTTCATCGTCCTGTTCTTGGGCTTCTGGCTTTTTGGCGACAGCATAGGCCCCCGCCGCATCCTCGCCTCGCTGGTGGCCTTTGCCGGGGCCATGCTCGTCATCCAGCCCTCCCTCGCCGCCTTCGGCCTTGTCGCCCTCTTTCCCTTGGGCACCGCCTTCCTTTTCGGCGGCTACATGCTCATCACCCGCGCCATGGCCGCCAACATCCATCCCGTCACGATGCAGCTTCACACCTCCATCGCCGGAACCCTGTTGTGCCTCCCTGTCCTTTTCATCGCCAACGGCACAGGCTGGACCCAGCTTGATCCCGTCATGCCCCAAGGCGCTGCCTGGCTTTGGCTTTTCGGCGTCGGCTTCTGGGCCTGTGTTGCCCATATCTGCATCACCTACGCCCTCAAATTCGCCCCCGCCGCCACCGTCGCCCCCCTTCAGTATTTTGAAATCGTCGTCGCCGTCATCCTCGGCTATCTCATCTATGGCGACTGGCCCACGCCCCTTACATGGGTCGGCATCGTCATCATCATTGTCGCAGGCCTCTACCTCGTTCACCGCGAACAGGTCGCCGCCAAGGGCCGCCGCAGCGCCCAGCTTCTTATGGACGAAGCGCCCTAAGCACCGCATCCAGCCGCCGCCGCGGCAGGATCACGATCATCCCCTCTCCCTCGAACCGCAGCCGCACCGGCCCCTTCGTCACCCGGTTCGACGTCCCGATCTTGCGCGCCGGGTCGAACGCCAACCCCTTGATCGGCCATTCCAGCCCCTCGCTTTCCCCCATCACTGCCGCCAGCGGAAACAGCGACAACCGATCCCCCGCCCCCAGCGCCAGATCCAGCCACCGCCCCGGTGCCGCCGCAAAGACCACATCCGGCCCCCCCAGCAGCACCACATGATGGGCCGCCCGATGCACCAGCGTATGCAAAACCGCCAGCGCATGATCCACCCGCCCCCCCAGCGCCCCCAGACCGATGATGAACGGCGCCGACACCGCCCCCAGCGCCTTGTCGAAATCCGTGCTTTCCTGTTCCCCAATATGCAAAAGCCGCCCCGGCCCCAGCGCCTCCCGCGCCCCTGCACGGATGCTGTCGAAATCGCCAATCGCTGCTTCGGGCATCAAACCCAGGGCCAAAGCCCGGTTTGCCCCCCCATCCGCCGCCACCAAAACCGGGGCCCGCGCCAAGGCCAAAGACAGGTCACGTCTGGTCGCTGGCCCCCCCGCCAACAGCGTGATCCCCTCTGTCGTCTCAACAATCTTGGCTGACATATTGAAATTGTCCCGAATTATGGCGCAGGATAGGGCCAATAGCCATAATCCATCCTTTAAATTACCCCTATCTCTGAATGAGATACCAGTGAAAGCAGGCAATCGGCCTGCGCAGACGATTCTGGGTGACCGACCAATGACCGGAGCCAGCAAAATCCTGACCGTCTCTTACGGCACGTTTTCGTGCACGCTAGAGGGTTTCGAAGATCCGCTGACCACGATGAAGATCATCGCGGAATATTTCCGCGATCTTGCATCCAGCGACCGTTTCTTCGGCTCGGAACCGCCCACCCCCGATGCCGCCATGCTGCACCGCATCGCCGAACGCGAACTGCGCCGCCGTGTCGATGCCAAGGTGCGTGAGGATGGCTCCGTCTTCCTGACTGCCTCCGACCCGGCCGAGGGTGCCCCGCCCAGCCTCCCCCCGCTGCGGCAATCGCTCAACGTGCCGGTTCAGCGCACTGCGCCGGGTCAGGGCCCCATCGAAGGCGTCGCGGCCAAACTTATGCGCATCCGTCAGGCGGCCCAAGCCCAGGCGCAGGCCGCTGTCGATGTCACAACCGAGGCTTTGCCCGTCGAACAGGCCGCCGCCATGCTTGATCGTGTCGGCAACGCCTTGTCCGTTGAACAGGACGACGACAATGGCAACCCCTGGCAAGACACGGTTGAGGTCGCCGGCATGGCCGGTGCCTTGGTTCTGCACGACGATGTTCGGGACCAACTGACCGACGCCCGCCCCGTTGTCGAGGATGAGGTCGACGACGAAGAAGACGACATCCCCCTCCCCCGTCCTGTGGCCAAAGCCGGGGCCGATGATCTGACCGACGACGATGCTATGGAAGGCATTGATGATTGGCAGTTGCACGATCAGGCCGCCTTCCTTGGAATCGACGCCCCGCCCCCTGCGGCTCGTGCCGCCGGGCACGAGGATGAGGCCGACGTCGTCGAGGCCACTTTGGAAGAGGTCGATGCCGCACTTGAGGTGGCCGATAGCGATGATGCCGTTGATGATGAATTGCTGGACGCCCAACTGGCCGAAACCATCCGTGCCGCTATGGCCTTCAACATGGACACCGATTCGAAATCCCGCAGTCGTGCGCCCGACAATCTGACGGACGAAGGCCCGGCTGGCGCTTTGGACGGCGAAGGCTCGCCCCTTGATAAACTGCGCCGCGCCAAGGCCAAGATGATCCGCGTTAGCCAGGCCGAACTGGCCAGTGGCGCCGGGATGCGCCGCCTGCTGGACGATGGTCAGGACGATGCCGAAATCGGGCGTCTGATTGCCCAGACCAATTCGGAAATGGATGTCCCAGAACAGCGCGCGCGCTGGTCCGCCATTGCCCATCTCAAAGCCGCTGTCGCAACCACTCAGGCCGACCGCGAATTGGGCGAAGATCCGTTGGGGCTCGATCAAGACCCCGCCGACGCCTATCGGCAGGAATTCTCGCAAATCGTGGGCGAGGATCAGGAAGACGAGGCTGACCGCCCCCCGGTGCTGGTGCTGGTTTCGGAACAGCGGATCGACCGCCCTGCCCCCGCAGCAACGCCGGTGGACGAACCTCTGCGCCCGCGCCGGGTCGCCGTGGCGGGCGGCAACGCCGCCCCTGCGCCGGGGCCAGTGCTAGAGCCGGTTTTGCTGAACAGCATGGTCGAGGATGAAGACGAAGAGGAATTTGCCGATGGCGGCGAATTCTTTGACCCGGCTGATTTCACCGAATTCGCCCAGCGTCTGGGTGCGGAAGAGTTGGACGAGGTGATTCAGGCGGCCGGCGTCTACGCGGCGATGATCGAATGCCGCCCGCATTTCTCGCCCGCCAATCTCCTGCGCCAGATCGCATCGGCCCCCGGCCTGCCGGGCTTTGCGAAAGAAGACGGGATGCAGGCCTTTGCCGATCTGGTCAAAGCAGGCAAGATTGAAAGGGTGCGGCAGGGCCAATATGTCGTGACCGACGACTCAGAGCTGATGCGCCAAGCCCGCGATATCATGAGCTGATCCCGCCACCAGGCGGTAGGGAAAAGGGGCCGGGGGCTATTCGCCTTCGGCCTTTTCATTGGGGTCGGGCTGTCCGATGCCCCGGAACACCGCCTTGAACGGCACGGCCCAGACAATCCCCAGACCGATATAGATGCCCAGTTCGATCACCATATTGGGCCGTTCAAACAGGCTGACCAAAAACCAAGCCAGCCCGATATAGACAGGTAAGCCCACCAACAGGATCAAAAGCGACAGACGTTTCTTGGCCTTATAGGACAGGGCCATGGCTCAGTCCGCAAAGGGGTCGGTCACAAGGATCGTGTCGTCGCGCTCTGGGCTGGTCGACAGCAGCGCCACCGGGCATTGGATCAGTTCTTCAATCCGCCGCACATATTTGATCGCCGCCCCCGGCAGATCGGCCCAGGAACGCGCCCCCGCCGTGCTTTCGCTCCAGCCTTCCATTTCTTCATAGATCGGCGTCACACGGGCCTGAAGGTTCGCCGCGGTCGGCAGATAATCCAGCCGCTGCCCATCCAGATCATAGCCCACACAGATTTTCAGCGTCTTGAACCCGTCCAGCACATCCAGCTTGGTCAAGGCGATGCCCGACACGCCGCTGGTGGCACAGGTCTGCCGCACCAGAACCGCATCAAACCAGCCGCAACGCCGTTTGCGGCCCGTGACGGTGCCAAACTCATGCCCCCGCTCACCCAGCCGCACGCCGTCTTCGTCAAACAGTTCTGACGGGAACGGCCCCTCGCCCACGCGGGTCGTATAGGCCTTCACGATCCCCAGCACGAAATCAATCGCGGTCGGCCCAAGCCCCGTGCCCGTCGCCGCCATCCCCGCAAGGGTGTTCGACGAGGTGACAAAGGGATAGGTGCCAAAGTCGATGTCCAAAAGCGAACCCTGCGCGCCTTCAAACAAAATGCGTTTCCCCGCCCGGCGGGCGTCATGCATCACCTTCCAGACCGGTTTCGCATAGGGCAAGATTTTCGGAGCCACTTCCATCAGCGCCGCTTTCAGCGCTGCCCTGTCCACCGCTTCCAGCCCCAGCCCCGCCCGCAGCGCGTTGTGGTGCGTCAGCAAACGATCCAACCGCAGGTCCAGCGTCGGCTCATCCGCCAGATCCGCCACCCGGACAGTCCGCCGCCCCACTTTATCCTCATAGGCCGGCCCAATGCCCCGCCCCGTCGTGCCGATTTTCGCCACCGAATTCTGATTTTCCCGCGCCCGATCCAATTCGCCATGCACCGGCAGGATCAAGGGCGTGTTTTCCGCGATCATCAGCGTCTCAGGGCTCACATGCACTCCCTGCCCGCCCAACCGCTCAATTTCCGACAGCAACGCCCAAGGGTCCAGCACCACACCGTTCCCGATCACCGACATCTTGCCCCGCACCACCCCCGAAGGCAGCAGCGACAGCTTGTAAACCTTGCCATCAATGACCAGCGTATGCCCTGCATTGTGCCCGCCCTGAAACCGCGCGATCACATCCGCGCGTTCCGACAGCCAGTCCACGATCTTGCCCTTGCCCTCATCGCCCCACTGGGCGCCCACAACAACGACATTGGCCATGATCCGCTTCCCCGCTTGAACACAAACGCCCGTCCTATAGCCCTTGCCCGCGCCGGGGGAAACGGAAAAATGACCCCTCCCCCCATCACCCTTGCCTAACGCCCCCGCCCTTGGCAGGATGCCCCCAAAACAGGGGGTTCACATGGGATTTCTGTGGCGCTGGCTGGGGGCCTTTGGCCTGACCGCCGCTTTCTTCAACCCGACCCAGTGGAATTATGTCACCTGGGCCCAGGCGAATTTCTCCACCCAGATGCCCTTTGTCCTCCTTCTTGGCCTCCTCCTCGCCCTTGGCCTTGGCCTCTAACTTCTCGCCACTCTCCGCTCCATCGGCCTGCTTGGCATCGTCCTTATCGCCGCCGTCTTTGGCCTTCTCCTCTGGCTGTTCCACGATTGGGGCTGGCTAGGCCTGACCAATTCCGCCCTCAACGGCTGGCTCGCCCTTCTGGGCCTTTCCCTCATCATGGGCCTCGGCCTTTCCTGGTCTCTCCTCTGGCAACGCGCCACCGGTCAGGCTTCCGTCGATGAGGTCGACAACTAAAGCCGAAGGGCTTGCGGCGGGCACAAACACGGCCTAGATAGGCCCATCTTTCCTGAATGGCCTTGGGTTCATGCAAAACGTCGTCCTGACCATCCACCTCATCCTTTCCCTCCTTTTGGTGGGCATCGTCCTGCTGCAACGCTCTGAGGGGCGCGGCGGGCTGATGGGGGGCGATGCCGCCATGACCGGTGGCCGTCAGGCCGCCAACGCGCTGACCAAGCTCACCTGGATCCTCGCGGCAGGCTTCATCACCACCTCGATCACCCTCACCATTCTGGCCGCCGCAGATTCGGGCAGCCGTTCGGTCGTCGATCAGTTCGGTGGCAACCTGCCCGCGCCTGAGGCCCCGGCCACCACCCTGCCCGGCCTCACCGGCGACCTGACGCCCCCCACCGCCACCGATGCCCCCGCCACCCCGCCCCGCGCGGACGCCCCGGCAGAACCGGCGACCGAAGGCGGCAACTGATCGCCCCGCCCCCATCTGTGGGGCGGTTCGACAAATGTTCTTCATCATCTAGCGGTCGGCTTGCGGACCCTGCAAAACGGGATTAGGCTTCTATTCCCGTGATACTGCGAATCTGCTTCGGCGAATCGCGTGTCCACAATTGGAAATTCACGGGGGTTCACCACATGGCGCGCTATATTTTCATCACCGGGGGCGTCGTGTCATCCCTTGGCAAAGGCCTTGCCTCTGCCGCCCTTGGCGCCCTGTTGCAGGCCCGCGGCTATACCGTCCGCCTTCGCAAGCTTGACCCCTATCTCAACGTCGATCCCGGCACGATGTCGCCCTTTGAACATGGTGAGGTGTTCGTCACCGATGACGGCGCTGAAACCGATCTGGACCTTGGCCATTACGAACGCTTCACCGGTGTCTCGGCGCGCAAAACCGACAGCATCTCCTCGGGCCGGATCTATTCCAACGTGTTGGAAAAGGAACGTCGCGGCGATTATCTGGGCAAGACCATTCAGGTCGTCCCCCATGTCACCAATGAAATCAAAGATTTCCTCCGCATTGGTGAGGATGAGGTGGATTTCATGCTTTGCGAAATCGGCGGCACCGTGGGCGATATCGAAGGCCTGCCCTTCTTTGAGGCGATCCGCCAATTCATCCACGAACGCCCGCGCGGCGAATGCATCCTGATGCACCTGACCCTGCTGCCCTATCTGGCGGCCAGTGGCGAGTTGAAAACCAAACCCACCCAGCACAGCGTCAAAGAACTGCAAAGCATCGGCCTTGCCCCCGATGTGCTGGTCTGCCGTTCGGAACATCCGATCCCGGAACGCGAACGCGAGAAAATCGCCCTGTTCTGCAATGTCCGCAAAGATTCGGTCATTCCCGCCTATGATCTGAAGACGATCTATGAGGCCCCGCTCGCCTATCACCGTGCGGGCCTGGATCAGGCCGTGCTGAACGCCTTTGGCATCGAACCGGCCCCCCAGCCGAACCTGACCCGCTGGGAAGACGTGATGGACCGCCTGACCCATGCGGAAGGTGAGGTTCGGGTCGCCATCGTCGGCAAATACACCCAGCTTGAGGATGCCTATAAGTCGATTGCCGAGGCGCTGACCCATGGCGGCATGGCCAACCGCACAAGGGTCAAGGCGGAATGGATCGACGCGGAAATCTTTGAACGCGAAGACCCCGGCCCCTATCTGGAACGCTTTCAGGCCATCCTCGTGCCGGGCGGCTTTGGCGAACGCGGGACCGAGGGCAAAATCAAGGCCGCACAATACGCCCGCGAAAAGCGCGTGCCCTATCTGGGCATCTGTCTCGGCATGCAGATGGCGGTGATCGAGGCGGCCCGCAATCTGGCCGGCGTCTCCGATGCAGGTTCCGAGGAATTTGACCATGAGGCCGGCGCAAAACGCTTTACCCCCGTCGTCTATCACCTGAAAGAATGGGTGCAGGGCAACCATATCGTCGCGCGCAAGGTCGGCGACGACAAGGGCGGCACCATGCGTCTGGGGGCCTATACCGCGCGTCTGGCGGCAGGATCGAAAGTCTCCGAGGTTTACGGCGCAACCGAGATCGAAGAACGCCACCGCCACCGGTACGAGGTGGACATCGCCTATCGCAAACAGCTGGAATCTTGCGGGCTGGAGTTTTCCGGCATGTCCCCCGATGGCCGCCTGCCGGAAATCGTCGAGGTGAAAGATCACCCCTGGTTCATCGGCGTGCAGTTCCACCCGGAACTGAAATCCAAACCCTTCGCGCCCCATCCGCTGTTCGCCGATTTTGTGCGGGCGGCGGTGGACGGGGTCAGATTGGTGTAGGGTGGGTGAAACCCACCACTCAGAATGACGTAAAGGGGGTTAACACCCGCCCTGCCGGGACACGAACTTAGGGTGGGTGCAAACCCACACCCGCACGCCAAAACCACCTCCACTCGCCCAACGGTGGGTTGCCACCCACCCTACCGGGACAAAAAATGCAGGGTGGGTGCAAACCCACCAAACCACCAACGCCTATCCCAAAAACCACCTGCGTCCCTGCGCTCGTTGACGCTATCTTAACCAACATCGCGCAACGCTTCGCGATGCCCCACTACATCCGCCCCCGCATCCCCGGTGCTTGCATCTTTTTCACCGTCAACCTCGCCACGCGGGGTGACAATACCCTCGTCCGTGAAATCGCAACCCTGCGCCGCGCTGTCGCCGAGGTTCGCGCGGACCGCCCCTTCCGAATAGACGCTTGGGTGATCCTGCCCGATCACATGCACGCCGTCTGGACGCTGCCCGAAGGCGACGCCGACTATTCGACTCGCTGGAAAGACATCAAGGCGCGCTTCACCAAATATGTCGGAGGAACCTATCCACGATCCGCCAGCCAACAAGCAAAGGGCGAAAAAGGCCTTTGGCAAAGGCGCTTCTGGGATCATCACCTCCGCAACGAAACGGCGCGGGAACAAGCGATCCATTATTGTTGGTTCAATCCGGTCAAACACGGATTGGTTCACAAGATCGAAGATTGGCCCTTCTCTACTTGGCATCGCGCCCGCACCCTGTAGGGTGGGTGAAACCCACCACCCCACCACAAAAGGTGGGGTGCACTCAGCCTACAAACCTCCCTCGAAAAGGCGATCCACTGTTGCTGGTGCAGTCCGGTCAAACGCGGATTGGTCGCGAAAACGACGACCGGCTCTTCTCCACTTGGCATCGTGACCACACCCCGTCGGGTGGGTGAAACCCACCATCCCACCGCAAACGGTGGGTTGCACCCACCCTACAAATCTCCCTGAAACGGCGCGAAAAAGGATAATCAGCCGTTGCCGATTCAATTCGTTCAAACATGAACCGATCAACAAAATCGAAGACTGGCCTTTCTCCACCTAGCATCGCGACGCCCCGTAGGGTGGGTGAAACCCACCACCCCAACGCCGAAGGTGGATTGCACCCACCCTACAAACCTCCATCGAGACGGTGATCCGCAATTCTCGCCTCAATCCGGTCAAACATGAACTGCCCAACAAGATCGATGCTTGCCCCTTCTCCACTTGGCATCGCGCCCGCACCCTGTAGGGTGGGTGAAACCCACCGCCACCCGACTTTGGTGATTTTCACCCACCCAAGAAATGCTCAAATTCCTTCTCAATCACCGCAACAACCGGGCCACCAAAGCCTTGCAAAACTGGTGCCAGCTACAAGGCGTTACACCCCTGTTCATCAGCCCCCAAACGGTCAGCGGGACAATCCATGTCACCGTCGCCGTCCCGACCGATACCGATGTGGCCCAATTGGGCGATCCGGCCCCCGCCCTTGCCGGGTTGCGGCGCGTCACCGCCACCGTAGTCTCGCAAGAAACCATCGACCGCGACTACGACGGCAACTGGTATTACTGGCACAAGTAGGCCGGGCTCGCCCCGGCTCAAAAAAACATTCCAATAATAAAATATAACAGAAATATCAAGAACCTACCCCACATTTCACGCGTGAAATCACCCCTTCACCCGCCGCCGCACCATGCCCCCGCGCCCCGGCAAATCCAGCCGGGCATCCCCCCGCGCGGCCTCCGCCACGACCCGGCCTTTTGAAACCACAAACAACCGCGCCGCCCGCAGCCGCAGCGCCTCCACGGGATCGCCCGCGTCCAGGATGACCAGCGAGGCCTGATCCCCGACCTTCAACCCATGCCCTGCCAAACCCATGATCCGGGCATTGTCTTCCGTGACCATCCGGAAACAGCGGGCCATCTCCTCCGGATGGGTCATCTGGGCGACATGAAGGCCCATGAAAGCCACGTCCAGCATATCGGCCGTGCCCAGCGAATACCAAGGATCCAGCACGCAATCCTGCCCCCAACCGACGGTGATGCCCAGCGCCTGCATCTCCTTGACCCGCGTCAAACCCCGCCGCTTGGGAAAGCTGTCATGCCGCCCTTGCAGGGTGATGTTGATCAGCGGGTTCGGAATGGCACACATCCCTGATTCCGCGATCAGGGGCAGCAGCTTCGAGACATAGTAATTGTCCATCGAATGCATCGAGGTCAGATGCGACCCCGCCGCCCGCGCCCCCAGCCCATGCCGCGTCACCTCGGCGGCGAGGGTCTCGACATGCCGGGAATGTGGATCATCGGTTTCATCGCAATGCAGGTCCAGCATCAGCCCCCGCTCCGCCGCCAGCCGGGCCATGTCGCGGACCGACGCCGCCCCCTCCTCCATCGTGCGTTCAAAGTGTGGGATGCCCCCCACCACATCAACGCCCATATCCAGCGCTCGCAGAACATTCGCCCGCCCGGTAGGGCTTCGATAAAGCCCGTCCTGCGGAAAGGCCACCAGTTGCAGGTCCAGATAGGGCGCCACCTGCCGCTTCACCTCCAGCATCGCCGTGACGCCGCGCAGATGATCGGGGGTGGTATCGACATGCGTCCGGATCGCAAGCAACCCCATGCTGACCGCCCAATCGCAGTATCTCAGCGCCCGCGCGACCATATCCTCCACCGTCGCGATGTCCCGCAGCTCGCCCCACAGACTGATCCCCTCCAACAGCGTACCGCTGGCATTCACTCTTGGCAGGCCATAGGACAGGGTCGCGTCCATATGGAAATGCGGGTCGACAAACGGCGGGCTGACCAGATCGCCCGTCGCATCAATCACCCGCCGCGCCTCGGCCTCCAGCTTGCCCACGGCGGCAATCTTGTCGCCCTGAAGCCCGATGTCGGCCACTTGGCCATCCGGCAGGGTGCCACCTTTGACAATCAGATCGAACATCAGCGTTCCCCTTTGCGGAATGGGATCATCAGCGCCCCCGGCACCTGCGCGCGGCGCGACATCAGGATCAGGGCGAGAATGGACAGGATATAGGGCAAGGCCAGGAACAGTTGATAGGGCAGGATCTCGCCAATCCCGGTCTGTTGCAGCCGCACTTGCAGGGCGTCAAACCCCGCGAAGAGCATAGCCCCCAGCAACGCCTTGCCCGGTCCCCAGCCCCCAAAGACGACAAGGGCGATGCAGATCCAGCCGCGGCCATTCACCATCTCGAAAAAGAAAGACGAAAAGGCCGAAAGCGTCAGGAAGGCCCCACCCACCGCCATCAGGCCAGACCCCACCATCACCGCCCCCAACCGCAGACCTGTCACCGAAAGCCCCTGCGCCGCCACCGCCGCCGGGTTGTCGCCGCAGGCGCGCAGGGCCAAACCCAAAGGCGTGCGGTAAAGCACATAGGCCACCACCGCGACCACGCCAAAGGCGGCATAGGTCAGCGCCGTCTGCGCCCCCAAGATTGGCCCGAACAGGCCCAGCGGCTGAAAGGGTTCGATCTTTGGCGGGCTTGTCACCTCGGGCAGGATCAGGCGATAGGCGAAACTCGCCGTGGCCGTCGCCAAAAGCGTGATCCCCAGCCCCACCACATGCTGCGACAGGCCGAACGGCACCACCAACACGCCATGCAGCAGGCCAAAGGCCATCCCGGCCAGCAACGCCGCCCCCACGCCCCACCACAGCGGCAGGCCCGCATAAACCGCGATCCAGCCGGTAAAGGCCCCGATCACCATGATGCCCTCGATGCCCAGGTTCAGCACCCCAGCGCGTTCGCAGATCAACTCGCCCATCGTTGCAAAGATCAGGGGCGAGGCGATGCGCAGGACGGCGGCCCAAAAGCTGGCTTGCAGCAAAATGTCAAAAATTTCCATCATCCGCGCACCAAGCGGTAACGGGTCAGGCCCAGCGCCAGCACCATGTAAAGCAGCGCCAAGGCCAGCACGATGTCGGCGATATAGGTCGGCACGCCCGCGGCCCGGCTCATCGCATCGGAACCCACGAAGACACCCGCCACGAACAGGGCCGAGACTACAACGCCCAAGGGATGCAACAGCGCCAGCATCGCGACAATGATCCCGGTATAGCCAAAGCCGGGCGACAGATCGAGGCTGAGATGCCCCTTCAGCCCCGCCACCTCGGACCAACCCGCCAAGGCGGCCAGCCCGCCCGACAGCAGCGCGGTTTTCACCAGAACGCAATTCACAGGGATGCCCGCAAAGCGAGCGGCGTGGATGTTCAGGCCCACGGCGCGGATTTCATAGCCCAGTTTCGTGCGGGTCTGGATGATCCAGATTGCCGCCGCCGCCAGCAGCGCCAAGGCAAAGCCCCAGTGCAGGCGCAGGCCTTCGACGATGCGGGGCAGCCGTGCCTCGGTCACCAAAGGCGTCGATTTCGGCCAGCCCATGCCCATCGGGTCTTTCATCGGGCCTTCCAGCAGATAGCTGACCAACAGCAGCAGGATGAAATTGATCAGCAGGGTCGTCACCACCTCATCCACCCCCGCCTTGGTCTTCATCAGCACCGGCCCCAGCAGCAGCAAGCCCCCGGCCAAGGCCGCGACCAGCGCCGTCACCGGCAGGACCAAAAGCCCTGGCAAGGCCCCCGTGCCCAGCAGAACGGTGACGATAGCGCCCAGATAGAGCTGCGCCTCGGCCCCGATGTTCCAAAGCCTTGCGCGAAAGGCCACGGCGGCAGCAAGGCCGGTAAAGATCAGCGGCGTCGCCCGGTTCAGCGTTTCCAGCAGCGCAAATTTGCTGCCCACTGCCCCCACGGCAATCTGGCCCAGCACGGCCAAGGGATTGGCCCCGGCCAAGGCCGCCAGCGCCATGGCCGACAGCAAAGTCGCCAGCAGCGCCAGCGCGGGCAGTCCGGCACGGCGGGCGAGGCTGGGATGGGCGATGGGTTCAAGCCGCATGATCAAACCCCTCACCCGCCATCCACAGACCCAGTTCGGCCACCGTCTTTTCCCCGCGCGCAAAACCCGGCGACAGGCGGCCTTTGGAGATCACATGCACCACATCGGACAGATCGAGAACCTCGTTCAGATCTTCGGAAATCAGCAGAACCGCCGCCCCCTGATCCCGCGCGGCAATCAGCTGCGATTGCACATAGGCAATCGCGCCCACATCCAGCCCCCGCACCGGCTGGTTTGCCAGTATGATCTTTGGCCCCGCCTCTAGCACCCGGCCCAGAATGACCTTTTGCATGTTCCCACCCGACAGACCGCGCGCCGCAGTTTCTGGCCCGCCGCCGCGCACATCGTATTTCCCGATCAACCCGGCCGCAAAATCACGGATGGCCCCACGCCGCAGGAAAGGCCCGCGCGCAAAACCCGCCTCGCCATAGCGTTCCAGCACGGCGTTTTCGGCCAAGGTAAAGTCGCCCACCACACCCTGCCGATGCCGGTCTTCCGGGATACGCCCTACTCCCGCCTGCACCGCCCGACGCGGCGACCAATCGGCGGGCACGGCCTGGCCACCCAGTGTCATCTGCCCCGCCAAAGGTCGCGCCAGACCGCTGATCAGATCGGCCAAAGCCGCCTGCCCATTGCCCGAAACACCCGCCAAGCCGGTGATCGTTCCGGCGCGCAGGTCCAGATCCACACCCGTCCCGCCCACATTCCGCAGGGACAAAAGCACCACGCCGGGGCGACCGGGCGGCACGGCCTGCCCCGGCAGATCGCCCCCGACCATCATCGCGGCCAGGGCGGCCGGGTTGGTTTCCGCCACCCGCACAGCGCCCGCGACGCGCCCATGCCGCAGCACCACGCAACGGTCGGCCAAGGCCATCACCTCGCCCAGCTTGTGGCTGATGAACAGCACGGACAGCCCCTGCGCCACCAACCGCCGCAGGGTGACGAACAGGGCCTCCGCCTCTTGCGGGGTCAGCACGGCGGTCGGTTCGTCCAAGATCAGAACGCGCGCCTCGCCATAAAGCGCCTTCAGAATTTCCACCCGCTGGCGTTCCCCGACTGACAGGTCGCCCACCCGTGCATCCGGGTCCACCGTCAGCCCGAAATCCGCCATCAACTGCGCCAACCGCGCCCGGGCCTTGGCCCGCCCCAGACGGGTCTGCCACAGGCTTTCGCGGCCCAGCATGATGTTTTCCAGCACCGTCAGCGCCCCGCATTGGGTGAAATGCTGATGCACCATGCCGATGCCCGCCATCAGCGCCGCACGCGGCTGGCCCGGCGGCAGCGCCGCACCAAAGGCCTGAGTATCCCCCGCATCGGCCCGATACTGACCGAACAGGATGTTCATCAGCGTTGTCTTGCCCGCGCCGTTTTCGCCCAGCAGGGCCACAACCTCGCCCCTGTGCAGGGCAAGGTCGATGCCGTCATTCGCCAGAACCGGGCCAAAGCGTTTGGTGATGCCGGTCAGGCGCAAGACCACCTCTTGCGCCTGCATGTCGTTCGACCTCACGATGCCGAAGGCTCGGCGTCGTTCACTTCCACCGCAAAGCTGCCCGCCTTGATCGCCGCCTCTTTCTCGGTCACCAAGGCCAGCGCCGCCTCGGGCACCTTGCCTGCAAAGGTGCCAAGCGGGGCCAACGAACAGCCGCCTTTCGCCATATAGGAATAGAGCCCGTAATCTTCGGCCTTGAAGGCCCCCGCCTGCACCGCCGCCAAGGCCGCCTCAAACGTCGGTTCAAAATGCCACAGGGCCGAGGCGACGACCGTATCGGGATAATCCGCCTGCGTGTCGATCACATTGCCAATCGCCAGCACACCCTTTTCCTTGGCGGCATCCGACACGCCAAAGCGCTCGGCGTAAAGCACATCCGCCCCGCCCTCGATCATTGCCATTGCGGTTTCCTTGGCCTTCGGTGGGTCGAACCAGGATCCGATAAAGCTGATCTGGAAGGTCGCATCGGGCCGCGTTTCCTTGACCCCTGCCATAAAGGCGTTCATCAGCCGGTTCACCTCGGGGATGGGAAAGCCGCCCACCATGCCGATATTGCCCGTTTTGGTCATCGCCCCGGCGACGATCCCGGTCAGATAGGACGCGTCCTGAATATAATTGTCGAACACCGCCAGATTGGGCAGCGCCGCATCGGGCGGGAAGGACGAGCCCATCAGGAAGGCCACGTCGGGATATTCCGCCGCCACTTCGCGCGCTTCGGCCTCGGCCCCGAAAATCTCACCCACGATCAGCTTGACGCCGCTTTCGCAATATTCCCGCATCACGCGCGGATAGTCGGTGTTCGCCACGTTTTCGGTATAGGTGTAATCCACCCGCCCTGCGGCCTTTGCGGCCTCGGCCGCGATATGGATCCGGCTGACCCATTGCTGTTCGACGGGCACGGTGTAGATCCCCGCAACCTTGACCAGATCCTGCGCCATCAGGCGCATCGGGACGAGCCCCGCCCCCAAGGCCAAAGCCCCACCGCCCAGCAAAAGCCCACGCCGCGTCGGCGCTGCAAACCCGTTCATCGCGTTATCCTTCCCCGTTGGTGATTGTTCTTTGACCAGACGGTAAAGCATTCGTCCGATTCGCCACAAGAACAGGCTTTCCGCGGCTGAAAACGCCGCCATTCGCACAATGATTGGGCGATTTCGGCAGCGCCTGCCTGCTGGCGGGGCAAATCAACCCTTGACCGCCCCCTCAGACAGGCCCGAGACCAGATATCTCTGCGCGATCAGAAAGACACAGGTGATGGGCAAGCCCGAAAGGATCGCCGCCGCCGCAAAATCGCCCCACAGATACTTGAACTCGTTCAGATACAGCCGCGAACCGGTCGCCAGTGTCAGCATGTCTTCGGACCGGATCAGGACCGAGGCGACCGGATATTCGTTCACGCAGCCAATAAAAACCAAGACAAAGATGACCGCCATCATCGGCATGGCCAAAGGCAGAAAGACGTGGCGAAAAGTCTGCCAAGGCGTCGCCCCATCCATTGCGGCGGCCTTGTCCAGCGCGCTGTCAATGCCGTCGAAATAGCCCTTCAATGTCCAGACATGCAGGATGATCCCTGACATATAGACCAGAACCACCGACAGGTGACTGTTGATCCCCACAACGGGCGCCACATCCCCCAGACTGTCAAAGATCGCATAAAGCGCCACCAGCGTCAGGGTCGTTGGAAACATCTGGATCAGAAACAGCCCATCCAGCAACGCCCCCCGCCCCGCAAAGCGCAGCCGCGAAAAGGCATAGGCTGAAACCGTCGCCAAAGCCAAAACACCCAAGGCGGCCATCAGGCCGATCTTGACGGAATTCCACATCCAAAGCAGCACCGGATAAGGCGGTGAAACCACCGTCCCATCGCTGCGGGTATAGTCGAATCCCAAAGCCAGCGCCCAATGCTCCAGTGTCGGCTGGCTGGGCCACAATTCGCCGATGGTGAAATTTCCTTCGCGAAAGGAAATCGAAACGATCATCGCAAAGGGAAACAGGATCACCGCCAGAAAGCCCAAAAGAAAACCATGCGCAGCAATCTTTTTCAGCCGCAGGCTGCGGGGGTGTTCGACAATCATATCCGCGCTCCTTTCCGCAGGGCGGCCCGACGCATGGCCAACAGATTGGCATAGGCCATCGCGCCCACAATCAGGAAAATCAGAAAGGTGATGGCCCCGGCCAGCCCGAATTGCGTGCCCGTATCCATAAAGGCCACGCGATAGGTGAAACTGCCCAGAATATCGGTCTCCCCCGCCGGAATAGCCGTGCCCGGAATATCCGGCCCCCCACGCGTCATCAGCAAAACCAGCACAATGTTGTTGAAATTGAAGGCAAAAGTCGAAATCAACAAAGGCACAAAGGGAGGCAGGATCTGTGGCAGGGTGATGGTAAAGAAAACCCGCAGAGCCGAGGCACCCTCTAGCGCCGCAGCCTTTTTGTGATCTTCGGGCACCGCTTGCAAAAAGCCCATCGCCAGCAACATCATATACGGATATCCCAGCCAAAGATTGACCGCCAGGATCATGATCCGCGCCAAAGTTCCGTCGGTGAACCAGTCTGGCCGCAGACCGAACATCGCTTCAAGGATCAGGTTGATCTCGCCAAAATTTTGGTTGAACAGCCCACGAAACACCAGGATCGAAATGAACGAGGGCACCGCATAGGGCAGGATCAGCAGAATACGGTAAGCCGCTTTGCCGCGCAGATGTGGCCATTGCAGGATCACCGCCAACAAAAGGCCCAAGGCAAACGTTCCTGCCATCGAAAGAAAGGCAAAGATGCAGGTCCAGACAAAGATCGACAGCATCGGCCCGCGAATGCCTTCCAGCGTAAAGATGCGCTTGAAATTGTCCCAGCCTATGCCGACCCGCCAACCGGGCGCGATGGTTGTTCCATCCTCCAGTGTGAAAAAGCCGGTCTTGTGGTTGGCCGTCAGCATCTGCCCATCGGCATGGCGGCGAAACGCGTCTGGCCCCAGGCGCTCGTATTCCGGGGCCACGGCGGCAAAGGCCCGCAGGCCTGTGTTGCGCAATTCTGTGTCGTCCGGTGCGGTCAGCACAATCGCAGCCAAGCCCTTGCGCAGCTTGACCGCCTCTTTCTGCGCCAGCAGTGCCGCAGGCTCGTCCGCCGGTGACAGGTTCGCCGACGCGGCCTGCCCGTCCAGGGCCAAGGGCTCGGACAACAGCCCATCTTCGGGCAGCCAGACCTGATAAGCCCCCGGCCCCCCAGCAATCGCAAATTTGCGTTCGGTCTTGGGGTCGATCGACTTGTTCGCCATCAAGACTTCGATGGCGCGGTCATAGGTGAGCAGGTTGAACGAGGAATAATTCGTAAAGCCCAGCCAGATCGTATAAACCACGGGAAAGGCCACAAAGATCAACACGGCCGCGATCCCCGGCAGCACAAAGCGCCAGGTTGCACTGCGCGGATGCAGAAAGACCACGCCGACCGCCACCGCCAAAACCAGAAACATCGCGCCGAACAGGGGCTCGGCCTGCGCATAAAGCAGAAATCCCGCATAAAGGCTGGCCAGAACCGCCGCCCCCGTCAACGCCCAACGCATCAAAGGCCAGCGGGAAAGGATCGAAGTGGTCATGTTGTTCCCCATGAACATGGCCCGCGCGTCCGGCGCACGGGCCAGACTGGATCAGCCACCGCCCAGAATGCGCTTGGCCGCATCGGTCAGCGCCACTTCCGGCGTCTGCGCGCCGGTCGTGATATTGGTCAGCGCCGGTTGCATCGCCGACCAGAACGCCCCCATTTCCGGGTTTGACGGCATCGGCACCCCTACCGCCGCATTGGCCAGCGTTGCCTGCACCTTTGGATCGGTTTGGGCTGCCGCCGCGCTGATGTCGGCCAAGGCCCCCAGCACGTTCTTGGCGTTCCAGGCTGCCAGACCCTCATCCGTCAGCATGTAGTTCTCGATAAATTCCACCGCCAGATCAGCATTGGGCGAAGCCGCGTTCACGGCTGCCGAATAAACGCCCAGAAAGGGCGGCGCTGTCTTGCCATTCACGGTTGGAATGGGGGCCACACCGATCTTGATCCCCGCCGCCTCATACCCGGCCCAAGACCAAGGGCCGTTAATCACCATCGCCACTTCGCCCTTGGCCATAGCGCCATCCATCACGCCATAATCCACCCCGGCGGGCATTGTTCCACCGTCGATCAAGCCTTTCAGCACCGTCGCCCCGGCAATCGCGCCCGCATTGCCGACGCCCGTATCCTTGCCGTCATAGACCCCATCCTTTTTGACAAAGGCGTAACCGCCGTTCGCCATCAACAAGGGCATCGTGAAATAGGTGTTGTTATAGTCCCACATGATCCGCGTCACGCCATCGGGCACGGTCAACGCCGCAATATCGGCAAAATCAGCCGGCGGTGTCGGCACCAACGCGGTGTTATAGACCAGCCCCACCGCCTCGACCGCCACCGGATAGCCCCAGGTCTTGCCACCAAAGGTCACGGCATCCCAAGCCGTCGGAAGAATCCCGGCCTGCACTTCGGCCGAGGGCGTCACCGGCGCGATCAACCCACCTGCCGCCCATTCCCCCATCCGGTCATGCGCCCACAGCATGATATCCGGCCCATCCCCCGTCGCCGCTGCCTGCTGGAATTTTTCGACCGCCGGGTCGACCTCTTCCACGACAACTTCGATGCCCAATTCCTCACTGAACTTTTTCGCCACCGCCCGCAGACTGTCGCTGTCCTTATCGGGCCCCATCCAAATCAACAACTTGCCCTCTTCGACCGCATGGGCGGGCAAAGCACTGCCCAGCATCAACGCCGCCATCAGGGCGGTCTTTTTCAGATTGGTCATGTCCTATCCTCCATTTTCAGACATGTCCCCGCCTTCCGGGCGGGCGCGGATTACTCAGGTGATCGTCACCTCACCCGTCGTCGTGGCCCAGGCATAGCCGTTCGGCCCCAATTGCAGTTTTCGGCCGTCAAACGCTGCCTTTGACGGGCCGATCCCTTCGCCCAAGCCATCAATCACCAGATCCACAGGCTTGGCCGACAGGTTAAAGACACAAAACACCGGCACATCGCCTTCGCGCACAAAGGCCAACACCGGTCCCGGCGCGTCGATGAACTGCGTCCGCCCCAGACGCAAAGCCTCCGTCGCCTGGCGAAAGGCCACAATCGCGCGATAGGTTTCCAGCACTGAATCCGGTTGCCCCACCTGCCCTGCCGCGTTGTGTTCCAGTTGCGGCAGTTTCACCGGCAACCAGGGCGTGCCTTGGGTGAACCCACCGTGCGGCCCGTTGTCCCAGACCATCGGCGTGCGGCAACCGTCGCGCCCCTTGTAATCCGGCCAGAACCGCAATCCCGGCGGATCGGTCAATTCGTGAAACTCGATCTCCGTCTCCAACTGGCCCAATTCTTCGCCCTGATACAGATAGATCGACCCTTCAAACGACAGCAGCACCGCTGCCGCCAGTTTCGCTATATCCGCTGCCTTGCCATGATCCGCCCAGCGCGACACATGCCGCACCACATCGTGGTTGGAAAAGGCCCAGGCCGGGCAACCCTCGGGCGCACCGCGAAAGAAGCCGCTGATCTTGCTGCGGAAATGGTCAGGCGTGAATTCCGGCCCCAGCATGTCAAAAGAATAGGCCATGTGCAGACGGCCCGCCCTTGTGTACTCGGCCATGATCTCCACGGCGCGGTGCGGCGCATCGCCCACCTCGCCCACCATCGTCCGCCCGTCATATTCATCCAGCAGTGCTCGCATCCGCTCCAGCCAAGCCGGGTTTTCGGGGCGCGACTTGGAAAACTCGTGATCCTGCAATTCGTAGGGGTTCGCGGGGGGGCGGTTTTCCTTTTGCGCCAAGGGCCCGTTCGATCGCAGTGCCTGATCGTGGAAATAGTAATTCACCGTATCCAGCCGGAAGCCGTCCACACCCCGCTCCAGCCAGAAACGCAGCACCGACAAAGCCCAATCCTGCACCGCCGGATTGTGGAAGTTGAGGTCGGGCTGGCTGGGCAGGAAATTGTGCAGGTAATACTGGCGGCGGCGGCTGTCCCATTCCCAGGCGGAACCCCCAAAGACGGAAAGCCAATTGTTCGGCGGGCTGCCATCGGGGTTGGCATCGGCCCAGACATAGAAATCGGCATAGGCCCCATCCCGACTGGCCCGACTTTCCTTAAAGAAAGGATGCTGATCCGACGAATGCGACAGAACCTGATCAATGATCACCTTCAGCCCCAGTTCATGCGCCCGTTCCACCAAGGCGTCGAAATCGGCCAGCGTGCCGAACAGCGGATCGATGTCGCAATAGTCGCTGACATCATAGCCCATGTCGGCTTGGGGCGAGGTAAAGATCGGCGACAGCCAGATCGCATCGACCCCAAGACTGGCGATATGCGGCAGGCGCAGGATGACGCCCCGCAGATCCCCCACGCCATTGCCCGTCGTGTCCTCAAACGACCGGGGATAGACCTGATAGGTCACTGACCCCCGCCACCAATCCCGCATAACCACCCCCCTTGATTCGGCAAAAGGATACAATGCAGGCGGGAATTTTCAAAACGTTTTAGAAAATTCTCGGCCGAAACCGATGTTACGATGAAGGGCCGTTTTGCGCAAAATTTCGGTTGATCCCTGCGCCGCTTGGCGTATCGTTCAAAACGATTGCAGGATGGACCATGACCAAACTGAAAGACATCGCCGCCCGATTGGGCCTGTCGCCCGCCACCGTCAGCCGGGCGCTGAACGGCTTTCCCGAGGTGAATGAACAAACCCGCCAGCGGGTGCAGGCTGTGGCGCGGGCCATGAATTATCGGCCCAATCAGATTGCGCAAAAGCTGGTCTCGGGGCGGTCGGGCATGATTGGCATGATCCTGCGGTCCCCCGTTGATGTGGCCACCGACCCCAGTTTTTTCGAAGTGATGGCGGGGCTGTCCAGCCGCTTGGCCGACTATGACATGGATTTGGTCTTTCATGCCTCCAACGCCGAGGACGAGGTCGCCCCTTATCGTCGGCTGGTGGCCAAGGCGACGCTGGACGGCTTCATCCTGAATGCCCCCACGGTCGAGGATCAGCGCATCCAGTTTCTGACCGCAGCGGGTGTGCCTTTTGTCGTGCATGGCCGGGCGGGTCTTGGCGTGCCGGACTATCCGTTCTTTGATATCGACAATGCCGCCCTCGCCCGGCAGTCGGTGGCATTGCTGCACGATCTGGGCCATCGTCGCATCGCCTTTTTGAACGGACCCGCCAATTATGCCTATGCCGCCCAGCGCCTGTCGGGGTTTCAGTCGGCCTTGGCCGCGCGCGGCTTGGTGACCCCCACAAGATTCATCCGCCACGACCGCCTTGCCGAAGATTACGGCCAGCGCGCGGCCGCAACCATGCTGACCGACACCGCAGCCCCAACCGCCTTTCTTTGTGCCTCGACACTGATCGCGGCCGGGGTTTTGCGGGCCGCGCGCAAGGCCGGGCTATCGGTGCCGGGCGATTTGTCCGTGATCGCCCATGACGATGCGATCCCCCAGTTCCGCGCAGTCAATTTTGAACCGGCGCTTACCGTAACCCGCGCTCCGATCCGCGATGCCTGCGGACCGTTGACGGACAAAATGGTACGATTGCTGGACGGGGCACAAAGCAGCGATTTGCAGACGATGGTGACCGCCGATCTGATCGTGCGGCAATCGACCGGGCCCGTTCCGGTTGGGCAACAGGGGGGATGGAATGAAACAAGCGTCGTTGCAGATTGATCATCTGGCCAAGTCCTATGGCGCAGTGCAGGTTCTGCGGGATATTTCCGTATCGGTCGATCCGGGCGGTTTTCTGGTTTTGGTGGGGCCTTCAGGCTGCGGCAAATCGACCTTGCTGAACTGCATTGCCGGGCTGGATGATGCCACCGCCGGTCGGGTGCAGATTGCAGGCAAAGACGTCACCCGACTGCCTCCGCGCGAAAGGGATATCGCGATGGTGTTCCAATCCTACGCGCTCTATCCCACAATGACGGTCGGGGAAAACATCGGCTTTGGCATGAAAATTCGCCGCCTGCCCGCCGATCAAATCACCGCGAAAGTGGCCGAGGTGGCACGGCTGTTGCAGATCGACCATCTGTTGGACCGACGGCCCGCGATGCTGTCCGGGGGGCAGCGGCAAAGGGTGGCGATGGGGCGGGCGCTTGTGCGCGACCCGGCGCTGTTTCTGTTTGACGAGCCGCTGTCCAACCTCGATGCCAAGCTGCGCGTCGAAATGCGGGCCGAAATCAAACGCCTGCATCAGGCAACGGGCACGACCATGGTCTATGTGACCCATGATCAGGTTGAAGCGATGACCTTGGCCACCACGATTGCCGTGCTGAAAGACGGCATCCTGCAACAGGCCGGCAGTCCCGAAGACATTTATCTGCGCCCGGCCAACACCTTTGTCGCCGATTTCATGGGGGCGCCGCCGATGAATCTGATCCCGGCGCACTTGGACGGCGGTCAGTTGCAGTTCGGCGATGGGCAAGCGTTGACAACGGTGTTGCCCCCTGTGCTGCGCGGGCGGGACAAGGTCATCGTCGGCATCCGACCCGAGGCGTTTCAGGCGGGCGAGACCGGTCTTCAGGTGACGCCGCAGATGGTCGAAAACACCGGTTCCGATGCTTTCGTGAATTTTACCCTTTCCGGAGCCAAGGTGATTGCCCGCCTGCCCGCCCGGACGCCCCTGCCCACAGGTGGCTTGCGGCTGTCGGTCGATCCAACAGGCCTATGCTTCTTTGACACGGAAACAGGGCGCAATCTTGCCGCCTAGTGAAAATGGCCCGCCGGTTTCCCGGCGGGCCATGTCTCCGGACCAACGCTGGATCAGAACCCGGCTTTGATCGCCTCGAACTCTTCCAGCATCTTTTCACGCATCCCCGCCGGCAGCGGCGTCTGCGCCAGCAACTTGCCCTCGATCGGGTCCACATCGCCGGCCTTCAGATCTTCCATCGGCAGGCTGGCCATCCCGGCATCATTGGCACTGGCATAGCCAAAGTCCCGCAGCAGCACGGCGGCCGATTTCTGCGACAAGAAGGCGTTGGCATAGTCATAGGCCTTTTCCTCGTTCCCCGGCGCGTCCTTCATATTGACGATGCCGCAGATAAAGCTTGATGCCCCTTCGGTGGCTGTCCGCTGAAAGCCCACGGGGAAACCTTCCGACTTCATGATCGCCACGGCGTCGTTCCACGACCAAGCCAGCAGAATCTCGCCCGAGGCCATCGATTGCGCCAGTTCGGCCGGGTCCGACCAATAGGTCCGCACATTCGGATGCACTTCGCGCAGCCAAGCCGCCCCCGCCGCAAATTGTTCGTCCGTCACGGTCGTCCAATCGCTGACGCCTGTCGCCAGCAGGGCCAGCGCCCAGATGTCGTCGGTGTTGTCGGGCAGCGAGATGCGGCCTGCGAATTTGGGATCCTTGAACACGTTCAGGCTGGCCACTTCCTCGGCCTTCACCTCATTCGTGTTATAGGCGAGCGCGGTATAGGCATAGTCGGTCGGGATGAACCAAACGCCTTCGGCATCCTTGAAAGACTCGCTTTCCATGAAGGCCGGTTTCACATTGGCGAATTCCGGGATCTTCGACACATCCCAAGGCTCGATCAACCCAGCCTCACGGTATTTCGGCACCATCTGCGAACAGGGGTGAACGACATCCACCTTGAAGCCTGACGAAACCTTCTGGAAAGCCTCATCATCATCGGCAAAGAAGGAATAGGTCGGCATATCGCCGTTTTTGGCCGAATATTCGGCCATCAGGTCGGGGTTTTCCCAACCCGACCAGTCGAAAATCGTGAACTCGGGATCAGCGGCATAGGCCGGCAGCGCGCAGGCGGCAATGGCAGTGGCCAGAAGCGTGTGACGTAGGGACATGGATCCTCGCTGTTTTTATGGGTGCCTTCGTCGCGGCACGGGTGATGGCAGGCTATGCAAAGCAGATTGGTGGCTCAAGGCTTTTCGTAAAGATCAGTCACGTCAACTTGCCCGACTTTCGGGCAATAGCCGCCGATTTTGCGGCAAGCGCAGGCAAGCACTGCCCAATTCTTGGGCAATCCGCCCGCCACCTTTCCGCTTGCAGCCCCGCAGGCCACGACGCAGGATCACCCAAAATCACCCCGAGGATCCCATGCCGCAGCTTGATGTCGATTTCGTCCGTTCGCAATTTCCCGCCTTTCAGGTGCCCGGTCTGTCCGATCAGGCCTTTTTTGAAAATGCGGGGGGTTCCTATACCTGCGGGCCTGTGATCGACCGGCTGACGCGGTTCTACCGCGAACGCAAAGTGCAGCCCTATGCGCCCTATGCCGCGGCGCAGGCCGGTGGGGCGGAAATGGACGAGGCGCGGACCCGGCTGGCGGGGCTGATGGGCGTGAAACGCGAAGAAGTGTCGTTCGGGCCCTCCACCAGCGCCAACACCTTCGTTCTTGCCCAAGCAGTGCGCAAATGGCTGGGTGGCACGGATGGGGCGATTGTCGTCACCAATCAGGACCATGAGGCGAATTCCGGCGTCTGGCGGCGGCTGGGCGATGAGGGGATCACCATCCGCGAATGGCAGGTGGACCCGGAAACGGGGCATCTGTCGCTGGACGGCCTGAGGGCGCTGTTGGCCGATGGCAAGGCGAAACTGGTCTGTTTCCCGCATTGTTCCAATGTGGTGGCGGAACTGAATCCGGTGGCCGAGATTTGCTCCATGGCGCGAGCGGCGGGGGCCTATACGGTTGTCGATGGCGTAAGCTATGCGCCGCATGGTCTGCCCGATGTGGGCAAGCTGGGGGCGGATGTCTATCTGTTTTCGGCCTACAAAGTTTACGGCCCCCATCAAGGGATCATGGCGATCCGGGAAGCCATCGGTGCAGCACTGCCCAATCAGGCGCATTATTTCAACGGCGGCACGCTCTATAAGCGTTTCACCCCCGCTGGCCCCGACCATGCCCAAATCGCCGCCTGCGCCGGGATGGTGGATTATTTCGACACGCTTTACGCCCATCATTTCGGTGCGGCCCCGGCCACACCCGCCGAAAAGGGTGCGGCCGTGCATGACCTGATGCGCGATCACGAAATCGCCCTGCTGCAACCGCTGCTCGACTATGTCGCGGGCCGCAATGACGTCCGCCTGATCGGCCCACGCGAGGCCGCGAACCGTGCGCCGACCGTGGCCGTGGCCTTGGACCGCGCCGCAGAGCCTGTGTCCGAAGAACTGGGCAAGATGGGCATCAACTGCTGGGCGGGCGACTTCTACGCCGTGCGCCCCCTGACCGCGATGGGCGTCGATCTGGAGAAAGGGGTGCTGCGCCTGTCTTTCGTGCATTACACCAGCAAAGCCGAGGTGACGCGTCTGATCACGGCCCTGGATCAAGTGCTTTGAAATTGTGATCCAAAGGGGTTCATGCGCCGTAAACACCTGAAACAAGGTGCTGAATGCCGAATGAACCCCTGATCCTGTGGTTTCGCCGCGACCTGCGGCTGGACGACAACCCGATGTTGCAGGCCGCCTTGGAAACCGGGCGGCCTTTGCTTCCGGTCTTTATCCTCGATCCTGAAACCGAGGCTTTGGGGGCTGCTCCCCTATGGCGCATGGGTCTGGCGGTGGGGGCTTTTGCCGAACGACTAGCAGGGGTCGGCAGCGGTTTGATCCTGCGGCGGGGGCCTGCCCTGCCAGTTCTTGAGCGTTTGATAGCCGAGACCGGCGCGGCGGGGGTGATCTGGGGTCGTCAATATGACGGGCCATCACAGGCCCGCGATACGGCGGTCAAGGCGGCGCTGAAAGAACGCGGCCTGATCGCTCAAAGCCATGCGGGGCATCTGCTGCATGAACCTTGGGCAATCAAAACCTTGCAAGGCCAGCCCTTCAAGGTCTTTACCCCCTTCTGGAAAGCCCTGCGCAACCTGCCCCTGCCCCCGGCCCTTGCCGCCCCGAAAACCCTTCCCGCACCCACCACTTGGCCCGTCAGCGACGATCTGGCCTCTTGGAATTTGGGTGCCCCGATGCGACGCGGCGCGGCAGTGGTTCTGCCCCACCAAACGGTGGGCGAAATCAAGGCCCTTCAAAGGCTGGCCGACTTTCTGGACGACAAAGTCAGCGCCTATCCCGCCCAGCGCGACCTTCTGGCCCAAAACGGCACCTCGCGCCTGTCCGAGAACCTGACCTATGGCGAAATCGGCCCGCGCCGCATCTGGCACGCCGCCGCCCTGCGCCGCGATCAGGGCGATGCGGGGGCTGAATCTTTCCTGCGCCAACTCGCATGGCGCGATTTTGCTTGGCACCTGTTCTATCATTCCCCCCAGATGGATCGGCAAAACTGGCGCGGCGAATGGGATGCCTTTCCTTGGGCCGGGGACAGCGCCTTGGCCGAAAGTTGGCGGCAGGGCCGCACCGGCATTCCGCTTGTCGATGCCGGCTTGCGAGAGATGTTCGTGACCGGCACGATGCACAACCGCGCGCGGATGGTGGTGGCCTCCTATCTGACGAAACATCTGCTGACGCATTGGAAGGTGGGCCTCGATTGGTTCGCCGATTGCCTGACCGACTGGGATGCCGCGAACAACGCGATGGGCTGGCAATGGGTCGCGGGTTCCGGCCCCGATGCCGCCCCCTATTTCCGCATTTTCAACCCCGAGGGGCAGGCCGACCGTTTTGACCCAGACCGCGCCTATATCCACCGTTGGGTGGCCGAACTTTCGCGGGAACCGGGGGCCGAGGCCCGCGCTTATTTCGACGCGGTGCCGAAATCATGGAATCTATCGCCTGATCAACCCTATCCGAAACCGGTCGTCGGGCTGGCCGAAGGACGTGAAAAGGCTTTGGCCGCTTATGGAGCAAGGAATGCTTGAGTTTTCGACGATCAGCGATAACGTTCTGGAAAAGATGGAGCCAACGATGACCAAGGCCCCGCATGAAACGCTGACCGAGACGGCAGGCCAGCCGGATCTGCCCCGCTATTTCACGACCGCCTTCAACGTCGCCAAAGGGCTGCGCCGGGGCCGTCTGGATTTCGTCCTGCCCGATGGCCGCCGCTTTCGCGCCGAAGGGCGCGAGCCGGGGCCAATGGCGGAACTGGTGATCCACAACCCCGATACCTTTGCCCGACTGATCCGCGAAGGCGATCTGGGTTTTTCCGAGGCCTATCTCGAAGGCTGGTGGTCCAGCCCCGACCTGCAAGCCTTCATGGATCTGGTGCAGGACGGCAATGATGCCGTTTATGATGGTTATCCCGGCCTTGGGCTGGTGCGGGCCTATGAAAAATTCCGTTTCTGGATGCAATCCAACAGCAAGCGGCAGGCCAAGAAGAACATCGAATACCACTACGATCTGGGCAATGATTTCTATCGCCTTTGGCTGGATGACACGATGACCTACTCCTCGGCCCTGTTCCAATCCGGGCAGGAAAGTCTGGAACGGGCGCAGCAACAAAAATACGCCAGCATGGTTGATCAGATGGGGGCCAAACCCGGCGATCATGTGCTGGAAATCGGCTGCGGCTGGGGCGGCTTTGCCGAATATGCCGCCCGCGAAAGGGGCCTGCGCGTCACCGGCCTGACCATCAGCCCCGCCCAGCACGCCTTTGCCGTCGAACGCATGGCCCGCGCAGGGCTGTCGGATCGCGTGCAGATCAAATTGCAAGACTACCGCGACGAAACCGGCCGCTACGACGGGATAGCGAGTATCGAGATGTTCGAGGCGGTCGGCGAAAGATACTGGCCCACCTATTTCAACGCGGTGCGCGATCGGCTTAATCCCGGCCGCTCGGCCACCCTTCAGATCATCACCGTCGCCGACAAACGCTGGGAGGTTTACCGCCGCAGCGTCGATTTCATTCAGAAGTTCATCTTTCCGGGCGGGATGCTGCCCTCACCAATGGCCCTGAAATCCGAAATCGACAGGGCCGGTCTGCGGCTGAAAGGCCACATCGAATTTGGCAAAAGCTATAGCCAGACCCTGCGCCGCTGGCATGAAACCTTCAATGATCGTTGGGAAGATGTCGCCCGCATGGGCTTTGACGATCGATTCCGTCGCATGTGGAATTTCTATCTGACCTCTTGCGCGGGCGCGTTTCAGGGGGGAAACTGCGACGTGACACAGATCACGGTAACGCGGCCGCAATAACGGGCCGCCGGGGACAGGGTGAAACGCAGATGCCGACAGCCGCACGTCTGGTGGGTGCAGTCTTTTATGCCATCCTTGGCTATATGCTGGCCGAATCCTACCGCTTGCTCCTGCCCCCCGGCACAAGCATCGGCATGGTCAGCCAAGGCAGCGCCGCGATCGGCCTTTTGTGTGGTTGGTTTATCGCCGGTGGCTTGGCTGGGCGCGGCTACGCTCGGTCGCCCGGCATGGGCATCCGCACCGCCCTGACCATTGTCTTTTGGGCCCTGCTGCTGTTTTCCACCTATCAGATGATCATCAATTCCACCCGAGGACGCTATGATGGCAGTCCGATGGAGGCGATCACCGGTGCCTTGGCGCTGTTCATGGAAAACGGTGCCCTTATGCTTAGCCAACAATTCGCCATTCTGCTTCTTGGCGGGGGCGCGCTGGGGGGCGTTCTGACCGAAATCGCCAAGCGGAACCTGCGCTGATCCGATGACCGACAGCCTGCATCTGCTGGCCGGGGGCCTGATCGACCCGGCCTTGCTGCGCCTTGTTCTGGGGGCCGATGTCGCCGGACAAAGCCTGCTGCTGGATGGTTTTGTCGCCCGAATGCGTCCCGACGCGCCGACAACCACCCTTTGTCCGCAAACAGATAGCCGGGCTGAGGTGCTGGCCCTGCGCCTGCCCCCCGACTTGGCGGCGCGGCTGGTCTTTTATGCCGAAAGCCTTGGCTTGACCGGGGCCATGCTTGACCTGCCCCTTGGCCCCGCGCAAATCCATCAGCTTGGCGCAGCGGATCTGCCCTTTGACGCGACCCATTGGGCTGAACGCTGGCAGGCCATCGCCTTGGCCTTGGCCGGCGACATCATGGCCGCCTACGGCACGACACAGGCCATCACCCTCGCCCGCCGTCAGGGCCCCATGCTGGTGCGCGCGGCCGGGCGCGTCAGGGCGGCACAGCCTTCGGCCCTCACTCGGCGACACAGGGCCGCGCCCGACGATGTGCAAGTCACCCACCGCCAAACCCCCTATTCCGCCTTCTTCGCCGTCGAAGAATACGATCTGGCTTGGCGGCAGTTCGATGGCCGCTTCGGCCAACCGGCGAACCGCGCGGTGTTTCTGTCGGGCGATGCCGTCACCGTTCTGCCCTATGATCCCATCCGCGACCGCGTGCTGCTGATCGACCAGTTCCGCGCCGGTCCCTTTGCGCGCGGCGATGCCCAGCCTTGGCTGCTTGAGGCGATTGCCGGGCGCATCGACCCCGGCGAAACGCCGGAACAGGCCGCGCGTCGCGAAGCGGTGGAAGAGGCGGGGCTGGAGCTGACCGCGCTTCTGCCCGTGGCGGGCTATTACCCCACGCCGGGGGCCAATTCGGAATTTCTGTATTCCTACGTCGCGCTCACCGATCTGCCCGACGACAAAAGCGGCATTTTCGGGCTGGAAGCCGAGGCCGAGGATATCCGCACCCATATTCTGCCCTTTGCCGAATTGATGGAGATGGTCGCCAGCGGCGAGGCTTCGAATGCCCCGCTGATCCTGACCGCCCTTTGGCTGCAACGCGAAAGGCCGCACTTGCGGCCCGGCAAGTCTTGAGTTTCCCTGTCCTGACGCCTAGACCTTAGGCAAAAGGCAAAAGGAACCTGGGCCATGCAGATACATCGCGATCTGGCTGAATCAATCGGCAACACCCCCCTGATCAAGCTGCGCAAAGCCAGCGAGATGACGGGCTGCACGATTTTGGGCAAGGCCGAATTCCTGAACCCCGGCCAATCCGTCAAGGACCGCGCCGCGCTTTACATCATCCGCGACGCCGTGGCCAAGGGCCTGCTGAAACCCGGCGGGACCATTGTCGAAGGCACGGCAGGGAACACCGGCATCGGGCTGGCGCTGGTCGGGGCCTCGATGGGCTTCCGCACGGTGATCGTCATTCCCGAAACCCAAAGCCAGGAAAAGAAAGATATGCTGCGGCTGGCGGGTGCGGAACTCGTCCAAGTGCCTGCGGTGCCCTATAAGAATCCGAACAATTACGTGCGCTATTCCGGCCGTCTGGCCGAGGCGCTTGCAAAAACCGAACCCAATGGCGCGATCTGGGCCAACCAATTCGACAATGTCGCCAACCGTCAGGCCCATGTCGAAACCACCGGCCCGGAAATCTGGAACCAGACCGATGGCAAGGTCGATGGTTTTATCTGCGCGGTCGGTTCCGGGGGAACTTTGGCAGGCGTCGCCATGGCCTTGCAGCCGAAAGGCGTGAAGATCGGTTTGGCCGACCCGGAAGGCGCGGCGCTGCATTCCTTCTACACCGATGGCACGTTCGAGGCGCCGGGCAATTCCATCACCGAAGGCATCGGTCAGGGCCGCATTACCGCGAATCTGGAAGGCTTTAAGCCCGATTTCAGCTATCGCATCCCCGATGCCGAGGCGCTGCCCATCGTTTTTGACCTGCTGCAAGAAGAGGGCCTTTGCATGGGCGGCTCGACCGGCGTCAACATTGCCGGGGCCATCCGCATGGCCCGCGATCTGGGGCCGGGCAAGACCATCGTCACCATTCTCTGTGATCAGGGCCAGCGTTATCAGTCGAAACTGTATAACCCCGCCTTCCTGCGCTCCAAGGATCTGCCGGTGCCCGAATGGCTGGACGCGCAATCGCGCCGCATCGTCGAAGTGTATCAGGACGCATGAGCGGCGACGGCGGTCGATCTTTGGGCATGAAACGGGCCATCGCCGCTTTGGCGCTGGCCCTTTGGTCTGCCCTACCTTTACAGGCGCAAACCACCGACCCAGCCCAAACCCCTGACCCCGGCCCGACAGAAACGCCGGTCCAAACGGAAACCCCTGCCGGTGGTTTGAAAAAGACGGAACCCGCGGCCGCCTCGACCGGGGCCAAGCCCACCAAATCGATCTCGATCACCACTGCCCAGCCCAACGCCCCGGATTATGCCGCATGGGAACGGCTGGCCAGCCGGGCCGAAACCGCCGTCGCCAGCCGCAGCACCTCGAACCAGGGGCTGGAACTGCTCCGCAGCCAGTTGGTTGATTGGCGCGCCGCCTTTCAGACGGCACAGAACGCGAATGCCACCCGCATCGCCACGATCCGCACTCAGATTGAAACCCTTGGCCCCGTCCCCGCTGAAGGGGCGTCCGAAGCCGAGGAAATCGCCCTGCGCCGCAAGGCGCTGACCGATCAACTGGTGCGCCTTCAGGCCCCCGGCATCGCGGCGGAAGAGGCCTATACCCGCGCCGATGGGCTGATCAAGGAAATTGACCGCACCCTGCGCGAACGCCAGACCAGCGAATTGCTGAAACTCTGGCCCTCGCCGCTGCATCCTGGCAACTGGGGTCTGGCGTTGAAAGGCATCACCACCAGTGCGCTGGAACTTTACAACGAAACCGCGGACATTCTGACCGGCCCCCGCGCCGGACGCGACCTGCGCGACAACCTGCCCCTGATTCTGCTTTTGACCACCCTGGCCCTGCTGCTGCTGTGGCGCGGGCGGCGCTGGATCAATCAGCAGGTCTTGCGGCTGGCCAGACTGGCGCCTGAACGCGGTCGCCCCTTGTGGGAATTGCTCGCCTCGCTGGGCCAGATCATCGTGCCCTTCGCTGGGCTGCTGGCCCTGTCCCGCGCTTTGCTTCTGGCGGGGCTTCTGGGCGCCGAAGGCCGCGACATCGCCCGCGCCTTGCCTGCCCTTGGGCTGATCGTCTTTGTTTCCATCTGGTTGTCTTGGCGCGTCTTCCCCACCGGTGAAAACAGTGCTTGGGGTCTTTTGCGCCTTCCCCCCGAACGCCGCGCCGAAGGCCGCTTCCACGGCTATGTTCTGGGCCTGATGCTGACCCTGAACGCCGTCCGAAACATGGTCTTTCCCCCGGTCGAGGTGGGCGAGGCGGCGACCTCTGTCCTGTCGCTGCCCATCCTCGTGATCGCCGGGTTCGGCCTTGTGCGCTTAGGCTCGCTCATGCGCCGCCATGTCCGCGACGACACGCCCGAGGGCGAGGTGTTGAATTTCCGCAACCGCATGATCAAACTCGTCGCCCAAGGCGCGGGCCTGATCGGCGTCATAGGCCCCCTTTTGGCCGCCATCGGCTATGTCTCGGCCGCCGCCGCCATGGTCCTGCCGGCCGGGCTGACCTTGGCCATGCTCGCCACGATTCTCATCCTTCAGCAGGCCATCAACGACATCCACGCCCTGATCATCCGTGACCCCGCCAAAGGGGACTGGGGGCTTGTGCCCGTGCTGGCCGGTTCCGCCTTGGCTCTCGCGGCTTTGCCGATGCTCGCCCTAATCTGGGGCGCGCGCTACGAAGACCTGTCAGAGATCTGGACCAAGTTCCTCGAAGGTTTCCGTCTGGGCGAATCCCGCATTTCGCCCACCGATTTTCTCTACTTCGCCCTGCTCTTCGGCATCGGCTATACGGTCACCCGCCTGTTCCAGGGCGCTCTCAAATCCACTATCCTGCCCAAGACCCGCCTTGATGCCGGTGGGCAGAATGCCATCGTCTCGGGCACCGGCTACCTCGGCATCTTTCTCGCAGCCATTATCGCCATCAATGCCGTCGGCATTGACCTTTCCGGGCTGGCCATCGTCGCCGGGGCCCTGTCCGTCGGGATCGGTTTTGGCTTGCAGAACATCGTTTCCAACTTTGTCTCGGGCATCATCCTGCTGATCGAACGCCCCGTGTCGGAAGGCGACTGGATCGAGGTCGGCACGGTTTCCGGCACTGTCCGCACGATTTCCGTCCGTTCCACCCGCATCCAGACCTTCGACCGCTCGGATGTGATTGTCCCCAATGCCGATCTTGTCACCCAGCGCGTCACCAACTGGACGCGCTATAACCTCAACGGTCGCCTCATCATCCCGGTCAATGTCGTGCACGGCAGCGACGTTGTTCAGGTGGAAAGCGTCTTGCGCGGCATTGCCGAGGCCCAGCCCCTGGTCGTCCTGAACCCGGCCCCGACCATCGCGCTGATGGGCTTCACCATGGATGCGATGCAATTCGAAATGCGTATGATCCTGCGTGACGTGAATTTTTCGCTCAAGGTCCGCTCAGACATCAACCACCAGATCCTCCGCCGCTTTGGCGAAGAACGGATCGTTATGGCCCATACGCCCCCTAACCCGGCCGCCCTGCCCCCGCCGCTGCCCCAGGCCGAAACAAAGACAAACCCGCCCGCGCCCGGCAAACCCGATCCCGACGCCGCGGCAGGAGAGCCGACATGGTAACGACCGAACCGCTTTTCCGCCAAGACGCCTATCTGCGCGAAGCGACCGCCCGCGTGCTGGCCCATACCGCCGAGGGCGGCCTCGTGCTGGATCAAAGCCTGTTCTACCCGACCGGCGGCGGTCAGCCTGGCGACAGTGGCACAATCCTTTGGGACGGTGGCCGCCTGCCCATCGCCACCACCATCAAGTTTGAACAGACCGCCGTTGCCCTAGTTCCGGCAGAGCCCCTTCCCCTCCCCCCCATCGGCGCCGAGGTCACGCAGCAACTCGACTGGGACCGCCGCTACCGCCACATGCGCATGCACACCGCCCTGCATCTTTTGTCGGTCGTCATTCCCCTTCCCGTGACCGGCGGCCAGATCGGGGCCGACAAGGGCCGTCTTGATTTCGACATGCCCGACGCCCCCGCCGATGTCGCCGCCCTGAACGCCGCCTTGGCCGCGCTGATCGACCGTGACCTGCCCGTTCTGGACAGCTGGATCAGCGACGACGAACTCCTCGCCCAACCTTGGCTGATAAAAACCATGCGCGTTTCCCCACCGATGGGCCAGGGCCGCGTCCGCCTTGTCCGCATCGGCGATGGGGCGGCCCAGGTTGATCTGCAACCCTGCGGCGGCACCCATGTCGCCCGCACCGGCGAAATCGGTCAGGTCGAGATTGGCAAGATCGAAAAGAAAGGCCGCGAAAACCGCCGTGTCAGCCTCCATCTGATCGACTGATCAGATCCGGTCCGGCAGCCGCTGCAAAGCATCCAGCACCTCGGGCGGCACAGCGCTGGCAGGCCCGATCCCCGCCTTTCGCGCCACATCCCGCCACAGCGCCGGATCATCCGGCAGCCGCTCCATCACCGTCACGCTCAGCCGGTTGCTGTCCATCGTCCGCCGCCGGGTCAGAAAGGACAGCCCGGTATAGTATTTCGTCTGCCCCCCCAGCCCATATTCAAAGAAGGTCAGATTGAACGTGCTTTCAATCGACGTCGCACAGATCAGCGACACCCCATCGAAATGCTGGATCAAAACCCCCCGGAAACGGTTCGTCCGCGCATAGCGCTTTGTTCCCGGCCGATAGGGCTGCTGGAACACATCCAATGCCTTCCACAGTTTCGTCTGCCCCCGCGTATAGACCTGCGCCATGCTGCAATAAACCGAACCCGGCCGCTGGAACGACATCCGCCAATAGCGGTACATCGCGTCGGGCATCAGATAGTGGTCAAACGGCCTGCGGTTCAGCGACATCACCTCGCGGTAGATCTCATCCGTCGTCTGCTCCATCGGGTCTTGTTCCCGCGGCTGCAACGGCTCCAGCAGAATGTTCGCATCAACCCCGAACCTTGCGCAGATCCGGTACAGCACGTCTGGGCGAGGAAACGCCTCACCCGACAAGTAACGGTTGAATTGCGTCCTGTTTACGCCTATATCGACACACAGTTTCGTGACCGAGGGCACGTCCCGGCACAGAATCTTTAGATTGTCCCCCAAAACCTGCCGCAGGGCAGCCGGGGATGGGGGGGCGGAACCACTTCTTCCGTTCAAGATACAATCTTTCCCGCATTTGGATATTCAGGTTGGGCTGCGGACAGCCAGCAAAACCTGACGCTACTTAGCGTCAACACTGACACAAAACGCCGATGAATGCACGGGGTTTGTATCAGGCCAGCGCCTGCACCTTCACCAGCGACCCATATATTCTGTGGATAGACTCAGTTGGTACCGGCTGCGGGATGGCAGCCCCTGTATGGAGGTGACGATGCGCGGAGTCATCATTTGGCATTGCAAGACAACGGAACGCGCCGTGGTCTGGTGTGACGACAGCGGTGAACTGGCCTATGCCGGGGGCGAACAGTCCTGGGCCAATCCAGGCACCCGCGTCGCGATCGGCGACTATGTCGCGTTCGAGCTGCAACCGTTCAGCGCAGCCCGCAGCTGCAAGAACATGCGCCTGATCGAACATGGCATGGCCCCCGAACTGGCCGGCATCCTCAAGAACATGAAAACCGGCCCGGTCGCCGCCACGGCGCGCAACGATGCGCCGGTCCACGCCCCGCGCCCCGCCGCACGTCAGCTTTACGCCGTCCCCGCCTGATTTCAACGCGCGAACCTTTCGTGCCCCCCTTGCATAGGGGGGCCGAACAAGGCTAGGAAGCGCGAACGGATCGGTGGCCGAGTGGTCGAAGGCGCACGCCTGGAAAGTGTGTAGGCGGGGAACCGTCTCTAGGGTTCGAATCCCTATCGATCCGCCACTTGCCCCCACGAAAGTCTTCTCTCGATAACGCCGAGTCCGGATTTTTCCGTTGTTTTCGCGGGTTATGCGGGACGGGCTGAACACCTCCTCCGCGCCGAACTGCCCTAAACGCGTTCTCTCACGCCGATATTCTCCAAAGCTGATGACTGCGCGGATTTAGTGTTCAGCTTGTAACTCATTGCAACAGCGCGCGTTTTCGTGCCCGGGAACGTGAGTTAGATTTGGGTGGCTCTGGCCCCCTGTTGAGACTGCGGTCGAACCCATTTCAGTGACCCGTGGCGAGCGGTCCCCGTCCTCCCAGTTTCTTGGAGGCTAGATGCCGAGATGGGCGGGACAGCGGACGGATGGCGCTGCGGCATGGCGATTGCAGCATGCCTTGGAAAGCGGACAACCGCGGAAGCCGCAGCCATCACCCAACATGGGTCCCGTGACAGGCGGGAATGCCTGACGTCGGTCGCTTGCACCTCCTTTTACCATCGTCAGCGACAACGCACCGAGTTCACCTTGATGGCGATCCTCTCATTATGAGTCGAGGTTCGATATGGCACCCTTGGGAGCCGCCTATCTGTATCGAACATGCCGTACCAGTCTCGTCGCATCCAAAAGTCCGACGGCAACAAACCGCATCAACATGTGGCTATGTAAAAAAGATCGTGCGTCGGTCCGAATGTGTTGGCATGTCCCAGCAGACCACCGTATACTTTAGACAATTTCAACCGTCCCGCGTTGCGGCCCCCAATTTTGAGTCGCCCAGCCACGTTTCCAGGGAATCCGTGCCAACGATGATCAACACACTCGCTCTGAACTTGGTAGCGGATGTCATGGATTGGGACAATGAAGTGGCAACAAGAGAATATGGGTGGCTGCGGCTCATCTCCTCCATGAAATATGATGGCTATTCTGATTTTCGCGCCGGTGTCCGCTTCTTGGAAAGTCTAGTTTCTTGGCTCCGGCAGTTCGACAAGGCCGACCGACCTGCCGCATACGGCTTTGTCAAAGAGCGACTGATTTACATCTCAACGCTCGAGATGCAACGGGTGATAGAGACCTTCATCCCCGAAACTGTCACGCCCTACCTTCGACAGTCAGTCGCCGCTGAGCTAAATATAAAGCCGTATCAGGTTTGGCAGTCGGCCGACGGTACTGCGGCCTTCAAGCGACGTCTGCGACGCTGCCTCTTCGTCGGCCTGAGCGATGGCAGCCGCATCGATGTGCTCCGCCGCGCGAATGCGGGCCGCCTGTCGCAGGAGCAAGTCATTCCAATGATGAACGTCGACGACGAGAAGTGGAAAAGCCTCGCCGTCGACTTGAAGAAAGATCTGGGTCCCGACGCCCGCTTCGATGACGTCTACCTGATCGACGACTTCACAGCGTCCGGCACTACGTTCATTCGGTTTCCCGACGGCGAGCCGAAGGGCAAGCTCTATAAGTTCGAGAAGATCGTGCAAGACGCTAAAGCGCGGCTCGCGAAACAGAAAGAGGACTTCCCCCTATCCGATGGATACGCGCTCCATATCCATCACTACATCTCGACCAGGCAGGCGCACGACGCCCTCGAGGAGCGCGTCACAGAGGCCAATGAGAAACTCCAAAACAAGAGCTTCGGAAAGACGATCATCACCGAGGGCATGCTTCTCCCCGATAACATTAGGGTCGCGACGATTGACAAGGCGACCAGGAACGCAAAGATGACGCAACAGAGCGACGGGCTGATCGTCGATCTATGTCACCGCTATTACGACGATGACCTGTTTAGGCGGCTAGAGAAGCACTGCAAAGAGGCGGGCCAAACCGACATGAAATATGGCTACGCAGACTGCGCACTACCGGTCGTTCTTGAGCACAACACCCCGAACAATGCCATACCGCTCCTGTGGGCGGAGACTAAAGGCAAGCTGGGAAGTGCAATGCAGCCGCTCTTCTTCCGTCGCGACAGGCACGGCTGAGCATGACCAACCCCTTCCTTCGCCGCGCCACTGAATACGTCCGGCAGGACGAATCCTTCCTATCAATTGTTAGTCCGGCCCCTCTGACCACCTTCCTGGCTACCACCCGAAACAAAGACGACATGTTCGAGGTGCCCGTGCGCATTATCGGCGCACCCGGCAGCGGCAAAACGATGCTTGCCACGCTCGCCGAGTTCCGCATGGTGGAGATGATCCTCAAGGATGTGTCGAACCCAACCAACCGCACGCTCGCGGACGCGCTGGCGCAGGCGGGATTCCTCAAGGACGGAAAGCCGAAGGTCGCCGCCGTCCGAGTGCCTATGGAATCTGAATACCGCGAGTTCTGGGAACTACCCTACGACCCGATTGTTAAGACGAAGCTAGCCTTCTGGCTGGTGCAGGCCCGCGCTATGCTCGGTCTGATCCGCAATCTGACGGCGAACCGCATGCGCGGAATGGACGAGATCGTATTTATACCTCGCGCTAACCATGAGGCCCATCTCGAGCAGATTGGCGGCCTTTCTGCGGTAGGAATCCGGGAGCGCGCGCTCGCCGTCCAGCGGGCAATCTACAAAGTCGGCGCCGGGCTGAGGGCTCCGAAGCTCGAGAGTTTGCCAATCGACGCCACGGCGCCCTACGCTCCCTTCGACGCCATCAGCAGCATCCGCATTGACTGGAACGACGAAACGATCGAGATGAGCCCGCTCGTCATGCTCGACGACGTCCACGCGCTTCATCACGAGCAGCTGGAAGCCATGTTCGGCATGCTTTCCCATCGGGAGATGAAGTTCGGTCGCTGGATGATGATGCGGCTGGACGCCCTTAGCCCGGGTGCGGTGATGCGTTCCCCTGCAAATCAGCCGACCCACAACCGCGCGCAAGGCCGCGATTTCGTGGACATCCGCATGCAGGGCGACGAGAAGAAGGACCAGTCGAAAAAGCAGTTCCGGACCATGGCGCGGGACATTGCAAAACGCTACCTACCAATGGTCGAAGGTCTTCGGAACCGCAATGCCACCGATATCGACCGACTTGTCCCCAGCGAACCTCCTAAGCTGAGCAGTGGGCAGTTGAAGGATCTCGAAAGCAGAGTCGATAAGGACCAGGAAAGGCTCAGGATCGGCCCCTCACGCCGTAAAGAGATCGACGACCTGGTCGACGACTTCATCAGGCGCACGAAGTCCTACGATGGCGGGCCAGAGGTCGCGCTTGCAATGAAGCGCATCCTGCTGCATCGCTACGACGTCCGCGTCGCCCGCTCGACGCCCTCGCTCTTCGAAGAGATCGATCCCGATCCCAAATCACCGCTGAAGGCCGATGCCGACGTCGCGCATGGCGCGCGCATCCACCTGCACCACGAATATAATCGCCCACTCCACTACGGAGTCGACGAAATCTGCGACGCAAGCAATGAGAACGCGGAAGTGTTCCTGCAGTTCGCGGGGGAACTCGTCGCCAATATCGAAACTAGGGCGATCCGGAACAATCCCTTGGCACTGCCCGCCAAGGATCAGCAATCGATTCTGATAGAAAAAGCCAAGGCGATCATGAACGCATGGGCTTTTCCACACGCCCAGCGGGTCCGCCAGATGGTCGACGCCATCGGAGTCGACTGCAGGGCCGAATCACTGCTACCCAATGCCCCTCTTGGTGCGGGCGCGAACGCGATTGGCATCCTCGAGGAGGAAATGGAGGCGATGTCGTTCGACGACGAGCTCGGCTCAGTCCTGAAATACGCCATAGCGCACGGCGCAATCACGATCGAACGGAACTATGGGCAAGGCGGCAAGCTGTGGGCGCTGATTGAGCTCACTGGGACGGTCGGTCTAGTGTATGGCCTCACATTCAATCGGGGAGGTTTTCTTCCCCAGAAAATCGAATATCTACGCAAAGCTGCGGGGCTAATCGATGCGTAAGCATTGGGAGAACTGCATCACCAATTTCGACAACGCTGTCGACGACTTCATCTCCGACTACTTTGGCGACCCTTCGCGTCACGTCTTGCTCGTGGCCGCGGCGGGGTTCGACCCGCGATCGCGCCGTATATCAAAGATGCTGGCCGAAACGCTCGGACCCCGTCTTTCAGCAATCTACGTTCGCGAAGAGCGTCCGGGCGCGTCCCAGGCGCTCATCGAACAGGCGAACGAGAACGAGGCCACGCTTAAGGAGATCGTTCCCGACTCCATCGTCATCAGAATCGACATTTTTGCCGACGATGGTGCGCCTGTGAGCGGCTCCCGCATCGTCTCGCGTCTCAGCGAGCTCCCCGTCGCCGACAAGGTTACCGACGTGATCCTCGATCTGAGCGCGCTTTCCGTAGGTGTCGGCTTCCCAACCGCAAGGATGCTGCTCGAGGATTGCGAAAGCGTCCCAAATCGTGCCTTCCATCTGATGATCGTCTCGAATCCCGAAATGGACGACAGGATATTGAGCATTCCATCGAGCCGGGAGGGATCGGTTAAGGGCTTCTCACCACCCATTGAAGAAGGCGCTCAAGGACTCGCGCAAGTCTGGATCCCACAGCTGGCCAGCGGAAGGGCGCAGGCGCTGACCCAGATTGGCGCAGCAATCCCATCGCGATACAAGATCTGTCCTCTCCTCCCCTTTCCAGCCCGAAACCCGCGACGCGCCGACGATCTCCTCGCCGAATACCGCACGGAGCTTGTGGATGAGTGGCAAGTCGATCCACGCGACGTCGTGTACGCGTCGGAACGGAACCCACTCGACTGCTACCGGACCCTTTCAACCCTGAAGACCCGCTTAGACCGGACGATGAAGGGGACCTACGAACCACGAATGGTGCTGTCTCCGGTGGGAAGCAAAGTGCTCGCCGCCGGCGCGCTAATGGCCGCGATCGAGCACGACATGGCGGTGCAATATCTTGAAACCGAGAGCTACCTATTCGACAATACGGTCATCGGACCCCACGAAGCGCCGGACATGACCGTGCACCTTATCCTATCCGGCCCGCTCTACGCGAGCTACGACGAAGCGTCACCAGCTCAATGACGACGCCCGTCTTTACCGCGAAGCTCGACGCCCTCCCCACCACGCTCGACCTGTTCCAAACTTTCGACTCAGGGCCGCTCGCTGTGGCGCTCACGGACGGTGTCCGCCGCCATGCCCTCTCAATCGGGTCCGGCGGCTCGGCGATTACGGCCGAATATCTCGCCCGCTGCCGCGACACCCTGGGTTTCGGCCCGACGACCGTTCAGACACCAATGGAACTGGTGGCCGACCACCATGACCTCTCCGAGACTGATATCTGGCTGTTCAGCGCCAGCGGCGACAATCCGGACGCCATGGCTGCCTCGCAGGCCGCCTTCGACCGCGGGGGAAGGAAGGTTCATCTCGTCACCCGCAACACCGACGGATCGGCGGCACGCCATGTTGCCGGCGGAGGTGGTACGGTCCATGTCGTGCCGGTCGCCGACCCGAAAGACGGCTACTTGGCAACCCATTCGCTAGTTTCCTCTGTCGTCGCGCTGCTCCTAGCCTGCGACGGGGCATCGCGTGACCCGAGAGGTGCCGCCCACATCCTCGATACGATCGCTTTCCGGCTCGCAGAGATGCGGGATCCCGCTCATCGAGCATCGATGGCTACCCGCCTCTCGTCACTGCGGCGAAGCGACACCTTGGTAGTTGCCGGCGATCCGCACTTGAAGCCGCTGTCCGTCCTTCTCGACACGTCAATTTGGGAGGCTTCGCTGTGCCATGTCCAGACAACAGACTTCCGCAACCTGGCGCATGGTCGCCATGGCTGGCTCCACCACCGGCAGGACGAAACGCTTGTCCTCGCGCTCACGGGCACGGACACACGAGCGACCTGGGCGGCGATTAGCGATCTCCTTCCACCTTCGCTTCGCCGGGATGTCGTCGACCAGCGGTCATGCGGTCGTCTCGACAACGCGCTCGCGATGATTGATGGGCTCAGCATCATAGAGGCGATGGGGACTGTGGTCGGTATCGACCCCGGGAAGCCGGGCATTGGCGAATTTGGGCGCGCGATTTATGATGACCGCTCGCTAACCGATTTAGCCCGAGCCCTGCCTCCGCATGTTCGGCACAAACGCGCGGCCATCTCGAAATCTGATTCCCACGATCCCGATGACGATCCTCTTGACCTGATTGGTCGGGAGCGCTTGCGGACGCTGGCTGATGCGGACATCGGCGGTGCGGTATTCGACTACGACGGAACGATCGTGACGACCGCCGGGCGCTACTCCGAGCCGGACAGGGAGATTATTGACCAACTGATCAGACTGTATAGGTCCGGGCTCAGGATCGGGTTCGCGACGGGTCGCGGCGGTTCGGCGGGGGAAGAATTGAGGAAGGTCTTGCCCGCCGATATGCTTTCGTCGATCCCGATTGGCTACTACAACGGGGGGCATATCCGCATGGCGGATGTCGACGTAGACGAGGATCGCGCACCGGCGAATACGGCGATCACCGAGACCGCGGCCTTTCTCAATGACCGAAGCGAGCTATTTTTCTGCCACAAATTCAAGCACCAAGAGGTGCAGATCACTGTCGAAATGAACAAGCTGCGCCATCCCTACCGCTTCCCAGTTGACTTAGAAGGCTGCGCGCCGTTCGCGGCCGGCCTTGTCCGCGTCATGGGATCTGGCCACAGCTACGACATTGTCCCGGCGGCCTCGAGCAAGCTTTCCGTCGTCAACGCGATCAAGGCCGATCTGCCTGTTGGAGTCGAGGTCCTCTGCTTCGGGGACAGCGGATCCCGACCGGGGAACGATCACGCCCTGCTCTCCCATCCCTACGGCATAAGCGTCGGAGACGTGTGCGGCGCTGCAAACGGCAGCTGGTCTCTATTCGGATCAGGCCCGGCGGGTCCGAAGGCACTTCTCAACATATTGTGCGCTCTGGTACCATCGAACATCGGAAGGGTTCGCCTCGATGTCGCATCGCTTGGCCTCGACAGGAGATAGGGATCGACTACATAAGTGAATATGCACGACTCACCTCTACACCCCGAATATCGCGTCGACGTCGCCGGCACCGGGTTTACGGTGCTCGACCGCATCTACGCCGATGGCAATCTCTTCGACGAGGCATTGGGCGGCTCGTGCGGGAACGTGCTCGTGTCTCTGGCGATGCTCCATCGCCATGTGGCGCCCGTTCTAGCGCTCGGAGATGATGATGCGGGCTACAGACTGATTGACGAGTTCGAGCAGGCTGGCGCGACCACACGGTTCATTTCCCGACGCGCCGACCTTCGGTCGCCCGTGCTGGCGCAGGAGCTCAACACCGAATTGGGACAGCATGAATTCAGCTTCTTGTGCCCGGAGACGCTCGAGGAGCTGCCGCGATACCAGCCAATCGGCCACGCCGAGGTCGCCCCCGCGCTGAATATGCTTTCGCGATGCTCGATCTTCTATGCCGACCGGCTATCGGACGGCATCCTTGAGGCGATGAAGACCGCGAGTGCGGCGGGTGCGATCATATTCTTCGAGCCGTCCGACTTCAAGGAAGGCGATCACTTCGATGAGGCCGTGCAGCTCGCGACAATCCTGAAATATTCCGATGACAGGCTTGGCGCTCGCTTGGCTGACCGTCTCCACAAGTGTGTTCGCATCGTTACTTACGGAGCTTCGGGCCTCGAGGTGCGCGATGGGCTAGGAACTACTTGGTGTGACGCGATTAGCGCGCCTACGGTCTTGGACACATGCGGTTCGGGAGACATGGTCAGCGTCGGCGTAATCGACTGGATCCTCGCCAACGACTTCTGCACTTCCAGCCTCAAGGCGGCGGACTTGCTCGAAGGGATCGTCGCGGGTCAGCGTCTCGCGGCTGAGAACTGCGCGTACGCCGGCGCCCGCGGCTTGTTCAAGAAGCGGGGCGCAGGCTTCGTCCGCGAGATCTTAAACATCCGCCCGCGATCTGCTAACCTAGGCTTCACTCAGCCGCCGTAAGACATGTGTCGGTGTCCGCGCCCTGATCGCGCAACTCTGCGCGAAGCTCCATTAGCAGTTCACCGAGCTTGTTCTGACCGACCCCATTGACCTCGCCCCATAGACGATTGACTTGGCTGTCTGCGGTCGCCGCCTCGACGAGCCTCGCGTCGCCAGTTCCGAGAAGTAGCTTGCGAAGATCGGGATGCTGCGTGAACTTCGCCCGCAGCACAGCCCGCATGCGATCGAATTTTGAGGTCGACCAGCCCGGGGCCACGTCCCAGTAGTACAGACCGTGGGCCGCCATCGCCAGAAGCGCCGGAGATGGAGCCTCCATTAGCCACTTCCTTACAGCTGGCTTGCGCGGCTTGCCCGCCTGGTAGGCGTGCTCGCTGGTAGCGAACGTCTCGCCCTCGAACTCGATCTCGCGACGATAGAGGTTGCTGAACACGCCGAAGGGCTTCTCGCTGGCTCGGTAGAAGCGGATCTCGCTCATCGATAACTCCTTGCAAATCTGCTTGCTCTCATACATGCTAATTTGCATGAAGCCAACAAGCAATCAATTAAGTGAGCTACACAAGCGGATTTCGACCAAATACGCGGAAAGCAAGCTTAGCAAAGCCGATCTAGGAAGATTAGCGAACGTCCATCCAAGTCAGGTTGGCCGTATATGCGCGGGACATTTCAAGACGATTAGCAATAATGTTGTGCAAATCTGCAAGGCCCTCAACGTTAAGGTGCCGAAGGTAGACGAAGACATTACAATGGATACTGAGTGGGCAAAAGCGAATGCGAGCCTGCGTAGGATCTGGGACCATACTCCTGAGGGGGCCGCGATCATCAGACGTGTCCTAGATGCTATTGCAGATTTGCGCTTGCCCGAAGCCGACGAGACGGACCGCCCTATCTGACCCGACCTTCATCGACACGGGTGCCTGACGGCAGGACTACATGCCAGTCTGCTTGCTCGGTAACCTGCTTGTCGGGATGGCCGGCAGGCAGGCTTGCTATTTGCCCTCCCCAGGAAATCAATGCAGGTGACTCTCTATTTCGCTGGAGAGGACGAGGGGAAAGTACCGGCTTGGCGGCCAAGGCGAAAATTATTGTTGCTGAGCATCTAGAAAGGGTGGCGGCCTTCCGTCGCCGGTTTGTACCTCGGTAGGGCATCAACCCTTTGTCCGCATCGCTGACGCTCCGCAGGCCGAAATGCAGCGCCGCTTGTCCAGTGGCCGGTTCGGGGAATGCCGCCGCGCAGCATCGACGATGCTCGAACGTCCGCTAAGGGCCGAGTGCGTCGTTCAAGCCTTGCTCGCCTGCTTTCCCACCCACTCCGCCGCAGCCCCCTCCAACACACCAGCCAACGTCACCTCCGCCCCCTGCCGCCCATCTAAAATCGCCTCCACCATCTCCGGCGGCAGCAACGTCAGACGCATGATCCGCGTCATATAGGACGGCGCGATGCCCTCCCGCGCGGCGAGATCGCCGATCGTGGCGAATTCCCCAGATTCCAGCATCCGCTGCCATCGAAACGCGCGGGCCAGTGCCTTGATCAGGCTGCTGTCGATGCGCGGTCGCTGGTTCGGTGCCCCTACGGGCAGGACAATTTCCTTCCGCCCGCCGCGCTTGTGGATGCTGAACGGCACATGCACGGTGAGGATGTCGGCCTGCACGCGAGTCATTCTGCGGCTTCCAGCGCTGGGGTGAACATCTCGCGGGCAAGGTTGGCCAGCCCATCGACGCGCAGCCGGAGATTCAGCCCCTCGGTGCCGGTGTCGATCCGCTCGACAAGCACTGCCACGATGCGGGCCTGTTCGGCAGGGAAGAGTTCGTCCCAGAGCGGGTCCAGCTGCGTCAACGCCTCGCGGGCCTCGGCCTCGCTGATGGCGCTGTCATAGCTGCGGGCCGCCTTCCATGTGCCCGCCACGATCTCTGGCTGGCGAAACACGGCCCGCAGTTGATCGATGGCAGCCGCTTCGATCTCCCCCGCTGGCACGCGTCCAATGGGGCATGATCCGGCTCCATGTTTCAGCACGGTTTGGCTGACGTAGTAGCGATAAAGCCGCCCGGCCTTGCGGGTGTGGGTCGGTGAAAAAGCAGCGCCATCGGGACCGTAGAGCAACCCCTTCAACAGCGCGGGCGTGTCGGCGAGGGTGTTGCTGGCGCGCTTCCTCGGGCTTTCGGTCAGGATGGCATGGACCTTGTCCCATGTGTCGCGGTCGATGATGGCTTTGTGCTCGCCGGGATAGCTGGTCCCCTTGTGAACCGCTTCGCCGATGTAGACCCGGTTGTTCAGCATGCGGTAGATGAACTTCTTGTCGATGCGGTGGCCTCGGGCGGTGGTGACGCCCCGTTCCGCCAGTTCCTGCGCCAGCACCGTGCCGGACCCTATCTCGATGAACCGGGCAAAGACCCAGCGGACGTGGTCAGCATCGCCCTCATTGATCACCAGCTTGCGGTCCTGCACGACATAGCCCAGCGGCGGGCAGCCCCCCATCCACATCCCCTTCATCCGACTGGCCCGAACCTTGTCCCGGATGCGTTCGGCGGTCACCTCGCGTTCAAACTGCGCGAAGGACAACAGGATGTTCAGCGTCAGCCGCCCCATGGAGGTGGTGGTGTTGAACGACTGCGTCACAGACACGAAGGTCACGCCGTTGCGGTCGAAGACCTCGACCAGCTTGGAAAAATCCATCAGCGAGCGGGACAGGCGGTCGATCTTGTAGACCACCACCACGTCGACCAGCCCATCCTCGATATCGGCCAGCAACCGCTTCAGGCCGGGGCGTTCCAGCGTGCCACCGGAGATGCCACCATCGTCATACTGATCGCGCACCAGTACCCAGCCTTCCGAGCGCTGGCTGGCGATGTAGGCTTCACAGGCCTCGCGCTGCGCATGCAAGGAATTGAACTCCTGCTCCAGCCCCTCTTCCGAGGATTTGCGGGTGTAAACCGCGCAGCGCAGTTTGCGGACGACAGCATTGTTCATGCCGCCCTCCGATGGTTCTTCAGGCCGAAGAACACCCAGCCGTTCCAGCGCGTGCCGGTGATGGCGCGGGCGATGGCCGAGAGCGATTGGTAGGGCCGCCCCTGCCATTCAAACCCACCTTGGGTCACGGTGACAACCTGCTCCACCCCCTGCCATTCGCGGATCAGCCTCGTGCCGATGATGGGGCGATCCCGGTCGAGCCGCATGGCGCGCTTCTTTCTGTCGCCGCCATCCAATTCCTCGCCCAGCTGTTCCAGCCGTTTGATGGTTTCCGGCTTCAACCCGCCATAGGCCAGTTCCTGAATGCGGTAGGCCAAGCGGCTTTCCAGATAGCGGCGATTGAAGGGCGGCGGTTCGCTGTCAAACAGCTCACGCCATTGCGCCTTCAGATCGGGCGTCGTCGCGGTTTTCAGCGCCGCCAGGCGTGCGGGGATGGGATCAGGGGTCATGCGGGTCTCCAGTCATTTGCACCCCGACTACCGCTCTGTTCGCACGTGAAGTGTAGCGGAAATTCTCCAGTTCTGTCAGTATCTTCACCCCTGTCCCGCATCCGCAGCCGCACCAGACCCAGCGCCAGGAGGTGACACAATTCCGCGCGGCGTTCGGCGGGGGACATCAGGTCAGGACGCAGGGGATTGGGGCGTTTCATGGGGTGTCACCCCGCAAGTGTTGGCTGATCAGTTCCTGAGAGCCCCTACATTCTTTCTGCTGCTTTTCGTAATCCTCGACGTCGGCCAGCGTATACCGGATCGCCCCGCCAATGCGTATAAAGCTCGGACCCCAGCCCTGTGCCCGCCAGCGCTGCAGCGTTCGCGCAGACATCTTCCAACGAGCCGCCAGTTCGCGTTCGAGGAGGATGTTGGTATCTCTGCGGTCGTATTTTTCATTTTCATTCGAGTTCATAATCCCACCTGTCGGTAATGTCGCCAAATGACAGTGCAGGACGTCAAAGCAATATGGGCCGATTGAGCGAAGGGGTCTGCCGATCGAACCCAAGCCACTGAAAATGATCGTTCTTTCTTGATCCCGATCGTTAACCGACTAAATTTAATCCTTTTGCCACCCCTCAGGAAGGAATGAGGCACCGATTCTCAGATATTTACGCACGGAATCGTCGGTGCCCGCCAAACCAAGCTTGGCCGCCATATCGGCAATTTCCTTTGGAATCGGGCTGCGGGGATGGGTAGGAACATAGCCCAACTGGTCGATTGCCAAGGCGGTGAACAGCTGGGCGATCATGTCGATTTCACGTTTGTGCGGCTCGGATTTTGGCGGCGTTGAGGTGTTTGCTACGCCACTCTGCGGAAGATATTGTCGCAGCAGCCGTGTGAATTCGGGGTGAACTTCCAACTCGACGCGATCTGCCCACGGAAGAAAGTCATCCGGTTCGATAGCGGCATCAGAAAAATAGGGGTCGAAACGACGTCTGATCAGATCGATCTGCCGAAGCAAAAATGCAATAGGCGCTGAGCGCGATCCACTCATTCTAGAGTAATCGTCTAGTTTCTGTTTTGTGAAGGTATCAGGCTCGATGCCAACCGATAGGCAAGAAATTTCGTGAACGGAAAATCGCGGCATCTTCGCCCAGTACACAAAGTCAGCCACATGATCGGGATGGCCAAATCCACCCGCATACCAAATAGGTATCCTACGTTGCAGATGATAAATTGGGGTTTCCTGGAAATTACCCCACTCTCGACAAATCAATTCTTCGCTGGCTTTGCGAGTCAGAAGGATTTCGATCTCTGAATCTGTCAGTTCAGACAATTGTGCACGGCAAACATCCTCGATCGCTCGGCAATCCTGTTTGAATTTTTCAAAAACTGCTGGATCAAATGGACCTACGGATTTGACAACTGCAGGAGCTTGCCAAGCAAAAAGTTCACCTAACTTGTTCTTAAGCAATTTCTGTCGGGCAATTTCGAGTTCAATTGAAACTGAATTGTCCATGTTTCCCCACACGGTCTGGTCGTTGATTTACCCTTGTAAATGAGGTGCTGCGACGATTTGGCCCCACCCTTTTCTCACGGGTTGGAGCATTTTGCACGGGCGCGCGGTCAGCGGCAACAGCAAAGCACTCAGCTTCGTTGAACTGTTGGGCCACCGGAGCACGGTTTCGATGGCGTCGCCTTGGCTGATCGTTGACCTATCGCCATATGCCCAAACGGAACCTTCGTCGCGTTCCGCCGATTTTTGCGAAGTTCTGGCTCCTTTCACCAATCTGAGTTGTGCGCCTCTAGGAATCAAGAATCTGCAAAGGTGTGTCGCCATTTGTCGTTGAATGGCGTGAAATGGAATTAATTGTCATAATTACAATGCTTTGCGCGAAGTGGTATCTTGGTTGCGCGACCAGACCAAACGAACCGGGGTCTGGCATCGTCCTTACCAGCGGAGGGTTTTATGACCGCGGCGCTGGTTTTGGGGTGGGCATACCGCGGGGCGAGGACACATGCCAAGCGCAGTCCGAAAGGCCGAAGCGCGTCCTCCGGCACAAGAGCCAGTGTCGAAAGTAGCGGCCAACTCTGAGGCGAGGATCCTTGCGACCTCGGAGGCCTAAGCGCCGGGGCGGCTCCAGCCGACACGGACAGCTGACGGCAGCGGGGACCAACCTCGGCAATCGGCCGGGGCTGGTCGTCCTATGCCGTCACACCAGGGCTCACCAACCGACACTGACCAATAATAAGAGAGCACGAGCGCGAAGCGGAAACGGAATGGCCGATAAAATCACCGCTGGCCCGATGCGAAGATTTGCCAGCAGCGCAGCTGGCTGACATCTGTTTCACACCTGAAATGACGAAATCTCCACCACTGTCGCCTCCCGCGCATATCTGCGCGATCCTGCGTAATAATGTCATTCTTATCAATGTATTGACCCCATGCTATACTCCCCCAAACCCCGCAGAGAGCGCCGCAGATCGTCGGACCGGGGGGGAGGTTGTAATGGCAGGCAGACAGCAGCAGAAACGGGAACTGGCGGTGGACTACCGCTTGGTGGAGGCGCTGATCCCTTATGCGCGGAATGCGCGGACGCATAGCCCGGCCCAGGTGGCGATGATCGCGGGGTCGATTCGGGAGTTTGGCTTTACCAATCCGGTGCTGGTCGATGGTGAGAATGGCATCATCGCGGGCCATGGCCGGGTGATGGCGGCGCGGCAGCTGGGGATGGACTTGGTACCGGTGATCGAACTGGCGCATCTGACAGAGGCCCAGAAGCGGGCCTATGTGCTGGCCGACAACAAGCTGGCGGAACAGGCGGGGTGGGACAATGACTTGCTGGCGCTGGAACTGGGTGAGCTCGTTGATCTCGGGATCGACCTTGGCGATCTGGGTTTTACCGGACGCGAGATTGATCAGCTGCTGAACGCCCATCTGGCGGACCCCCGCGAAGAGGATGTGCCCCCGGTGCCCGATCAGCCGGTCTCGCGTCCGGGCGATCTCTGGCGGCTGGGGCACCACCGCGTGATCTGCGGCGATGCGACGGATGCGGCAACAGTGTCCCGGGTGCTGGGCGGGGTCAGTCCGCATCTGATGGTGACCGACCCGCCCTATGGGGTGGAGTATGATCCCGGCTGGCGCAATGCCGTGGGGGCCGCGCAGACCAAACGCACTGGCAAGGTGCTGAACGACCATCGCGCCGATTGGCGGGAGGCCTGGGCGCTGTTTCCGGGCGAGGTTGCCTATGTCTGGCACGGGGCGTTGCATGCATCAACGGTGGCCGACAGCCTGATCGCCAGCGGCTTTGCGGTGCGCAGCCAGATCATCTGGGCCAAGGAACGCCTCGTCTTGTCGCGTGGCGACTATCACTGGCAGCATGAACCCTGCTGGTATGCGGTGCGCACCTCCGGCAAGGGGCACTGGTCCGGGGATCGCAAGCAAACCACGCTCTGGACCATTCCGAGTGGCCAGCAGGATGCGACGACCGTGCATGGCACGCAGAAGCCGGTCGATTGCATGCGCCGCCCGATGCTGAACAATTCCTCGCCCGGTCAGGCCATCTATGAGCCCTTCCTCGGATCGGGGAGCGGATTGATCGCCGCCGAGACCGCGGGGCGCATCTGTCATGCGGTGGAACTGAACCCGGCCTACGTCGATGTCGCCGTGCTGCGCTGGCAGTCGCTGACCGGGCAAGTGGCGGTGCTGGAAGATGGACGCAGCTTTGCCGAGGTGGCCTTGGAACGGGGCGCAGAAGGCCTGGCTGATGAGGTTGGGCCCGTCACCCATGCAACGGCGGAGGTCGCCTGATGGGACGCACACCCACAACCCTGACTGACGCGCAGATGGCCGAGGTGGAGACCCTCGCCGCTGTCCTGACCGCCGAACAGGTGGCGGATTACTTCGGCATCGCCCGGCGGACCTTCTATGCGCTGATGGAACGCGATGAGGAGATTGCAGCACGATATAAACGCGGCAAGGCCCGCGCCATCGGGACCATCGCGCAGGGGCTGATCAACAAGGCCCGCGCGGGGGACACCGCCTCGATGATCTTCTTTCT
>NZ_BMYJ01000008.1:159001-187330 GCF_014652215.1 Neogemmobacter tilapiae | reverse complement strand
GCAAAGCGTTGGACCGCAGCGCAGGGGCAAACCTTAACACAAAACAAACACACAAGGTCGGGCACCGAAAATTCCCGCGTCAGCGGATGGCGTCCGGGACGGCCCATCGCAGGGAATTCAGTCACTCTGCGGGCGGCAGCGACAAGGGTGCGGAAGACAGCTTCGGCATTTTCGGGACGGTCCTGCGCGATGAAATCGACAAGGTTTTCCAGATCGTCCGCCGCAGAATCGGCGATGATCAGCCCCCTCACACCGTCCAGCCGTGCTTGGCGGCTATGGCGTTAATGACATCTTCGGCGGGTTTGGCCTGGCCGGATTCGGCGGCCTTTACGCCTTCGACAATGCGTTCCATCTGCCAAGCGTTGGCGGCCAAATATTACTCAATGGCTTGATTGACAATGTAATTTCGCGTGCGGTCCATCGCTTGGGCCAAGGCGTCAATTTCAGCCACTTTGGCGGTGCGGATGGTGATGGGTTCGGATGTCAGGGCTTGGGGCATGAGTCACCTTTTGTCGTCTGATGTAATCATAGCACATCGCGGTGCAGAATACAGGCGGATTGACTCGCCCATTCGTTATATAATAAATTACTTATATAAAGATGGAATCACCAATGCCCCAACTTGACCCCGCCTTTGCCGCCCTGTCCGACCCGACGCGCCGCGCCATTCTGGCGCGTTTGGCTGAGGGAGAGGCGACGGTGCAGGAACTGGCGCGGCCCTTTGCGATTAGCCAGCCCGCGGTTTCGCGGCATCTGAAGGTGTTGGAAGAGGCGGGGCTGATTGAAACGCGGATCGAGGGGACAAGCCGCCCCCGGCGGCTGAAGCCGGAACGGGTGGAGGAGCTGTGGGATTGGCTGGGCCGGTTCCGGGCGATCTGGGAGGAACGCTATCGGCGGCTGGACGTTTTGCTGGAAGAGATGGGGCGCGAAGACAGCGCTGAAAAATAACCGATCAATCATTCACAAAAGGGCCAAACTGATGCACCAATTGCAAGCCACCGCTTCGGGGGCGCATGAAATCCTGTTTACGCGGCGCTTTGATGCGCCCTTGGGTCGGGTTTGGCAGGCGATGACCGACCCGGCGCTGATCCCGAAATGGCTGTGGGCGCGGGTGGCACCGATGACCTTGTGCGAACAGGATTTCCGGGTGGGCGGGGGTTTTCGCTGGGTCTGGACGCGGGCCGATGGCGGAGAAATGGGCGTGACGGGGCGCTTTCTGGAAATCGAAGCCCCGCATCGGATGGTGCATAGCGAGACCTTTGACGAGGATTGGACGGGCGGTGAGACGCGTGTGACGACCGAACTGGTGGCCTTGGGCGACAATCTGACGGAAATGCGAATGATCGTTTGGTATTCATCCGATCAGGCGCGGGATGCGGCGATGGCCACGGCCATGGTCGAGGGGATGGATGAGGCCTATCAGCGGCTGGATGCGGTTTTGGAGGGATGGTCATGAAGTTGACGATGGAAGGCGATACGCAAATTCTGGTGACAAGGCGTTTTGCAGCGCCCCCGGCGCAGGTCTTTCGCGCCCATGTCGAACCGGCGCTGATCAAACGCTGGATGACGGGGCCAGAGGGTTGGGCAATGCCGGTCTGCCAGAACGATTGCCGGACAGGCGGCAGTTTCCGCTTTGAATGGAGCGATGGCAAGGGGGCGGATTTCCATGCGACGGGGGAATATCTGACGGTGGAGCCGAACCAGCGGATCGTGCATGTCGAACGCATGTTCCTGCCGGATGCGACACCCGACAACCATGTGGAAACACTGTTTCAGGCCGATGGGGCGGGCACTTTGTTCACCATGCGCATGACCCTGCCTGATGGGGCCACGCGCGAAGCGATGCTGGCGACGGGCATGACAGATGGGATGGCAGAAAGCTATGACCGGCTGGAGCGGGTTTTGGGGGTGGGTTGAAACGGCCTGCGCGCAATGTTAGTATCAACATTGTAGAAACAGGATATACCATGCGTGCCGTTGTCAAGAAATGGGGTAACAGTGCCTCGGTCCGCATTCCGGCTTCGATCTTGGCCGCTGCCGGGTTGCGGGTCGATCAGGCTGTGGATGTGCGTGAAGATGGGGGTCGGATCGTGATCGAGCCGCTGGTCGGCGAGGAATATGATCTGGAAAGCCTGATCGCCGGGATCACGCCCGAAAATCAGCACGGTGAGGCTGACTTTGGCGCACCGACGGGTACGGAAGCCCTTTGAAATGGCCGAATATGTGCCTGATGCCGGGGACATTGTGTGGTTGAGCTTTTCGCCGCAGGCTGGGCACGAAAAAGCGGGGCATCGTCCGGCGGTCGTGCTTTCGCCGCAAGCCTATAACCGTATGGGTTTGATGCTGTGCTGCCCGCTGACGACGCAGCGCAAGGGTTATCCGTTTGAGGTGGCGATCGACGACGCAAGGCAAAGCGCGGTTCTGGCGGATCAGGTGAAATCGTTGGACTGGCGAGCCCGTGGGGCAAAAGCCAAAGGCAGGATCAGCGAAGGGGAACTGGCCGAAGTGCGGGCCAAGGCGCGGGCGCTGATCGGGCGATAGGCCTTGACCCAAATCATTCCCCCGTGCGCCATCGGCTGCTAGCCTGCATGCAGCAGAGGAGGCGCGGATGAAGGTTGGGATTGTGGGCACGGGGATGGTCGGCTCGGCAGCGGGTTTTGCTGTGGCGCTTACAGGGGCTGCGTCGGAATTGGTGCTGATCGACCACAATCCGGCCCGCGCCTTGGCCGAGGCCGAGGATATTGCCCATGCGGTGCCCTTTGGGCGGCCCTTGGTGGTGCGGGCTGGGGGCTATGCCGATCTTGCGGGGGCGGGTGTCGTGATTCTGGCGGCGGGGGTGAACCAGTCGCCGGGGGAAACGCGGCTGGACCTTTTGGCGCGGAATGCCGCGGTGTTTCAGCAGATCGTGCCGCAGGTGATGCAGGCAGCGCCCGAGGCGATTTTGCTGATCGCCACCAACCCGGTGGACATCATGACGGATATCACGACGCGGATCTCGGGTCTGCCGCCGGGGCGGGTGATCGGGTCGGGGACGATTCTGGATACGGCGCGTTTCCGCAGCCTTTTGGGGCGGCATCTGGGGATTTCGCCGCAATCGGTGCATGCCTATGTGCTGGGCGAACACGGCGACAGCGAGGTTCTGGCCTGGTCAGCGGCGCGGGCGGGCACCCTGCCCTTGCGGGATTTTGCAGCGCAGGTCGGCGCGCCGATCACCGATGCGGTGATGGCCGAGATTGATCAAGGCACACGGCGGGCGGCTTATCGGATCATCGAGGGGAAAGGGGCCACTTGGTACGGCATCGGGGCCGGGCTGGCGCGGATCGTGCGGGCGATTGCGGGGGATGAGCGGGCGGTTTTGTCGGTGTCGATGCGGGCGAATTTTCCGGGCTTGGGCGATGTGGCGCTGTCGGTGCCACGGGTGTTGGGGCGCGATGGGGTGATGGCCGATCTGATGCCCGACCTGAATGCTGGAGAGACTGAGGCGCTGGCGGCCAGTGCGCGTTTGCTGTGGGAAACGGCAGGGCAGATCAGGCTATAGCGGCGCGAAGGCGGATGGTGACGACCAGCCCCGGCCCGCCGTTTTCGAAATGCAGCGCGCCGCGCGCCGCCTCGACAATATCGGCCACGATGGCAAGGCCGATGCCCTGCCCTTCGCCGCTTTCGTCCAGACGCAGGCCGCGTTCCGACAGGCGGGCCAGATCGGCAGGCGCGACGCCCGGCCCATCATCGCGGATGGTCAGCACGATGCCGCCGGGCGTTGCCAAGGCGGTCACAGCCACCTGCCCTGCCGCATGGCGCAGGGCGTTTTCCAGCAGCGCGCCCAAGGCCTCGGTCAGATCATCGGGGTCGATGCGGGCTTTCAGCCCCTCTGCCCCCTGCACCTGCCACTGGATGTCACCACCCTTTGGCGTGCGGCGCAGCACTTCGATCACGCGGCGCACAGCGCGGGCGACGTCAGCCTCGGCCCGGCCCCGGTCGGACCCGATCCGCGCGCGGGCGAGTTCGCGGTCCACAAGGCGGCGCATAGAGCTTGCGACATGTTCCACGCTATCGGCCAGATCATCCTGCCCCCGGTCACGCAAAAGGCCAGCGTCGCCCAAAAGCGCCTGCAAGGGCGTCTTGAACCCATGCGCCAGATCGCCCGCGCGGTGCCGGGCGCGGGCCAGTTCTGTGTCACGGGCATCGAGCAGCGTGTCGATTTCTTGGGCCAAGGGGATGACTTCGGTGGGCAGATCGCCCCCCATCCGGTCACGTTGCCCGGCGTTCAGGGCGGCGACACGGGTGCTAACATTGGCCAAGGGGCGCAGGCCGATGGTGACTTGCAGGCCAGAGGCCAGCACCAACAGGCCACCCAGCAGCGCCAGATAGGGCAAAAGGTCGCCCAGAAAGCCCTGCCGGGCTTGGGTCAGTTCGTCGCGGTCGGTGGCGACCAGAATGCGAAAGGTTTGATCGCCGACCTTGAGGGCCTGTTCGACCGCCAGCAAGGCCTCGCCCTGCGGACCGGCGAGGGTTTGCACAAGCGTCGCGCCGGGGGAAAGCTCCGCCATCGGCAGACGAAAATCCCAAAGCGAGCGGGAGCGGCGCAGGTCGTCGCCGAGTTGCACCTGCCAGTAATGGCCGGAAAAGGGTTGGTCATAGAGTGGATCGGCAGGCGGATCGCCCAGCCGCGCGCCATCGTCTTCGACCATCGCCGCCAAGGTCAGGGCACGGGCCGAGAGATCGGCCACGGCCACCCGTTCGACATGGCGTTCAAACAGCAGCGCAAGGCCCAGCGCCGCCAGCCCCAAGGCGGTGAGGATCGCCGCAGCGCCCGAGAGGATCAAGCGCCAGCGGAGCGAGCGGCCCATCATGCCTGATCTTCCAGATGATAGCCAAAGCCGCGCCTTGTGCCGACGATGCCTGCGCCCAGCTTGCGCCGCAACCGAGTGATCACCGCCTCGACCGCGTTGGCCTCTTTCGCGTCGTCGTCGCCATACAGATGTTCCAGCAGTTCGGTCGGGGGCACCACGCGGTCGCGGTGCAGGGCGAGATAGGCCAGAAGGCGAAATTCCAGCGGGGTCAGGGCGACCGGCACGCCATCGACCGCCGCCAGCATCCGATTCAGATCGACGGTCAGCCGACCGACCTGTTGTTGGGCCGTGGCGCGACCGCCCGCACGCCGCACCAAGGCGCGGGCGCGGGCGATCAATTCCTCCATACGGAAGGGTTTCGGCAGGTAGTCATCGGCCCCGGCATCAATCCCTTCGACCCGTTCCGCCCAAGCGCCCCGCGCTGTCAGCACCAGCACCGGGCTTTCGCACCCCTCGGCCCGCCAGCGTTTCAAGACAGTCAGACCGTCCAGACGCGGCAGGCCCAGATCCAGCACGATCAGGTCATAGTTTTCCGTGCCGCCCCGGAACCACGCCGTTTCGCCGTCTTCGACAAGTTCCACCCGAAAGCCCGCCGATTCCAGCGCGCGTTGCAGATCGGCGGCGATCCGGCGGTCATCTTCGACGACAAGGGCGCGCATCAGTCGTCGTCATCCTCTTCCATTTCGACGATCACGCCCGTTGCGGCGTCAATATCCACCTCGATCAGGCGGCCATCATCGGTGACCAATTCCACCTCGTATACACGCAGGCCATCGCTGATCTCTAGTTCAACCTCGACCACGCGGCCGGGTTGGACGGAGGCGAGGGATTTCAGCACATCGGCCAAGGGCAGGATTTCACCCTTGGCCACCGCTTCGGCGGCGATTTCAAAGTCGGGGGTGGGTGTGACCTGCCCGACCGCCGCAAGCGGCAGAAGGATCGTGGCAAGGATGAGTGTGATGCGCTTTTTCATAAGCCTTTTATGACATATGCCGCCTGACAATTGGCTGACAGTTCGGGTCAGGCCGCTGTCAGGAAGCCTGCGCTAGAACGGGACCATGACGACGAATCGCCCCTTTGGGCAAATAGAAAGGACTGCATCATGGTCAATAAAGTTGGAACCGCTGGCCCGAACACGCTGCGCGGCACGAACGGATATGATGAACTGGACGGCTTGGGCGGCAATGACACGCTTTATGTGCTGAATGGCAATGACGAATTGGACGGCGACGGTGGCAATGACCGGCTGTTCGGCGGTTTTGGCAATGACGATCTGGACGGCGGTGCGGGGGCCGATAGCCTTTATGGCGGCGCGGGGCGTGACTGGCTGGAAGGCGATGCGGGCAATGACTGGCTGGCAGGGGGCGGCGGGGCGGATGTGTTCGAGTTTGACCGGAATGACGGGCGCGACGTGATCAGCGATTTCCAGAACGGTCTGGACAAGATCGAACTGGACGATTTCAGCCGCGCGCAAGTTCAGAATCTGATCAAGAACAGCAAGATGGTGGATGGCGATCTGGTGCTGACCTTGTCGGCAGGCAACACGGTGACGCTGGAAGGCATGACCAAGGCACAGTTGGACATCAGCCATTTTCTGTTTGATTCCTGATGCGAGGGGGGGTCAGCCCTTTGGGGCTGACCCGGCCTTAAAGGCGGCCCAGCGGGCAAGGCTTTCAGCGGGCCAATAGGCGGCGCGGTCGTAATATTCCGGCACGGCAGGCGCGTCTTTCGGCAAGACATACCAAGGCTGTTTCGTGCTGGTGAAGATGTGAATATCGGGGGGAAAGGCGCTGGGATCATCAAGCGTGCCAACCCGGACAAAAGCCACGCCCCGGCCTGCCCCGGCATAATGCGACCAAAGCCCCACATGGCAATTCGGACAGCGGCAGATGATCTGGCCCTTGCCAGAATTTGATGGGGTGACAACCTCTTGCGGTTGCCCGGCCAGAAGTTCGACAAACCCCGCCTCGATCATCGCGTTCCAGGCATGGGGCCCGCCGGTTTCACGCTGGCACCAAGTGCAGTGACAGGCATGGGTGAACAACGGGCGGGCGTTCAGGCGATAGCGGATGGTGCCGCAGGTGCATTGGCCTTGCATCTTGTCCCTCTGGGCTTTCGCCCAGATTAGAAGATGAAGTCGTCGCGATCCAGATCAAGCTTGGCAACGCCGAGCAGCTCGACGGTCACATCGCCCGCAAGATGCAGGACAGTGTTCTTGCCGTCCTGTTCCGCGTTTTTCAGGACATGGGCGAAGCTGATGTTCAGCGAAGACAGGTCGATCTGATCCTGACCGTCCTGAAAATCGCCGATGATCGCGCGGTCCACCCCCCGCGTGATGACAAAGGTATCAGCCTCGCCCCCCCCGAACAGCCGGTCTACCCCCGGACCGGCCAGCAGGCGGTCATCCCCAGATCCGCCTTTCAGAATGTCGTTGCCTGCGCCGCCGATCAGGCGGTCATTGCCTGCGCCCCCAAACAGCCGGTCATGGCCAGCGCGGCCGTCCAGCAGATTGGCGCGGTCATTGCCGAACATGCGGTCATCGCCCCAGCCGCCAATTGCCTCTTCGATAAAGGCACCATGGGCGATGCCCAGGTTCTGACGGAAGCCCGCGACATTGGACAGGCCACCATCCTCCAGCGTGATCATCTGGTTCTGGCGGAAACCCGAAAGGTCCAGCCGGTCGCGCCCGCCCGCATCCCAGATCACAAGGGTTGCCTGCGATTTGGCGGTAAAGCTGTAGATGCCTTTGAGGTTGCTGTGGAAACCGTAGGTGTCATTCCCGGTGCGGGTTTCCATATTCGCGCCATACATCAGTTGCAGCGCCAGCATGTCGCTGGGCCGCATCGTCAGGATCTTGCCCAGCTTGTCGCCGGTGGCCGAGCCGTCGAAATAGCTCATCACCGTTTCGGTATAGCTGTCTTGGGTGATCTGGGCGCTGTTGTTGTAAGTGATGCGGTTGCCGTTGGTCGCGTCATAGTGCCCCGGATGGGACAGGCCCAGGGCGTGCGCCAGTTCGTGCATCTGGATGAAATCGAGCCCGTCGCTGCCGGCCTTGTTGATCCAGATATCACCGGCGCGATGATCGCCGTCTTCTTCGCCCGGATAATAGCCGAACCCGCCCAGACCATCCTTTTCGCTGTAGTTGCCGAACAGGATCGAGGCGTCGTTGGTATAGCCTTGGGCATTGACGATCTTGAATTTCAGGCCGGTAAACTCTTCGACCCCTTTCAGCAGCTTAATCGCGATCTTTTTCTGCTGGTCGGTGAAGCGCGAGAAATTCTTGAACTCGTCGTCATTCGACGATTGGCGAAATCCCACAGTCACCACTGTGCCTTCGCCGCGGGTGTCGCTCCAGCTTCCGGCCTGTTGCAACAGGCCGGCCAGCATGTCGGCATCCATCTTGGCCTTGCGGCCCTCGGTGGCCGAAATGCCGTATTCGCCGCGCAGCCCATCGCTGCCTTTGGCCGAGAGATAGTAGGTGCCGCTTTCCTTGGCGGTGAAGGTGATCAGCGCATGACCGTTGGGCAGGCCGGAATCGTTGGCGGCAAGGGTCGTGCGGCCGTCCTTGCCGATCAGCGTCAGGGTGCTGCCCTGCAACATCTCGGCCCCCGTCCCCACCATGGCAAAGGTATAGGTCTGGCCCGCCTTCAGCTCGACCGAAAACCAGTCCTGATCGCGGGACGAGGCGATTTCGGCCTGAACCGTCTGATTCAGACGGATGGCATAGTTCGAGGACGAGTTTGACGGGGCGTCAACGTTTTCGTTGACGCGCGAAGCAGAGCTTTGCATGGGGCGTTCTATTCCGGCGACTGGTTAAACAAAAAACAGGGGGAGCCAATTCGCGGCCAATTGTGGCGAAATCGTGACGTATACTAGCATATTAGGCAAAGAGCCCTGCACAGATGCTGTGCAACAGCACCGAGCCTTATCAGGGGTTGCAAACGTTGATGTCGACGCAATCATCATACTATAGGCGAAGTTCCAAATCCATTCCATGCTTCGCCCAGGGGGTGTGCGCGGGGCTAGATTGTCGCCATATGATTCTCAATCAAAGGCTGGTGTGATGCTCGGGTCTTGGGCAGATTGGTCCAAAAGGATGCCCCGATGTTGCGCCAAATAAACCTGACGGAATGCCCTGCGTCGCTGATCGTGCAAGCCTTCAACGAGGGCTACGCCGGTTATATGGTGCCGGTGGCGATGGATGTGGCGGGTTTTGAGCGGCGGTTTCGCGCCGAAAACCTGGATCCTATGGCCTCGGCCCTTTGGCTGGATGGCGAGCGGCCTGCCGCGATCCTTTTGGTCGCGCGGCGCGGGCGGATCAGCCGGGTGGCGGGTTTGGGCGTTGCACCCGACTGGCGCGGGCGGGGCTTGGGGCGCGCGGCGATGGTTGAGGCCATTCAAGCGGCGCGCGATCGGCAGGATCGTTGGCTGGAGCTGGAAGTCATCGCCAGCAATACGGCGGCGAAAGCCCTGTATGCGCAGCAGGGCTTTCGCGCCTTGGGCACGTTGTGCGGCTATGATCTGGACGTTGGGCATGGCGTTGTGCCGACCGCCCTGCAGCGGGTGGACCCTTTTCAGGCCGCGCAGTGGGCTGGGCGTTTTACCAAAGGCGACCTGCCCTGGCAGCAACATCCGGTCGGGATGGCGGCCCGGACGGACCCGACCTATGGGCTAGTGGACCAGGGCGAAGACATCGTGGCGCTGCTGGAACCGAGCCCCGGCGCGTTGCGGCTGACCGCGTTGGCGCTTTCGGCGCAGGTCACGCCTGAGCGGGCCCAAGCCTTTACGGCAGCCCTAAGGGTTCACGCGGCAGGGCGACCCGTCAGAGCTCCGGCCCTGTTTGCGCCAGACCAGGCCGCGCGGTTCTTTGCCGCTGGCGGCTGGCAGAAGACGGCCATGGAGCAGATCTGGATGCGGCACGACCTGGCCTAGACCAACCCCCGCACCCTTTCGACGAAGTCATCCCCACGCTTTTCGAAATTGGGGTACTGGTCGAAGCTGGCTGCGGCTGGGGCCAGCAGAACCACATCCCCCGGCTCGGCCTCGGCCACCGCGCGGGTGACGGCGCGATCCATGGTTTCGCAGATCTCATGCGGGGTCTGGCCCAGTTGCAGGGCAAAGTCGCGGGCGGAATGGCCGATGAGATAGGCTTTGACGACCGAACCAAGGAAGGGTTGCAGGGCGGCGATGCCGCCATCCTTGCCCATGCCGCCCGCGATCCAGCGGATGCGGGGGAAGGCTTGCAGCGCCTTGGCGGCAGAATCGACATTGGTGGCCTTGCTGTCGTTCACGAACTTCACGCCTTTCCGTTCGGCGATCAACTGGCTGCGGTGGGGCAGTCCGGCAAAGGAGCGCAGGCCATCCTCGATCTGCCGGGGGGCCAGGCCAAGGGCGCGGACGGCGGCATAGGCGGCGCAGGCGTTCTGGTGGTTGTGGGCCCCCGGCAGGCCCGCGATGTCACGCAGGTCGATGGAGGCGACTTGCTTGCCCTTGCGCCATTCCGCCAGAAATCCCTTGCGGGCAAAGACGACCCAGCCGAAGCCTTCCAGCTTTTGGCCCGATGAGATGCGGATCACCCGGTCGTCCCCCGGCCCCTGCCCCATCTGGTTCGCCAGATAACGCCCTTCGTGTTCATCAACGCCAATGATGGCCCGGTCGGGACCGCCTTGGGTGAAAAGCCGAGCCTTGGCGGCAAAGTAGCCGCCCATGCCGTTGTGGCGGTCCAGATGGTCGGGGGAAAGGTTGGTGAAAACGGCGATGTCGGGGGTCAGGGCGCGGGCGAGGTCGGTTTGATAGGACGACAGTTCCAGAACGATCACCTCGCCATCCTCGGGCGGGTCAATGTCCAGCACGCCGCGGCCAATGTTGCCCGCCATTTGGGTCGGGCGGCCCGCCTCTTGCAGCAGGTGATGGATGAGAGCGGTGGTGGTGGATTTGCCGTTCGACCCGGTGACGCAGACGACGCGGGGAGGCTGTTCGTATCTGTCCCATTGGGCGGTGGCGAGGGATTGGAAGAACAGACCGATGTCATTGTCGACGGGAATGCCCAGTTCCATGGCCCGGGCGATGACGGGGTGGGTTTTGGGATAAAGATGGGGAATGCCGGGGCTGGTGATGAGGGTGGCGATGCCCTCCCAAGCGGCATTGCGGGTCAGATCGGTGCAGGTGAAACCCTGATCCTCGGCCTTTTGGCGGGATTCGGGGCTGTCGTCCCACAGCAGGGGGATCGCGCCGCCCGCCTGAAGCGCGCGGGCGGTGGCAAGGCCGGAACGGCCAAGGCCCAGAACGGCGACCTTTTGGTTTTGGTAACCCTGGACTGGAATCATAGTGTGGCCCCCTGTCGGAAGCGGGTTTGGCCCGCTTGTTGTGAGGTATTGGATGTGGGGGGAAAGGGGAAGATGGGTTAGTTGTCCACGAAGTAGCAGTCCCACGAACGGATTTCATGTTTGCCGGTACCACCCATGACACCGTCGCCTACCAAGTTCGGCCCCTTTCGATTGGGATCGTCCAAGACCTCCAGCAGGGTCCGCGTCCAAAGAATGCTGCTTTCAAAGGCATCTTCATCCAATACCTCGGGCCCTAAGTGCGACCAACTTCCTTCGCAAAGATTGTAGGCGTCCCGGCAGGCTGGCCTTTCGCGGCGCTGCCCATCTGGCCCGTGGGGACACCATTGTCGATCGTCGGCAACCGGCAGCCAGACGATGCCTTTTCTATAGCACGATAGGGCGCGATGGATGGCGGGGATCAACACATTGCCATCCGCCCCGCGTATTCCCCAGAGGTCATTTTCCTTGAAAACGCGGCTGCCGTCTGGGCAGGTAAGGCCTTTTAGTCTTTCTTCGTAGGTCACCTCGCCAGAAACACTTACGAAAGCGATTAGGTTTGAACGCTTTCCGCTGGCGCCATCGTCAGGCAGTCTCGCGAAGGCACGACCGAAGATCGCTCTATCGACGCTGTCAAATTGTGGTTCCACAACCCAACTGCCGTCCTCGATCCGCATCAAGCCCCATAGCTGCTGCATAGAATCTTTCTCTGCGGCCCAGACAAAAAGCGGTTCTCGCGAGTCAAGTTCCGTGAATTGCTTGAACTCATAGGTTTGGCCGGTCAACCAGCCATGCTGAGTATGAAACAGACCGACGCCACCATCGAAACGAGCAGCCAAAGTGTTTGAGAGGGGCAATGCTTCGCGACCATCATGCTTGAACCGCCCATCCCGTGCCACGAAAACTTGGTCAGACAAAACGACAACCTCTTGAAACCTTGGGGCAACAACCATCTTTCCCTGTTTATTGATCACCCCGATCCTGCCGCTGACGGCGACGGGCGCGAGACCATGGCGAAAAGAGCCAACCAGATCAAACTCAGGGGGTATCACCATTGCGCCAGAGGAATCGACATAGCCATATCGCCCCATGAGTACTGCTGCGGCGAGACCTTGGCTGAAATCAAGAACACCTTCATAATTCTGCGGCCCGACAGGCTCCCCCGTGTATCGATCCCGCAAGCCGCACAGCCCATAAGGCCCATCGCAAAGGACGCCTAGGCGTTCGGAGTTCACCTCCTGCCCAAACGACGGCCCAGCGCAGAGCAACAGCACCAACAAAGCCCGGATCATCCCGCCCCTCCGATCAACCTTTGCGCGACTTTAGGCAGCCTCCCCCGCCCCGGCAAGGGCGGGGGAAGCCCTTCACCCCTGATTGTCCAACTGTGCCCTAACCGAACGTCGCCCCAGCAGGGTGATGCGGTAGGGGCCGCCCTTGGCACCGATCAGGCCGCGTTGGCGGAGGCGTTGGAACAGCGGCAGGTCGCAGTCGGACAGCACCGCGCCGTCATGGGTAAAGCAGGTGATAGCGACGATGCGTTTGCCGTCGAATTCATGGCGAATATGGCCACCCAAAGCCAAATGGTGCAGCACGCGCTGTTCGCGTTTCGAGATGTTCATGGAAAGGTCCGTCAGATCGGGTCACGACAGGACAGGCGGCGCGGAACGCGGCCACCTATCCGGGTTCATGACAGCGGCCCACCGCGGGGCGGCAGGCAAAGCTGTCAGGAAAGGACCGCAATCTCGGACATGAACGCCTCGCGTCAAAGTTCAGCGCAATTCTTGCAATCCGGCCGGGGCGGGTCAAGCCCTGGCCGGATTTTCGATTGTTGCTGTGGATTTAAGAACCCAGATAGGTGGCAAAGATGAAATCATCGGCGGCGATGACCGTCCCCGCCGCGAACTGCGCCATCAGAAGGGCCTGTCCGCTGCCATTGCCATCGACATCATACATCAGCAGCCCCGTTGCCGCGTTATAGATGAAGCGGTCGCTGACGTCCTGCGCCACCGTGCCCAGACGGAAGGCCTGGGCCAGATAGTCGGCCGCCGAAATCCCTTCACCACCGTCATGCAGAAGGGTGAATTCATTGCTGAACAGGCGGATCGTGTCCTCGGCATGGCTGAAGTCGATGATCTGGTCGGAATCGTCCCCGGCATGATTGATATAAAGTTCAAAGGTATCGGCCCCTGCCCCGCCGGTCAGCGTGTCATGCCCCAAACCGCCGCCGAGTTGATCGTTGCCCTTGCCCCCAATCAGCACGTCATCGCCGCCTTCGCCCTGAAGCGTGTCGTTGCCCTTGCCGCCAAACAGGCTGTCATTGCCAGCACCGCTTTCAAACTGATCGGCGTATTGGCCACCGGTCAGATGGTCGTCGCCTTCGCCCGAGATCAGGTAGATGCGTTCGATGTTGCGGTATTTGAGGCTGCCCTGAAAGGTTGTCCAGTCGGCGTTCGCCGTCAGTTTGAAGGTCAGGTCTTCGGTCATCCACATGGAAAAGATCCGCATCCCGTCGATGCCCGCCCCACCGTCCACCCGGCTGTTCAGGCTGCGGTCATGGACGACAACCTCGATGTGGTCATTCCCCTTGCCGCCCAAGGCGGTGATGCCGTCGTCGGCGGAAATGGTGTCGTTGCCATCGCCACCGCTGAACAAAGTCCCTTCGGTTCCGGCATAGCCCGTCAGCCGGTCATGGCCCGCACCGCCATAAAGTTTGACGGCCCCGGTATCGGCGGTCAGGCTGTCATTGCCCGCATCGCCATAGAGCAGATCATTGCCGCCAAGGCTGGACATTGTGTCGTGGCCTGCCCCGCCATAAAGCCGGTCAATGCCGGGATGTTCACTGGCATAGCTAAAATCGGCGAAAAGCCGATCATTGCCCTTGCCGCCATAAAGCAGGTCAGCCCCGCGATCACCCCATAGGGAATCCTGGCCATCGCCGCCAAAGAGCGTGTCCTTGCCAACACCATAATCCGTGCCGCCACCGTCGCTGTCGCCGATCAGATTGTCATTCCCCTTGCCGCCGATCAGCCGGTCGTTCCCGGCAAAGCCCCAAAGGTCGTCATTGCCAAGGCCGCCATCGGCGAAATCATCGCCATTGTCAGTGACGATCTGATCATTGCCATCTTCACCCAGCAGCGAGTCATTGCCATCGTCGCCAAAGATCTGATCGTCGCCCAGACCGCCAAGGATCGTATCGTTGCCTGCGCCAAGGCCCGGCTCGCCATCATCGCCGATTAGTTGGTCATGGCCCGCCCCGCCGATGATAAGGTCATGGCCATAGGCGCCAAATGCCGTGTCGTCGCCCGAGCCGCCATAAAGCGAGTCACGGTCGTTTTCGGCAATAGCCCCGCCGATCAGGTAATCATTGCCCGCGCCACCATAGATCAGATCGCTGCCAGAGGCGGCAAAGTCGCCGTTGCTGTCCGAGGGGGCATAGCCGCCGATGTTGTCATCGCCCGCCCCGCCCGAAAGCGTGTCTTTGCCCGCGCCGCCGCGAATGCGGTCATGGTCATCGGCTGGCCCCTGATCGCCCTTGGGATTGCTTTGCAACCAGCCAAAAACCCGAACGCCGCCCTCGCCGCCATACAATGTGTCCGCCAGATTGCTGCCGTATGTGTCCGCCATATTCCCCACCCTTTATGATCCCGCCGCGCCTGTGGGCGGCGTTGGATGGCGAATTGGTAGCGATCTAAAACGTTATAGGCAAACAGTTTGCGGTGATTTGCTGTGGCGTCTAGCTTTCCACTATGCCCGCCGCCTCCACCTTGATCGGGCGATAGCGGAAGCGGGCGGCGATGATGCCGTGGTCATTGGTGCCGCTTTCCGCATGATCATCCCAGTTCAGATGGTCATTCATCACCACCATGCCATCGAACATCCAAAGGCGTTTCTTGCTGTTGTCGTAAAATTCCTGACTGACCAGAATATGGTCCAGCGACTCCATGATGTCCTGATGGATATGGGTGTAATAGACGTCGCGGGTGTTGCGGTATTCCTGCAAGGTCTGGGCGGTGTAAAGCGCCACATCGCCGCCGCCCACGCTATCACCGACCAGATAGCGCGGCTGTTCGGTCAGGATATTCGCCGTATTGGAATGCTGGCTGTCGTTGATATCGCCCAAGACGATCACCGGGGCATCGGTGCCCTTCATGATGCCGGTCAAAAGAAAGCGCAGGGCCGAGGCTTCGGCCGTGCGGCGGATGGTCGAGAGGGCCGCGCCAAGGTTGGTCTGATGGGGTTGATAGCCTGTGCGGTCGGCGTTGAACCAAGGTTCGCGGAAAACCTTGGTGGGGCCTTTCGATTTGAAATGGCAGACGAAGACATGGACGGGGCCGTGGTCTTCGCGCGGGCGGATGGTGAAATGCAGGACGGGGCGGGAAAAGCTGTTGATGGCAACGGCAATGGCGGGGGTCTGAGGATCATCGCCCTGGCTTTGCAGGATGAATTTCTGGGGAAAACGGGTGATCCATTCGGGCGTGCCTTCCAGCAAGCCCTTTTGGACCATCGCGGCGCAGACGATATGGGTGCCATTGGCATCCGGCGGGATCAGCAGATCGTATTGATCGGTCAGACCTGCGCGGGCGACGACGCGTTCCAGCGAGGCGCGGTGCCACAGTTCCTGAAAGCCCACGACCTGCGGTTTCAGGCGGGACAGAACGCGCTGCGACCAGTCGATCTTGCGGTCATAGGCGTCTTGGGGCCAGCCATCGGGATCGGTGTAAAGCGGCAGGCCGGGTTCATTGAGATTGTAAAGATTGAAGGACGCGATGGAGAGATTGCGGAGTTTCATGGAAATGCCCTTTCAGAATGAATGGACACACCTTAGCACAACCGGAATGATGAATCGATGACGGGTCTAACGGACCTTCAGCGTCGCGAGCCCGATCATCGCGAGGATCAGCGAGATGATCCAGAAGCGGATGACGATCTGCGGTTCGGCCCAGCCCTTTTTCTCAAAATGATGATGGATGGGGGCCATGAGGAAGACGCGTTTGCCGGTGCGTTTGAAGTAGAGGACTTGGATGATCACCGACAAAGCCTCGACCACGAACAAGCCGCCGACGATGGCGAGGACGATTTCGTGTTTCGTGCAGACGGCAATCGCGCCCAAAGCGCCGCCAAGGGCGAGCGATCCGGTGTCGCCCATAAAGACGGCGGCGGGGGGGGCGTTGTACCACAGGAAGCCAAGGCCCGCGCCGAAGAGGGCCGAGGCGAAGACGATCAATTCCCCCGTGCCGGGCACGAAATGCACGCCAAGATATTCGGCAAAGTTCGAGTTGCCGACGACATAGGCGATGATGCCCAAGGTGCCACCGGCGATCATGACGGGCATGATGGCCAAGCCATCCAGACCATCGGTCAGGTTGACGGCATTGGCAGCGCCGACGATGACGATCATGCCGAAGGGCACAAAAAGGAAGCCCAGATTGATCAGGAAATCCTTGAAGAACGGCAGGGCGAGTTGGTTGGTCAGTGCGGGCGGATGGAAGGCCGAGGCGGCATAGGCGGCCAGCAAGGCGATCATCAGGCCCAGCAGCAGGCGAATCTTGGAGGAAACGCCTTTGGTGTTCTGTTTGGTGACCTTGGCATAGTCATCGGCAAAACCGATGAGGCCGAAACCGGCGGTGACAAGCAGCACGATCCAGACATAGACGTTGGACAGTTGCGCCCACATCAGGGTTGAAAACATCAGCGCCGACAAGATCAGCAGGCCGCCCATGGTGGGGGTGCCCGCCTTGGCGAAATGGGTGGCGGGACCGTCATCACGGATGGGCTGGCCCTTGCCCTGCTTGCGGCGCAAAAGGTTGATCAGGGGGCGGCCAAAGACAAAGCCAAAGATCAGGGCGGTCATGAAAGCGCCGCCCGCGCGGAAGGTCAGATAGCGGAACAGGTTGAAAAAGTCGCCGCCGTCCGAAAATTCGGTCAACCAGTAGAGCATCTGCTATTCCGCCTCGTTCATTCTTGGGGGCTGCGACTGCCCGAGTTTGCGCAGGGCGTCAACCACAAGCGACACTTTGATGCCCTTGGAGCCTTTGACCAGAAGGATATCGCCCGCATCGAACAGACGGCGGGCCTTGGGGACCAGCTCGGTGGCGGTTTCGACCCAATCACCACGTTTGGACTGGGGAAGGCTGGCGTAAAGGGCTTTCATGCGGGGGCCGACGCAGTGGATGACGTCAATGTAGCGGAGGGCTGGCAGGGCTGCGATGGCCTGATGCAGGGCGGTTTCCTGCGGCCCTAATTCCAGCATGTCGCCCAAGATTGCAACGCGACGGCCTTTGCCGACAGAGCCGACGCCATGGGTGGGTTCGGCTGCGGCCAGAACGGCCAGGCTTGCGGCCATGCTGGCCGGGTTGGCGTTGAAGGCATCGTCGATCAGGTCAAAGAAGCGGTCCTCAATGGGATCGACCATGATGCGCTCGCGGGTGCCGCGCCCGGCGGGGGGCTGCCAGCGGCCAAGGTCGTGGGCGGCGATGGTGGGATCAAGGCCCAGAACATCACCCGTGGCCAGAACGGCCAGCGCGTTGACGGCAAAGTGACGACCGGGAGAGCCGACCTTGAACAGGCGTTCGCCTTGGGGTGCGCGCAGGCGGGCGCAAGAGGCCTCGGGCCCGATGCGCAGGTCGGAAAGGGTGTAATCGCCGGATTCTTCGCCAAAGGTCAGGACTTTGGCGGCTTTGGCGCGGGCGGCGTCCAGCAGGATGGCGGATGTTTCCAGATCGCCGCGCAGGATGGCGGTGCCGCCGGGTTCCAGCCCGTCAAAGATCGCCGCCTTTTCGTGGGCGATTTCGGCGACGGATGCAAAAGCCTCCAGATGGGCCGGGGCGACGATGGTGATGATCGCGACATGGGGGCGGGCAAGGCGGGCAAGCGGCGCGATTTCGCCGGGATGGTTCATACCGATTTCGATGACGGCAAAATCCGCGTCCTGCGGCATCCGCGCCAGCGTCAGGGGCACGCCCCAATGGTTGTTGAAGGATGCCGCGGCGATGTGGGTCTTGCCCTGCCCCGACAGCATCGCGCCCAGCATGTCTTTGGTCGAGGTTTTGCCAACGGATCCGGTGACGCCGATGATTTTCGCGCTGGTGCGGGCGCGGGCGGCGCGGGCCAAGGCTTCCAAGGCTTGCAGGACATCGGGCACGATCAGCAGGGGGGCATCTTCGGCAACACCTTCGGGGCGATGCGTGACAAGGGCGGCGGCGGCACCCTTGGCCAAAGCCTGGGCCACAAAGTCGTGACCATCGCGCTGATCTTTGAGGGCTATGAACAGATCGCCCTTTTGCAGCGAACGCGTGTCAATCGACAGGCCATTCGCCTGCCAATCGCCCACGGCCTGTCCGCCGGTCGCCGCTGCTGCATCCTGTGCGGTCCACAAGGCCATCAGATCAATCCATCCAAAGCGGCGACGGCAATGCTCGCCTGTTCCACATCGTCAAAGGGGAAAACCTGTCCTGCGATGGTCTGCCCCGTCTCATGCCCCTTGCCCGCCACCAGCAGGGCATCCCCCGGCCCCAAGGCATCGACGCCCATCAGGATCGCCTCGGCCCGATCGCCCACCTCGGTCGCGTCGGGGCAAGCGGCCATAATGGCGGCGCGGATGCTGGCCGGGTCTTCGCTGCGGGGGTTGTCGTCGGTGACAAACAACACATCGGCATGGGCCGCGGCGGCCGCGCCCATCAGGGGGCGTTTGGTGGTATCGCGGTCACCGCCTGCGCCAAAGACGATGACGATGCGGCCCATGACATGCGGGCGCAGGGCTTTCAGCGCGGTTTCAATGGCGTCGGGGGTATGGGCATAGTCGACATAGACCGCCGCGCCGTTCTGGCGGGTGGCGGCCAGTTGCATCCGGCCCCGGACGCCGGTCAGCGACGGCAGCGCCGCAAAGACATCGCCCGGTGCGGCCCCTGCCCCGATGACCAGCCCCGCCGCAAGGGTGACATTCTCGGCCTGAAAGCCGCCGATGAGGTTCAGGCGGACTTGATGGGTCTTGCCCTGATAAGACAGCCGCAAGTCCTGCCCCGTGGCATCGAACCGCTGGCCCAGAATCCGTAGGTCGGCGCGTTCGCCGTGGCCCACGGTCAGCAGTTTTTGCCCGCGTTGATCGGCCAATTCGGCCAGATCGGCCCCTTTCGGATCGTTCAGATTGATCACCGCCACGCCATCAGGCGACAGAACGCGGGTGAACAGCGCGGCTTTCGCCGCGAAATAGGCGTCCATCGTGCCGTGGTAGTCCAGATGGTCCTGCGTGAAATTGGTAAAGCCTGCCGCTTTCAGCCTAACCCCATCCAGCCGCCGTTGATCGAGCCCGTGGCTCGACGCCTCCATCGCCGCATGGGTCACACCTGCCCCTGCGGCCTGCGCCAGCATGGCGTGCAGGGTTACGGCGTCAGGCGTTGTATGGGCGGACGGAGCCTCCCATGCGCCTTCGATGCCTGTGGTGCCAATGTTGATCGCGGCATGACCCAAAGCCATCCAGATTTGCCGGGCAAAGGTCGCAACCGAGGTTTTGCCGTTCGTTCCCGTCACGGCGACCATCGTCGCAGGCTGCGCCCCGAACCACAGCGCCGCGGTTTGGGCCAAAGCCTCACGCGCGTCTTCAACGACCACCAAAGCGGCGCTGGAACCTGACAAAGCCGCGGCGGCCAAGGCCGCGCCTGAGGCGTCAGTCAGCACCGCCCCCGCCCCCATCCGCAGGGCAAAGGGGATAAATTCCGCGCCATGCACATGCGCGCCGGGGACGGCGACGAACAGGGCACCCTCCGTCACCTTGCGGCTGTCCAGCACCAGATCGGTCACGGTCGCTTCAACGCCGCCCCGCGCCCGCAGGCCCAATTCTGAAAGTGTCTTGGCCTGCCCCACGCTGTATCCGCCCTTAGTGGTTGTCTTCGACGACGGCTGTTATCTGATCGACGGGCGTGAAATCAACCTCGGGCCGAAGACCCAGCAGTGGGGCCACCCGTCGGATCACCTCGGCCGCGACCGGCACAGCGGTATAGCCCGCCGTCCGCCGCACTTCGGGGCCGGAGTCTTCGACCGGCTCGTCCAAGGTCACGATCAGCACATAGCGCGGGTTGTTCGCTGGGAAGATGGTGGCAAAGGTGTTGATCACCTTGTCTTTATAGTAGCCGCCGGTCTTTTTCGGCTTGTCCGCCGTGCCGGTCTTGCCTGCCACGGCATAGCCTTCGACATCGCCATAGCTGGCGGTGCCGCGCGTCACCACCTGCCTCAGCATCGAAACGGATTTCGCCGCTGTATCCGCGCTCATCACCCTTATGCCCTGCGCGGGCGTGTCGCGTTTCAGCAGCGTCGGCTTGATCGCAATCCCGCCATTGGCAATCGCCGCATAGGCGGTCGCCAGATGCATCGGGCTGGCCGACATGCCGTGACCGTAAGAGGTGGTGATCGTTACGATATCAGGCCAGCGCGCCGGGATCAGCGGCTTGGCGCCCGGTGCCTCGATCAATTCAATGGGCGACGGGTCGAAAAAGCCAAGCTGTTTCAGGAACGCCTGCTGCCGCAACCCGCCGATTTGCAGGGCGATATGGGCGGTGCCCACGTTGGAGGATTGGACGATTACGTCGGTCACCGAAAGCAGTGGGCCATAGTTCTTGCCCTTGAATTCCTTGATCAGATGCTTGCCCCAGCGCATGGGCGCATTGGCATCGACCATGGTTTCGGGGTTCATCAGCCCCAAATCCATCGCTTGCGCGGCGGCAAAGATCTTGAAGGTGGATCCCAGTTCATACATCCCCTGAACCGCGCGGTTGAACAAGGGGCTGTCGCCCGGTTCGGCGGTCTTGTCGGTGATCGGCGCGGGCCGGTCGTTCGGGTCAAAGTCGGGCAGGCTGGCCAAGCTGATGATTTCGCCGGTGCGCACATCCATCAGGATCGCGGCAGCACCTTTGGCCTTCATCATCACCATGCCGCCGTAAAGCACCTCTTCCACCGTCGCCTGCACGGTCAGATCCAGCGAAAGCTGCAAAGGCCCCGATTGTGCCGGATCGCGCAGGCGGGCGTCCATCGCCTTTTCAATGCCGGCCGTGCCGATCACTTCGGCGGAATGCACGCCTTCGGCCCCAAAACTGGCCCCGCCCAGAACATGGGCCGCAATCGGCCCGTTCGGATAAAGCCGCACTTCGCGCGGGCCAAACAAAAGGCCCGGATCGCCAATGTCATGCACTGCCTGCATCTGTTCGGGCGACAGCACCCGGCGCAGCCAAAGAAAAGACCGCCCGTCAGTAAAGCGCTTTTCCAGCGCGGCCTGATCCATATCGGGAAAAAGTTCCACCAGTTCCCGCGCCACGCGGGCCGGATCGACCATGTCTTTCGGATGCGCATAAAGCGCATGCGTCAGCATATTGGTCGCAAGGATCCGCCCGTTGCGGTCGGTGATATCCGCCCGCGTCGCCAGAATTTGTGCGCCCGAAGCCTCGGCTTTGGGTTCTTGCGGCTGGCTGGCGGCAATTACCCCCATTCGCCCACCGACAAGCGAAAAGGCCAGCATGAAAAAAATAGCAAGAAACAGCAAACGTCCCTCGGAACGCGCCCGCCCGCGATCACGGATCACCTCATGGCGCCACGCCAGGTTCTCGCGCTCGATCAGATCGGGGTTTTCCCCAGAGGCACGCGCTTGGAGGATGCGCGCAAGCGGGCGGAGGGGTGTGCGTGTCATGGCAGAGACTCCCCGTTATCATCCGTCATCGGCCCCATCACATCCACAGGGTCCAGGATCAGCGGTAGCTTCGGGGCAGGCAAAGCCACCTGCGCAACGTTGCCAAACTGGCCCGGTTCCAGCGGCAACAGCTTTAGCCGGTCAAAGTTGATTGAGACCAGTTCGCGCAGCCGGTCAGGGCGGTTCAGATAGGCCCATTCCGCCCTTTGTAGGGCCAGGGCTTCGCGCAGATCGGCGATTTCACTTTGCAGGTTACGAACCTCACGCAGGGATTCCTGGGTCGCGTAGTTCTCGCGATAGGCCCAGAAAGCCAGCGCCATGACGGCAGCAAAGGTCACAAGGTAAAGCAAGGGGCGCATTAGCGGCGTCCTTTCACGGGCAAAAGCGGCACGTCGAGCGCGGAAAGCTCCACCCTTCCGGCGGGGGCAGCGGTCCGCCGTCCGACGCGCAGCTTAGCGCTGCGGGAACGGGGGTTCTGGGCCAGTTCATCCTCATCGGGGCCGATGGCCTTGCGGGTGACCATCTCGAACCGGGCGGTGGTGGTTTCGTTGGCGGGGGCATAGCGGTTGGCGTTGGATTCCTGCCCTGAACGGAGCTGGAAGAACCGCTTCACAATGCGGTCCTCAAGCGAATGAAAGGTGACGACGGCCAGCAGCCCGCCGGGTTTCAAGGCGGCCTCGGCGGCCATCAAACCTTCGGCCAGTTCGCCAAATTCGGTGTTTACCGCAATGCGGATGGCCTGAAAGCTGCGGGTGGCCGGATGCGATTGGCCCGGTTTCGGACGCGGCAGGCAGCTTTGCACCACCTCGGCCAGGTGCAGCGTGGTGGTGATCGGTCGGGCCGCGACGATGGCTTTGGCGATGCGGCGCGAGGCGCGTTCTTCGCCATAGTGATACAGGATATCGGCCAACGTGCCTTCGGGCAGGGTGTTCACCAGATCGGCGGCACTTTCCCCGTCTTGGCCCATGCGCATGTCCAAGGGGCCGTCTTTCTGGAACGAAAAGCCGCGCTCGGCCTGATCCAGCTGCATCGACGACACGCCCAGATCCAGCACGACGCCGTCCAGCGGTTCACCGGCCAATGTATCGAGACTGGAGAATGTGCCCTGCACCAGACGCAAGCGATCACCATAGTCGCCTGCCCATGGTGCGGCCATCTGAAAGGCCAAGGGATCGCGGTCCACGCCGATGACACGCGCCGCGCCCGCCGCCAAAAGGCCGCGCGAATAGCCCCCTGCCCCAAAGGTGCCATCCAGCCAGACACCCTGCACCGGGGCCACGGCCTTGAGGATCGGGTTCAGCAGAACGGGGATATGGGGTTTGCGGTCGGGATCGTCGCCTTGGGGCAGCATCGCGCCCCCTATTCCGGCAAAAGCGACAGCATGTCCTGACCATCGGCCAGGAAATCCGGGTCAGGCTCGGCCAGATGCGCCAGATCGGCCTCGTAGGTGTCGCGCCGCCAGACGTGGAATTTGTCCAAGGAACCCGCAAAGATCAGATCGCAGCCCTTGGCCAGGGTTTCGCCTTCGACGCCAATCTTTTCGCGGGCGCGGGGCGGCAGGACGATGCGACCATCCTCGTCAATCTCGGCGGTCAGGGACATGGTGATCAGGTTGTGTTCGGCATAGCGCCGCGAGGGGCTGCCGCTTTGCATCTTGGCGATACGTTTTTCAATCTCGGCCATGCCGGTGATCGAATAGCATTCCAGAAACTTGCGCGAGGCCCCGCCGCCATAGACGATCACGAATTTTGCGCGGGTTGTGCTGGCACCGGGGTCGCCCTGTTCGATCACGCGGCGGAAAGGCGCGGGCACGGAGACCCGTGCCTTGCTGTCAACCTTTTGGTTGAACTCGCCTCTGAACGCCTCTGACACGACCCTTCAGTCCCTTTTTTCGGCCCCAAAATGAAATCGGCGGATCGAGCGGCTGCCACTGCTCGATCCGCCGCTGTCCCATCGCTGGGCGTCCGGCCCTGCGCACCACCTGGGGGAGATGTCTGCTCGCGCGCGCGCCGGATCTTTTGGTCCAAAAGTTAACGGGTGCCTGTATGAAACCTGACTTTGTTGCCTTGTGGGTCTTGGTGCCCTTGTCGTCATAACCCGTCTTCTTTCGGTGAACCCAGATAGCCATGGGAATTCATGGGAAGCAACGGAAATCTTGAGCGTCGCGGGCAGATGTTGTGCGGGAATGGCTGGGAAAACCCTATCTGGTGCGACTTTTCGTGCCACAATCTTACCGCATTTAGGCTGATGTTGGAAAATGCGCCACTAAATGTAGATATGGCGACCCACGCCCGCCAGATTCCATGATTTCCCGATAGATCGACGATTCTTCACGCCGACTCACGTTCTGTTGCAGAAAAGCCGCGGAGATCAGGGTGGAATCCAAGCTGAAAGACCAAAAAATGATTCGCGACGGACCCTTACAGACCCGCCGCGCCCCTCACGTTCCCATGATTTCCCGTGAACGGCTTGGTGCTACCGCCCATACCACCTAGTTTCGCTGCGCAGTCGGCCTAACCGGCGGGAGCGCGGAAAGGAGCAAGCGTTCAGATCGGCGTCCCCAGTGTTTCGTCTGGATCGGTGTTTCCGCTTGCCTGCCAATGGATTTCAGTAGCGCCTTTGGACTTCAGCCAATCGTCGACAACCCAAGCAAGTCCAATCATCCCGAAACCTAAATTTACAGTCGCAGAAAATGTCTGATCGCCCTCGCTCTGGAAGGAAACCGAGTGGAAATTGTCCTCATACCACGACAAAAAGACAGTGCGATGATCCAACATTGGCAAGGCGACAGTGCACCCTCTTTGTCTTTCATGAACGCGGAACTCTTCCGCGATTTCTTCGGCGGTACGCGGTCCGATCAAAACAATCGGCAAGGTGAATGTGACACGATCGCGCGCGTGATTGGGGAAGCTGGCGGCTCTTGGATCATCTGCCACGTATGACATTCCTGCTTGGCCGAGCCTTTTTAGAATGCGGGCGTCGTTCCCTGCATAGTGGATACAATCGGCTTCACTGGCCCACATCGCCCTGATCGCCTTATCGATTTCGGCGTTCGTTTTCGGTTGGCGTTTCAGAAAGCATGCATGCTCACGCCAATCAAAGAGATCTGGAGCGATCTCGATGGGCTGGCCACAGGTTAGGCAACAATCAGTGTCAATGTAGAAGCCTTGGCTTTCACCGTCACGGGTTGCTGAGTGCTTAGAGCTTTTGTCCATCCGTTTTGTCTCCGAAAGACCCTCAGGCCAGCCATCCCATCTTTTCGCTTAGTCAGCGCGATCCGATACCTGTAGGACTAAGCCATCCCGCCCGCCACCAAACGATGCGCCAGCCGCGCATAGGCCTCGGCCATCGGCCCCTCGCCCGCCGCAATCGGGGTGCCTGCGTCGCCCGCCAGACGGACCGACAGATCCAAGGGCAGTTCCCCAAGGAAGGGCAGGTCCATCTTGACCGCCTCGGCCGCCACACCGCCGTGGCCGAAGAGATGCGCCTCGTGCCCGCAGTTGGGGCAGATATAAGTGGACATGTTTTCGATCAGGCCCAGAACCGGCGTCTTCAGCTTGCCGAACATATCCAGCGCCTTGCGCGCATCCAGCAGCGCCACATCTTGCGGGGTGCTGACCACAATCGCCCCTGTCAGATGCGTCCGCTGGCACAGCGACAGTTGAATATCCCCCGTCCCCGGCGGCAGATCGACGATCAGCACGTCCAGATTGCCCCAATCGACCTGTGTGATCAGTTGTTGCAGCGCGCCCATGATCATCGGCCCGCGCCAGATCACCGCCTCATCCTCTTTCAACATCAGCCCAATCGACATCACTGTCACCCCATGCGCCTGCAAGGGGATGATCGTCTTGCCGTCCGGGCTGGCCGGGCGGGCCGATACGCCCATCATCCGCGGTTGGGACGGACCGTAGATATCGGCATCCAGCAGACCGACCCGCCGCCCCTGCTTCGCCAGGGCCACCGCGAGGTTCGACGACACTGTCGATTTCCCCACCCCGCCCTTGCCGCTGCCGACCGCGATAATACGGTCCACCCCTGATATCCGCGCCGGCCCACCCGCCTGCGGCGTCGGATGCTGCCCGATCTTCAGGCTGGGTGCCTTGTCGGGGATCGCCCCGCGCGCGGGCGCCTGTGCCGTAATCACGATTCCCACGCTTTCGACGCCCGGCTCGGCCCGCAGTGCCGCCTCGGCCTGACCCTGCATCGCAGACAGCGCCCGCCCCTCGGCGGCATCGCTGGCTTCGATCACGAAACGCACCGCACCGCCATCAACCGACAGCGCCCGGATCAGATCGCGACTCACTGGGTCGCTTCCGTCAGGCAGGCGCAAACGTTGCAGAATCGCCAAGACCTTTTCGCGGGTGATCGTCATTGCCTGTCCTTTCGAAGCGGATGGCCAAGAAAGCGGCGGATTGTGGAAAAGGGCAAGGCCCGCTTTTGTCCCTGCCCAAAAATTGGTCAGCAATGATGACGGAATGCTAAACATTCGTGACAAGAGTCATGCACTTGCCGCATAGCAGCATTGACCATGTCAGGCATTGTGCATCCGCAGCAATGTCCGCATATTGGCCTCATGAAAGCGCTAACACGAACTTGGAAGCGCCAAGAAGATGACAAAACGAGGCTAGACGAAAATGGCATATGTGAACCAAACCCGCGCCGTGACTGCAACTTCGACCGACCGTCTGTCGTCGCTGGTGGCCACGCTGAAGGGCGGTCTTCAACGCCGCCGTGTCTATACCCAAACCCTGCGTGAGTTGAACGCGCTGAATGACCGCGAACTGGCCGATCTGGGGATCAGCAAGTTCTCGATCCCGGAAATCGCCCGCGAGGCGGCTTACGGTCTGTAAGGAATTTTCCAGACCCACTCCTCCTCCCGGGTCTTGGAATATGCGGCGGCACCTCTCCTCCTCCCTGGTGCTGCCGCCTTTTATCGGGACGGAAACGTCCTGCACGATGTAGCCAAGGCCCCTCTCCTCCTCCCGGGGCCGGTTGCAGAAGCGGTGAAGCGGATCCTCCTCCCCCGCCGAACCGCCACATAGCGCGGCAGCACCTCTCCTCCTCCCTGGTGCTGCCGCTGCTCTCTCATCGGGGCGAAAGCCCTGCACGACGTAGCCGAGCGCCCCTCTCCTCCTCCCTGGGGCCGGTTGCAAAGCGGTAAAGCGGATTCTCCTCCCCCGCCGAACCGCGCCTACAGAGCGGCGACAGGGATCCTCCTCCCCCCTGTCGCCGTTTTTGTTTTAGGCTTTATCGCTGGGCTTTGTTTCAAATCTGACGATTGTTTCAGGCCGCACAGACGCCTAACCTTGCGTCGGTTTTGTCGAATGAGGTTAAGATGGCAGTCTGGAAATACAATGTGGTTGGCGGCGTCTCGCTAGGGACCCAAGATTTGTTCACCGGCGGGTTCGCCCTTCCCGAAATCTCGATCAAGCCCAAGGTCATCCGCCTGTTCGGGGACAACAATATGGTTGTGCTTTTGACCGGCTCGGGCATCGCGGGCAGCGCAGAGGGGTTGACGGCTGGGAAAATCACTGGCGCGCAGATCAAGATCGCAGGCAATATCGCGCTTGATGTGACGGGCCTGAACGTGCGGGCAGTGGACCTGACGGCGGCGACCGCAAATGGGGCGGAAGCTGTAGCGCGCCTGCTGTTCAGCGGTGCTGACAAGATCACAGGCACCAATCTGGGCGAAGACCTTTACGGCTTTGGCGGAAGCGACACCATCAACGGCGGCGGTGGACGGGACCGGATCGATGCGGGACCAGGGCAGAATGTATTGAATGGCGGGGCCGGGCACGATTCCATTGGAGGTGGCTTCGGGTCAGACAAGATCACGGGTGGTGCAGGCGACGACGCCATCCTTGGGGACGGCGACACATCGGAAGAAAAGGGGAGTGGCGACCGTCTCTTTGGCGGCGCAGGAAATGACACCATTGTTGCCCATGGCGGCAATGATTTTGCCAACGGCGGCATAGGTCAGGATCTATTGATTGGTTTGTTCGGCAATGATCTGCTTTTTGGGGGCTCAGACAACGACACCGTCGATGGTCAGGTTGGCAACGACAATTTGTTCGGTGGTGCGGGGAATGACATCGTCGTCGGACAGAATGGCATTGACCGACTGAACGGTGGTTTAGGCAGTGATACGTTGGTCGGTGGTGACGGGGCTGACAAGTTTGTGTTTGATACGGCGCTTGGGGCCGCCAATGCCGATGAAATCACAGATTTCGAGGTTGGGCAGGATCATATCTTGCTGGACAACGACATCTTCAAGGCCCTTGCCGTCACCGGCGATCTGGCGGCTGGGCGATTTGTGGCGGGCACCGAGGCCGGCGATGCCAACGATCGGATCATCTATGATATCGGGACAGGTCGGGTTTATTACGACCGCGACGGCACTGGCAGCGCCGCAAAGCAGCTGATCGTGACCGTGGCCGGGGCGCCGGGCGTTACCGTTGAGGACTTTCTAATCATCAACTGA
>NZ_BMYJ01000008.1:0-158979 GCF_014652215.1 Neogemmobacter tilapiae | reverse complement strand
CCGCTGTTTTCCATGACAGGCGGGGGCATCTGCGCTAGTCTGCGGCCATTGATTCACTTTTTTGCAGGAGAAGACGATGGCCGTCTGGAAATTTTCGCTTGTCGACAACATGCCGCAGTATTTTCCGCTGCTGATGCAGGACATTGCCGACCTGAACACCCTGACCCTGACCGGAAACAACACGGGCTTTCGCTATGCGGAACCGGGTCTGTCCGTGAACTTTGCGGCCAACAATCTGACCGTCCAATCGGCGTCGGGCCAACCGCCGAAAATTGTCGGGGGACAGGTCACCTCGACCACGATCCGCGTCGATGGGCAGGTCGCGCTGCAAGCAACGGGCCTTAGCGTGTCGGCTGCCAAAATCTTTGAAGCCATTGATGCACATGACGAAGAGGCGCTGATGCGGCGGCTGTTCGAAGACGCTGACGACATCACCGGCACCAGCAAGACCGACTATCTTTATGGCTATGCTGGGGCGGATACGATCAAGGGTGGCGTGGGCGACGACAATATTTATGGCGGCGGTGGCAATGATCGGTTGCTGGGTGGAAAGGGCCGCGACCTGATTGATGGCGGCCCTGGGAACGATGTGATCATCGCCGGGGCTGGGCAGGATTCGATCTATGCCGGTGACGGTGCCGACCGGATCATCTTTGACGCCGCCCCTGTTGAAGGACAGCGCGACTATATCCAGAACTTCACCGGTGGAAGCGACCGTATTGTGCTGGATCAGGACATTTTCACCGCCATCGGGCCGGTTGGCCTGCTGGCCTCGGCCCGGTTCCGGCTGGGCACAGCGGCGGGTGATGCGAACGACCGCATCATCTATGACAATCTCAGCGGCACGCTTTACTATGACCGCGACGGGAATGGGGCCGCCAAGGCCCAGGTCATCGCGGAAATGGTCGACGCCCCGGCGCTGACGGCGGCGGATTTCCAGATTATCGCCTGATCAGAGGCCGCAGGTTGCGCGGCCTGCGGCAATCCAATCCTCGGCGGCGGGGCACCAACCTTGGCTGGCCCCGATCAGGGAAATCTGGCCCAGCAGGGCCACGGCCTGCATCGCAGCAAGGCGGGCATTTTCCTTTGTGTGCCCTTCGGCCGCAAGGCATTTGGCCAAAGCCTCGGTCAGATCGCGCAGATAGGCCAGAAAGGCCGCACCGACAAAGGGTTCACGCCCCATCGGGCCGCTGGCTGTGCGGAACAACAGGCAACCCGACCATCCCGGCTGGCGGGCAATATGGTCCAGCTTGTCCCAGAATTGGATTAATCCGGCCCGCCCCGGCGGGTTCAACTCTGCCAGCATCCGGGCCAGAACCGTATCGCGATAATGCAAAAGGGCATCGGCAATCAGCGCATTCTTGTCGGGCCAGCGCTGCGACAATTCCTTGCGCGAAAGCCCGGTCGCCTGCTGGATTTCCGGGTCGCTGGCCTGATCGGCCCCCCGCGTCCAGAACAGGCCCATCGCCCCCTCAATTACCTTGCTTTCCATCGTCACGCCCCCCCGATGGCCGACATTCTGCACCGAACGCCAGACCACCGCAATCGTTCCAGATCAGAAGGGAACCTCATCCGCATCCACCACAAAGGACGCCAGAACCCGTTTCACCCCGGCTTGGGCAAAGTCGATCTCCAGCTTGTCGCCTTCCATGCCTATGACGCTGCCATAGCCGAATTTCTGGTGAAAGACGCGGTCGCCTTCGACAAAGGCCGACACGGCCGTCGCGTCGATCACACTGGCGCGGGATTCGCGGGGCTGCGAGACGGGGCGGGAGCCCGCCCGCGCCTCCATCCGCTTCCAGCCAGGCGAGTTATAGACATCGGCCTTGGCGACCCGTGCTTCCATGGCCCCAAACATTCCCGCAGCACCATAGCCACCACCGAAAATACTAGGTGGCGTTAAATCATCAACATGCTCGGGAGGCAGTTCATCAACAAAGCGCGAACGGAATTGAGATTGCCACCTGCCATAAATAGGCCGATTTGAAGCATAGCTGATGGTGCAGAGCTCTTCGGCGCGGGTGATGCCGACATAGGCCAGACGGCGTTCCTCTTCCAAACCCTTCAAGCCGCTTTCGTCCATGCTGCGCTGGCTGGGGAAAAGCCCATCCTCCCACCCCGGCAAAAAGACCACGGGAAATTCCAGCCCCTTGGCCGCGTGCAGTGTCATGATCGAGACTTTGGGCTGCGAATCCTCGGTCTCATTCTCCATGATGAGCGAGACATGCTCCAGAAAGCCCTGAAGATTGTCGAAATTCTCCAAGGCCTTGACCAGTTCTTTCAGGTTCTCCAGCCGCCCCGGCGCCTCGGGCGTCTTGTCGTTCTGCCACATCTCGGTATAGCCGGATTCATCCAGAATCGTTTCGGCCAGCCGGATATGGTCATAATCGACCTCGAGCGTCGCCTTGTGCCAACGGTCCGCCGCTTCGACGAACTGCCGCAACTGCCCGCCGCCCTTGCCGCCAATCGCGCCCCGCGCCACAGCCTCGCGCGCGCCATCAAGCAGTGAAACCCCAGCCCCCCGCGCCAGCCGCTGCAAATCCTGCTGCGCCTTTTCGCCAAGACCGCGTTTGGGCGTGTTGATCACCCGTTCAAAGGCCAGATCATCATCGGGCGAAACCGCCAGACGGAAATAGGCCATGGCATCGCGGATTTCCAAACGCTCATAGAAACGCGGGCCGCCGATCACGCGATAAGGCAGGCCAATGGTCAGGAACCGATCCTCAAACGCCCGCATCTGGTGGCTGGCGCGCACCAGAATCGCCATTTCCTCGCAATTGAAACGATCAAGCGGGCTATCGAGAACACTCTGATACTTCGCGGTAGAATTAGAATCCTTAGACAGAAGCCACCGAATAAGCTTCTCGACCCGTCGATCAATGTAGGCCCTTCCACTCTCGAACGCATACTTTATGAACTCGCGCCGTGTTGGGCGCCCAAAACCGCTTCTTGCTAAGCCAGAAAGTTCCTGATGCAAGTTCATTGAACGAAGATTCAGACGATTCTTTGCTAGATGGTGTGAGCCGGATCGAAGCCCCTCGATCTCTTCGCCGATCCAGCGTGCCTCTTCCTCGCCGTCCCAATGGCCGATCAGCCGCACCTTTTCGCCCGGGTCGCCCGCCGTCCACAGCGTCTTGCCCAGACGGTTGGCGTTCCCCGCAATCACCCCCGAAGCCGCCGCCAGAATATGCGCGGTGGAGCGGTAGTTCTGCTCTAGCCGGATCACCTCGGCCCCCGGAAAATCCTTTTCGAAGCGCAGGATATTACCCACCTCGGCGCCCCGCCAGCCATAGATCGACTGGTCGTCATCCCCCACGCAGCAGATGTTCCGATGCGCCTGGGCCAAAAGCCGCAGCCACAGATATTGGGCGACGTTGGTGTCCTGATATTCGTCCACAAGGATATAGCGGAACCAGCGCTGATATTGCTGAAGAACGTCCGCATGGGCCTGAAAGATCGTCACGCAATGCAAAAGCAGATCGCCAAAATCGCAGGCGTTCAGCGTTTTCAGCCGGTCCTGATAGGCGGCGTAAAGCTCGGTCCCCCGGTTGTTGTAACCGCTCGCTTCCGATGAGGGCACCTTGTCCGGCGTCCAGGCGCGGTTCTTCCAATGGTCGATCAGCCCCGCCAGCATCCGCGCCGGCCAGCGCTTTTCGTCGATGTTCGCAGCCACGATCAACTGCTTCAACAGCCGCAACTGATCGTCCGTGTCCAGAATGGTGAAGTTTGACTTCAACCCGACCAGTTCCGCATGCCGCCGCAGGATTTTCACCGAAATCGAATGGAACGTCCCCATCCAGGGCATCCCCTCCGCCGCCTGCCCCAGCATCCGGCCCACGCGATCCTTCATTTCCCGCGCGGCCTTGTTGGTGAAGGTCACCGCCAGAATCTCATTCGGGCGGGCCTTGCCCTGCATCAGCAGATGCACGATCCGCGCCGTCAGCGCCTTGGTCTTGCCCGTTCCGGCCCCCGCCAGCATCAGCACCGGCCCATCCAAAGCCAGCACCGCCGCCTTTTGCGCCGGGTTCAGATCGTCCAGATAAGGCTGCGGTCGCGCCGCCATCGCCCGCTGCGACAAAGGCACGGGCGGGGCGGAATCGTCGATGTCATCCCAAGCGTTCATTCCCGGAACATAACGCCCCTTTTTCGCAAGGAAAAGCATTGTTCTTGGATTGTTCATCCCCATTCATCTTGCCCCAAATACCTGGGGGGAGCGCGCAGCGCTGGGGGCAAAGCCCCCCCGAAACAAAAGGCTTATGGCCAAAGGCCATTCCGCCAGATCACGCCACTTGTTTTTGTAACAGGTCCATGTCACCCCTTGCGCCGCAGTGCAGCACCACTAGACTGCCTAAGTTCGCGCTTTCAGCCAAAGGTCGCCCCATGCCCGAGTTCAAGAAGATCCTTGTCGCCAACCGTGGCGAGATTGCCATCCGCGTGATGCGCGCCGCGAATGAAATGGGCAAGAAAACGGTGGCGGTTTATGCCGAAGAGGACAAGCTGTCCTTGCACCGTTTCAAGGCGGACGAGGCTTACAAGATCGGCGAGGGCCTTTCCCCTGTGGGCGCTTATCTGAGCATCCCAGAAATCATCCGTGTGGCGCGGATGGCGGGGGCCGATGCCATTCATCCGGGCTACGGCCTGCTGTCGGAAAACCCCGATTTTGTGGACGCTTGTGATCAGGCCGGGATCACCTTTATCGGTCCGCGCGCCGAAACCATGCGGGCCTTGGGCGACAAGGCCTCGGCGCGGCGGGTCGCCATGGCGGCAGGGGTTCCGGTTATCCCTGCGACCGAGGTTCTGGGCGATGATTTCGACGCGATCCGCAAGGAAGCCGCCGAAATCGGCTTTCCGCTGATGCTCAAGGCGTCATGGGGTGGCGGTGGGCGCGGCATGCGCCCGGTGCTGAACGCCGAGGAGCTGGAGGCGAAGGTCCGCGAAGGCCGGCGCGAGGCAGAAGCGGCCTTTGGCAATGGCGAAGGCTATCTGGAAAAGATGATCATCCGGGCGCGGCACGTCGAAGTGCAGATCCTTGGCGACAAGCAGGGGAATGTCTGGCACCTGTGGGAACGCGATTGCACCGTGCAGCGGCGGAACCAAAAGGTCGTCGAACGCGCCCCCGCCCCCTATCTGACGCAAGAACAGCGGGATGAGGTTTGCGAACTGGCGCGCAAAATCTGCGCCCATGTGGATTACGAATGCGCGGGCACGGTCGAATTCCTGATGGATATGGATTCGGGCAAGTTCTACTTCATCGAAGTAAACCCCCGTGTGCAGGTCGAACATACGGTGACCGAAGAGGTGACCGGCATCGACATCGTTCAGGCGCAAATCCTGATCGAAGAAGGCAAGACGCTGGCGCAGGCAACGGGTGTGGCCTCGCAGGCGGATGTGAAACTGAACGGTCATGCGCTGCAATGCCGCGTGACAACCGAAGACCCGCTGAACAATTTCATCCCTGACTATGGCCGGATCACCGCCTATCGCTCGGCCACCGGCAACGGCATCCGTCTGGACGGGGGCACCGCCTATTCGGGGTCCGTGGTGACACGCTATTATGACAGTCTGCTGGTCAAGGTGACGGCCCATGCGCAGACCCCGGAGAAAGCCATCGCGCGGATGGACCGGGCCTTGCGCGAATTCCGGGTGCGGGGGGTTTCAACGAACATCGACTTTGTCGTGAACCTGTTGAAACACCCGACCTTCCTCGACAACACCTATACCACGAAATTCATCGACACGACCGCCGACCTGTTCAATTTCCGCAAGCGCAAGGATCGGGCGACCAAGATCCTGACCTATATCGCCGACATCACGGTGAACGGGCATCCCGAAACCGCTGGCCGACCCCTGCCCAACGCCGAGGTCAAGGCCCCGAAGCCCCCGGCCCTGCGGGCGGAACCCGCAATGGGCACGCGCAATCTGCTAGAGCAAAAGGGGCCGCAAGCGGTGGCCGACTGGATGCGGGCGCAGCAAAAGGTGCTGCTCACCGACACGACGATGCGCGACGGGCACCAGTCGCTTTTGGCCACCCGTATGCGGTCCATCGACATGATCCGCGTGGCCCCGGCCTATGCGGCGAACCTGCCGCAACTGTTCAGCGTCGAATGCTGGGGCGGGGCGACCTTTGACGTGGCCTACCGCTTCTTGCAGGAATGCCCCTGGCAGCGCCTGCGCGATCTGCGCGCCGCCATGCCGAATGTGATGACGCAGATGCTTTTGCGGGCGTCGAACGGGGTCGGCTATACGAACTATCCCGACAATGTGGTACGGGAATTCGTTTTGCAGGCGGCCAAGACCGGGGTGGATGTGTTCCGCGTGTTCGACAGCCTGAACTGGGTCGAAAACATGCGCGTGGCGATGGACGCGGTGCTGGAGGCCAACAAGGTCTGCGAAGGCACGATCTGCTACACCGGCGATCTGTTGGATCCGGAACGGTCGAAATATGACCTGAAATACTATGTGGACCGGGCCAAGGAATTGAAAGCCGCAGGCGCCCATGTGCTGGGCCTGAAGGATATGGCGGGCTTGCTGAAACCAGCCGCAGCGCGGGTTCTGGTCAAAACACTGAAGCAGGAAATCGGTCTGCCCATTCATTTCCACACGCATGACACCAGCGGGGCCGCAGCGGCGACGGTTCTGGCCGCCTGCGATGCCGGGGTCGATGCAGTCGATGCGGCGATGGATGCGTTCTCGGGGGGCACCTCGCAGCCCTGTTTGGGGTCGATTGTCGAGGCCTTGCGTCATACCGAACGCGATACCGGGTTGGACATCGGGGCGATCCGCGAAATCAGCAACTATTGGGAACATGTCCGGGCACAGTATGCAGCCTTTGAAAGCGGCACGGCGGCACCTGCGTCCGAGGTTTACCTGCATGAAATGCCGGGTGGCCAGTTTACCAACCTGAAAGCGCAGGCCCGATCCATGGGGCTTGAGGAGCGCTGGCCCGAGGTGGCGCAGGCCTATGCCGATGCGAACCGGATGTTCGGGGATATCGTGAAGGTGACGCCTTCGTCGAAGGTCGTGGGCGATATGGCCCTGATGATGGTGGCGCAGGGCCTTTCGCGTTCGCAAGTTGAGGATCCGGCGGTTGATGTCGCCTTCCCGGAATCGGTGGTTGACATGATGAAGGGCAATCTGGGCCTTCCGCATGGCGGCTGGCCTGCGGGGATTCAGAAAAAGGTGCTGAAGGGCGAAAAGCCCTTGGCGGGCCGTCCGGGGGAATCGCTTCCTCCAGTCGATCTGGATGCCGTGCGCGCCAAGTTGCTGGCCGATTTGGGCATCGGCGGGGATGACGCGGATGATGAGACATTGGATGATGAGGATGTGAACGGCTACCTCATGTATCCCAAGGTTTTCATGGATTACCGCGCACGGCACCGTCTGTATGGGCCGGTGCGGGTTCTGCCAACCAAGGCCTTTTTCTATGGCATGGAACCGGGCGAGGAAGTGACCGCGGAAATCGACGCCGGGAAAACCTTGGAGATCCGCCTGCAAGCGGTGGGCGAGACGACCGAAGAAGGCGAGGCGAAGGTCTTCTTTGAACTGAACGGCCAGCCGCGGGTGATCCGGGTGCCGAACCGCGCGGTCAAGGCAAAAACGGCCGCACGTCCCAAAGCGGTGGATGGCAACCCCGCGCATCTGGGGGCCCCGATGCCGGGGTCCGTGGCAAGCGTCGGCGTCAGCGTCGGGCAAAAGGTGAATGCAGGCGATCTGTTGCTGACCATCGAGGCGATGAAGATGGAAACCGGCCTGCACGCTGAAAGGGCGGGGGTGGTCAAGGCTGTCCATGTGCATCCGGGCAGCCAGATCGAAGCGAAGGATTTGCTGATCGAGTTTGAATGAGCGCGCCGCAATAGCGCGCGTGTAGGATGGGCCATTGGCCCATCTTCCGCCTATTTCTTTTTCACAAACTCGGTCAAAATCACGATCCGCTGTCCTTCAACCCGGCCCTCAATCTGCCCGCCATTGTCCGGCACCAGCGCAATTCCCCGCACCGCCGTCCCGCGTTTGGCGGTAAAATTCGCCCCCTTCACCACCAGATCCTTCACCAGAACCACCGTATCGCCCGCCGCCAGCAGCGCCCCGTGGGCGTCCCGGTGTTCCACGGCGGATGGCAGGTTGATCCAACCCTCCACCTCGGGCAGCAGCACCATATTGTCCCGCACTTCCCCGGCCCAGGCCGCATCCAGACTTCCCAGCCGCCGCCAGACCGCCCATTGCACCACTGGCTCCTGCGACCAGGCCGCCCCTTCCAGACAGCGCCAGTGATCATCCGGTGCGGGCCGGTCGCCCCGGCACTGGGCACACAGCAACAGGGCACCCGCCGGCGGCAGTTCCACGCCCCCCAGCCGGTCGCCTGCCCCGCAGAATTCGCAAACCTCGCCCGCACGGGCCATCAATTCGGCTAGGGTCATCGAAATCTCCTGTCACTTTGCCCTGCCCTACGCCCGGAACGGCGAAAGGGAAAGCCCGGCCCTCAGGCCGCAGCCAAGGCACGCGCCTGATCCAGCAGCGCCTTGGCCATATCCCGCTGCACATCTCCATTCGCCACCGAACGCGCCAGCGTCACCCCGCCCGACAACAGCGCCAGCAGCCCCAAGGCCTTGCCCCGGTCGCCCAAACCCACCGCCATCGCCCCGATCACCTGATCCAGCGCCGCCTGATACTGCGCTTTTATCGCAGGGCTGGCCCGCGTCACATCCGCGGTCAGGCTTTGCAGGCCGCAGCTTTCTTCGGCCGGACCGAACAGGCGCACAGACAGATAGAACGCCATGAATCTTTCCAGCCAGTCGTCACCATCCGCCTGCATCGCCAGCACAGCATCCCGCAGTTCCTCCAGCCCCTGAACCGCCGCCGCCTCAAACGCCGCATCTTTCGATTTGAAATGCCCATAGAACGCGCCCGAGGTCATCCCCGCCTCTTTCGCCAAGGCGTCCACCCCCACCCCACCAAAGCCCGCTCGGCGAAACGCCCGCCCCACCGCCGCCAGCAGCCGCGCCCGCGTTTCCGTCTTTTGTTCTGCCGCATAGCGCATCGCACTCTCCCCGATGAGATAACGATCATTATTTCATTCTTGACAAGATAACGATCGTTATTCCATATGCCATAACGATCACTATCTTACAAAGGAATCCCCATGCCACTCGTCCTCACCCTCTCGCAAAACGCGATCCCGCCCGAACATGTCGCCAAAGCCATGGCGCAAATCACGGCGGCTTTTCTGGAAACCCACGGGCTGACCGGCAACCGGGTGATCGGCCCGAATGTGACGGGCCAAGTCCATATCTTGCCCGAAGGTCAGGCCTTTGCAGGCGGAGCGCCCGTCCTTGGCGCTTGGCTAGAAGCGAAGGTGCCAGCCTTCGCTTTGTCCGATGCGGGCGTTCAGAAGGCCTTCTTTGGTCAGGTAACGGATATTCTGGTTGGCCTGTCCGAAGGCCGCCTAAGCCCTGAACGCATCTGGACCGAGGCGCTTCATACCGTCGATGGCACGTGGAACCTGAACGGGGTGGCCCACAGCAACGCTGACCTTCTGGCCGCGATCGGGGCTGACTGATGCGGATGCTTTACACGATGATGCGCGTCAGCGATCTGGAAAGGGCTTTGGCGTTTTATACGGGCCCGATGCAGATGCGGCTGATCCGTCAGGAAGACTACCCCGAGGGGCGCTTTACATTGGCCTTCTTGGGCTTTGAACAGCCCGGTGAAAGCCTGATCGAGCTGACCTACAACTGGGACAGCGGGGACTATAGTCTTGGGACGGCCTGGGGCCACATCACCTTTGGGGTGCCCGACGTAGCCGCGACCTGTGCCCGGCTTGCGGCGATGGGTGTCCCCATCCTGCGACAAGCTGGCCCCATGACCCATGCCGCCAAGGGGCAAAGCCATCGCGAAATCATCGCCTTTGTCGAAGACCCCGACGGTCACCGGCTGGAACTGGTTCAAACCGCATAGACCCAAATATTGGCGCAAAGGGGCAAAATGCCCCTTGCATCCCCCGCCCCCTTTCCCTAAATCCCCGCCATCGGCTGATGCGGGCGTAGCTCAGGGGTAGAGCATAACCTTGCCAAGGTTAGGGTCGTGAGTTCGAATCTCATCGCCCGCTCCAGCCGAATGAAAAAGCGCCCCACGGGGCGCTTTTTTCGTTTCAGGCCAAGGCCACACGGGCGGGCCGGCGGTTTTGCCACCATTCCAGCAGCAGCAGGCTGGGCAACCAGCAGCCCCAAGCGGTGACATCATAAGTCTCGACCGCCGACATGCCCGCCGCCATTAAGGGCGGCATCATGATCCGCAGGGTCACCGCCCCAAAGGTCAGCGCCACCGAGCGCAGCATCCACCGCCTGTGCCGCCCAAAATCCCGCCCCATCGCCGCCCTTATGCCCAAAGCCGTAAAGGCGATCCACAAAGTCCCCAGCGCCGCAAAGCCCGACAAGGCAAACCAGCTTCCCGCGAATTCCAGCAGCAGAACCAGCGATGATCCCCCCGCAATCAGGATCGACAGCGCATAGCCATAGCCCATCACCCGATGCAGCGCCGGACGCCGCGCCCGCAGACCATTCGACAGTTGGAACGGTGCCAGAAACAACGCGATCGGCCCAAAGATCACATGCAGCCAGATCGTCACCGGCAACACCGGCAGGTAATAGGTCAGCACGGGCATCACCATGTCCGCAGGCAAGGCCAAAAGCCGCAAGGTGAACAGCGCCACAATCACGCAAGACAGCCTGAACGCCCAGCGTCCCAAGAAGGTCAGTGTCATTTCTGCATCCCTAGACAGTGTCAAGTTTTACCCAACTAGCCACGACAGCTTGACACTGTCAAGTCAAAGATCAAGGACGATACCATGAACGTGATCCCGCCCTTATCCACCCGCGACCGTCTGATCGACGCGGGCCTTGAACTGCTGCTGGAAGGCGGGACCGAGGCCCTGACATGGCGCAAGACGGCGGCACGGGCGGGCGTCAGCCATGCCGCCCCGGCGCATTATTTCTCCGCCCTGCCCGACCTTCTGACCGCCATCGCCGCCCGCGCCTTTGACCGCTTCTCAGCCGAAATGATTCTGGCGCGCGACCGGGCTGGCCCTAATCCCCGCGCCCGGCTGCATGGCATCTGCCAAGGCTATCTGGCCTTTGCTGCGACCCATGCCGGGGTTTTCCACATCATGTTCACCGAAAGCACCGTGAACCGCACGGACGAAGATTTCGGTCGCGCCAGCACGCAATCCTATCTGATCCTGCGCGACTGCTGCGCGCCCTTCTGCACACCCGACGACCGCGAAGAGTTGGAATTTGCGGTTTGGAGCAGCGTCCACGGCTACGCCATGCTGGGCCTGCAAAGCCCGGATGCCCAGAAACGCCGCGCCATTTCCAACATTCCACCCTTTGCCACCCTGCTGGAAAAAATTCTTGCGGGCCGCACCTGAACCCGCTTGCACCCGCCCCCGACATTGGCTAGATCGCTGCCACGGAGTGCGGGCGTAGCTCAGGGGTAGAGCATAACCTTGCCAAGGTTAGGGTCGTGAGTTCGAATCTCATCGCCCGCTCCAATGAAAACGGCGGCCTTCGGGCCGCCTTTTCGTTTTAAGGCCCCCTTCCCTGCTCTGTCCCTGCGGCCTATAAGGCGCGTGAAGCAAAGCAGGATGTTCCGATGCGGCAGGCAGTGATCACGCGCAAGACCAACGAAACGGCGATCTCGGTCAGCGTCAATCTGGACGGCACCGGCAGTTCGGATTGCAAGACGGGCGTGGGGTTCTTTGACCATATGCTGGACCAATTGGCCCGCCACAGCCTGATCGACATGACCATCCGCTGCGAAGGTGATCTGCACATCGACGATCACCATTCGGTCGAGGATACAGGCATCGCCATCGGGCAGGCGCTGGCACAGGCATTGGGCGACAAGCGGGGCATCCGGCGCTATGGCGAATGCCGCTTGGCGATGGATGACGCGCAGGTGGCCTGTGCTTTGGACCTGTCGGGGCGGGCCTTTCTGGTCTGGAACGTCGATTTCCCGACCACCAAGATTGGCACCTTCGACACCGAACTGGTGCGCGAATTCTTTCAAGCGCTGGCGACGCATGGCGGCATCACCCTGCACCTTGACCGCCTTCACGGGCTGAACAGCCACCACATCGCCGAATCCGCCTTTAAATCGGTGGCGCGGGCGCTGCGTATGGCTGTCGAACCCGACCCACGCCGCGCGGATGCCATTCCGTCGACCAAAGGTTCGCTGTGATGCGGACGGCCTTGGTCGATTACGACGCGGGGAATCTGCATTCGGCCGTCAAGGCGTTCCAGCGTATGGCGGTCGAGGTTGGGGGGGGCGAAGTTCTTGTCACCTCAAGCCCCGAGGATGTCGCGCGAGCAGATCGCATCGTGCTACCGGGTGACGGGGCCTTTCCCGCCTGCCGTCAGGCACTGTCTGATCATATCGGTCTATTCGAGGCGATTGCCGAACGCGTGACCCAAGGCGCACCCTTTCTGGGCATCTGCGTGGGGATGCAGATGATGGCCACAGTGGGCCGCGAATACCGCGATGTGGCAGGCTTTGACTGGATCGGCGGGCAGGTCACGCGGATCGAACCCGGCGAGACGGGCCTGAAAGTGCCGCATATGGGCTGGAACGATCTGGTGATCGACCAGCCGCATCCAGTGCTGGAGGGGCTGCAAACCGGCGATCACGCCTATTTCGTGCATTCCTATGCGATGCAAGTCGCCGACAAGGCGCATCTTCTGGCGCATGTCGATTATGCCGGGCCCGTGACGGCGATCATCGGGCGCGACAATATGGTGGGCACCCAGTTCCACCCCGAGAAAAGCCAGGCCACCGGCCTGCGCCTGATCGGTAATTTCCTGCGCTGGAAACCCTGAACCCCGGCGGACCTGCCGCCGGGGCCCCGGAAATCATCAGTTGATGATTTGAATATCGCCCGCCGTCAGACGGAAATTGTTATCGAGGAAGGCAAACAGAACCATCGGCTTCAACCCGTTGCCATCGGGGTCGTAGTAGACACCGCCGCTGACCTGCGAATAGAGAATGCGGTCATTCGCATCGATCCGGCCGGTATCCATATTCTTGAACAGCTTGGACGACAACTTGCCCGGCCCTCCAACGCCCTTAAACGCATCGTTGTCCAAGATCATCAGATCGGTTCCGCCAAAATCGCTGATGAAGTCGGTGCCGGCCCCATAGACCGATTTGTCGAAAACAAACTTGTCGGCCCCGGCTCCGCCCGTCAGCTGATCGTCGCCGCCGCCGCCGCGCAAGACATCCTTGCCTGCACCACCATCCAGTTCGTCCCGTCCAGCCAGCCCATTCAGCACGTCATTTCCCGCCATACCGCGGATGTCATCATTCAACCCGGTTGCCGTGATGTTGTCATTGCCCGACAGAAGAAACTGCTCCAGCAGCACGGTGCTGTCAAAATTCGGCAAGGCCAGATCACCGAACTGTTCAGCCGATAGCGACAGGCCGGTCACCGTTACATAGTTTGCTCCGCCGATTTTCAGTGACAGCGAAGTGATGGTGCCACCGGTCAGAATGCCGTCTGCGACAGTCAGACCGCTGCCTTTCAAGTTGAATGCAAACTCCGCCGACGGGACGACGATGGACAGATTGCCTTGATAGGTCACCGATGTCGAAGAGCTCAAGGTAACAGGCAGATCGTTGACGATGTAAAGCCCAAGGTCAAAGGCGAAGTCAGCCGTATCGGCGATGACTTGCCGCGAGGTCGGGGCGAATTTCCAGACAGCCATTATGGGATCCCTTTTGTCGAAATTGACGCACGGTCAACTGTGCGCCGATTTGGTCAACAAACCGAATTGAGGCGGCCGATCAACAATAGGCTTGTAAACTCAAGGGCTAGGTCGCCCCGAGAGTCGTGAATAAACCTCGGTTTAGGAGGTTTTGGTCACATTCCTGTCAGACGACCAAGAACCCGGATCCGACTTTCGTTGAAGCGGGCCGCGTTACAGCATCTGTGTCAAGAACCACCAACTGCCATAGAGATGAGCCGCCAAAACTGAGAGCCAAGCACCGAAGGCCCAGAACCACGCCCCGCCCTGCAAGGGCGTTTGCGCTCGGGCGATGGCAATATGCCGCGTGATGCCGGCCGCGCCCAACACGGCGAACAACAAAAGCAACAGCGACCCCATCCACACCGCCAAGGCGCCCAGAACAGCACTGGTCGCAATCGTGGCATAGGTCGCAAAACCGCCACCAAATCGCATGGTCAAGATGTGAAGACACCGCCCACCATCCAGCGGCCAAAGCGGCAACAGATTGAAGAAATTGAGCGATGCGATAACCACCGCAAAAATCCACAGAAACTCTCCTGCCCCTTCCAGACCCGCAGGCATCATTCCCGACAAAGCAAAGGCCAGTGCCATTGGGGCCACGGAAATCCCTGGCCCCATCAGCGAGATGAAGAAATCCTTGGCTTGGCTGTCTGGCACCCGGTCCGAAATGGCCACTCCGCCCATCAGCGGGATCAGGCGGAAACGCGCATCCATATGCCCGCACACCCGATAGGCCGCGACATGGCCGAATTCATGAATCATGACCGCAAGAATCAGGGCCAGGCCATACATCGGCCCCCAGAACCAGCAGGCGGCCAGAACCGCGAGCAAAGCCATACCCAGACTGTCGAAATCGAGCCCTACGACCGTCAGTCCGGTATCCGCCACCATCCCCCCACGCAGGGCCAACCAAGTGCCCGACATCAGGATCAGGGACAGCACCAAACTCAACATCGGCAGTTCAACAGTCACGATGGCATGTCCCTTACTTGTCCTTTTCGGACCTGAACCATGATCAGGGCGGGATTGGGGCAAGGGCGTGAAACTTGCGCGTCAGCCCTTGCCGTGCCAAAGGGGCGGGGTCAATTCCGGGGGCTGCCAAATGATCCTTTATCCTGCCATCGACCTGAAAGACGGCCAATGCGTGCGCTTGTTGCGTGGCGATATGGACAAGGCCACCGTCTTTGGCGCCGATCCCGCCGCACAGGCCTTGGCCTTTCAGGATGCGGGTTGCGAATGGCTGCATCTGGTCGATTTGAACGGGGCCTTCGCCGGCCATCCGGTGAACAGCGATGCGGTGCGTTCCATCCTGTCCAGCGTCAAAGTTCCGGTGCAACTGGGCGGCGGTATCCGCGATATGGCCACGATTGCCATGTGGCTGGAGGCGGGGCTGTCCCGCGTGATCCTTGGCACCGTGGCGGTTGAGAACCCCGATCTGGTGCGGCGGGCGGCGGCGACCTTCCCCGGCAAGGTGGCGGTGGGCATTGACGCCCGCAAGGGCATGGTCGCCACGAAAGGCTGGGCGATGGAAACCGATGTGAACGCGACAGATCTTGCCCGCCAGTTTGAAGACGCAGGCGTTGCTGCCATCATCTACACCGACATTGACCGCGATGGCGCCATGGGCGGGCCGAACATCCCCGCGACCGAGGCTTTGGCGCGGGCCGTGACGATTCCTGTCATCGCCAGCGGCGGGGTTTCAACCTTGAACGACCTGACCTCGCTAAAAGCGACGGGCGTCATTGCAGGCGCGATTTCCGGCCGGGCACTCTATGAAGGCGCGATTGATCTGCGCGAAGCTTTGGCGCTGCTAAACCGCTGAGCCTTTGCGGAAAATCTGCCAAAGCCAAAGCCCCAGCCCAACCGGGCAGGTGATGAAGGCCACCACTGCATTTGACGGAATGGCCCCTGCGGTTTGAAAGATCACAGCGGTGGTCAAAACCGAAAACGCGGGCACCAGAAACAGCGGCAAATAGCGCCAGACCGGGGCCGGTTTAAGCCGAAACTCGGCCCCATTCCCCTTGGCCCGCAACATCCCCCAAACGGTCAAGCCCATCATCATCGGCAGGAATATCCGTAGGGGCGTTGGGTTTAGCACGGTCTGCAACATGAAAAGGCTGGCCGCCACCACGGGCATGATCCACAGCGCCCGACGCGGCGGCTTTGGCAGCCGTCCAAATCTGTCCAGCCCCAGAAACCCCAAGACCGCGACGCCCGCGCCGGAAAATTGGTAAAGCGCCATGGCCCCAAGTCCCGGCAGTTCCGGCTTTTCCAGCGGCCACCAAGCCGCCCAGAAACCATAGGCCATACCGATTGCGCCCAGCGTCAGACATTGACGCCCAAGCGACCAACCCACCGAAAGCCGCACCAAGGCCAGCATGACGCCTGCCGTCAGCAGCATATGCCAGGCCAGTGGCGTCCAGACCAATTGGAAGGGAAAGGCCAGATACATCTCGCCCACCACAACGCCTTCGATCAGAAAGCCGAACATCGCACCGGCCAGCCAGAACCCTCGCCAGCCGCCCGCCCCCGTCAGCAAAACCGCACTCAGCGCGGTTGCGCTGGCGAGCCCGTAAATCACGACCAAAAGCGCATATTCGACCACACCCATGGTCGGCCCCGGAAAGGCCCAGAACAGCGTCTCCGACCCAAAGACGGCAATCGCCCCCAAGGTCAGCGACAACCCGAAAAGATGCCAAACTTCCCGCATCGGCCACCGCCATTGCAATTGCCCTGCACTCAAGGCTATCACGGCCCCGACGAAAGGCCAGCCATGCTGAAAACCCGGATCATTCCCTGTCTCGATGTCGCCGATGGCCGCGTGGTCAAGGGCGTCAATTTTGTGAACCTGATCGACGCGGGCGATCCCGTGCAGGCCGCCAAAGCCTATGATGCGGCGGGCGCGGACGAGCTGTGTTTTCTCGACATCCACGCCACGCATGAAAACCGGGGCACCATGTTCGATCTGGTGACCCGCACGGCCGAGGCTTGCTTCATGCCGCTGACGGTGGGCGGCGGCGTGCGCACGCCCGAGGATGTGCGGGCGCTTTTGCTGGCCGGGGCGGACAAAGTGTCCTTCAACTCCGCCGCCGTGGCCGACCCGGATGTGGTGGCCCGCGCGGCGGACCGTTTCGGCAGCCAATGCATCGTGGTGGCGATTGACGCGAAAACCGTGGCACCGGGCAAGTGGGAAATTTTCACCCACGGCGGTCGCCGCGAAACCGGCATTGATGCGGTAGAATTCGCACGCATGATGGCTGCCAAGGGCGCGGGGGAAATCCTGCTCACCAGCATGGACCGCGACGGCACCAAGGGCGGCTACAACCTGCCCCTGACCCGCGCCATTGCCGATGCCGTGCCCGTGCCCGTCATCGCCAGCGGCGGGGTGGGCACGCTGGACCATCTGGTCGAAGGCGTGACCCAAGGCCATGCCAGCGCCGTTCTGGCGGCCTCGATCTTCCATTTCGGGACGTTTACGATTGGAGAGGCCAAGGCCCATATGGCCGCGGCAGGCATTCCGATGAGGCTGTCATGAGCGCCCTAGAACGCCTCGCCACCACCATCGCCGCCCGCAAGCGGGCCGATCCGGAATCGTCTTGGACCGCCAAACTGCTGGCCAAAGGCGCGGAAAAATGCGCCGAGAAATTCGGCGAAGAGGCCATTGAGGCGATCATCGAGGCGGTCAAGGGCGACCGCGCCAAACTGACCGCCGAGGCTGCCGATGTGATCTATCACCTGCTGGTGATGCTCGCCGCCCGGGATGTGACGCTGGCGGACGTGCTGGCCGAGCTGGAACGGCGCGAGGGGCAGTCAGGCATCGCCGAAAAAGCCTCACGCGGCTGAGCTTTGGTCGCCCATTGGCAGAACCGTCACGCGGTTCCGCCCCGTGTTCTTGGACAGATAGGTGGCCTGATCGGCGCGGGCGATACGTTCGGCCAATGTCCCTGCCCCATGGCTGACACCGACTGAGGCCGTCACCGCAGCCCCGCCCGCCCGTATATTTTCGGCAATCGCGCGGCGCAGGCGTTCGGCCGCCAAACGCGCCTCTTCCGCCGAAACATCGGACAGGAACACCACAAACTCCTCTCCGCCAAACCGCGCCAGAACATCGTCTTGCCGCAGCCCATCCGCCACGAGACGCGCCACATCCTGCAAGACCTGATCGCCCGCATCATGACCCAGCCGATCATTGATCGCCTTGAAATGATCCAAATCGAAATGCAGAACCGCCCCCGAGCCATCTCGCGCCGTGCGTCGTTCAAAGCCACGACGGTTCAAGACGCCCGTCAGCGGATCGGTGTCGGCACTGCGCTGCGTCGTTTCGATCCGGTCTTGCAGACGCGCCATCATGCGCCCCGCCCGCTGCATCAAGCGTCCCAGCTCATCCTGCATGTCCTGCGGCAGCGGCGCGATGATGCCCTCATCCTCAAACCGCTGCATGGCCCGTTCCACCTGATACACTGGGCGCAGAATGGCCTTCAGCGCAAAAAGCGTTGCCGCCGTGCCCACCAGCGTTGCGACCAGAACCATGGCCAGAATGTCCAGATGCTGCGACAGCCCGTCAGGCCCGCCCAGCAGATAGGCGATCAGCACAATCAACGGCACGTGGGTGCCCACGAAGGCCAGAAAGAACACCTTGGCGGTGAAGCTTCCCGGGAACAGCCGGGCCAAGGCTTTGTAAATCCGCATGTCAGGTCCACCGCTTTTGAACCAGACTGAGCGCCATTTGTTAACAAATAGTTAACGCCGCCAAAGACCAGGCGCAGGCCGAAACCCGCGCCCGGCATGGTCAAAGACCCGGCATCGTCAAAGAATGGTGATGTTGATCTCGCTAAATGCCGTCCCGTCGGTGAAATCAGCCACCAGCACGGATTTAAAGGCCGTACCGTTGCCATCCCGGTCAAACCACAGCGTCGCGTCCCCCGTCCTGAAAATGAAACGGTCATCGGCATCCGCCGCCTTGTTGTTCCCGCCCGATTTGAAGCGGTTGACCAACAGTTCCCCCAATTCCAACCCGCCGCCCAAGGCGCTGCCCTTGAACTCCAACTCGTCGAAAAAGATGAAACCCTCGATCTTGTCGCCGAACTCGTTGATATTGTTGTAACGGACCAGATTCTGCTCAAAGGCCGGCGGCCCAAGGACAATCGTATCGACACCCTTGCCGCCAATCAGCGTATCGCCACCCTCGCCCGCCACCAGCCGGTCATTGCCGTCGCCGCCAACCAGCAGATCCTCGCCGTCGCCACCGATCAGGGTATCCTTGCCGCCAAAGCCGCGGAGATCGTTGTCGTCCGTGCTTCCTTGGATCCGGTCGTTCCCGATCAAGGACCCAAAAGCCCGCTCCACCCCCTCGATCTGATCGCCCAGAGCACCGCCCTTGTTGGTCTGGCTTTCATCCAGCCAGATCCTGATCGCCGCCGACGCGCGATAGTCGATAAGGTCGATTCCGCCCCCACCATCAAACGCTTCGGCACCGCGACCGGCGCGAAAAACATCGTTGCCTTCAGCGCCGGAAATTTCGCCGCGGAAGACACCGCCCACGCCATCGTAAAAGTCGTTGCCATCGCCGAAACTGATGCTTCCGTTCACGTTGCCACGGTTGATAAACACATCCCGCAGATCTGATCCGCTCAAGGCATCGCTGCCGGCCAGCAGAATCGTTCCGAAGTTCTTGACCACGATTTTTTGCGCCGATGCCGCGTCTATCCCGTCATCGCCGATGATCCGGCCATAGTTGGTCACGCGCGATGTCCCGGCACCGTCGTCCGTGAATTCAATGCCATCGTCAGAAAGAATAAGCCCACGGTTCACCACCTGCCCATTCTGCCCTCCCAGCGTCATCGCGGCCCCTTCGGTGGAGATGATTTCACCGCCGGACTGAATCGTGATCCGATGTGTCCCATCGGCCGCTTCAAAGTTGATCGCATCGGAAAAAGAATAAAGCTTGCCCGCCACTGTGACGTCATGGCTTCCGGTTTGGGCAAAGACGGCCAAAGAATTTTCGATCAGTCTAGGACCAAAGGATTCAACTTTCTTTCCTGTTCCGATCACAAGATCCTGGCTGCCGGTGAGGGTGTAAAGAATACCGTAGCCGGATTTGCTGGTGGCGTTGATGGGCATGACAATCTCCTGGAAAAGCGTTGTGTGAATGCGGCGGAGGATAGGCCCACAGCCGCTTACTGGCAAACGCTTTGGACAGCGGTCAAATTCCCAACCGTGGAATCTCGATCGCAGGGCAGCGGTTCATCACCACATCCAACCCCTTGACCCGCGCCAAAGCCGCGGCTTCCTCGTTCACGACGCCCAGTTGCATCCAAATTGTCTTGACCCCCGGCAGCGTCAGCGCCTCTTGCACCACCGGCAGAACCTCCTCGGATCGGCGAAAGATGTCCACCATATCCACCTGTTCGTCGATCTCGGACAGGCTGGCCCGAACGGTCGTGCCCAAAGCCTGCTGGCCCGCCTGACCGGGATTCACCGGAATCACCCGATAGCCCTGCCCCGCCAGAAACCGCGCCACGCCATTCGAGGGGCGTTCCGGTTTTGGCGACCAGCCGACAAGGGCGATGGTGCGGGTTGTTGTCAGGATGCGGCGGATGTCGTCGTCGGTCATGTCAGCCTCCGGTTTTGCCAAGACTGCCCCGCCCTTGCCCGGCAATCCAGACAAAAAGACGCCCGCGCCTTTGGGAGGCCGGGCGTCAGTTGCGGAACGAGGGACAGTAAAGTGAATGGACGGGGGTTCCGGTCCCGTCCTGCCCTTCAAGATAGACCCTTTGCGCCCTGTGCCTAGACCCGGTCGCGCAACTGTGAAACGCTGTTAACGGATGGTCGCCGCATAAAGCGCCACAGCTGCCGCATTCGACACGTTCAACGAAGCAAAGCCCCCGGCGGCCGGAATTTTCACCAGACGGTCGCAGGTTTCCCGCGTCTTGTCGCGCAGGCCCGGCCCTTCCGCCCCCATCACCAGCCCCACGGGCCGCGTGCCGACCTCGGCCAAGGCCTGCCCTAGCGTCACATCGGCATCACCGTCCAGCCCCAGCAGAACATAGCCCATCGCCTTCAGCTCCTCCATCGCCTCCGACAGGTTCGTCACCCGCAGATAGGGCTGCCGTTCCAAAGCCCCGCTGGCGGTTTTCGCCAGGGCCCCCGTTTCCGGGGCCGAATGCCGATGCGGCGCGATCACCGCCCGCGCGCCGAACACCTCGGCTGAACGCAGAACAGCCCCCACATTGTGCGGATCGGTCACCCGGTCCAGCAGCACCACCAAAGGCGCCCCTTCCCCCGAAATGGCGACATCGGCCAGCTTACCCCAGTTCAGCGGCTTGACCTCCATCGCCGCCCCCTGATGCACGCTTTCGGGATCAATCGGCACGTTGAAATTCCGCGGATCGACGATTTCGGGGCTGATCCCCCCCGCCGCCAGAACCTCGGCCCCCAGACGATCCGCCGCATTTTTCGTCAGCACCAGTCGCAGCTTTTTGCGCGCCGGATTGACCAAGGCATCCCGCACCGCATGGAGGCCGAACAGCCAGACGGTTTCGCGCTCCGCCTGCCGTTTGGCCCGTTCCTTGTCGATCACCCAATCCGGCTTGGTCATGCTGCGCTCCATTCGATTTCTGTCGCACATAGCGCCCTTTTCGCCTTGACGCCACCGGGGGCCTTCGCTAATTCGCAGCCCCAGTGGGCGACGTGCTGCAAGGTGCGGCAGCGGACTGTAACTCCGCCGAGGCGACTCGTGCCTGGTTCGATTCCAGGGTCGCCCACCATCCTTCCTGAAATGACTGTTTCTGGCTTGGCAAACTGCGTTCTGCGGGCTAACAGCATCGCAATCGTAAGGATCCGGGTGCAAGCCCCGGATGGCTCTTCCGGCCGCCGATCCGCCGGACAACCTGACAGACCCCGACAGACCAACCAAGGCCGGGGCCAGACGGAAAATTCCATGTTTCACTATGACCGGTACCGCCAGGAATGGCTGGGCAACATTCGTGCCGACCTCTTGTCAGGGCTTGTCGTCGCCTTGGCCCTGATCCCCGAGGCGATTGCCTTTTCGCTGATCGCCGGGGTTGATCCGAAAGTCGGGCTTTATGCCAGCTTTTCCATCGCTGTTCTGACCGCCATCGCGGGCGGGCGGCCTGGGATGATTTCTGCGGCCACCGCCGCCACCGCCGTGCTGATGGTCACTTTGGTCAAGGATCACGGCCTGCAATACCTTTTGGCAGCCACAGTTCTGGCCGGGCTGATCCAGATTGGCATGGGCCTTCTGCGGCTGGGCTTTGTCATGCGTTATGTTTCCAAATCGGTCATGACCGGTTTCGTCAACGCCCTGGCCATCCTGATCTTCATGGCGCAACTGCCCGAACTTGACCCGCGCCGCGTCACCTGGCTGACCTATGTTCTCGTCGCCGCAGGGCTGGCCATCATCTATCTCTTCCCCCGCCTGACCAAGGCAATCCCATCGCCTTTGGTCACCATCGTCGTTCTGACCGCGCTCACGCTCTACTTCGGCTGGGACGTCCGCACCGTTGGCGACATGGGGGCCTTGCCCGACACCCTGCCGGTCTTTCTGATCCCACAAGTGCCACTGACGCTGGAAACGCTGTTGATCATCCTGCCCTATTCCCTCGCGGTGGCCGTTGTCGGCCTGCTGGAAAGCTTGATGACGCAAAGCCTTGTCGATGACCTGACCGACACAAAAACCGACCGCAATCAGGAATGTATCGGCCAAGGCATCGCCAACACGGCCACAGGTTTCATCGGCGGCATGGCGGGCTGTGCCATGATCGGACAATCCATGATCAATGTGAAATCAGGCGGCCGTGGGCGGTTGTCCTGTTTCGTCGCTGGTGTCGTTCTGCTGATCCTTGTGGTTTTTCTGGGTGATTGGGTGGGGCGTATCCCCATGCCCGCGCTGGTCGCCATTATGATCATGGTGTCGATTGGCACCTTTTCATGGGCGTCGATCAGCAATCTGCGACGGCATCCGCATTCCTCGTCCATCGTTATGCTCGCCACCGTCGCAACCGTCGTCTACACCCACAACCTTGCCATCGGGGTGCTGGTCGGCGTGCTGTTGTCCGGCATCTTCTTTGCCGGCAAGATCGCCCAGTTGTTCAAGGTCAGCGCCACGCTATCGCCCGATGGGCATCTGCGAACCTATGTCATCGAAGGTCAGCTTTTCTATGGCTCGGTCGAAGATTTTGTCGCAGCCTTTGATTTCAGGGAAGGCGCGGCAAAGGTCATCATCGACGTCAGTCGGGCGCATATCTGGGATATTTCCAGCGTGCAGGCCATCGACATGGTGGTGATGAAGTTCCGTCGCCGTGGGGCCGAGGTCGAGATCATCGGGATGAATGCCGCCTCGGAAACGCTGGTTGACCGTCTGGCCCTGCATGACAAGCCCGGCGCAATGGACCTGCTTCCGGCGCATTGATCGACGGTAATCCCCGCCTATCGACTTTGGTCGGGGCTTCCCGTTGGGCTTGACACCGTCTATCTACCTGACACTGTCTAAGTGGTAGCGATGTCGTGCTTGGCCCGTCTGTCCGGCGCTTGAAACACTTCGGGAAGATCTGCGTGGAAAGTCATGAAAACCGGGCTGGGCAAATCACGAATATCGGCACCATTTTGTCGTACATCATGAAATAGCAGGAAAACTCTCATGGATCGGAAAGCAACCAGCGCCTTGGCGCGGGGTGGGTGGACTTTTGTCTTTATGCTGGCAGGAACGCCACTCATGGCGCAAGAGGCGGAAAAGAATTGGCAATTCATGGCGGGGATCGGCGGCACCTATGGGCCAGCCTATGCCGGGGCCGATGATTTCAAGGCCGGGCCGCTGCTCGACTTTAGCGCCAGCTACAAAGACGATCACTTCTTTGCCGGTTTCCGGTCAGGTGTCGGCGTCACAGCCTTTCGCACCGAAAAGCTAAAGGTGCAGGTCGCTTTGGGCTATGCCTTCGGACGGGACGAAGACGACGATCCGCAGCTGGCGGGGATGGGCGACATTGACGGGCAACTGCTGGGCATCCTGCGTTTGGACTATGATCTGGACGGATTCGTTCTCGGGGCCGAACTCAAGGGCGGTGGCGACTATGGTGCGACGCTGGACCTGACAGCCGAACGGGAGTGGGAAGTCACCGACCGCTTTGCCCTTGGGATCGAGGCTGGGACCACGCTGGCCAATGCCGACCATCAGCAAACCTTCTTTGGCATCACAGCCGCGCAATCCGCCACTTCGGGCCATGCGGCCTTTGCCACGGGCGGTGGTCTGCAATCGGCAGGCGTCGGCCTGACAGCCCGCTATGGCCTGTCGCCCAGCACGGCGCTGATCGGCGGCGTGCGCTATGACCGTTTGCTGGGCGATGCCGCGGACAGCCCGCTGGCGCTGGACAAAGCCCAGCCCAGCGCCTTTGCGGGATTATTCATCCGCTTCTAGACTGGCCCAGATCCGTGCTTTCTTCGGCTGGATGGCCTTTTCCATCGTCAGTTCGCCATAAACCCCCAGCCGAGCCGGAACATAGCCCCGGTCCGTGTAGAAACGCTGCGCGGCCCGAGTGCTGTTCAAACGACAGGTTTTGATGCCCAACAGGGCGGCCTTGCCCTCCAGCCGTTCCATCATGGCCTTGCCAATCCCCATGAACTGCGCCCCGATATCCACATAGTTCAGTAGGATGAACCCATAGTGCGACATCGCTGAAATGCCCACCAGACGCGACTCGCGTTCGGCCACAAGCACGATCAATTCGGGCTTGGTGACCCAGGTGATCCAGGATTTTTCGGTTTTGTTGAACAGCCAGGAGGCCAGTTTCTGGTCATCGTTTTCATGATCCAACTGGCACAGATGGGTGATCGAACGGCGCAAAAGATCAATCGCCTCGGGCGCATCTTCCACGGTTCCCGGTCGGATCGAGATCATCTTGAAAGCCCCAGTGTCGACCATTCCCATTTATTTGCGCAGATGTTCGCGCGCGATCAGCGCCGCTTCGGTCCGGTTCCGCACATGCAGCTTTTGCAGGATGGCGGTCATGTAATGCTTTACCGTCTTTTCTTGCAAATCCAAAGTCAGCCCCACTTCCTTGTTGCTTTTCCCTTCGGCGACCAGCCGCAGGATGTCTTCTTCGCGTTTCGACAAGTCTTCCAAAGGATTGGTACTTTTTGGTGCCCGCATCGCGTTCAAAATGCGCGCAGCGAGGGTGGGTGAGACATAAGAGCCCCCCGCGCCGATGTCCTTGACCAAAGAGATCAACTCGCGCGCGCCCACACCTTTCAGAATATAGCCCTGCGCGCCCGCTTTCAGCGCCTGCATCACATCGTCATCTTCTTCAGAGGCCGTCAGCATCGCCACACGCGGCGGCTTCGGCAAAGCCATGATCCGCGACAGCGCTGAAATACCGCCCCCGCCCGGCATGGAAATGTCCAGCAGGATGAGGTCCGGCTGCTGCCGTTCGGCCAGTTCCACCGCCTGATCGGCATCCTGCCCCTGCCCCACGACCTGAATGCCCGCATCCTCCGAAAGGCTGCGCGCCACACCTTCGCGATAGATCGGATGATCATCCGCAATCACAACCCGCAAGGTCATAGCCCGCCTCCTTGAATTTCCAGCATCATGATAAGGTCCATGCCCCCCGGCCTTTCCCCCGTCGCCCCCCGGCGGGTCAGGATCAGACTGCCCCCCAGACTTTCCACCCGGTCCCGCAGACCGGCAAGGCCCATGCCTTCGGATTGCCCAAGGCCCTCCGCCGAAAGCCCCGGCCCCTCATCGCTGACCGTCACCTGCAAATGGCGCCCCTCACGGTGCAGGCTGACCCTTTGCCCAGCGCCCCCCGCATGTTTCCAGCCATTGTTCAGCCCCTCTTGCACGAACCGATACAGACATATCCGCGCTGCCGGCCCCAGTTCGGCGATATCGCCCGAAAGCCCTGTCACCGCCACTGTCACGCCATGACGCGCCTCATGCGCCTGCACGACACCCTGCACGATTTGGTCGATCGGCCGTGCTTCGATCTCGGGCAGGCTCAGCCCGCGCGCGATCTGGCGGATTTCCTGCAAACTGTCGCGCAGGGCGCTTTCCACCTGATCCAGATCGGTCTGCTCCGGTTCCCCCACCAACCCGCGCAAACTGTCCAGCCGCAGCGCAGCAAAGCCCAACAACTGCGCCGGACCATCATGCAGATCGGCGCCCGCCCGCCGCAGCGCCCGATCGTTCATCGCACTCGCCCGCCCTGCCGCCTCTTGCACCCGCAGCCGCAGGGCCAGATTCTGATCCGCCAGATCGCGCAGCGCCGCCATCTGCCCCGTGAGCGCGGCACGCTGGCTGTCAATCGTCCGGCTGCCTTGCAACACGATCAGGAACATCGCCCCCCCAATGCCCAGCATGACCAAGGCCACCGCCCCCCAGGACCGCCAGCGCGCCTTGGCCAGATCATCGGTCAGCCCATCGGCCACCTCATAGAACTCCGCCACCCCCACAATCCGCCCCGACCAGACCTCACGCACCGGGCTATAGATTTCCAGCAAGGGAATCCCCAGCGCCGCTTCGGTGGTGTTCTCAGGCTCGTCCAGGCCGCCGATTTCACCGCTGACCACCCCTTCAAAAGCCGCCTTCAGCCCGTCATCCACCGGAAAGACCTTGCCAATCAGCGTCGGATCGCTGGCATAGATGATCCGCCCATCCGGTTTCCAGATTTTAAAGGACTTGACCCTTTCGCCCAGCGAGGTGCCCTCCAGAACCTCTTCCAGCGCCAGGATCGCGCCGGGCGGCAAAGCATCGCCCCGGTCAATGTCCTGCGTGATGGGCGACAGAAAGCTTTCCATATACAGCGCAGTCGCATTCGCCGTATTGCGCACCACCGCCTCTTCGATGCGGTTGCTGACCCAATAGCCAACCGCCACCGTTGCGGCCAACATGACCGCCCCGCCCGCCAAGGCGAAACGCTGGGCCAGCGACAGGCGCGAAGGCGGGGGCAAATTCAAAGCAAGGGTCCAAGGTCGTGGCTTTCCGCCAATTTAGCCCCAAGCCCGCGCCCTGCCTATGGGCTTTGGTCTGATCAGCGCAGGGCCAGCCCACCTTCACGTTCCAGAAAGGCCACCACCTGATCCACCCCAAACCCCTGCCGCAGCTTGGCCATGACATAGGGCCTCTCGCCCCGCGCCGCCTTTGCATCGCTTTCCAGCAGCACCGGATCGACCCCCACATGCGGCGCAAGATCGACCTTGTTCACCACCAAAAGGTCAGACCGCACCAGCCCCGGCCCCTTTTTCCGCGGAATGTCCTGCCCCGCCGCCGTGTCGATCACATAGATCGACAAATCCGCCAGTTCCGGCGAAAAGGTCGCCGCCAGATTATCGCCGCCGCTTTCGATCAGGATTAGGTCAAGGTCGGCAAAAGCGCGGTTCAGGTCCGCCACCGCCGCCAGATTGATGCTCGCATCCTCACGGATCGCCGTATGCGGGCAACCCCCCGTCTCCACCCCACGAATACGGTCCAAGGGCAGCACCTGCTGGCGCATCAGATACTCGGCATCCTCGCGCGTATAGATGTCATTCGTGATCACCGCCATCGAACAGCGGTGGCCCAAAGCCCGGCAAAGCTGTTCCGTCAGCGTCGTCTTCCCCGCGCCCACAGGCCCGCCAATGCCCACCTTCAAAGGTCCGTTCGTCATGTCCGGAATATCCTGACTTCCAAAATTTCATGTTCCATCGCCGCCATATCCGCACCAAAGGCGCTGCTCGCGAAATCGGCATCCGGGCGGGCTGCGTCCTTGGCAATCTCAAGGACAAGCGGCTGCAAGGCCTGCAAAATCCCCTGCCCTTCAGTCTGACCCAGCGGCAAGAACTTCACCGCCGCCATGACCAAAGCCCCCGCAAAACTCTGCAAATAGACCGACAGCACAGTTTCCAGCGGCAAATCCAACCCCCGAGCCGCTTGCGCCACCGCCAAAGGCAAGGGCCGTGCGGGCAGGTCCATACCCGTCAAGGCCGAGGTCGCCATGGCAAAGGCCGCCCCCTGATCCATCATCTCACGCAAACGCTCGCTGCTGGCCGCCATCGCGCGGGCCAGATCAGACAAGTCCTCCAGATCACCACCAGCCAGCCCCCTTGCCAGCAGAATCGCATCATTCCGCCCGGACCCATAGGCCAGCACATCGCCCACCCATTCCCGCACCCCTGCCCCATCCCGCACAGCCCCCGACACCATCGCGCTTTCCAGCCCATGCGAATAGGCAAAGCCCCCCACCGGAAAGGCGGGCGAAAGCCATTGGATCAGGCGCAAAAGTTCGGCTGTCACGGGTTCGCCAGCGGAATAAACGCCCCCTCCGCCCCATGGCTATGCCCCATCGTCCGCCCCATGCCATAGGCCCCCTGTTCCGGCTGAAACGGCTCAATCGCCGGGCGCACATCCGCCCCAAGGCCGCGCAACATGCCTTCCAGCACATGATCCGCCCGGATCACCAGACGGTCCTTTTCAATCTGGCACGGTGTATGCCGGTTCCCAATATGCCAAGCCAGACGCGAAAGATCGCCCCGGATCACCAACACCGGTTCCCGCGCCGGGATGATTTCCACCAGACGCCCATCGTTCAGCCGGAAAGCCTCGCCGCCCCGCAGGTCGGTCGTCTGCGCAAGGTCCACAAGAAACCCAAGGCCCCCCGTCGTCTCCAACCGCTTGCGCCGCAGAAACCGCGCCTCATAGCCCAGTTGCACCTGAAAATCGGCCTTGGCCCAAGCCCCCTTGGCCAGCACTTCGCCTGCCTTTGGCAAATCTTCCGCCATCGTCACGTCCTTTACACTTCCCAGTGCCGCCATCCGCGATGGGACTAAAACAGAAAATACCGCTGGGCCAAGGGCAGAACCTTCGCCGGTTCGCAGGTGATGATATGCCCATCCGCCCGCACCTCATAGGTTTCCGGGTTCACCTCGATCTTCGGCTTGGCCGCGTTCAGCTTCATATCGGCCTTGCCGATGCCCCGCGTGCCCTTGACCGCCAGCACTTGCTTGCCCAGACCCAAGGCCCCTTTGACCCCATCCGCCTCGGCGGCTTGGGAAACAAAGGTTGCCCCCGTCGCCAGACGCGCGCCGCCAAAGGCCCCGAACATGGGGCGCGAATACATCGGCTGCACCGGGATCGACCCGTTCGGATCACCCATCTGCGCCACCGCGATCATACCCCCCACCAGCACCATTTCCGGTTTTGCCCCAAAGAAGGCCGGGTTCCACAGGACCAAATCGGCCCGCTTACCAACCTCAACACTGCCGATATGCTGCGAAATCCCATGCGCAATCGCCGGGTTGATCGTGTATTTCGCCACATAGCGACGGGCGCGGAGGTTATCATTCTCGCCCGTTTCCTCGGGCAAGCGCCCCCGCTGGCTGCGCATCTTGCTGGCTGTCTGCCAGCAGCGCGTCACCACCTCGCCGATCCGCCCCATCGCCTGACTGTCCGAAGACAGGATCGACAGCGCCCCCATGTCATGCAGCACATCCTCGGCGGCAATCGTCTCTTTCCGAATCCGGCTTTCGGCAAAGGCCACATCTTCGGGGATCGACCGGTCCAGATGGTGACAGACCATCAGCATATCCAGATGTTCCTCAACCGTGTTCACCGTGTAAGGCATCGTCGGGTTGGTCGAGGAGGGGATGATGTTGTCATAACCCACGACTTTCAGGATATCGGGGGCATGGCCACCCCCCGCCCCTTCGGTGTGGAAGGCATGGATCGTCCGCCCCTTGATCGCCGCAAGGGTGTTTTCCACAAAGCCGCTTTCGTTCAGCGTATCGGTGTGGATCATCACCTGCACATCCATGGCGTCGGCCACGCCCAAGCAGCAGTCAATCGCCGCCGGGGTCGTGCCCCAATCCTCGTGCAGCTTCAAAGCACAGGCCCCCGCCCGCACCATCTCTTCCAGCCCCTCGGGCAGCGACGCGTTGCCCTTGCCCGAAAGCCCGATGTTGATGGGAAAGGCATCAAAACTTTGCAGCATCCGCGAAATATGCCAGGGCCCCGGCGTGCAGGTTGTGGCCAGCGTGCCATGCGAAGGGCCCGTGCCCCCGCCGATCAGCGTTGTCACCCCCGAATGCAAAGCATCCTCAAACTGCTGCGGTGCTATGAAATGGATATGCGCATCCATCCCTCCCGCCGTCAAAATCCGCCCCTCGCCCGCGATGATGTCGGTCCCCGGCCCGATGATCAGCGTGACCCCGTCCTGCGTATCCGGGTTTCCAGCCTTGCCGATTCCCGCAATCCGCCCGTCGCGCAGGCCGACATCGGCCTTGTAAATCCCCGTCCAGTCCAGAATCAGCGCATTGGTGATGACCGTATCCATCGCCCCCGCCGCACGGGTGACCTGGGATTGCCCCATCCCGTCGCGGATGACCTTGCCACCCCCAAACTTGACCTCTTCACCATAGGTCGTCAGGTCGCGCTCCACCTCAATGATCAGCTCGGTGTCACCCAAACGCAGGCGATCCCCGGTCGTGGGGCCATACATCGCGGCATAGGCGGGGCGTTGGATCATTGCGGGCATTTCAAAGGTTCCTCTCTTGCCACCACTGCGCGGATCGAAACTTAAGCGGGCGCTCATCTAGGGGAATTTCACCCAATCCCGTCTTTTCCAGAAGGCTGAAATATTCATCCCTAAGGTCCCGCAATGCCTTGCCGCACCACGGGCAAAACCGAATGGTGATGGCGGAACGCCCACCATCGTGGATCATCAGACCATACGAGTCTGTCACGGGATCATATTCGACCAGAGCATCAGGGCAGTCCCAACGTTCTGGATGTTGCGCGCAGGCTGCCTCGACATTGCTTCGCAACATTTCGCAGCAGTGAGATTTGGTGAAGTTTGCAGACATCAATTTTCTGTCGCTTACAGCTTGGGAAGTTTCGGGCCGCGCGCCGTCAGGCGCTTGGCATTCGCTTGGGTCTTTTGGCGCAGGGGTTTCAGCGCGGCACTCGCGATCCCAACCCCCGATTTGCCCTGCAAGGCGGCATTCGTGGCCGCTTTGGCCGATTGCTGCATGGCATCCGACTTTTCCTGCACCATGCGCTGCATTTCGTCGGGTGCCGTTTTCCACATCCCCGCCATCCCCCAAAGCCGCATGGCCACAGTCGCCTGCGCCTCCATCGTCATCAGGCCCATCTGCATCCACAGACGCATGGCTTCGGTCGGATCATAGGCACGCATGGCATTCTCCTTCATCAAGGGCGCAGCTTACAGCGCGCCCATGACAGCTTGATTGAAGCCGTAAACCCGCCGCAGGCCCCCGAAGGGCACCAACCGCACCTCCCGCGTTTGGCCCGGTTCAAACCGCACCGCGGTTCCCGCCGCAATGTCTAGCCGCATCCCCCGCGCCGCATCGCGGTCAAAGGCCAGCCCCGCATTGGTTTCGGCGAAATGGTAATGGCTGCCCACCTGAATGGGCCTGTCGCCCGTGTTGGCCACCGGCAAAGTCACGACAACAGCCCCCACATTGATCTCAATCGCCCCCTCGGCAGGGAAAACCTCGCCCGGAATCATCCGATCACCCCCATGGCCAGCGCCATCCCGCCCAAGCCCACCGCCCCGCCTGCGGCCCGGGCCAGCATCCGCTGTTCGATCTTCACCAGGCCAAACCCCGCCGCCAGCCCGGCCAGATGCAGCCCCGCCGTCGAAAGCGCAAAGCCCAAGGCATAAAGCCCCATCCCCGCGCCCGGCCCCTCGGCCCCATGCGCATGGCCATGGGCCACGCCAAAGACCGCAATCCCCGCCAAGGCCAAGACCAATGGCGGTTCAAACGCCAAAGCCGCCGCCACCCCCAGCAACACGATGGAGGCCACGATCATCGGCTCCACCCCCGGCATCGGCAGCCCCGCCATACCCAAAGCGCCCCCCGCCAGCATCGCCAGCACAAAGGCGACCGGCATGGCCCAGATCGCCCGCCCGCCCGTCACGGCCGCCCAAAGGCCCACGGCGACCATCGCCAGAACATGGTCCAGACCGCCCACCGGATGCCCCAACCCGGCCATAAAGGCCGAGCCTTCGACATGGCCCCCATGCGCCAAGGCGGTGGTCGGCAACAGCATCGCCAAAAGGATCAGTTTCTTCATAGCGCCCTCATCTTGTTCAATTTCCTGCCCTCAGCGGATCGGGTGATGCACCGTGACCAGCTTCGTTCCATCCGGAAACGTCGCCTCCACCTGCACCGAATGGATCATCTCGGGGATGCCTTCCATGCATTGATCCGCCTTGATCACATGCCCCCCCGCCTGCATCAGATCGGCGACCGAACGCCCGTCCCGCGCCCCCTCCACCACGAAATCGGTGATCAAGGCGACGGCCTCGGGATGGTTCAGCTTCACCCCCCGCGCCAGACGCCCCCGCGCCACCATCGCTGCCAGACTGATCAGCAGCTTTTCCTTTTCCCGTGGTGTCAGGTTCATTCCGCCCTCATCCCTGCCAGACGCGCGGCAAGGGCCGCCCCGTCATCATCCCGATCAAACGCCCCATCGCCCGCCGCAAAGGCCAGCCGTCCGCCGCCAGCAACCGGACCACGCATTTCCCATCCCAACCACTCACCGCGCCGGGCACATCGCATTCCGCCAAAACCCGGCGCAAAGGTTCCACCAGCGCCTCGGCCCCGGCCCCGACCTTGGCCAGAAACCCCAAAGCCCGCGCGCCACCCAACAGCGCATCCCGCGGTGCCAAAACCGCATCGCTCAAAGCAAAGGGTTCCACCAACACCGCCCGCCCATCCCGATAAACCTCACGCCGGTCCGACAGCGCCAGTCTCGCCAAGCTCTCCCCCATCGCGGCCCGCCCCAGCACCAGCGTTTCCGCCATCACAAGGGACGCATCCCCCACCAGACCAACCCGCGTCCGACGCGCCAGATCCGCCCGATCAAACAAAATCGTCTCTTGCGGCAACCAGTCCAGATGCCCGCCCGCGCCAACCTGCAAACGCACCGAAACCTCAGCCGAACCCGAAACCGCCGCATAGGCCCGCTCGGCCGTCTGCGTCGTCGCCACGATCCGCGCGCCTGCCCCTGCATCCAAAGCCAGTTCCAAACGGTCGCCCGAGGTCAGCCCGCCCGATGTGTTCAGAAACACCACCTCTGGCACGCCATCAAAAACACGCGGCAGCATCGCCTTGGCCGAACCCTCTTGCCGCAAATCCGCCAAACGCCCACCCGCAAAGCCGACAAAGGCCCGCCCCCGGCTGCGTTCCATCCTGATTGGTGCGGCATCAAACATCGGCTCTCCCCTTGCCTCCGGTCAGACCATGCCCCAGCCCTGCCCCGCAACCAAAGGCCCAAGGAACAAAATGCCCCGGCCACGCATCGCCTAAATCTTCACCTGAAATACCAAGAACGCCCAAAATAGCCGCAAACAGCAAATCCCATCTTTTCTTCACATACATCCTGGGGGGAATCCGAAGGATGGGGGGCAAAGCCCCCCCGAATGCATAGGCTTGTGCCGCAGGCACACCGCCAAATCACGCTGTTTGCAAAGCCACCAGATGGTTGTCCCAAGACAGCGCATGTTGGGCCAACAGGCTTAGTCCCCTGTCGTCCAAGGCCCAGATCGCCCCGCCCCCATCCGTCAGCACAAACCCATCCCCCAACGCCGCCGCCCCGCAAATATCCGCTCGCCGATGACTCGCCACGGGCCGCCCCGCCCCATCAAAAACCATCGCCACCCCACCACGCGGCGAGGTCAGGACAATCCGCCCGACACTCCGATTCCAGGCAATCGACCCGGCATAGCCCTGCATCAGCAGGGCTTCCGCCTCCAAGGGCGGGCAAAGTGCGGGGCTCTCACCCGCCGCGCAAAGCCCCAGCAAAGGCACCACCTCGGCAGGGTCGCCTTCCCATTGCATGGCAAAGGCCACCTGCCCCTCTGGCCCCAAGGCCAGATGGCGGATCGAATTCTTGTTCAACCCCGGCTCCAGCGCCGCCTGCGCGACAATCCCGCCTATCCCATCCAGCCAAGTCAAATTCGGCTGCATCGCTTCAAGGTTCAGCTTGGCTCGATCCTCGGGGTCCGTCTCGATCCCGCCATTCGCCACCACCAGCCCGCCCTCGGGCCTCAGGCGCAGCTCATGCGGGCCAATGCCACCGCTGTGCCATTCGCCGATCCGCTGCCAGCTTTCACTGTCCCACAGCCCCACCCGCCCCGCCGAACCTTGGGCCACCACTTCGGATGTATAAAGCACCGAACCATCCGCCGAATAGGCGCCATGCCCGTTGAACTGCCGCCCCTCGGGCGGGGTCAGCCGCGCCAATTCGCGCCCTGTTCCGGCATCCAGCACAAGCGCGAATGTCCCCGGACGGCGGGCAAAAGCCACCGCTTCCGCCCGCACCGGATGGGCGCAGGCGGCATGGCCCCGGCCCGGCAGCGGCAGGTGGAACAGGCTTTCGCCCCGCGCCGAAAGCGCGTGCAGGGCGTATTCCCCCGCCGCGTCCTTGGCCGCCGCCAGAAAGGCCGGGCCCCCGACATCGGCCCAAGCCAGCCGTGGCAAAGCGCCGCTGACCAAAAGCCCCGCCAGAAAGCCGCGCCGCGTGGCCATGTCAGTCCCCATCCGCCGCGTTGAACCCGGTGCCGACGCCCAAGGCGGGCACCAGTTCGGCCATCATCGCATCCTTCGCCGCCGTCACCTGCTGTTGCAGAATTTCCACCTTCAACCGACTGCCCGGCTCGGCCACCCCCGCAAAGACCGGATCATCCAGCCCCTCCGCCGTCGCAATCGCCTTGTCCAAAGCTGCCAGTGTCACCGCCGCCTCGGGGGCCAGCGCCGCCGTCAGGTCGCGCAAGGCGCGCAGCGACAGATCCACATTGCGCGCGGAACGGCCAGAGGCCCGCGCCTCCGCCCGCTCCGGTCGGGGCCGATCAAAATCCCCCAAGGGGCGGCCCAATCGGCTGTCCTTTTGGAATTCCACCCCCGTCACCAACGCCGTCAACAGGGCGCGTTTCACCTCGGCCTCGGTCAAGAACTCCGTCTCCCCAACTGCACCCGGCGCTTGCATCCGCGCCGCATAGGGGGGCCATTCGGCGGACAGTTCCGCCGCCATCCGCGCCAGATCGGCGGTTGTCGCGCGGATCAGCCGGCAGGCGGCCTCAGCCTTGAAAATCGCATCCTGCGGGTAAAGCAACCGTTCCAATCCGAACAGCCCCCGCGCCGCGACCGAGACTTCGCCAAATTCCGCCGGAATCTCCCCCGATTTCAGCATCCCCGCCTGCGCCTTGGCCCCCAGCCCTTTCGGGTCGGGCCAGAAAGCAATCGCCAGATTGCGCCCCTCGCCCTCTCCCGGCCCCAGCCGCAGAAAACCCACCCGCATCCAGGCGTCAAAGGCCGCGTTCCATTCGTCCTGCAACCCTTCCGGCGCACAATCCGCCTGCGCCGCCTGATCCAAAGCCGCCGTCGCCGTGGCAAAACCCGCATAGCCCGGCAGGATCACCGTATTCAGCGCATCCGCCACATCGGCGGCCGCCGGGGTCGCCAGCGCAAAACAAAAGCCAAGCATCAGACGCATCACAGCGACTCCAGAAATTTCAACAAAGCCGCGCGGTCTTCCGCAGGCATCGACACCACGGCATCACGCGGCCCTTGCGCCTCGCCGCCATGCCAAAGCACAGCTTCCAAGATCGACCGCGCCCGACCATCATGCAGCAGCGTAAACTGCCCTGAAACCTGCGCCGTCAGCCCCAGCCCCCACAAAGGCGCGGTCCGCCATTCCGAACCCATGGCCAGCCCTTCCGGCAGATCATCCGCCAGCCCCGGCCCCATGTCATGCAGCAAAAGGTCGGAATAGGGCCAGATCAGCTGGAACGATTGCTCCGGCTGATCCGGCAAAGCATGGGTCACATAGGCAGGCCGGTGGCAATCCACGCAACCAATCGCGTTGAACAAGGCCTTGCCCTGCAAAACCTGCGCATCCCCCTCGCCCCGCCGCCGGGGCACCGCCAGATTGCGCGAATAAAAGTTGATCAGATCGAATGAGGTCTGATCCACCTCCAACCCATCACGCACGCCCGCCTCTTGCCCGTTCGGCAGCGCCAGACAATCCTTTTGCGCGGCGGTGCAATCCCCCTGCGGCAGCGGCACCAAAGGGTTCGACAGCCCCATGTCGCCGAACAGCGCCGAGGCCGTCTGATCCGCCAGAGTCGCCCGCCCCGCCTTCCATCCAAAACGCCCCGGCAGCATCTGTTGATGCGCCGCCGACCAGACCATGTTCAACCGCCCCGAAATCCCGTTGCCATCGGCATCGTCCGGGTCCACCCGTTCCGCCAGAACCAACATCGGAATAGCTTCCAGCAGCCCCAGCCCGATCATCTGCGGCGCCAATCGCGCCGACAAAGCCGCCCCCTCCGCCCCCGTCACCGAAACCAGCGGGCGCCGCAGCGAAACCGTGGTCCCATCCCCCAAACGAACGCTTTCCTCGGCCCATTCCAGCCCCACCACCGCCTCGGCTTGCAAACCCGGCGCGGCAAAGGTCTGCACCTGATAGCCCAGCACCGGATGCGGCGGCACCGGCGCACCCGGCAAAACCCCATCCCCCACCATCCCCAGCCGCACCAGCAGCGCCATCGGCACCTGCCCCGCTTCCGGCATCATCCCCCGCCCGTCGCGGATGTGGCAATCCTGACAAGATCGCGAATTGTAAAGCGGCCCCAACCCATCCGACGCCTTGGTCGAGGCGGGCGACGCCACCCAAAGCTTGCGAAACAAGGCGTTGCCCAGTTGGAAATCCATCAACCGGTCAAAACCCATATTCGCCGAAGGTTCGGAAAACACATCCCGGCTCTCATCCGCCCGAATGCTCCCCGCCCCCCCGGACAGGCCTTCAAACGGTTGCGGAAGATCAAACGCCTCAGGCGGCACAAGGGCGTTCTCCGCCCGTTCGGCCTGCCCCTGATCCCAGGCCTGCCAGTTCAGATGGGGGTCCAAAGGGCCAATCTGCCCCCCTGCAACACTGGCCCAAACGAACGCGGCCCCTGCGCATAAAAACAAGGGCCGCATCAGGGTTACTCCGCCTGATCCGCCGAATTGGCGTTCAGCAGGCCATAGTTTTCGGCCCCCAGCCGGTCATGCAGACCGATCTGGGTTTCCAGAAAGTCGATATGCCCCTCTTCATCGGCAATCAGCGCCTCGAACAGGGCTTTCGACACATGGTCGCCCACCTTTTCGCAGTAATCCCGCGCTTCCATATAAAGGTTTCGCGCGTCATGCTCCCCCGCAAGGTCACATTCCATCGTTTCCCGGAGGTTCTGCCCGATGCGCAGCGGGTCCAGCTTTTGCAGGTTCGGATGCCCCTCAAGGAAAATGATCCGCGTGATCAGACGATCCGCATGGTTCATCTCTTCAATGCTTTCCGCCCGGCTTTTCGCGGCAATCTTGCCATAGCCCCAGTCGTCTTGCAGACGATAATGCAGCCAATATTGGCTGACCGCCGTCAGTTCCGACCGCAAGGCCGCGTTCAGATACTCAATAACCTTGGCGTCGCCCTTCATCTGCAATCTCCTCGCTGATGGCGTTTGCTGTCACGCGAAGATTACGCAAAGTTGCAGGCACTTGGAAGCCTTCGGATTTTCGCATCTGATCGACGAAAAGCGGCATACAGCCGCCGCAATCCGCGCGTTTACCCAAGGCATGGTAAATCTTGCCCGCTGTCACCAGCGTCAAGGGGTCCGACGCGCGCATCCATTGGACGGCGCGCCGGATGTCCGTATCGCTGATGTTCTGGCAGGAACAGACGATCACCGGATGTTCCTATTGGAAAACAGCGTTCGGGTTATCAAGGCTGTCGGAACCTTCGACGGCAATCGCGTCCAGTTCCAAAGCCACAACCGCCCGTTCGATGGATTTCGTCTGCGTCACAAGCGCGTCAACCGCACCCATGATCAAGGCTTCGCCTTTGGCATCGCCGGTCGCCAGCATCTGGTCATAGGCAAAGCCTTCTTCCGCCGCCGTCTTGATCGCCCCCAAGGCCGCGACCGAAGCGTCGAGTTCCGCCTTCAACTGCGTGTCCAGCGCCGCATCCTTTGCGGCCACCAGTTCCGCCAAAGACTCGCCCGACACAACCGAGCCATCAATGCGGGTATAGCTGCCCAGATAGACGCCCTGAATGCCCACACCGTCATAGTAGTGGCTGTTGTGCGTGTTGTCCGAGAAGCAGTCGTGTTCCTCTTCCGGGTCATTCAGCATCAGGCCCAGCTTGATCCGCTCGCCGGCCAGTTCGCCATAGGAAAGGCTGCCCATCCCCGTCAGCATCGCCGTCAAGCCTGCCTTCGGATCGGTGGTCACGGCGGCACGGGCCACCCCATCGGCACCCCAAGCGGCAACCATTTCTTCCAGATCGGTAATCAAAAGGTCGGTCGCAGCCACCAGATAGGCCACCCGGCGGTCACAATTGCCGCCCGTGCAGGCATCGCCTTGCACGAAATCGCTGGCCGGACGGGCCCCCGCACCGGGGCCCGTTCCGTTCAGATCCTGCCCCCACAGCAGGAATTCGATGGCGTGATAGCCGGTGGCGACATTCGATTCGATCCCGTCCGCCTCTTGCAGCGTGCCGCCCAGCAGTTCCGGCGTGATGGCGCTGGCGTCCACCTCGGCTCCGGCAATCGTCAGCTTCGGGTTCGCAATGACATTGGCGGTCGCCAGCGGGTTTTCACCCCCCACTTCCGCGCCTTCGACATAATCGATCAGGCCTTCGTCCAAGGGCCAGGCGTTGACCTTGCCTTCCCAGTCGTCCACCGCCGCATTGCCGAAACGATAGGCTTCGGTCTGCTGATAGGGCACACGGGCGGCAAGCCAAGCCGTGCGCGCCGCTTGCAGCGTTTCGTCTGACGGGTTGGCCACCAGCGCATCCACCGCCACTTTCAGCGCCTGCGCCGTGGTCAGGCTGTCCTGAAACTTGGCTTCAGCGATATTGGCATAGTTTGCCACGACACCTTCGGGCGTTGCCGCCAGCAGCGGCAAGGGCATCAGGGTGGTGATCAGCAAGGCAGCGGTCAGACGTTTCATTTCGTTATCCGTTACTTGGTCAGAATCAATTTGCCCGCGCGGGTGATCCGCAGCGAATAGACCTGACCGTTCAACACGATCCGTGCCAGCGAACCGCCCGAGGTCAGGTTCATCGCGTCATGGATCGGGGTCGTGTCCTGAATCAAGGTCTGGGCTTCGACATAGGCGTTCATCTTCAGCGTCTCCTCTACAGCCGCATCAGGCCCGGTTTGGGCGGGGGTGCGGGCATCTGCGGAACCGGGGTTCGGCATGCCCCTTCATCCTCGCTTGCTGTTCCTTTTCTCCGGGCTGACCTGCAAAGGTTGGCTTGGCTTCGCCGCATTTCTGATTGATTCACTTGGTTTTGTAAAGTCCGATTCTTTTAGTCGGAAACAATTCCCTTCGATGGGCGGTTGATCCGCGATGAAAACGTTTTTAGTGTGTGCCCAACCGCCGCCACGGGGGAGGACGGGTCGCGGCTTGCAGCACTCATCGGAGGAGTTCAGATGAAAACGATCAAGGGCCCGGCGCTGTTTCTGGCGCAGTTCGCGGGCGATGCAGCGCCGTTCAATTCCTGGGACAGCATCACGAAATGGGCCGCTGATTGCGGCTATAAGGGCGTTCAGGTGCCGTCATGGGACGGTCGGCTGATCGACCTCGACAAGGCCGCCGAAAGCCAGACCTATTGCGACGACTTCAAAGGTCAGGCCGCGGCGAACGGGATCGAGGTGACAGAGCTTTCGACCCACCTGCAAGGGCAGTTGGTCGCCGTCCATCCGGCCTATGACGCAGGCTTTGACGGCTTTGCGGCACCGGGCGTCCGGGGCAACCCCAAGGCGCGGCAGGAATGGGCGGTCGATCAGGTGAAAAAGGCGCTGAAAGCGTCGAACCGTCTGGGCCTGAACGCGATGGCGTCTTTCTCGGGCGCTTTGGCTTGGCCCTATCTCTACCCTTGGCCGCAGCGCCCGGCGGGTCTGATCGAAACCGCCTTTGATGAATTGGCCAAGCGTTGGCTGCCGATCCTGAACGTGGCCGAAGAAAACGGCGTGGACATCTGCTACGAAATCCACCCCGGCGAAGACCTGTTCGATGGCACGACGTTTGAAATGTTCCTTGACCGCGTCAAAGGGCACAAACGGGCGAATATGCTCTACGATCCCTCGCATTACGTGCTGCAATGCTTGGATTATCTGGACCACATCGACATCTACAAAGACCGGATCAAGATGTTCCACGTCAAGGATGCCGAATTCAACCCGACCGGCCGTCAGGGCGTCTATTCGGGCTATGCCCCTTGGGTGGACCGCGCGGGACGCTTCCGGTCCTTGGGCGACGGCCAAGTCGATTTCAGCGCGATCTTCTCGAAAATGGCCGCAAATGATTTCGCAGGCTGGGCCGTGGTCGAATGGGAATGCTGCCTGAAACACCCCGAGGATGGCGCACGCGAAGGCGCGGAATTCGTCAAAAACCACATCATCCGCGTGACAGAAAAGGCGTTCGACGATTTCGCCGATGGCGGCACCGATCAAGCAGCGAACCGGCGGATGCTGGGCCTTTAGCACCGTTCCAGACGGGGGCCCTGCCCCCGTCTTTTCACAAGACAAGGCAGGCATAGGCCTGCGGCGAGGAGATGAGAGATGGCAATTGATGCAGCCCATGTGGCCAGAGGGGCCAAACTGCGGTTAGGGATGGTCGGCGGCGGGCGTGATGCCTTTATCGGCGCCGTCCACCGGATCGCAGCGCGGATCGACGGCGAATATGAACTGGTCGCGGGGTGCTTTTCCTCGACCCCCGAAAAATCGGCGGCCTCGGGCGCGGATCTCGGCCTGAACCCGGCCCGCGTCTATTCATCCTATGCCGAAATGGCCCAGCGTGAGGCCCGGCGCAAGGATGGGATCAACGCGGTGTCGATCGTGACACCAAACCATCTGCATGCGCCGGTCGCCAAGGAATTCCTGAAACGCGGCATCCATGTCATCTGCGACAAGCCCCTGACCGGCACCTTGGCCGATGCCAAATCGCTTGCCAAGGCTGCCGAAAAGTCGGACGCTTTGTTCATCCTGACGCACAATTACACCGGCTATCCCATGATCCGTCAGGCGCAAGAGATGGTCGCCAGCGGCGAACTGGGCGAAATCCGCGTCCTCCATGTGCAATATGTGCAGGACTGGCTTTCTACGCCGCTGGAACAGACCGGATCGAAACAGGCCGAATGGCGGACCGATCCGGCGCGTTCAGGCGGCGGCGGGGCCGTCGGCGACATCGGCACCCATGCGCAGAACCTGGCGTCTTTCGTCACGGGGCTGGAAACCGAGGCTTTGGCCGCCGATCTGCACCGCTTTGTTCCGGGCCGGCAGCTTGACGACAACGGCCATGTCCTGCTGCGCTACAAGGGCGGGGCCAGGGGTATGCTGTGGTGTTCGCAGGTTTCCCCCGGCAATGAAAACGCGCTGCGTTTGCAAGTCTATGGCGACAAGGGCGGCATAGAATGGGATCAGGAGAACCCGAACCTGCTGTGGTTCACCAAACTCGGCCAGCCCAAGCAACTGATCACCCGTGGCGGCGCAGGTTCGGGCGCGGCAGCGGCGCGGGTCAGCCGCATTCCCCCCGGCCATCCCGAGGGCTATCTGGAGGGCTTCGCCAACATCTATGCCGAAGCGGCCCGCGCTATCCGGGCGCGCATGGCAGGCCTGCCCCTGCCCGCCGATGTGCATTTCCCGACCATGGCCGATGGCGTCGCAGGTGTCGCGTTTGTCGATGCCTGCGTGCGCTCTTCGGCCAAGAATGCGGCTTGGGTCACGCTGTAAATAGGCTAACTTAGGGGGCCAGCATATTGTTGGCCCCCGCTATTGGACGGCAAGCCGTGCCATACTCTCCATCAGACGTTCCGTCAGATCGACCAGTCCCGACTCATCCAAGCGCTGAGCGGTGAGGTCGATGACCGGTACCGCAGCTCGAGCTCTGTGGCGAGTATAGCGCGGATCGTAGTGTCTTATCATCAAACCCTCCGCCAGCGTTGGGAAATCGCCCCGCTCCGCGAGACCAATCCATTCGTCGATCTGTTCGGCCGCATGCAGGGGGCGCAGGCTGGCCACGATGCGGACCAGCCGATCGCGGTCCGATGTCAGGTCGGCATAGGATCGGCAAAGATAGGCTGCACGTTCTGAGGCGGCGGCCGCAATCGAAAGGCGTGGTGCGACTTGCATCGCCTGCCAAAGGCGTGGCGGCAAGCGACAACTCCCGATCTTGGCGCTTTCCGCCTCGACCAAGACCGGTCGCGCCGGGTCCAGCCGCGCCAGTTCCAGCGCCAAGGCACCCTCGAACGCTTTCTGGCTGGGCTGCCCGCCGGGCATCGCGCCAAAGAGGCTGCCGCGGTGGCGGGCCAGCCTCTCCAGATCAATCACCTGCGCGCCCTTGGCCGCCATCCGGGCCAGCAGTTCCGTTTTGGCCGATCCGGTGTTGCCATCCAGCAGGATCAACCGATGGCGGAAAGGTGCGTGATAGAGAGCCTGAACGACCAGGCCGCGCCAAGCTCTGTAGCCGCCGGCGATGGTGTCGACCCGCCAGCCGACCTGCGACAGGATCGTGGCGAAAGAGCCCGACCTTTGCCCGCCGCGCCAGCAATAGACGAGCGGCCGCCAGCCGCCTTCCTTGTCGGCAAGCGGGCCTTGCAGATGTTTGGCGGCGTTGGCCGCCACCAGGGCCCCGCCCACTTTGCGCGCCTTGAAGGGGCTTTCCTGTTTGTAGATCGTCCCCACCTCGGCCCGCTCGGCATCAGACAGGACAGGCAGGCTGATCGCGCCGGGCAGATGATCTTCGGCATATTCGGCGGGGGCGCGGACGTCGATGATCGCGTCAAAGCCAAGGGTGGCAAGATCGGAAAGCTGGGTCAGGGTCACGGGCATGGGGTTAGCCTAGCGGGCTTTGCCGGGACCGGAAAGCCCCGCATCGGCGGGTTTCCGTTCATGCCTGGGCGAGATGATAGGCAGAACGAAGGACGGGGGCTAAGACGGGGGCATGAAACATTTCATCGCGCTGACCCTTGCCCTGCTTCCCATGCCTGCCATCGCGCAGGCCATCGCTGACCTGCCTGCCGCCGCGCGGTGGCAGGTGGGGGTCACGCTGATCTATGATCCGGCTTACGTCAGCCTGGATTTTCCGGCGGGGGATGTGCCGCTGGATCGGGGGGTTTGTACGGATGTGATCATCCGGGCGTTTCGGCAGGGGTTGGGGATTGATCTACAACTGGCGGTGAACCGGGATATGAAGGCGGATTTCGCGGCCTATCCGGCGAATTGGGGGCTGAAGACCACGGACCGGAATATTGATCACCGCCGGGTTCCGAACCTGCAAAAGCTGTTCCAGCGGGCCGGGGCGGAGCTGGCGGTTTCCAGCGATCCTGCGGATTTTGAGCCGGGCGATCTGGTCAGCTATCTGTTGCCGGGAAATCTGCCCCATATTGCCGTGGTTTCGGACCGGCAGGCCGAGGATGGGACGCCTCTGATTCTGCACAATATCGGGGCGGGGGCGCGGGAGGAGGCGGGGTTGTTTGCTTGGGAGATGACGGGGCATTACCGGATGAATGACGGGGCTTTGGAATATTTGCGAGGGATTGGGGGGCTGGAATGAGGGCGGCCCCATTTGTGAAAGATTTCACGCGTGAAATTGCGGTCAATGTATTGATTTAGTTGTTATATTCAGTATTTTGAATTCTCTTTTTTTGGGGGAGGGTTGAGCCGGGCCGAGGCCCGACCTACGCTTCGTTTCTGAGGATGCGGGCGGGTTTTACGCCCAAGGGACGGGCGGCGAAGCCGAGGCCGGCCAGCAAGGTCACCACCAGGCCCGCCCCTACCACGCCCAAGGCGGACCAGGGTTCAAAGCGGTAATCTACCTCCATCACCAGTTCCAGCACGGCCCAGGCCGACAGTGCTGCCGCCAGAACAGCGACCATCCCTGCCGCCGCCCCGGTCAGGGCCGAACGCAGGGCAAAGCTGGCCAGAATGCGCCCGCGCGTGGCCCCCAGCGTTTTCAGAACCGCCGCCTCATAGACCCGCGCCTTTTCGCCAGCCGCCGCAGCGCCGATCAACACGACAAAGCCGGTCAGCAGCGTGGCCGCCGCCGCCCAGGCGGTGGCCGTCGCAATGGCCGACAAAGCCTCGGTCACGCGGTCGATCGCCTCTTTCACGCGGATAGCGGTCAGGTTCGGATAGGCTTTGGACAGATCGCGCAGCAGAGCCGCCTCGGCCTGTTCGCCCATATAGACGGTCGCGATGTGGGAATGCGGCGCCCCCCGCAGCGCGCCGGCATTCATCAGCATCACAAAGCCCATGCCAGCGTCGGAAAAATCCACGGCCCGCAGGCTGGTGATTTCCGCCTCGATATCCCGCCCCAGAATGTTCACCGTCATGCGGTCGCCCAAGGTCAGACCCAGTTCCATCGCCTCGTCGGCACCGAAGGACAGTTGTGGCGGGCCCTCATAGCCCTGTGGCCAGAACTGCCCAGCGGTGATGGTCGTCCCATCCGGCAAAGCATCGGCATAGGAAATGCCACGATCACCGTTCAGCACCCAATGGGGGCCTGCGACTTCGCGCGCGGGACGACCGTTGATCAGGGTAATGATACCGCGCAGCATGGGGGCGGTTTCAACATCGGTGACGGCGGGGTCAGATTTCACCCGTTCCAGAAAGCCGTCGATCTGATCGGGCTGAATATCGACGAAAAAGAACGAAGGCGCCCGGGTCGGCAGATCGGTCGCGATGGCCGTGCGCAAGTTGGAATCGATCTGCCCCACGGCCGCCAGAACCGTCAGACCAAGGCCCAACGACAGGACAACGGGCATCGCCTCGTCCCTTGGGCCGCCGATGGCGGCGAGCGCCAGACGCAGGGCGGTGCGGCCACGGGTCAGGCGGGAACGGGCCAAACGGCGGCAAAGCCAGCGCAGAGCCAGCGCGGCCAAGGCCAGAAGGATCAGAGAAAGCACGACGCCCAAGGCCGAGCCCAGCGCCAGTTTCCAATTGTCGGAAAACCAGACGGCCCCCGCCAGCAGGACCGCCACCGCGCCAAGGATCAGCGCGATGCGGCGGAGATTCGGCCAATGGCCGCGATCTGCCCCGCGATACAGCGCCGCCGCGCGGATGTTTTCGCTGCGGGCCAAGGGCCAAAGGGTAAAGACAAGGGCCGTCATGGCGCCGTAGAAGGCAGCCTCGATCAGGGGCATGGGATAGAGGCCAAAGTCGACCGGAAAGGGCAAGGCCGCGGCGATCAGGGGGGCGGCGATCAGGATGGCCAGCGCGCCAAGGATCAGCCCGGCCAGAATGCCGACAAGGGCCAGTGCGCCGATCTGGATCAGGTAAAGCCGGAAGATCAGGCCTGATGGTGCGCCCAGCGTGCGCAGGGTGGCGATGGTGGGGATTTTGCCTTCGAGATAGGCCCTTACCGCCGATTGGATGCCGACGCCGCCCACGGCGAGGCCCGCAAGGCCCACAAGGATCAGGAACGCGCCCATGCGTTCGACAAAGCGGTCCACGCCGGGGGCAGCGCGGCGGCTGTCGGCCCAGCGCAGGCCCTTGTCGCGGAATTGGCTTTCGGCTTGGGCTTTCAGCGCGTCCAGATCGGTGCCGGGGGGCAACATCATGCGGTAAGAGGTGTCAAACAGCGAGCCGGGCTGGATCAGGCCGGAACCGTCGAGCGAGGTCGTCAGCACAAGGGTGCGCGGGCCAAGGGCAAAGCCGCCGCTGGCGCTGTCGGGTTCGCGGGTCAGAATGGCGGAAAGGCGAAAATCCCCCTCACCCAAGCGGAACGTATCGCCGGGTTGCAGGCCCAGCCGGTCGGCCAAGATGCGATCCATGACCGCGCCCTTGTCGGCCAGAGCCTTTGCCAAGGGTATGCTTGGGTCAAGTTCGACGGTGCCGGTCAGGGGATAGGCGCTGTCCACCGCCTTGACTTGGGTCAGGGCGCGATCCTCGCCCACGACGGCCATGGAACGGAAATCGACGATTTCGGAATGGGCGATGGCCGTGCTGTCGATGAAAGCGCGTTCTTGTTCATCGGCAAAGCGGTAGGTGAAGGAGAGTTCCGCATCACCACCGAGCAGCACAGCGCCCTGATCAGAAAGGCCCGCCTGAATGCCGGAACGCACAAGGCCGACGGCGGCGATGGCCGCGACGCCAAGGGCAAGGCAGGCGAGAAAGACGCGGAACCCGGCCAGACCGCCGCGCAATTCCCGCCGGGCCAGACGGGCGGCCAAAGAGAGGCTCATGCTGCGGCCCGCAATTCGTCGCCGACGATCAGCCCATCGGCGAGCCTTACGATCCGGTCACAGCGTTCGGCGAGTTCGGGGGCATGGGTGACAAGGATGAGGGTGGCGCCATGGCGGTCGCGCAGGCCGAAGAGCAGGTCCATGATGGCCTGCCCGTTGACGCCATCAAGGTTGCCGGTGGGTTCGTCGGCCAAAAGGATGGCGGGGCGCGGGGCTGCGGCGCGGGCCAAGGCGACCCTTTGCTGTTCACCGCCGGAAAGCTGGCGGGGATAGTGGTCAAGACGGTGGCCGAGGCCGACAGAACGCAGTTCATCGGCGGCGCGGTCAAAGGCATCGCGGTGGCCGGCGAGTTCCAAGGGGACAGCGACGTTTTCCAAGGCGGTCATGGTGGGGATCAGGTGAAAGGACTGAAAGACGACGCCCATGTGGCGCTGGCGAAAGCGGGCGAGATCATCCTCGGTCATGGCGGTCAGATCCTGGCCCATGGCCAGAACGCGGCCACCGGTGGCGGCCTCGAGCCCGCCCATGACCATGAGTAACGAAGATTTGCCCGAACCGGAGGGGCCAATCAGACCAAGGCTTTGCCCTTTGGGGACGGAGAGGTTAAGACCTTTGAGAATTTCCACCGGACCGGCATTGCCCGCCAAGGTCAGCCGCGCCCCGTCCAGCGCGATCACAGGTTCTGCCATGCCATTCTTCCCCAAGTTCCGTTCCTTTGCATATGGGTTTCGCGAGCGACTTGCCAACTGCACTTTCGGGTTCATTTTTCTGGCGATGCCGGTTTGGGCGGAACCTGTGACCGTTGTGGCACTGGGGGACAGTCTGACGGCGGGCTATGGTCTGCCGCCGGAAGAGGGGTTGGTGCCGCAGTTGCAGGGCTGGCTGGAGGCGGCGGGGGCGGAGGTTGTGGTGCAGAATGCGGGGGTATCGGGGGATACGACGGCGGGGGGGCTGTCGCGGCTGGACTGGGCTTTGGGGGCGGATGCGGATGCGCTGATGGTCATTCTGGGCGGGAATGACATGCTGCGGGGGATTGATCCGGCCGAGGCGCGGGGGAATCTGGCGGCTATTCTGGAGAAGGCGCGGGAGCGGGGGTTGCCGGTGCTGCTGGTGGGGATGGAAGCGCCGGGGAACTATGGGGCGGCGTATAAGGCGTCGTTTGATGGGATGTATGCGGCCTTGGCGGGGGAATATGGGGCCTTGCTGGAGCCGAGCCTGTTTCGGCTGATGGGGGATGATCTGGGGGAATTGGGGGCCTTGTTGCAGGCGGATGGGATTCATCCGAATGCGGAAGGGGTGGGGCTGATTGTGCAGGGGCTGGGGCCGAGGGTGGTGGAGTTGGCGGGGAAAACTAGCCCTTGACCCGGATGGCGCCAATGGCGGCGGCGGCAGAGGTGAGGGCCGCGCGCGCCGCGGGTGTGCGCAGCCACGGCTGTTCCCCTTGATTTATGGTTCAACCCCGAAAGACGTGGCGCTTTTGGCTGACGCTCCAAACGCGCACGCCCTGGGGGCGGCGTGCGCGGCCCGGCTGGTCGCCGGGCAAGTTTCGCGTGATTCACGGCCCCGGCGCGCGTTTCATTTCCGTCTCGATAATCAGATCGACGCGGTTGCTGACGCCCATCGTGCTGCCTTCAGCGGGGATGCCGTAGGCGATGCCAAAGTCGGAGCGGTTCAAGAAACCCGTCGCGGAAAAGCCGATCCTTGCGCCGGGGTCCATCGGGTGGTCGGGCCAGCCGCCGTTGAACGTCACTTGCAGCGTCACGGGTTTCGTTACGCCATGCAGTGTCAGATCGCCCGTGACATCGGCGCTGGTCGGGCCGGTGAGGGTGATCTTGGTGGATTGATAGGTGATGGTGGGGAACTTGTCCGCGTCCAGCAGCTCTGGTCCCGCAAGGACGCCGTTAAAATCCATCGCCGGGTCGGGATAATGCGTTTCGACTGACTTGGGGTCTATCGTCACCGAAAGCTGCATCGTTTCGGGGGCCGCAGGGTCGAATTGCAGGGTCGCGTCGATTTGCTTGAACAGGCCGTAGTAGTTGGAAAAGCCAAGGTGGTTCACCTTGAACAGCAGGCGGGTGTGGCCAAGGTCGGCTTTGTATTCGCCCGCGGGCAGGTCGGTCGGCTTTTCGGCGGCCTCTTGCGCTTCAAGCGGTGTGGCCAGCAGCAGGGCGGCGGTCAGAAGCAGGTGGCGCATGGTCGACTCCTTATACTTAGCATTAAAGCTAAGTATAAGCCGCAGGATTGTCAAGCCATGGCTGGCGGTACGCGCGGCAGGCGGCTAGATTCGGCGCAAAGGGGATGGGCATGATCGAAACATTGCAGGGGTTGGTCGGGCGCGACCATGTGCTGACGGGGCGGGACATGGCCCCCTATTGCGGCGATTGGACGGGGAAATATCAGGCGGAGCCTCTGGCGGTGGTGCGGCCAGCCAACACCGATGACGTCGCGGCGGTGGTCAAGGCGGTTGCAGCAGCGGGCGGGGCGATTGTTCCGGCGGGCGGGCGGACGGGCCTTGTTGGGGGCCTTATGACGCGCGGCGGCGTGATGCTTTCCCTAGAGCGGATGAACCGGATTCATGAGATTCGGGCAGCCTCGCGCCTTGCGCGGGTGGAGGCGGGGGTGATCCTGTCCAGCCTGCACGAGGCGGCGGAGGCCGAGGGCCTGTATTTTCCGCTGTGGTTCGGCGCGCGGGGGTCGGCGACGATTGGCGGCGTTTTGTCCACCAATGCGGGCGGGTCGAACGTGCTGCGCTATGGCTCGACAAGGGGGCTTTGTCTGGGGCTGGAGGTGGTTCTGGCCGATGGACGGGTGCTGAACCTGCAATCGGAACTGCACAAGGACAATTCCGGCTATGATCTGAAAGACCTGTTCATCGGGGCCGAAGGCACCTTGGGCGTGATCACCAGCGCGATCATGCGGCTGGTGCCTGCCCCCCGCGCCCATGCAACGGCGATGCTGGGCATGGCGCGGTTGGGCGATGCCTTGGACTTGCTGAACCGCTTGCAAGGCGAAAGCGGCGGTTTGGTGGAAGCGTTTGAGTTCATGCCCGCCAGTTACATCGAGCGGCTGGTTGCGGTGCGGCCCGATGTGGGGGCCCCCTTTGCCGGGCGCTATCCGGTGAACATTCTGGTCGAACTGGGGGCCACGGCCCCGCATTTGGCCGAGGCGGGGCCAGATGGGCAGGTGGCGCTGACGGGGCTGCTGGAAGGGGTGTTGGCCCCGATGATGGAACAAGGCCTGATCGAGGATGCCGTTCTGGCCCAGAACGAGGCGCAAAGGCGGGCGCTGTGGCAGCGCCGGGAATTGGCCGCCGAGATCACCTTTGCCAAGAAACCGGCGATTGATACCGATGTGGCCCTGCCGCTGGATGGGGTTGAGGCATTCCTGACCGGAATTGCCGCGCGTCTGCCGGGGCTGGATGCGGGGGCCAGTGATCTGGCGGTGGCGCATCTGGGGGATGGCAATGTGCATTACACGGTCTTCCCTTCGCGCGAGGACGCGGCACTGTCCGACCGGATTGTCAGCGCGATTGAGGATGTGGTGCAGGATCTGGGTGGCAGCTTTTCCGCCGAACATGGGGTGGGCCTGTCGAAAAAGCCCAGCATGGCACGGCGCAAGGATCCGGTGGCATTGGCGGTGATGGCCAACATCAAGTCGGCGCTGGACCCAAAGGGTGTGATGAACCCGGGCAAGGTTTTGCCCTAACGCAAGACGCCGGACCTTAGAGCCCGGCGTCTTGATTCTCTGGGCGCCCTATTCGGCGACGTGCAGGGCAGGACCGCCCCTTTTGCCCGTCGCGTTTTCTAGCGCCTCGATCCGCTCGGCCAAGGCGCGATTGCCCTGTTCGATCCGCTCGGCCAGCACATGCCCCTCCGGATTTTCCGGCTCGGCCTCTTTCGGCCCGATCAGCGGGCTGAAGATCCAGGCCATCAGGCGTGACAGATCGTCCATGATCAAAAAGAACGACGGCACGACCACAAGGCTGAGGATCGTCGACATGATGATCCCCCCCGTCACCGCAATGGCCATTGGCGCACGGAAGGAACCGCCCTCGCCCACCCCCAAAGCCGAGGGCAACATGCCCGCCGACATGGCGATCGAGGTCATGACGATCGGACGCGCCCGCTTGTGCCCAGCCTCGACCACCGCCGCGACCCGGTCCATCCCCCGCGCCCGCATCTCGATGGCGAAATCGACCAGCAGGATGGCGTTCTTGGTCACGATCCCCATCAGCATCAGCATCCCGATCATCACCGGCATCGAGAAGGGGTTCGCCGTGATGATCAGCGCCGCCGCCACCCCACCAATCGCCAAAGGCAATGAGAAGAGGATGGTGAAAGGCTGAATCACCGAACGGAACAGCAAGATCAGCACGGTCAGGACCAACAGCAGGCCCATCAGCATCGCATTGCCAAAGCTGCTGACCAATTCTGCCTGAATCTCGGCGTCGCCCGAGGGCACGAGCCGCACCTTGGGCGGCAGGTCCAGCGCCTTGGTCAGTTCAACAAAGCGCGCCGTCGCCGTATCCAGGGCAACACCCACAGGCAGGTCAGCGCCGACGGTGGCAACCCGTTCACGGTTCAGACGCTTGATATTGGCCGGCCCTTCGGCAATGGCAATGTCCGCCACAGCCGACAGGGGTACCGTGCCGCCCATCACCGTTTGCAGACGCAGGGCCCCGATCCGCGCCAGATTTTCGCGTGAGGCATCGTCGAGCCGCACACGGACCGGGATCAAGCGGTTGTCGATGGACAATTTTGCCAAGGCCGCATCGACATCGCCAATGGTTGCCACACGGATGACCGAGGCGATGGCCTGGGTCGTAATCCCCAGACGGGCGGCCTCTTCCAGGCGTGGTGTAATCTGAATTTCCGGCCGCGGCATGGCGCTTTCGGTCGAGACGTTGGCCAGCAGCGGTTCGCCCGCCAAGGCGCGTTCGATCATCTGGATCGCCTGGTTCAGCTGGGCCTCATCCGTTGACAGGATGTTGTAGGTCAGCGCACGACCACCACCGCCCCCACCGGCCAGCTTGAACGACCGCTGGTCAGGGATCAGCGCCAGACGCTTGGTGATTTCCGCCTCGATCATGTTTTGCGGAATGATCCGGCCATGCGGCGGCGCTTCGGGCAAAATCCCCCCGATCAGTGGCAAAGCCTGCCCCAGATCGGAAATTTTCCGCAAGAAGCCGCTGTCGAGCCGTTCCAGAATGACCGTGACGCTGGCGCGGCGGATATCGACATCGCCGGTGGGTGAAGCGCCACCGACGACGACCACGCGTTCGATGCCTTCGATGTCGGCAATCGCGGCGCGCATGGCTTCGGTCGTGGCATCGGTCTGTTCCAGCGTCGTGCCCGGCGGCAGTTCCACCGACAGCGCGATCCGGCTTTCGTCTTCTGGCGGGAAAAGGCTGCCCGGCACCTGGAACATGAAGTAGACCGAGACGAAAACAGCCGCAATGGCGCCCACCAACGTCAGATAATAGTACCAGCTGGCAGTGGTCGCCTTGACCACCCACATATAGCCCCGCATGAACGGGCCTTCGCTTTCGTGTTCTTCGACCGCATCCTTGTCGCGCATAAGGTAGGCCGCCATCATCGGCGTGATCAGACGGGCGACCAGCAGCGAGAACAGCACGGCAATGGCGACCGTCAGGCCGAATTGCCGGAAGTATTGCCCCGGAATGCCCGGCATGAACGACACCGGCACGAAGACCGCGATGATCGTCGATGTGGTGGCGATCACCGCCAAACCGATTTCATCCGCCGCCTCAATCGAGGCGCGATAGGCGGATTTGCCCATGCGCATGTGTCTGGCGATGTTCTCGATCTCGACAATGGCATCGTCGACCAGAATCCCTGTGGCCAGCGTCAGTGCTAGGAAGCTGACAAGGTTCAGGGAAAAGCCGATGAAATCCATGAACCAGAAGGTGGGGATGGCCGAAAGCGGCAAGGCCACGGCGGCAATCAGGGTGGCGCGCCAGTTTTTCAGAAAGGCCAGCACCACCAGAACCGCCAGGATCGAGCCTTCGATCAGCGTATGCAGGGCGGCCTCATAGTTGCCGTGGGTATAGTAAACGGTGTCGTCGATCAGCTCGATGCGAATGCCGGGGTTATCCTCGCGCAGGGTTTCAAGCTGTTCGTTCACCACCTCGGCCGCGCTGACCTCGGATGCGCCTTTTGACCGAAAGACCGAGAAGACGACAATCGGCTCGCCATTCAGCCGCGAAAAGCTGCGCAGTTCTTCGTAAGTGTCGACGACCGTGCCCAGATCGGTCAGCCGCACAAAACGGCCCGACGGCAAAGCAATCGTCGTATTTGCCAGCTGCTCGACCGTATCCTGATCGCCCAGGGTGCGGATCGCCTGTTCGCCCGAACCGATTTCCAGCTTACCTGCGCCCAGATCGGCGTTGGTCTGCGACAATTGCTGGCTGACGGCCAGCGCCGTGATGCCTTGGCTGGCCAGTTTTACCGGATCCAGTTCTACCCGAATCTCCCGTTCCGCGCCGCCGTAACGGTCCACCCGGCCAATCCCCGGACGGCCCTGCAAGGCGCGCGTCACCGTATCATCGACAAACCACGACAGTTCCTCGATGGTCATGTTCGGCGCCGACACGGCAAAGGTCATGATCGCCTGACCTTCAATGTCGATCCGGCTGACGATGGGGGCCTCAATATCCCCCGGCAGGTCGCCCCGAATGCGGTCAATCGCATCCTTCGTGTCCTGCACCGCCTTGTCCGTGGGAATCTCCATACGGAACTCGATCGCCGTCGTCGAAAGCCCGTCGGACAGATTCGAGGTGACGTTCTTCACCCCGTTGATCCCCGCCACCGCGTCTTCGATTTCCTTGGTGATCTGGGTTTCCATCTCGGCCGGTGCCGCACCGGGCTGCGCCACTGACACGGCCACCAATGGCACATCAATGTTCGGGAACCGCGTGATGGGCAGCACGTTGAAAGACTGCCAACCCAACAACAGCAGCAAGAAAAAGGCCAGCAGCGGCGCAACGGGGTTGCGGATGGCCCAGGCTGAGAAGTTCATGTTCTATCCCTCAGTTCGTCGCGGCGGTGTCGGGCACCGGGTTGATTTTGTCACCGGGCCGCACAAAGGCCCCTGCCTTCGTCACCACCACCTGCCCGTCGGCCAAACCTTCAACGATTTCCACAAAACCGCCGTCGCGAATACCGGTCTTGACCAGAACCCTTTCCACCGCCCCATCCGCTGAAATGCGCATCACGCTGGCGCCATCGGGCCCTGATCCCACGGCGGTCACCGGAACGGCCACCGCCTCATGTTCTGCGGCGAGAATATTGGCTTCGGCGAACATGCCCGAACGCACCAGTTCCGGATGGTCGATCCGAATCCGCGCCGTTCCCAGCCGGGTTGCCGTATCAATCCGCGGCTCCACCAGATGGACCTGCCCCGTCAAGGTTTCAGTCGCCCCCACGGCCTTGATTGTCACGGTCTGTCCTGCCTTGATCCGTGCCAGATCGGCCTCGGTCACGTCGGCCCGCAGTTCCAACGCCCCTTCCTTGACGATCACGAACATCGGCTGCCCTGCTGCCGTCGCAATCCCACCGACCAGCGCATTGCGCTGGATGATTTCCCCGGACACCGGGGCCACCACCTTGGTCCGCTGCAATTGCAGTTCCACATTCGCCAGTTGCGCCTGCGCCAGCGCCAGCTGCGCCCGGGCCGCCTCTAGCGATTGCCGCGCCACCGTCACCCGCGCCGTCGCCGAAATCGCCGCCGATTGGGCGGTATCGGCCTGCGCCTGGCTTGCGGTTCCCTGCTCACGCAGCTTTTCGGTCCGCTCGTTCACCCGCTGCGCCTCATCCGCGCTGGATTGTGCCTCAAGCACCTGCGCCTCGGCCTGCGCAATGGTGGCCTTGGCCGATTCCAAGGAGGCGACAAACTGGCTTTTCTGCAATTCCAGCGTCGACAGCGACAGCGTTGCCAGAACCTGCCCTTCGGTCACCACATCGCCCACTTCGGCCTGAAGCGTCTCGATCGGCTGGCCCTCGATCAGCGGCTGCACCTGCACTTCTTCTACGGCGCCAATCAGGCCCGAGGCCAGCACCATGTCGCGCAGCGGGCGTTTCGTCACCGTCGAAACCGTGATCGCCGGCAGCACGATCTGCGCCTCGCCCCCGGTTTCCGCCGCTTCGGTTTCCTGCGCCAGAACCGGCGCGATAGTCCCCAGACCGACCATCAGGGCCAGCACCGAGACCGACAGCACAATTTTCGTCGACATACGCATTTTTCAGCCTTTCGCCCGCTGGGCAGAGAGTTTTGCGGCGGAAATATCCGCCAGAACATCATCGACAGCCCGCATGATCAGTGCTTGCAGGCCGGGTTCGGTGCGCAGCGAGGGTGGACAGACCATCGCCGAGCCTTTGATCATCAACATCATAAACAGCACATGCGCGTTGAACCGCGCGGCACATTCCTCGACGGAAAGGCCCGTTACCTTGGCAAAAACGCGAAAGAAGTAGTTTTTGATCTCGTCTTCCATCCGGTGCATCGCCGTCGCGATTTCCACCTTGCGCATCGCTGCCGCCGACATTTCGGCCCAGAGGGGGGCGTCAATATCTTCATCACACAGATGGCCGCGCACATGTTCCTCAAGCGCGAACCGCACCGCCGCCAGTGGATCGGGTGCTTCCATCACCTTTTCGAATTCCCGAGACACATCCTTGACGTCATACATCACCAAAGCCTCGACAATCGCGGCCTTGGACGGGAAATAGCGATAGAAATTGCCCACACTCATCCCAGCGGCGCGCGCCAGATCCTGCATCGACGCGCCGTCAAAGCCTTTGTCTGCAAACATCTTGCGGATGCTTTGCAGGATTTCGGCACTGCGTGCGTCGGCGGGGGTGACGGCAAGTTGCATGGGCAGGAGGCACCTTTCTATATCAGAACTGGCCCGCACGGCAGACTTATGCTGCATCGCGGCGCGAATGAACATTCATTCACTTAGCAGAGATCACGCAACTGTCAAGCGATCTGATGCTGGGCTTGACCCAAATCAAGGGGCGGAAAGGCGGTCTGTGCAAGAACTGCGCAGTTTCTACCGAAAAGGCCACCCCATGCCGCTTGATGCAGCCACCGTGCAACGCCACGCCAGCCAACCTGTGCCGCGCTACACCAGCTATCCGACCGCACCGCATTTCAACACCGATGTCGGGCCAGAGCTTTATCGCCGCTGGCTGGGGGAACTGCCCGATCAGGCCAAGCTGTCGCTTTATCTGCATGTGCCTTTTTGCGATTCCCTTTGCTGGTTCTGCGGCTGCCAGACCAAGATCACCCGGCAATATGCCCCGATCCGCAGCTATCTCGACAGCCTGATGGCCGAGATTGCGCTGGTGGCCTCGTTGATCCCCGCTAAGGCGCGGGTCCATCACATCCACTGGGGCGGCGGCTCGCCGACCATCCTGACGGCCCAAGACAGCGCCGCTCTGATGAACCATCTGCGCGACCATTTCACCTTAGAGGAAACCGATTTCGCGGTAGAGGTTGACCCCCGCGGCATGGACAATGACCGCATCGACGCGCTTTGCGCGGCGGGGCTGACAAGGGTCAGTCTGGGCGTGCAGGATTTTGACCCAAAGGTGCAAAAGGCCATCAACCGGGTGCAAAGCTTTGCGGAGACCAAGGCGGTGATCGACCGTTTCCGCGCCAATGGCGTTCGGTCCCTGAACATTGATGCGGTCTATGGCCTGCCCCATCAAGGCTGGGCCGAACTGTCCGCGACACTGGATCAGGTGCTGGCCCTGTCCCCCGACCGCATTGCCCTGTTTGGCTATGCCCATGTGCCTTGGATGAAACCCCACCAGCGCCTGATCCCCGAAGAGGCGCTGGCCGGTCCGGTGGAACGCCACGACCATGCCGAACGCGCGGCGGAATTGCTAATGGCGGCAGGCTATTTGCGCGTCGGCATCGACCATTTCGCGCGCCCCGGCGATGAACTGGCCTTGGCGGCGCAGGAAAACCGCGTGCAGCGGAATTTTCAGGGCTATACGGTGGATCCCGCCGATGCGCTGATCGGGCTGGGGGCCTCGTCCATCGGGCGTTTGCCGCAGGGCTATGTGCAGAATGACGCCGCGATGGGCCGCTATGGCCGCGCCGTGCAGGCTGGGCGTTTGGCCACGGTCAAGGGCCGGGCGTTGACGGACCAAGACCGCCTGCGCGGCCATGTCATCGAACGGCTGATGTGCGATCTGGCCTTTGACGGCGCGGCCCTGACCGCCCATTTTGGCGAAGCCGCCGCCGCGATGCGGCAGATTGCCGCACAAATCATCGCCGATGATATGGATGGTTTTGTTCTGGAAACCCCGCAGGGTTTCACCGTCACCCCCGCAGGCCGCCCGTTTCTGCGCACCCTGGCCGCGCGTTTCGATGCCTATCTGCAACCCCGCAAAGGCCAGCATTCGCTGGCTGTCTAGGGCTTTGGCCGCTCGTCCCAATCCTTGACCAAGATCCTTGCGGCATCGCCGGAAGGATCCTCATACTGCCGCCCCCGCACCGCCCAGACAAAGGCTGCAAGGCCAAGACCACCCAGCAGCAAGGAGACGGGGATCAGGATGACCAGCATTTCCATGGTGTGATCCTTACTTCAAACGCAGGGAGTTGACCGAGACGATGATCGAGGAGGAGGACATCGCCAAGGCCGCGATGAGGGGGGTCGCCAGCCCGATCATCGCCACGGGCACGGCCAGCAGGTTATAGCCCAGCGATAGGGCAAAGTTCTCTTTGATCCGGCGACGGGCCTGCCGCGCAATGCGAAGCGCATCGGCAACGGGTTCCAAAGACGCCCCCAGCAGCACAATATCCGACGCCGCCCGTGCCGCATCAAGGGCCGAGGCGGGTGAGATGGACACATGGGCCGAGGCCAGCGCTGCTGTATCATTCAGCCCATCGCCCACCATCAGCACCTTGGCGCCGTTGCGCACCAGCCCGGCCACATGGGCCGCCTTTTCGGCAGGGCTGACGCCTGCATGAAAGTCCCGGATGCCCAGTTCCCCCGCCAACCGCCCCACCGGCCCCGGCTGATCGCCCGACAGCAGAACAACCCGCTTGCCCTGCCCTTGCAGCGCCTGCACCAGTTCTGCGGCACCGGGCCGCAGCGCATCAGCAAAGCTGAAATCCGTGATCCGCCCCGCCACCGACAGATGGCTCGACGACATCTCCCCCGCCTTCGCCCCCACCCAATCCGCCCGCCCCAGCCGCACCGGCTGCCCATGCCACCGCGCTTGAATCCCCTTGCCCGGCACTTCCTCCATCGCATCCAGCCGCACCGGCGCAATCCCCCGCGCGGCCAGCGCCCCCGCCAAGGCCCGCGCATGCGGATGGGCCGAAGCCTCGCCCAAAGCCCGCGCAATCGCCAGATCGGTGGCATCCGCCAGCACAGGCACATGCGCCACAGGCGCGCCCAGTGTCAGCGTCCCCGTCTTGTCAAACACCACCACATCCACCTCGGCCAGCCGTTCCAGCGCCGTGCCGTCCTTGATCAGCAACCCCTTGCGGAACAACCGGCCGCTGGCCGAAGTCACCACCGCAGGCACCGCCAAGGCCAAGGCACAGGGGCAGGTGATGATCAGCACCGCCGCCGCAATGTTCACCGACAGCCGCAGATCGCCCGACAGATAAAGCCAGGCCCCAAACGACCCCGCCGCCAGCAGATGCACCATCGGCGAATAGCCCCGCGCCATCCGATCCGCCAAAGACCGATACCGCCCCTTCGCCCCCTCTGCCGCCGCCACCAGCGCCGCCATCCGCGCCAGCGAGGAATCCGCCCCCGCCGCCGTCACCCGCAGGACCAACGGCCCCGTCAGGTTGACCTCGCCCGCGCTCAACACCGCCCCGGGCCCCACCGCCACAGGCGCGGTTTCCCCCGTCAGCAGCGAACGGTCCAGTTCCGACGCGCCCTCCTCCACCACCCCATCCGCAGGCAGACGCGCGCCCGGACGCACCAGCACCAGATCACCGGGCCGCAGCGCCGCCACCGCCACCACAACCTCCCCCTCCGCCTCCAGCCGGATCGCCCGCGGCACCTCCAAAGCTGCCAGTTCCTCGGCCGCCGAACGCGCCACAGCGCGGCTGCGGTATTCCAGATAGCGCCCGATCAGCAGGAAAAAGCACAGCGACACCGCCGCATCGAAATAGGCATGATGCCCGCCCAGCGCCGTTTCCGCCAAAGACACCGATGACGCCAGAATCAACGCCAGCGAAATCGGCACATCCATCCCCAGACGCCGCACCTTGATCGACGCCCAGGCCGAACGAAAGAACGGCTGGCCGGAAAAGGCCAAGGTCGGAAAGGCAATGGCCGCGCTGATCCAGTGGAACAGATCACGCGTCGCAGCCTCGGCCCCCGACCAGACCGCCACGGACAGCAGCATGATGTTCATCATCGCAAACCCGGCCACCGCCAGCCGCATCAAAAGATCCCGCCCCTGCCGGTCGTTTTCTGTCAAGCTCAACGCGTCCGGGTCCAGCTCATGCGCCGGAAAGCCAACCGCCGCCAGCCGTTCGATCAGGCTTTCCGCCGTCACCGCCGCCTCGGCATCCACCGCCACCCGCTTTAGGGTCAGGTTCACCCGCGCTGTCCGCACCCCCGGCGTGGCCAGCATCGCCGCCTCCACATCCGAAATGCAGGCGGCGCAATGCGCCGTCGGCAGCGCCAGCATCAGCCGCGCCTGGGTCGGGCCCTGCGCCAAAGCCTCGGCCGCAGGCGCGGCAAGACAGGCCGGGCAGGCACTGGCGGCGGGAACGGCACTCATACCTCAGCCCCCCTGCCCCGGTTCAACGAACAGATCAATTCTTTGCCGGAACACCGTCCCGTCTGGCGCCAAAGCCTCCACCCGCAGCATCCATTTGCCCGGCGCCAGCGCCACATCCGCCACCTGCGCCCCGCCTTCGGCCCGAAAGGCCAGGGTCTGATCATCCTTCGCCTCGGTCGTCCGCCCGACCATCGCGCTCAGCCCTTCCGGCACCACCGCCACACCCGAGGCATCGGCAAAGCCCAGCGCCAACCGCCCGTCGTCATAGGTCGGCGTCAGCACCCAGCCCAAAGCCATCTGCGCCTGCCGTTCCGCATCGAATGTCTGCGAGGCGACATAGGAATTGCCCACCTCCAACCCCGGAAAGGTGCTGACCGCCTTGAAGGCCATCGTGATGTTCACCCCGATGATCACCCCAAAGGCCCCCACACAAATCGCCAGCACATGCCAGCCGGTCAAAGGCCGTTCCACCTTAGTTGCCATCGCCCGCCCCCGTTCCGTTGAAACCCGTATCGACATGAACCCGGTCCGTACTGCCCAAGTCTTCCACCCAGAACCGCACGTCGGTTCTGTCCGCCAAGGCCGCCGCACTGCCCGCCTCGGCCGAAAGATACACCCTTTGCATCACCATACCATCCGGCGGCACCTGCACCGTCAATTCATTCGTGCCCTCCAGCCCGATCCGAATGACTTCGTCGCTGGCAATCGACAGATGAAAGGTCCGCGCCTCGCCATGCTTGTTCTGCAAGCGCAGTTCATAGATGTTGCGGATCCGCCCATCCGACAAAGTCACATATTCCGGGTTCCGCACGGGCGTCACATTCACACCGATGGGCGTCCGCAGGAACAGCGCCACCACCAGCCCAATCCCGATCAGCGACCACAGCACCGTGTAAACCATCGTCCTTGGCCGCAGGATATGCTGCCAGATGGGGCGCGGCTGCATCCCTGCCCGCTCTAACGGCTCATCTTTCAGCGCCAGATAGTCGATCAGGCCCCGCGGTTTGCCGATCTTGTCCATCACATCATCACAGGCGTCGATGCACAGCGCACAGGTGATGCATTCCAACTGTTGCCCGTTGCGGATGTCGATCCCCATCGGGCAGACGTTCACGCAAGCCATGCAGTCGATGCAATCGCCGTTGCCTTCGACCGTCGCTTTCCCGCGCGGCTCGCCCCGCCATTCGCGGTAGGCCACCGTCAGCGTGTCTTCGTCCATCATCGCCGCCTGAATGCGCGGCCAGGGGCAGGCATAGATGCAGATCTGTTCGCGGAAAAAGCCGCCAAAGGTAAAGGTGGTCAGCGTCAGGATCGCCATCGTGGTATAGGCCGCCGGATGGGCGGTGCCTGCCAGCAGATCGCGCGCCAGCGTCGGCGCGTCGGTGAAGTAAAAGACCCAAGCACCCCCCGTGGCCAGACCGATCAGCAACCAGATCGCCCATTTGAACAGCCGCAGCCGCCATTTGTGCAGATCCCATTTCTGCTTCCACAGCCGCACCTGCGCGTTGCGGTCCCCCTCGATCCAACGCTCCACCAGCATGAAAAGGTCGGTCCAAACGGTTTGCGGGCAGGCATAGCCGCACCAGACCCGTCCCAAGGCCGAGGTGAACAGGAACAGGCCAAGCCCCGCCATGATCAGCAGACCGGCGACAAAGTAAAACTCATGCGGCCAGATTTCGATCATAAAAAAGAAAAAGCGACGGCTGGCCAGATCCACCAGCACCGCCTGATCCGGCAGGCTGGGCCCCCGGTCCCAGCGCAGAAAGGGCGTCAGGTAATAGATGCCCAGCGTGAACCCCATGATCCACCATTTCAGCGTGCGGAACTTGCCTTTCACCTTGCGGGGAAAAATCGGCTCGCGGGCTTGATACAGGGGCGCTGGCGCGGAATCAGACATCAGAAGGGGCCTTTCATTGGCCTTACCCTAGGGCCCCCAGCCCCGACCCGTGTTGATCTGGGTCAAGAGACAGGGAAAAACCGGCCCGATCTTGCGACCGGACCGGAAGTTTCGGCAAATCGGGGAACCTGGGCCCGACCTGCCGCCGACAACACCGCGCGGGAAACAGCGCGGAGGACCGGGCCGCGGCTATTCGCCGCCGCCCAATTGGTGAACATAGGCCGCGACCGCACGGATTTCGGCCTCGGACAGGCGGTCGGCCCAGGCGGGCATCACGCCGAATCGGGCGTTCATCACGCTTTCGGTGATGGCTGCACGGCTGCCGCCATAAAGCCAGATCGCATCGACCAGATTGGGCGCGCCCTGTTCGCGCATCCCCTTGGCATCCTCGCCATGGCAGGCGGCGCAATTGTCCGCAAAGACCGTCAGCCCCTCGGTCGCCTTGGCCGCATCATGTTCGGCGCTGGACAGCGACAAGACATATTCGACGACAGCCTCGATCTGGCCACGCTCCAGAATGCCATCCTTGCCAAAGGCGGGCATCTGGGAATAGCGCGCATCCGCGTCGGTGGTGTTGCGAATGCCGTGGCTGATCGTCAGCACGATGTCGTCGATGCTGCCGCCCCAAAGCCAGTCGTTGTCCAGCAGGTTCGGATAGCCCTTGGCCCCCGCCGCCCCTGCGCCATGGCAGGTGGCACAATTGGTGCGAAACACCGCCGCGCCCGCGTTGCGGGTAAAGTTCGCCAGCTCCGGATCGGCCGCAATGCCCCCCAGATCGGCGGCGACCAGCTTCGCCTCCAAAGGCGCATTCGCCGCGTCAAAGGCCGCGATTTCAGCCGCGACATCATCCCTTGTCGAAGTGCCGATAAACCCCCGTGTCGCATGGGTCAGCATCGGCCAGGCGGGATAGGCAATCGTATAGCCAATCCCCCAGACAATCGTCAGGTAAAAGGTCCACAGCCACCAGCGCGGCAGCGGGTTGTTGAACTCCTGAATCCCGTCCCATTCATGGCCGGTGGTTTCAGGATCAGGCTTTTTCACAACGGGTTTACGGCTCATTTTGCCCCCCCTTTCTGGTCGGGCGCGGCCACGGCGGGCCGATCTTCATGACGGAACGGAATGCTGGCGGTTTCCTGATGCACAGCGCGCGATCCGGGCCGGAAAGCCCAAAGCACCGTCCCCAGAAAAAACAGCGTCATCGCAATCAGAAACCAGCTGTCCGCGAAATGGCGCAGGATCGAATACATATCCATCTCTTGCCCCCCTCAACGCATCGGATCAGGCTGGAAGGTCGAAAAATCGACCATCGTGCCCAGAACTTGCAGATAAGCCACCAGCGCATCCATTTCCGTCAGGCTCGCCTGCCCATCGAAATTGGACACCACCGCCTTCGGATAGCGCGCCATCAGCCCTTCGGTATCGGCATCGGGATTGGCCTGCGCCATGAAATCCGCCGCCGCTTCCGCCAGCATCTCATCGCTATAGGGCACCCCCACCATCCGGTCGGTCTCCAGCCGTTCCACGATGAATTCCGGCTCGATCACCCGATCCATCAGGAACCCGTATTTCGGCATGATCGATTCCGGCACCACCGATTGCGGGTTGATCAGGTGATCCACATGCCAGGCATCCGAATACCGCCCCCCCACACGCGCCAGATCCGGCCCCGTCCGCTTTGACCCCCATTGGAACGGATGGTCATACATCGACTCCGCGGCCAGCGAGTAATGCCCATACCGCTCCACCTCGTCCCGCATCGGGCGGATCATCTGGCTGTGGCAGACATAGCAACCCTCACGGATATAGATATCCCGCCCCGCCAGCTCCAACGGCGAATAGGGCCGCACCCCTTCCACCTTTTCGATCGTATTCTCCAGATAGAACAGGGGCGCGATTTCCACGATCCCCCCGATCGTCACCACGAACAGCGAACCCGCCAGCAGCAGCGTCGCATTGGTTTCAAGGATCTTGTGTTTGTCTAGAATGCCCATGGTCCGGCCCCCCTATTCAGCCGGAACCGCGACCGACACGGCACCGCGCTGCGGTTGCCGGGCGACCGTGGCCCAAAGGTTATACGTCATGATCAAGGCCCCGGTCAGATACATCACCCCGCCCAAGGCGCGGACGACATACATCGGGAATTTCGCCGCCACCGTGTCGCTGAACGCGTTCACAAGGAAACCCTGCGCATCCACCTCACGCCACATCAGCCCTTCCATGATCCCCGTGACCCACATCGATGCCGCGTAAAGCACGATGCCAATTGTCGCCAACCAGAAGTGCCAGTTGACCAAGGACAGCGAATACAGCCGCTCCCGCGCCCACAGCTTCGGCACCAGATAATACAGCACCCCAAAGGTGATCATCCCGTTCCAGCCCAGCGCCCCCGAATGCACATGGCCGATGGTCCAGTCGGTGTAGTGGCTCAAGGAGTTCACGGCCTTGATGCTCATCATCGGCCCTTCAAAGGTCGACATCGCATAGAAGCCGATGCTGATCACCATCATCCGCAGGATCGGATCGGTCCGCAGCTTGTCCCAGGCCCCCGACAGCGTCATCAGCCCGTTGATCGCCCCACCCCAGGACGGCATCCAAAGGATGATCGAAAACACCATGCCCAAGGTCGCCGCCCATTCGGGCAAGGCGGTATAGTGCAAATGGTGCGGACCGGCCCAGATATACAGGAAGATCAGCGCCCAGAAGTGGATGATCGACAACTTATAGCTGTAAACCGGACGCTCCGCCTGTTTCGGCACAAAGTAATACATCATGGCCAGAAACCCGGCGGTCAGAAAGAACCCCACCGCATTGTGCCCATACCACCACTGCGTCATCGCATCCTGAACGCCCGCGAAAACCTGCACCGATTTGGAACCCCAGATCGAGACGGGGATCGACAGGTTGTTCACCACATGCAGCATCGCCACTGTCACGATGAACGACAGATAGAACCAGTTCGCCACATAGATATGCGGCTCTTTCCGCTTTAGAATCGTGCCCAGGAACACCAGCAGATAGGTCACCCAGACCACGGTCAGCCACCAATCCACCAACCATTCCGGTTCCGCATATTCTTTGGACTGCGTCGCCCCCAGAATATAGCCGCTCGCCGCCAGCACGATGAACAGCTGATAACCCCAGAACACGAACCACCCGGCATTCCCGCCCCAAAGCCGCGCCGCACTGGTCCGCTGCACGACATAAAAGCTCGACGCGATCAGCGCATTGCCGCCAAAGGCAAAAATCACCGCCGAGGTGTGCAAGGGCCGCAGCTTGCCAAAGTTCAAATAGCCCTGCGCCCATTCAAAGTTCAGCGCCGGAAAGGCCAGCTGAAACGCGATGAAGGTGCCCGCCAGAAACCCCACCACGCCCCAGACCACCGTGGCAATCACCCCAGCCCGCACGACGCCATCGTTGTATTCGTGGGAAAGGTTCGGCTTTTCCTCATCCGTCTGGCGCAAGGTCCAAAGAAAGGTCAGACCGGCCGCCAGCATCACGGTCAGCATATTCACCTGATAGGCCAGATCACGCGCATAATTGGCTGCAATCGCCGCCCCCAGGGTGATCAACCCCAGTATGATCAGTTTGAAATAATCCCACATGACGGGCCGTCCCTTCCTTGGCAACAATCAAGCCGCCCCGATTCCATCGTGCAGACGGACCGGGGGCATCTTGACCCCCTTCTGTCACGCCGCTGTGAGGGGTGGCTTTGATCTGCGTCAAAGCAGTCAGGGGAACCTCGGCGCACCCTTGGGCGTCTTCATCCCAAATGACAGGAGGTCGCCATGGCCTTTAAATCCCTGCTCGTCGTGCTGACCGGCGCGTCCGACGCCAGCGAACCCTTGGACGCCGCCATCGGCCTTGCCCGCGCCGATGGCGCGCATCTGGATGTGCTTTGCCTGGGCATCGACCGAACGCAGGTTGATGTGATGGGAATCGCCGGTGGCGGCGTCATCGTCCACGCGTCCTTGCTGGATCAGGTGCGCGAGGCGTCGGACAAACTGGCCGCACAAGCCACTGCCCGGCTTCAGGCCGAAGACATCCGTTGGGCCGTGGAAAAAGCCATCGCCCCCATGGGCAACATCGGGCAAGTCGTGGGCCAATATGCCCGCTTTGCCGACCTGCTGATTTCCGCCCCGCCGCTCGGCCCCCGTGGCGGGTCCGAGGATGAGGCGGTGGTCGAGGCCGCCTTGTTCGATGGCCGCATCCCCGTGCTGATCACGCCCAAGGCCAGCAGACTGCCCCTGCCCGGTCTGCATGTGATGATCGGCTGGAACGACGGGGATGAGGCTTTGGCCGCCGTCCGCGCCGCCCTTCCCGTACTGCGGGGGGCCAGCGAAGTCTCGATCGTGGTGATCGACCCGCCGGTTTATGGCGCAGGCCGGTCCGATCCGGGCGGGGCCTTGGCGCAGATGCTGGCGCGGCATGGCGTTTCCTGCAACATCATCGTGCTGGCCAAGGGCAGCGATCCAGTGGCCGAAACCCTGCTGCGCCAAGCCCGCGAAAGTGCGGCGGACCTGCTGGTGATGGGCGCCTACGGCCATTCCCGCCTGCGCGAAACCCTGCTGGGCGGGGCCACCCGCGACATGCTGCAAAAGGCCAACCTGCCCGTGCTGATGGCGCGGTAGGCCGGGGCTCGCCTGGGCTCTCGCGGTCTTTGCCAACAGCCAATTCTGGTGCAGGATGCCCCGCATGGGAACCCATGCGGGGTCTTCCCGTTGATCCCTGACCGATCCGCCTTTGCAAGCGAAAGGACGCGCCATGGCCATCGCCAAGAACACGATCTGCCTTTGGTATGAAAAAGACGCCGAGGCCGCCGCCCGGTTTTATGCCGAAACCTTTCCCGACAGCGCCGTCCTCGCCGTTCATCGCGCGCCGGGCAATCATCCTTCGGGCAAAAAGGGCGATGTGCTGACCGTCGATTTCACCGTCTGCGGCATTCCCTGCATGGGCCTCAACGGCGGCCCGATCTTTCCGCAGTCCGAGGCGTTTTCCTTTCAGATCGCCACCGAAGATCAGGAAGAAACCGACCGCTACTGGAATGCCATTGTCGGGAATGGCGGGCAGGAAAGTGCCTGTGGCTGGTGCAAGGACAAATGGGGCCTGAACTGGCAGATCACGCCCAAAGCCCTGACGGAAGGGATGGCCGCAGGCGGGGCCGAGGCGGAACGAGTTTTTGCCGCGATGATGGAAATGGGCAAGATCGACGTCGCTAAGATCGAGGCGGCGCGGCGGGGATAGGTTGGATCCAAGGCGTTAACCAAGGTGATGCCGCGAAGAATGAGATTCGGGGTTTTCCAGCCTATTCAGCGGGGTAATCAGGATTTCACGCGTGAAATCCTATCCCATCACCCCATCATCCTGCGCCTCGTCCAGCAGCCGGTCAAAGTCCGGCACCGTGACATGACGGTTCCCATCCAGATCGATCACCCCGTCCTTTTTCAGCGCGGAAAACTGACGGCTGACGGTTTCCAAAGTCAGCCCCAGATAATCCGCCATCGCCTCGCGGGTCAGGACCAGATCGACATGAACCCGCCCCTCGGGCTTTTTGACCGACAGCTCCGCCTCACGCCGGGCCAGGATCACTAGCAGGCTCGCAATCTTTTCCCGCGCCGTCTTGCGGCCCAGCAAAAGCATCCACTCCCGCGCCGCCTCCAGCTCGTCCATCGTCTTGTCCAGCAGGGTCTCGGCCACATGGGGCATGGTCTGCACCAGCCCTTCAAACGGCTTCCTGCGGAAACAGCACATCAAAACATCCGTCACCGCCGTCACGGTATAGCCCACCGTCGAACGCCCCGGCCGGCCCAGAAAATCTGACGGCAGCAACATCCCCACCATCTGGGTCCGCCCATCCTCCAGCGTCCGCGTCAGCTTGGCCGTGCCGAAGACAACGGAGGCGACGAATTCCAAAGGATCACCCGCCCAAGCAATGGTCTGCCCCGCCTCAAAACTGCGATAGTATTTCATCTGGTCCAGCTTTGCGATCTCATCGCTGTCACAGCGCGCGCAAATCGCACGGTGGCGGATCGGGCAATCCCCGCAATGGATGGAAAGGTTGGGGATCACTTGCTGGTTCACGGGCTGGGGTTCCACATCCGTTGACGGGCAGGTCTTGCCCAAGGATAGACCGCGCGGCGAACAGGCGCAACCGCAGGAATGACCGACCAAGGTGCCAGATCACGCTTCGGTGTGGGCCCGACGCCGCGCTTGACGCCAAGGCCCCCACCCCGCCACAAACCTGCAACCTTGCTTTTCATGGAGTTGCTATGCGCCCCCTGTTGATCGCCACCGCCCTTGTCGGCAGCCTTTCCCTGCACGCGCAGGCCGAGACCGCGGATGGCGCGGCGCTGATCGGGCAGGATTGGGCCAAGATTGCGGAAATGGCCAAGGGCGGCGAGGTGAACTTTTTCCACTGGGGCGGGTCGGACACGATCAACCGCTATATCGTGGAAAACATCGGTGGGCGTTTGCAGGCCGAATACGGGATCACGCTGAATTCCGTGCCGGTGGCGGATGCGGCCGAAGTGGTGGCGCTGATCGCGGCGGAAAAGCAGGTAGGCAATGTCGATGCGGGCACCGTCGATCTGATCTGGATCAACGGCGAGAATTTCAAGGCGATGAAGGCCGAGGGATTGGCTTTCTGCGGCTATGTCGAAACCCTGCCCGCGAATGCGCTGGTGGATTGGACGGATGCCAGCATCGCCCATGATTTCGGCGTGCCGGTGGAGGGATGCGAGGTGCCATGGAACCGGGCGCAGTTCGCCTTTGCCCATGATAGCGCCACCCTGGCGGAACCGCCGCAAGACATCGCCGCGCTGCTGGACTGGATCAAGGCGAACCCCGGTCAATTCACCTATCCGGCCCCGCCGGATTTTACCGGATCGGTGTTTGTGCGGCATGTCTTTTATCATGCGGCGGGGGGGCCAGCGGCCTTGATGGGGCCGTTTGATCAGGCAAAATATGATGCGGCGGCGGCAAAGACCTGGGCGATTTTGAACGAGATCGAGCCCTTCCTTTGGCGCCAGGGCAAGACCTATCCGACGACGGTGGCGCAGTTGAACGACCTGTTCGCCAATGGCGAGGTGGCGCTGACCTTCAACTATGATGCAGCGCAGTTCGGGCAGGCGGTGGATGCCGGGATTTATCCAGATACGGTGCGGAGCTATGGGCTGGCGGATGGGACGATCGGGAACACCAACTACACGCTGATCCCGTTCAATTCGCCGAACAAGGCGGCGGCGATGGTGGCGCAGGATGTGCTGCTGTCGTGGGAAGCGCAACTGGCCAAGGCCGATCCGGCGGTCTGGGGGGCGGCCACCGTGCTGTCGATGGATCAGGCGGGAGCGGAACTGGCTGCACAGTTTCAGGCCTTGCCGCAGCATCCCTCGGTCGTTTCGCCAAATGAGCTGGCAGAGTTGGCCCTGCCCGAATTGCAGGCCGACTGGATCGCGGCCATCGAAAGGGGCTGGATTGCCGAGGTCGGCCAGAAGTGAGGACGGCCCCGCCCTTGTGGGCACTGCTGCCCGCGCTGTTGGTGTTGGCGGGCCTGTCGGGGGGCGGGCTAGCTCTTGCCTTGGGCCGGGTGGGCTGGGCCGATTGGGCGGCGGTTCTGCCCGATGGGCGCGTCTGGGCCGCGCTGGGGTTCAGCCTGTGGATCGCCTTGGCCTCCAGCCTGCTGGCGGCGGTTCTGGGGCTGGCTTTGGCGATGCTGCTGCGGCAGTCGTTTCGCGGGCGCAGGGTCGTGGGCGGCATGGTCGCCGCCAGCCTGACCCTGCCCCATGCGGTGGTGGCGGTGGGGATGCTGTTCCTGTTGTCGCAATCGGGTTGGCTGTCGCGGCTGGCCTTTGCCTTGGGCCTGACCGATGCCCCAGCCGATTTCCCGGCATTGACCCATGATGGCTGGGGGCTTGGCATCATTCTGCATTATGCGTGGAAGGAGGCGCCCTTTGTCGCATTGGTGCTGCTGGCCGCGTTGCGGGGGCGGATTGTCGAACAGGAACAGGCGGCGCGTTCCCTTGGCGCGGGGGCTTGGGGGGCGTTCCGGCATGTGACTTTGCCCGCCTTGGCCCCGGCCCTGCTGGGGGCTTCGGTCATCACCTTCGGCTTTGCGCTGGGGGCCTATGAAGTGCCCTTGATCCTAGGGACGCATGATCCGCAGGCCCTGCCGGTGCTGGCTTGGCAGGCCTTTGCTGATGCCGACCTGACGCGCCAACCGCAGGCGGTGGCCATGGCCCTGCTGCTGACGGGGGCGGCGGCGGCCCTACTGTTGCCGCTGCTGTTCTGGTTGGCAAGGGGGACGCCATGAAACGCTTGGTGCCGCTTTCGGGTGCGGCGGTCAGTCTGCTGCTGATCCTGCCGCTGCTGCCCTTGATCTTTAGGTCCATCGCCCATGGCTGGCGCTTTCCGGATCTTTGGCCGCAGCAATTTAGCCTGCGCGCCTGGGCCTTTGCCTTTTCCTCTGGCGCGGGCACTGGCCCTGCCTTGGCCGAGACGGTGATCATCGCCCTGATGGTGGCCCTGATTTCGGTGGTGGTCGCCCTGCCCCCGGCCCAGCTGATCGGGCAACATAATTTTCGCGGCAAGGGCCTGCTGCTGGCCCTGATCGCCCTGCCCCTTTTGCTGCCGCCCTTTGCCGCGCTGATGGGCCTACATGGGTTGTTCGCGCGGCTGCATCTGACCGGCACACGGACGGGCGTGATCCTTGCCCATCTGATTCCCGCCCTGCCCTATGCCATTTTCATCCTTGCCGCCCTCTTTGCCCGCCTAGACCGCGGCTATGTGGCCCAAGCCCGCAGTCTGGGGGCCAGCCCTTGGCAGGCCTTTGTCCGCGTGACTTTGCCGATGATCCGACCGGGGCTGATGCTGGCCTTTGCCCTGACCTTCCTTGTTTCTTGGGGCCAATATGCCCTGACTCTGATGATAGGCGGTGGGCGGGTCGAAACCCTGCCCTTGCTGCTGTTTTCCACCCTGTCCGCCGGACGGAACGATTTGACGGGGGCCTTGGGCCTGATCTACATCCTGCCGGGTTTGATCATCCTTGCCCTGACGGTGCGGAAATGAGCGTTCGGGTCGAATTGCGGGGGCTGACCAAAGGCTGGCCGAAGCGCCGCGCCTTGGACGGATTGGACCTGACGCTGGTGCCAGGAGAGATCACCGCGCTGCTGGGGCCGTCGGGCTGCGGCAAGACGACGGCGCTACGGATTGTTGCGGGGCTTTTGGCGGCGGATTCGGGGGATGTCTTCTTTGACGGGGTCGATCAGGCCCCCCTTCCGCCGGAAAAGCGCGCGGCAGTGATGGTGTTTCAAAACGGATTGCTGTTTCCGCAGATGAATGTCGCCGAAAATCTGGGCTTTGGCCTGCGGATGCGGCGGGAACCGGCCGCGCGCATTGCGGCCAGCGTACACGCGATGCTGGAAGCCCTGCACCTGCCCGGTTTTGAAAACGTCCGCACTGATCAGCTTTCCGGTGGGCAGGCGCAGCGCGTGGCCTTGGGCCGCGCCCTGATCCTGCGGCCCAAGGTTTTGTTGCTGGACGAGCCTTTGGCCAGTCTGGACCCCCATCTGCGGGGTGAGATGCAGTCCCTGATCCGCGATTTGCAACGCCAGACCGGCGTCACGACGCTGATGGTCACGCATGATCAGGCCGAGGCCACGGCCTTGGCCGATCACATTGCCCTGATGTTCGACGGTCGGCTGCGCCAGCAGGGCATGGTGCGGGATTTTCTGGATCGACCTGCCGATGAACAGGTGGCCCGCTTTTTCGGTGGCTGCAATTTCATTGCGGGAACGGTCGAGGGCCAGATATTCCAGAGCCCCTTTGGCCCGCTGACCCTGCACCACCCAGCGCCCAACGGCCCCGGCCTGCTGACCATCCGACCTGAAGCCATCGGCCTGGGCGATGGGACCAACCCGGTCCGGGCCAGGCTGTTTCAGGAACGTGATCTGGGCGCACAAAAACGGCTGGAACTTATGGCAGGCGACATTCGTCTGACTGCCGTTCTGCCGACAGGCGCGCCTGTTGCAGGGGACATGCTGTTGAACCTGCCCCCCGCAGCGCTTTGGGTTATTCCCGTTCCCAGATGACGGGCTGGGCCACGAACTGCGACACGCCTTCGGCCCGCCGTTCGATTTCCGATACCAAGGCCCGCGCCAGAAAATCACCCGCCTCGGACACGTTTTCCCGCACCACAATCACCTCGGGCCGGAAACGGTGCAGCAGACCGAACGCCTCTTTCGCGACCGTGTCAAAGTCCTTGCCCAGTTTCAGCCCCACCGCCTCGGCCGCCGCAATCGCCGCCATCGCGGCGGTCGTCGAGCCGCACAAGATGCCGTCGGGCCGATCCTCGCGCGCCATCCTGACCCGCATGACATTGTCGATATGGGCGGCAAGGTTGTCCGAGGTCACATCCTCTAGCACCTCGATCGACAAGCCCTCTTTGGAAGCGGCCTGTGCAAAGCCTTCGATCATGTGCCGCCCATAGCTGTGTTCCGGCGGCGGGGCCAGAATGGCCAGCTTGCGCCGCCCCTTACCCAGCAGAACCTCGGCCCCCAAACGCGAGAAGTTCTCGTTGTCGAAATCGAAATAGGTATGTTCGATCCCCATGTCGGTCCGTCCATGCGCCGCAAAGGGAAAACCATGCGACGCCATATAGGCCACCCGGGCATCGTTCGGCTTGGTCTGGTTGATGATGATCCCGTCCGCCGAGCCGGTTTCCACGATATAGCGCACCGGCTCCATCGGATCCTGATCCGGAAAGAAGGGCATCACCACCATGTGATAGGGCGTGCCCCGCAGGGCCGCCGCCACCGAATAGATCAGTTGCGAGGTGTGGTTCATCACATCCGCCTCGGTCGAGAGCACCAATGCGATGACATTCGTCTTGCCCGTCCGCAGGCGCACCCCCGCCCGGTTCGGCTGGTAGCCGACGCGTTTCGCCACCTCGCGCACCCGGCGCTTGGTTTCCTCGCCGATGTCAGGGGCATCTTTCAGCGCCCGGCTGACAGTGGCTATGGCAAGCCCCGTCTCAAGCGCGATCGTTTTCAGCGTGGGGCGTGGCGGTTCCACCACGATTTCCGGATCGGATCCGTTCATTCCCGCCCCCCCACCCGCAATACAAGAACAGGCCCCCGCGGCCCAGCAACACCTTGATCTATCAACACTCACGCACCTTCTTACACACCAGTTTCTTGCAGCAAATCTTGGAACCTTCTGATTCCTTACCTTCTACAATGATGTGCTTGTAAACGCGCGCAAGCGAAAAGATCGTTTGAAAGGTATTACTACAACGATATAGGGAATCACTATATCGTTGTAGAGCCGGAGACTTTTATGAGAAGCGGAATTCGCGGGGCTTCGTTGCTGACTTTGTCGTTGCTGCCGCAGGTCGTGCAAGCGACCGAATTGGAAGTCACCCATTGGTGGACGTCGGGCGGAGAATCAGCGGCCGTGGCCGAATTCGCCAAGGCTTTTGATGCTTCGGGCGACCATTGGGTGGATCAGGCCATCTTTGGTTCGGGGGGCACAGCGCGACCGATCATCGTCAGCCGGATCCTTGGGGGCGACCCGATGGGAGCGACCCAGTTGAACCACGGCTTGCAGGCGCAAGAATTGATCGACGCGGGGGTCTTGCAAGACATCACCGATGTGGCTGAGGCCGAAGGTTGGCGGGACATCATCCAGCCGGTGAGTCTGCTGGACAGCTGCACGATTGACGGCAAGGTCTATTGCGCGCCGGTGAACATCCATTCCTGGCAATGGCTCTGGCTGTCGAACGAGGCCTTTGAAAAGGCCGGCGTTCCGGTGCCAACAAACTGGGACGAATATGTCGCCTCGTCCGATGCCCTGCGGGCGGCGGGTATCCTGCCGTTGGCGGTGCCAGATCAGCCGCGCCAAATCGGCGGGTTGTTCGAGGTTCTGTCGATCGCGATTGCGGGCAAAGAAGTATGGGCCAAAGTCAACGTCGACAAGGACGAAGCCGTGGCGGCGGGCCCCGAAATGGCCAAGGTCTTTGAAGCCGCCGACATGGCGCGCGCCATGTCCAAAGTGCCAGAACGCATTGACCAATGGAACCACGCCACAAAACTGGTGATCGAGGGCAAGGCCGCCGGGCAGATCGTGGGCGATTGGGCGCAGGGTGAATTCCAAGTCGCGGGCCAGACAGCAGGGCAAGATTACACCTGCCTGCCGGGACTGGGTGTCAACCGAATCATCTCGACCGGGGGGGATGCCTTCTATTTCCCAACCAACGATGACCCCGACATTACAGCCGCCCAGAAACGCCTGGCCTCGCTGCTGGTTTCGCCAGCGGTTCAGGTGGCCTTCAACCTGAAGAAGGGCTCACTGCCGATTCGGGGGGATATCGACCTGGCGAGCGCAAACGATTGCATGAAACAGGGCCTCGACATTCTTGCTTCGGGCAACATCCTGCCCAGCGGCGACATGTTGTTGTCGCCCGAGACCAATGGTGAGATTGAGGATCTGCTCGTCGAATTCTGGAATTCGGACCAGATGACGGCGACTGATCTTCAGGCAAAATACGCGGAAATCATTGCGAGGGCACAATAGTTTTTAGGCGAAACAGGCCTGCACCTTGGCCCCGCCGTGGCAACTGCCCGGCGGGGCTTTCATTTTCTTTTCGCGGAGGCGCGGAAAATGTTTGCGCAAACATGAAACCCCGCTAACATTCGCTTGAGGACAAAGATTTGATGCACGGGCGGCAGTTTTCCGTGCATATTCGGTGACAGCGGTGTGATTCTGGGAAGGTCTGCTGGAACCCTTGAAAAGCTGCACAATCGGGGCAAACTTGGCTTGCCCTTAAAAACTATAACGTTATAGCTATCACGCCATAACGTTTCATGTCTGGGAGGACTATATGAAGAACTTCAAAATCGCCGCTGCGCTGTTCGCTTCGGTTGCGCTGCCGATGTCGGCATCGGCCACCGAATTGGAAGTGACCCACTGGTGGACCTCGGGCGGTGAAGCCGCGGCCGTGGCCGAATTCGCCAAAGCGTTCGACGCTTCGGGCGACAAGTGGATCGACGGCGCTATTGCCGGTTCGGGCGGCACCGCGCGTCCGATCATCATCAGCCGCATTCTGGGCGGTGACCCGATGGGCGCGACCCAATTGAACCACGGTCGGCAGGCTGAAGAGCTGATCGAAGCCGGCCTGATGCTGGACCTGACCGAAGTGGCGGAAGCCAACAAGTGGAAGGAAGTCATCAACCCGCCGAGCCTGCTGGACGCCTGCACGCTGGACGGCAAAATCTATTGCGCCCCGGTGAACATCCACTCGTGGCAGTGGATCTGGCTGTCGAACGCCGCCTTCGCCAAAGCTGGTGTTGCGGTTCCGACCAACTGGACCGAATTTGCCGCCGCAGCGCCGAAACTGCGCGAGGCCGGGATCCAGCCGCTGGCAATGGGTCAGCAGCCTTGGCAGTCGTCGGGCGCCTTCGGCGTGTTGAACGTCGCCATCGCCGGTCAGGACGTGTGGCTGAAAGTCAACAAAGACAAGGACGAAGCCGTGGCCGCCGGCCCGGAAATGACCAAAGTCTTTGAAGCGGCTGTCGAAGCCCGCGAAATGGCGAAAGGCTCGAACGTCCAGGACTGGAACCAAGCGACTAACATGGTTATCACCGGCGCAGCCGGCGGCCAGATCATGGGTGACTGGGCGCAGGGTGAATTCCAGGTCGCGAACCAAGTGGCCGGCACCGACTATACCTGCCTGCCGGGTCTGGGCGTGAACAAGATCATCTCGACCGGCGGGGACGCCTTCTACTTCCCGCTGAACGACGATCCGGAAGTCACCGAAGCACAAAAGCGCCTGGCCGCCCTGTTGGTCTCGCCGGAAGTGCAAGTGGCGTTCAACCTGAAGAAAGGCTCGCTGCCGATCCGTGGCGACGTCGATCTGGCTGCTGCCAACGACTGCATGAAGCAAGGTCTGGAAATCCTGGCTTCGGGCGCGATCATCCCGTCGGGTGACGAGTTGCTGACCCCCGACACCACTGGCCAGATCGAAGACCTGATGGTCGAATTCTGGAACTCGGACACGATGACGGCGGCTGACGCGCAAGCGAAATACGTCGAAATCATCGCTGCCGCAGAATGATCCGGCGTTAGGATCGCAGGCCCGGCCGGAAACGGTCGGGCCTATTTGTCTACCCGCTTTGATGATACGCTTGCGGTCAAGGTGGGAAGTACCCAGGGGGAAATCGTACAATGGCCGATACCGGCATTTCTTCGTCATCCGGGGCGCGCGGCGCGCCGGGTTCCGTTGCCACACAGGCAACCTTACCCATCGCCCGCAAACCCAGTCGGCTGTTCCGCAACCTCGCCTCAAAGATCGCGCTTGTGCCCATGATCCTGACCGTTCTGGTCATTTTCGTTGGCTGCACCATCTGGACGGTGGTCCATTCCTTTACCAGTTCCAAGCTGCTGCCCAAGCTGGATTTCGTAGGCTTGGCCCAATACGAACGGTTGTGGGGCAATGACCGTTGGATGGTTTCGATCAAGAACCTTGCCGTCTACGGCACCTGCTCCATGATCTTTAGCCTGGTCATCGGCTTTACGCTGGCCGCCTTGCTGGACCGCAAGATTCGGTTCGAGAACACCTTCCGCACCATCATCCTTTACCCTTTCGCCCTGTCCTTCATCGTGACGGGGCTTGTCTGGCAATGGATCCTCAACCCTGACTTCGGGATTGAGAAAGTCGTGCGCGATCTGGGCTTTGAATCCTTTGTCTTTGACCCGCTGCATTCCGACCAATTTGTGATCTACGGCATCCTGATCGCCGGGCTTTGGCAAGGCACGGGCCTTGTCATGTGCCTGATGCTGGCGGGCATCCGCGGCATCGACGAAGACATCTGGAAGGCCAGCCGGATTGAGGGGATTCCCGTCTGGAAGACCTATGTGCAAATCATCATCCCGATGATCCGCCCGGTGATCGTGACCTCGGTCGTGCTGATCGCCAGCGGTATCGTCAAGGTCTATGACCTCGTCGTCGCGCAAACCTCTGGCGGTCCCGGCACCTCCAGCCAAATGCCTGCGCTTTACGTCATGGACCGCATGTTCAAGGATCAGAACTTGGCCCAAGGCTTTGCCGCATCCACCATGATGTTGGTCGCGGTGGCCATCATCCTGATCCCTTGGGCCTATCTCGAATTCGGAGGCAAGAAGAGCCGTGGCTGACGCAACCGCAAACACCCCTGCCGTGGGCATCGGCCCCGGCCCGCGCGGTGCCAAACCGCGCAATGCTTTCGCGCCCCGCAACATCATGCTGTATGGCACGCTGATCATCGTGGCGATCTATTATGCCCTGCCGCTGTATGTGATGATCGTGACATCGCTGAAGGGTATGCCCGAAATCCGTATGGGCAACATCTTTGCCCCGCCGCTGGAGGTGACGTTCGAGCCTTGGGTCAAGGCCTGGTCCACCGCCTGCACCGGCATCAACTGCGATGGCCTGTCGCGCGGCTTCTGGAACTCGGTCTGGATTCTGGTGCCTTCGGTGGTCGTGTCGATCACCATCGCCAGCGTGACGGGCTATGCCCTTGCCAACTGGAAGTTCAAGGGATCGGAGTTTTTCTTTGCCGTCCTGCTGATCGGGGCCTTCATCCCCTATCAGGTGATGCTTTACCCCATCGTTCTGGTGCTGAAGAATCTGGGCGACGGGATCAGCTTTTTCACCGTGGCCCTCGGTTTGGGTAAGGTCCAAGTCTATGGCACGCTTTGGGGGTTGGTCATCGTCCATACCATCTTTGGGATGCCGATCCTGACCCTGCTGTTCCGCAACTATTTCGCATCGCTGCCCGAAGAGCTGTTCAAGGCGGGCCGTGTCGATGGGGCTGGTTTCTGGGGCATCTTCTTCCGCATCATGCTGCCCATGTCCTTGCCCATCTTTGTGGTGGCCATGATCTTGCAGGTGACGGGGATCTGGAATGACTTCCTGTTCGGGGTGATCTACACCAAGCCCGAAATTTATCCGATGACCGTTCAGTTGAACAACATCGTCAACTCGGTCCAGGGGATCAAGGAATACAACGTCAACATGGCGGCGACGCTGCTGACGGGTCTGGTTCCGCTGATCGTCTACTTTGTGTCCGGCAAACTTTTCGTTCGCGGCATCGCCGCCGGTGCTGTGAAAGGCTGACCTGAAATGAACACCATGACTGCTGTGAATACGGAATCCTCCATCTCGATCCGTGACCTGACGCTGAACTTTGGCGCGGTGCAAGTGCTGAAACGGATGGATCTTGAGGTGGCACCCGGCGAATTCATCGTGCTGCTGGGGCCGTCGGGCTGTGGCAAATCGACGCTGCTGAACTGCATCGCGGGCCTTTTGGACATCACCGACGGGCAAATCTGGATCAAGGGCAAGAACGTGACCTGGGCCGAGCCCAGCGAGCGGGGCATCGGGATGGTTTTCCAATCCTATGCGCTGTATCCGCAGATGACGGTGCGGGGGAACATGTCCTTCGGCCTGAAAAATCAAAAGATGCCGCAGGCGGAAATCGACGCGCGGGTGGCCCGCGCCGCCGAAATTCTGCAAATCCAGCCCTTGCTGGATCGCAAACCGGGGGCCCTGTCGGGTGGTCAGCGCCAGCGCGTCGCCATCGGACGGGCGTTGGTGCGGGATGTAGACGTGTTCCTGTTTGACGAACCCCTGTCGAACCTGGACGCAAAGCTGCGTTCGGAACTGCGGGTGGAAATCAAGCGGCTGCACAACAAGCTGAACAACACGATGGTCTATGTGACGCATGACCAGATCGAGGCGCTGACGCTGGCCGACCGGATCGCCGTGATGCGCGGCGGGGTCATTCAGCAATTGGACGAACCGCAGACCATCTATAACCGCCCGGCAAACCTGTTCGTCGCAGGCTTCATCGGCAGCCCGTCGATGAATTTCATCCACGGTGCGGTCAAAGGCGGCAAGTTCTATGCCGAGGGGATCGTGGTCGATCTTGCAGGTTACGAAGGCGGCGCGCTGATCGACCGGCCCAAGGCCATTCTGGGCCTGCGCCCGGAACATCTGACGGTGACGAACACCGCCGTCGCGGGCAAAACCATCGCCGCCACGGTCGAGATTGACGAAAACCTTGGGGCCGACAGTCTGCTGTGGCTGAAAGCCGGAGACAACCAGATCAGCGTGCGGATTCCGGTCGAAGACCGGCTGAACGCAGGCACGTCAGTGCATCTGGAGGTCGATATGTCCAAGGCCTCGATCTTTGACGCGGAAACCGAGGCACGGGTGTAAGATGCAAGACCTTAGCGGAATCTGGTCGCTTTCTGATGAAAGCGGCCAAATCAAAGCTGAATTCGCCCTGCCCGGCGATGGCGTGGATGCCTTGCACAAGGCTGGCAAGATTTCCGACCCCTATTGGGGTCGGAACGAATACGACCTGCGCTGGATCGGCGAACGCGACTGGACGGCGACACGGCAGTTTGATCACGCCGGAACCGCGTCGGAACTGGTGATCGAAGAACTCGATTGCGTGGCGGAAATCTGGCTCAACGGGTCTCAGGTTCTGGCTGCGGAAAACATGTTTCGGCGTTATCGTATTAACGTTTCGACAACGCTGCGGGCGGGCAAGAACAACATCGAAATTCGCTTTAAATCCCCGGTGCGCGAAGGGGCGGCGCGGCAGGCGGCCCAGCCGTTCTTTCTGCCGTGGAGCGATGCAAACTCGCCCATCCCGAACGGCAACCTGCTGCGCAAACAGCAATGCGATTTTGGTTGGGACTGGAACATTGCGCTGGCGACCTTTGGCCTTTATGGCGCGATCCGGCTGGAGCCCATCGGCCCGCGTGTGGGCGATATCATCGTCAAGCAGACGCATTCCGGCGGCAAGGCGACGGTCGATCTGACGGTTCAGGTCGTGAACACCACCGCACCCGTGACCGCCACGCTTTGCGGCGTGACGGCCACCGCCCAGCCCGATGCCACCGGCAAGGCGCACCTGCAACTGGTGATCGACAAGCCAGACCTCTGGTGGCCCGCTGGCCTTGGCCCGCAGACCCTGCACGACCTGATCGTTACCTGCGACGGGGCCTCGGCCCACCGCAAGATCGGGCTGCGCGACCTGCAACTGGTCAGTGAACCCGATGCGGCGGGTCGGAGCTTTGGTTTCAAGGTCAACGGCCATCCGGTCTTTGCCCGCGGGGCAAACTGGATTCCCGCCGATGCCTTGGCAGGCCGGATCACCCCCGAAGCCGTGCGCGATTTGCTGCAATCGGCGGTCGATGCGAATATGAACATGATCCGCGTCTGGGGTGGCGGGCGCTATGAACCGGATTGGTTCTATGACCTGTGCAGCGAATTGGGGCTGATGGTCTGGCAGGACTTTATGTTCTCTTGCAACATCTACCCCTCCACCCCCGACTATCTGGCCGAGGTGGACGCCGAGGTGCGCGATGTCGTCGCCCGCATGAATCACCATGCCTGTATCGCCGTCTGGTGCGGCGACAACGAATTGATCGGCGCGATCAGTTGGTACGAGGTCACGCGCAAAGACCGTGACCGCTATCTGGTGAACTATGACCGTCTGAACCGCACCATCGAAACCGCCATGCTGTCGGTTCTGCCCCATGCGAATTGGTGGCCATCCTCGCCCAGCCCCGGCCCGATGAATTTCGGCGACGCTTGGCATGATGATTCATCGGGCGACATGCACTTTTGGTCCGTCTGGCACGAGGGGCGCGATTTCGATCATTACCGCGATGTAAAGCCGCGCTTCTGTTCGGAATTCGGGTTCCAGTCCTATCCTTCGATGAACACCATCCGCCGCTTTGCCGATGAAAAGGATTGGAACATCGCCGCCCCCGTCATGGAAAGCCACCAAAAGAACAAGGGTGGCAATGCGCGCATCGCGGAAACCATGTTCCGCTATTTCCGCTTTCCGGTGGATTTCCCGAACTTTGTCTATCTGTCCCAAGTCCAGCAGGGCCTTGCGATCAAGACCGCCGTCACCCAGTGGCGCAGTCTGAAACCGCATTGCATGGGGGCACTGTACTGGCAGTTGAACGACACCTGGCCCGTCTGTTCTTGGGCATCGCTGGACCACGGCGGTGATTGGAAGCTGATGCACCATATGGCGAAAGCCTTCTTCGCCCCAATCACGGTTTCCGCCGTGCCCTTGGGCGACAACATCGAACTGCGCGCGGTGAATGACACGCTGACCGCCGTCGATCTGGTGGTTTCCGCTGTCGCCGTGGCGATGGATGGGACGACACGGGCGATAAACAAAGCGCAGGTCACGGTCGCCCCGGATGCCGCCAAACTGGCGCTGACGGTACCGAAATCCGCCCTTGGCCCGCAGGACATGCTGGCCTTCACTTGGACCGATGCCGCTGGCAACCGCTTGGGTGGCGACCATTTCGCCCCCCTGCCCTACAAGGCCTATGATCTACAGGACGCAGGCCTAAGCCACACCATCACACCCGGCCCCGTCTGGACCATCACCATCGCCGCCGAAAAGCTGGCGCTCTTCGTTGCTGTCGAAGCCGACTGTGACGGGCGGTTCAGCCAGAATGCGATGGCGCTGTTCCCCGGCCATCCGGCGACGATCACCTTCACCCCGAAAGACCCCAAGGCCCAGCCGCAGTTCACCCTCCGGGATCTGCACAGCGCGACCTATGGAAAGAACACCTGAAAGGAACGAACGATGTTCAGCTATCAACTCTACTCCTCGCGCAACTTTCCGCCCTTGGCCGACACGCTGAAAATGCTGGCCGAGGCGGGCTATACCGGCGTCGAAGGCTACGGCGCGCTTTATGCCAATGACCAGCTTGTCGCCGAACTGGGGGCCGCGCTCAAGGCTACGGGCCTGTCGATGGCCACCGGGCATTTCGGTTTGCAGATGCTGGAAACCGAAGTGGATAAGGTTCTGTCGATTGCGAAATCGCTGAACATGTCGAAAATCTATTGCCCCTATGTGATGCCCGAAGACCGCCCCACCGATGCCGCCGGCTGGCGCGCTTTTGGTGCCCGGCTGGAAAAGGCTGGCGCACCCTATAAGGCCGCAGGTTACGGCTTTGGCTGGCACAACCATGACTTTGAACTGGTGGCCCTGCCCGATGGCACCATCCCGCAAGCGGCGATGTTCGAAGGCGGGCCTTCGCTGGAATGGGAAATGGACGTGGCTTGGGTTGTTCGCGGTGGCGCTGATCCGCTGAAATGGATCGCCGATTACAAGGATCGCATCACCGCCGCCCATGTCAAAGACATTGCGCCCAAGGGCGAGAATACGGATGAGGACGGCTGGGCCGATCTGGGCCAAGGCACCGTCGATTGGAAAACCATCATCGCCGCCCTGCGCGGCATTGGCGTGAAACATTTCGTCATGGAACATGACAACCCCTCGGACCACAAACGTTTCGCCACGCGGTCGATCGCGGCGGCTAAAGCTCTGTAAGGAAATAAGAATATGAGCAATCTTGGCATTGGCATCATCGGCTGCGGCAATATCTCCACCAGCTATCTGCGGCTGGCCCCGCTGTTCAAAGGGATGGAGGTGCGCGCCGTCGCCGACATGAACATGGACGCGGCGACCGCCCGCGCCGCCGAATTCAACACCCGCGCCCAGTCGGTCGATGACCTGCTGGCAAACCCGGATGTCGATATGGTCATCAACCTGACCATCCCCGACGCCCATTACGCGGTGTCGAAACGCATCCTAGAGGCTGGAAAGCACGCCTATTCGGAAAAGCCGCTGGTTCTGACGCTGGAAGAAGGCGTGACCTTGCGCGATCTGGCGAAGTCCAAGGGCCTGTCGGTCGGCTGCGCGCCGGACACCTTCCTGGGTGGCGCGCATCAGCAAGCCCGCGCGATCATCGACGAAGGCAAAATTGGCACCGTCACCGCTGCCGTTTGCGGCGTGCAGAACCACGGGCCGGAAGGCTGGCACCCCTCGCCCGAATTCTTCTTCCTGCCGGGCGCTGGCCCGATGCTGGACCTTGGCCCCTATTACATCGCCAACCTGATCAACCTGCTGGGCCCGGTGAAACGGGTTGGCGCGCTGGCCACATCCGCCACGCCGACGCGGACCATCGGTTCGGGGGCGCGGGCTGGGCAAGAGATTCCTGTCAAGACGCCCACGAACATCCACGCCCTGCTGGAATTCCATTCGGGCGCGACGGTGAACCTGACCACCTCGTGGGATGTCTGGAGCCACAAGCGCAACCATTTCGAATTCTACGGCACCGAAGGTTCGCTTTACGTCCCCGATCCGAACTTCTTTGGCGGCAAGCTGGAGATTGCGGGCCGCGACGGCGTCATTTCCGAGGTTGAGGCCTGGGATCACCCCTTCGGCAAAAACAACCAGGAACACCCGCGCGGCGCGGTCGCGAACTATCGCACCGCCGGTCTGGCCGATATGGCGATTGCTGTGGCCCAGGGCCGCGATGCGCGTTGCTCGCTGGAACGCACCCTGCACGGGGTTGAGGTGATGACCGCCTGCCTGACATCGGGCGAAACGGGCGAATTCGTCACCCTGACCACCACCTGCACCCGCCCGGCAGCGCTGGGGCCGGATGAGGCCCGCGCACTGCTGGTGTAATTCCGGGACCTCCCTCCCGGACTGACGGGGCGGGGCTTGGGGAAACCCTTGGCCCCGCCCCAACCACATAAAACAACAGGTAGGCACATGATCCAGAACCCCGTCTTGCCCGGTTTTAACCCCGACCCGTCCTTTATCCGCGTGGGGGATGACTACTACCTCGCGACCTCCACCTTCGAATGGTATCCCGGCGTCCAGATCCACCATTCCCGCGATCTGGTGAACTGGACGCTGGTCAGCCGCCCCCTGCGACGCAAGGCGCAGTTGGACATGCGCGGCAACCCGGACAGCTGCGGCATCTGGGCGCCCTGCCTTTCCCATGCCGACGGCAAATTCTGGCTGGTCTATACCGACGTGAAACGGCTGGAGGGTTCGTTCAAGGACGCCTACAACTATATCGTCACCTGCGACACGATTGACGGTGAATGGTCCGACCCGATCTATGTCAACGCCTCGGGCTTTGACCCTTCGCTGTTCCATGATGATGATGGCCGCAAGTACTTCATCAACATGCGCTGGAACCATCGCGGTTCGGGCACGGGCGGCAACCCGAAGAATGACAGCTTTGATGGGATCATTCTGCAAGAATGGGACCCGGTCAAAGGGCTGATGGGGCCGGTGGTGGACCTTTGGCAGGGTACTGACCTGGGTCTGGGCGAGGCGCCGCATCTGTTCAAGCGCAACGGTTACTATTACCTGACCATCGCCGAAGGTGGCACCGGCTATGACCATGCCGTGAGCCTGGCCCGGTCACGTTCGATCACTGGCCCCTATGAAACCCATCCAGACAAACATGTGCTGACCGCCCGTTTCAACCCGGAAAGCCCGCTGCAACGGGTGGGCCATGGCCAGTATGTCGAGGCCGCCGATGGCAGCCATTGGCACAGCTTTCTGTGCGGCCGCCCCCTGCCCGAGGGGCGCTATTGCCCGATGGGTCGCGAGACGGGGCTGGCGCGGGTGGAATGGCGGGATGATTGGCTCTATCTGGAAGGCGGCGGGTTTGTGCCCCCGATGACCATCCCGATGCCCGCCGAAAAGAAACCCGACCTGCCCGTGGTCCATGATTTCACCATGGCCGACCTTCCCATGGATTATCAGTGGCTGCGGACGCCCGAGCCGGAGCGGTTGTTCAAGCTGACCGGCCAAGCCCTGCGGCTGACGGGGCGGGAGAGTATGGGGTCGTGGTTTGAGCAGGCCCTCGTCGCGCGGCGGCAGGAGCATCACCATTATCGGGCGAAATGTGTGGTCGAGGCGGACCCGCAGACCTGGCAGCAGGCGGCGGGGTTGGCCACCTATTATAACCGCCACAAGTTCCACATGGCCCTCGTCAGCCATGAAGAAGGCCGCAAGATGCTGGTTGTCTGTTCTTGTCTGGGGGACTGGCAGACCACGAAACTGACCTATCACGGTCGCTATGAAATGCCGCAATCCGGGCCGGTCACGATTGGGGTGGAGGTTCGCGGGGCCAGCCAGCAGTTCACGTTGAACGGGGCGGCTGTGGGGCCGGAACTCGATGCCAAGATCATCACGGATGAGGGGGGCAAGGGGGAGCATGCGTCCTTTACCGGGGCCTTTGTCGGGATGTTCGCCCATGATGTGACCGGGCAAGGCTGGACCGCCGATTTCAGCCGGTTCGGATATTGGCCGGGCTGAGGTTTTCAAGACCGCAAGAAACGCCGCCCCTTGGGGCGGCGTTTTGCTTTTCACGCGTGAAAAGAGTGCAAGGGATTGTTTTTTCATAAAAACATTGTGGCAAGGGTGGCATGGTTAACAGATTTCCACTGTAGTCCCCCCTCGACCTCCCAAAGAATGCTGCGCACGCATAAAGGGTATTGCTCCCCACTTAGCGCAATCAGATAGTGTCAGCGGGCAGGATTCTGGGAAGGGAATCAGGATGATGCGGGTTTGGGCTTTTGGGTTGGTAGCGGTGGTCTGGGTTGGGTGTGCTGGGGCTGAAGGGCTTGCACGAAATGGATCTGAGTGTGATAATCTGCCCACGGACCTCCTGGAACAGTCCTTCGCCGACCGGAAGGCGCTTTTTACCCAAGGTGTCGCCGAGAAGTATGGTTGGCGCGTCCATGATCCCGCCTTTGAAGCAGCGACCGGGATGGTGGAAAATGCTTTCGAACAGGAAAGTCCGAAGCCCGTTCTAAGCTATGAACGGATGGTCTATCAAAGCACCGACGTTGATGCGAATGGCAAGGATGAGTTGGTCGTTTTTGGAAACTATCTTCAGGGTGGTCCAGGGCGGTATCGCTATGAATATCGCCTGACACTTTTCTGCGATTTCGACGACCCGAGAACATCGTACTGTGACTCGGACATTTTTAATAACGGAAGAAGCGTCAGATATCAGATGCGGGATTTTCAGCGTTACGAACGCTTGCCGCATTTTCAAACCTTCATGTGGGAAATGGATTATCGCGAAACCGACAATGGCAGCGGCGGACTGACTAGCTACCGCTATGGAGCGGTCTTTTTCCACGCAGAACCTGCGCAGACAGCCCAGAACGGGCCAATAGACATCGCGCTGTTCACATCGGCCCAACCAAAAATCGCCCTCACATCATTGTATTCGACAAACTCTGAATACCCAGAACAAGGCGAAACTTCGTTTGGCGCGGAAATTTTCGGTGTCCGCGCTGATGGTTTCGTTCAACTGGCCTTCTGCACTTGGATGATAAAATGACACTTGCTTTCATCACCACGATTAGCAAGCTATAGAGTGCGCATTCATGGTGAACCATTTTTAGCATAAAAGGAGCGCCATGAATGCGCACCCTACAGGTCAATGATCCACTAGTTAACCCTGCAACGAAAAATCAAAAAGTCTTAACCCAAAGGCTCGACAATTAGGCCGTCCAGCGGCTTGAAATCTGTCTGAAAGTCGCTATGATTGCGATCATCATAAATCCACGAAGCATAAATGATATTACCCATGTTGCAGAAATTCCTCCGGCCTTATCAAGATTTTGGCCCCGACACGTCGGACCGGGCGGCATCAACATACGGACATTCATCCTGTGACGAGACAAGACACTTCACCGCAAGGTCATCTTATCTCGCTAAAGCTATATTTACGATATTCATCTTTTTGGGAATACCACACCAAGCCTACGGCCAAACTGAACCAGATTCATCCTATATTCCAACGCGACAATGCGGCACGCCCCCGCGCGGCCCAGTCGTCGCAAGAAGCCCTGTTCATCTTGAAATAAGAGGTGAGCGCAAGATCATAAAATATTCAGAAACATCAGATGCGACGATAGAGGCGCGCTATGCCATTATTAAAGGCTCCAACTGCTGGATATCCTACTTTGCGAGCATCAGCGACTTGTCTCCAGATCGTTTCACCACCTCTTTTGCACACGCTATAAAGCACGACCCTCTTACGACAAGAGATCACAGCGGCAACATAGGGCACTTTGTCAAAGAGCTGATGGCCTATTTTTTTGATAATCCAGATTGGATCAGTTGTGAGTCCAGCTACGACAAGGCTATGGCAGAGAAGGATTTGGCCGCGAGTGTCTTGTCCTCGTCCGAGAAAATTCGGAAAGAAACTCTTGCGGCAAAAGACTTTAACAAGTGCCGCAGGTCTGTCGCCAGAAGCCTTGATAGACGTGGGTTTATCGGATCTTATACGGTCCCACGCTTTGAGAGTAATAATTTTTACGACAACAGATTCGGGTTTATAGTTCTAGATGGAAAGCTGATTTTGTTGAAGTGATCAGCAAGCTGTAGGGTGCGCATTCATGGCGCACCATTTTGGTGCAAAGGTTGCGCCATGAAGGCGCACCCTACTTTTCACTTCAGAATGCCGCACACGCATGCAGGGTATTACCCGCCCTTGTGCGCAAGCGAATAGTGTGAGCGGGGGGCTTCTGGGAACGGAATGAGGATGATGCGGGTTTGGGCTTTGGGGTTGGTGGCGGTCGTTTGGGCGGGCGGCGCTTGGGCAGAAACGCCGCCAAGAACCGATATGAACGCCTGCTATGGCGAAACGCTTGAGGTTTCGATTGTTGCGCGAGATAAGGATGGTATCGAACTGGAGCGCACAGATTTCTCACTGCCCCAACCGCAGGGGTGGGAAGCCTATCCAGTCGGCCAAACAGACGGACTACGTTGGCTTCCATGCCAGAAAGAGCCGGTAGAAGTTGGAGGAATCATCGGAACCTTCGTGGAGCCGCGCTTGGGGCAAGTCACCGACATGTTCAAAGTGCCTTTTGGTGTAAAGATGTGGCAATTACGCATAGACCATTATAATCCGGAATATGAAGATGAATATGCGAACAGGCACTTTGAACACATCGCCACATCCAATCCGCAAACCATTGAGGGTTTTCGATATCAGCGATGGCAGAATACACCCCCAGTCGGCGGAGGCTGGATTTGGCCCGATAGGTACAAAAGCCCCATCGGAGACTTTATCACCGCACAATGCACTTTGCTCTGCGTGGTATCATACAGGCTAAAGAAACATCTTAAAATCAGATATGACTTCAAGCTTGATATATACGTTGAAGTCCCCCCCTTTATCGAAATCGATCAGGCAGTTCGCGGCCAAATTCAGTCTTACATGAAGGACTAAGCGAGCCGTAGGGTGCGCCTTCACGGCGCACCTTTTGCGGCGTGATGGTGCGCCATGAATGCGCACCCTACGGGTCGCGATTTTTACTCCGGTATCACCAATGAAAAAGGTGCGCCTAAAGGCGCACCCTACTTTCGTTGAGCCTTTATCCGGCCCTAAAAATCAATCCTTGGCGCGTTCCACATAGGAATTGTCGTCGGTGTTGATGATGACGCGGGTGCCGGCGCCGATATGGGGGGGGACCATGATGCGCAGGCCGCTGTCGGTCATGGCGGGCTTGTAGGAGGAGGAGGCGGTCTGGCCTTTGACGACAGGCTCGGTTTCCGTAATCTCAACCGTGATGCGCTGGGGGAATTCGATGGCGATGCAGACGCCCTCGAATGTTTTCAACATGCAGGACATGCCTTCTTGCAGGTAAACCTTGCCGTCGCCGACGACATCGGCGCTGACGGCGAGTTGTTCATAGGTCTCGGGCTCCATGAAGTGGAAGCCTTCGCCGTCTTCGTAAAGGAAGTTGTAGCCGCGTTCGTCAACGGTGGCCTTTTCGACCTGTTCGGTGGTGCGCCAGCGTTCGGAGACTTTGACGCCATCGGAAATGCGGCGCATGTCGACCGAGGTGGTGGGGGTGCCTTTGCCGGGGTGGAAGTTGGCGGCAGAGAGGACGACGTAAAGGCGGCCGTCCAGATCGACGACATTGCCCTTGCGCAAAGACGAGGCGATGACTTTCACGTGGTTGTTCCTTAATGGTCAGGGCCTGCGGCCCGGAATTGGGGTGGCGGATAGCCTATTTGCGATGAAATCGCCAGTCGAAAGAGAGATGATGATGGAAACGCCGTTCTGGTCCCCTGTGCGCCATGCCGACCGGCGGCCGCTGCTTTTGGCGCGGAACCGGACGCAGGGGGCGATCCGGGGGATGCTGGGGGAAGAGGGGTTCGTGGAGGTGGACCCGGCGGGTTTGCAGGCAAGTCCGGGGAATGAGGCGCATCTGCATGGGTTTGCAACGGTGGCGATCGGGAATGATGGGCAGGGGCGGAAGATGTATCTGCATACAAGCCCGGAGTTTGCGATGAAAAAGCTGCTGGCGGGGGGGGAGGAGAAGATCTTTGCCTTTGCGCATGTGTGGCGGAACAGGGAACGGGGGGCGCTGCACAGCCCGGAATTCACGATGCTGGAATGGTATCGGGTGGGGGCGGATTATACGGCGCTGATGGAGGATTGTGTGGGGTTCGCGCGGGCGGCGGCGCGGGCAGCGGGGGCGGATGTGCTGCGCTATGGGGGGGTGGTCTGCGATCCATTTGCGGAGGCAGAGCGGTTGGGGGTGGTGGAGGCGTTTGGGCGCTATGCGGGGGTGGACCTTTTGGCGACGATCCGGGGGGATGGGACGACGGATGTGCAGGCCTTGCGGGGGCAAGTGGCGATGGCGGGGCTGCGGGTGGCCGAGGATGATACCTGGTCGGATTTGCTTTCGCGGGTGTTGGTGGCGCGGGTGGAGCCGCATCTGGGGCATGGGCGGATGACTGTGCTGGATCGGTATCCGGTGGCGGAGGCGGCCCTGGCGCGGCCTGCGGCGGATGATGGGCGTCTGGCAGAGCGGTTCGAGATTTACGCCTGTGGGGTGGAATTGGCGAATGGGTTTGGGGAATTGACGGATGCGGGGGAACAGCGGCGGCGGTTCCATGCCGAGATGGACGAAAAGCAGCGGGTTTATGGGGAGCGGTATCCCTTGGACGAGGATTTTCTGAGGGCCTTGGAGGTGATGCCGGCGGCGAGCGGCTGTGCGATGGGGTTTGACCGGCTGGTGATGCTGGCGACGGGGGCGCCGCGGATCGAGGATGTGATGTGGGTTCCGGCGGGTTAGATCCGGAAGATGGGCCGATGGCCCATCCTACGGTGGTTACCCCTTGACCCGCTGATTCTGCGGGTCATAGAGCGGTTCCAAATGGATCTGGGCCGGGATGATTTCGCTGGCGACTTCCAGGGCCCATTCCCCCGTTGTCAGCATCTCTGGCGTGACGCCGTCCTTGTTGCGGACATAGCCGAAGCCAATCGACTTGCCGACAGTATGGCCATAGCCGCCGGAGGAGAGCCAACCGACCCTTTCGCCGTTGCGAAGGATCGTCTCGCGGCCCCAGAGGGTGACGTTGGGATCGTCAACGGTGAAACCGGCAAAGCGTTTGGTGACACCTTGTTCGAGCTGACGGGCGACGGCGGCGCGGCCTTGGAAATCGATGCCGGATTTCATTTTCATGGCCCAGGCAAGGCCGGCCTCGACCGGGGTATGATCGGGGCCGATGTCGGAGCCCCAGGCGCGATAGGCTTTTTCCAGGCGCAGGGTTTCGATGGCGCGGTAGCCGGCGTTGATCAACCCGTCCCCTGCCCCGGCCTGCATCAGCGCCTCATAAACCGTCACCGCGACCTCGACCGGCATGTGGAGTTCCCAGCCGAGTTCACCGACATAGGTGACGCGCAGGGCCAGCACGGGGCAGTTGGCGACGGAAAGGCGGCGTGCGGTGCCGAAGGGGGCGGAAAGCTCGTCGGGGCAGATGCGGGAGAGGATGTCGCGGGCCTTTGGGCCCATCAGGGAGAGGACGGCATTGGCCCCGGTGACATCGACCAATTCGGCGCGGGCGTCAGCAAGGTTTCGGGCGATCCAGTCGAAATCATGGGTGGCAAAGCCGGTACCGGTCACGATGTAGAACTCGTCCTGCGCCAGACGGGCGACGGTCAGGTCGCATTCGATGCCGCCCTTTTGGTTCAGCATCTGGGTGTAGGTGAGGCTGCCCACGGCGCGATCGACATTGCCCGCAGCGATCCAGTTCAGGCGGGCAGCGACGTCGGGGCCTTTTAGGATGAATTTGGCGAAAGAGGTTTGGTCGAAGACCACGGCGGCGTTCCGCGCCGCATGGTGTTCGCGGGCGACGGCATCGAACCAGCCGGGGCGGCCATAGGAATAGCGGTCCTTGGGTTCTTGGCCGGGGCCTGCAAACCAATTGGGACGTTCCCAACCCAGCTTTTCGCCAAAGCAGGCCCCTGCGGCCCGAAGATGCGCGTAAAGCGGTGAGCGGCGGGTGGGGCGGGCGGATTGCATTTCCTCGGACGGCCAGGCGATGGTGTAGTGTTTGCCATAAGCCTCGAGCGTGCGTTCCCGCACCCATGAGGTGGAACCGTGGATGCGGCCAAAGCGGCGGATGTCGACGGGCCAAAGGTCAAAGGGGGCAGCGCCCGTGGCGACCCATTCGGCCAAGGCCATACCCGCGCCGCCGCCCGAGGCGATGCCAAAGGCGTTGAAGCCCGCGCCGATGAACAGGCCGGTCTGTTCGGGGGCCTCGCCCAGGATGAAGTTGCCGTCGGGGGTAAAGCTTTCGGGGCCGTTGATTAGTTGCTTGACACCCGCAGTTTCCAGCGCCGGGACGCGGGCGATGGCGTCGGCCATGAACTGGGAATAGTGGTCGAAATCGCTGTCGAGCAGTTGGAAGGTAAAGCCTTCGGGGATGCCGTTTTGGGCCCAGGGCTTGGGGTTCGGCTCATAGCCGCCCCAGACCAGACCGCCGACCTCTTCCTTCCAATAGGTGCGGCGGTCGGGATCGCGCAGGGTGGGGAGGGTCGAAGTGACGCCTTCGATGCGTTCGGTGACCATATATTGGTGTTCGACGCTGACGAGGGGGACGTTGACGCCCACGGTGGCGGCCAAGGCGCGGGTCCATTGGCCGGCACAAAGGACGACCTTTTCGCAGGCGATCAGACCATGGGCGGTTTCGACACCCTTGATCTTGCCGCCTTCGACGAGGATGCGGGTGACGGGGGTATCCTCGAAAATCCGGGCACCGGCCATGCGGGCGCCTTTGGCAAGGCTCTGCGTGATGTCGGAAGGGTTCGCCTGCCCGTCGGTCGGCAGATAGGCGGCACCAACCAGATCGTCGATGGACATCAGGGGCCAGAGTTCTTGGGCTTCCTTGGGCGTCAGAAGATGCATGTCGAGGCCGAAGGAATGGGCCGTGGTGGCCTGACGCTTCACCTCGGTCCAGCGGTCGGCATTGCAGGCCAGCCGCAGACCGCCGTTCATCTTCCAGCCGGTTTGCAACCCGGTTTCCTGTTCAAGACGGCGGTAAAGATCGACGGAATAGCCCAGAAGCTGGGTGATGTTGGCCGAGGTGCGGAGTTGGCCGACAAGGCCTGCGGCATGAAAGGTCGTGCCCGAGGTGAGCTTGGCGCGTTCCAGAAGGACGGTGTCGGTCAGGCCGAGTTTCGCCAGATGATAGGCGGTGGAGCAGCCAATGATGCCACCACCGATGACAACGACGCGGGCGGTGTTGGGGAAGTCGGACATAGGGGCCTCAAGCTTGTGATGTCAGCGCAGGGGCCGATCCGCGGGGGCATCGAGCCCCCTTGGATCGGTGGGGGCGCGGCCCCCAAGGGGCCAAGGGGCCCCTTCCCCGCAGGTATTTATGGCAAGATGAAAGGATCAGCTTTGCATGAAGTGATCCCAGGCGGCTTGGAAGGTGGCAAGGTTTTGGGCGGTGTATTGGGCATAGTCGAAATCGAGATCAGAATGGGTTTCGCTGACCATGGACCAAAGGGTTTCGCGCAATGCGCTGGCCGCTTTCATGGCAGTATAGCGGTGCAGCAGGGAAAGGTCGGGCTGACGGTCGAAATAGGCGGTGAGGAGGTGGGTTTCCTGATCCGCGGCAAGGGCGTTGTTGGCCGCGAGGCCGCCCAGATCGAACAGCGGCGAGTTGAAGCCGGCATAGTCCCAGTCAATCAGCCAAAGGCGGTTCGCATCGCGCATGAAGTTGGCGGGCAGAAGGTCGTTGTGGCCAAAGACGATGTCGATGGGGCCGACGGCCTGTTCCAGCGCCTCGGCCTTGGTCAGCAAGGGGGCGAGCGCGGGGGCGTGGGGACTTTCTTCGGCGATCAAGCGGTTGGCGTAGTCGCGGATCACATGGAACACCCAGAACGACAGGACCGGACCACGCAGATATTTCGGGATGTCGCGATGGGCGCGGGCGATAAGGTTGATGCAACTGTCAAGATCGGTTTGAACATCGCCTGGGGCATAGGTGCGACCGTCGATAAAATCGAGAACCAGAGCACCCTGTTCGGCGTGGCGGACCGCTGGGGAAACCCCGGCCGCATGGGCCGCCTGGCTGGCCGCCAGTTCATTGAAACGGAGGATCTGATGCACGGGAATATCGTCGCCGATGCGAACGACATAGCGGCCGCTGTCATCTTCGGCCACGAAATTCACATTGGTGATGCCACCATTCAAAGGCTGAGCACGCACATTTCCCTGCCAGAAGGACAGGGCCTGCAATTTTTCCATCGCCGTCATGCGGCCAAAACTCCTTTGCCGGGCATCGAACCCATCTTGAGGCAAAGTGACACAAATTCAAGCATTTGGACGAGAGGTTCCTAGCGGCAATTTGGGGGGAAAGCAGAGACGCGCCTTCCCCCCCAAAAGTTGCTGACCAAGCCCATGGGGCAAGATCAGATCCGGGTCACACTATCCCGGCACTCAATACGCAATCCTCGGTCCACAAGATGCGGGAATCTTCCGGAAAAAGTTTTGTCACGCGACCGGTCCCCGCCTGATGGGACGTTGCGGGTCTGCACGGGATGCCCCGGCACCGGCCAATACAGAATTCATCGCGCCGGAAGCGAGTCGTGTCAAAAACCAATTTGGGTTTTTTGTTGTTTTTACAGGATGGTTGTGGCTTTATCTATTGTAAACGTTACTATTACCAAAATAACAACAGGAATTCCAACATGTCAGAACCGCGACGGGAAGGGCAATTGCTGGCGCTGCTGAAACCGGCAGGAGAAGCGCGGGTGCAGGATCTGGCGCGGGCGATGAATGTGACGGAAGAGACGATCCGGCGGACGATCCGGCGGCTGGAGGGGCAGGGTCTGGTAACAAAGGTGCATGGGGCCGTGCATCTGCGGGATTCGGGGCATGAGGCGGCCTTTGCGGTGCGGATGGGGGTAAACCCGACGGCGAAGCGACGGATTGCGGCACGGTTGGCGGGAATGCTGGAAAACGGGGCGTCGCTGTTTCTGGACGTGGGAACGACGACAACCTATGTGGCACAGGCTTTGCGGGATCATCACGATCTGATGGTGGTGACGAATTCGTTGATGGTGGCCCAGGCGCTGGCGATGCGGAATGGCAATCGGGTCTTTGTGGCGGGCGGTGAAATCCGGGCGCATGACGGGGGGGTGTTTGGGGCACAAGCTTTGGCCTTTGTGGGGCAGTTCAAGGTCAAACATGCAGTGTTGACGGCCGAGGCGGTGGATGCGCGTTCAGGCTTTATGCTGCAAGATATGCGGGAGGCCGAATTCAGCCGGGCGATCATTGCCAGCGCGGAAGAGGCGGTGATGGTGGTGGATGCAACAAAGTTCGGGCAAAGCGCACCGATCCGGATTTGCGAGCCGGGGGCGATCCGGAGGTTGGTAACGGATGCGCCGCCGCCCGGTGATGTGGGGGCGATGCTGGAGGCGGCAGGCGTGGAACTGACGCTGGCCTAGGGGGCAACCTCGATCGTGACATGGGACAGGCCGGGAATGGCGGCAAGGCGGGCGCGGCATTCGTTGGGGCTGTGGGGGGATTTGAGGTTGATGATGGCGGCGCGATGGCCGGGGCCAAGCTGCCAGACATGGAGATCGGTGATGGTATCACCGTCCCGTTCGAGCGCGCGTCGGATGTCGGGGGTGATGTCTTCTGATTGAGGGGTATAGTCAACGAGGACAGCCCCAGCCTGCCGGATGAGACCCCAGGACCAGCGGGCAATGATGAGCGCACCAAGGAGGCCAATGGCGGGGTCAAGCCAGAGCCAGCCGTAGGCGCGGCCCAAAAGCAGGGCGGCGATGGCAAGGACCGAGGTCAGGGCATCGGCGAGAACATGAAGATAGGCGGCGCGCAGATTGTTGTCGGCGGGGCCGTGGTCATGGCCGTGAGGATCATCGCGCAGGATGAAGGCGCAGAGCAGGTTGATGAGGAGGCCAATGATGGCGACAAGTGTGGCCTGCCCGTATTGAATTGGGCTTGGGTCAGCGAGCCGCCAGAAACTTTCCCAAGCGATAAGCAAAGCGACGATGGCGAGGACGACAGCGCTGGCAAAACCTGCCAGATCGCCGACCTTGCCGGTGCCAAAGGCAAAGCGCGGGTTTTGGGCGTGTCTGCGGGCGAAACCGTATGAGAGGGCGGTGATGGTCAAGGCGGCGGCGTGGGTGGACATGTGCCAGCCATCGGCAATGAGGGCCATAGAGCCGTAAAGATGCCCCGCCGAGATTTCGATGCCCATGGTGGCGGCGGTGATGGCAATGACGGCCCAGGTGCGGCGGGCGTTGCGGTCGTGGTTTTCGCCGAGGAAATCATGGCTGTGGAGGGCGGAATGGTCATGCGCGTGGTCGTGGTGATGATCGTGCATGATAGCCCCCCTATTTCAGATAGGTCCGCAGGGCGCGGGCCAGTTCATCGGCGCCCTTTTGGCGGGCCCGTTCATCGGTCACATCGCGGACATGGTGGATCAGATGTTCGTCGATCAGTTCCGCTGTAAAACCCTGCATCGCACCGCGAACCGAGGCCACCAGATGCAGCAGGGCGGCGCAATCCTCATCCGCCTGAACAGCGCGTTCAATGCCTTCGATCTGGCCCTTGAGGCGTTTGACCCGTGCGAGGAGTTTGGATTTGTCGCGGTGCAGGTGGGACATGATGATTCCATAGCTATAGGGGGTATGGGTATATCCATCCAAGCTTGCGCGCAAGCCCCCTGCCCGGCAAGGCAAAGCAAAACCGCGCCTGACAGAGGTCAGACGCGGCGGCGGTCTTGCAATGGCATTGCTCTATTCCGGCGGGCAGAAGGCGCGCTGCAATTCCTGGATGATGCCGCGCACCTCGGGCCGTTCCAGGGAGTAGCGGATGTGCCGCCCTTCCCTTTCGGCGCGGACCAAGCCATCGCCGCGCAAGCGCATCAGTTGTTGCGAGACCGCAGCCTGCGGCAGGCCCAGCGCCTCTTCCATCTCGCCCACGGTGCAGGGGTTTTCCAGCAGGAGGCAAAGAATTTCCAAGCGCCCCTCATGCGCCAGCGCCTTTAAAAGCGCGGCCGCCTCGCGCGCGGCGGGGGTCAGCGGACCCTCGTCGCTGAAACTGCGCCGTTTCACTGCACCGTCCATCCAACACCCACCGTTCATGCCGCACGCCCCCCGCGCAGCAAGATATAAATCGCCGGAATGACCAGAACGGTCAACAGCGTTGACGAGGCAAGGCCAAAGAGCAGCGAAATGGCCAGCCCCTGAAATATCGGATCGGTCAGGATGGTGATGGCCCCGATGATGGCGGCAAGGGCAGTCAGCAGGATAGGCTTGAAGCGGATGGCCCCCGCCTCAAGCAAAACGGGCAGAAGGGGGGCACCCGGTTTGTGGGCATGGCGGATGAAATCCACGAGGAGGATGGAATTGCGCACGATGATGCCCGCCAAAGCGATGAACCCGATCATGGAGGTGGCCGAGAAAGGTGCGCCGAACAGCCAATGGCCGCCCAGAATGCCGATAAAGGTGAGGGGCACTGGCGTCAGGATCACAAGCGGCAGTTTGAACGAGCCGAATTGCAGGACGACAAGGATATAGATCCCCAACAAGGCGACCATGAACGCGGCCCCCATGTCGCGGAAAGTGACCCAAGTCACCTCCCATTCGCCATCCCAGAGGATGACGGGTTTGTCAGTGGCGTCCGGCTGACCGTTCAGGCGGATTTCAGGTTTCGGCAGCGTTCCCCAATCGGCCTGTTCGATGGCCTGATTGACCGCCATGATGCCGTAGAGCGGGGCCTCAAAATCGCCGGCCAGCTCGGCGGTGACCATTTCGGCGGCTTTGCCGTTGTGGCGAAAGATGGGGAAGGATTGGGTTTCCTGGCGCAGAGTGACGACATCGCCCAGTTCAACCACGGCCCGGTCGCCGGGCAAAAGATTGGCGGGGACGGGGGTGGCCAAGGCACGTTCGTCCAGAACCTTGCCTGACTTCGAGGGGGCAAGGGTGATCGGCAGCGGCCGGCGGCCACCGTCGCGGTGGGAATAGCCGACGGTGGTGCCGTGATAGAGCAGATGCAGGGTTTGGAAAACGTCGCCCTGTTCGACGCGGTGATAGGCGAGTTGGGCGTCATCCAGCAGCAGCCGTTGACGCGGGCCGGGGGTGCCAAAACTGTCATCGACATCGACGATGAAGGAGACGCTGGCGAAGATCTGGCGCAGTTTGGTCGCGACAGCGCGGCGGGTTTCAGGATCGGGGCCGTAGATTTCCGCCAGAAGCGTGGCCATGACCGGCGGGCCGGGCGGGGGTTCGACGACCTTGACGACCGTGCCCTTGGGCAGATCGAGGGCTGTGATGCGGGCCCGAAGATCCAGGGCAATGGCGTGGCTTTCGCGCGTGCGTTCGCCTTTTGGCAGCAAATTGATCTGAAGATCGCCATAGCGAGGTTCGCTGCGGAGGTAATAGTGGCGGACAAGGCCATTGAAGTTGAAGGCCGAGGCGGTGCCTGCATGGCTTTGAATAGTGTCGATTTCCGCGACCGGGGCCAAGGCGGCGGCGATCTGCTGAAGGCTGCGGTCAGTCTCTTCGACCGCAGCGCCGCGCGGCAGATCGACCATGATGGAAAGCTCGGACTTGTTGTCGAAGGGCAGCAGTTTGACGGTGACATCGCGGGTGTAGAACAGGCCCATGGAGCCGATGGTGGCCATTGTGACCAGCAGCAGGAACAGGCCCGCGCGGCGGCGGGTGGCGAGGATGGGACGGGCAACCGCAAGATAAAGCGCGCCCAAGCGGCCACCCGTGCCGTGATCCTGCGCATGGCCGCCCGCGCCGCCGCCGAATTTCAGCATGAGCCAGGGCGTGACAATAACCGCGACAAAGAAGGAAAAGAGCATGGCCGCCGAGGCATTGGCGGGGATGGGTGACATATAGGGGCCCATCATGCCTGACACGAAAAGCATGGGCAGCAGGGCGGCGACCACCGTCAGGGTGGCGATGATGGTGGGGTTGCCCACCTCGCCCACGGCATCAATGGCGGCCTGTTTGCGGCTGCGGGCGTCCTTCATCCCCCAATGGCGGGCAATGTTTTCGATGACGACGATGGCATCGTCCACCAGAATGCCGATCGAGAAGATCAGGGCGAACAGGCTGACCCGGTTGAGCGTGTAGCCCATGACGCGCGCCGCAAAGAGGGTGAGCAGGATGGTGACGGGAATGACGACCAGCACGACAGCCGCCTCGCGCCAGCCGATGGCCAGCCAGACCAGGGCGACGATGGACAGGGTGGCCAGCGCCAGATGGAACAGCAGTTCATTCGCCTTTTCATCGGCAGTTTCGCCATAGTCACGGGTGATTTCGGCCTGAAGACCGGGGGGAATGGTTGTGCCGGTCAGGCGATCAATCTCGGCCCGGATTTCATGGGCGATGGTGACGGCATTGGCCCCGGCGCGTTTGGCGACAGCCAGCGAGACGGCCGGGGTGCGGGCAAAGCCTTCGCCGTCACGCGACAGATGGAAGACGCGGGTTTCGGCAGGGTCGGCTTCCAGCAGAACATCGGCCACATCGCGCAGATAGATGGGCCGTCCGTCGCGGGTGGTGATCAGAAGATTGGCGATCTGGGCGGGGTCGGTCAGGGTTTCACCCGCCGCCAAGGGGATTTGTCCACCGTCGGCGCGGATGGTGCCCAGGGTCAGGCTGGCGTTGGCCCCTTCCAGCTTGGCGGCCAGTGCCTGCAAGGTGAGCCCCGCCTGGGCCAGGCGTTCCGGGTCGGGCACAACGCGCAGTTCTTCGGTCTGGGCGCCGATGGGATAGGTCAGCCCGACATCCGGCAGGGCCGAGAGCGCCACCTGCAATTCTGCGGCAACGCGGGTCAGGTCGGCAGCGGTCCAGCGGTCAGCGACCTGCGGTTCTGGGGTCAGCGTGACGACAAGGATGGCAACATCATCAATGCCGCGCCCGACGATCAGCGGTTCGGGAATGCCCTTGGGCAGACGGTCGATGTTGGCACGAATCTTTTCATGCACGCGGAGGATAGCCGCATCGGCGGGGGTTCCGACCAGAAAACGGGCGGTGACAAGGGCACCGTCATCCTGAGTCTGGGAATAGACATGTTCGACGCCGTTGATGGATTTGACCACCGTTTCCAGCGGTTCGGTGACCAGCTTGACCGCATCCTCGGCCTTGAGGCCGGGGGCCATGATATGGATATCGACCATCGGCACGGAAATCTGCGGCTCTTCCTCACGCGGGAGGGTGACAAGCGCCACAAGGCCTAAGGCAAGAGAGGCCAAAAGGAAAAGCGGTGTCAGCGGCGAGGTGATAAAGGCCCGGGTCAAGGCCCCAGCGATGCCCAGTTTGGCTTTGGTCATGGCGTCACCACAAGATCGCCGGGCCGCAGGCCCGAAAGAATTTCCCGCATCGGCTGGCCTTTGGCATCAAAGCGGCGCCCGGGCACGACGGTGACCGTGGCCCCGCCGACCAGATGCACGAGGTCAAGACCCGAGACCTTGTCCAAGGCGGTTTCTGGCACGGCCAGAACCTGTTCCTCGGCCACAGGCACGGCGACCAGAACCCGCTGACCGACAAAGGCCTTGTCCAGCCCTGCAACCGCGACATCGACCATCACCCGCCCTTGTTCGATCTGGGGATAGATCTTTTCGATCTGCCCCCCCTGCCCCGCGACGTCGACCAAGGCCCCCAAGGCCAGCCCAGCCGCATGGCGTTCGGGGATGGCCAGCCGCAGGAACAACCCACCGCCCGCGACGGTGGCTACTGCCTCGCCCGGCATCACCACAGAACCCAGACGGCCCGGCAGGGCCAGCACGCGACCGTCAGCAGGGGCCAGAACGGCGCCATCGGCCATTTGCTGCAACACGGTTTCCCGGGCGGCCTTTGCCGCGCGAACGGCCCCTTCGGCCACGCCCAGTTGCGTGCGCAGTTGATCCACGCGCTGCACCGTCACTGCCCCGCGTTCCAACAAGGTTTCGTTGCGGGTCAGTTCGGCAAGGGCATTGTCTTGCTGCGACTGGGCCGAGGCCAACTGCCCTTCGGCCGCAGCCAGAGCCGAATCGAGTTTCGCATCGGCCAAGCGCCCGATGGGCTGGCCCGCCTGTACGATATCGCCCTCGACCACCGTCAGTTCAACCAGCGTCCCCCCGATCCGCGCCCTTGCCGCCGAGACGAACCGCGCCTCGACCGTGCCGAACAGCGCCTTGGTTTCGGTTCGCAGAACTGGCTGCACCTCGTATTCCGCCGCGGCCAGGGGCCCGGCCAGAAGCAGCGCGATCAGAGAGACTCGAAGCATCACACGGCCCCTTTCAAACCCAGAGCACGGAAGATGCTGGCGGCGGGGCAAATGCCGGTGAAGGCCGATTGCAGCAGATTGGCCCCGACAAAGACGGTCAGCCAGACGAAATGCGGCGAGACCCACCAAGTCAGCGCCAAAGACAAAAGCACCATGAAACCGGCAAAAGCCGTGACAGCGCGTTGAACGGTCATTTTCTTACTCCTGATGTGTGGATTTCAGCTTGTCGATGCCCAGCGCCTGTAGCGCCAGGCGTTCATAAAAGGGTTCGGATTTGCCCATGCGAATCTTGCGCAGGAAGTATTTTTCGAACCCGACCTTGGCGTAATGGACCCATTTGCCCGAAGACGACCAATTCACATTGCGGGGCGGTATCTGCGGCTGGGCCACAAAGGCCACGCCGCTGTCGCCAAAGTCGGCCAGACAGACGGCATTCCAACTGGCCACCTCATGCGGTTCTTCCCCCCGCAAAAGGCTGGCAATGTTATGCGCCGTGGCCGTGACCATGCTTTCGATCATGAAGCCGGTTTTCGGCACGCCCACGGGCACCGGAGTTGGCCCCAAGGGTGGGATGGCGACGCCCACGCCCACCGCAAAGACATTGGGGAAGGCTGCGTTGCGCTGATGCTTGTCGATCAGGACAAAGCCGCGCGGATTGGTCAGGCCCTCGATCCCCTTGACGGCCGGGACGCCGCGAAAGGCGGGCAGCATCATCGAATAGGCAAAGGGCAGATCAAGCGTTTTCTTCAGCTGGCCGTCCTCGGCCAGTTCCTCGATATGCATGACGTCGGGGTCGACCGATGTGACACGGGCATTGGTCACCCATTTGATGTGATGGGCGCGCATTTCACTTTCCAGCAGGCCCTTGGTGTCGCCCACCCCATCCAGCCCCAGGTGGCCGATATAGGGTTCGGCGGTGACAAAGGTCATCGGCACGCGGTCCCGAATCTTGGCGCGGCGCAGGGCGGTTTCGAGGATGAAAAGAAACTCATAGGCCGGGCCAAAGCAGCTGGCCCCCTGCACGGCGCCAATGATCACCGGGCCAGGGTTTTTGACGAGTGCATGAAAGGCCTTTTCGGCGACGAGGGCATGGTCAATGTGACAGACCGATTGGGTATGGCCATCGGGGCCCAAGCCCGGAATTTCGTCAAAGGCCAGATCGGGTCCCGTGGCGATGATGAGATAGTCGTAGGGGAGATTCTCGCCCGTGATCAATTCCACCCGGTTTTCGGCGGGATGCACCCGCGCGGCCCCTTCGGGCCGCAGGGTGATGCCTTTGCGCGCCATGGTTTCGGTCAGATCAACCTCGATCTCGTCGCGCCCGCGCCAGCCAACGGCAACCCAAGGGTTTGACGGCACAAAGGAATAATGCGTGCCCTTACTGACCACCGTGAGGCTGTCCCCCGGCCCCAACTGATCCTTCATTTCATAGGCCATGATGACTCCACCCAAGCCCGCCCCAAGAACCACGACATGCGCCATGCTGAACGGCCCTCCTCTGGCCTCGCATACATTGCGATTCTCGAATATATTATATATTCAAAATATGCAATATGTTTGCAGTGCGGACCGGAGAGGTCTTGCGGGGCCGGAAAAGATCGTCTAGGGAACGTCCAGACGGCGGGTGGGCAGGCAGGCTATGCACCGGATTGCAAATCCGAGTAGACCGGTTCGATTCCGGTACCCGCCTCCAGAGATTTTCATATCGAAACAGAACGTTCCATGCCAAAGGGCCGCATTGCTGCGGCCCTTTGTCTTGTACGACATCTTCGGTCAGACGATGGGCAGGGCCGGGTTTAGCGGCGCGGTGGCCCGCAGGCGGGTTTCGCGTTCGGCCTCGGTTTCGTCATAGCGCCAGCCGTCGGCCTCATAGGTCACGCGCCGGTCGGCCAAAGGAAGGGTGGAAATCCGGTCCAGTGCGGCCTCGACATCCGCCCGCGCGCTTTCGGGGAACTGCACGCTGACGGCGACCCCACCCCGCCGAATGGCTTCGGAAAAGACCGGCGCATATTCGTCCGGCACGCCGATATCCGCCAGAGCCCCAATCGCGCCGCCCGCCACCGCGCCACCGGCAGCCCCCACCGCCGTTGCGGCCAGCCAACCGGCGGCCACCAGCGGCCCAACACCGGGGATGGCAATCATCCCCAGACCGGCCAAAAGCCCTGCCCCACCACCGATGGTGGCCCCGACACCAGCCCCCGTCGCGGTCCCAGAAACCTCGTCCGGCGACCGGATCGGATCGTGCTGATAATGCGCCTGGATGCTTTCATTCCCCATCAGGGAAACCTCTACACCCGGCAGGCCCAAAGCCTCTACATTCAGGCGGGCGGCATGGGCGGCGGTGTAGTCGTCATAAACGCGGGTGATCACAGACATGATATTCTCCTTCGTTTTCAGATGTTTTGGCGAATTGTTATGGCGTTACGACTTCGGCGTGGTGACGACATTGCCTTTGTAGTCGATGGCCACCGACACAGCGGCCCCGGCCAGCTGGCCTTCGCCCCGCCAGATGCCTTGCTCATCCAGGGTCAGCGCCGAAACGCCGGTCACGTCCCAAGCCAAGGCCCGGTCGCGCGCCTGTTCCTCGGTAAAGCTGTTGGCCCCTTCGAAAGGCGCGCCCTCCTCGGGCTTGTTCTCGGCCCAGTTTTCCGAGGCGCAAAGGGCCGCGAATTCGGCGGGCGAGATGCCAGTTTCCTGCAAGGTGATGGCGTCGATCCGTGTCCGGGCATAGTCGCGCGGGGCTTCGGTGTCCGAGAGGAATCCGTTGCCGTCAGTGTCGAGGGCGGTGAATTGCGCGTCGCAGTCGGCGGTGCCTTGTGCGGCGGCAGCACTGGCCATGGCAGCGGTGAAAGCGGCGCAAAGCAGGGTTGTCTTGTATCCAAGCATGGAAAGCTCCTGTCGTCTGGGGGTTTGTGACGGTTCGGTCACATCAGCCAGACAACGGCGGGGCAGGAAATACGTTCCACGGGTTTTCGGATGCCGCGTCAAGGCGGCGGTCTTTCGCCCAAGGGGCGAGCGACCAGGTTAGACAATTTAGAAGATGGTCGGGGCGGAGGGATTCGAACTCTCGACCTACGGTACCCAAAACCGTCGCGCTACCAGGCTGCGCTACGCCCCGACTGGGCGGGGGATTACCCGGCTTTTCTGCGGATGAAAAGGGTCAATCGCCTGCACAGGGCCAAACGGCCAATGTGGCGTCGATGGAAGGGTGCCGGAGTTCCGCGCCGGGGGTGATTCCCGTGGCGCGGGCGGTGCCAGCATTCACTTCCAGCACTAATTTCACCCCCTGCCCGCCGTCGATGGGGGTTTCATCATGCGGCACGGCGCCTTCATGGACGGCAAGCACCTTGCCGGATTCCCCGACAAAAACCATGTCCAAGGGAATCAGTGTGTTCTTCATCCAGAACATGGCACGCTGGGGGGCGGGATAGACGAACAGCATGCCAGCATCTGCTGCCATGCTTTCGCGGAACATCAGGCCCTGCGCGCGTTCGTCAACCTCATCGGCGACTTCCACCGTGAAATGCGCCATGGCCCCGCCCGCCCCCCGGATATCCACCCGGTCGGGAGCGCATTGCGCCAAGGCCCCGCCCGCAGGCAGAACCATCAGCGCCAAGGCCAAGGCTTTCACGCGGTCACCTCGATGGGTTCGCGGGTGGCTGCCTCCCAAGAGACGACCTGAACCGCCATGCGCCCGCGCTTGCCTTCGATGATGCGCAGGCAGACCGCTTCGCCCGGCGACAGATCGGCAAAGCCCGACAGGCGCAGCACCTCGATGTGAATGAACACATCTTCGGGGCGGCCAAAGACGTTGGCAAAACCAAAGCCCTTGCCCTTGTCGAACCATTTCACCCGGGCTGCTTCCAGCGGGCGTGACGAAATTTCGTCAGAGGTGGCCTCGCCAGACTCCTCTCCCAATGGGAAAGCTGCGCCCGGGGGCGGTTCTATGCGATGCACCTCCACCGCCTGAACGCCGCGCGGTGTCATCTGCACCGAAACGGAGATCAGCGCGCCATCGGCCACCGAACTTTGTCCGAAGTTCCGCAGGACATTCGCATGCAGCAGAATGTCCGACCCACCCTCATCCGAGAGGATGAAGCCGAATCCCTTGACGGAATCAAACCATTTTACCTTGCCGTGAACCATCGTCACGGCGGCTTCTTCATCAGTCATTTCCAGAGCCATTCCCCAGAGCAAGCTCCTCGCTGGCAATTCTTTCAACATAACCGTGTCTCGGCGCAAGGCCCGTGACCGGAAATTTTGCTTCACTCGCCCTGAACACGATCCTAAGGATTCAACCGATCAACAATCCACGCCTCTGCGAGTTCATTGCGCCTCCATTGGAAACGATCATGCAAACGAAACTCGCCATCCGCCCAGAACTCGATTTCCAGCGGACGGATTCGAAAACCACCCCAGAAGGGCGGCCGCTTTGGGTTCACCCCATGGATCAACCCAACCTTGGCCACCTCGGCCACCAATGCTGTCCTTGACGACAACGGTTGTGACTGTTTGGACGCCCAAGCCCCCAGCCGCGATTTCAGCGAGCGGCTGGCAAAATATTCATCCGCTTGCGGCCCATCTTCGCGTTCGACAAGGCCCCGCACCCGGATCTGCCGACGCAGCGATTTCCAATGCATCACAAAGGCAGCCTTGCCGTTCAGGGCTAGTTCCTGCCCCTTGGCACTGCCGTAATTGGTATAAAACACAAAGGCGTCGGCCTCGATGTCCTTTAACAAAACCATGCGGACATTCGGCAAGCCGTGGGCATCCACGGTGGCCAGCGCGATGGCGTTGGGATCATTGATCTCTGCGCTTTCGGCGTCAGCAAGCCATTTCCGCGCCAGGCGGAAAGGGTCATCGCCCGCAAAGATACCATCCCTGTCCATCGTTTATCCTGCTGTGTGCTGCGACAGAAATCCGCCTGCCAGCCTTCTCGTTGACAACTTGGTAAGACCTTTGCGAGTCTCTCGCAAGTCCGTAATCGTCATAGTGGCGGAAACGCGACAGGGCTGTGCCGTTTTGGCAGGCAGAATGCCCAGCCGGTTCTCTGCCGCCGCTTGATGCCTTGGCGCGGATCGCCTAAGGCTGTTTGTCACAATAATAGGCTAGGGACAGGCGGGATCTGCATGACGAATGGATTGATGGCAGGGAAACGCGGCCTCATCATGGGGCTGGCCAATGACAAATCGATTGCCTGGGGCATTGCGCAGGCCTGCGCCGCACAGGGGGCCGAGATGGCCTTTTCCTATCAGGGTGAGGCGCTGAAAAAGCGGGTGGAGCCTTTGGCCGCCAGCATCGGGATGTCGAACCTGTTCGAATGCGATGTGTCGGATGAGGCATCGCTAGACGCGCTGTTTGCGCATCTGAAGGAAAGCTGGGGCAGCTTGGATTTCGTCGTTCATGCCATCGGCTTTTCGGACAAGAACGAATTGCGCGGGCGCTATGTGGACACGTCGGCTGCAAACTTTCGCATGACAATGGACATTTCGGTCTATTCCTTTACCGCCGTCTGCGCCCGTGCCGCCGCAATGATGCCGAACGGGGGCAGCCTTTTGACGCTGACCTATTATGGGGCGGAAAAGGTGATGCCGCATTACAATGTGATGGGGATTGCCAAGGCGGCGCTGGAAACCTCGGTGCAGTATATTGCCGAGGATCTGGGTAAGGACGGCATCCGCGTGAACGCCATTTCGGCGGGGCCGATCAAGACCTTGGCGGCCAGCGGTATCGGCGATTTCCGCTATATTATGAAGTGGAACGAGCTGAACTCGCCCCTGCGTCGGAATGTGACGCAGGAAGAGGTGGGCAAGGCCTCGCTTTACCTGCTGTCTGATCTGGGTTCGGGCACGACGGGTGAGGTTCTGCATGTCGATGCGGGCTATCATGTCGTGGGGATGAAGGCCGTTGATGCGCCCGATATCGACGTGGTGACGGGGCGCAAGGAATGACACTGGCGGCCTTTCTGGCCTTTGCGGGCCTTTCCCTGTTCGCCGCCGTCAGCCCCGGCCCCGCCGTGCTGATGTCGGCGCGGACAGGGTTGACCGAGGGTTTCCGGACCGGGGCGATGCTGGCTGCCGGCATTGGCGCGGGCGCGGTGGTTTGGGCCAGTGCGGCGATGTTCGGGCTGAACATTCTTTTTGCGGCTGCCCCTGCCCTGCTTTGGGCGCTGAAAATTCTGGGTGGTGGCTATCTGATCTGGATGGGTTGGAAGCTGTGGAAATCGGCACCGGAAAAGCTGGACATGACTGACAACCGACCCGTGCCGCGTTCGGCACTTTCGGCCTTTCGGTTGGGGCTTTTCACGCAACTGGCCAATCCTAAACCGGCGGTGATGTTCAGCGCCATTTTTCTGGGCACCGTGCCGCCAGAAACCCCGCTTTGGGTTTACGGCGCCTTGTTGGCGGTGATCTTTCTGAACGAAACGATCTGGAATACGCTGGTCGCGCGGATCTTCTCGCTTGACCGGACACGCAACGGCTATATCAGCCTGAAAACCATCATCGACCGCAGCTTCGGTGGGCTTTTGGCCCTGCTGGGGATCAAGGTCGCCGCCACCTGAGGTTTGCCATGAACGACCGTCTGCCGCACGAAAAAGGCTTTCACGTCAGCTGGGATCAGATGCACCGCGATGCGCGGGCCTTGGCCTGGCGGCTGGATGGGCGGGGGCCAGACGAAGGGGCCTGGAAGGCGGTGGTGGGAATCACGCGGGGCGGGCTGGTTCCGGCGATGATCGTGGCGCGAGAACTGGACATTCGCGTGGTCGATACGATCAGCGTGAAAAGCTATAGCCATCAAAGCCAGACCGAGGCGAAGGTGATCAAATCGCCGCAGGCGGAACTGATGGGCGATGGGACGGGCATCCTGATCGTGGATGATCTGGTGGATTCCGGAAAGACGCTGGAACTGGTGCGCAAGCTGTATCCCAAGGCGCATTTTGCGACGGTCTATGCAAAACCGTCGGGTCGCCCGATGGTGGACACCTATATCACCGAGGTGAGCCAAGATACGTGGATCTTTTTCCCGTGGGATATGGCGCTGCAATATGTGCAGCCCTTCCGCGGGGCGGACTGAAACGGAAAAGACTGGTCCCACGAAAGGCCCCAAGATGACGCTGCCGCTGAACCCCGCCTTTGCGCTGACCGAGGCCCCACCGGTGATGGAGGCGCGGCGTTGGGTGACGGGGCGGAGCTTTCCCGAAAGCAAACCCCTGATCAACGTGAGCCAAGCGGCCCCGGTGGACCCGCCGCCGTTGGCTCTGCGGCATGTGATTGCCGAGGCGGCGCTGAACGATCCGGCGGCGCATCTTTATGGGCCGGTGTTGGGCTTGCCCGATCTGCGGGCGGAAATCGCGGCGCAGTGGAGCGGGGCTTATGGGGGGACGGTGCGGGCCGACCAAGTGGCGATCACGCAAGGCTGCAATCAGGCGTTTTGCGCGATCATGTCGACCTTGGCGGGGGCTGGGGATGAGGTGATCCTGCCGACACCGTGGTACTTCAACCACAAAATGTGGCTGGATATGTCGGGGGTGCGGACCGTGCCTTTGGCGACGGGGGGCGATTTGATCCCCGATGCCGCCAAGGCGGCGCAACTGATCACGGACCGGACGAGGGCGATTGTTCTGGTCAGCCCGAACAATCCGGGCGGGGTGGAATATCCGGCGGAAACCTTGACGGCCTTCCGCCATCTGGCGCGCAGCAGGGACATCGCCTTGATCGTCGATGAAACCTACCGCGATTTTGACAGCCGGACGGGGGCCCCGCATGATTTGTTTGCTGATCCCGATTGGGACGATACGCTTGTGCAGCTTTATTCCTTTTCCAAGGCGTTTCGGCTGACGGGGCATCGGGTAGGGGCGATTGTTGCCAGCACGGCGCGGCTGGCCGAGGTGGAAAAGTTTCTGGACACGGTGGCGATCTGCCCCAGCCAGTTGGGCCAGATGGCGGCGCTTTGGGGGATGCGGAACCTGACGCAATGGGTGGCGGGAGAGCGGGCCAAGATTCTGGCGCGTCGCGCGGCGATGGTATCAGGTTTCGCGCAGGCGCTGCCCGACTGGCGGTTGATGGGCTGCGGAGCCTATTTCGCCTATGTGGAGCATCCTTTTGGTATGGGCTCGGCGGAGCTGGCGAAGGCGCTGGTCGATCAGGCGCATGTGCTGATGCTGCCCGGCACGATGTTCACGCCCGAAGGATCAGCCGAGGGCCAGCGGCAGTTGCGCATTGCCTTTGCCAATGTCGATGCGGGCGGCATTGCCACGCTGTTCGACCGGCTGGCCGGTTTCCGCGCCTGAAACAGCGGGCCTTGCCCGACCGAACCCAAGCCTCTAGACAGAGGCGGATTTACCTTAGCCCAACGGATGTGACCCATGGCCAAGACGACCGAGCCGCAGACTGACAAGCGCAAGCGCAAGGCTTCGGATGTGGTGATCTGGGTGCTGATGGCCATGCTGGTGGTGGGGCTTGGCGGCTTTGGCATCACCGATTTCGGCGGGCGGATCAGCAAGATCGGGGATGTGGGTGATCGTCCTATTGGGACAGATGACTATGCCAATGCCTTGCAAGCGGAAATTCGGCAGGTTTCGTCACAGTTCGGGCAGAACCTGACGATGGAACAGGCGCAGATGTTTGGCATTCCCCAAAGCGTGATCCAGCGGCTGGTCGTGGGGGCGGCGCTGGACGGCGAGGCGGGACGGCTGGGCCTGTCGGCAGGGGATCAGGCGGTGGCGAAAGAAGTGGCGCTGCGGCCCGAGTTTCAGGGTCTGAATGGGGCCTTTGACCCAGCGATCTATCGGCAGGTTCTGGAACAGAACCGAATGAACGCGCGGGATTATGAGGGGCAGGTGCGGGCCGATCTGGCGCGGACGATGCTGCAAGGGGCGGTGATCGGCGGTGTTGTGGCCCCCAAGACAATGGCGGAAAAGCTGTTCACCTATCGGGGCGAAAAGCGGGGGCTGACGCTGCTGCGATTGGCCGAGGCGGATCTGACGGTGCCCTTGGCCGAGCCGACCGAAGACGAACTGAAAGCGCATTACGACGCGAACATCGCCAAATTCACCAAGCCTGAGGCGAAGCGGATCACCTATGCGGCGCTGCTGCCCGAGGCTTTGGCCGAAGGAATGGCGGTGGATGAGGCGTCCGTGAAGGCGCTGTATGACGATCGGATTGCCGATTACGTGCAGCCGGAACGGCGGTTGGTGGAACGGCTTGTGTTCCCGGATCAGGCGGCGGCGGATGCGGCCAAGGCGAAACTGGACGGCGGGGCCAAGTTCGAGGATCTGGTGACGGAGCGCGGGCTGACGCTGGACGACATTGATCTGGGCGATGTGTCGAAGGCCGACCTGGGGGCTGCGGGGGACGCAATCTTTGCGCTGACAGAAAACGGGCAAGTGGCGGGGCCGCTGATGTCGGACCTGGGGCCGGCGCTGTTCCGGATGAACGCCATTCTGGACGCGCAGGAAGTGAGTTTTGACGAGGCGAAGGCCGACCTGACCATCGAATTCCAGCGCGATGCAGCACGTCGGGAAATCGGCGCGCGGGTGGAAGAGATCGACGATCTGCTGGCCGGCGGGGCAACGCTGGAGGAGTTGGCAGAAGAACAGAAGATGGAGCTGGCGACGATTGATTTCAGCACCGCCAGCGACGAGGCGATTGCCGCCTATCCGGCCTTCCGTCAGGCGGCCGGGGCTGTGGCCGAGGGGGATTTCCCCGAGGCGATCCTGCTGGATGATGGGGGGCTGGTGTCGTTGCGGCTGGACGAAATGGTGCCTGCCGCGCCGATTCCCTTTGATGAGGCGAAGGAAGCGGTGACCGAAAGCTGGCGGGCCGAGGCCTTGGCCAAGGCTTTGGCGGCGCGGGCGGCGGAAATGAAGACAGCGGTTGAGGGCGGCACCGACATGGGCAGCCTGGGCATCTTGTCGGTGACGCCGGAAATCACACGCGATGGTTTTGTCGAAGGTGTGCCTTCGGATTTCATGGTGACGGTTTTCGGCATGGCCGAGGGCGAGTTGAAAGTCGTCGAAGGTGCGGGCTTTACCGGGCTGGTGCGGCTGGACAAGATCATCGCGGCGGACCCGGCGAGTGATCAGGCCAAGGCGGATCTGGCGGCGCTGGAGGCACAGTTGGCGCAAAGTCTGCAAAACGATCTGTTCGGGCTGTATGGGGCGGGGCTGGCGCAAGGCGCGGGCATCCGGCTGGATGATGCGGCGATTGCTGCGGTGAATGCGAATTTCCCATGACGATGATTTCGACCTTTGAAGCCTTTGAAAAGGGCTGGAACGCGGGGCAGAATCAGGTGGTCTATGCGCGGCTGGCGGCCGATCTGGACACGCCGGTCAGCCTGATGCTGAAACTGGGCGAGGCGCGGCCAGACACCTTCATGCTGGAAAGCGTGACAGGGGGCGAGGTTCGGGGGCGCTATTCCGTTGTGGGGATGAAGCCCGATCTGATCTGGCGCTGCCGGGGGACCGAGGCGGAAATCAACCGCGAGGCGCGCTTTGACGGGGCGGCCTTCAAGCCGCAGACCGGCAACCCGCTGGACCGGATCCGCGATCTGGTGGCGGAATGCCGGATCGACATGCCCGATGACCTGCCCGCGATTGCGGCGGGGCTGTTCGGCTATCTGGGCTATGACATGATCCGGCTGGTGGAACATCTGCCGAATGTAAACCCCGATCCGCTGGGCCTGCCCGATGCAGTGCTGATGCGGCCTTCGGTCGTGGCGGTGCTGGACGGGGTGAAGGGCGAGGTGACGGTGGTTTCCCCCGCCTTTGTGGGGTCGGGCCTGTCGGCCAAGGCCGCCTATGCGCAGGCCGCCGAACGGGTGATGGACGCTTTGCGCGATCTGGACCGGGCGCCTGCTGATATGACGCGCGATCTGGGTGATGCGGGCGCGGGCGTCGGGCCCGCGGTGTCAAACTTTCCGGCGGGCGGCTATCAGGCGGCGGTGGAGAAGGCCAAGGAATACATCCGCGCAGGCGACATCTTTCAGGTCGTCCCCAGCCAGCGTTGGGCGCAGAAATTCGACCTGCCGCCATTTGCTTTTTATCGCTCGCTGCGCCGGACGAACCCGTCGCCCTTCATGTTCTTCTTCAACTTTGGCGGCTATCAGGTGGTGGGGGCCAGCCCGGAAATTCTGGTGCGGCTGCGGGATGGTGAGGTGACCATTCGCCCGATTGCCGGGACGCGGCCCCGTGGGGCGACGGTCGAACAGGACAAGGCCTATGAGGTTGATCTGCTGTCGGACAAAAAGGAACTGGCCGAACATCTGATGCTGCTGGATCTGGGGCGCAACGATGTGGGCCGGGTGGCCAAGGTGGGGACGGTGAAGCCCACCGAAAAATTCATCATCGAACGCTATAGCCACGTGATGCATATCGTGTCGAACGTGGTGGGGCAGATTGCGGATGGGCAGGATGCTTTGTCGGCCTTGCTGGCGGGGCTGCCAGCCGGGACGGTTTCGGGGGCACCCAAGGTCCGCGCGATGGAGATCATCGACGAGCTGGAACCCGAAAAGCGCGGCGTCTATGGCGGCGGGATCGGCTATTTTGCGGCCAATGGCGAGATGGATTTCTGCATTGCGCTGCGGACGGCGGTGCTGAAGAACCAGGTGCTGTATACGCAAGCGGGTGGAGGTGTCGTCTATGACAGCGACCCGCAGGCGGAATATGAGGAAACGGTGAACAAGTCGAAGGCACTGCGCAAAGCGGCCGAGGCGGCAGGGATGTTCACAAGGCGCGGCAACGGCTGAAACTCATACCTTAACGCAAAGGGGCGGTCTGATTGGACCGCCCCTTTGCATTTGCCCCCTGCCCTATTCGGTGGCGACCGGGGATGGCACTTCCATATCTTCTGGAATGTCCAATGCTGCCGTAACGGGGGCCATGGCGACGGCCTGGCCTTTTGCGCTCAAGGTCCAAGCCACCAGCGATTGGAGCGTCTGGGCATTTACCATGCCCGTGACAATGGCCTTGCCATCCTGCCCCGCCTTGAGCGCCGCGCGGTCCAAGGTGCGGCGCATTCCGGTGTCATTGTTGCCGGCTTCGTCAAAGCGGCGGAAGATCAACCCGGCGGCCATCCCTTCGCGGCGGGCGACCTGATCACCTGCATTCAATCCGCCATCCCAAGTGATCAAACCCCAACCTTGGGCCTTGACTGTCGGCGCGATGAGGGTGGCCAGTGGGCGGTTGTTCTGGAAACCGCCTTGTTCGGTGTCCATCACGGCCACCACTTCGGGCAGGGTCTCGGCATGGGTGGTGAACGTGACCTCGACATCCGTTGCTTCAGCCCCGCGTGGCAATCCTGTGGCCAGCATCACCAGCTCAATACCGGCTGCGCGATAGAAGGCGGCCGCCTCGACCGCGTCGGGGGCCAAGGGGTCCAACGCGACGGCCACAGGAAACGGCAACTCCGCCACTTGATCGCGAAGTGATTGGCTGGCCCCTTGATCGACCAGAACCACAGCCATAACCGGAGCCGCGCCGGTGTTTTCAAACTCGCTACCGAAACGTTCAAGGGGAGGCAAATTGGCAGCGTCGGCATCGGCCTCCTCGACCTTTGGCTTTTCGTCGTCGCCAATGCGCGGCAGCCGGTTCACCACAACACCTTCGGCCGAGCCACGCAGACGCGACGGCTCTAGCGAGCCTGCGGTCTGTGCTGGTTCCTCTGTGGTGGCGGGCAAGGGTTGTGCCGTGGAATCGGCAGCAGCCTGTTCGGCGGCGCGCTGGCCTTCGGTCTGAATCTTGCGGGGCAATTGACCCTTTTGCGCATCGGGGTCAGCGCTGGCCATCTCGGTCTCCGGGGCCGGCTCTGTTGTTGTATCAATCGCCGGATCTTGCGCGACGCTTTCGCCACCGGCGTCCGGGGCGATCAGCGCGGGCGTGTCCTCTGCCGCTTCGGCGGGAACCTCGGTCAGCGTTGAAACTTCGGGGGCCACGGCCACTTCGGTCTGCTCGGCCTCGGGGGCGATAGGGGCGTCGGTTTCGGCTGCGGGAACGGTGCTGACCACTTCTGCGGGCGGTGTTGGGCTTTCATTGTCCGAAACGGCACTTTCCAGAGCGGCGTCATCAACGCGGACCATGCCTTCGGCATCATCCCCGTCGCCGATGGTCTGGCCCGGCATCTGACCCGGCAGGGCGGCGGTGCGGCGGGTCGTGCTGCTGCCCATCTCGGCCAATTCCGCCTCATCCCCGGCACCGGGCGCCGTGGCGGCGGGATTGGTTTCAACCAAAGCCGCGGCGGCCGCTTCGGCATCGGCGGCGGGGGCCGGTTCGGTTTCAGCGGTTGTCGGTTCCGTCACCAACGGTTCTGAAGCCGCCTCGGCCAACGGAGCGGTCGCGTCGACTGAGGCAGCTTCTGCCGCCGTTGCGATTTCGGTGGCGGGCTGGCTTGCCGTGGCCCCGTCCGTCAAATCGGGTGCCGTTGCCGCGTCGACAGCCGTTTCCAAGGGGGCCGCGACAGGCGGCGTCGTGGCCGCAATTTCAGCCGCGCGCTCTGCAACTTGCGCCTTGGCTTGATCTGCCGTGACCGTAACGATGGGCGGCAATTCGACCACAGGCTCCGCCACCGCCGCAGTTTCGCTTGTCGTGGCGGGCTGAACGGCGCTTTCTTGTTCAGGCTCGGCCACCACAGGTTGGGGCGCGGGCTCATCAGCTTCAGCGGCCACAGGTTCAACGGGGGCGGGTTCGACCACAACCGTCGTCTCAGCCGGAGTGGCCTCTGTCGCCGTCGGCGCCTCGGGGGCGGGTTCCGGGGTGACAGGCGTGTCGCTTGTGGCCAACTCTGCGGCTGGTGTTTGCTCGGGCACGGGCGTTTCTGTCGCGACAGGCTCGGCGGGCTGATCGACAACGGTCGGGGCCTCGGCGCTGTTGGCCGCCGTTGCACCCAGCCCGCTGGGCAGAGTCAATTCAGACACCACGGCCAAACCGGCCGCTGTAAACAATCCACCCCAGACGATACCCGACAGATATCCTGCCATTGGCCTGCCCCTTGATTTTTCCTCACCCCGAAACGGCGCCCAAAGGGGCCCTCCCCTTGACGCGCCGCCCGAGCTTTGCACATGTATAGCGCGACATGCGCTGCGGATCACCCCCTTTGATCTGCCAAACCTGCGGAATGTCTGAATAATGCAACGGACGGGTGCCATGCTGCTTTTGATCGATAACTACGACAGCTTTACCTACAACCTCGTGCATTACTTTGGGGAACTTGGGGCCGATGTGCGTGTCGTCCGCAATGACGCGATGGATGTGCAGGCGGCGATGGGGCTTGGCCCGCAGGCGATTGTGCTGTCGCCTGGCCCCTGCGATCCGGCGCAGGCGGGGATTTGCATTCCGCTGACACTGGCGGCGGCCGAGGCGAAGATCCCGCTGATGGGGGTTTGTCTGGGGCATCAGACGATTGGCGAGGCTTTCGGGGGGAAAGTGATCCGCTGCCATGAGATTGTGCATGGCAAGATGGGGACGATGCACCATGAGGGCAAAGGGGTGTTCAAGGGCCTGCCTTCGCCGTTTCTGGCAACGCGTTATCATTCGCTGATCGTGGAGCGGTCATCGCTGCCTGATTGTCTGGAAGTGACGGCAGAGTTGGAAGACGGCACGATCATGGGGTTGCGGCACAAGACGCTGCCGATTGAAGGGGTTCAGTTCCATCCGGAAAGTATTGCCAGCGAGCATGGGCATCAGTTGCTGCGAAATTTTCTGGATCTGGCAAAGGTCGGGGTTCCGGCATGAGCGACCGTTTGAAGCCGCTGATCGGGCTGGCGGCGCAGCGCCCCTTGACGCGGGACGAGGCGGAAATGGCGTTCGAGGCGCTGTTTGAGGGCGAGGCGACGCCGGCCCAGATGGGCGGTTTCCTGATGGCGCTGCGGGTACGCGGCGAAACGGTTGAGGAATATGCAGCGGCGGCTTCGGTGATGCGGGCCAAGTGCAACGCGGTGAAAGCGCCTGCGGGCGCGATGGACATCGTGGGCACCGGGGGCGACGGCAAGGGGACGCTGAACATTTCGACGGCGACGGCCTTTGTGGTGGCGGGCGCGGGGGTGGTGGTGGCCAAGCATGGCAACCGGAACTTGTCGTCGAAATCCGGGGCGGCGGATGCGCTGACCGAAATGGGGATCAACGTGATGGTTGGCCCGGAGGTGGTGGAACGGGCGCTGGCCACGGCGGGGATCGGTTTCATGATGGCCCCGATGCACCATCCGGCGATCCGGCATGTGATGCCGGTGCGGACGGAACTGGGGACGCGGACGATTTTCAACATCCTGGGGCCGCTGACCAATCCGGCAGGGGTCAAGCGGCAGTTGACCGGAGCCTTTAATGCGACGCTGCTGCGGCCGATGGCCGAAACGCTGTTGGCGCTGGGGTCTGAGGCGGCCTGGCTGGTGCATGGGTCGGATGGGACGGATGAGCTGTCAATCTGCGGTTCGTCGGCGGTGGCGGCAATTGAGAATGGTGCTGTGCGGGAATTTGAGGTGCATCCGGATGAGGCGGGCCTGCCAGTGCATCCGTTCGAGGCGATCATGGGCGGCACGCCATCAGAGAACGCGGCGGCCTTTCGGCGGTTGCTGGAGGGTGAGTTGGGCGCCTACCGCGATGCGGTGCTGCTGAACGCCGCGGCGGCGCTGGTGGTGGCGGGTAAGGCTTCTGGCCTGCCTTTGGGCGTGGAACTGGCGCGGGAATCCATCGACAGCGGGGCGGCCTTGGGCAAGATCGAGGCGCTGGTGGCGGCGACGCGGGGTTAAAAGGCCCGCGGCTATGGTCTGGCAGGAGGCGCAATTCTGAAGGCAAGAGGTTTGCCGGGCCCTGCGGTTGCATTGCCCAAATGGCTCTGTTGGCCTATATTGATTGCAGGAGAATACGCGTGCGCATTCAGACGCCTTCCGAAGCCCTGCAAAATGGGCGTGCCTTGATCCGCGAACTGGCGGCCCGTCACCGCACGACCAACCCCCGTGTTTTCGGATCGGCGTTGACCGGCCAAGATCGCGTCGACAGTGACCTTGATCTCTTGGTGGAGCCGCTGCCAGAAACCACCCTTTTCGATCTTGGTGGGCTGCAAGAGGCGCTTGAAGAAGCCTTGGGTGTGCGGGTTGAGGTGAAGACGCCCTTGGATCTGCCCCCCCATATCCGCGTGAATGTGCTTCAGCAAGCTGTGCCTGTGTGAGCTTCCCGAACCGCCTACCGGACTATATTGGGCAAATGATCTTGGCCGCGACGGATGCTGTGACCTTTACCGAGGGCATGGACGAAACGGATTTCGAGCGTGACCTTCGGACCCAACGCGCGGTGATCATGAGCCTGATGATTGTTGGCGAGGCGGCGGCGCGGATTGTGGCGGAATACCCGGTGTTTGCCGCAAATCACGCAGAAATCCCCTGGCGTGGCATGCGGGGGATGCGAAACCGCATTGCCCATGGCTATTTTGACGTTGACTTGAGGGTAGTCTGGCAAACCATTCAGATCGAACTGCCGCCGCTGATCAAGCATCTTCGCACAAAGCCAGATTGACCGCAGTTTGACGCGACGTGTCTGGCTTTCTGTGAGCAAGATACTTGGCACCGCCGCCTTCCCTTCCCCGCCCCCCTCGGCTAACCTTTGCCGATGAGCACCATTCTTGACCGTATCAAAGCCTATAAGCTGGAAGATGTCGCCGCCCGTAAGGCTGTGCGGCCGCTTGCCGATGTTGAAGACGCTGCCAAAGGGGCCGATGCGCCGCGGGGGTTCATGCGGGCCCTGCGCGAGGCCGCGACCTCGGGCTATGGGCTGATTGCCGAGATCAAAAAGGCAAGCCCTTCCAAAGGCTTGATTCGTGCAGATTTTGACCCGCCGGCCTTGGCGAAAGCCTATGCCGAGGGGGGGGCGACCTGTCTGTCGGTCTTGACGGATGGGCCTTCGTTCCAGGGCGATGATGCATTTCTGGTGGCAGCGCGGGCCGCCTGTGATCTGCCCTGTCTGCGCAAGGATTTTCTGTATGACCCTTGGCAGGTCGTGGAATCCCGCGCGCTGAATGCGGATTGTATTCTGATCATCATGGCCTCGGTCAGCGACGCGCAGGCCGCCGAGTTGGAATCGGTGGCGATGGGGCTTGGGATGGATGTGCTGATCGAAGTGCATGATCAGGCGGAACTGGAACGCGCCACCCGGCTGAAATCGCCGATGATCGGCATCAACAACCGGAATCTGCACACCTTTGAGGTGACGCTGGAAACCACGCGCCGTCTGGCGCGGATGGTGCCCGAGGATCGGATGATCGTCGCGGAAAGCGGGCTTTATACGCCGGACGATCTGGCGGATCTGGCGCAATATGGGGCGCGGTCTTTCCTGATCGGGGAAAGCCTGATGCGGCAGGCGGATGTGACCGCCGCCACACAGGCCATTCTGGCGCGGCCGCTGACTGCGCACGGGGGCCTGTGATGGCGCTGACCCATTTCGACAGGCAAGGGAATGCCCATATGGTCGATGTGGGGGGCAAGGACGTGACCGACCGTCTGGCGGTGGCTGAGGGCGCTGTGCGGATGGCGGCGGAAACCTTGGCCCTTATCAACGAAGGCCGGGCGAAAAAGGGCGATGTGCTGGGCGTGGCGCGGCTGGCGGGGATCATGGCGGCCAAGAAGACGTCGGATCTGATTCCGCTGTGTCATCCGTTGGCTTTGACGAAGGTTTCGCTGGATCTTGAGCCGGATGCCAGCCTTCCGGGCGTGCGCATTCGGGCGACCGTGGCCACATCCGGCCAGACGGGGGTGGAGATGGAGGCGCTGACAGCGGTGTCTGTGGCAGGGTTGACGGTCTATGACATGGTCAAGGCGGTGGACAAGGCGATGGTGATCGAGGGCGTTCGGCTGATGCTGAAAGAGGGCGGCAAATCGGGCCGTTTTGTCGCACCATGATGCCGGTGGGCGAGGCGCAGGCCAAGGTTCTGGGATTGGCTTTGGCCCTGCCCGTAGAGCATGTGGCTTTGGCGGATGCAGCGGGGCGCTGGCTGGCGGAAGCGGTGCAGGCGCGGCGCGATCAGCCGCCTTTTGATGCCAGCGCGATGGATGGCTATGCGATTGCGGGCGATGCCGAGGAAGGCATGACGTTTCATGTGGTGGGCGAGGCGGGCGCAGGCCATCATTTCGCGGGGACGGTGGGGCCGGATCAGGCGGTTCGCATCTTTACCGGGGCCCCGGTGCCACGCGGGGCGCTGCGGGTGGTGCTGCAAGAGGATGTGACGCGGGAAGGCGACAATATCCGCCTGAACGCGCCCGCCACGGGGGCGACGCATATCCGCCCGCAGGGGAATGACTTTTCCGCCGGGCAAAGCTTTGCGCCAAAACGGCTGACGGCGAATGATGTGGCGCTTTTGGCGGCGATGAACCTGCCGCGCCTGCCCTGCCGTCGTAGGCCAGTGGTGGCGATGATTGCGACGGGGGATGAGTTGGTGATGCCGGGGGGCGAGCCCGGCCCCGATCAGATCGTTTGCTCTAACACCTTTGCGCTGAAGGCGATGGCCGAGGCAGAGGGGGCCAAGGTGCGGATGCTGCCCATTGCGCGGGATACGGTGCAGGATCTGCGCAAGGTGGTGGAATTGGCGCAGGGGGCGGATGTGATCGTCACCGTCGGCGGGGCCTCGGTCGGCGATCATGATCTGGTGGGACAGGTGACCGCCGATCTGGGCATGGAGCGCGCGTTCTATAAGGTCGCCATGCGGCCGGGAAAACCGCTGATGGCGGGGCGTTTGGGGGATGCGGTGATGCTGGGCCTGCCGGGCAATCCGGTGTCGGCGATTGTTTGCGGCCATCTGTTTCTGCTGCCGCTGTTGCGCGCCTTGCAGGGGGCGGCTGATCCGCTGCCGGTGGCGGCAGAGGCGGTTCTGGCCGAAGACGTCGCCCCCACGGGGCCCCGCACGCATTACATGCGGGCAAGGGTGGAGGCGGGGGCCGATCTGCCGATCCTGCGCCCCTTTGCGGATCAGGATTCGGCCCTGCTGGGGGTTTTGTCGCAGGCCAATGCGCTGCTGATCCGCCCCCTGGGCGATGCCGCGCGCCGGGCGGGCGACAGGGTCAGCTACCTGCCGATCTAGACCGCCCGATCCAGCCGCGTGGTCAGATAGATCAGGCTTTCGCTGGTCAGCACGCCCGTCATCGCCTCGATCTGGTCCAGCACATTGTCCAGAACCTGAGTCGTCGGGGCCGCGATCTGCAACAACAGATCATAGCGGCCCGAGGTTGTGACGGCGCGTTCCACCTCGGGCACGGCCTTGAGTTTCGTCAGAATTGCCGCCTGCGCCCGCTGTTCGATGGTCAATAGAACCGCCGCCCGCAACCGCCCCTCGCGCGCCGCTTCCCCCAGCCGGATCGTATAGCCGACGATCACGCCACTGCTTTCCAACCGCTCTAGCCGCGCCTGAATGGTGGACCGCGCAACCTTTAGCCGTCGCGCCAAAGTCGCCACCGACATACGCGCATCGGCCCCCAAAAGTGTCACAATGTTGCGGTCCAGTTCGTCCATGCAAAAAGCCGATCCCATGCTACAAAATGACAGCCCTACGCTACATTTTTGCAGTTTTCATCGGTGGAACTGTGCCCCATATCGCGGACCGAAGCTACAGGAAAAGGGCGGCTCATACGCACCTGGCCTGGTTGTAAAACCGCGCGAGGTGCTGTGGCCTTTCAGGCTGACGGCTGCACACCTATCGCGTTCTGCCAAAGGAAGGAAGGCCGCGAATGGGACTGTCGAAAACGATCTGGACGAACCCCACCGAATATCTGCGCTCGGTCAAACCGGAAAATCCGGTGCTTTTCTTTGCGCCCAGCGTGATTCAGGCCACCGCCCGTCGTTTCATTGATGGTTTTCCGGGGCTTGTGACCTATGCCGTCAAGTCTAACCCCGAGGAAGTCGTGGTCGAAAATTTGGTCGCGGCCGGGGTTTCCGGCTTTGACGTGGCCTCGCCCTTTGAGATTCGCATGATCCGCCGTTTGGCCCCGGATGCAGCGCTGCACTACAACAACCCGGTGCGTTCGCGCGCTGAAATTCAGATGGCGGTCGAGGCGGGGGTGAAATCCTGGTCGGTCGACAGCGCCAGCGAATTGGCAAAACTGGTTGAACTGGTGCCGCCGCAGGGCTGTGAAATCTCGGTCCGGTTCAAGCTGCCGGTCTCGGGTGCCGCCTATAATTTTGGCGCCAAGTTCGGGGCGACGGTCGAACTGGCTGCGGACCTGCTGAAAACCGTGGCCGACGCAGGTTTTATCCCCTCGATCACCTTCCACCCCGGCACGCAATGCATCGATCCGCATGCTTGGGAAGCCTACATCCGCTCGGCTGCGGATATTGCCCGCAATGCTGGGGTGAAGATTGCCCGCCTCAATGTGGGTGGCGGGTTCCCGAACCACCGGCTGGAAGGCGTTGTTCCGCAGTTGGAAGAAACCTTTGCCCTGATCGACCGCGTCGCGACCGAGGCTTTTGGCGCGGACCGTCCGGCGCTGGTGTGTGAGCCGGGCCGTGGGTTGTGCGGCGATGGTTTCGTTCATGCCGCCAAAGTGAAAGCCGTGCGCGACGGGGGCCATGTGTTCCTGAACGACGGGATCTATGGCGCGCTGGCGGAACTGCCGCTGGTGGGCGTGATCGATCGCATCGAAGTGCTGTCGCCCGAGGCGGTGAAGCGCACCGCGCCGAAAGCCCCGCGCATCGTGTTCGGGCCGACCTGCGATTCGGTGGACCGTCTGCCGGGCGATGTGATGCTGGCGGGGGACATTGCCGAGGGCGACTATGTCGTGTTCCTGGGCATGGGGGCCTATTCGACGGTGACCAATACGCGCTTCAACGGTTTTGGCGAGCTGACGATGGCGACGGTGCTGAGCGCGGCGGTCTGATCGCCCTGCCCCCCACCCCCGGCCCCTCCCCACGAGGGGGAGGGGAGGGCGCCAGGATTTCGTCGTGATCGTTCTTGGTAAAACCATGGCCCCCGCCTTTTTCAAAAAGGCGGGGGCTTTTACTTTTGGCCCGTCGTGCTGCGCCCGAAAAGCCGGGAACCCTCCCCTCCCCCTCGTGGGGAGGGGCCGGGGGTGGGGGGCGTTTCAAAGACAAAGGGCGGCCCTTCGGACCGCCCCTTTTTCTTACCGATGCCGCAGATCAACATAATCCCGGGCAGCAGGCCCCGTGTACAACTGCCGCGGGCGGCCGATCTTTTGGGTCGGGTCGGCGATCATTTCTTTCCACTGTGCAATCCAGCCCACCGTGCGCGACAGCGCAAAGATCGGCGTGAACATCGAGGTCGGGAAGCCCATCGCTTCCAAGATAATGCCCGAATAGAAGTCGACGTTCGGATACAGCTTTTTCGAGATGAAATATTCATCCTCCAAAGCGATCCGCTCCAGCTCTTTCGCCACTTGCAGCAGCGGGTTGTTGCCCACGCCCAGCAGGTTCAGAACCTCATCCGCGCTTTCCTTCATCACCTTGGCCCGTGGGTCAAAGTTTTTGTAGACACGGTGACCAAAGCCCATCAGGCGGAAGCCGGAATTCTTGTCCTTGGCTTTCGCCACATATTCCGGGATTCGGTCCACCGTGCCGATTTCGCGCAGCATTTCAAGGCAGGCCTGGTTCGCCCCGCCGTGCGCCGGGCCCCAAAGGCAGGCAATGCCCGCCGCGATACAGGCAAAGGGATTGGCCCCCGAAGAGCCCGCCAGACGCACCGTGCTGGTCGAAGCGTTCTGTTCATGGTCGGCATGGAGCATCATGATCCGGTCCATGGCCTTGGCCAGAATCGGGTTCACCTGATAATCCTCGGCCGGGACGGCAAAGCACATGTTCAGGAAGTTCGAGGCGTAATCGAGGCTGTTCTTCGGGTAAACGAAGGGCTGGCCGATGGAGTATTTATAGGCCATCGCGGCAATGGTCGGCAGTTTTGCAATCAGCCGGATCGCTGCCACCTCACGCTGCCACGGGTCGGCAATGTCGGTGCTGTCGTGATAGAAGGCGGACATGGCCCCAACGACCCCCACCATCGTCGCCATCGGGTGGCTGTCGCGGCGGAAACCCCGGAAGAAATAGTGCATCTGTTCATGCACCATCGTGTGTTTCGTCACCCGTTCGGTAAAATCAGCCAACTGCGCTGCTGTCGGCAGTTCGCCGTAAAGCAACAGGAAGCAGGTTTCCAGATGGGTCGATTTGTCGGCAAGCTGTTCAATGGGATAGCCACGATACAGCAGTTCGCCCTTGTCGCCGTCGATATAGGTGATGGCGCTTTCGCAAGCGGCGGTCGAAGTAAAGCCGGGGTCATAGGTAAAGACATCGCCCTGGGCATAGAGCTTGCGGATGTCCAGAACGTCCGGCCCGACCGTCGGTCGCATCACGGGCAGTTCGATGGTCTGATCGCCAAGGCTCAGCTTGGCGCTCACAGCTTCGGGGTTGGTTTTCGTATCGGCCATCGCAGCCCTCCGGTCTTGCCCGTTTCCATCCGCCGCTGTCCCGGCCCGGCAGCGACCGGGGGCAGCGCTCGTGTTGTTCGGGCGGCCCGGTCAGGCCGCCGCGTCTTGCAGGCGCCCGATGGTTTCGTCGCGACCGATGACCAGCATCATGTCATAGACGCTCGGGCTGACTGTGCGACCGGCAAGGGCGGCCCTGAGGGGGGCGGCCAATTTGCCAAAGCCCAGTCCATGCGCGGCGGCGAGTTCGGTCAGAACCGGCTCTAGCGCCTCTTTCGTCCAGTTAACAGTTTGCAGGCGCGGCGTCAATTCGCGCAGTATACCACGGGATACCGGATCGAGCGCCTTTTCAGCAGCCTCATCGCGCGGGACGGGGCGGTTGGCGAGGATAAACTGAGCCTTATCAAGCAGATCAGGGAAGGTTTTGGCGCGGTCTTTCAGCGAGTCCATGCCTTTTTCCATTAAGGCCGATTGTGCAGCCGACAAGGGGGTAAGTCCTGCCGCCGCCATAAAAGCCTGCAATTCATGCAGCAATGCAGCATTGTCCCCAGCGGCGATATGCAGGCCGCTGATGTGTTGAAGTTTTTTGAAATCGAGCCGAGCGGGGGCCTTGTTGATTCCCGCCAGATCGAACCAAGCCTTGGCCTGATCGGAGGTGAAGAATTCATCATCGCCATGCGACCAACCAAGACGGGCAAGGTAGTTGCGCATGGCGGCGGCAGGATACCCCATGACCTGATATTCATGGACTCCCAAGGCGCCATGACGTTTGGACAGCTTTTTACCATCCTCACCATGGATCAGCGGGATGTGGGCCCAGACCGGCACGGCCCAACCCATAGCATCATAGACCATCTGCTGACGGGCCGCATTGTTCAAATGTTCCACCCCGCGAACGACATGGGTGACGCCCATGTCATGATCATCGACGACAACCGCCAACATATAGGTGGGGGTACCATCCGAGCGTAAACAAATCATATCATCCAAAGCGGAGTTCTGGACGGTGACAGTGCCCTGCACTTCGTCTTGGATGATGGTTTCACCATCGCGCGGGGCCAGCATACGGATGACATAGGGGGCATCGGGATAGGTCGAAGGGTCCGCACCGCGCCATGGGCTTTGGAAAACGGCGTAGGAACCCCGCGCCTCGGCTTCTTCGCGGAAGGCGTTGATTTCTTCCTGGGTGGAGAAACATTTGTAGGCCTTGCCGCTGGCCAGCATGGCATAGGCGACCTCGGCATGGCGATCCTTGCGGGCGAACTGGGTGATCGGCTCGCCATCCCAATCGAGACCGAGCCATGTCAAACCTTGCAGGATGGCGGCTGTGGCTTCATCGGTCGAACGCTCCCTGTCGGTATCCTCGATCCGCAGCAGGAACTTGCCCCCCCTGCCCCGCGCGTAAAGCCAGTTGAACAGCGCCGTCCGTGCCCCGCCGATGTGCAGGTATCCGGTGGGCGAAGGGGCAAAGCGGGTGACGACGGGCGGGGTCATGGCGTTAACCTTTCGGAAACCGTGATGGGGCTAGGGTCGGGCCGGGTTTAGGCAATCGGGGCGGGGCTGGCAAGGTGGCCATGCTGGGCATCAATTGGGGTCGGACGGGCCTGTGGGACCGTGCCCTGCGGCCTTTGGACGCTCTGGCCGCCCAACCGCGCGGGTTGTTCCCCTTTGTGCCGGTGCTGATCGGGACGGGGGTGGGTCTGTGGTTCCAAGGGGCCGAAGAGCCGGGCTTGGCTTTCTATGCGGTGATCGGTCTGGCCGTGGTTGCCCTGCTGTGGATCGGCCTGCGAGCCGAGGATCGCTTGCGCATCCTGTGTCTTGGCCTCGTCTGCCTGCTGATCGGCCCGCTGGCCGGCGGCCTGCGGGTCTATCTGGTGGCGGCCCCGATGCTCGACTTTCGCTATTACGGTCCGGTGCAGGGCCGTGTCACTGAAATCGACCGCTCGCAATCCGACGCGCTGCGGCTGACGCTGGATCTTGTGGTGCTGGAAGATGTCGCCCCCGACCGCACGCCCCTAAGGGTGCGGCTGTCGCTGCATGGCGAGGATGTAGGGGATTTTTTGCCGGGACAGGTGGTGATCACCACGGGGCATCTGACGGCCCCGCAAGGGCCAGCCGAACCCGGCACCTTTGATTTCCGCCGCATGGCGTTTTTTGACCAGTTGGGGGCGGTGGGCTATACCGCCAGCCCGGTTCTGCTTTGGGAACAGCCGAAGGGGGCGACGCAGGGCATCAACCGCCTGCGCAGCCATCTGTCAAATGCCATGATGGCCGCCATGCCCGGCGATGCGGGGGCCTTTGCATCGGGCGTCATGACGGGCGACCGCTCGGGTCTTTCGCTGGAAGCCGTGCAGGCGCTGCGGGATTCGTCGCTGGCGCATTTGCTGGCGATTTCGGGGATGAACATGGCCTTTATCTCTGCCTTTGTCTTTGCGCTGATCCGCTATGGCATCGCCCTGATCCCGCCCTTCGCATTGCGGGTGAATGCCAAAAAGGTGGCCGCCGTTCTGGCCTTTGGCGTGGCGCTTTTCTATCTGCTGCTGTCGGGGGCGAATGTCGCCACCGAACGGGCCTTTATCATGGTCACGGTCATGCTGGGGGCGGTGCTGCTGGACCGGCGCGCGCTGACGCTGCGGTCGGTCGCCATTTCGGCGGTGATCCTGCTGCTTTGGCAGCCGGAAAGCCTGTTGGAGCCCGGTTTCCAAATGTCTTACGCCGCGACGGTGGCGCTGATCGTGGGCTTTGGCGCGATGGACCGGCAGGCGATGCGGGGCCGCCTGCCGTGGTGGGGGATGCCGTTCTATACGCTGATCCTGTCGTCAGTGCTGGGCGGCTTTGCCACAGCCCCCTATGCGGCGGCGCATTTCAACCGCTTTACCGATTATGGCCTGCTGGCGAACCTTTTGACGGTGCCGGTGATGGGGGCCGTGGTGATGCCTGCCGGGGCCATTGCGGCGCTGCTGGCCCCCTTTGGGCTGGCCGCCCTGCCGCTGTGGGTGATGGAACAGGGATCGCGCTGGATTCTGTTCGTGGCGCATTGGGTGGCGGGATGGGAAGGGTCGGTGACGGGCCTACCCACGCCCTCGCCCTTGGCGGTGCCGCTGATCACCTTGGGGGGGCTGTGGCTGATCGTCTGGCAAAGCCGCGCGCGGCACTTTGGTTGGCTCCCCTTGGTCTTGGCGCTGATCTTGTGGATGCAGCATGAAAGGCCTTTGGCCTTGGTCGATGCCGAAGGCGGGGTGGTGGGGATCCTGACCGCTGAGGGACGGGCGATTTCTGCGCCCAAGGGGGCAGGCTTTACGGTGAAAAGCTGGTTAGAGAATGACGGCGATCTGGCGGGGCAGGAAGCGGCGGCGGAAAGGCCGGGGTTTGAAGGGCCCAAGACCACGCGCGGCTTTCGTTTGGGCGAATGGCGGGGAATGATCCTGACCGGCAAGGGGGCGGAAGGGCGGCTGGACGAGGCTTGCGCAAGCGCCGATCTGGTGGTTCTGGCGGACGACACCGATGCGGTGCCCGATGGTTGCCACGTCATCGATCGCCTGCTGCTGCGCCAGACCGGACCTTTGGCGCTGACACTGCGGCCCGACGGCGCGTTGCGGTTGGAACCCACCCATCTGGCGCGGCGGCGCTGGTCGGTGCCGGAACCAGCGAAGGGGGTGATGGTCTGGCGGAACGAATAGCCCCGTTCAGACCCGGATCAGGCCACCGTGATACAGCAGGCGATAGGCCTTGATCCCGTCCACGCGGATTGTTTCCACCCCATCGAAGCGCAGCACATCACCCTGATTGTCATCCTGATAGGCGAACGGACCCAGCCGAAAGCGAAAGCCGCCCAGAAACCGCCCTTCAGCATACATCGCCGACAAGGCCGCCTTGATGACCCGGCCGCCATCGGCCCCGGTCATCAGATCATCGCGATGGATGAAGCCGTGGTAGTTCATCGCCCAAACAGGGCGGCTACGATGCCAGACTACCTCTTGCCCCAGAAAATCCGTGCCGCCGAAATAGCTGTCACGATAGGCCCAGTCGCCAGACGCAAAGGTCAGATCATGCGCCCCGATGCGCGAGGCGCGGGCCTTGGCCCCGTCGCCCACATAGCAGGCCGCCTTGGCCGCCAGAGCGAAAGCCGCCAGCCCGTCCATCAATAGCTGCGGATCAGCCCCACCAGCCGACCCTGCACCTTGACCAGATGATCCGGAATCATGCGGGTTTCATAGGCCGGATTGGCCGCCTCTAGCGCGATCATATTGCCCCGGCGGCGGAAGCGTTTCAGCGTGGCTTCGGCATCTTCGACCAGCGCCACGACGATGTCGCCATTGTCCGCTGTGTTCTGTTCGCGGATCACCACGATATCGCCATCGTTGATCCCCGCCTCGATCATGCTGTCGCCCTTGACCTCCAGCGCATAGTGGTTGCCACGGCCTGACAACATCGACCCCGGCACCGCCACGTGATGCGACACCTCGGAAATCGCCTCGATCGGCACGCCAGCCGCAATGCGGCCCATGACCGGCAATTCCATCGCATGCACCGCAGCAATCGGGATGGCACCCTTGGGCGGATCGACCCGGTCGCCTGCGATCACCTTGGGGGTGAATTTGGGCGGCACATAGCCCGGTTTTTCCATCGCCTCGGGCAGTTTCAGAATTTCAAGCGCCCGCGCACGATGGGCCAGACGACGGATAAAGCCCCGCTCCTCCAACGCGGTAATCAGCCGGTGAATGCCGGATTTGGAGCGCAGGTCCAGCGCATCCTTCATTTCGTCAAACGAGGGCGGAACCCCGTCCTGATCCATACGGGTCTTGATGAAATTCAACAGCTCGATCTGTTTGCGCGTCAGCATTGGGCCACCCCGGCAAAGCGTTTGTTAACGCAATGTTCTGCCCATGTTCCCGCTTTGTGTCAAGTCTTATCCACAGATTGCGGCACGACCCGGCGCAAGATGTGGCGTAGAGCCTGGGTTTTGACCGCAGCATCCATGCCGACCACATGGCCCAGCTTGCCCGTGATCGACAGTTCGGCCAGCCCATGCGCCGTGCCCCAGATCGCCGCCTCGTCCACGGCCCCCTGCCCGCCCGCCGCGCCCACCAGGCGCTGCACGGTGGCATAGGTCGCGGTGGAGGCGGCATGCAAATCGGCATTGTCATAATCGGGCCGTTTCGATCCGAACAACAGGCGGAACAGCGCGGGGCGGCTTTCGGCGAAAGCCACATAGGCCAGCGCCATTTCAACCAGCCGATCCGCAGGCGGCAAGGTGGACCCCGCCCCCAGCATCGCCGCCTCCATATCGCGGTAGGCCTGCGCCGCGAGTGCGGTCAGCAGCCCCTGCATATCGCCGAAATGGTGCTGCACCGCCGTATGGCTGACCCCGGCCCTAGCGGCCACCTTCCGCAGGGAAAAGCCTTCGACCCCCACGGCCTCCAATTCCTCACCCGCCGCCAGCAGCAGCGCCGCGCCCAGATTGCCGTGATGGTAGGATGTTTTGGCCATACCCCGGTCTAGCAAACCCTGCGGGCAGGGCAAGCGATCTGACGCTTTCCCTTGGCCCCGACGCGCGCTAGAACGCCATGCGACAAGGGGAATGTGACATGCCGATGGAAAAGAACTTTAACGCCGCTGAGGCCGAGGCCCGGATTTCCAAGCAGTGGATCGACGGCAAGGTCGGTGCTGCCGGGGCGAATGCCAAACCGGGGGCTGAACCCTTTTCCATCATGATCCCGCCGCCGAATGTGACGGGTTCCCTGCATATGGGCCATGCCTTCAACAACACCTTGCAGGATATCCTGATCCGCTGGCACCGGATGCAAGGGCATGACACGCTGTGGCAGGTGGGCACCGACCATGCGGGGATTGCCACGCAGATGGTCACCGAACGCGACATGGCGCTGCATCAGGAACCGAACCGGCGCGAGATGGGCCGCGAGAAATTCTTGGCCCGCGTCTGGCAGCAAAAGATCAAATCGCGCGGCACGATCATTGGCCAGTTGCAGCGTCTGGGGGCGACCTGCGATTGGGAGCGTGAGGCCTTTACCATGTCCGGCGCGCCGGGGGCGCCAGCGGGCGAGGAAGGCAATTTCCACGACGCGGTGATCAAAGTCTTTGTCGATATGTACAACAAGGGCCTGATTTACCGGGGCAAGCGTCTGGTGAACTGGGACCCGCATTTTGAAACGGCGATTTCGGATCTTGAGGTCGAGAATACCGAAGTCGATGGCCATATGTGGCATTTCAAATACCGGCTGGCGGGCGGGGAAACCTATGAATATGTGGAGAAAGACGCCGAAGGGGCGGTGATTTTCCGCGAAATGCGGGACTACATTTCCATTGCCACCACGCGGCCCGAAACCATGCTGGGCGATGGGGCTGTGGCGGTGCATCCGTCCGATGCGCGCTATGCGCCGATTGTGGGCAAGATGGTGCATCTGCCCCTGTGCGACCGTCTGATCCCGATCATCACCGACGAATACCCCGATCCGAATTTCGGCTCGGGCGCGGTGAAAATCACCGGGGCGCATGATTTCAACGACTATCAGGTGGCGAAGCGGGCGAACCTGCCGATGTATCGGCTGATGGACACGCGCGGGTTCATGCGGGCGGATGGGGCGGATTATGACGTGGCCGTCGCCCGTGCGCGCGAGATTGCGGCGGGTTCACCGACGAATGAAAACGAGGTCGACAGCCTCAACCTTGTGCCCGCGAAATATCGGGGCTTGGATCGGTTTGAGGCGCGCAAGCAGGTGGTGGCCGATATCAATGCGGCGGGCCTTGCGGTGACGGTGCTGGTGAAAGCGGTGGACGAGGCGACGGGGTCAGAACATCTGACTTTGGAGCCGGCCGTTGAATCGAAAAAGATCATGCAGCCCTTTGGCGATCGGTCAAAAGTGGTGATCGAGCCGATGCTGACGGATCAGTGGTTCGTGGACACGGCGAAAATCGTGCAGCCAGCGATTGATGCGGTGCGCAACGGCGACACGGTGATCCTGCCAGAGCGGGATGCCAAGGTCTATTTCCATTGGCTGGAGAATATCGAGCCTTGGTGCATCTCCCGCCAACTTTGGTGGGGGCATCAGATTCCGGTTTGGTATATCCCTAACATTGTGGCCACGAAAAACAGCCGCGCAATTGCCGATGCAAGTGTGGATTTCGACAATCCTATTGCCTTCTGTGCCGCAAACGAACTTGACGCCCAAACGCTGATTGCAAAGCATCTGGAACAGAATGGCTTAGATATAGATTTCTGGCACAAGGGCTACGTTGCAGCTTCCGAGGTCAAACAAGAGTTCGAGGCTAATGGCGGGATACCGGTTTGGCGCGACCCAGACGTCCTCGACACCTGGTTCTCCTCGGGCCTCTGGCCCATTGGCACCCTTGGCTGGCCCGAGGACACCCCCGAACTGCAAAAATACTTCCCCACCTCGACCCTGATCACCGGGTTCGACATCATCTTCTTCTGGGTCGCCCGGATGATGATGATGCAACTGGCCGTCGTGAACCAGGTGCCGTTCAAGACCGTCTATGTTCATGCCCTTGTCCGCGACGAAAAGGGCAAGAAGATGAGCAAATCCTTGGGCAACGTCCTTGATCCGCTGGACCTGATTGACGAATACGGCGCCGATGCCGTCCGCTTTACGCTGACCGCCATGGCCGCCATGGGCCGCGATCTGAAGCTGTCGAAAGACCGCATCGCGGGCTATCGCAATTTCGGAACGAAACTCTGGAACGCCTGCCGCTTCGCCGAAATGAACGGCGTCTGGGAAGGCCACGCGACGCAAGCGCAAGCGCCGAAAGCCACGGCCACCGCCAACCGCTGGATCATCGCCGAAAGCGCCCGCGCCGCACAGGCCGTCAACGAAGCCCTTGAAAAGCATCGCTTTGATGATGCCGCGAACGCGCTTTACGCCTTTGTCTGGGGCAAGGTCTGCGACTGGTATGTCGAATTCGCCAAACCGCTGTTCGACGGGCCGGATGCGGCGGAAACGCGGGCGACGATGGCTTGGGTGCTGGATCAATGCATGATCCTGCTGCACCCGATGATGCCCTTCATCACCGAAGAGCTGTGGGCCACCACCGGCACCCGCGCCAAACTGCTGGTCCACACCGACTGGCCCGAATATGGCGACCTGTCGGCCCCCGATGCGGAACGCGAAATGACCTGGGTGACGGGTCTGATCGACGACATCCGCTCCGCCCGGGCGCAAATGCATGTGCCGGCGGGGCTGAAGCTTGACATGCTGGCCGTCCAGATGGACGACAACGCCCGCGCCGCCTTTGCCCGCAACGAGGCGCTGATCAAGCGGCTGGCCCGTCTGGAAAGCGTGACCGATGCGGCGGCCACGCCCAAGGGCGCGATCACCATCCCAGCGGAAGGCGCGACTTTTGCTATCCCCTTGGCGGGGATCATCGACGTGGCCGAAGAAAAGGCCAGGCTGACGAAATCGCTGGACAAGTTGGGTAAGGAAATCGGCGGGCTGAAGGGGCGGTTGAATAACCCGAACTTCGTGGCCTCAGCGCCCGAGGATGTGGTGGCCGAGGCCCGCGCCAACCTGGAAGCCCGCGAGGAAGAGGCGAACACCCTGAAAGCCGCCCTCGCCCGTCTGGCCGAGTTAGAATGACTTTCATCTTGCCAAAAATACCTCACGGGGGTCCGGGGGTGTGAAACCCCCGGCCTAGCCCAAAGGACACAGCATGGATCTCGCCCCCCTGCCCGCCAGCCTGCCGGAAACTGTGCCCTTCACCGGGCCGGAAACGCTGGAACGCATGCAGGGCTTTCCCTTCCGCGCCCGGCTTGGGGCCAACGAATCGACCTTTGGGCCGTCCCCTTTGGCGATAAAGGCGATGGAACAGGCGGCGCGGGATGTCTGGATGTATGGCGACCCCGAAGGGCATGACCTGAAAGCCACCATCGCCGCCCGCCATGGCGTCACGTCCGACCATATCGCCGTCGGGGAAGGCATCGACGGCCTCTTGGGTCTGACCTGCCGCCTGATCCTTGCGCCGGGCGACGCTGTCGTCACCTCGGAAGGGGCCTATCCCACCTTCAACTTCCATGTCGCGGGCTTTGGCGGCACCCTCCACAAAGTCCCCTACCAGGCCGACTATGAGGACCCCGAGGCGCTGCTGGCCAAGGCCCATGAAACCCGCGCCCGGATGATCTATCTGGCCAACCCTGACAATCCGATGGGCAGCCAGCTGGCCCCCCAGATCATCGAAGCCATGGCCCAGAACCTGCCCCCGCATTGCCTGCTGGTGCTGGACGAGGCTTACGGCGATCTCGCCACCCTGCCCCTGCCGCAGATCGACCCGCACCATCCGCAGGTCATCCGCTTCCGCACCCTGTCCAAGGCCCACGGCCTTGCGGGCCTCCGCGTTGGCTACGCCATAACCAACCCCGCCCTTGCCCGCGCCTTTGACCGCATCCGCAACCATTTCGCGCTGGGGCGCATTGCGCAGGCCGGGGCGATTGCGGCTTTGCAAGACACGGCTTGGCTAACGCAGGTCCAAGACAAGATCCGCCATGCCCGCCAGAGCCTGACCCGCATCGCGGAAAGGAACGGCCTGAAACCCCAGCCCTCGTCCACCAATTTCGTGACCATCGACTGCGGCCGCGATGCTGCCTATGCCCGCGCCATCCTGACGGGCCTGCAAGCCCAGGGTATCTTCATCCGCATGCCGGGGGTTGCCCCCCTGAACCGCTGCATCCGCATCAGTTTGGCGGACGATGCCACTTTGGACATACTTGCCGAGGCCCTACCCCGCGTCCTGCGCAGCCTCTGACCCTTGGGCGGGGCCCAAAGCCGGGGCCTTGCCCCCCTCATCCGCCACAGCCGCCCCCAGCTTCGGCACGACAGGCGCCGCCTCGTCCAGAATCAGCGGGGCCGACGCCCCCACAACCCGACGGAACACCAGCATATGCTGGAAATTCGTGGCCTTCCCGGTGAAGCCCACCCGTTCCTCACAAGGCAAGGTATCCGCCCGCAGATACTCCCAACCCTCCCGCCCCATCGCGTTCATCGCATTGGTCAAAGCCACCGCAAAACGTTCGGCAACCGTCTTCGCCCCCCGTTCCTTTTCCCCCCGCAAGGGCGCGGGGATCACTTTGTATTCATAGCTTTGCATGGGCCTGCTCCTGCCTTTCCGCCCCCTTTACCAGAACGTCCCCCCATCGCCAACCCGCCCCAAAACCAAAGGGCAAGCCTTCGCCTGCCCTTTCATCTTGCCCAAAATACCTTGGGGTGTGGGGAAACCCCACCGGCCCGAGCGGGGGCTCAAGGCCCCCCGAGGGCCGCCCCTTTACAAGCTATTGCGCCAACCGTTCAGCGATCATCTCTTGCAAGACGACTGGTATACCTCGGTCTTTCGGCAGAAAATCTGTTCTGTCGCCGTCAAAATACTGAATCGCAAAAGCGTCACCCGTTTCAATTTCGACCGCGACGAGGCCAAAACGAACATCGCACCGTGACTGCCAGCAGGCCGAACCCACCAGAAGACCATTTCTGATCTCATACTTTCCGAAAGTACCAACAACCGTGCGAAACTGCGTCAACTCTTTTTGCGTCATAATGCCGCGAAAGCGCTGGCGTTCGCTTGGGTCATCAAAAAGATCCTCGACCCACACTCCATCCCATCGCGTCACGTCCTTCCCAGGCCCAGCAACGGCAACACCTTCGTCGTTTTCCATGACATTTGTAACGCGCCCAACAGCGCCATCGTAAATCACCTGTTGATATTCGATGTCCGCTGGATAATCCCGCACCATCCGGAAACCGATACTGTCTGGCGACACTTCAAAATGTGAAAGGTCCCGACCATGCTCACCAAACTCAGGACTCAGTGTAGCCCCCTGCTCGTTTAGCAGCAAAAAATGGTAAGCATAGCAGCAATGCGCCCCGCCACTCCAAGTCTGCAACAGAACGGCGTCACCCTTCATACCCCAGTCAATAATCCGCAAGACGGTTATCCCCGAAGGGCCAAATGACTCGAGGCCCGGGATCGGCTCGCCATCAAGCAAAAGCATGTTCGGCATGCGTCCTGCGGGATCGGCAGGAACAGTGGAAATCTCACCAAACCGGCTCGACTCCGCCCAGCCTGCCCCCACAGCCAATAACCACAGGAACAGGCCCAGCCAAATGCGCATCACATCCCCAGCTTTTTCGCCACCAGATCATTCACCGCCGCCGGGTTCGCCTTGCCGCCCGACGCCTTGATCACCTGCCCCACGAACCAGCCCGCCAGTTTCGGGTTTGCCTTGGCCTTTTCCACCTGATCCGGGTTCGCCGCGATGATCGCGTCCACCGCCGCCTCAATGGCCCCCATGTCGGTCACCTGCTTCATCCCCTTTGCGGCGGCGACTTCGGCAGGGTCACCCCCCTCTGTCCACAGGATTTCGAACAGGTCCTTCGCCATCTTGCCGCTGATCTCGCCCTTCTGCATCAGGTCCAGAATGCCGCCCAACTGGCCCGCCGACACCGGGCTTTCCCCAATCGCCAGACCCTCTTTGTTCAGCCGCCCGAACAATTCGTTGATCACCCAGTTCGCCGCCTGCTTGCCATCCCGCCCCAGCGCCACAGCCTCAAAGAACGAAGCCGCCTCCAGCTCGGCCGTCAGCACGTTCGCATCGTAATCCGTCAGCCCGAAATCCCCCATGAACCGCGCCTTTTTCGCGTCGGGCAGTTCCGGCATCCGGGCCGCAATGTCATCGACCCAGGCCTGTTCGATTTCCAAGGGCAGCAGGTCGGGGTCGGGGAAATAGCGGTAGTCGTGTGCTTCTTCCTTGGACCGCATCGACCGGGTTTCGTTCTTGTCGGGATCATAGAGCCGCGTTTCCTGCGTCACCGAACCGCCGTCTTCGACAATCGCAATCTGACGCCGCGCCTCATAGTCAATCGCCGCCTGAATGAACCGCATGGAGTTCATGTTCTTGATTTCACAGCGCGTTCCCAGATGAGAAAAATCGCCCGTCGCCTGATACTTCTCATACTGGCCCGGACGGCAGACCGACACGTTCACATCGGCCCGCAGGTTGCCGTTCTGCATATTGCCATCGCAGGTCCCCAGATAGCGCAGGATCTGCCGCAGCTTGACGACATAGGCCGCCGCTTCCTCGGGGCCCCGAATATCTGGGCGGCTGACGATTTCCATCAGCGCCACGCCCGTCCGGTTGAAATCGACGAAAGACTGCGTCGGGTCCATGTCATGGATCGACTTGCCCGCGTCCTGTTCCAGATGGATCCGTTCGATCCGCACATGCCGGGCCACGCCGGGGCCCATTTCCACGATCACCTCGCCCTCGCCCACGATCGGGTGATAAAGCTGGCTGATCTGATAGCCCTGCGGCAAGTCCGGGTAGAAATAGTTCTTGCGGTCAAAAGCCGAACGCAGATTGATCGCGGCTTTCAGCCCCAGACCCGTCCGAACCGCCTGCTCCACGCAGAATTCGTTGATCACCGGCAACATGCCGGGCATGGCCGCATCCACAAACGAGACGTTGGAATTCGGCTCCGCCCCTACCGCTGTTGAGGCCCCCGAAAACAGCTTGGCGTTGGACGAGACCTGCGCGTGGATTTCCATACCGATGACCAGTTCCCAATCGTCCTTGGCCCCCTGGATCACTTTGGGCTTTGGGGCGGTATAGGTCAGGTCCAGCATCGCGGTCTCCTTTGCAACGCTTGCGTTCTAAGGCGGGGGGATGGTCACGGCAAGGCCCATGAGCGGGCCGGTCATTGCCCTATCCGACAAAGGTCGGCTTTGATCTTTGATCTATAACGTTATAGGAGGCCGCCCGAGAGTTCTGGAAGGGGAAAAACCATGACCACCATCGTTGCCAATCAAGATGCCGATACGCTGATTGATACCATGACCTTCGATTTCACCGGACTGCTCGCCCTGAAACCCGCCAAGGTTTCGGCGCGCGAAATGACGTTCAAGCTGGATTATGGCTATGTCGCGCGGGTGGATGGTCTGGGCCTGAATGTGGTGCTGAAGAACGGCAAGATCGTCGATGTAAAGGGTGGCACCATTCAGGCGGTAACCTTCTATTCGGAACATGAGATCGACGTCAGCTATTATGACATCAACGTCAATTTCGCGCGGATGTTCGATCTGATCAGCCGGGGCAAGCTGGATCAGGCGCGGGCTATGCTGTTTGCGCAGGACGACCTGATCATGGCGCGGGAAGAGGATGACCGGCTTTACGGCTATGCTGGGAACGATTTGCTGAATGGGCAAGGTGGGGATGATACGTTGAACGGGGGTCTGGGGAACGACACGCTGATCGGGACGAATGGGAATGACACCTTTGTCTTCGACACGAAACTGGACGGCAAAAAGAACGTCGACCGAATCGATGTGTTCTACAACGGGCCAGCGGATCGGCTGCATCTGGACAATGACGTTTTCAAAGCCATCGGTCCGGTGGGTAAATTCGACATGAAGAACCTTGCCTATGGCAATGCGGCCAAGGATGCGGACGACCGATTGATCTATAGCCGCGAAACGGGGCAGATTTGGTATGATGCCGATGGGACAGGCACTATAGCCAAGATTTTGTTCGCAAAAACCCAAGCCGGCTTTAGCGAAATTCCGGCGCATATCTACATCATCGATTGAGGGAACGGGGGGCAAAAAGGCGGAAAGCCGCCGATTTTTGCCCCCTCGGTTTGTCCGAATCGTGAAAATCGCCTAGTCACCGCGTCTGGGGACAACAACTGCCGGTTCACGGATGCAAACCATAGCGAAAGCAACGGCCCTTCTGATGATGGGTCTTTTGCCCAGCGCCTGTATGCAGGCCAAGAAGGAAGATGTGTCGATGTCGCAACCTGTGATGGGTTGGGACCATCGGCCCGAAGCGCCCGATTGGACGCAAAAGACCCTGTTGGCCGTGGCCGAAGAAGACCACGCCCTTGCCGCCGAAGTGCCGCGCGACATCGCGCAATGGTGCCCCGGCTATGCCGAAGCGCCGATTGAACAGCGGCGGGAATTCTGGGTCGGCCTGATCTCGGCCCTTGCCAAACATGAAAGCACCTGGAACCCAGCAGCGGCCGGCGGTGGCGGGCGCTGGATCGGCCTGACGCAAATCTCGCCGCGCACGGCGCAGCAATATGGCTGCGAGGCGACCAGTTCCAGTGCGTTGAAGGATGGGGCGGCGAACCTGTCTTGTGCGGTGGATATCGCGGCTGTTCAGGTGGCAAAAGATGACGCGGTGGCCGGAACTGGGGCTGCGGGCATGGGGCGTGACTGGATGCCTTTCCGCAATGCGGGCAAGCGGGCGGAAATGATGAGCTTTACCTCGCAGCAGTCCTACTGCCAAAAGCCCGCCTAAGCGGGCTTTATTTCAGTCGATATAGCCTGGCGATATCTTCCAGCGCGCCCTTTTGCGCCTCGGTCACCTGACCGCCTGCGGCAGCCGCGACATCCTTTAGAACCTGCATCAGCGGGTTCAGGCTGTCGGCCCCTTTCAGCTTGGCCAACCGCCGCGTCAGGCGCGACAGGGCAGGCACCGGCCCACCACATTGCCCCATGAGCCAGCGGCCCAGAACCAGCGCCTCACGCGCCTGATCGGCGCTTTGCCCCAAAGTCACCTGCAGGCTGCGTGCCAAAGCGTCTTGGGTTTCGGTCGAAGGCAGGCCCGCCAATTCCAGAAAGGCCACCCCTGCCCCAGCAATGGCGACATCACCATCCTCCAGCGCATCAACGGGATGGATGTTGGCCTTGCGGCGAAATCCGAAACGGCGGGCGGCAGAGATCACATCGCCCGCCATATCGGCCAGTTCCTGCGCCGCGCCATGGGCGGCCTTTGCACGGGAAGACCAGATCAAAACCCCGGCGGCCAGGGCAATCAGCGCAAAGAAAAACGGCATTAGAACACCTTAGGGGCGAATGGTTCCATCCCCGGTTACCAGATATTTGAAACTGGTCAACTGTTCCGCCCCCACCGGGCCGCGTGCGTGCATCTTTCCCGTCGCAATGCCAATTTCCGCGCCCATGCCAAATTCGCCGCCATCCGCAAACTGAGTGGAGGCGTTGCGCATCAGGATCGCGCTGTCCAGCCGTTCAAAGAACCGCGCCGCCGTGGCGTCATTTTCGGTCAGGATGCTTTCAGTGTGACCCGAGCCATATTTGCGAATATGGCCAATCGCCTCATCCACACCATCGACCAGTTTTGCGGCGATGATCATGTCGAGGAATTCATGCCCGAAATCTTCGGGGTTTGCCTTGACCGTTCCGGGCACTTTCAGCAATTCGCCTTCGGTCCGAACCTCAACCCCCGCCTTGATCAGATCCTCGATCAGAACCGCCCCGTGTTTCGTATAGAACTGCCAATCGATCAGCAGGCATTCCGCCGAGCCGCAAACCCCGGTGCGCCGGGTTTTCGCGTTCAAGACCACCCGCCGCGCCTTTTCCAGATCGGCGTCGCGGTCGGCATAGACGTGGCAGATGCCCTCCAGATGGGCAAAGACCGGCACCCGCGCCTCGGATTGCACCAGCCCCACCAGACCTTTGCCCCCGCGCGGCACGATGACGTCGATCCACTGCGTCGCCCGCAGCATTTCGCCGACCATCGCCCGGTCGGTGGTATCGACCATCTGGATTGCGTCCTCGGGAAGACCGCCTTGTTTCAGACCCTGCTGCATGCAGGCATGGATCGCGCGGCTGGAGTGGAAAGATTCCGAGCCTCCGCGAAGGATCACCGCATTGCCAGCCTTAAGGCACAAGGCCCCGGCATCCGCCGTCACATTGGGTCGGCTTTCATAGATCACGCCGACAACGCCTAAAGGTGTCGCCACCCGCTGGATATGCAAACCGCTGGGCACATCCCATTCGGCCAGAACCCGCCCCACCGGATCGCGCAGTTCTGCCACGGTGCGCAGACCATCCACGATCCCCCGCAAGCGGTCTTCGTTCAGCGCCAGCCGGTCCAACATCGCAGGCGTCAGATCCCGCGCCTTGGCCGCTGCCATGTCCTTGGCGTTGGCTTCCAGAATTTCCGCCCGACGATCCCAAACCGCATGGGCCGCCGAGATCAGCGCCGCATACTTGCGCTCTTGTGAGGCATAGGCCAATTCCGCTGCCGCCGCGCGGGCCTTGGCGCCCATTTCCGCCATCAGACGGCTCATGTTATTCGCATCATTCATAGAAACCCCAGTCTTTGTTCGCCGCAGATAGCAGCAATGGCAGCAAATGCAGGTCATCCTGCAAATTATTCCCGCTGGCAGCAGACCAGAACAGCGAACAGGCACAGTTCACGGCAGCCCAAGCACAGATATAGGCCGGATCAACCGTCAACTCTGCCGCGAAAACCTGCGCCATTGCAGCGATCCGTATCGGCTTGCGGGCCAACTCCTGACAGTCGTGCGGGTTGCGAAAAGCATTTGCGAATTCAAAAGCCGCATTCCCCACCAGACCCTTGGCATCAATCGCCAGCCAACCGCGTGTGGATTGCAGAATATTGTCGTGATGTAGATCACCGTGCAGCGCCACCGTCGCTTTCGTTTCTGCCAACAAACGCAGCCCTATCTCGCGAGCGGCAAGGATCTGCGGCCGGATGGCCATGGGCAGTTTGGCCGGATCGTCGGAAAACAGCGCTTGCAGGTAGCGTTCCAGCGGCACCAACCTAGGGGTCGAACCTTGACGGATCAGGCGCGCCACATCAGCAATAACCCGGCTTGCTCCAACATCTTCGCCTTTGCGCACCATCTCGGACAGGGTCTGGCCGGGCAGATACTCCATCAGGATTGCGTCATCAGACCGCTCAAACACCTGCGCCATGCCAACTCCGGCAAGACCCTGCATCAACTGCACCCCATGGATTTCGTCAGCACCATAGGGTTTTAATATCTTGAGAACCGCAGGGCCGTGGTCCGGGCTTTCGGCGCGCCACAAACGGCTGGTTGCTGTTTCGGCAAAGGGATCAAGCCCTGCAAGACCCCACTGCTGGCAGGCGGTCTCGGGCATCATAGCACCATATCGTCCCGATGCACCAAGGCCGCCCGGCCCGCATGGCCCAGGATCGCCTCAATTTCTCCCGACCTGTGCCCTGCAATCGCCCGCGCCTCGGTGGCGCCGTAGCCTGCCAAGCCCTTACCCAAAGCCACCCCATCCGGCCCTAGAATAGCCACCGGATCGCCGCGGTCAAAGCGGCCCGTCACCGCCGTCACCCCCGCTGGCAACAGCGACTTGCCCGCCAAAAGCGCCTTGACCGCCCCCGCGTCCAGCCGCAATTCGCCGCGCGGCTTCATCGCGTTGATCCAACGCTTCCGCGCCGCCTGCGGATCGCCTTTCGGCAGGAACCACGTCCGGTTCGCACCTTCGGCCAAGGCCTGCAAAGGCCGCAGAACGGACCCCTCCATGATCGCCATGGCGCAGCCCCCCGCCACCGCCGTTTTCGCCGCCAGCAGTTTCGTCTTCATCCCGCCCTTCGACAGGCCGGAAATCGGATCGCCCGCCATCGCCTCGATTTCCGGCGTGATCGTCTCCACCAGATCAAAGCGTGTCGCGCTGGGGTCCTCTTTCGGATTGGCCGAATAGAAGCCATCGACATCCGACAACAGGATCAACTGATCCGCCCCCACCGTCACCGCAATCTGCGCGGCCAGACGGTCGTTGTCCCCGAACCGGATTTCATCCGTCGCCACCGTGTCGTTTTCGTTGACGATCGGCACCACGCCCAAACCCAGCAGGGTTTCCATCGTCGCCCGGCTGTTCAGATAGCGCCGCCGATCCTCGGTATCTTCCAGCGTCACCAGAACCTGACCCGCCGTGATGCCATAGGGGGCCAAGACTTCCTCATAGGCCCGCGCCAGCCGGATCTGCCCCACCGCTGCCGCGGCCTGCGCCTGTTCCAGGGGAAGCGCTGCATGCGGCAAGCTCAGCACCGTGCGCCCCAAAGCAATCGACCCCGAGGACACCAAAACCACGTCCGCCCCCCGCGCCCGCGCGGCGGCCACGTCGGCAGCAAGCCCCGCCAGCCAATCGGTGCGCAGACCCGTCGCCCGGTCCACCAGCAGGGCCGAGCCGATTTTGACGACGATCCGTTTGCCCGCCAGAATGTCGGGCGCTTTCAAGGATTTCAGGGCTGCCACGGCGCAGACTCCACAACTGGGGCCTCCGCCCGGATTTCCGTCATCAAGGCACGCAACACATCCTGCAAGTTCTTTCCGGCCACGCCAGAAATGGCATAGACCGGCCCACCGCTAGCCTTTTCCAGCGCCTTCTTGCGGGACGAAAGCGTCTTGCTGTCCAAAGCGTCGATCTTGTTGATCGCCACGACCCGCGGCTTGTCGCCCAGCTCGTCGGCATAGGCCTCAAGCTCGGTCACGATGGTCTTGTAATCCTTGGTGATCGTGCTGGACGTGCCATCCACCAGATGCAAAAGCACCTTACAGCGTTCCACATGGGCCAAGAATTGCGTGCCCAGACCCCGCCCCTCGCTCGCCCCTTCGATTAGACCGGGAATATCCGCCATCACGAATTCGGCCCCGTCGATGCCCACCACGCCGAGGTTCGGCACGAGCGTCGTAAAGGGATAGTCCGCAATCTTTGGCCGCGCATTTGACACGGCCGCCAAGAACGTCGACTTCCCCGCATTCGGCAGACCCACCAGCCCCGCATCGGCAATCAGCTTCAGCCGCAGCCAGACGGTGCGCTCGATCCCCTCTTGCCCCGGATTGGCCCGTGCGGGTGCGCGGTTCGTGCTGGTCTTAAAGGCCAGGTTCCCCCAACCGCCATTGCCGCCCTTGGCCAACAGCACACGCTGCCCCACCGTCACCAGGTCGGCAATCACCGTTTCTTCGTCTTCGTCGATGATTTCCGTGCCCACCGGAACCCGCAGGATGATGTCATCCCCCGTCTTGCCCGTCCGCTGGCTGCCCATCCCCGGCTGGCCGCTTTTGGCAAAGAAATGCTGCTGATAGCGAAAGTCGATCAGCGTGTTCAGGCCTTCAACAGCCTCAGCCCAGACCGAACCGCCATTGCCCCCATCGCCACCATCCGGCCCGCCGAATTCGACGAACTTTTCCCGCCGGAAAGACACGCAGCCCGAACCGCCGCCACCCGAGCGGATATAAACTTTGGCAAGATCGAGGAACTTCATCGGGGAAACTTTCGGGTTGGGGGCGTCGAATGGCGATAAACCCCTAACCGCAAAGGATCAAGGTCCGTCAGGCCGTTGGTTCTGGTCGTTCGTCCAGCCGCAGTTGCAGGAAGACGAGATCGAGCCAGCGCCCGAACTTTTGTCCCACCTGCTCCATCCGTGCCACTTCGACAAACCCCAATTTTTCATGCAACCGGATCGAGCCGATGTTGCCCGCCTCGATCCCTGCGACCATCACATGTTTACCCTGTTCGCGGGCATCGTCAACCAAGGCCTGAAGCAAAGCCTTGCCCACGCCCCGGCCTTGCATGTCAGGCGCCACATAGACCGAGTTTTCCACCGTGCCACGATAGCCATCAAAGGCCCGCCAGTCGCCATACGAGGCATAGCCCAGAACCTGCTTGCCCAGCACGGCGACAAAAACCGGGAAACCCCGCCCCATGCGGTCGGCATACCAGCGTTCGCGGTTGTCCAGATCAACCTGCGTATCATTCCAGATCGCCGTGGTTTCGCGCACCGCATGATTGTAGATCGCCATGATCTGCGGCAGATCGACGGGTTCGGCCATGCGGATCGTGCTGTCTGTCATGGTGCGTTCACTCTTGAAACCGGTCTCTCGGGGCATCGAGCCGCTCTTTCCGGGCTGAGGACTTTCGGCCCTCACGGTGGCGTGGTTTCCTCCCCCCGAGGAGATTGGGAGAACGGGAGGAGGAAGCCGCAGGCTAGCCCAGCTTTCGGGTATAGGTCCAGGTCGGCACGCGGGCATTGCGCGCGACCGAAAAGGTTTCGGCGTCGCCCAGATACTGGAAACCGGCATGGGTCAGCACGCGTGCCGAACCGGGATTGTCCTGAAACACCTCGGCAAAGATGGTGCAGTTGCCTTGCGGGTTGGCGGCGATCAGTGCTTGAACCGCCTCGGACGCGATACCCAGATTCCAGAAGGCGGGGGCGACCCAATAGCCGACCTCGGACTGGTTCCTGTCCATCTTTTTCAGGCTGATGACACCCAGCACCTCAGCCAGACCCGTGGCGCTGCCATCCATCACCCAGATGTCCTCATCCGCAGGTCCTGCCATCGCGCGGGCCACGAAAGCCTCGGCCGCGCCGGGCGGCAAGGGATGCGGGATGGATCGCGTCGCCTCGGCCACCCGCTTGTCGCCCGCATACATGGCGAACAGCCCGGCATCCGAGCGGCGCACCGGGCGCAGCACGAAACGACCAGCAGCGATCTGACCCTTTTCGGGCGCGGTGATCATGTCCAACGTCATGGCTTCCCTCCTTCGAAGCACATGGATAGCCGATTGGCGTTTATCAACGCCTTTCGTCCACAATCTGCATGAATCGCGGCACCCGTAGGGCACCGCGAAAATTTAGGCAAAGAAAGTTCGGCAGGTTTCATGCCGCCACCTGCGCCTGACGGGCCGCATGTTTCGCCTTGGCCTTGATCCGCCAAGATGCTTTGCGTTCCCAATCGCCGGCCATGATCGAACCATAGGGGATGATTTCATCCACCACCTCGGCCAGACCAAACTGGGCCATCTGCCGCCGCACTGTCGCCGCGGGTTTATAGGCGCTTGGCAGTTCCGCCACGTCGATTTCGCCGCTGAAAAAGCGCGCATCCAAGCCCGCCGTTTCGCGTGCAAAAACCTCGGCCTCGGAATGGTCGCCCAAACCGCGCTTATGCGCCATCCGCGACAGGTTGCGCCCTGCCCCGTGCGGGGCAAAGCCCAAGTTCTGGGCGTTCGGCGTGCCCCGAATCAGCAGCACGGGTTCGGCCATGTTCAGGGGCACAATCTGCGTGCCACTGCCATCTGGCAGGAAATCGGCGGCAATCGGCGTAGCCCCCTTCGCGTGATAGAACAAATCCCCCCGCCGGAAGACGAAGTTATGTTCGTTCCAGAACCGTTCGACCACCTTCAGACCCAAGGCCACCGTCACCGCCTGATGAAGGGCGTTGTGGTTGGCCTTGGTCCAGCGGCGGATCAGTTGCAGCGCGTCCCAGTATGCCACGCCCTCCGGGCTGTCCGACGGAATCCAAGCGTTCTCTTTGTCGGTCTTGGGCGACAATCGCTTGCGGAAGCGTTCCGCCATATGCATGCCCAGCTTGTAAAGCCCCGCCCCCGGCCCGCGAGAGCCGTGGTGCGTGACAAGACAAACCGTGCCCTTCGCCGCCGAGCGCCCGACAAAAGCGAAATGGTTGCCATCGCCCTGCGTGCCCATATGTTCGATCGCCGCCCGGATGATCTTGTCATCATTCAGGAACATGTTGGCGCGGAACCCATCCAGCAGATCCAGCGACACGGTAAAGCGTCGCCCATTGGCCCGCCCACCGGGGCCGAAATGGGTCGCCTCATGCGCGGCATCCAGAACGGCCTTGGGGTCGGCATCGGCAAATTCGGTCAGCATGACCGAACAGCAGATGTCGGCGGAATGCATCCCCGGATGGATCGCCTTTTCAGCCACGACAACGCCGCCCACCGGAATGGTGCCGACCGGACCAGCAGGGCAGGCGTCGGGCATGACAGCACCGCCACGCACCGTGGGGGTGCGCATCAGGCTCGCCATGGTTTCCTGCACCTTTTGAACGTTCACCGCTTCCAGATCATCTTCGGCCTGAATGTTCATCTGCCAAGCCGGGGCCTGTTCGTGCAGTTCCATAAAGGGCGCTGGCATCACGCTGGCGGCATAGGCGCGCAACGCCTCGCCCTCCAGGCCATTCGCATTGGCATAGGCCAAAGCATCCGCAAGCGCTTTCCCTTGCGGGAAGCCAAGGTCGATCAGATCTTTTCCGGTGACGGTCATTTCCTTTTCCAGTCTCTCTCACCATGAACCCGCTTGCGCGGGGCTTGTCAGACCGGTCCGAAATGAAGAAGGGGACCGGCCCTTTGGCCGATCCCCTGTTTACAATCAGATTGTAAAGGTTCGGCTTATTCTGCTGCCTCTGCCACTGGCAGGACCGAGATAAACGTGCGGCCCTTCAGGCCTTTCTTGAACGTCACCTTGCCCTCGACCGTTGCAAAAATCGTATGATCCGTGCCCATGCCGACGCCGTTGCCCGGGAACCAGGTCGTGCCGCGCTGGCGCACGATGATATTGCCCGGAATGGCCGACTGGCCACCGAACAGCTTCACGCCCAAACGACGACCGGCCGAATCGCGGCCGTTACGGGATGAACCGCCTGCTTTCTTGTGTGCCATGGGGGATTACTCCTTCGCAGCAGCGGCCTTGGCGGCACGCTTCGGTTTCGCAGGGGCTTCGGCAGCGTCCGCCGCCGGAGCAGCCGCTTTCGCAGCCTTGGCTTTCGGAGCGGGGGCCGCAGCGGCACCAGCATTATGGGCCGAACGGCGCGCGTCGGCGGTGCCGGTGGCAACCGTCACGCCCGACTTGTCGGCACCCGAGGCCAGAACATCGGTCACCCGCAGCAAGGTCAGTTGCTGACGATGGCCCTTCGTGCGTTGCGACGAATGCTTACGACGACGCTTCACAAAGTGGATGACTTTCTCACCCTTGATCTGTTCGATCACTTCGGCCTGCACAGCCGCACCAGCCACCAGCGGAGCGCCCAGAACGGGTTTGTCGCCGCCGACCATCAGAATTTCGTTGAACTGGATTTTGTCACCAGCCACAGCTGCAAGCTTTTCAACGCGCAGGATATCCCCCGCCTTGACTTTGTACTGCTTGCCGCCGGTTTTCAGAACCGCGAACATGCGTTCATTCCTTTTCATTGCCGCGTCCTGTGGCCCTGGCCTCTGCCAGCGTTCGGTCTTTGCCTCGGACAGCGCGCCCCTTTCGGGACGGTTGTCAAAATTGCGAATCCCCCCACTCGGGCCATGCCCGGCAGAGACGGGCGCTTATCGGGGATCATCGGGCCTTCGTCAACGTCTAATTGCAGGGAATTCAGATATCTTCCCCGGCCATTTCCGCCGCCGATGCCCGCCCCATCGCCCGCGACACCGGCACGAAAACCTCACCAAAGGCGGCAAACAGCGCCCGGTTCACCTTTTGCCCGGCAGCGCTTTCGGCAAAAGCCTGATAGGCCGCCAGATCCTCATCCGACAGGGGCTGATAGGCCATCACCAGAAAGCCGAACAACCATTCCTCGGTATCCGCCCGGATCTGCGGCTCCTGCCCCCAGACGTCCGACAGGATTTCCTCTTCCGTCATTCCCGGCCCGAAAGCCCCGCCTTCCGACAGCCCTTTGTAAAACTCCATCGACCCATTCAGCGAGGCCGCGACGTTCAGTTCCACCAGCTCATTCGTTTCGGCAAAGTTCTGCAAGGCCGCCATACGCGGATGGCCTTCGGCGATCATATCCTCCACCGTCACCCGCGCTGCCTCTTGCGCCGCCTCGTCCAGCAGGGTCTTGCGCGCCGCAATTTCCAGATCGACGATCCGCTGGCCACGGGCGGAACCAAAGAACTGCATCGCCGCATCCAAGGCCGCAGGGTCCGACGCCAGCTCGATCAGCAGACGATCCTCAAACCGTTCGCGCATCGGCCCCTTGGCATAGATCGCCCGCACGCGATCCAACCATTCCGGCCCACCCCGGCCCGGAAACATCTCATCCTCAATGCTTTGACCGTAATCGACGCCCTCATCCAGCATCACCTGAAAGATGTCGTCCATCTTGAGCGTCTGGGTCAGCGCCCCGATCCGTTGCGCGGTGACACCCCTAATGGTGGTTTCCGCCATCACAGGCAAAGGCGCCAAGGGCATTGCCGTGGCGATCAGCAGCGAGATAAGCAGCGGGCGCAGAACCATGGGCGGACCTTTCGATGATCTGCCCGAAAGCTAGGCCCCCCGCGTGGATTTGCCAAGCGGGGGGCTAAGCGGTCACGCAAAGGTGCTTAGGAAAGCGCCGCCTTCACCGCATCCGCCATCTTGGTCGTCGGACGACCGATCAGCCGCGAAAGGGTCTTGCTGTCGTCAAATAGCGCGCCTTTCGACGCCTGCACGTCACTGTCGGCCAAGATCTTTGCGAAACCTTCCGGCAGGCCAAAGCTTTGCAGGATGCCCGCATAGGTGTCTTCCGGCAGGTTGTTGAAGGGGATCGTCTTGCCCGTCACCTGACTGACCACCGTCGCCATTTCGGCCACGGTAAAGCTGTCATCCCCCGCCAGTTCATAGACCTTGTTCTCGTGCCCGGCCCCAGCCACGGCCGCAATCGCCTCGGCATAGTCCTGACGGCTCGCCGCCGAAATCCGCCCTTCACCGGAGGAGCCGATCATCGCCCCGGCCCCAATCGCCCCGCCCAGATTGCCGGTGTGGTTTTCCAGATACCAGCCGTTGCGCAGGATCGTATAGGTCAGGCCCGAATCCTTCAGGGCCGCTTCGGTGGCAATATGATCGCCCGCCAAAATCATCGGCGAAGCGTCGCCCTTCAGCAGCGATGTATAGACCACCCGCTTGACGCCCGCCGTTTTGGCCGCCGCGATCACCTTCTTATGCTGGCCCGCCCGGTCGTCAAAATCATTCGACGAGATCAGCACCAGCGTTTCGATCCCCGCCAAGGCAGCAGCATCCGCCGCTTTGTAATCAAACACACGCGCCGCAACGCCCAGATCCGCGGCCTTGCCCGTGTCGCGCACCAGCGCCACGACATCCGCGCCTTTGGCCTTCAGCGCGGCCACCGCCAGACGCCCTAACTGCCCCGTCGCACCCGTCACACCAATTGTCATGATCATCTCCTACTTTGCGTTTTGCTGCGTTGCCCCCGACATACGCCTTTACTTACGAATAGGAAGTACCTACATTTTTGTAAGTTTGAATTTTCTGGTGCCACCATGAACTCTGACCGCTTTTCCCTGCCCATCCCTGCCCCCGACGTCTTGTCGGAACGCTGCCCTTCGCGCGATGTGCTGCGCCATATGACCAGCCGCTGGGGCACTTTGGTGCTGATCGTCCTTTGCCACGGCACCCACCGTTTTTCGGAATTGAAACGCAATATAGGCGGCGTCAGCGAAAGGATGCTGGCCCAGACCCTGCAACAGCTGGAAGGCGACGGGTTGGTGCTGCGCGTGGCGCATGATGTCGTCCCACCCCATGTCGAATATTCGCTGACCCCCCTTGGCCAAGGCGCCGCCGACCGCCTGCGCGAACTCGCCGCCTGGATCGAGGACAACCTGCCCGCCTTTCTGCCCGCCCAAGCCGCCTGAGCGCCCTTTCCCGGCGTTATTTTTCACAGCCCCCCTTGCACCCCCAGCAACCCTTCGCTAAATCCCCGCCCACGCCACCACCCCGGAGAGGTGCCAGAGTGGCCGATTGGGCCGGTTTCGAAAACCGGTGTGGGTGCAAGCCTACCGTGGGTTCGAATCCCACCCTCTCCGCCACCCAGCCCTGTCTCAGCGCCTGTATTTCGTTCTAAGCCGAATTTCTCCCGTGTTTCCGGGGCTTAGCGGGTGCCGCTGCGCGCGGAGACTGAACCCACCTCCTTCCTTGCGCGCCTTTCCGGCCCGCGTCTCCGCGGAGTTTGGAAGTGGTTCGGTTTGCGATGATCCAATGCAGAAACAGGGAATTATCAGGGAATAGACGTCCCTGAGAGGCGGTTCTGGTGGAATCTGTCCTGAATCATCCTGCAATGCCCGTGGCTTAGCGCGGAATTCCCTGTTCGGGAATAACAGGGAATTTAATCAAGGTGATCAGGGAATAAAATTCAGCAGAACAGGGAAAGAATTGGGAAGAACAGGGACTTGCGTTAAGGGCTGTTTGGGGTGCCCGTAGACGTTGTTGCCCCCTCTCTGGATCAGGTGATCCCAAAACTCCGCGCCTGCTCGGCCCAATCCATCGGGATGCCGTCGCGGATGAGCCGGGCGAGGGAAAGGTCTGGCGGCTGACGCCCTTCCAAAATGACGGCCTGCAGGCTTGGGGCCAGAAACGCCAGCGGAATGCGGTTGCGGACATAGGGCTCAGATCGACCTGCGGCTTTTGCAATCTCGGCCAGCGATGTCCCCTCTCGCAAGGTTCTGACCCAAAGCCGGGCCTCGGCGAGCGCGCGGATAAGGACAGGGTCCGGCGCAGGAAGCCTCTCGCCTGCCACCATCCGGGTCTCAATTCCCCGGCGGCGCAGTGAGAAGGGCTGCTCAAAGCAAAGCAGATCAGGGGCTAGGTGATCGGCCGATACTTCGAGGGCGGCGGAAATCGGGTCCTGCGCAAGGCTGATGCGCACAAAGCCCTGACCAAGATCGAGCTTTGCAATCAGATCTGCCAGAAGCGGCGGGTCCGCTTCAAGCTTTTCGGCGAGACCCTGCGCACGCGCCGCAATCTGTGTCGCCTGCGTCACATCCGGTGTGACCAGCAGCCCATGGCGCTCTGCCGCTGCCCGCAAATGGGCCGCAACCAATTGGCGGACCGTGGCTTCCAAGGCCTCGGCAGGCAGCCGCCAACCTGTGGGATCCTTGCCCCCTGCAATCAGGCGGTGGGAGACATAATAGGCAAAGCGGCGGCCATGGCGCTGGGTGTGGGTTGGGGTCAAGACATCACCTGTCTCGTCGCGCAGCTTGCCAGCCAGCACACGGGCCTCGGTCGGCGTCGGGCTGCGGCCGCGGGGTCGGGCGCTTGCCGACATGAGTTTGGTCTGCACCTGCTGCCAAAGATCGGCATCGATAATGGCCGGATGCTGACCGGGATAGGTTTGGTCCTTGTGTCGGATGCGGCCAGTATAGACCGGGTTCATCAGCAGATAATGCAACTGGCCACGGCTGAATGGGCTCGTGTCGGGTTTTGCGCCTGATGTGATGTCGGGGCCGCTGGTTGCGAGTAGGACTTCCTTGGATTTGGGAAGCAGGCCAAGCTCACGTGCCCTGATCTCTAACAGACGCAGATTGCCCAGTTCGGCGTAAAGTTGGAACAGTTGTTTGACGGTCTCGGCTTCGCCCGGATGGATCACCAACTCCCGGCGTTGGGGATCGGGGTGGCGGTCATAGCCCAAGGGGAGACTGCCGCCCATCCAGAGGCCCTTCTTCTTGGAGGCAGCAATCTTGTCGCGGATGCGTTCGGCGGTGACTTCGCGTTCGAACTGCGCGAAGGACAACAGCACATTCAAGGTCAAGCGACCCATGGAAGTCGCCGTGTTGAAGGCCTGTGTCACCGAGACGAAGGAACAGTTCTTGGCGTCCAGCCGCTCGACCAAGCGACCAAAGTCGGCCAGCGATCGGGTCAGGCGGTCGATCTTGTAAACCACCACCATGCCAATGCGTCCGGCGTCGATTTCGGCCAGCAGGCGCTGCAAACCCGGGCGTTCCAGCGTGCCCCCCGAAATCCCCCCATCGTCAAACCGTTCGGCGATGAGCTTCCAGCCTTCATGGCGCTGGCTGGCGACATAGGCCGCGCAAGCCTCATATTGGGCATCCAGCGAATTGAAGGCCTGATCGAGCCCCTCATCGGAGGATTTGCGGGTGTAGATGGCGCAGCGGATTGCGGGCTTTTGGGTCATTTGGAACCCGCCTTGCGCCGGGGGACGACAACCTGACCCGCCTTGGTTGTAGCCTCGGCGGCATCAATCAGACCAAAGAACCGAGGCCCCGACCATCGGGCCCCGGTGATGGCGCGGGCGATGGCGGAGAGGGAGCGATGGCAAGTGCCGTTCCAGAGGAACCCGTCTGCGACGACATCCACGACATGGGTTGTGCCGTTCCATGCGCGCAGGAGCCGGGCGCCGGGCTTGAGGCTGAGTGCAGCCTTCTGCACTTCTCCTGCAGCCAAGCGGTCAAGCCGCGCGGCAAGTGCGGGGGCAAGATCGCCCCCCTTCCGCGCTTGCAGGGCGAAGGCGAGATAGCGGCGTTGCATCAACTGGCTCATGCCGGGCGGCACAGAACCGCCCAGCAGTTCCGCCCAGAGCGTGGCCAGACCAGCCCGATCCAGCGCGTCGAGTTCTTTGACGGTGGTCATGTCCGCACCGGGGCTGGGTCAAGGCTGGCTGCCGCCGGGTCTGTCGGCAGTTGGGCGGTTGCGGCAGGCGTAGAGATTGTCGGATCGGTCGCACCCGTTTCTGCGGGTTCGGCGATGTTTGCAGCCGCCCTTTCCCCCGTCCCCGCTGCCGCAATCTCGACAGCACTAGAATCCAGCGCGGCACTTTCCACGCCATAGATACTGTCCGTGCCCTCGCGACGCCGGGTGAGCACGAGCCCTGACTTGCGCAAGCCGCTCAAGGCCGCGCGGATGGTATGGGCTTGCCAGCCGGTCAAGCGCATCAGATCGGCCAGCGAGGCACCGCCGGGGGCCAGTACCTTCTCCCGCAGAAGCGCGGCTTTGGTTTGGCGAGGGGCGATTGCGATCAATGAAGCCTGTGCCGCAGATGGCGCATCCATGTTGGCTGAATTATCCTCGACCAAATCTTCCGCCGGATCTTCGACGGTATTGCCGACGGGCGGGATATCGGCGGAATGGACGGCACCATCTAGATGGTCGTTGGTTGCTGGCACCGTCATACCATCATCAGCCGCGGGCTTGGGCGCGCCCTTAGGGCTGCAGGTGACGGCTGATCCGTTCTTCCTCTGTCTGGTCATGATCTTTCTCCGGTACTTGCGGCGCGCACAACGCGACGACGCGTACCGGAACGAGCCCGGACGGGACCGGGCTTGGATCAGACCAACGCTCCAAAACACGGTGAAGTCCAATGGAAAGGAGGCCATAGGGGGTTATGATTTTGATTTTATGGAACAGTGCTCGTTGCGTCTGGTCGATCTGACGACAGCCCGTGCTACTCACCGGGATCGAAAAAAGGGCGAACCGCTGCTCGGACAGACTTGCAAGGCGCGAGGCCGTTGCCAATCAGCACTGGATCACTAGCAAGGATCACCAGCCACCCGCCCCGCTCAATCTTCTTCGTCTTCGCATTCCGGCAAGGTGGCCCAGAGCAGGGTCAAGGCATGACCCTCCTTGCCAATGCGCACCTGTTCGAAGAGTTCGGGGATGTCCGCGTTTGTCCAAGCGGCGGGCGCGACCTCGCCCATCGCCGTGGTGCCTTCTAACCTGCGCCCGAAGGCTTCCGCTGTCCGGCTGAGTGCTGAAACCACCTGTTGTGGACCGCGTTCGATCCATGGAAATCGCGGTCCGCGCACGACATAGCGGATGACGCGGTTCTTGGTCCAAACCGCAGCAAGGGGTTCATCATGGCGTGCGACAAGACAGCGCGCGGCGGCTTCCAGGCTGAGTTCCAACCGATCCCTGAGGCCCCTAGCGGCTGCTATGCTCGGTTCCGCAACAGTAAAAAGGGCCGCCAGAGCCTGCGGCGCCAAGAGGGCGATGGCAAAGGCATTGGCCTCCGCCTCTTGCCTCTGATGCAGTTGCGCCGTCCGCGCCTCGCGCAGATCGTTTTGTGTGCAGGTGAACCGGCCGTCGAGGCCCAGCACATGGCGCTCCAGCAGAAAGTGCCCCAGTTCATGGGCGAGGCTGAACCGGGCGGCTGGCATCCCCCGCTTGGTGTTGACCAGGATTTGGCCTTGGGTGCGAAGGCGGTCGGTCAGCAGCATGCCTTCAAAACCGTCGAGTTGTTCATAGCGTATGTCGGCGATGTCGAGGCTGCGGGCGATCTGATCAACGGGGACAGCGCCCTGCAGTGGGCCCATCCGGCGATGAATGGCCTGCGCCAGTTGGTCGGGCTTATGGATGTCGGCCAGATCAACGCGATCAAGCTGCAGGGCTTTACTCCTCGGCGGATGGTGGGGCGGCACTGGCCCGCATCGACTTTACCATCGTCTCGATGATGTCTCGATCGCGTTCCGACAGGTCCTTCAGATCGCGATGAATGCGCTGGATCTGCTGAGCGACCGGCGGTGGCGTCTCGGCCTCGCCGATCAAGGCCTCGGCCGAAACCCCGAAGAACTGCGCCAGCTTTTGCACCAATTCAAAGGAGGGGTTGGCGGTCCGGCCTTTCTCCAATTCCCAGATATGCGCCTTGGACACGCCGACCGCGTCGGCAACTTGCTGCAGGGAATATTTGGTCCCTTGGCGCAGATCGAACAGGCGTTCTGCGAGGCTCATGGGGTCGGTCCTTCAGTTCGTTCGCCACATCTTACGAATCTATACGCCCAGATCTTGCGCAAGACAAGCGGACGATATATCTTACGAATAGGGGTGATACGTCGCCCGACTCAGCGATGCGCCAAGGAGGCTGTCATGACCCAGACCATCGAGATGATCCCCCCGGCTTCGCTGCGGCCTTGGGCCACGAACGCTCGGACACACTCCAAGAAGCAGCTGAAGCAGATCGCAGCGTCGATCGAGACCTTTGGCTTCACCAATCCGGTGCTGATCGATCAGAGCAACACGATCCTTGCCGGTCACGGCCGGGTAGAGGCGGCCAAACATCTGGGTCTGACAGAAGTGCCCTGTGTGCGGATTGAGCATATGAGCGAGGCCGAGAAGCGGGCCTATGTCATTGCCGACAACAAGTTGGCCCTGAACGCGGGTTGGGATGAGGAACTTCTGGCGCAGGAGTTGCAAGGGCTGCTCGCCACCGAAAACATTGGCTTTGACATCGGGGTGATCGGCTTTGAAGTGGCCGAGATCGATGCGCTGGTGGAGGGTCTGACGCCCGAAGAACCTGGGGATCCGGAGGATGACATTCTGCCCGAGTTTGCCCCGCGCCGGGTCCATGCGGGCGATATTTGGCAGCTTGGCACTCACCGTTTGATCTGCGGGGATGCGCTGGACGCGGGCATCGTTGCGGCGGTGATGGAGGGGGATCAGGCGCGCATGGTGTTCAGCGACCCGCCCTACAATGTGAAGATCGATGGCCATGTCGGCGGTTCCGGCAAGGTGAAGCACCGTGAGTTCGCGATGGCTGCCGGTGAGATGACCATGTCGGAGTTCACCGCCTTCCTGACACGGGCTTTGCAAAACATGGCCAATCACAGTGTGGACGGTTCGATTCACTTCCACTGCATGGATTGGCGCCATATGGGCGAAATGCTGGCCGCGGGTCATGCGGTCTATGATGAATTGAAGAACCTGATCGTCTGGGCCAAGGACAATGGCGGCATGGGCACCTTTTACCGCTCGCGCCATGAATTGATCTTTGCCTTCAAGAAGGGCACCGCGCCCCATGTGAACAGTTTTGAGCTGGGCCAGCATGGTCGCTACCGCACCAATGTCTGGAACTACCGGGGTGTGAACAGCATGCGGAAGGGCCGCATGGACGAACTGCGTCTGCATCCGACGGTCAAGCCGGTGCAAATGATTGCGGATGCAATCCGGGATGTGTCGGGGCGCGGCGAGATTGTGCTGGATGTCTTCGGGGGATCAGGTTCAACTTTGATTGCGGCCGAGAAGACCGGGCGGCGGGCGCGGCTGGTGGAACTCGACCCAATCTATTGTGACCGGATCCTGACCCGTTGGGAAATCCAGGCCAAGGATATGGCGGAACAATTGGTTTGTGGTTGGCCAAGGGCCGCTTCTGTGGCGGAAGCCGTCGCATGACGCCGGATGACCTGACTCCGCCAAAACAACCTGGCCCCGGCAAGACGGGTCCGCTGGCGGTGCGGCCCGGCTATGCCGTAGGTTACGCCAAGCCTCCGCAGGCCAGTCGTTTCCAGAAGGGGAAATCCGGCAACCCGCAGGGTCGCCCGAAAGGCGCGAAGAACCGCAAGCCATCGCTGAACGAAGAGCGCATGAAGGACCTGATCCTGACGGAGGCCTATCGCGGCATCACGGTGCGCGACGGGGACCGCAATGTGACCGTGCCCATTGCGCAGGCCGTGTTGCGATCCCTGGCGGTCAATGCCGTCAAAGGCCAGCACCGTTCACAACGGCTTTTTGCGGAACTTCTTTCTGCGGTGGAAACCAGCAACAAGGCGCTGCATGACGAGTGGTTCAATGTGGCGTTGGATTACAAGATCAACTGGGAAAACGAACTGACGCGGCGCGCACGCATGGGTATTGTCGGCGAACCAGATCCGCTGCCCCATCCCGATCATATCCGCTTTGACATGCAGCGCGGCACTGTCATCATCAGCGGGCCTATGACGGCAGAAGAGAAAAGGACCTATGATAGTGCCTACAACCACTTGCGCCATCAGGTGATCCTGCGGGAAATGTGCCGCGAGGCGATCGCCACCGAGACCGACCCCAAGGAACGCGAAGATCTGAAACGTCACTTCGAGATCGCAGACGCCCAGATTGCCCGCTGGCGCATTGTGCTTCCCGAAGACCTGTACCCCGTTCGGATCGACGCTGCGTTGCGCAAGCAGATGCGCGCCTTACGCAAGAAATGGAGCATCCTGATTGCCCATGAAATGCTGGCGGCCGACAGCACCGAATATTGAACCAAGCATTGAATAGCGGAAAGTTTGGCCCTCAAAATAAAGTAGTCCAGTCAAGATAGATTGAGGCTGTCACGCAGGTCTGATGTTGCGGGCAATTTGATGATTCTATGGACAAGCGAGATGAGATGGACCTTTCGCACGCCTGAAAGGGGTCCGACCTGCGACCTTCAGGTTATGAGCCGAACCCGCACAATTTTGCAGGCCTCATCCATATCAAGCACTTGCCCCATATCCCTTTGAAAGGTTTAGATTTCTTCTCGACACGGGACGGATGCCAGCGCGTTTCGAGGGAACAGGACGGTCCCAGACTGAATTCAACGGTTGACCAGACGTTGACAAGTGCGCCGGATCATTCTCGTCAAGATCATCGCCAAAGCCTCCGCGAAATATATAAGCGCGTCGGTCGGGCGACCTTAGAAATTCGAAACCGGTAGACAGCAAGACGTCCAATCGTTCGATCAACTTCGTTCCACAAGGTCCACTAGGCGTAGGTAACGGTGATCCGACGTCAGCGCAGGGGCGACTTCAGCAATGAGGGCAAGGATCTTCGGCAGCTCATACGGTCGCCGGGTCACAACCTGCGGTGTCACCCTATCCATCAAGTCCAAGGTAGTTTCCGGGAACCGTGTCGTCAGAGGTACTTCCCCACTGATCTCCCTTGTGAAGCGGTAAAACGGCTGGTCATTCACTTCCACACCGACGAGGAACTTCTTTACTGCTTCATAAACTACCGGAAACCTGTCGCCGGTATCGTCAAGCAGACTGATCCAAGCCTTCATGGACGCAGTAGTCCTGTATCGGCGCTCTCGCGGCCAGTCACCTTCGATGAAGGGGATGACAAGGTCCGTCCAACCGTTTTCGTTTTTCTGTCCGACTTGTCCCAGCCAGAATATGAGGTCGTTTCGTGTGCCGTCGGACATTTCACGGAGAACAGACCTCATCTCTGATCTCGTCAGGCCACCTGCCTCATCCGGATGAAAAATTCGCATGAAGCCCAACCACTGGGCTGCAACCTTTGAAACGTCACGGTTCCAAGAAAACCCCTCTATGAAGGGGAAAAGTTGCAGCAGTAGAGGCTTTATGGCTTCTGCCAGCGGTGGCCAAGGCACGCGGCCACTGTGCAAGAATCCGTTCCAAGCAGGCTCTGAAGCCGGGTGTTCGAAAGCCAGCAATGGGATTAGTCGTTCTTGGGTCCAATCGGGATCGATGAACATGAGCCAGTTGAGCTTGCTGGTCGCTACTGACACAGCGTGATCTGAACCCTCGCCTGGTGCCGCAAAAAGGCGTTCCAAGCGGGACTTGATATGGTTTGGAACCAACGAACCGGCTTCCTGCTTCTTCCCAGGCACAGCATCGAATAGCGCCTCGGTGCACATACCAATTGGTCCGTTGATGGCATGATCGAGTGTGCGACGCGACCGCTTGACTACTTCTCCACCTTGGCGAACCTCACCAAGTCCACTGTTTGCAGCTTCAAGTCCACCGCTGATGATCCCATCGACGATGTGATCGAACACTTTCCACCCAAGATCGTTGTCGAACTCGAGTACCAAAGCCAGGTTCTTTTCAAGCCATCGACCCAAGGTATGGCTAAGTTCAGCAACCACCCCATGCGGAAGACCTGCCAGTCGACGTAGGAAGACGGTCCTAAGACGAGGGGATACATCTTGTGGCATTTCGTTGATCAATGCTGACCAAAACACCTTCGGGTAGTCGCCAGCCTTCCCCGCGACGGTCAAGGCGGAAAGAGCCTTTCGCGGGCTGGCTTTCACTAGGCCCGTAAACGGGCGCTTCTCAGTGAAACTGCCGAAGTCTCGTTTCAGGACTTCCTTTGCCTTTGCTACGATCTCACCCACTGGGACGTCGATGATGGCATCCGGCGCATCATCTGTGCCGACATAGCTGACGTGCGACCCTCGCTCTGTAACTGTCGATTTTGCCCACCCGTCGCTCCATCTCGGAATTTTCTGCAGCATCTGTGCGAGCCGTTCAGTTCGATCAGCCGCCAACATACAGCCTTGAAGTTCGAGGTAACGGGCATAACGGGCAGCGAACTCGTCACGGATTCCGGGGAACTCTTCGTCAGACCAGTGAGGAAGCTGATTTGGACCCGACAAGATCCGATCAGTTAGGCGCTCCCTATCCTTTTCTGAGAATTCTGACCATCGATCGACAAGCAAGAACAAAAGCTCCCTGACGACGTCGATGTCCCAGAATGCCTCCTGATCTAGTGCCAGCAATACATTGGCGACTTCTTCTGCCCCGAATACCCCGACCTTGTTCAGAGCGTAGAGCTTTAGCTTTCGAAAGAAGAATCGGTCAGAGGCTGGCCAGGTCGCTGCATGCGCATTTGCAAGGTTGGGCGACATGCTCGCCAACCGATCAAAAAGCTGGATAAACCAGCTCATGACCTCAGCAGCCTTTGTCACGTGCTCTCTGCCGTCGACCTCTCGCATCGGATAGCAAGTAGGGGTCTGAAAATACGTCGTCCCGACATCCTCCAAAAGACCAGACGCTACTTTGAGCTGGTCCTCAAGGATACCAATTATACTGGGGAGGTGCTCATCAGGTACTTCAAGGTCGTCATTGTGGCGCTCGAGGAACTTCACCTCGAACTGACCAATGTCGCCGACACGGCTTGTTTCCCACGGAGTGAAGGGCGGCTTGACCTCGCCTATTCCAAACAGGGGCCGGACTTCGACACGAGGAGTGGCCACCCGTCGAAACTCTCTCAATACACCTGCTGTCCAGCCTTCAATACCGACACGTTTCTTGAAATCGAACCAATCTCCATCCCATTTTCGATTGCGTGGGTCTCGGTGGCGTTCGAGGATCAGGTTCCAGACATGGCGGGCTCGCCGGTCCAGATCCTCACCACGTTCAAGCTGCCACTCTATCTGCTGCAACAGCCGCGGGTGAATGCCGTCTTGCCGAACGGCCCACCAGGCCAGCACTGGGCTTTGGATTGACTTGCCGATCCAGCTTATCAGGTGACCAAGCCGAATAGGGGTCGCCTCGAAACCTTCGGCTTGCCTCCCGACTAATCGATGAAACTCGGTCGGATTGTCATCATCTTCTCGCCAGACAAGCAGGTTATCGTTGCCGTTTCTGTACCTTTTGTCCTCCTCCGAAAAATCCTCCAGGTCGTCGTCGAGTCCATACGCGGCTTGGGGATCAAAGACCTCCAAGTCATCACGGTAGCCGCTCTTCTTCTTGGCTGACCGTACATTTGCATCCATCACGCAGATCCATTCCGCGTGCGGCGCCGGAGTGCTCTCGGCGAACAACCTCGCCCCACGTGCAGTGCGAAGCACGTGTGCCACTTGTCCCCGAATGTGAGGTGGGAATCCTTTTGGATCATGCCGACTCGCAGCAATGACAGACGCACGCCAAGATCGCGGATCATCAGCTCGGTCCGCCCATGCCTCCATCGTCTTCCATAGCACTGGATGATCGGAATACGCTATTGCAGTCACGCCCCGATCACGCCATTTGGTTTCGATTTCTTCCGGAAGTCCACGATCAAATGCATAAAGCCGCGAACGATCATATTGACCGTCATGGTTTAGACCTTGGAGCAAGTACTTGATCGGAGGGTCTTCGGCTTGGTAACCGACCAAAACTACGGTGTAGCGCTCGAGAAGGCTTCGGACGAAGTTTGTTGCCCATCCCTCCGAGAGATAGGCTCGTCCGAAATCCGCACTGCTAAGCACATAAGGATATCGGTCCGAGGTTGGATCCACCAATCGCCCGTGTAGGTACGTGATCCCTTCAATTGTCGTGCCGAAGTTCAAATCGGGAAATGCGGGTGGCTCGTGCAGAACTAACTTTTCGCTATTAGGTGCCAGCTCGAACAATCTGTCGAAGTTCGTCGTCACGATCTGCGGTTTGCCGCTCTGGCTTGATGAAATGCGTTTGATTAGTTCATGCTCACGTCCGACTTTCCCAACACTTGAGGCGACCATCAGCCTTTTCGTTACAAGCGCGTTGACTTCTTCCTTCCCATACTCCTGGTGCAGAAGGTTAAAAATTTGATCAAGCGGAACGTTCCCTGCCGATGAGCCATCCAACCAGGGCCGAAACGCAGCCATGATTTCAGAATCGGCAGGTGGATCAAGAAACTCGACGACATGCTTCGTGAGGCCGACGAAAGTAGGCATGCCAGAGGGCAGCGATACGCCTGCACCGCAAAGGAAAACAACTCGGCCGGCGTCGCACCGTTCAAGCAGCATGTCCGGTATTGAAGGTCCGTCGGCGTGAAATCTCATGCTACTATCTTCACACTACTTCGCCACATCCGAACCAGTTCAAGACAGCCCGCGCCTCTTCAACATTCCTGACCCGTAGCTTTATCTCGCCCCGCCCACTGGTTTCTGCGGTCGGAAACCTTGCAAGCGTTTGGTCGGCCTGTACGATTCCAGCGTTAATTGCTGGCTTTCGAAAATACCACAGGACCCACTTTTGATTCAGCACGGCAGAAAACAACCATGCTCCATCAGCCTCAAAACGCAACTCCCGTGCTATGTACCCATGCCCTGCTGGACGAACCGTCATTCCCTCGGGAAGCCAGGCATGCGCAAATGCGAGGTAGGCTTCGCGTACAGAGTCATCGACGAGATGGCTCAGTTGTTCTTCCAGAGCTGAAGGGTTCAAGAGCATTTCGGCACCCAATGGATTGATGCTGCCAAGATCGCTGTCCCCGCGATGGAATGCAATCCTGAGGCGCTGTGGTGCGCATACTTGTTGTCAGCGTCCGATGAAGAGATGATTGATCGTGCACATCCCCACGCCTTCGCGTAACCCACTGATAAAGCTTGCCGGAACGCCCCTTCCCAACCCAATTCCACCTTCCGCCTGTATTCCAGTCCCGACCCCGTGGTCCGACTTGATAGTGGCGCGGGTCTAGGCCTGTGTCGTTGGGCAAGGAGGCGTGATGTATGGTCAAGCGACTGAAACTGAATGAGAAAACCCTGCGCGAGGCGGGGCACTGTCAGAGGAACTCTGGTTGCCCAGACATCCTCTGACGGCTAGCCTTCCGGGATGACCCAGCCTTCGCCCTTTCGGTACTTCAAGAC
>NZ_BMYJ01000007.1 GCF_014652215.1 Neogemmobacter tilapiae | reverse complement strand
TGTCTAATGTTCAGAAATTCCTTGCAAATGAGGGCGGCATCCACAAGAGAAGGTTGGATTCCAGACCCATCCCCTCCGCCATTTTCCTTTGATTTCATTGGGTAATTTCGCACCTCAACCCAACCCCATCCTGACCCCAAATGTTGCGCGCCCTGCCGGGGCAGTCGCCAGCGCGAAGATCACGTTTGGGTTAAGAATTGGGACCAGACCTCTCGACAGTCACCGAAGGGGCGCCTGGTCTTCTCGGTTCCATGCCAAACGTCCGTTGGCTTGACCTGCCCGAAGAGTATGGCAAATGGTCGTCCGTCTACCGCCAGGTCCGACGTTAGAGCCTGGCCGGGCTGCGGGATGGGATACAGCGGGCCCTGAACGACAGCGGGCTGGTCCCCGACGCTCTCCAGATGATCGACAGCACTGTGATCCGCCCCATCATCAGGCAGCGGGCGCGACAGGGGAACCTCACACCAAAGTTTCGGCCGTTCGATCGGTGGCTTCACCCGCCCCACGAGGTTCCATATCGACGATTGACACGGTCATTCGATAAAACTAGAAATACCGAATAAGGAGTCGTCTCCATGAACATCGATCTTGCCGCTTCTCGCCTTGCCGCACTGGGGAACCCGACACGTTTGCGCTTGTATCGGCTGCTCGTGCGGGCAGGCGACACCGGGCTTTCAATGGGCCAGATTCAGGAAAAGCTAGGCATTCCAGGATCCACGCTATCACACCATTGTCGTGCGCTGGTTCAGGTCGAGCTGATTCAGCAGGAACGGATCGGCACTTCGCTTCTGTGCAGGACCAACTATCCGGTGATGCGGGGGCTCATCGATGATCTGGTCGCCGAATGCTGCGTGGACGCTTGCGCCACGGGCCCATGACGGCCCTTCCATACCCTGAATTTCGATATTTCTAGCAGAAAGGAACTGCGGAATGACAAAGACAGTTGCGATCCTAGGTGCCGGTCCGGTCGGCCTTGCCGCAGCAGCGCATGTGCTGGAACGTGGAATGGTTCCCCTGATCCTCGAGCAGGGTGAGGCCGTCGCCCAAGCCGTTCGGGCGTGGGGCCATGTCCCCATGTTCTCGAACTGGCGCTACAATATTGATGCAGCGGCAGCACGTCGGCTTGCGCAGACAGGCTGGCAAAGACCAAACCCCGACCTGCATCCGACAGGGGGCGATCTGGTGACGGATTACCTGGCCCCGCTTGGTCAGTCTCTTGCACCATGGTTGCGGCTTGGTCGCCGCGTCATCGCGGTTTGGCGCGAGGGGATCGACAAGGTCAAGGACACGGGACGCGAGAGGGCGCCCTTCCTGATCGAAACCGACGGCGTGGAAGGTCTGGAGTGGCATCGCGCCGATGCGGTGATTGACGCCACCGGGACGTGGTTCCAGCCCAACCCGGGTGGAGCGGGCCGCCCCGTGCCGGGAGAAAGCGGCAACGCGCGGATCTCCTACGGCATGCCCGATGTGGCGGGGCAGGACCGCGCGCGCTTTTCGGGCAAGCGGCTGGCGGTCCTTGGCGGTGGTCATTCGGCGATTGGCACGCTGATCGCGCTGTCCGGTCTTCCCGATACACAGGTCGTCTGGCTCTGCCGCGCTGCGACGATCACGCGCGCCTTGGGCGGTGGTGAGGCCGACCAGTTGGCAGCACGGGGAGCCCTTGGAACCGACCTTGCGCAATTGGTGGACCAAGGTCGCATCCGCGTGGAAAACCGGTTCCATCTTGCCTCCGTCGCGGGAACCGGCCCGCTGTGGGTGGTTGCCGCAGATGGCAGACAGGTCGAGGTCGACGAACTGGTGATCGCAACGGGGTTCCGGCCCGACCTGTCCTTCCTGCGGGAGGTTCGGGTGGCACTGGATCCGGCGCTGGAATGCCCACCGACTCTTGCGCCGCTGATCGACCCGAACCAGCATTCTTGCGGCACGGTCCGGCCGCACGGGGCCTTGGAACTCGCGCATCCTGAACCCGGCTTCTACATCGCCGGGATGAAATCCTATGGCCGGGCGCCGACCTTCCTTTTGGCGACAGGGCATGAGCAGGTGCGCTCCATCGTTGCCGCTCTGGCCGGAGACCATGATGCCGCCGCCCGGGTGGAACTCGTTCTGCCCGAAACAGGCGTCTGTTCCGGCCCGGGTCCGCAGGCGGCGCAAGCCGCGGCGCAGGGGTGTTGCGGCGGACCTGCCAAGACGCGGGCCGATGCCTGCTGTGTCAGGGATGAAGCGGCTAAAGACAGCGGAGCGTCGGGTTGCGGCTGCGGGACGGCGGGCGAAGCATCCAAGGTCGCCGCATGCTGTTGACTCTGCCACCCGCCCATCGCGGTTGGATCGTCACCAGCCTTGGCATTGCCCAGACGATCGGTTGGGCGTCGAGTTACTATATCCCCGCTGTCCTATCGGCCCCGATGGCGGCAAGCTTCGGCTTGTCGCCCGTCTGGGTGTTCGGGGCGTTTTCCATGGCGATGGTGGTTTCGGCCACGGTTGGACCATGGGCCGGGGCGCGGATCGACCGGATCGGCGGGCGAGGCGTGCTGATGCTGTCAAACCTGGTCTTTGCGATCGGATTGACGCTTCTGGCTGTTGCGCCGTCACTGCCGGTTTTCTTCGCCGGATGGGCCATTATCGGGCTTGGCATGGGCATCGGGCTCTATGAGGCGGCCTTTGCGGCGCTGGCGGCCATCTACGGCAAGGCGGCGCGGGGACCAATCACTGGCATCACGCTGATTGCCGGGTTTGCCAGCACAGTGGGCTGGCCTCTGTCCGGGCTGATGCTGGCAACCTGGGGCTGGCGCGAGGCCTGTCTTGGCTGGGCGCTGATCCATCTGCTCCTAGCTTTACCATTGAATGCGGTTTTGCCGAAAGGGTCACAGAAGATCGTCGTCCCAGACGCTGCACTGGCAGAGGGGCCGCCGCCACCGCGCCATGCGCTCTGGCTCTTGGCCTTTGTCTTTGCGGCGACCTGGTTCAATTCGACCGCCATGGCGGCGCATCTGCCGGGGCTGTTGCAGGCGGCGGGGTCCAGCCCGGCTGTGGCAATCGCCGCAGGCGCGCTGATTGGCCCCGCCCAGGTGGCGGCGCGGGTGCTGGAATTCGGCCTTTTGCGGCGCTTCCATCCCCTTGCCTCGGCCCGGCTGGCAGCCTCGGCGCATCCGGTTGCCGCTGTCTGCCTCGTGGTCTTCGGCGGTCCGGCGGCCTATGCCTTCGCCCTTCTGCACGGCGCAGGAAACGGGATCCTGACCATTGCCAAGGGCACCCTACCACTCGCGCTCTTCGGACCCTCAGGCTATGGCGCTCGGCTGGGCTGGCTGAATGCTCCGGCTCGTATCTTGCAGGCAACCGCGCCGCTGGTCTTTGGCGCGGCCCTTGCCGCTTGGGGGCTGAACGCGATCTGGCTGACGGCAGGGATCGGCGCCCTGGCCACGGCGGCCCTGCTGATCCTCAGGCGCTGAGACGCCTTGCGGCCAGCCACGAGGCGAGTGCCATCACGCCCGCTGAGGTGAGGCAGAGCGGCAGGCCGCCGACCTGATAGCTGAGGCCCGACAGCAGCGTGCCGATCAGCCGGCCTGCGGCGTTGGCCATGTAGTAGAACCCCACATCCCGTGTGATCCGTTCCGCCGATCCGAAGGCGAGGATCAAATAGGAATGGACCGAGGAGTTGACCGCGAAGACGAAGCCGAACAGCAGCAGGCCCGCAATCAGCGTCGCCGTTAGCCACGGTGCTGGTTCGCCCGCTGCCCAGGCCGCCCCCGCCAGCAGGAAGGGGACCGGCACCAAAAGTCCAGCCCAGAGGATCGCCTTGCGGGTGGTCTCCGCCTCGGGCTGGCCTCTCCCACCGAGAAGCCGGGGCGCGAAGGCCTGCACCGCGCCATAGGCGATGATCCAGAGCGCCAGAAAGCTGCCGATGAGGAAGAAGGCCTCGCGGCGACCCTCGGATGTGCCGTCAGACAGGACAGCCTGAAAGTAGACTGGAATGCCCACCACGAACCACACGTCACGCGCGCCAAAGAGGAACATCCGCGCCAAGGACAGACGGTTCACGCGCGGGTCTTTCGACCGCCAGCCGCCCCAGGCTTCCTCTGATTTCATCCGGCCCGGCAAGCCTGCGGGCAGGAACAGGACGACAGCGATCAGGATCACCCCAAGCACGACCGCCAGGCCCCAGACCGCCGCCTTAAACCCCGCCAAGGCCAGAAGGGCCGCACCAAGGAAGAAGCCCAGACCCTTCACTGCGTTCTTTGAGCCGGTGAGCAGTGCGACCCAGCGGAAAAGGCCCCCGTCTTCCTTTGGCGCCAAAAGCTTGACCGCCGATTTGGAGGACATCTTGGCCAGATCCTTGGCCACGCCCGACACACCCTGCACCGCCATCACAAAGGCGACAGAGGCGGCGACACCCCAAGACGGATCAAGCTGCGCCAGAGCCACCAGCGCCCCAATCTGCAAAGCCAAACCGCCGTAAAGCGTCGCGGCCAGCCCGAAGCGTGCCGCGAGCCAACCTGCCGCAAGGTTCGTGATGACGCCCGCCACCTCATACAGCAGGAACAGCCAGGCCAGCTGGATCGGCGTAAAGCCGAGACCGTTGAAGTGCAACAGCACCAACATGCGCAGCGCGCCGTCGGACAGCATAAAGGCCCAGTAGGCCGCAGTAACGGCGACATAGGCGCGAAGCGGGTTGGGCGGCGGCGCCGCCGAGTTTGCGGCGTCGGTCACAGCGACCCCGCCACCATCCGCGCGATGTCGGCAAGCCGACAGGCATAGCCCCATTCGTTGTCATACCAAGCATAGATCTTCACCTGCGTCCCGTTGATGACCATGGTGGACGGTCCATCGACGACGGACGACCGCGGATCGTTGATGAAGTCGCAGGATACGAGGGGCCGGGTCTCAAACCCGAGGATACCCTTCAGCGGGCCCTCAGCAGCCGCCTTGAACAGCGCGTTCACTTCCTCGACCGTGGTCGCCCGCTCCACCTCGAACACGCAGTCCGTAAGGGAGGCATTCAGCAGCGGCACGCGCACGGCGTGACCGTTCAGACGGCCCTTCAGTTCGGGATAGATCAAGGTGATCGCCGTAGCGGACCCTGTGGTCGTCGGGATCAGGTTCATCAGTGCAGACCTCGCGCGGCGCATGTCCTTGGCCGGACGGTCCACGATGGTCTGGGTGTTCGTCACGTCATGGATCGTCGTGATCGACCCATGGCGAATGCCCAGCGACTCGTGGACCACCTTGACCACCGGGGCAAGGCAGTTGGTCGTGCAACTTGCCGCCGTGATCAGGGGTTGCGAACCGTCATAAAGATTGTGGTTCACCCCATAGACAAGGTTCAGCGCGCCGCCGTCCTTGACCGGGGCCGAGACGACAACCTTCTTTACGCCAGCCGCGTAATAGGGCGCGACCTTGGCGGCGGTCTTAAAGACGCCAGTGCAGTCGATGACCAGATCGACGCCGAGTTCCCCCAGCGGCAGCGCCTCGATGGTTTTCTCATGTGTCAGACGGATGGTCCGACCGTCCAGGACAAGCGCACCTCCCGCCGCGCTGACCGGCGTGCGCCAGCGGCCATGGACCGAGTCGAACTCCATCAAAAGGGCATGCTGCTCAGCATCGCCGACAGGATCGTTCAAAAGGACCATCTCGCCACCCGCGCCGGTGTCGATCAGGTCCCGAAGAACAAGTTTTCCAATGCGGCCAAGGCCGTTCAGGGCAATACGGGTCATGCGGATCAGGCCTTTGCTTGTGCGTCGGTGCCGATGGCGTCCACGCGGGATTGCAGCGACATACGGTTCAGCGACGCGAAGGGCAGCTCGACAAACGTCATGATTCGGCGGCGCAGCGCGGCATAGGTCTGCGCGAAAACCAGCGCCTTTTCCGCATCGGTGCCGGTCGCCTTTACCGGGTCAGGCAGGCCCCAGTGGCCGGTGATCGGCTGGCCCGGCCATGGCGGGCACTCTTCGGCCGCCGCCGTATCGCAGACGGTAAAAACGAAATCCATCACGATCGAGTCGGGCTGTTGGAACTCGGATATGTGCTTGGAGCGCAGAGCAGCGGTGTCATGTCCGTTGCGCTTCAGGATTTCCAGCGCGAAGGGGTTCAGCGCCGTGTTGGGGCGCGTTCCGGCCGAGAATGCTTGCAACTTGCCCTTGCCCAGATCACGCAGCAGCGCCTCAGCAAAGATTGAGCGGGCCGAGTTGCCCGAGCAAATGAAGAGCACATTGAAGTTTGTGTCACGATGGGGAGCAGACATTTCTGCGGTATCCTTTTGAACGGAAAGCAGCGGGGTGATGAGATCGGGCCGGGCCCGACCGACATCGAGGGCGAGGTAGCCGATCAGCCCTTCGGTCGCGTCGAAATCGACCGCGTAGTAAAGGGACCGGCCCTGCCGTTCGACACTGACAAGGCCAGAGGCTGTGAGGTCAGCAAGGTGATGCGACAGAGTGTTCTGTTTCAGGCCAAGCGCCTCGGCGATCTCGGTCGGGCGCACACCCTGCGGAGCAAAGCGCATCAGCAGGCGAAAGACAGCCAGCCGGCCGGGGTGACCCAGGGTAGCAAAGGCATGAGCGGCGCGATTCTGTTCCATTATTCCCGATTATAGGAAATGTTTTCGTGCATCCAATGAAGGTTTCATGACACGGGCTCCCAAGTCGTTCCCTTGATTGATCCAGATCACGGCGACCATTGGCCTCGCTGATCCTGCCGACCTCGATCTTCATTTGGCCGGTAGCCCCTGCCTATGTGGCAGTGGGTTTGGTGGTGGCTATGGTGGGCGGGACCATCATCGCACGCTTCGGGATGCTGGGTCAGGTCGCGGCATCCGTTCGCACGGTCCCCGTCTTGGGCGACGTGGCGGCCATGACGAGGGGCGAACGGCTGAAGGGCTTGATTAGCCAGTTGATCAACAGCGCGATGATCTTCTCTGTAGAACGCCACGCGCGAACGAACCTGCCGCTCCCGCCGTTCGCAATAAATTTCACTATACGATATAAATTCACAAATATTTTGACGCCCGGCAATCCCCACCCTAGACCCCTTCATGCAATGTCTTTCAGTTTGCGAAAAATCTTGCAGAATCGGCGCCAAGCGCCTTTGTCGAGGGAGGAAAACATGAGTTACGTCAAGACACTGATCCTGAGCAGTGCGTCGGCCATCACGCTGCTGGGCCTGTCCCCAGCCGCAATGGCGCAAGAAAAGACCTTGGCCTGCGAGCCGGGGGAGACCTATGTGATGAACGTGATGGTGATGGGCCATCCCTATTGGGTTCCCGTGTTCGAAGGCTTCAAACAGGCTGCCGACGCGATGGGTTGCGAGGCCGTGTTCTCGGGCACGCCGGACTATGACATCACCAAGCAGATCGCCTCGTTCGAGCAGGATCTGGTGACCAATCCGAAAGGCATCCTGCTGCATCCAATGCAGGCAGACCCCTTCATCGACCCGATCAACCGGGCGATTGAGGCAGGCGTTTCGGTGACGACCTTTGCGGCGGATTCGCCAAAGTCGAAGCGGACGGCCTATGTCACGTCAGACAATCTGGCCGAAGCCAAATTCGCGGCGGAAGAGATCGTGAAGGTGGTGGGCGACAGCGCGGAATATGCGGTGCTGGAAAATCCGGGGCAGTCGAACCACGACCTGCGGGTGACGGCACTGATCGCCTATATGGAAAAGAACTATCCCAATATGAAATTGGTGGGGCGTCAGGCGACGAACCAAGACCCGAACGCGGCCTTTACCGCCGTGTCGGCCATGTTGCAGGCGAACCCCGATCTGGCGGCGCTTTGGATCCCGGAATCCGGTTCGGCCGAAGGGGCGGTTTCGGCGGTGAAAGCGGCGGGCGACACGCTGATGATCATCCATGCCGATATTTCGCCAACGACGCTGGAAGAGATCAAGGCGGGGAACATCCATATGGCGCTGAACCCGAACCAGGGGATTCAGGGCTTCGTGGGTTTCATGAACACCTTCCTTGGGGCGCATTCGGACGTCATCGACCCGTTCAACGACTATAAGGTTTCGGGTTTCAACCCGATGCAGATCCCCTTTGTGGACAACGGCTTTGCCGTGATCACCAAGGACAATGCCGACAGCTTTGTGTTGGAACAATACATGGCTGGCCGGAACTGAACCCTATCGCCCCGCCGCTTTGGTGGCGGGGCAAATCCCTGACGGAAAGAACCCATGACCCCGCCGCTTCTGCAACTGTCCGACATTCACAAGTCCTTTGGGGCGATCAAGGCGCTGCGGGGCGCGCAGTTGGAATTGCGGGCGGGGGAAATCCATGCCCTGATGGGGGAAAACGGGGCGGGAAAATCGACCCTGATGAACATCATCGACGGCATCTTGCAGCCCAGCAGCGGCGAAATCCGCATCGATGGCCAACGGGTGCAGATCGACGGACCAGCGACGGCACAGCGGCTGGGCATCGGGCTGGTGCATCAGGAAATCGCGCTTTGCGCCGATATTTCGGTGGCGGAGAACATTTTTATGGCGCGGACGGCGCAGACCAAGCGCCCCTTGATGGACAGTGCCGATTTGGTGGCACGGGCGCGGGCGGTGCTGGCGCCTTTGGCCGAGATTGACCCAAGGCTTCCGGCGGGGCGGTTGTCGATTTCCCAACAGCAGTTGGTTGAGATTGCAAAGGCGCTGACGCTGGATTGCCGCATCCTGATCTTGGACGAACCCACGGCGGCGCTGACCGAGCTTGAGGCGCAAAAGCTGTTCACCATCCTGCGGGGGCTGGCGGCGCGGGGGATCGGGATCATCTACATCTCGCACCGCATGGCCGAGATTTTTGCGAACTGCGACCGGGTGACGGTGATGCGCGACGGTCAGCATATCCGCACCGATGAAGTTGCCGATCTGACGCCCAGCGACGTGGTCAACGCCATGGTCGGGCGCAAGCTGGACACGCTTTATCCGCCCAAAATGAATGGAGAACGCGGGGCGGAAATCCTGCGAGTGCAGGGGCTGACAGACCGCCGCTATCAGGACGTATCCTTCACCCTTCACAAGGGCGAAATTCTGGGCATCGGCGGGCTGATCGGCGCGGGGCGCAGCGAAATTGCGCGCGGCGTGACGCGGCTGGAAGGCGCGGCGAAGGGGCGGGTGTGGCTGAACGGGCAAGAGGTCGTCTTGCGTGACTATGCCGACTGCATCGCGCGGGGGATCGTCTATCTGTCCGAAGACCGCAAAGGCGATGGCATCTTTCTGGACATGCCGATTGCCGCGAATGTGTCGGCCCTGAACCTGCGGCAAGTGGCGGGGCGCTTCGGGGTGATCGATAGCGGGGCAGAGACGGCGCAGGCGCAAAGCATCGGCGAAACGCTGCGGCTCAAGGCGGGCAGTATGGGGCACCGCGTCGCCTCACTTTCGGGCGGCAATCAGCAAAAGGTGGCGCTGGCGAAACTGTTGGCGGTGAAGCCAAGGGTGATCTTTCTGGACGAACCGACGCGGGGTGTCGATGTCGGGGCCAAGGCGGAAATTCACGCCATCCTGCGCGGTCTGGCCGAAAGCGGCGTGGGCATCGCGGTGATTTCTTCGGAAATGCCGGAACTGATCGGCCTGTGCGACCGCGTGATGGTGGTCAGCGAAGGCCGCCTCACGGGCGAATTGTCCGGCCCGGACATCACCGAAGCGAAGATTATGACCTTGGCCGCGCCGGGTGCGCTGGCCGCAAGCAGGAACCAGAACTGATGGAAACGCAACGCCAAACCTTCCTGTCGCGCCTGTTCGGGGCCCGTGAAACCGGCCTTGTGCTGATCATTTTGGCCCTGTTCCTGATCATGACCTTTGCCTCGCCGCATTTCCTGACCTGGACGAATATGCGGGCGATGACGATGGCCTTTTCGGTCGAGGCGATTGTCGTCGTCGGCATGACCATCCTGCTGATCTCCGGCGGCATTGACCTTTCGGTCGGGTCGGTGACGGCCTTGGCGATGGTGGTGGCGGGCCTGCTGTTTCTGAATGGGATGGACCCGTGGCTGGCTTCACTTATCGCCATTCTGGTCTGCGCGGGCGTCGGTGCGATCATGGGGTTTTTCGTGACCTATGTGGGCCTACATCATTTCATCGTGTCGCTGGCCGCGATGGTGATCGCGCGCGGGCTTTGCCTGCTGGGCACAGGCGGGCGGCCCTTGGGCCTGTTCGAACTGCCCGAGAATTTCAAATGGATCGGCATCGGCTCCATCGGCGTGATCCCCGTGGCGATCATCATCTTTGTGCTGTTCGTCGCCGTCTTCGACTTCCTTTTGCGCCGCACCACCGCCTTTCGGCTGGTCTATTACACGGGCAGCAATGAAAAAGCCGCCGCCTATTCCGGCATCCGCACCAAGCGCGTGATCTTTCTGACGACGGTCCTGTGTTCCACGCTCTGCGGTGTGGCGGGCATCATCTATATGGCGCGCTTTGGTTCGGCCCAACCGACCTTTGGGGTGGGGATGGAGCTGAACGTGATCGCCGCCGCCGTCATTGGCGGGGCCAGCCTGTCGGGCGGCAAGGGCACCATTCTGGGCGCGATCCTTGGGGCGATCCTGCTGTCGCTGGTGTCCTCCTCGCTCGCCCTCCTGAATGTCTCGGTCTATTGGCAGGACATCATCCGCGGCTCGATCCTCTTGGCCGCCGTCACCTTTGACCATTACCTTGTCAAGCGGCAGGCCATGGGGGGGCGGGCATGAACGACGTGAGCAATGATTTCACCTCGATGCGACAAATGCACGCCGTGCTGGTGCGGCATTTCATCGAAGGGCGCAAACAGTCCGAGATTGCCGAGGAGATGAACCTTTCCACATCGAAGGTGAACCGGATCATCGCGCAGGCGCGAAGGATGGGCATGGTCAAGATCGCCATCGAGACACCCTTTCAGCGGCTGATGGATCTGGAGGCGAGGCTGGTCGGAACCGATCTTGTCAAGGCAGCCATCGTGTCGCCCACCGTGTCCGACAATGACGGCACGCGGCTTTCGCAGGTGGGTCAGGCGGCGGCGGCGCATCTGGCGGAAACCCTGCGCGATGGCGACATTCTGGGCATATCCGGCGGTAAAGCAGTGGCGGCGGTTGTCGATGCCATGCTGGTGGAAAGGCCCATCGACGTGCAGGTCGTGCCGCTGACGGGTGGGGTGCAGGGCAAGTATCATACCGATGTGAACCATCTGGCCTCGCGCATGGCGGAACGGCTGGGCGGGCGGTCGCTGCAACTGCACGCGCCCTTGTTTGCCGAACGGGCGGATCAACGGGAAATGCTGATGAATCTGGGGGCGGTGAAAGAGGTGCTGGATCTGGCCCGACGGGCCACGGCCTGTCTGGTCGGCATCGGGTCGATCACCACGCCGGGGTCGTCCTATTTCGATTTGCATCCCCTGTCGCCCCCCGACCGGGCGATGTTGCCGGGGTTGGGCGTCATGGCGGAATTTCTGGGCCATCTGGTGCATGACCGGGGACAAGTGGCGAACTTCGCACTGAACCAAAGGCTGGTGGCGCTGCGCCCCGATGAAATCCGTCGCTGTGACCGGGTAGTGGCTGTGGCGGCGGGCGACGACAAGGTGGGGCCGGTCCGGTCGGTCCTGCGGGGTGGCTATGTATCGACGCTGGTGACGGATGAAGACACCGCCAGCCGCATTGTTGAAACGAATGGAGCAAGCGCATGAACCCGATGTTATCCCGCGAGATCGGCACGACAGGGCGTTTCGCCTCGGCCGTGGGGCTGGGCACCTGGGCCATTGGCGGCTGGATGTGGGGCGGCACCGATGATGCCGCCGCCGAAGACGCGATCCGCGCGGGCTTGGACGAAGGCATCACCCTGATCGACACCGCCCCCGCCTATGGTCTTGGCCATGCCGAAACGGTGGTGGGTCGGGCAATCAAGGGGCGGCGGGATGATGTGGTGGTGGTGACGAAATGCGGGCTCGTCTGGCATGCGGCCCGTGGCCCCTATTTCTTTTCCCAAGCCGACAAGCCGGTTCACCGCGACCTGAGCGCGGCGGCGATCCGGTATGAGGTGGAGCAAAGCCTGAAACGGCTGAACACCGACCGGATCGACCTTTACATCACCCATTGGCAGGACGCGACGACGCCCGTGGACGAAACCGTCGAAACGCTGAAGGCGCTGCAAGCCGAGGGCAAGATTCTGGCCTTTGGCGCCTCGAACACCGACGCGGCGGAACTCGCGGCCTATCGTGCGGCGGGGGGGATCGCGGTGGTGCAAGAGGAATATTCGATGCTGACCCGTCGGATCGAAACAACGCATCTGCCGACCTGCCGCACAGCGGGGATTTCGGTGATGGGCTATTCGGTACTGGCGCTGGGGCTATTGTCAGGGGGCATCGGCGCAGATCGCGTGTTTTCAGGCGATGATCAGCGGCTGCAAGACCCGCGCTTTTCCTTTGAAAGCCGCGCGCGGGTGGACCGTTTGATGGAAACCATCCGCCCGATTGCGGCGGCGCATGAGGCCCAGCCGGCGCAGATCGTCATCGCCTGGACCTTGGCGCAACCGGGGCTGACCTTTGCCCTGTGCGGGGCGCGCAATCCGCATCAGGCGCGCGAAAACGCGCAGGCGGGGCGGTTGCGGCTAACGCCCGAGGAATTGGAGACCATCCACCGGGCCGTCACGACCCATTTCACGCCGATGAACGCCTAAGACGAACCGACAGCAACAAGACCAGAACTGCGAAGCGCGTCTTCGCAAAGGAAGAAGTCATGCCTGAAACCCGGCAAGAAAAACTGGCGCGGATCGAAAGCGATGGGGCTTTCGACGTGATCGTCGTGGGCGGCGGGATCAACGGGATCGGCGTCTTTCACGATCTGGCGCATCAGGGGCTGCGGGTTTTGCTGGTGGAAATGAACGACTTTTGTTCCGGCTGTTCGGCAGCCCCGTCGCGGATGATCCACGGCGGTCTGCGGTATCTAGAGAATGGCGAGATTGCCTTGGTGCGGGAAAGCCTAGCCGAACGTGACCGCCTGCTGCGCAATGCACCGCATTTCGTGCGACCCTTGCCCACCGTCATTCCGATTGAACGCTGGGTATCGGGCCTGGCGAATGCGGCACTGGGGTTTCTGGGCTTTACCGGGCGGCCCAAACCGCGCGGGGCTTTGCCGATCAAGCTGGGGCTGGCGCTTTATGACCGGATCACCGGGCGCAAGCGGTTGCTGCCGCGCCACCGTTTCCGCGGGCAGGCGGCGACGCGGGCGATGTGGCCCGCGTTTGGGCCAAGAGTGCGCTGTTCGGCCAGCTACCACGACGCCTGGATTTCGCATCCCGAACGACTGGGGATCGAACTGATCGGTGACGCCACAGCCGCGAACCCGCAGGCCATCGCGCTGAATTATGCGCGACTGGCGCAGGATGATGGTCTCGTTCTCACCGATACGGCGACGGGCCGGACCTTCACGGTCAGCGCCCGGATCATCGTGAATGCCACAGGCGCTTGGATTGATGAATCTGCAGCGGCCTTGGGCGCGCGCCTAGGGGAAAGGCTGGTCTCGGGCACCAAGGGCTCCCATCTGATCCTCGAAAACCCGGCGCTTCTGGCGGCTTTGAACGGCCATATGGTCTATTACGAACATTCCGATGGTCGGGTCTGCATCGTCTTTCCCTATCTGGGCCGGGTTCTGGCGGGTTCCACCGATCTGCGGGTGGACAAGGCCAGCCGCACCGCCTGTTCACCCGAGGAGCGGGACTACATCCTGACCAGCCTTGCAGGCCTGTTCCCCCAAGTGACCATCACGCTGGATCAGATCGTTTACAGCTATGCGGGCATCCGCCCCCTGCCCTTCAGCAAGGCCGATTTTACCGGGCGCATGTCGCGCGGCCATGCCGTGCGCCGCTTGGCGGGGAATGTGCCCCAAATTGGCATGGTGGGCGGTAAATGGACGACCTACCGCGCCTTTGCCGAGGAGACCGCGGATTTGGTCTTGCAGGATTTGGGCCTGACCAGGCGGCAAAGCACGCGCGATCTGGCGATTGGCGGCGGGCGGGGCTTTTCCGATGCGTTTGCAAAGGGGCTGAACCTTCCCGCCCCACGGCAGGCCCATCTTGTTGACCTTTACGGCGCGTTGGCCCCCAAGGTCGCCGCCTTCTGCGCCGCTGTCCCGGATCAAGCCCTTCCGGGCGTTGTGATGACCAAAGGCGAAGTGCTTTGGTTCATCCGCCACGAACAGGCGCTGCATCTGGCCGATGTCCTGCAAAGGCGCAGCCCCTTGGCAATCCGGGGGGAATTGTCCCTGCCCCTGATCGACGCCACCGTCCGCGTCATGGCCCAAGAACTGGGCTGGACGAATGCCCAAACCCAAACCGAAATCACCCGCTTCCTCAGCGATCTTGAAACCTATCACGGGGTCCGTCTGGCCCCGCCCAAAGGAGTTGCGCCATGAAAATCACCCCAAAGGTTCGCATGAACCGCCTGTTCCGCAACGGGGGCTGCCTGGACGTGGCCGTCGATCATGGTGTCTGCAACGAACCCAGCTTTCTGAACGGGCTAGAGGACATGGGCCATGTCGTCGAAATGCTGGTCAAGGCAGGGCCGGATGCCATTCAGATGAGCCTCGGTCAGGCAGACCTGCTGCAAGCCCGCCCCGAACGCGACAAACCGGCGCTGGTCATGCGGCTCGATATGGGCAATCCCTACAATGCCACCAAGCACCGCGTGATGTGGGCCGAATTGCAAAACGCCGCCGATCCGGTGCTGGCCGCCGTCGAAATGGATGCGGCCTGTGTGGTGGTGAACCTGTTTATGCTGCCGGATGAACCGGACCTCTTTCGCCAATGCGTGCAAAACATCGCCCGCGTCCGCGCCGATTGTTCGCGCTACGGCATGCCCCTGATGATCGAACCGCTGGTGATGCTGCCGAATGATGTGCGGGGGGGGTATCAGGTCGATGGCGACGCCGAAAAGATCGTGACGCTGGTGCGCGTGGCGATGGAAATGGGGGCGGATATCATCAAGGCCGATCCGACGACGAACCCCGAGGATTTCCATCGGGTGATCGAGGCGGCACGTGTGCCCGTTCTGGCGCGGGGTGGCGGTAAGGAAGACCTGCGCATCGTGCTGGAAAAGTCGGCGGCGCTGGTGGCGCAGGGGGCCAAGGGCCTCGTCTATGGCCGCAACATCTATCAGCACGCCAACCCAAAGGCGGTGGTGGCGGCGCTGATGGCGATCATCCATGATGGGGCCGACGGGGCGGCGGCTTGGGAGATCTATAACCGTGGAGCATGATCTGCTGCTGGGCATCGACATCGGCAACACCGTGGTCAAGGCGGTGCTGTTCGATCAGGCGGGCCGCCAGATCGCGCGGCATGGCGTTGACGGCGTGACACTGAAACCCGCGCCCGGGATGGTGGAACGGCCCGTGGCCGAATTGTGGGCCAATGCGCGGGCGGCGATTGCGGGCTGTCTGGACAAGGCGGGGGCTGATCCGGGCCAGATTGCCGCGATCGGGTTGGCTGGGCATGGCAACGGGCTTTACCTGCTGGACAAGGCGGGGCAACCGCTGCTGGGCATCCAGTCGCTCGACACGCGGGCGGCGGGTTTGGCGACAGAGCTGGATGAACGCGCGGGCGCGGCGCTGCACGACATCTGCTTGCAACGCCCTTGGCCATCGCAAACGCCCGTTCTGCTGGCTTGGCTCAAGACGCATCGCCCCGAGATTTATGCCCAGGCGGGGACGCTATGCTTTGCCAAGGACATCGTCAGTTGGCAGTTGACCGGAGTGCGGTCCAGCGACGTATCCGATATGTCCGGCGCGGGAATGTTGCACCTGCCCGAGGCGCGCTATGACGCAGATCTGATGGCGCTTTATGGGTTGGCCGAGGCGATGCCCCTGCTGCCCCCACTTTTGCAACCCACCGATACCGTGGGCCATGTGACCCAAGACGCGGCACAGACGACGGGTCTGCGCGTGGGCACGCCCGTTGTCGCGGGCTTTTTTGACGTGGTCGCCTCGGCCTTGGGTTCGGGCGTTGTTCAACCGGGACAAGCCTCGGTCGTCTTGGGCAGTTGGTCGGTCAACCAGGTCTTTGCCAAGGCCCCGCTGCGCGATCCGCGCCTGTTCATGGTCACCGCCTTTGGGCCGGAACGCTTTGCCAATATGGACAACAGCGCCACATCGGCCGCCAATCTGGAATGGTATGTGCGGACTCTGATCGAACGCGGGGGCCATCACGATGATCCGTTCGCGCAGGTGAATGCGCTGGTCGGTCAGGCCCCCGTGGCGGCGGATGATCCACTGTTCCACCCCTTTCTTTATGGCAGTCGCCAAGGCGCGCATCGGCGCGGGAATTTCTTTGGCCTCGCAGGCTGGCATGACGAGGGCTACCTTTTGCGCGCTCTTTATGAAGGCGTCGCCTTTGAACACCGCCGTCATCTGGCCGTGCTGCGCGCGGCGGGGGCGGAAATCAGCACCGTGGTTCTGTCAGGGGGCGGCACCCGCTCATCCTATTGGCCGCAGATGATGGCCGATGTTCTGGGCCTTTCCGTCACCCTTGGGCAGGCCGAAGAAACCGGGGCCCTGGGCGGCGCGATGGCCGCCGCCGTGGGGGCCGGACTTTACCCTGATCTGGAAAACGCAGTCGCCGCAATGACGCAGACCCGCGCCAGCCTTTCGCCCGATCCAGAACGCCAAGCCCTGCATGATCGCCGCTATGCGCTTTGGACGCACCTGACCACGGCCATGGAGCCGCTTTGGTCTAACCTTGCCGCCATGGGGCAGCCATGAAAAACGAAGGCCAATACGATTACATCATCATCGGCGGGGGCACGGCAGGTTGCGTTCTGGCCAACCGCCTGTCCGCCAACCCCAAAACCCGTGTCCTGCTGATCGAGGCGGGCGGGTCGGACCGCTATCATTGGGTCAAGATCCCCGTGGGCTATCTGTATTGCATCGGCAATCCGCGCACCGACTGGATGATGAAAACCGCGCCCGAGGCGGGCCTGAACGGGCGCAGCCTGACCTATCCGCGCGGCAAGGTTCTGGGCGGCTGTTCGTCGATCAACGGCATGATCTATATGCGCGGTCAGGCTGCCGATTATGACGGCTGGCGGCAGTTGGGCAATGTCGGCTGGGGCTGGGACGATGTGCTGCCCTATTTTTTGCGGTCCGAAGACCATTGGAACGGGGCCAATGAAATGCACGGATCAGGCGGCGAATGGCGGGTGCAGCGTCAACGCCTGCAATGGGACATTCTGAAAGCGGTGCAGGCGGGGGCCGCCGAATTCGGCATCCAGCCCCGCGCTGATTTCAACGATGGCGACAATGAAGGCTCGGGTTTTTTTGAGGTGAACCAATCGGGCGGCATCCGCTGGAACACCACCCGCGGCTTTCTGCGCCCCGCCCTGCGGCGCGGCAATCTGCGGGTTGTGACAAAGGCCTTGGTGACGCGCATCCGCTGCGAAGGGCGGCGGGCGGTGGGGGTGGAATGGTTGTTCGGCAACCAGCCGCATTCCGCCACAGCGGGGGCCGAGGTGATCTTGGCCGCAGGGGCCATCAACAGCCCAAAACTGCTGGAATTGTCGGGGATTGGTCAAGGCGCCCGGCTCGCAGATCTGGGCATTCCCGTTGTCCATGATCTGCCGGGCGTGGGCGAAAACCTGCAAGACCATTTGCAGATCAGGACCGTCTTCAAGATCAGTGGCGCAAAGACCCTGAACGACATGGCAGGCAACCTGATGGGCAAGGCGCGCATCGCGCTGCACTATGGTCTCACCCGCAGCGGCCCCATGTCCATGGCCCCCAGTCAGTTTGGCATCTTCACCAAATCAGACCCATCCAAGGCCACGCCAGACCTTGAATACCATGTCCAACCCCTGTCCACCGACCGGCTCGGCGACCCGCTGCATCCCTTTTCCGCCATCACCGTTTCCGTCTGCAACCTGCGGCCCACATCCCTTGGCCACGTCCATGCCACAACCCCGCGCCCCGAGGTTCAGCCCGACATCCGCCTGAACTACCTGTCCACCGAGGAAGACCGCCGCATCGCCGTCACCTCCATTCGCCAAGCGCGCCAGATTATGACGGCCAAGGCCTTGGCCCCCTATCAGCCGCAGGAATTCCTGCCCGGCCCCGGCTTTCAGACCGATGCCGCTCTGGCGCAAAAGGCGGGCGACATCGCCACCACGATCTTTCACCCGGTCGGCACCTGCAAGATGGGCCATGATCCGATGGCCGTCGTGGACCCGACCCTCAAAGTCCACGGCATGCAAAGCCTGCGCATCGTCGATGCCTCCATTATGCCGCGCATCGTGTCGGGTAACACCGCCTCGCCGGTCGTGATGATCGCCGAGAAAGCCGCGGGAATGATCCTTGGTTCGACCTGATCAAACCGATAGCCAGATGCAAGACTGCCCCGCGCCCCCAGCGCCCATCATGCCACGGCCCGGCTTCTCTTGGGGCCCGCACAACCGCCGACGCAGGCCACCCGCAGCCCCTCTTCAGCGGCCCTCAGCACAACAGCGCGCCATGCGCCCGAAATTAGGCCGCATGCATCCGCGCATAGCGCCCCGCCCTGTCGCGCAACTCGCTGTCGGTCCCGCTTTCCACAATCTCCCCCTGATCCATCACCACAATCACGTCCGCATCCCGGATCGTGCCCAAACGATGGGCAATGACCAAGGTCGTTCGCCCCTGCGCCAGCCGGTCAAGCGCAGCCTGAATTTCACGTTCCGTTTCCGTGTCCAAGGCGCTCGTCGCTTCGTCCAGAATCAGGATTGGCGGGTTTTTCAGAAAAACCCGTGCAATCGCCACCCTTTGCTTTTGTCCCCCCGACAACATCACCCCCCGTTCACCCACAACGGTATCCAATCCATGCGGCAGGCTATCCAGCAGCGCCTCCAACTGCGCCAGACGCGCCGCTTCAACAATCTCGGCCTCGCTCGCCCCCAGACGCCCATAGGCGATGTTTTCCCGCAAAGTGCCACTGAACAGAAAGACATCTTGACTGACAATACCAATCTGGGCCCGCAGACTGGCCAGGGTCAGGCTTTCCACCGCCAGCCCATCAATCCAGATGCCCCCCGCCGTCGGCTCATAAAACCGCGGCAAAAGCGCCAACAGGCTGGTCTTCCCCGCCCCCGATGCCCCCACAAAGGCCACCGTTTGGCCCGGTTCAATCGTCAGGTTGATGGCCTTCACCACCGGCCGCGCCGGATCATAGCCAAAACTGACCCCTTCAAACCGGATCGCCCCGCGCAACCTCGGCGCGGGCCTTGCCTGGGCGCTGTCCATCACGTCCGGCGCCGTCGCCAAAAGCTCCAGATAGCGACGGAACCCAGCGATGCCCTTGGGATAGGTTTCAATGACCGAGGCGATTTTCTCCAACGGGCGGAAAAAGACATTCACAAGCAGCAAGAACGCCACAAAGCCCCCTGCCGATAGCGAACCGTCCAGAACAAAGGCCGCACCGGCCACCATCACCAACACTTGGATGCCCCGCATCCCCATATAGTTCAGTGCATTGGTCAGCGACATCAGCTTATAGGCCGCCAATTTCGTCGCACGGTAACGCGCATTGTCCCCTGCAAACAGCGCCCGCTCATGGTCCTCATTGCCAAAGGCCTGCACCACCCGGATGCCACCCACATTTTCTTCAAGCCGCACGTTGAAATTGGCGACCCCATCATAAATCGCCCGCCAGGTCGCTGTCATCCGCCCACCGAAATACATCACCAACAAGGCCGACAATGGCACTGTCACAACCGTGATCAGCGCCAGTTGCGGATGCACAAACCACATCATCGCAAAGGCCCCGACAAAGGTCATCACCGCAATCAGCAGGTCTTCCGGACCGTGATGGGCGACTTCGCCAATGTCTTCCAGATCGCGTGTCACGCGCGCCACCAAGCGACCGGAATGTTGACGATCAAAATAGCCCCACGACAGCCTTTGCAAATGGTCAAAGGCCTTCCGTCGCATTTCGGTTTCGATGTTGATGCCCAGCATGTGACCCCAATAGATCACGATCGCCATCAGCCCCGCATTGAACAGATAGACCAGGCAAAGCCCGACGGCGGCGGCAACAGTCAGCCCCCAGTTCCCCTGCGGCAAAAGCCAGTCGATGTAACCGCGCACGGCAAGGGGAAACGCCAGTTCCAACAGGCCCGACAAAATCGCGCAACCCAGATCCAGCCAGAAAAGACCCAGCCAAGGGCGGTAATAGGCGGCGAACTGGCGGATCATGGCGGGCTTTCGCTTGCGAAAATTCAGGCGTCCAGTCCTGACGAAAAAGGCGGGCAAGTTCAACCTGCCCGCCCGAATTTAGGCGTGATCAGAAGGAATGCGTCAGGCTGATCGAAGCGGTCCGACCTTCGCCGTAAAAGCAGGAAAACGCGGTCTGGCAGGAGGAGACATAGGTTTTGTCGGTGACATTCGACACCGCCAGATTGGCTTTCCAGTTCTGTCCGAATTCATAGCTTGCCCCCACGTCGAACAGGGTCACACCCGGCACTTTCTGGGTGTTCGCATTGTCGGCCCAAGACGAACCCGTCCAGCGCGCCCCGCCTGTCAGCGTCAGCCCCTTCATGCTTTCGGGGGACCATTCCACCTTGATCGAGGCCATTTCTTGCGCGGTCGCATAGGGGGTTTTGCCGATCAGGGTCGCATCGACATCATCCGTGACCTGCACATCCATCGAGGTCAGCGCACCAGACACGATCAGCCCCTTGGCAATCTCGCCCCGGCCTTCCAATTCGATCCCGCGCGAACGCACCGCGCCGATTTGATAGTAATCATAGCCCGCACCGTTCCAGACCGATTGCGAGATGTTCTTGCGGTTGATCTCAAACACCGCCAGTGTCAGCAAGGTGCTGTCATTGGGGGACCATTTCAGACCTGCCTCGATCTGTTCCCCCGTTTCCGGGCTGATGTCATTGCCGTTCACGTCATTGACGATCTGCGGATTGAAATAGGTGCCCGCCGTCAGATAGGGCGTCCAACCGCCGGGCAGGGTTTTCGCAATACCCGCGCGCCAGCTTAGTTCTGTCTCATGGCTCGACAGACCCTCGGCACCCGTCGCCGCGTTCACTCCGGTCGAAGTATCGACATAGTCAAGCCGCCCGTTCAGCGTGGCAATCCAGCCATCGCCCCAACGGATCTGATCTTGCACATAAAGCCCCGCCTGTTTCTGGGTCAGGCCTTGGTCGATATAGGGCGTCGTCGCCGGTTGCACCGCGCCATAGTTCGGGTCCGTCACCGAAAGACCCGTCGCGGCAGCGGGGAAGGCAACCGAGGCCTGAACCTGATCCATGTGGAAATATTTCAGATCCACCCCGACCATGAAGCGATGTTCCGCCCCGCCCGTGTTAAAAGTGGTTTCGCCGCGCGTATCCGAAAGGATGCTGTCGGTTTGGGTCTGATGCTGAAAGAAAATCCGCGAAAGCGTGTTGTCGGCATCGGTGGGGGTCGGCGAAAAGCCGGCATAGCCATAGGCATAGACCGAGCTTTCATCGACATCGGCCCAGGACAGGCGGGTGGTGTTTGACACTTTCCATGCGCCAATGCCTTTTTCCCAGATCAGCGTCGCCATCGCCTGATCGCGTTTATACCAGTCCTCGGCGGCCTCGCCTGTGTTGAACTCGCGGTCGATCTTGCCAAAGGGGGCGTCCTCAACCGTGCCGACATAGGGCAGCCAAGCGCCGCCGACATGGTCTTCGCGCATGTTGGTGTAGTTGAACAGCAGGGTGACGTCCGAGCCGTCCTGCAGGGTGGTCGAGAAACCCGCGCCCACAACGCCTGTCAGCCCAGCGTCAAAGGCGCCATGGCCATCAACACGCTGAACCTTGCCGGTAAAACGATAGGCGCTTCCGCCCGAGGTCACACTGTTCTGATCATAGGAAAGCCAAGCGCGGCCCTGTTCATCGACACCCACTTCGACCGTCTTGCCCACCACGCCTGTCGGGCGCTTGGTGACATAGTTCAGCAAACCGCCGGGGTTCGATCCGCCATAAAGCACCGAAGCGGGGCCTTTCAGAACCTCGATCCGTTCGACCAACAAAGGATCGACATAAAATCCGCCAAAGCCGTAAGAGAAATTTTGAAGCCCGTCTTGATAGACCCCCGTCGCGGTGGCCGCAAAGCCCCGGATAAAAGCCCAGTTGGTGTCGCTGTCAAAACCGTAAGGCTGGCCGACGACACCCGCCACATAGGCGAGCGCACCGTCCAATTTTGCGGCGTTGGTGGCCGCCAAGGTCGCGGCGGGAACAACCGACACCGATTGTGGCACTTCGCTGATCGGCGTGGCGGACTTGAGGCCGGTCAAGGTCGCCGTATCCGCTGTTGTCACCGGACCCGTGGCCGAGCCTCCCCCCGTCACGGTTATGGTCTCCAGATCGGTCTCTTGTGCCCAGGCAAGGCTTGGCAAAGTCAAGGCGATCATCGCGGTTTGGCCCAGCAGACGGGCAAGAATGGGGAAACGGGTCATGGCAGCAGTCCTGAAACGGGGCGCGTCGTGCGCAGAATTTCCGAGTCTTTATATCAGATTAAACGCGTGCTCTTGCACTATCCCGCCCTCAATTGGACAAAGGCCGCTTTCATCCCGCAGCATGGGCACGCCGCCAAGCGGCGGGCGTGGTGCCCGTGACCCCGCGAAAAGCGCGTGTCATATGGGCCTGATCCGCAAAGCCAGTGGCGGCGGCAATTTCCGCCAGACCATGATCTTGCCCACCCAGCAAGGCTTTGGCAGCGTCGATCCGCAGGGATTGCTGCCAATTGTGCGGCGTCTCGCCGCGCCCCTGTTTAAAGGCGCGCGCAAACCAGCTTTCGGAAAGACCAATCTGGGCCGCCAGTTCCGCGACTGAAACGCGCCGGTGCAGGTTCGCCTGCATGAAATCCGTGATCCGCCGCATTTGCCATCCGCTCAGCCCGCCGCGAACAGCCCCCGTATTGCCTCTGGCCTCCCCCAAAGGCAGAACGCCGCCCAGAATAGCCAGAATAAGCCCCTCGGCAAACAGGTCATGCTGGCTTGGGCTTGCAACCTCCCCCGCCAAAAGCCGCGCGATGTCAAGGATTGGGCCCGAATCATCCGCCATCACCGGGCGGGCCAGGGCCTGCTCGGCGGCTGTCGGATGAAAACGGCCCGCCAAGCGGCGCAGCAGGGCGGCGCCGTCAAAATGCAAATCCAGATGCTGAAACCGACGGCTTTCCACAATGCGCGACCAAAGCGGCATCCCAGCAGGGACAAAGCTGACCCGACCCGACGTCAAAACGCCGCCCCCTGCCGCCTTGTCCGAAAGGCGCACCGCACTGGCCCCCTCATCCAGAAAGATGACAATGCGTGGGTCGGGCGACACATAATGCCCTCCGCCGCCCACCACACCTTCGGCGCACCAAAGATCGGCGACAACCCCATCCCAAGCCCGCCAACGCAAAGCGTCGGTGGCACGAATGCCTTCGGTAAAGGCGGTCATCCGGGGACGAAAGGTCATACGCAGCACCAGCAAAAGGGGGATAGGCTGACCCTTGGCCGTCAACGGCGGGCTGGCAAGGCCCCTAAATCCATTGCCCCAGCCGCAGAGTCAACCGTCCTGCCAATAGCTTTGTGCCCAGAATTCCGCTTTGCTCAATCCTTTGGCGGCCAAAATCTGCCGCGCGGCAACCGTCAGGCGTGACCCCGCAGCAAAAAACACAAAGCGGTTCTCGCGGGGGATCTGGGTTTGCGCGACGATGTCCGTTAAATCGCCGCCCGCACGACGATGCAGCCAACGAATCTTGATCCCCGCCGGATGGCGCAAGACCTGCTCATCTTCTGGCAAGGGCACCAGAATCACCGCCTCGCCCACCGCATCAACGGGCAAGGCCCCCAGAATACGGGCAATCGCGGGAAGCGCGGTTTCATCGCCAAACAGGCCGAACCACGGCGTGGGCAGACCCGACCCTTCCGGCACATCCCCGCCCGATGGCCCCATCAGGCCCACAGCCTCGCCCCCTTGCAAACCCTCTGACCACTCGGTCACGCGCCCACCCTTATGCAGGAAAACATCCACACTGATCCGCGTTGTCCCTGCCCCGCTTTCAAGACTGCGCACCGTATAGACCGGCCGATGCCAAACCCCCGCCCCACCCGGCCAAAGGGTCAAACCTCTTTCATCGACCCAAGGCCAGCCCTCACCCTTTGGTCCCAGCAACAGCCTGAAATGCAGCCCCTTGCCCAGCAAGGCCGACAAATCCGCCCCTTCCAACCAAAGCCTGCGGAACGAGGGGCTGACTTGCTCCACCTTTTCCACCCGCGCCAGACAAAAATTTGCCGGCTTGCCCCGGCTGTGCCGCTCCTGCCAAATCGGGCTGACACCCGCCTCACTCGCCGTATCGCTGATATAATCACGCAGGAATTGAAGCGAGGCCGCATCAGGTGATGTCAGAACCAAAGCAGAATGATCCTCCTGCACCTTGGCCAGCACCGTGCCGATACCAAAGGTCAGATGCAGGCTCCCGTCCGGATCCATCCGGCCCCGGTCCTCAAAAATCGGGGCGTTGATCAGCCAGGTCTTCAACTGATCAAAGGGCAGTTCCAGTCGGGCATGCGCAAGCACAGACATCGGCGTTTCCTTATTCAGCGTCACAACGGACAGACCATCGGCGTGCCGGACACAGGATCCGGCAGAACACGGGCTGCAAGGGCAAAGGCCTCCAGCAAATGGGTTTCGGTGATCACCGCATCAGGCGCGCCAGCGGCAACAAGGCCCCTTGGACCCAGCAGGATCAGATGGTCCGAAAAGCGGGCGGCAAGGTTCAGATCATGCAGCACCGAAATGACCGTCGTCCCATTGTCACGGTTCAGGCGGCGCAGCAGGCCAAGGATTTCCATCTGATGCGGCAGGTCCAGCCAAGTGGTTGGTTCATCCAGCAACAGCACGGGCGTGGCTTGGGCCAGAACCAAAGCGATCCAAGCCCGCTGCCGCTGCCCGCCGGACAGGGATTCAAGCGGTTCCTGCGCCAGATCGGTCAAGCCCACGGCCGCCAAGGCCTGATCGCAGACCTGCGCATGCGCGGCATTCCAAGGCTCCAACAGACCCCGCCAAGGCGCACGGCCGCGGCGGACAAGATCCGCCACAAGAATGCCGGGCGGAACAAGGGGCGCTTGCGGCAAGATTGCCAGCCGACGCGCCAAGGTTTTGGGGGCCATCCGCGCCATATCCTGGCCTTCCAGCAGAATGTGCCCGGCTTGCAAGGGGATCAACCGCGCCATCGCATGCAGCAGCGTCGATTTTCCGCAACCATTCGGGCCAAGGATCGCCGTAACCTTGCCTGCGGGCAGGTCCATATCCAGCCCGTCGATCACCCGGCGCGCGCCATAGCCAAGGCCAAGGCCTTGGGCTTGCAGGGCTGAACTTGTCATGACTCGACCTTTCCAAACGCACGGGTCAGCAACCACATCAACCAAGGCGCGCCCAAAAGGCCGGTCATCACGCCCACAGGCAATTGCACGCCCTGCCAAAGGCTGCGCGATAAAAGGTCGGCCCCGGTCAGGATCAACGCCCCCGCCCCCGCAGCGGCCAGCAGACGCGCCGCGGGCTGGCGTGCCCCCGTCAGGCCAATCCCCAGCGGCCCCGCCATCAGCGCGACAAAAGGCACAGGCCCCGCCACCGCCACAGCCCCCGCAGCCAAAAGAACCGCCGTCGCCAGCAACTTGCGCTTTGCGGCCTCAACGCTCAGGCCAAGCCCCTGCGCGAGCACCGGGCCGAGCTCCAGACAGGCCAAGGCCCGCAATTGCACAGCCAGCAATAACCCCAGCACTCCCGCAATCACCGTGATTTGCGCGGCATGGTTCCAACTGCGCGCCGCCAGCGATCCAATGATCCAGCGCCGGGCCTCGCTGGCTTCGGCATCGGTCAGCGTCAACAGAAAAAAGGTCGCAAGGCCCGAGGCGGTAAATCCAATCCCAAGGCCGACTAGGATCATCACCAGCGCCGGCTCGCTGCGCCCCGGTTGCCAGCTGATCAACCCCACCAACAGCGCGGCCAAAAGTCCCCCCAGCGCAGCGATCAAGGCCATCGGCAGCATCAGACCAAAGGCCAGGGCCAGAATGACGGCAAGCCCTGCCCCCGCGTTGAAGCCCATCACGTCGGGGGCCGCCAAAGGATTGCGCAACAACATCTGAAACACGGCGCCGGAAAGGCCAAACGCGGCACCCGCCGCCATGGCCGTCGCCACCCGCGGCCCGCGCAAGACCCGCAGGGTCAGCGCGCCGGGGCCTTCACCGGTGGTCAAGCCCTGCCAAAGGTCGGCCAGCGAAAGACGAACCTCGCCCAACAACAGCGACAGGAAGGCGATAAGGGCCAACAACAGGATCAGCGTCGAAAAACCTTTCACCGCACCTCCCCCAGCCGCAGGGATCGGGCGATCCAGACAAAGACCGGGCCGCCCAGAATCGCGGTCATGACGCCCACCCTCACCTCGGCGGGGGCAAGGATCATCCGGCCCAAAGCATCCGCAAACAAAAGGACTGAGGCGCCGATAAAGGGGGCGGCCAGCAATTCATGGCGCAGGTTTCGCCCAGCCAGGCGACGGGCCAAGGGCGGCACGATCAGGCCCAGAAAGGCAATCGGTCCGGCAATGGCGACGGCGGATCCGGTCAACAGTGTGATCGCCAAAAGCGCCGCACCTTGCACCTTCAGCGGGCTTGTGCCCAACCCCCTTGCCAGACCGCGACCAAGGGCCAGCGTCTCCAGCAAAGGTGCGATCCACAGCGCCAGCCACCACCCCACAAGGGATACCCCAGCCAGCGCCAGCAGCGGCTTTTGCAGGCCCAGCGCCAGCGTGCCGGCGATCCAGAATCGAAAAACCTCCAAAGCATCACCCCGCAGCAGGATCAGCCCGTTGACCAGCGACAGCAGCAAGGCCGACATCGCCAGCCCGGCGAGGGTCAGGCGGATCGGCCCCGGCTCACCGGAAAGCCCCCCGCCCAGCAGAAAGACCGCCATGGCGGCCAAGGCCGCCCCCGGAAAGGCCAGCGCCGCCAAGATGCCTGCATCCGATTGGCCCAGATAAAGCGCACCCAGGACCACGGCAAACGCCGCGCCCGCGTCGACCCCCAACAGCCCAGGATCGGCCAAGGGATTGCGGGTCAAGGCCTGCATGACACTGCCCGCGACCCCCAAGGCCCCCCCGGCAATCAGCCCCGCCGCCAGACGGGGCAGCCGGATTTCGGCCAGAACCACTTGCAGCGGATCATTCGGGTCATAGCCGCCCATCGCGCCCCGCACCGCCTGCCACGACAGGCCCTGAACGCCGACCCCAAGGGTCAGCGCCACGGCCAGCAGAAACAGCAAAAGGATCAGACCCAGTTTCACAGCCATGCGCCTAGGGGGCCAGCCCTGCGGCGACCGAGGATGCGACCGGTGTGGCCGGGTCACCATCCGCCGCCGCGGCAATGTCCGCCTCGATCCGGTCCAGCGCCCAAGGCAAGGACAGCACACTGCCAAAGGACAGGGCCGAGGAAACATCACCCGCCGCGAAAACCTCACCGCCTTGCCGATGCACCCCAAGCAGGCGGCGCATCGGCAGGGCGGCCAGATCTTTGTCGGTGTCGCTGGTCGAGATCCAGACCAGAACATCGGCCTCAAGCCCCGAAAGGTCTTCGGGCGACAGCGGCATATAGAAATCGGTGTTTGGTTGTGCAGTCACAACCGGCGACAGGGCAAAGCCCAAATCGGTCAGAAAGCGCGAACGCCCGTCGCTGGTCAGGTAAAGCCCCGCCTCACCGTTAAAATGATAGGCGGCAACGGCGGTCTTGCCCTGCCAATCAGGATGCTCGGCACGCACGGCGGCAAAACGAGCCTTCGTGGCCGCGATCAAGGCCTTCGCCGCCTCGTCCTTGCCCGTCGCCCGCCCCATCAACGCCGTCAGCCGATCCCAGCCCATCCCATAGACCGGCGCATCGGCGTCCTGCATCAGAACTGGCGCGATCTGCGACAAAAGGTCATATTCCGCCTGCGCAATCCCCGAACCGATACCAACGATCAGATCCGGCTCCAGCGCGGCCACGGTTTCCACACCGCTTTCCCCGGTCAGCAGCACGGGTTCCTGCCCTTGCAAGCGATCCGCCGCCCAGGGCCAAACCCCAAACGGCGCATCCCCAAACCAATACCGCACCGCCAGGGGCACCACATCCAGCGCCAAAATCGAATCCTGGCTGGTATAACCCAACGAGACGACCCGCCGCGCAGGTTTGTCCAAGGTGATTTCGCCCAAAGCATGCACAAAACGCCGCGGCCAAGGATCATCCGCCGTTTGGGCAAGGGCCCGCCCCAAAGGCAGGCAGGCCATACCCAGCGCCCCTGTCAAAAAGGCGCGACGGCTGCGGATCGGTATCAGTTCATTCGACATGGCAGGCTCTTTCCAAGCAAGCGGCGACCCCGGAACGACCGGGGCCGAGGGTTCGGATGGCGTTGGATGGCTTACCAGCGATGACGCAGGGTGGCTTTCACGGTGCGACCGTCCCCGTAAAAGACACTGCTTTGGTCAAAGCTCAAGCTGGAAACGTAAGAGCGATCGAACAGGTTCGACACATTCACGGCAATTTCGGTCGAATCGTTCAACGGATAGCTCGCCATCGCATCAAAAACCACCGCCGAGCCCAGTTTGACGCTGTTCGCATCATCCGCAAAACGCGATCCCAGCAATCGCCCCCCACCGCCCAGACGCAGACCGGCCAAAGGCCCGTCCCCCGCCAGCGTGTATTCCGCCCAGATAGAGGCCTGCTGCTCCGGCGTCAGCTGCGGGCGGTGGCCCGCATCCGGCCCGCCAACGATTTCCGCATCCCAGAATGACCAGGCAAAGTTCAGGTTCAGCCGGTCATTCACCGCCATACGGCCTTCCAGTTCCGCCCCTTTCACATCAATCTGCCCGATCTGCCAATAGGCCAGATTTTCATACCGCGGCACATTCGTCTGGCTCAGATCGAACAGCGCCAGGCTGATCAGCGAATCCGAGCCTTCGGGCCGGTACTTCGCGCCGATTTCATATTGCCTGCCCTCTTGCGGTTTCGCCGCCGTTCCCAGCAAAGGCACATAACCCGCTGCCAAAGGATCAAAGCTTTCCGAATAGTTGGCGTAAAGCGCCAGATCATCGCTCGCCTTCCAGGTCAGTCCCAGCCGCTTGGTAAAAGCGCTTTGACTGTTCGTCCCACTGCCGCCTTCGACCGCCGTCTTCACCCTGTCATAGCGCCCGCCCAGCGTCAGAATCCAGGCGTCGTCAAAGGTCAGCTCTTCTTGCAGATACAGGCCATGCGACTTTTGGGTCATCTGCGTGTCCGTATAGGGTGCCACCGCTATGCAGCCCAACCCGCAGTAAACTGGATTGTTCGGATCAATCGCCCCCGCAGTGCCGAACTGCGTCACCTCGGACAGATCATCGTCGGTATATTCCAGCCCCACAAGCGTCCGGCTTTCGACATTGCCAAAAATGCTCTCATATTCCAGCTGCGTGTCTACCGCCAAACGGTCGATTTCACCGTTCATCAGATAGGCATAGCGCCCCGTTGGTGAACTGCCGTCCAGATAAACCTGTTCATACAGCATTTCGATGTTCGACTGGCGGGCATTCTGGCGAAAGGTCAGACCATTGCCAAAGTCATGGCTGAATTCATAGCCCACGCCTTTTTCCAACCGATCCATATCGTTGAACGATGGCTCACCGAAAAAGGTATCCAGACCGGCTGTCGAACCCACCGGAATGCTGTTGCCCGTGTTGCCGTCCAGATCATAGTAATTCGCAAGCAACGTCAGCGATGTCGCCTCGGTCGGATTCCAGGACAAGGCCGCCGCTAGGTAAAGCCGATCATCCTCTTGATAGCGATTGGATTGGTCGCTGTTCTGAACCTTGCCGGTAATCCGATAGGTCCACTCCGATTGCGCATCCAAAGGCGCGCCGAAATCGACGCCCACCTCACCGTGATGATCGCCAAACGTCAGATAGGTTTCACCAAAAGCCATCTCTTGCGGACGTTTGGTGATGACGTTGACCAACCCCCCAGGCCCGTTCATGCCGAACAAGGTGGATGTCGATCCTTTCAGGATTTCAATGCGCTGAACCGAATAGGGTTCAATCTTGCCGCCCGTAAAGTTAAAGGTCCGAAGCGGCAACCCATCGCGATAGGTGCCGCTGCTGGTCTGCAAAAAGCCGCGGATCCGGTAATAATCATAGCGGTTGTCGCTGCCATATTCATCGACCGATACGCTCGAGGTATAGGACAACGCCTGCATCAGATTGTCGGGCGCGCGGCTGTCCATTTCGGCCTTGGTCACCACCGAAACCTGCGCAGGAATGTCGATGATTTCGGCGGCGGTCTTGGTGCCGGTGGCCGTATAGCCCGCGACGATCTCGCCCACGTCCCCCAGAACCGAAGCGCCATGAACATAGATCGCTTCAAGGTCGATGATCTCGCCCTCGTCCGCTGTCTGACCCAAAGCGCCCTGGGCAAAAAGCATGGCGGTGCCCGACAGCAACAGCGTCTTCAGGCGAACAAGGAAAGGGCGACCCGCAGCCGGGCCGTGTTGAAGTGATGCCATCGGGCACTCCTGTCTTTGGTTCCGGGGCTGGCTGCACCAAGTGGCGGGGCTGGCATCATGGTTGCTGTTCAAACACCTGACAGCGCCGCACCCAAGGGGCGGGCGGTCTGGCGATCGGCTGAACTTGATCCGCGACCTAACGGTGTTTGGGCGGCGGGTCTTGTTTCAAACGATTGTTCTTTGTTTCAGACGATGGTTTGGGGTCGACTATTCGCCAAAGCGGTGCTGCCTGCGCCACACGCCGGGCGTCTGGCCCGTGGCGCTGCGGAAAACCCTTGTCAGATGCGCCTGATCGGCAAAGCCCAGCATCACCGCTAAATCCCCCAGACTTTGGCCCGATTGCATCAGACAGATCCGCGCTTGGGCGACACGGCGCTCGGTTTGCCACTGCTGCGGCGTCTGGCCGGTGGTCTGCTTAAAGATATGGGCGAACCAACTTTCCGAAAACCCCAAAAGCTCTGCCCATTCGCCATTGGCAATCCGCCGATGAATATTCGCCTGCAAATGCCGTTCCAGCCGCCGCATCTGGGCATTGTTCAGCCCTTCGGGCTTTGTGGTGGGGGACAGATCCAACACGCCACAAACAATGGCCTGAATCAGGCTTTCCGCGTAAAGATCGTGCCCCTTCGGCAGCGCCACCTCTTGCGCGACCAGTTGACCCAGCGTGTCGATGTCCGCCGATTGATCCAGCTCCACCGGCCTGCGCAGCGCCGCGAGCGCGGCGGGTGCCCCCAACCTATCGGCCAGCATCTTCTGGATCACCTGTTGATGCAGATAAAGATCAAGATGTTGAATCTGGCGGGCGCTGGTGAACTCTGACCATAGCGGCATTCCAGCAGGAACATAGGTGATGCGCGTCATGGGCCGCGCTTTTGCGCCGCCCGTGGTCGCCTCATTGGTCATCTGGATGCCACCGGCCAGATCCCCAAGGAAAAGCACAAAGCGGGGATGGGACGACCGATAGTAACCCCTCGCCCCCTTTTTCCCATCCGCGGACCAAAGATCGGCAATGACCCCGTCCAAGACCCGATGGCGCAGCGGGGCCGTGACCGTGATCCCTTCGATCCGAAAGTCCAACTGGCGCGAAAAGCTCATTCGATGGCCCTTGAAGAGATGCGCCCAACGGAACAGGCGATCATCTGACTAAAATACTATGAAATAAACTGGGTGCAAGTCAAAGGCACCCGGGCAAATGCCTTTGACCGCCGTCAAGCCTTCGCGATGAACGACCCTTCAACGATGGTTGCAGGACGCTGACAAAAGCGGGCATTCCTCCAACGACGAACGGTTCCTTCGCAGCGCAGGAATATGCATTCACAAAACATAATGTTATATAAAATTCAAACTGTTAGTGCCAATTTCACGCGTGAAATGAGACTGGCCCTGAAAAATTCATCGCCGATAGATCAGCAACATTCCGATAATGACAAGTCCATAGATAATCTGCCGCCAAGCCTCAGGCATCTGCATGATGGAAAGGACAGAGTTCAACAGAACAATCAAGATCACGCCGGCCAGGGTGCCCGAATAGCGCCCCTGTCCACCCAAGATGTTGGTCCCACCCAAAACCACCGCCGCGATGGCAGGCATCAGAAAAGCATTCCCCATGCCCTGATAAGCCTTGGCAGAATAGCCCGCCAGCAAGACACCGGCCATGGCCGCGCAAAGGCTCGACAAAACAAAAGCCGCGACGACCACGCGGCGGGTGCGGATACCCGACAGATAGGCCGCCCGCTCCTTGCTCCCGATCGCATATAAGGCGCGGCCAAAGACGGTGCGGTTCAATAGAAAGACCATGCCAATCGACAAAAGAACCCACAGGACAAGTGCCACCGGCAACCCCAGCACACGCCCCTTGGCCAACCAAAGCATGATCGGCGTGGCCTGATCCTGCGGGGCATAGCCACCCGTCTGCGCCACCATCAAGCCGCGCAGAACGGTATCCATCCCCAGCGTGAAGATCATGGAAGGCACCCGCAGCACCGATACGCCAAAACCGTTCAACAGCCCCACGACAAGCCCCACCGCCAAAGCCGCCGGAATGGCCAATGGCCCCCCGATCGCGGTGGCCACCATCGCCGCGGCGGTCAACGTCCAGGGCAACGACAGGTCGATCTCGCCCAGCAGAATGACCAGCATCATCCCCATCGCGCACAAGCCCAGAAAAGCTCCGATCTGCAACTGTTGCAGCAAATAGCCCGGTTGCAGTAGCGGCGCCGTTCCTGTCGTTGTCAGCGTATAGACAGTCCCAATGCACAGAATGGCCAGCGTCAAAGCAAAGGCGATCCAGACTGGCCTGTCCAAGGTCGAAAGGACTCTGTTCATCGCATCAACTCCAGCCGGTTTCGGACATTAAAGGCCGCAAACGCGCCAGCACTGACGGCCAAAAGCAGCACCAACCCTTCGATCAGCGGCTGAAGCAATGGATCAATATCCAGAATGCGGAAGTAGAACGAAATGACCCGCAACACAAAAGCCCCTAGAATCGAGGCGATCACCCCCCCCCGCCCGCCCATCAGCGCGGTGCCGCCGAGCACCACAGCGGCAATCGAGTTCAGCGTATAAGCCCCGGCCTGCACCGTATCGGCATTGCCAGTCGAGGTCTGGATCGCCAGATACAGCCCCGCGCATCCGGCAAAGAACCCGGCCAGCAGATAGGCCGAAAGCTGGGCGCGGCGCACTGGCAGGCCCGAGGCCAACGCCGCCGCCTCGGCCGAACCGACCGCATAAACGGTGCGTCCCGTCAGCGTCCGTTTGAACGGAAGCCAAACCAGACACGCCGTCCCGAACAGCAGGATCAGCGGCACAGGCAAGTCAGCGAAAGGCCTGACCCACCAAGCTGCGCCCCCCTGGGCCAGCCCATAGGTGTCACAGAAATCCCAAACCGAGTTGGTAAGCGCCCAGCCCAGGTCGCCATCAACCTCGCCCCCGGGCTGAGGCCGGATCAGCAGGGCCAATCCGATGGCGATGGCCCCGCTGGCCAAGGTCGCCATGATCGGGGGAATTCGACCCTGCACAACAATCAAGCCATTGATCAGGCCGAACGCCGCCCCGGCGATCAGAGTCAAGGCCATGCCGCCCAGAATCTCCAAGGGCGTGCCACTGACCAGAACCGAGGCAATGCAGCCCGTCAGGGTCATCACTGCGCCCACAGACAGGTCCAAGCCCCGCGCCAACACTGGCACCGTCTGCGCCATCGCAACAAATGCGATGGCCACCGATTCATTGGCATTCTGGATCAGCACAGCCGAGGTAAAGCCGCGCGGATGCAACATGTGGTAAATCAGATAAAGACCGGCAAAAAGAACCAGAATACCGGCCAACCCCGGATTGCGCCGCAACCAAAGGATCATGCCGCTGCCCCTTGGCCGATGTTCAGCGCCGCAGAGACCAGCGCCTCATCCGTGATCGCGGCCCCTTCCAGCGTGCGAATAACCTGTCCATCATACAGGACAATAACCCGATCACAGCAGCCGCTGAGCTCGGCATAATCTGAAGAGTAAAACAGGATGGATTTCCCCTGATCCGCGAGTTCCCGCATCATGCGATAAATTTCCTGCTTGGTGCCGATGTCGATCCCCCGTGTGGGATCATTCAGCAGAATGATGTCGGGCCCGATCATCAGCCATTTGGCGATGACGACCTTTTGCTGGTTGCCGCCCGACAACGTCGCCACAGCATCCTCGGGCGAACCTGCCTTGATCTGCAAGCGCGCGATGCCCTCGGCGATTGTCGCGGCCAGGGCCGCCCTGTCGATGATACCCCCCCGCGCCACCCGGTCCATCGCTGCCGCCACCAAGTTGTCGGCAATGGGCAAGGCCAGCATCAGCCCCTCGCTTTTGCGATCCTCGGGCACCAGTGCCAACCGCGTGGTCGCCGTCTTGGCCGCATAGGGCGAGGTCGGAAGGCCGCTGATCCCGTTGATCTCCACCCGGCCGCGCACGGCTTTCAGAACCCCAAACAGGGCGAGCAACAATTCCTTCTGGCCCTGCCCGTCCAGCCCCCCCAAGCCCAGAATTTCACCTTTGCCAAGGCCGAAGGACAGTCCCTTCAGCCGCCCTTCCCAAGACAGATCCTGCACGGTCATCACAACGGGCCGCGGAACCGGATCGGCTTTCGGCGGAAATTTCGCCGTCACATCCCGCCCGATCATCAGCCGCACAATCTCTGCCTCGCTTTTCGCGCCCTTGGCAAAGCTTTCGACATGTTGCCCGTTGCGGAACACGGAAAGCCGATCGCAAAGGGCGTCCACTTCGGCCATCCTGTGGCTGATGAACAGGCTCGCCACCCCCTGGCTCCGCAACTCTCCCAGCAGGCCGTAAACCGTTTCCACATCCCGCCGCGTCAGGGCCGATGTTGCCTCGTCCAAAATTAAAAGCTGCGGCTCCTGCGCCAGAGCCTTTGCAATTTCGACCATCTGGCGCCGCGATAGAGACAAATCCCGCACCAGGGCACGCGGGTCCAGATCTTCGCAATGCAACCTTGCAAGCAAAGCCTCGGCCCGCTGCCGCTGCGCCTTGGCGTCGATCAGGCCAAAGCGGCGGGGTGGACGCAAAAGGCAGATGTTGTCTGCCACCGACAAATCAGGGATCAGCGACAGTTCCTGAAACATGCAGACAATCCCCGCAGCGCTCGCCTCTGCTGCACTGGCGAACTGCACGTTTTGCCCACGATAGAACATCTCGCCCGCGTCGGGCCGCAGAACGCCCGCGATCATCTTGATCAGCGTTGATTTGCCGGCGCCGTTTTCCCCAAGAATGCCATGTGTCGATCCGGCATGGCAGCTGAAATTCACCTCCGACAAGGCCCGAACCCCGCCGTAACTTTTTGAAACCCCCCGCATTTCCAGCAGGGGTTGGTCCTTTGCCTGCATCTTTCCATCCCTTTGCGGCAAAGGGGCGGCGCGCGATGCGCCGCCCCTCCGCTGTCAGTTCGAATCCGCCTCGGATTGCGCCATGATTGCGGGCCCCGAAATGTTCACGCCGCAGGGTGGGAATTCATTGACGGTAAAGAAATTGTCCGGCAGGTCTGACCAAAAGTTCGCACCATCCTTCAGTTGCGTGTAGTCAGCCACAGGCAACGGCACCGAAATCAGTTGCGGCATCGGATTGCCTTCTAAGGCAGAGACGGCCGCCTTCATCGCTATCGCCACAAGGCCCGGCGATTGGCCAATGGAAATCCCCTTCAGCCCTTCATCCGAATATTCGGCAATCGCCTTGCGAAAGCCATTCTCGGATTCGCCCGCCACCGGAACCCACGGATGACCGGCATCTTTCATCGCCTGAATAACCCCGTTTGACCCGCCCTGCCCCACAATGGCCGCGAATTGCCCATGCACTGCAATCGCATCCGCGACCACCTTTTGCGTTGTCCCGTCGTCCCAGTTTCCGACGACTGACACCATCTCCCACGGCCCCGCATCGGCGGCAAAGACTTCGTTAATGCCTTGCGAACGGTCGCGGTCCACCGAGTTTCCGGCCAAGCCACGCACTTCAAGAATTTTCCCCGAGGTCACACCCGCGGCCTTCAATTCTTTCAGCGCAAACTCTGCCCAGGTCCGCCCCATTGTGAGTTGATCTTCGTTCACTTGCATCACAGCGTCGGTGTCCAACACATTGTCGAACGGCACGAGCACGACATTGTTTTTGTCGGCCAAGCGGATCACACGGTCGAACCCATCGGGCGCGACAGCAATCGTGACGATGGCATCATAGCCTTGGTTGATAAAGTCTTCGATCGCGCCCAATTGTGCCGGGGCATCGGTGCCCGTCGAAACCACCTTGAACTCGGCAATCTTGCCCTTCATCGCGGGATCTTCGGCAAAGGCCTTGGCGGTCTTGACCATCTGAATCCGCCAGGTGTTGCCGACAAAGCCATTCACCAAGGCGATGCGGTACGGGCCTTCCTTGGCGGGCCATTGCAGATACTTTGTCTCGGCAGACCAGGGCGCAAAACATTCCGGCTCGGCCCCCGGTCCACTGACGACTTCCGGTCCGGCCCAGACGGCCATCGGCATCCAAAGCGCAGAAAGCAGGAAAGCCGCTTTTGCAAGTTTCATCCTCATCTACTCCTCCCAGAGCGTTTCTAATCTTGGATCGGGGCCTCTGCCCTTCTGTCAGTTTGATTGGGCACATGTCGTGCCAAGCCTGACCCGGCATCAATCGCAAAAGCGGAACAACCGCGCGATGCAACCTATATTTAATCCGACTTATCCTACAAATCTTTTCTTTGTTGTCATTTCAGTTGCTTGACCAGGGTCTTGCAATTGGTCTTGACGAAAACACGGGCCGATTCGAGCCTCTGGTGTTGAACATGGGACCGAAGAGAAACAGGCACGACCGCTTCCATGCCTGCACATCGCCAAGGCCTTCGGTGGGCCCGCAAGCCGCGCTTAATTTATTTCTCTTGCATACGTATGCCAATCAAGGCAGTCCTATGCCAATCATTTAGCATCAGTCTTGGGCCGCCCGAGTCGTGGCCGAAGCATAGCCAGGAGACGGGCATGGCCGAGAAAAGCGAAAATCCCAAAGCGGGCAGTGAACTGGCCCCGGCGCGGCCGGAAAAGGTCATGCAAGTGGAACGCCATGACTACCCCGATCTGGCCCCGCGAAACGCCAAGCGGACGCAGGCCATGCGCGGCTTTGACGAGATTTACACCGACATCGTCGACTACATCGTGCGCTGCACCCACCTGATCTGGGACGAACGCGACATCGGCCTGATCTATTCGCACTACACCCACAACTGCGTGTTGTATGGCACGACAGGCACGCTTTACACCCGCGAAGAGGTGGTGCGCGACACCATCCAGCGGCTGGTTTCCTTTCCCGAACGGCGCGGCATGGCGACGCATGTCATCTGGAAGGGCAATGAAAACGACGGGTTCTACACCTCGCATCTGGTGACAGGCACGGGGCGGCACAGCCAGAACGGGCATCTGGGGCCAGCAACGGGGCGGATGTTCACCTCGCGCACGGTGGCCGACTGCATGATCTATGAAAACAAGATCTACCGCGAATGGGTGGTGGCCGACACGACCGCCATCCTGCAACAACTGGGCATTGACGTGCAGGGCTATGCCGAGCGGATCGCCAAGGCCAGCTTTGATAAGGGCTTTGTTTCCTTGGATATTGGCGAGAATCGTCACATGATCGGGCAATACCCACCCGAGGCCGAAGCGGATACCTCCATCGCCGCCACCGAAACCGAACGCCACACCCTGCGCTGGATGCATGACGTCTTTAACCGCAAGATGCTGGGCACCATCGCCAAGGTCTATGCGCCGACTGCGCAATATCACGGCCCCCTGATGGCCGAACTTTATGGCCATGCCTCGATCATCCACCAAACCTTGGGCCTGATCGGCTCCATCCCCGATGCGGCCTTTACCCCGCAGCACATCTGTTCGACCCCTTGCGAAGAGGGTGGCGAAAAGGTTGCCGTGCGCTGGATCATGGAAGGACATCACATCGGCTATGGCATTCTGAACCATCTGGGAGCGCCCACCGGCAAACGCGTGCAGATTATGGGCATCACGCATTTCCATTATAAGAACGGCAAGATCGTCGATGAATGGCGCGTCTATGACGAGGCTTCGGCGCTGGTGCAGATCAAACTGGCGCAGATGGCCGATGTCAAAGCGGCGAGTCTGAACCCGAACGCCTGACTTTGCGATCAGCCCAATCCCAAGGCGGCCCGCAGCCATGCGGGCCGTTTTCTTTTGCATCCACAAAACAGCTTGCTCGCGTTTTTTGGGTAGGGCAGATAATATGTTTGCAATCGTATGCAAATGATGTTTAGCTTTTTGTGACAGGTGGGGTGCGCCTAGGGGCCATGCTGGGTTGGCCCGTTGCCCTGCCTGAAACAAATGCCAGAACGGCGAGCCAGCTTTCGCCAGCAGAAGGGAGAAGTATAACCATGAAAATGACCAAGACCTTCGCGGCAAGTGCGGCCGCCTTGTTCGCCGCCAGCGCCGCCTTCGCCGATTGCGGCATTCAGGGCGCGGGTTCCGTCCGCATCCTGTCGAATGATTTTGAGGCGCTGCGCATCGTGAACGATGTGGCCATGTCTTGCGCGACCGATCAGGTGAAAGTCACCGCCAACGCCACCGCCGAGCATAAGAACATTCAAGGCCCGGCGCTGACCGTGAACCCGGCGGAATACACCGTCGCCGTGGTCGCCAACAATTCCATCGTGCCCCTGCTGAACGACGGGCTGATCCGCCCGCTGGATGATCTTGTCGCGAAATACGGCGCATCCCTGCAACCGAACCAACTGATCAAGATCGACGGCAAAGTGATGGCCATTGCCTTCATGGGCAACGGGCAGCACATGTTCTATCGCAAGGATGTGCTGGAAAAGGCCGGCGTCGCCGTTCCCACCAGCTATGAAGAGGTTCTGACCGCCGCGCAGGCGATCAAGGACGCCGGGCTGATGGAATATCCGCTGGCCGCCTCGAACAAACCGGGTTGGGATCTGGCCGCCGAATTCGTGAATATGTATCTGGGCACGGGCGATGAATTCTTTGCCCCCGGTTCGGCAGAACTCGCCATCGACAACGACAATGGCCGCAAGGTTCTGGAAACCATGCGGGCGATGACGGTCTATATGCACCCCGATTATCTGACTTATGACGCGAATGAGTTGAACAAGCTCTGGGATGCCAATTCCGTGGCGATTATGACGCAATGGGGTTCGCTGGCGGGTGCCGCGATTGATCCGACCAAAGCCAATCCCGAGGTGATCGCCGGAACCGGCTTTGCGGCCGCGCCGACCATCGGTGGGGGCTCGGTCCCAGCGGCGGCATTGTGGTGGGACGGATTCACCATCGCCGCCAACATCTCGGACGAAGATGCCGAGGCCTCTTTCCAAGCGATGGTCAAGGGCATCAGCCCCGAAACCGTGGCGGCGAACGCTGATGTCGCCACCTGGCTGGTGGCTGGCTTTGAACCCGGTCCGACCGCCGTTGGCGTGATTGGCAATGCCTCGGGCGGCGCACGCGCCTATCCGATGCAGCCCTATATGGGTCTGCTGCACACCGCCCTTTCCGCCGAACTCGCCGATTTCATCGCGGGCAAGGAAGACGCCGATCAGGCGCTGGCCGACGTGAAAGCCGCCTATGACGCCGCAGCCAAAGAAGCGGGCTTTCTGAAATAAGCCCCCTGCCCGGCCGCGACGCAGCGGCCGGGTTTTCCGCCTTTCGCGGATCGCGGCGATGGCCCGGCACGTCCGGGCCTTCCCCGAACGCTCCCGTCCTTGGACTCGAACGCTGGATTGCCCCGATGCCGCATCGCACTTTCCTTGTCTTCATCGCGCCATCCATCCTTGCGATGGTGCTGTTCATCACGCTGCCCATCCTGTCGGTCATCGTGCAGTCGCTGTTCGTCCAGCATGAGGCGGTGCTGATCACCGTCGAAAACTGCACCCCCTTTGGCTGCGAAAAGGAAACGCGCGTTGATCACGCCGCCATGCAGGCGCTGCGCGAGGAACGCCCCTTGGGTCAATTTGCAGGCTTTGCCAATTACCTGAACCGCAACCATCTGGCGGTCGATGAAATTGGCGCGATCCTGTCCAACAATCAGGGTTTCGGCGATACCCTTTCGCGCATCTTCAACCTGCCCTTCTACCGCGCCCTGTCGTTTACCCTTCTCTATTGCTTTGTGGTGACGCCCTTGGCGATGGCCCTTGGCTTTGCCGTGGCCTTGGCGGTCAACACCCTGCCGCGCCTGATGAAAGGCCCCGTGATCTTTTTCTCGCTGCTGCCGATGATCATCACCCCCTTGGTCGGCTCGCTCATCCTGTCTTGGATGTTCAACCCTTCGGGCATCCTTGGGGCCAGCTTGCAAAGCCTGACGGGTGATCCCGGCCTCTCGCTGCGCGCCTCGCCCATCATGACATGGATCGTCCTTTTGGTTTACGGCATCTGGACCAACGGCCCCTTTTCCTTTGTTGTCTTCTATGCCGGGCTGCAAACCGTGCCGCAGGACACGATGGAATCCGCCCGCATTGACGGGGCCAACCGGTGGGAGGTGACGCGCTTTGTCATCATCCCCCATCTCGCCCCCCTCGCCACCTTTGTCGCGCTGGTGCAGTTGATGGACAATTTCCGCGTCTTTGAACCCATCGTCGGCTTTTCCGCCGAGGCGAATGCCACCTCCCTCTCATGGCTTGTCTTCAACGATCTGGTCGGCCAGGACGCCCAGCTTTTCGGCTCGGCCGCCTCCACCTCGGTCATCACCATCGCCGGAGTCCTGATCCTTCTGGCCCCCGTCCTTTTGCGCACTTGGCGCGACTTCAACCGCAAGGCAGCCTGACATGACGGATATCGCAAACCGCCGCCCGCTGGCCTTGAAAACCCTGACCACCGTCTTTCTGGTCATCTGGCTCATCGCCGCCGCCTTTCCCTTTGTCTGGACCGTCTGGGGCAGCTTCAAGGTCGAGGCGGATTTCTTCTCGCGCCAATCTTGGTGGATGGCCATCGAAGGCACCCGCACCCAAGCCCAAACCGGCAGCGCCTTTACCCTGCAAGGCTATGAAGGCGCCTGGATCAAGAACGAATTCTGGAAGGCTGCGATCAACACAATGATCGTCACCCTTTCGGTCACGATCATCTCGCTGACCATCGGAACCTTGGGTGGCTATGCCTTGGCCCGCTCGGGCTATCGCTATGCTTTCTGGATCCTCATCGCGGCGCTGGTGTTCCGCGCCATGCCGCATATCACGCTTGTCTCGGGCTATATGCTGCCGTTCTTTGAGCTGAACATCTGGGGCGTACTGCCCACCACCATCATCGTTCTGGTCGCCATCAACCAGCCCTTCACCCTATGGATGCTGCACAGCTTTTTCCTGTCCATCCCCAAGGATCTGGACGAAAGCGCCATGGTCGATGGCTGCACCCGCTTTCAGGCGTTTCGCATGGTCATCATGCCCGTCATGTGGCCCGGCGTCATCACCACCGGCCTCTTCAGCTTTCTGCTCGGCTACAACGACTTTGCCGTCACCTCGATGCTGCTTTCGCAACAGAACCAGACCATGGTGCCCAAGATCGCCAGCTTCCTCGGCTCCATCCAGAACGAAGGCAATGTCATGTTTGCCGTCGCCGCCGTCGTCTCGGCCACCGTGCCGCTATTCATCCTCGTCCTCTTCTTCCAGCGCCAGATCGTTTCCGGTCTGACCGCTGGCGCCGTCAAAGGATAATCCCATGGCCCAAATCCGCCTTGTGAACGTCAGCAAACGCTGGGGCAGCTATGTCGGCGTCGACAATTTCAACCTCGACATCGCCGATGCCGAATTTCTGGTGCTGCTGGGCCCGTCCGGCTGCGGCAAGACCACGACCATGCGCATGATCGCGGGGCTAGAGGATGTGACCGAAGGTGAAATCTGGATCGGCGACAAGATCGTCAACAATCTGGAACCCAAGGATCGCGATATTTCCATGGTTTTTCAAAGCTATGGCCTTTACCCGAACCTGTCGGTCTATGAAAACATCCGCTTTCCCCTGCGCGTCCGCGGCATCCCCAAGGCCGAACACCACGAACGCGTCATGCGCGCCGCTGCAATGGTCGAACTCGGCCCCTTCCTTGAACGCCGTCCCGCCGCGCTGTCGGGCGGCCAGCGTCAGCGTGTCGCCCTTGCCCGCTCTATCGTGCGCGAGCCCAATGCCTTTCTGATGGACGAACCGCTTTCCAATCTGGATGCCAAACTCCGCGTCTCCACCCGCGCGCAGATCAAGAACCTGCACCACACCCTGAAACGCACCACGATCTATGTGACCCATGACCAGATTGAGGCGATGACCCTCGCCGACCGCGTTGTCGTGATGAACAAGGGCCTTGTGCAGCAACTGGGCACGCCCACCGAAATCTACGACCGCCCGGCCAACACCTTCGTCGCCAGCTTCATCGGTTCACCCGCGATGAACCTGATCGACGGTGATGTCACCGACGGCATCTTCCGCGCCGAAGGCATGGCACTGCCCATCCCCTTGGGCGTCTCTGGCCCCATCACCCTGGGCTTCCGCGCCGAGGATGTGCAGGTCGTCCCCCAAGGCGGCCAATTGTCCGCCACCGTCTATTCGATGGAACTCCTGGGCGATGCCACCCTCGTCTCTTGCCGCATTGGCCCGGCCCTCGTCTCCATCCGCGCGGCCAAGGATTTCCGCACCCAGATCGGCGCACCGCTGCATGTGGCGATCCCGCCCAGCGCCGTGCATGTCTTTGACCGCAGCAGCGGCCAGCGCCTTTCCGACAACACGGGCTTGCCCGCGCAGGCCACTTCGTCAAAGACTGGCGCGGCATAGCAAAGGGGTTCGTCTTGGCGGCCGAGAAAGTCACATCATTGGAGGTCGCGGCCCTGGCCGGCGTCAGCCAGTCCGCCGTCAGTCGGGTGTTCACGCCCGGTTCCTCGGTCAGCAAAAAGACCGCCGACAAGGTCATGGCCGCCGCCAACCAACTGGGCTATCGCCCCAACATTCTGGCCCGCGCGATGAAATCGGGGCAAAGCCGGATCATCGGTCTGGTCGTCGCTTACCTCGAAAACTACTTTTACCCCGAAATGGTCGAACGCCTGTCGGTCGAACTGCAAAAGGTCGGCTATCACGTCCTGATCTTTCTCGCCCCCGTGTCGGTGGACAACGTCGATAAGGTCGTGCGCGAGATTATGGATTATCAGGTCGATGGCATTGTCTTGGCCTCGGTCTCTGTCTCCTCCGACCTTGCCGCGCGCTGCCAATCGACGGGCCTGCCGGTCGTGCTGTTCAACCGCGCCCATGCCGACCGCAATTTGTCCTCCGTCACCTCGGACAACTATGCCGGGGGCAAGGCGCTGGCCGACTATCTTTGCTCCTTGGGCCACGAACGCATCGCCTATGTCGCGGGCTTTACCGGGGCCACCACGCAGATTGACCGCGAAGCGGGCTTTCGGGCAGGCCTTGCCGAGGCAGGCCAAGAACTCTTTGCCCGCGCCGAGGGCAATTTTGACTATGCCACGGCCCAAGCCGCCGCGCGCGAGCTTTTCGCCACCTCGCGCCGCCCGGATGCCGTCTTTGTCGCCAATGACCACATGGCCTTTGCCGTCATGGATGTGCTGCGCTTTGAACTCGGCCTGCGCGTGCCTGAGGATGTTTCTGTCGTCGGCTTTGACGATGTGCCCCCCGCCGCTTGGCCCGCCTACAACCTGACCACCTATCGCCAAAGGGTCGATGTGATGGTCGCCGAAACCGTCGCCATGCTCTTGGGCAGCATCGCCGCCGACAAACCGGAAACGGCGCATGTCGTGTTGCCCGGCGAGTTGGTCATTCGCGGATCCAGTCGCCGCCACGGGGCCACAAGATGACCGAGGCAGAGCTTCGCAAACGGGTGGAAGCGTTGGGCCTCGCGCTCGATCCCCGCGCCTTTGCCGCCGCCTTGCAAGGCGCACAGCATTTGCGGGCCGAGGTGGCCCGCGTGAAAGCCTATCTGGAACGCCCGGAACCATGAACCCCGCCGACCTTTCCCTGCCCGACGCCGCCCATGCCCTGCGCAACGGCACGCTGACCTCTGAAAATCTCACCCAAGCGGTCCTCGAACGCATCGCCACCCAAAACCCGCGCCTGCACGCCTTTACCCATATCGCCACTGATGCCTTGGAACAGGCCCGCCAAGCCGATGCCCTGCTCGCCGCAGGCCAAGATCCCGGCCCCTTCTGCGGCCTTCCCGTCGCCGTCAAAGACCTGATCGACGTGCAGGGCCAGCCCGCCACCAGCGGCTCTCGCGTGTTGGCGGACCGCATCGCCCCCGCCGATGCCGCCGCCCTTTCGCGCCTCCGCGCCCAAGGCGCGGTGTTGATCGGGAAGGTCGCTACCTATGAATTCGCCATGGTCGGCCCCGACCTCACCCTGCCCGATCCACCGGCCCGCAACCCTTGGAACCCCGCCCATATCACTGGCGGCTCCTCTTCCGGTTCCGCCGCCGCCGTCGCCTCGGGCATGGTCCGCCTGGCCATCGGCACCGATACGGGCGGTTCGATCCGCTCGCCCTCCGCCTATTGCGGCTGTGTCGGCCTGAAACCCACCTATGACCGCGTGTCCCGCAGCGGCGCTTTCCCCCTCTCCCCCAGCCTTGACCATATCGGCCCCCTCGCGGCGACGGTGGAGGAAGCAGCCCTCGCCCTCGACATGCTCACCGAAAACCCAAACCAATGGCGCCCCGCGGCAGGCCGTCTGACCCAAGGCGTCGCAGGCCTGCGTATCGGCTATGCCCGCAACTGGTTTGCCGATGATCCCCAGGCCAGCCCCGCCCTGATCCGCGCGATGGATGATGCCGCCGCCCAACTCTCCATGCTGGGCGCGGCAATCACGCTCGTCGATCTGCCCGACTATCCACTGTATGAGGCCGCCGGTTCCATCATCCTCCACGCCGAGGCGCTCGACGCCCACCGCGCCCTGATCCAAGATAAAAGCGATCTCTATGGCCGCCCCACCCTGCAATGCCTAGCCTTTGGCGCGGCCATTGACCCCGCCGAACTGGCCCAAGCGCACCAAGCCCAAACCCGCCTGACCGCCGAAATGGATCAGGCCATGGCCCCCTTTGATCTGCTGATCCTGCCCACCACGTTGACCCCCGCCCTGCCCTTCTCCGCCTTTGACGGCGAAAAGGCGGTCTGGACGCCGATGCGCACCATTGCCTTCAATGTCACCGGACAACCCGCCCTCTCCTTGCCCATGGGCTTTGACGGCGCGCTTCCCCTTGGCCTGCAAATCGTGGGCCGCAAGGGCGATGAAGACCTGATCTGCGCCGCAGGTCACGCCTTTGAACGGGCGACAGACCATTCTGTCCAGCGCCCGCCTTTGTAATTTCATCTTGCCCTAAATACCTTGGGGGCCAAGGGTGCTAAGGCGGGGGCAAAGCCCCCGGCCTGTTTCAACGCACCTGCATCCGGTCCAGCCGCAACTGCGCCGCCCGACGATGGCCTTCCAGCCCCTCGCTCGCCGCTTGCCGCGCCGCAGGCGGGGCCACAGCCTGCACCCCTTCGGGTTCCAGCCATTGATGCGTTGCGATCTTAACGTAAGCCCCGACCCACAGCCCGCCCGTATACCGCCCCGCCGCCATCGTCGGCAGCGTATGGTTCGTCCCCGAACATTTGTCCGAATAGACCACGCTCGCAAGCTCCCCAATGAACAGCGACCCATAGTTCCGCAGCTTTTTCGACAGGCCCTGCGCGTCGCGCGTATGCACCTGCAAATGTTCCGCCGCGATCCAGTCGGAATAGGCGATCATCGCCGCCTCATCCGCGCAAACCGCCACTTCACCATAGTCACGCCAGGCTGGGGCCGCCACATGCGCCGTCGAAAGCCCTTCCAACTGCCGCTCCACCTCGGCCACCACAGCCTCGGCCAAGGCCCGGTCCGTCGTGATCAGCCCCACCCGCGTGCGCACGTCATGTTCGGCTTGCGCCAACAGGTCGGTCGCGATCATTTCCGCATCGCCCGTTTCATCCGCCAGAATGTAAATTTCCGACGGCCCGGCCAGCTGATCAATCCCCACCGGCCCGAACACTTGGCGTTTCGCCTCGTTCACAAAGGCATTGCCCGGCCCCATGATCTTCATCACCGGCGGCACCGATTCCGTGCCAAAGGCCATTGCCGCAATCGCCTGCGCCCCGCCGATCCGGTAAACCCGATCCGCCCCCGCCAGATGGCAGCCCGCCACCATCGCCCGATGCGCATTCGGCGGCAGGCAGGCAATGACTTCCGGCACACCCGCGACCTTCGCCGGAACAATCGTCATGATTGGCGCCGACAACAACGGGAACCGCCCGCCCGGCACATAGCATCCCACCCGGTCAATCGGGATCACCCGATGCCCCATGAACACCCCCGGCAGCGCCTCGATGTCCAACGGCAGAATCGTCGAAAGCTGCGCCTCGGCAAAGCGCCGCACGTTCGCAATCGCAAATTCCGTATCCTTGCGCGTCTGCGGGTCCAGCGCCGCCACCGCCGCCTCGCGTTCGGCCATGCTGATTTCCAGCGCCCCCACCTCGGCCTTGTCAAACTTGACCGAATATTCCCGCACCGCCACGTCGCCCCGCGCCTTCACATCGGCCAGAACCCCCGCGACCAGCTCGGCCACCGGCTTGTTGTCATTTTCGGCGCTGCGGGTCGGCGATTTGACCCAAGTGACCTTGGCGGTCGGATAGGGCTCGGCGTGGCTGGTCATCGGATGCTCCTTTCGGGTCATGCAGTCTGCATGGATTGAACGCCTCATCCTAACCCTTATTGCATACGTCTGCAATTCCATCTTTGCAAAACAGCCGCCGACCCGACGCCAATCAACTAAATCTCTTGAAACGCTTAGCTATTCTAAGATCAACCGCGCCAATCTGCCGAAGCAATGACAAGCCTCTTGCAATCTTGCCGCCCATTGATCTAAGAATATTGCACACGTATTCAATCGAGGCTCATCATGGCGATCACCTGGCTTAAGCGCGGCAAACCCGAAGCAGAGCGGGCAGCAGATGATGCCCAGGTTCGCGCCACTGTCGAAACCGTTCTGGCCGATATCGCCGCCAACGGCGATGCCGCCATCCGCGCGCTTTCGGTGAAATTCGACAAATATGATCCACCCGCCTTTCGCCTGACGCCTTCGGAAATCGAAGCCGCGATGCAAAAGGTCTCGGCCCGCGACATCGAAGACATCCGCTTCGCCCAAACCCAGATCCGCCGATTCGCCGAGGCCCAGCGCGCCAGCATGACGGATATTGAGGTTGAAACCCTGCCCGGCGTGATCCTTGGCCACCGCAACATCCCGGTGCAATCGGTGGGCTGCTATGTGCCCGGCGGCAAATTCCCGATGGTCGCCTCTGCGCATATGTCCGTTCTAACCGCCGCTGTGGCGGGTGTCCCGCGCATCGTGGTCAGCGCCCCCCCCGTGAACGGTGCGCCCCATCCCGCCATCGTCGCCGCAATGCATATGGGCGGCGCGCATGAGATTTACGTTCTGGGCGGGATGCAGGCCGTGGGGGCCATGGCCATCGGCACCGAAACCATCCAACCCGTCGATATGCTGGTCGGCCCCGGCAATGCCTATGTGGCCGAGGCGAAACGCCAGCTCTATGGCCGCGTCGGGATTGACCTGTTCGCAGGCCCGACCGAAACCATGGTCATCGCCGACGACACGGTGGACGCCGAACTTTGCGCCACCGACCTGTTGGGGCAGGCTGAACATGGCTACAACTCCCCCGCTGTTCTGCTGACCAACAGCCGCAAGCTGGCGACGGGCACGATGGCCGAAATCGACCGCCTGCTGAAAATCCTACCCACCGCCGCGACGGCCAGTGTCAGTTGGGCGGATTATGGTGAGGTGATCCTTTGTGACACGCATGACGAAATGCTGGCCGTGGCAAATGACATTGCCTCCGAACATGTGCAGGTGATGACCGACCGCGACGATTGGTATCTGGCCAATATGCACAGCTATGGCGCACTGTTTCTGGGGCCACGCACCAATGTCGCCAATGGCGACAAGGTCATCGGCACCAATCACACCCTCCCCACCAAGAAAGCCGGGCGTTATACGGGCGGGCTTTGGGTCGGCAAGTTCCTGAAAACCCATTCCTATCAGCGTGTGTCAACAGATGAAGCCGCCGCCCTGATCGGTGCCTATGGCAGCCGCCTTTGCATGCTCGAAGGCTTCGTCGGCCATGCTGAACAATGCAACATCCGCGTCCGCCGCTATGGCGGGCAGAACGTGCCTTACGGGGCGGCGGCGGAATGACCCTCCCGCGCACCCCCTCCTTCCGCCTTGACGGACGCCGCGCCCTTGTCGCCGGGGCGTCCTCAGGCATCGGCGCAGGGGCTGCCGTGGCCTTGGCCGAGCAAGGGGCCGAAGTCACCCTTTGCGCCCGCCGCCGCGATGATCTTCAGGTCTTGGCCGATGAAATGAACGCCGCCGGGATGCGGGCCCAAATCCTGCCCCTCGACATCACCGACCTTCCCGCGATGGAACAGGCGCTGGCCAACCGGCCCGCCTTTGACATTCTGGTCAATTCCGCAGGCCTTGCCCGCCACAGTCCGGCCACCCAAACCACGCCGCAAGACTTTGACCTTGCCGCCGATCTGAACTTTCGCGCCGCCTATTTCCTGACCCGCACCATCGCGGCCCGGCTGATTTCCGAAGGCCGCCCCGGCAGCCTGATCAACATCACCAGCCAAATGGCCCATGTCGGTGGCATTGATCGCGCCGTCTATGCCGCCACCAAACACGCCGTCGAAGGCATGACCAAATCCATGGCCATCGAATGGGGCCCCCACGGCATCCGCGTCAACACCATCGCCCCCACCTTCATCCGCACCGCCCTGACCGCTGACACCTTTGCCAACCCCGAACGCGCCGCCTGGATCGCCTCCAAGATCAAACTGGGCCGCGTGGGCGAGGTCAGTGACATCATGGGGCCCGTCGCCTTCCTTGCCTCGGACGCAGCGGCCCTCATCACCGGAACCTCTTTGATCGTCGATGGCGGCTGGACCGCCGACTGAAAGGAAACGACATGACCCCGCAAGAGATGGAAACCCGCATCGTCCGTTACGGCGACCTGCGCCCCTGCAAAACCGCCTTCATCGACGCCCATACGCCGGGCAGCGACCGCAAGGAAAACTTTACCATCATCGGTGGCGGCGTGTCCGAAAGCCCCGATCAGCACGTCCATATCGTTGACACCCCCGGCTTCAACATCGGCGCGGCAGGCCAGCCGCCCGGATGCCGCAACAGCCTGCACAGCCACCGCACGGCCGAGGTGTTCTTTGTCCTGAAAGGCCGCTGGCGCTTTTTCTGGGGTCGCTATGGCACGGCAGGCGAGTTCATCGCCGAGGAAGGCGACATCTTCAACATCCCCACCGGCATCTTCCGCGCCTTTGAAAATGTCGGCACCGACTACGGAATGATCATGGCCATTCTGGGCGGTGATGATGCCGGCGGCGGCGTGGTCTGGGCCCCGCAAGTGATCACCGATGCCAAGGACTATGGCCTTGTTCTGGGCAAGAACGGCAAGCTTTACGACACGAAAAAGGGGCAAAGCCTGCCCGAAGGCGTGCCCCCCATGCCGCTCTTGACCGAGGAAGAATTGAAAGCCTTCCCCGAACCCACCACCGCCGATGTCATCCCGAACCATGTCGCACGCTATTGGGATCTGATGGCCCTGTCCGACCGCCAGCCCGCCAAAGTGATTGGCGCAGAGGGCAAATTGCGCGACCGCCCCGGCTTTGACGTCGAATTCCTGTCCCGCAACTCCATCCCCGCCACGCCCTACACCCTGCACAAGCATGAGGTTTTGATGCCGATGCGCGGCCATTGGCGTCTGTCCTGGTCAGGCGGCACCACCGTCCTGAACCCGGGCGACACCGCCGCCATCCCCCCCGGTCTGGAGCACAGCCTTGCGCCTTCGATGACGGGCGAGGCCAGCCTTTACCGCGTTGTCGCCACCGACGATCCGGCGGGTTTGACCGGGCGTCTGCTCTAACCCATGACCCTTGTCCTGATCCCCGGCATGATGTGCGACGCCCGCATGTGGGGCGGGGTGGATGCGGCGCTGAATACGCCCATCCACCACCACCTTCCCACCGGCGCCGACACCATGCAGGATCTCGCCGCCCAACTCCTGCAAGACGCCCCGCCCCGCTTTGCGCTGGCGGGGTTGTCGATGGGCGGCATCCTCGCGATGGAGGTGCTGCGTCAGGCCCCCCATCGCGTCGAACGTCTGGCCCTTCTCGACACCAACCCCCGCGCCGAAACACCGCAAGTTCAGGCCCGCCGCGAACCCCAGATCGACCGCGCCCTATCGGGCGATCTCGCTGGCGTCATGACCGACCAGATGATCCCCCACTATTTCGCCGCCCCCAGCCCAGACCACGAAGCCCTCTGCCTCGACATGGCCCTCACCCTTGGCCCCAACGCCTTTCAAAACCAATCCCGTGCCCTCCGCGACCGCCCTGATCAACAACCCACGCTCGCCGCCTTCCGTGGCCCCGCCCTTGTCCTCATGGGCGAACACGACCGTCTTTGCCCCCACGACCGCCACGCACTGATGCACCAACTCATGCCCCAATCGCGCTTTGAAATCATTGCCGGTGCAGGCCATATTCCCCCCCTCGAACGCCCTCAGGAAACCGCCGAAGCCCTTCGCCACTGGCTCGCCCTTCCCGCCTAAAGGAACCCCCATGCCCATCACCGATCTTCACGCCCATTTCGCCGCTGGCGGCACCGCTGTGAACGGCTGGTGCGCCATCCCTTCCCCTGTCACCGCCGAAATCATGGGCCGTCAGGGCTTTGACCTCATGTCCGTCGATTTGCAGCATGGCCTGATCGACTATCCCATGGCCCTCACCATGTTGCAGGTTCTGCAAGGCCTGCCCGCCCCCGTCATGGCCCGCGTGCCGTGGAACGAACCCGGCATCATCATGAAATGCCTCGATGCCGGATTCTCCGGCATCATCTGCCCCATGATCAACACCCCCGACGATGCCCGCCGCCTAGTCGCCGCCAGCCGCTATGCCCCCCTCGGCGGCCGCTCCTTTGGCCCGACCCGCGCCAATCTCGTCTTCGGCCCCGGCTATGCCAAGGCTGCCAACAGCACCGTTCTTGTGCTCGCCATGATCGAAACGCGCGAGGCGTTGCAGAACCTTGAATCCATCCTCGCTGTCGAAGGCATCGATGGCGCCTATGTTGGCCCCTCTGACCTTGGCCTGTCCCTAGGCTATGAACCCACCTTAGACCCCACCGCGCCCGAGGTTCTGGACGCCATCCGAGACATCGCCACCCGCACCCGCGCCATGGGCCGCATCGCAGGCGTCCACACCGGATCGCCCGCCATGATCAAGGCCATGCTGGCCCAAGGCTATCACTTCGCCTCCCTGCTGACCGACGCCCGCATGTTTGCCAATGCCGTAGCCAGCCAGCTGGCCCTGCTGCGTGGCCAACCTACGACAGCGACCAAGGGATACTAGCGCTTTCCGCCCATTCCTGCCGATTTGTCGAAAAGTCTTGCGCAACATCATGCGATGTCATGGAAAAATCGCGCCCCCGCCTTGCAACAGGTCGCCGTGATCCGTCATAAGAAAAATTGAACCTTCAGCGAATCATGAACGGGCCAAGCTGCTGTGCGGCGGCCAAGCGTGCTCATGTCCGTTCGCGATACGCCCCGCCATTTTGAAAAAGGAAGCTCCTTTCGGCATGATCCAGGAAAACTTGCTGCTAACCCTTGCCCTTCTGCCTTTTGTCGCCGCTTTGGCGACAACAACGCTGTCGGCGCAGGCCCATGGGGCAGCGGCTTGGGTCTCGGGGTTGCTGCTGGCTGCCGGCCTTGCCATTCTTGGCATCCTGCATGGGCCCATCGCTGCGGGCCAAGTGCTGCACAGCACCATCCGCTGGGTGCCCTCCCTGGGTCTGAACCTGACCTTCCGAATCGACGCCTTTGTCTGGCTCTTTGTGACCCTTGTTCTCGGCATCGCCATTCTCGTGCTGATCTATGCCCGATACTACCTGTCCAAAAATGATCCGGTGCCGCGTTTCTATGCCTTCCTGATGCTGTTTACGGGCGCCATGATGGGAATGCTTCTGTCGGGCAATATCCTGATGCTCGTCGTGTTCTGGGAGCTCACCTCCATCCTCTCTTTCCTCCTGATCGGCTATTGGCATCAAGGACAGGCCGCGCGCGACGGCGCCCGGATGGCCCTGATCGTCACCGGCCTTGGCGGCCTTTGCCTCTTGGTCGCTATGCTGCTTTTGGGCAAGATTGTCGGCAGCTACGATCTCGACCGTGTCCTCGACTCGGGCGATTTGGTTCGCAACCACCCCCTCTATCCCGCCGTTCTGACCCTCTTTCTGCTGGGCTGCTTCACCAAATCGGCCCAGATGCCCTTCCATTTCTGGCTGCCAGGCGCGATGGCCGCCCCCACCCCCGTCTCGGCCTTTCTGCATTCCGCCACGATGGTCAAGGCTGGCGTCTTCCTTCTGGTCCGGTTTTCCCCCGTCCTCGGCCAAACGGAAATGTGGTTCTTTGCAGTCACCGGCACCGGCATGGCGACACTCTTGCTCGGCGCCCTGATCGCCCTTTTCCGGCACGATCTGAAGGGCCTCCTCGCCTATTCAACCATCAGCCATCTTGGGCTGATCACCGCTCTTGCCGGAATCGGCAGTTCAGGGGCCATTCTGGCAGCGATCTTTCACATCGTGAACCATGCCATCTTCAAGGCCTCGCTCTTCATGGCCGCGGGGATCATCGACCATGAAACCGGCACCCGCGACATGCGCCGCCTCAGCGGCTTGATGCGCTTTATGCCCGTCACCGGCAGTCTTGCCATTGTCGCCTCCGCGTCGATGGCAGGCGTCCCGTTGCTGAACGGCTTTCTCTCCAAAGAAATGTTCTTTGCCGAAGCCGCCGATTGGCACAACGGCACTTGGCTTGACAATTCCCTTCCCTGGATCGCGACATTGGCCGGGGTTTTTGCGGTCGCCTATTCGCTGCGTTTCATTGCTACGGTGTTCTTCGGCCCACCGCCGGTCGATCTGCCGCACCAACCTCATGAACCCCCCGCCTGGATGCGCCGCCCGGTGGAGGCTTTGGTGCTGCTTTGCCTGATCGTCGGGATGCTGCCCGGCCTCACCCTTGGCCCAACCCTCAACCAGGCCGCCCAAGCCATCCTGGGGCCAGACTTGCCCTACAAGAATATTGCAATTTGGCACGGCGTGAACTTGCCCCTCATCATGAGCTTGGTAGCCTTGGCCGGTGGCGTCGCGCTTTACGCCCTGTTCGGTACACGGATCGCCGCAGGGCCCGAGGGGCCACCCCTCATGCATCATTTTCGGGCGCAGAAGCTGTTTGAAAGGCTGATCCTGCTGCTGACCTGGAAATGGCCACGCAGCCTTTATCAGTTCATCGGCACCGAACGGCTGCAACCGCAACTGCGCTTGGTGGTTCTGGTGGCCCTGACGGTCGCAACTGTGACGCTTTGGGGCGTCTTGCATCCGGCGGCCGAGGCGCTGTCAACGCCCTTGAACCCCGCCTTTGCGGCCATGTGGCTGGTTGGGGGCAGTTGCGCCGTGGGGGCGGCCTGGATGGCCAAATACCACCGCTTTGCCGCGCTTGTGTTGCTTGGGGGGGCCGGGGCCGTCACCTGCCTGACCTTTGCGTGGCTGTCCGCGCCCGATCTGGCAGTAACCCAGTTGCTGGTTGAAATCGTAACGACAGCACTTTTGCTGCTGGGCCTGCGCTGGTTGCCCAAACGGCGCGAAGAGATTGCCGAAGACAAACTGCGCCCCGCAAGGGTGCGCCGGGCACGAGACCTCTTGCTCGCCCTGATCGCCGGAGTGGGCCTCGCCACATTGGCCTTTGTGATGATGACCTATCCGCTGGTGCCCAGCGTCGGCGACTGGTTCCTGCGCAACGCCTATAAAGAGGGGGGCGGGACCAATGTGGTGAACGTCATCCTCGTGGACTTTCGCGCTTTTGACACGTTTGGGGAAATCACGGTTCTGGCCGTCGTGGCGGTGACGGTCTACGCTCTGCTGCGCCGCTTTCGACCGGATCCGGAGAGCTTGGCCCTCCCCGAACCCCAAGATGCCGTGGCCCAAAAAAGCCTGGCCGAAACCCTTTTGGTGCCCGCCGTCATCATGCGCTGGATGTTCCCCGTGCTGCTGGTTCTGGCCGCCTATCTGTTCTTCCGGGGGCACGACCTGCCCGGCGGTGGTTTTTCCGCTGGGGTTACGCTGTCGATCGCCTTTTTGCTGCAATATCTCGCCCATGATGTGCGTTGGGTCGAAGCGCGGCTCACCGTACTGCCCATACGCTGGATCGGCATCGGCCTGCTCATTTCGGGTCTGACCGGGGTTGGCGCTTTTGTCCTAGGCTATCCTTTCCTGACCGCCCATGCCCAATACGTCGAACTGCCGCTGGTGGGCCAAGTGCCGGCCGCGACGGCGCTGCTCTTTGATACCGGCGTCTTCGCCTTGGTGGTCGGTGCGACCGTTCTTATGTTGATCGCCATTGCCCACCAATCGCTGCGAATGGCCCGCCTTCGGGAACGCGACGCCCCGCAACCCGAGAAAGAGGCCGCGTGATGGAGTTCGTGCTTTCCGCCGCCATCGGGGTTCTGGCCGCATCGGGGATCTGGCTGCTGCTGCGGCCGCGCACCTTTCAGGTGATCATCGGACTTTGCCTTTTGTCCTATGCCGTCAACCTGTTCATCTTTGCGATGGGCCGCCTGTGGCTGGGTGCCCCCCCCATCATGCCCCGCGGCGGCTTTGTGAACCCTGCGGCCTATGCCGATCCGATGCCGCAGGCCCTGGTTCTGACAGCCATCGTCATCAGCTTTGCCACCACGGCGCTGTTTCTCGTGGTCATCATCGTTTCGCGGGGCATGACCGGAACGGACCATGTCGACGGGCAGGAACGCTAGCCATGACGCTTTCCCCCGAACATCTGATCATCGCCCCCATCCTGATCCCGTTCTTTGCGGGCGCGCTGATGTTGATTTATGACGAGCGCCAGCGCCGCGCCAAACTGGCGATCAGCCTTGCGGCGGTTGTGGCAATGCTCTTGTCGTCGGTCGAGTTGCTGGTCCGCTCAAAGGGCAGCGAATTGACCGGTGGCAATGACATCGGCTTTTACCTCTTGGGCGATTGGCTGGCCCCCTATGGCATTGTGCTGGTGGTGGATCGGCTGTCGGCGATGATGCTGGTTCTGACCGGCCTTTTGGCCCTGCCTGCGCTGATCTATTCGGCGGCCGGATGGCACAAGCAGGGCCAGCATTTCCACACCATGTTCCAGTTCTTGCTGATGGGGTTGAACGGGGCTTTTCTGACAGGCGATCTCTTCAACCTTTTCGTGTTTTTCGAGGTCTTGCTGGCGGCCTCCTACGGGCTTTTGTTGCATGGCGGCGGGCAGCTGCGCGTGCGGGCAGGGCTCCACTATATTGCCACCAACCTCGCCGCCTCGCTGTTGTTCCTGATTGGCGTCAGCCTTGTTTATGGTGCCACCGGCACCTTGAACATGGCGCATCTGTCCAACCTTGTGCCGGGGCTGGCCGACCAGCAACGGCATCTGTTCCACGCCGGGGCGGCCCTGATGGGCATTGCTTTTCTGATCAAGGCCGGGATCTGGCCTTTGTCCTTCTGGCTGCCAACCGCCTATATGGCCGGTGCAGCCCCCGTCACGGCGCTTTTTGCCATCATGACCAAGGTTGGCGTCTATGTCTTGATCCGACTGTCGTTCCTCATGTTCGGCCCCCATGCTGCGGAATCATCGGGCTTTGGGACGACCGCCCTGATCGCGGGCGGCATGGCCACGGTCACCTTTGGTTTTCTTGGCGTGCTTGCCTCTCAGGGGCTGGGGCGCATGGCCGCCCACCTTATCCTCGTTTCATCCGGCACCGTCCTTGCCGCCACCGGCTTTGTGCTGGCCGGGGCCGGGGCGTCCATTCTGGCTGCGGCCTTGTTCTATCTGCTCAGCTCGACCCTTGCCACCAGCGCCCTCTTCCTTTTGATCGAACCGATGAGCCGCGAGGAAGGTGGCATCGCCGCCTTGCTGGCCCTTACAGCCGATGCCTATGGCCTTGATGAACGGGAAGAGGATCGCCAGCCCGAGGTCGGTCTCGCCATCCCCGGCACCCTGTCGGTGCTGGGCCTGTCCTTTGGCGTTTTTGTTCTGGCCCTGGCGGGGATGCCCCCCCTGTCTGGCTTTATTGGCAAGCTTGGCATCCTGCGCGGCCTGATCGCAACCGAAGCGGTTTCCCCCTGGCTCAGTGGCAGCTTCATTGCCCTGCTGATCCTCTCGGGTTTCGCCACTCTCGTCGGTCTGGTCCGCATCGGCATTCAGACTTTCTGGGCCACCGAAGGCGAACCACCCCGCGTCCTTGCCTTGGAAATCGCACCGGTTCTGGCTTTGGCCGGTCTGCTTTTTGTCCTGACAATCAAGGCCGATGTCACCCTGCGCTACATGCAGCAAACCGCCAATGCGATGCTGCAACCTTCAGTCTATTCCGAAGGTGTCTTGGGGGCCCCTCGTGCCGCCGACGCTCCCGTTGCGGAGGCCCCCGAATGAGACATGCTTTACCGCACCCCCTCCTCTCCCTCGCCCTGACTCTGATGTGGCTGCTTCTCACCCGCTTTTCCTTGGGGCAGTTGATCCTCGGTGCGGCGATGGGTCTATTCGCGGGCTGGGTCTTTGCCCGTCTGGAACCCACCGCCCCCCGCATTCGCGCCTATCGTCCCCTTTTTCGCCTGATGGGCATCGTCACCCTCGATATCCTCCGCTCCAACGCCGCCGTCGCTTGGCTGATCCTCACCAATGATCGCCACGGCAACCGACGTTCCGGCTTTGTCGAGGTGTCCCTGCGTCTCAAAGACCCCACTGCCTTGGCCCTGCTTGCCATCATCATCACCGCCACGCCCGGCACCGCCTGGCTGGAATATGACGAACCCTCGGGCACGCTTTTGCTCCACGTCTTCGATATGGTCGATGAAAGTGCTTGGCAGGCCCTGATCCGCGACCGCTATGAACAACTTTTGCTGGAGGCTTTTGCATGACCCCTGCGATGCTTCTTTGGCTGGCCCTGACCTATGCCCAGATCGCCCTTGCCGCCGCCGGTTGCCTCGCAACCGTCCGCATGATCATCGGCCCCCGCGCCCAGGATCGCGTTCTGGCGTTGGATGGTTTGTATATCACCACCATGCTGCTCTTTGTTGTCACCGGCATGCGCTTGGGCACACCCTTTCTTTTTGAAGCGGCCCTCGTCATCGCCGTCGCCGGATTTGTCGCCACCGTCTCGCTAGCCAAATTCCTGCTCCGCGGCGAGGTGATCGAATGACCCCCCTCGACACCCTGCCTGTCTGGCTCATGCTGCCTGTCGGGCTTTTGCTCGTTCTTGGCAGCACATTGACGCTGCTGGGCGCCTTCGGCCTTTTGAATCTCCGCAGCTTTTATGACCGCATCCATGCCCCCACCCTGGGCACCAGCTGGGGCACCGCCGCTATCCTTCTGGCCTCGATCCTGTCCTACTCTTGGCTCCAGGATCGCCTGATCCTGCATGAATTGGTCGCGGGCATTTTTGTCATGCTGACCACCCCCGTCACTTTGATGTTGCTGGGACAGGCCGCCCTGCACCGCGACCGGGCCGAGGGCGACAGCACCGTGCCAACCCCTCGCGCCCCCGTCACGGAAAAACCCGTCACGCAAAAGCCGAACTGACCCCAACCAAAGACCGGCGATGGCGCGATCATTTGCCGCGCCATCGCCCTGTTTCAGAAAAAGCCCAACTTGTTGGGGTTATAGCTGACCAGCATGTTTTTGGTCTGCTGATAATGATCCAGCATCATCTTGTGGGTTTCCCGCCCTATGCCCGACTGCTTATACCCCCCAAAAGCCGCATGGGCCGGATAGGCGTGGTAGTTGTTCACCCAGACCCGCCCCGCCTCGATCGCCCGACCAAAGCGGTAGGCCCGCGTGCCGTCCCGCGTCCAGACCCCGGCCCCCAGACCATACATCGTGTCATTCGCAATCGCCAAAGCCTCGGCTTCGTCCTTGAAGGTTGTCACACTGACCACCGGCCCAAAGATCTCTTCCTGGAAAACCCGCATCTTGTTGTGGCCCTTCAGGATCGTCGGCTGGATGTAAAAGCCCTGCGCCAGATCGCCGTTAAAGCGGGCGGCATCGCCCCCAACCAGAACCTCGGCCCCCTCTTCCCGGCCAATCGCCAGATAGGACAGGATCTTTTCCTGCTGCTGCCGGCTGGCCTGCGCCCCCACCATCGTCGCCATATCCCGCGGATCGCCCTGCCGGATCGCCTTCACCCGCGCGATGCAGCGTTCCATAAAACGGTCGTAAATGTCTTCCTGCACCAAGGCGCGGCTGGGACAGGTGCAGACCTCCCCTTGGTTAAAGGCAAACAACACAAAACCCTCTACGGCCTTGTCCAGAAAGGCGTCATCCTCGGCCATCACGTCGCTGAAAAAGATGTTAGGCGATTTCCCCCCCAGTTCCAGCGTCACCGGGATCAGGTTGGCCGTCGCCGCCTCCATGATCTTGCGGCCGGTTGCCGTGGATCCGGTAAAGGCGATCTTGGCAATCCGGTTTGACCGGGCCAGCGCCTGACCGGCCTCGGCCCCCAGACCGTTCACGATGTTCAGAACCCCCGCCGGCAGCAGATCCCCGATCAGTTCCGCCAGCACCATGATCGCCGCCGGCGTCTGTTCCGCCGGTTTCATCACGATGCAGTTGCCCGCCGCCAAGGCCGGGGCCAGCTTCCAAGCCGCCATCAGGATCGAAAAGTTCCACGGGATGATCTGGCCCACAACGCCCAAGGGCTCGTGGAAATGATAGGCCACCGTATCGTGGTCAATCTCGCTCATGCTGCCTTCCTGCCCCCGCAGCACCCCCGCGAAATAGCGGAAATGGTCCACCGAAAGCGGAATGTCGGCATTCACCGTTTCGCGGATCGGCTTACCGTTGTCCCAGGTTTCGGCGGTGGCCAAAAGCTCCAGATTGGCCTCGATCACATCGGCAATCTTCAACAGGATGTTCGACCGATAGGCCGCGCTGGTCTTGCCCCAAGCCTCGCGCGCCGCGTGGGCGGCATCCAGCGCCTTGTCGATATCGGCCGCATCAGACCGTGCCACTTCGCAGACCGTCGCGCCGGTGATCGGCGTGATATTGTCCATATAGCGCCCACCCACCGGCGGCACGAAACGGCCCCCGATGAAATTGTCATAGCGGGTTTTGAAGGGCGAGGCGATCAGGCCTGCCGGATGGGTCATCTCGTTCATGGGTTCCTCCTCCAAGGATCGGGCGGCCTCCTCGCTGCCCTTCCCACGCAGCCTTGCCCCCTTGGCCGAGTCGTTCACCCCATGTCTCGGGCTTTGCACCCCACCCCTGTCGCAGAACTGCGACAGGTCCGGCCCACTATCGCCGGTCCAGTTTGCGATGCAGCGTCGCTCGGCTTAGACCCAGCGCCCGCGCCGCCGCCGAGATATTTCCCCCCGACCGCGCCAAGGCCCGGGCCAGCACCGCCCGTTCGGCATCCTCCAGCCGATCATGCCCCTCCAAGCCCAGCAAATCAGCCACCGGCTGCGGATGTGCGGCCAGATCCCCCGCAAGGTTCAGATACTGCCGCGCGGCCCGGGTGGCCCCGATGACCAGATCGTCGGCATCAACCGCCAACAAGGCGCCCAACCCCCGATCAAGCCCCGGCACCAGAACCATCCGCGCCTTTGGGAACCGTTGGTGGAACAAATCCGCCTCTACCTTGCGCGCGACGTCGGCAACCGTTGATCCAATCAACCCCGCGACCGCATCGCCCAGATCCGATCGCGCCGTTGACACATCGATCACCGCCATCAGCCCGCCATCAGGCCCATGGACCGGCGCCGACGAACAGCTTAGGCCGATGTTCCGCGCCAGAAAGTGCTGGTCTCTGTGAATGGTCACACTCCGCCCCTCGGCCAAACAGGTGCCGATGCCGTTCGTGCCCATCTCGGCCTCAGACCACCCCGTGCCCGTCCACAACCCCCAGTCGGCAAAGTCGCGGTCTTGGCCCGGATTGCCACGCCGATCGACGGCTATCCCCTGGGCATCGGCCAGCACGATACAGGCCCCCAATCCCCCCACTGCTTGGAACAGCCGGTCAAGATGGGGGGCTGCGGTCGGCAGCAAAGCCCCCAGCCTTTCCCGTGCAAGCGCCAGTTCGGTCGCCGTGATGCGCCGCTCGCTCCGCCGCTGGCTGGGGTCCAGTTGATAAAGCGTGGCGGAACGCGCCCATGATGCCGCCAAGGCCGACCGGGCGGCCAGTCCGCCCTGGATCGCCGCTTCGATCCGTGAAGCATGGGCATTCGTTTTTGTCGGCATCCTGCCCCCCATTGGCCGTTGCGGGGGTCCGCCCCGCCCCGCCAATCTAGTGGACAGCGCAACGCCAATCTATTGGCCAAAGGGCCAAGCCCTCGTGGCCCCGCAAACGACAAGAGGGGCATTTCTGCCCCTCTTGCTCAGCCCGTCATTCGGCAGCAGCACGCGCTTCGGCCAACCAGCTGTCATAGGTTGCTTGGTTCGCCGCGATCCAGTCATCCACATGCTTGTCAATGGCTTCCGAGCTATTTTCACCATCAGCGATCAACTTGTTTTCCGCCGAGATGTCGTTGATGTTCAGCTTGGCCACCTCGAACAGCTTGGCCGCAGCGGGGTTGGCCGCAAGAAAGTCATTGCGCGCAACGATGCCGATGTTGTCGACGGCAAAGCCCAGGTTCTTGCCGTTGAATTCGGTGTTGCCGGTGGCCCCGTCGGGCAAGGCAGTGAAAGGCACGCTCAACCATTCGACATCGCGACCGGGGACCAGAGCGCCGGAAACCCAGTAAGGCGTCCAGGTGTAGTAAAGGATGGGCTCGCCATTGCTGTGACGGGACATGACATCCGCGATCATGGCCTGATAGGCCCCCTGATTGTGGGTGACGGTGTCGCGCAGTTCATAGGCATCCATCGCGGTTTCGATCACACGCTCGCAGCCCCAGCCGGGGATGCAGCCCGCAAGATCAGCCTTGCCATCCCCATCGGCGTCGAACTTGGCGGCGATGGCGGGGTCTTTCAGTTGCGACAGGTCGGTAACGCCGCTGTCATAGGTCGCCTTGTCGATCAGATAGCCTTGCAGCGCGCCTTCGATATAGACGCCGACGCGAGACATGACGGCATCGCCGCCCGCCTCTTGGTAAAAGCCGTCATGCAGCGTGTGCCAGCTGACGGCGGTGAAATCGGCATCGCCCGTGCCCAGCGCCAGATGGATGGTCTGGTATTCGGCCTCGTTCGGGTCGGCGACGGTGTAGCCCAGATCTTCAAGCGCGCGAAAGATGATGCGGTGCTGGAAGAATTCCTCGATCTGCGTCGGCAGGATCGGGCGGACAGTGACGCCCTCGCCCGGTTTGTCATTGGCGAAAACTGGGGTCGCAAGCGACAGCACCAGCGCCGTGGTCATGGTCAGCATTTTCATTGTGTCTCTCCTGTTGGTTTCTTGTTGTTCAGTTTCGTTTTTGCAGCAGCGCGGCGACCAGCCCGACGGGGCCGGTTTGCCACCAGTGGCGATGGCCCCTTTGCCGTCCCGACCGTCCTAAACCTTGGGTGATGCGGTCCAGCACGATGGCCAGCATGACGATACCCAAGCCCCCCACGATGGCCTTGCCGGCATCCAGCCGCCCCATCGCCCGCAGAACCTCGTTCCCCAAGCCCTTGACCGAGATCATCGAGGCGATGACGACCATCGACAGCGAAAGCATGATGGTCTGGTTCAGCCCGGCCAGAATGGTGGGGGTGGCCAGCGGCAGTTCGACCTTGAAAAGGATCTGGCGGGGGGTGGCACCGAAGGCGCGGGCGGCTTCGACCACGCTGGGGTTCACACTGCGGATGCCAAGCGAGGTCAGACGCACCAAGGGAGGCAGAGCAAAGATGATGGTGACGATGACGCCCGAGACGTTGCCGATGCCGATCATCATGACGACGGGCACCAGATAGACAAAGGCGGGGATGGTTTGCATCGTGTCCAGCACGGGGCGCACGCCCAGTTCAAAGCGGTCGCTTTTGCCCGCCAGAATGCCCAAGGGCAGGCCGATCATCACGCAAAGAAGGACCGAGGAAATGACAATGGCCAGCGTGGTCATCGCCAGGGACCAGGCCATCGGGTCGAGCAGGCCCAGCACGACAAGGCAGCAAAAGACCAGCACGGCGACGCGGCGTCCGGCGGCCTGCCAGGCGATCAGCACCAGCAACAGCAGCATGATCACCGGCGGCACAGCCTGAAGCGCGCCTTCGATCCGCGCGATCACACCGTCAAAAAAACCTTTCAGCGGCTGGATCACGGAACGGTTGGCCATGGCCCAGCCCTTGATGCCATCGGCCCATTCGCCAATGCCCAGATCAATCGAGGCGAAGGGGTTCAGCCAGTCGAATGTCTTGTCCATCAGACAGCCTCCGCTTGCGGTTGGGATTGATCCTCGCGGCCCTGAATGCCGCGCAGCAGGGCGCGCCGCGTAACAACCCCCACCGCCGCCCCATCGGCCTTGATCAGGATCGGATGTTCGGAACCAACGGCCAGATCGACCAAAGTGTTCAGCTTGTCACCCGGCCCAGCCACCGGCCAAGCGGTGACATCCCCTGCCCCATGCGACTGGTTATATTGCGCCAAGGGCTGCATGATCCGCGCCGCCGTCACCAGATCCAGCTTGGAAATGCCGCCGACAAATTCGGCCACGTAATCATCTGCTGGTTCGGTGACGATCTGTTCCGGCGTGCCGATTTGCACCAGAACCCCGTCTTTCATAATGGCGATGCGGTCGCCGATGCGGATCGCCTCGTCCAGATCATGAGTGATGAACAGGGTTGTTTTATGCAGTTCCGCCGAGAGTTCCATGAATTTGGTCTGCAACTGTTTGCGGATCAGCGGGTCGAGGGCGGAAAAGGGTTCATCCATCAAAAGAATGGTCGGATCGGCGGCAATCGCCCGCGCCAGCCCCACCCGTTGCTGCATGCCGCCTGACAATTCGTCGGGGTATTTCTTCTCCCAGCCGGTCAGATCGACGGCTTCAATCGCCTGAGCCGCCACCGCGTTGCGTTTGTCTTCGGGCAGGCCCCGCACCTCCAGCGCGAAGGCGACATTTTCGCGCACCGTGCGGTGCGGCATCAGCGCCATGTTCTGGAACACCATGCCGATGCGCTGCGCCCGCAAGGCCCGCAGATCGCGCGGGTTCATTGCATTGACGTTCTGGCCTTCGATGATCACGGCCCCTGCGGTGGGTTCGATCAAGCGGTTGATATGGCGGATCAGCGTCGATTTGCCCGAGCCCGACAGGCCCATGATGCAGAAAATCTCGCCTCGTCTGACGCTGAAGGTGGCGTCCTGAACGCCGACCACACAGTCAAAGCGTTCCCGGATGTCTTTTTTCGACAAGCCTTCGCAGCGGATCGCCTCCATCGCCTTTTGCGATTTCTGGCCAAAGATCTTCCAGATCCCTTCGCAGCGAATGACATCCTCTTGCGGGCTTATGGTCATTCGCGAACTCCCTCTTTCACAAAAACAAGCACAGATTTTTATTGTAGACAATATGTATTTCGTTCCGCTACAGAGAAACGGCGTTACTTGGTCGCGGCAAATCGGGCCGGATCAAGCAAGGAGACCGCCGTGGAAACTGAGACCAGAAGCAAGAAGCAGATCTGCTTCGAGGATCTTCGGCAGAAGATCCTGACGGAGGAGTTTCAGCCGGGCAGCTATCTGGATGAGATTGAAGTGTCGGAATTCTATGGCATTTCCCGGCCACCCTTGCGCGAAATCCTGCGGCAGTTGGCGGGTGAGGGTTATGTGGTGCTGCATGAAAACCGGGGCGCGCAGGTGGCCCCGATGACGCATAAGACGCTGCGAAATTTCTTTGTGGCGGCGCCCATGATTTATGCAGGCGTGACACGGCTGGCGGCAGAACATGCGACGACGGCACAGATCGTGCGGCTGAAGGAATGCCAATGGGCCTTTCGCCAAGCGATTCGGAATGGCGACGCGGCAGAGCGGGCGCTGGGGAACGAACGGTTTCATTCGATCATCGGCGAGATGGCGGACAATGAATTCCTGCTGCCGAGCCTGCGGCGGCTGTTGATCGACCATACGCGGATCGGGATGACGTTTTACAACCCGCGCAAGACGCAGTTGGCGGAACAGCGGGAATTGGCGGCGGATCAGCATGACCAGTTCATTGCGCTGATCGAGGCGGGGGATGCGGATGCGGCGGCCGATCTGGCGGTGGCGCATTGGGAGCTGAGCCGGGCGCAGATCGAAAGTTTCGTGACGCCCGAAGGTATGCAAATTCCGCTGGGCCGCGCGCCGGGCGAAGAACGGAGAGGAGCCTCATGAAATTCGAGGGTATTTATACGCCGGTGATCACGCCGCATCACGAGGATGGAAGCATCGACCGTGACGGCTTTGCCGCGATGGTGGAGCATCTGATTGCGGCGGGGGTGCATGGTCTGATCAACGGGGGATCGACGGGGGAATATTATGCCCAGTCGATGCAGGAACGTCTGGAAATGGCGAGCCTTGCGAAAGAGATCATTGGGGAGAGGGTGCCCCTGATGGTGGGGACGGTGGCGATCCGGCTGGAGGATTCGATCACGATGGCGGAACATGCCGCCAAGATCGGGGCGGCGTCGATTCTGGTGGGAAGCCCACCCTATTCGGTGCCGACGGAACGCGAAAATGCGCTGAATGCGCTGGCGATCGACCGGGCGGCGGATTTGCCGATCATGCTGTACAACTATCCGGGGCGGATGGGGATCAACATGGGCGAGGAATTCTTGGACCGGGTGGGCCGGAGCCGGAATTTCTGTGCGATCAAGGAAAGCAGTGGGGATATCAACCGGGTGCATCTGTTGGCGCGGGATTACCCGCATATCCAGATGTCCTGCGGGATGGATGATCAGGCCTTGGAATTCTTTGCCTGGGGGGCGCAAAGCTGGGTTTGCGGCGGGTCGAACTTTCTGGCGCGGGAACATGTGGCGCTGTGGAAGGCCTGCGCGGTGGAAGGCAATTTCGCCAAGGGACGGCGGATCATGTCGGCGATGATGCCCTTGATGCGGGTGTTGGAGCAGGGCGGCAAGTTCATCCAATGCATCAAATACGGCTGCGAGATGAACGGCTTTCGCGCGGGGCCGCCAAGGGCCCCGCTGAAGGGGCTGAACAAGGATGACAAGCGGCAGTTGGAACAGGTGGTGCGGGTGTTGAAACGCACCGTGGCCGAGATCGAAGCGGAGTGAATGCGATGACCGACCTTCTGACGACCGAAGAATACAAGGCCATCGCGGCAGGGCTTTCGCTGCCGACACAGGCGTTCATCGACGGGCATTTCTGCCCGGCAAAATCGGGCAAGACCTTTGACACGGTGAACCCGGCGACGGGCAAGGTGCTGGCCAAGGTGGCGGCCTGTGGCGCGGCGGATGTGGATTTCGCGGTGGGAAAAGCGCGGGATGCGTTTGAGGATGGGCGCTGGTCACGGCTGCACCCGAGGGCGCGGAAAGAGGTGCTGATCCGGCTGGCGAAGCTGATCCAGCGGAATGCCCGCGAACTGGCGGTGATGGAGTCTTTGGACAGCGGGAAGACGATCTTTGACTGCGAAACGGTGGATGTGCCGGAAACGGTGCATTGCCTGACATGGCATGCGGAACTGATCGACAAGATTTATGATCAGGTGGCCCCGGCCTCGGACAACCATATTGCGATGGTGGTGCGCGAAGCGGTGGGTGTGGTAGGGCTGGCTTTGCCTTGGAACTTCCCCTTGCTGATGCTGGCGTGGAAGATCGGGCCGGCGCTGGCGGCGGGTTGTTCGGTGATCGTGAAACCGGCGCAGGAAACCAGCCTGACGACGCTGCGGGTGGCGGAACTGGCGATGGAGGCGGGCATTCCGGCGGGCGTGTTCAACGTGCTGCCGGGCGGCGGGGCCGAGGTGGGGGAACCCATCGGGCGGCATATGGATATTGATGCGGTGTCTTTCACCGGATCGACGGCGACGGGGCGGCGGTTCCTGACCTATGCGGCGGAATCGAACATGAAAGAGGTGACGCTGGAGATGGGGGGCAAGAATCCGGCGGTGGTGCTGGATGATGCCGAAAACCTGGACCGGGTGGCCGCGCATGTGGTGAACGGGGCTTTCTGGAATATGGGGGAAAACTGTTCTGCGACCTCACGGCTGATCGTGCAGAGGGGGGTGAAGGACGCCCTGCTGGAACGGATTGTCGCCCATGCGCGCGAATGGCCGATGGGCGACCCGCTGAACCCGGAGAACCGGGTGGGGGCCTTGGTCAGCCGGGCGCATTTCGACAAGGTGGCGGGCTATCTGGGCAAGGGACCAAAGGTGCTGCTGGGTGGCGGGGCCAAGGATGGGTTTGTCGAGCCGACGATCTTGGACATCGCGGACCGCAGCGCCAAGCAAGTGCGCGAGGAAATCTTTGGCCCGGTGCTTTCGGTGCTGACGGTAGAGAATTTTGACGAGGCCATCGCCTTGGCGAATGACAGCGAATACGGGCTGGCGGCGTCGATCTTTACCGCCAATGTGAAGCGGGCCATCCGCGGCGCGCGGGCCATTCGGGCGGGCACGGTCACGGTGAACAGCTTTGGCGAGGGGGATATTTCGACACCCTTTGGTGGGTTCAAACAGTCGGGCTTTGGCGGGCGGGACAATGGCATTCATGCCCATGACCAATACACCCAACTGAAAACCATCTGGGTTGATCTGGCCGATGACGCAGACGAGGCGGTGTCATGACAGCCTATCCTGCGCGGCGAACCCCGGTTCACCGTGGCCCGGCCGGTTGGTCGGCAATCCTGCCGGGGCAGCCTGCCCCGGTGGTGCTGCCCGGCGACATGACCGTCGATTTCGCGCTGGTGGGCGCGGGTTTCGCCGGTCTGTCTGCCGCGCGGCGTTTGCAGCAGTTGAACCCCGGCGCGCGGATTGCGGTGCTGGACGCCAGCCGTCTGGCCGAAGGCGCATCCGGCCGCAATTCGGGATTCATGATTGATCTGCCGCATGAGATCACCTCGGACGATTATGCGGGCACGGGGGATGATCGGGCGATGATCGCGCTGAACCGGCAGGCCATCGGCTTTGCTCGGGGGGCGGTCGCGGAATACGGTATTCCCGCCGATTGGTTCGATCCGGCGGGCAAGATCAATGGTGCCGCCAGCGAAACCGCCGACCGGCTGAACCAAAGCTATGCGCAGCATCTGGCGGAAATGGGTGAACCCAGCGAAAGGCTGGACGGGCAGCAGATGTTCGATCTGACGGGCAGCCGCCATTATGTGTCGGGCCTTTATACGCCGGGCACGGTGATGTTGCAGCCTGCGGGTTACATCCGCGCCTTGGGTCAGGGGCTGCGGGCCTCGGGCGTGGGGGTTTATGAGAATACGCCGGTGCAAGGCATGGCGCGGCAGGGTGGGGCATGGGTGCTTGCAACCCCCCACGGCAAGCTGCGGGCGGGCAAGGTCATTCTGGCGAACAACGGCCATCTGGAAAGCTTTGGCTTTGCCAAGGGGCGCTTGATGCATGTGTTCCTTTATGCCTCGATGACGCGCGATCTGGACGGGGCGGCTTTGCAAAGGCTGGGCGGGCAGCCACGTTGGGGGATCACGCCGTCAGACCCGATGGGCACGACAATGCGGCGGATCAGCGGGGCGCAGGGCGGCAACCGGATCATCACCCGCACCTGCGCGACGTTTGAGCCAGATATGGAGCCGAGTGCGGCCGTCTTACAGCGAACGGCGGCGGTGCATCGGCAAAAGTTTGAGGAACGCTTTCCGCAATTGGCGGGGACGGCGATGGAATATTCATGGGCGGGGCATCTGTGCCTGACGCGCAATGGGGTTTCGGTGGCGAAATCGCTGGACGAAGGGCTTTGGTCGGCGGCGGTCTGCAATGGTCTAGGCACAACACGCAGCACGTTGACGGGGATGGCGGCGGCGGAGCTCGCCTCGGGCGTGGCAAGCGGCATCACGCGGCATTTCGCGGGCGAAGTGGAGCCCACCCGCCTGCCGCCGCGTCCGTTTTCAACCGTGGGGGCCAATCTTTACCTGCGGTGGAAGGAATGGCGGGCCGGAAGGGAATAGGGGCATGCAAAGCATCAAGACGATTCATGTCATTTCAGCCCATGCCGAAGGCGAGGTTGGCGATGTGATCGTGGGTGGCGTTGCCCCGCCGCCCGGCGCGACCCTGTGGGAACAATCGCGTTTCATCGCCCAGGATGAAACTTTGCGGAACTTTGTGCTGAACGAACCGCGTGGCGGCGTGTTTCGCCATGTGAACCTTTTGGTGCCGCCCAAACATCCAGAGGCCGCGGCGGCCTTTATCATCATGGAACCCGAGGACACGCCGCCCATGTCCGGGTCAAACGCGATCTGCGTTTCGACCGTGTTGCTGGACAGCGGCATCCTGCCCATGACCGAGCCTGTGACCGAATTCATGCTGGAGGCGCCGGGTGGCTTGGTGCGCATCCGCGCGACATGCGAGGGCGGCAAAGCGCGGCGCATCTATGTGCAAAATCTGCCCAGCTTTGCACAAAAGATCGGCGTGGCGCTGGAGGTGGAAGGTCTGGGCACGCTGACGGTGGACACGGCCTTTGGCGGCGACAGTTTCGTGATGGTGGATGCCGCCGCACTGGGTTTTGCGCTGACCCCGGATGAGGCGCATGATCTGGCCGTTCTGGGCGCGCGGATCACCCGCGCCGCGACCGAGACGCTGGGTTTTCATCACCCGACCAACCCCGATTGGTGGCATTTTTCCTTTTGCCAATTTGCCGGGCCATTGACACGCGGGGCGGAAGGGCTGCGCATGGGTTCAGCGGTGGCGATCCAACCCGGCAAGATTGACCGTTCGCCCACCGGCACGGCGCTTTCGGCGCGGATGGCCTTGCTGCATGCCAAAGGCGAAATGGGGATGGGCGAGGTGTTGACGCAGGTCTCATTGATTGGATCGACCTTTGCAGGGCGCATTCTTGGCACGACAACGGTGGGTGCGCTGCCCGCGATCCTGCCGGAAATCAGCGGGCGCGGCTGGATCACGGGGATTCATCAGCACATGCTGGATCCGACAGACCCTTGGCCGGGGGGCTATCGGCTGTCCGACACTTGGGGCGCGCGATAGCTTTGCGGCTTTAGGGCAGGCTAAGCTGCGCCATGCGACCGCCATCGACGGTCCAGACCTGACCAGTGACGAAAGCGGCCTCGGCGCTGGCAAGCCAGGCAACAAGGGCGGCCACTTCTTCGGGCTTGCCGGTGCGGCCCGCGGGATGGATGCGGCCGATGTTCTGGCGAAAGGCGGTGGGGTTGGGCATGGCGTCGATGAAGGCCTCGTTCAGATCGGTGTCGATCCAGCCGGGTGCGACCGCGTTGCAGCGGATGCCTTCGCGGCCATGATCCACGGCGACAGCGCGGGTCAGCCCGTGCAGACCGGCCTTGGTGGCGCAATAGGCGGCGTGGTTTGGGTTGGAACCTAAGCCTTCGATCGAGCCGATGTTCACGATGCTGCCGCCCGTATCGCGCAGATATGGCAGGGCGGCCTGGATCAGCAGAAAGGGGGCGGTCAGGTTAACGCGCAGGTTTCGTTCCCAATCGGCAAGGGACATGTCTTCGACGCGCGATTCCTGCATCATGCCCGCGTTGTTGACCAGAATGTCCAGCCGCCCGGCCTTGGCGATCACCTCGGCCAGCACGGATTTGGGGGCGTTTGGGTCGGAAAGGTCCGCCTCAATCCCCTGCGCCTCGGCATCGTGGCCGCGTTGGGCGGTGAAGACGCGGGCCCCCTCGGCGGCCAGACGGCGGGCAATGGCCTGACCGATGCCGCTGCGTCCGCCGGTGACGAGGGCGGCTTTGCCTGCGAACCGGGTCATTTCACGGGCTTTCCGCCATTCACCTCGACCACCGTGCCGCAAAGATAGCGGGCGGCGTCGGAGGCGAGGAAAAGGATGACATCGGCGATATCCTCAGGCTCGGCGATCCGTCCCAGGGGCACGGTCTTGCCCAGTTCGGCGACGGCGGTGTCTGGATCAAAGCCGCGCTTGGCAAAGCCGGTGCGAAGCATGGGGGTGTTCACCTCGTTCGGGGCGACGGCATTGATGCGGATACCCTGATGGGCATGGTCCATGCCCATGCATTGCGTAAGGGAGGCCACGGCCGCCTTGGTCATGCAGTAAACCGCGTGGTTCGGGCCAGGACGCAGGCCCCAGCAAGAGGCGACATTGACGATAGCCCCACCGCCCGATTTGGCCATCAGGGGAATGGCGGCGCGGCTGATGCGGAAAGGGGCCTGAACATTGACGCCCAGCGACAGATCCCAATCGGCATCGCTGGTGTCGATGACGGTGCCACGGGTGATGACGCCGGCGTTGTTGATCACGATGTCCAAGCCGCCCAGCGCCTGTGCGGCGGCAAGGGGGAGGCCATCGGCATAGGCGGGGTCCAGCAGGTTGCCGGGCAGATGTGCTTCGGCTTGGATCGCTTGGGTGTCGCGGTCGGCCACGGCGACGCGGGCCCCCTCGGCGCGGAGCATGCGCACAACAGCGGCACCGATGCCGCCTGCGGCCCCGGTGACAAGGGCGGTTTTGCCTTGAAAGCGTGTCATGTTCTGCCCCTAGCCAAAGGACGCGACGGGCGCGCCGAAAATGCCGTCGTCCGGCACAACGCCAAGGCCCGGCCCCTTGGGCAAGGCGATATGGCCACCCTCAATCTTGACGCCGTTCTGGGTGTCGTAGTGGCCGTCGATATAGGGCTGGGCCAGCCAGACGCCCTCCATCAGCCGAGGCTGCACCGTGGCCCCGATCTGCGTGCAGGCGGCGGCGATGATGTCGCCGCCCCAAGCATCGTCGCAGGTGTGGGGAAGAATCCGCGCCTCACAAATATCGCGGAACGTCGCCATCGCATGAAGCCCGCCGATGCGCGTGACCTTCATGCCAAAACCATCGACCAGCCCCTGCCCTGCCACGCGGATCACCGTGGCGAGGTCTTCGCCGTTTTCATCGAGATAAATCCCGTGATGCAATTGCCCCCGGATGGCCGCGATTTCTTCGATGGAATTGCAGGGCTGCTCCAACACAAAGGGGATGTCGGGGCATTCGCGCGACAAGCGCAGCACGTCGCGGGTGGGAAGGTTGCGGTTGCCATCGGCGGCAAGGCGGACGCCGGTGCCGCGCGCCTTTTCCCAGACGCGCCGCAGCACCTCGATGTCAATCTCGACCGGGCGGCCACCGATCTTGATTTGCAGACGGGGATAGCCTTCGGCGATCTTTTCCGCCGCCATGCGGGCGATGTCGTCCGGCTCGCCCACCCCCGTCGCATAATAGCTGGGCACCCTTTCCGTCACCGCCCCGCCCAAAAGATCGGCGACCCTCACCCCAAAATGTTTGCCCATCAGATCATAGGCCGCAATATCCACCGCCGCCTTCGCATAGCGATGCCCGTTCAACAGCCCATCCATCCGACGCCGCAAGGCCAGGGGGTGCAGGGGGTTCGCGCCAATCAGGCCCTGCGCCATTTCAGCCAACGCCGCCCTTGCGCCCAAAGCGTGCTGCGGCTGATAAGTCGGCCCCACCGGACAGGTTTCGCCCCAACCGACAAGGCCCGTATCGGTCACGATCTTGACCAAGGTGCTGTCGAGCGATGAGACCTTGGAAGAGGCAATAACATACGGCCCGTTCTTGACCGGGAGTTGGTGGGAATAGACGTGGATTTCGGTGATCTTCATGGCGATTCCAGAAAACGGTCGCAGAGGGCGGCCTGTCAGAGGGGTCAGTATTCGGTGTTCAGCGCGTCTTCGGCGGGGATTTCCCGCTCCCGCCGCGCGATATAGGCGCGCAGTTCTTCGTCCACGGCTTCGTCCAGCTTGGGCTCCTGATAGTCACGCAGCAGCTTTTGCGCATGATCCAGCGCCCGACGGGTGATTTCGACGGAACCTTCCGCCTGCCACTGTTCGATGGAGTTGTTGTCGAACAGTCGGGGCATAAAAAACGCCCGTTCAAAGTTTTCCAGCGTATGGGGATGGCCCAGATAATGCCCGCCCGGCCCCACATCGCGCACGGCGGAAAGGCCCGCGTCAAAATCATCCCAGCGGGGGCCTTCGGCCATCCGATAGCCCATGGCGCACATTTCAGCATCGACGACGAATTTCGCGGTGGAACAATGCATCCCCGCCTCATTCCAACCGGCCGAATGCCAGATGTAATTCGCCCCGGCGTGCAGCACGGCGTTCATCGTCATGGCGGATTCATAGCCTGCCTGGGCGTCAAAGGTCTTGGCCCCGCCCAAAAGGTTCGAGGTTCGCCAAGGCACGTTGTAGAACCGCGCCATCTGGCCGATCATGAAATTCATCAGGCTGATTTCGGGGGTTCCCGCCATCGGCGCCCCGGATTTCATGCTGACGGTGGAAAGGTAATGCCCATAGATCGCGGGGGCACCTTTGCGGACAACTTGCGTATAGGCCAAGGCCGACAGCGCCTCGGCATTCAGTTGCGCCACGGCGGGGGCGACCGAGGCGGGGGTGTTGGCCCCGCCCAAGACGAAGGGCGAACACAGCACGGGCTGGTTCCGTTTGATGAAGGCCCGCATGGCCGACAGCATGGTTTCGTCCCAGACCAACGGCGAGTTGCCGTTGCAATTGCCGGTGACGACGGGGGTTTCCTCCAGCACCTCGCGCCCGAACAGGATGTCGCACATCGCCATGACATCCTCGGCATTGCGGCCCGAGGTGGTCATGCCCATGAAGGTCTTGTCGGAATATTTCATCGAGGAATAGGTGATGTGCAGGTGCCGGTGGCTGACCTTGATGTCCATCGGTTCGACAATGTGATGCGCGGTCGAATGCAGCGCAGGCGACATATGCGACAGTTTGTGGAACATGTTCAGATCAGCGATGGTCGGCCAGCGGCGGACATCGTCCAGATCGCGCAGAAAGGGTGCGCCGGTCATGGGCACAAAGATGGAATGCTTGCCACCAAAGGGCAGGCTGCGTTCGGGGTTCCGCGCGCGATAGTTCCAGCCCGAGGGGATGGTGGAAATCAGTTCGCGCACAAGGCCGCGGTCCAGATACACCCTGTCGCCGCGCACATCGGCCCCAGCGCGACGCCAATCGGCCAGCGCGATGTCATCGCGAAAGATGACGCCCACCTCTTCGAGGATCGACATTGAGGCATCGTCGATCTGTTCGATGCGGTCGGGGCTCATCACCTCGCATTCGGGCAGACCGCGTTTCAGCGCGGGCAGCATGTCGAAATCGGGGGCGGCGCGCAGGGCACGTCTGGCCCCCCGACCACCAGCGCGGGCGTGCTTTGCAGCAATCTCGTTCATCATCAGACCCCAGACAGAGGAAAGCGAAAGGAGGGGCGGTCAGACATTGACCACCACCGCGCCTTGCGGGCGGGAACAGCAGGCGAGGATATAGCCCTCAGCCATTTCGTCGTCGGAAATGCCGCCGTTGTGGACCATCGCCACATCGCCCGACAATTTCTGCACTTTGCAGGTTCCGCAGAGGCCAAAGTTGCAGCTTGAGGGGATGTTCAGCCCCGCCTTGCGCGCGACGGCCAGCACGGTTTCGGTGCCATCACAGGGCACAACCTTGCCGCTGCCTGCAAAGGTGATTTCGGCGCTGGCCGCCGGGGTCGCCAGTTCGATCGGCATTTCGGTCAGGGCGGGGGCGGCAAAGCTTTCTTCATGATAGCGGGCCATGTCATAGCCCAGACTTTGCAGCATTTCCCGCACAGCCCGCATGAAGGGTTCGGGGCCGCAGCAAAACACCTCGCGTTCCAGATAATCGGGGGTCATCAGGCCCAGCATGATCTGCGACAGGCGGCCACGATAACCGGACCAGACTTTGTAAGGTTCCACCTCCTCAACCGTGAAGCGCAGTTGCAGGCCGGGCACGCGGCTGGCGAATTGTTCCAGCCTTTGGCGAAAAATGATGTCCGAAGGTTTGCGGGCGGCGTGGACAAAGACGATGTCGGGCATTTCGCCGGAATCCCAGGCCCAGGTGGTCATGGACATCAGGGGGGTGATGCCCGAGCCTGCGGAAATGAACAGGTATTTCGCCGCCGGGTGGCGCAGGAAGGTGAAGGCCCCGGCGGGACCATAGGCCTTGATCCGCATGCCGGGTTTCAGATGATCCAACATCCAGCGGGTGCCAAGGGAACCGGGGGCGGCCTTGACGGTGATCGAGATCGAGAGGGGCCGCGAGGGGGAGGAGGAGATGGTATAGGTGCGTGACAGATTGCCGCCGGGCAGCGGCAGATCAAGGGTGATGAACTGGCCGGGCTGATAGTCGAACCAAGCGCCCGAGGGCGCGCGAAAGGCGATGGTGGCGCTGTCCTCGGTTTCGGGGATCACCATGGCGCATTCCAGCAACTCGCTGTCCTGCCAAGGGGCTGCGGCCCAGTTCTGGCGGGGCTGGGCCATCGCGGCTATTCCGCCGCGACCTGACGCGGCCCAGTGACCGACCGCGTCATACTCTGCAAATACCAGTCAATGAACTGTGCCACGCCACTTTCCTGCTTCATCGAATAGGGTCCGGGCTCATAGGCAGGTGACGAAATACCGATCTGGTTTTCTTCAACCACGCGGCGGTCTTCGTCATTGGTGGCAAGCCAGACCTCGGTCAGGCGGGTCAAATCGTAATCGCGGCCCTCAACGGCATCCTTGTGAACCAGCCAGGTCGTCGTCACCTCGGTTTCCGAGGCGCTGATCGGCATCACGCGGAAGTTCAGCACATGGTCGGATAAGAAGTGGTTCCATGTATTGGGGTAATGAAAGAACAGCAGCGATCCGGCATTGGCAAAGGGCATACCGGGGATCAAGGGGGCCGCGGCTTTGCCATCCATCGTATAGCTGACAGCGTCACCGACAAAGGGGATGCGGACCAACCGCCACTGCTCGTTCGGCGCGATCACATAGCGCGAGGGCAAACCCGCCTCTTCGCAACGGTTCACATGGGCGGCCCCGACGGGTGAAGACAGGCTGTCGTCTGACCCCACAAGATCGGGGTCGTCGTTGAAGGTGCGGCAAAGGGCCGGATGCGCCCCCGCGCAATGATAACATTCGCGGTTGTTTTCCAGAACCAGCTTCCAATTGCCCTTCTCAACGATCCGCGACTGATGGGCGACCTTCATATCGGCCAAGTCATGCCGGGCGGTATAGCGGTCGGCAGCCTGTTTCATCAGGCCGAAATCGGGCGGGTTGTCGGCAAGGCAGATGAAGATCATGCCCGCCGTTTCGGCACAATGAACCGGTTTCAACCCATATTTCGAGGCATCGAAATCCGCCCCCATATCGCGCGCCCAAAGCAGTTTGCCATTCGTGTCATAGGTCCATTGATGATAGGGGCAGACCAGTTTCGCCGCGGTGCCCGAAGGCTTGGCGCACAGCCGCTGGCCCCGGTGACGGCAGACATTGTGAAAGGCGCGGATCATCCCATCGCTGCCTTTGACCACCACAATCGGATAGGCCCCCAATTGCAGCGAAACATAGGCCCCCGCTTTGGGCAGTTCTGCGACCGAGGCGGCAAACATCCATTCCCGATACCAGATCACGTCCAACTCGGCCTGATAAATATCCGCATCGGTGTAAAACGGGCGCGACAGCGAACGACCCGAAATCTGGGCTTGCAACAGCGAAAGAAGATGGCCTTGGTCGATCATTGCCTTGGTTTCCTGCTAGGGGGCATCGCGCTTCGTTGCGCCATGTCTTGCCCGAAACTCGCCCTCGACCGTCCCAGGCTCAACCATAGAAATTCTCGACAGATAGATAACTTCAGGTTATGTATCGCACATATTCCCCAAAGGTCATCCCTTGCCCAACCTGCGCCGCAGCATCCCCTCTCTCAGCGCCTTGGCCACATTCGAGGCCGCCGCACGTCTGGCCAGCTTCACCCTCGCCGCCGCCGAGTTGGGCGTCACCCAGGCCGCTGTCAGCCGCCAGATCAAGGTGCTTGAGGATGACCTGAACGCCCCCCTCTTCGTCCGCGCCCATCGCAAAGTCGTCCTCACCCCCGCCGGCAAAGCCCTTGCCTCCACCGTCACCCAATCCTTCGCCCAGATGGCCGAAATGATCGAAACCATCCGCCGCCCCAACGCCACCGATGCCGTTTCTGTCGGCGCCACCTTGGCCTTCAGCCATTTCTGGATCTTGCCCCGCCTCTCAGAATTCCGTGCCCTTCATCCTGACATCCGCCTGAAACTCATCGCCGAAGACAGCACGACCGACCTCCGCCGCGACCGGCTGGATGTCTGCATCCGCTATGGCAAGCCCCCCTTCCCCGATGCCAATAGCATCGCCCACCACCCCGATCAGGTCTTTGCCGTTTGCAGCCCCGCCCTTCTTCAAAAGCTTGATATCGACCGCCTCCACGCCGACATCACCCGCATGCCCCTCATCGCCTCTGACAATGTGAACCCCGCCTGGCTCACCTGGCGCAGCTGGGCACAGGCGGTTGGCCTAGGCCCCGCCTTGGGCAAGGCCTCCGACCGCAGCCGCCTGCGCTTTAACCACTACACCGATACGATCGAGGCTGCCCTCAACGGCGAAGGCGTCGCCCTAGGCTGGGCTGCGCTTTTGGCCAACCACATGGCCCAAGGACGTCTCGTGAAACTCGGCCCCCATGTCCTCACCGGCGAAGAGGCCTATCATGTCCTTGTTCCCAAGGGCCGCACCCCTTCGCCCTCAACCCAGATCTTTCTGGATTGGCTCGCCAAAAGTTTCGCCATGAAACCCTAGGGCAAGATCGCCTCAGGCCGCCGCTCGTGGCCAGTTCATCCGCACCCAGGCCAACGCGAATTGCAGCCCCAGACCCAGACCCAGCAACAGGCTGTCCATCACCAGATCCCGCCCTGTCACATGCTTCACACCTTGCAGGAAAATTGCCAGCAAGGTTCCCAACGCAAAGACCGGCAAGGCCTGCCGCCCCATAATCTCCAACGGACGAAAGATCGCCTTCCCGCAAATCTGCCGCAGCGCCGGAAAGCTGGAGATGAAATAGGTCAGCGCCAGAATATGCAGCAAACGCGGCAGCGTTTCATAGGTCTTGTCAAAGGCCACCAGAAACCACGGTGCCCCCATCTTGTACAATTCCCCCAGCAGCGGAAACACCGTTTCCCGCACCATCGGAATCCGCTGCCACAACAGCACGAACAGCAAAAACCCACCCGTCAGCCATTGCAGCCAAGGCCGGATCGGCACCAACCGCCGCCCCTCTTTCGTGGCCATCCCCGTCAACAGACCCACCACGAACAGCACCTGCCAACAGAACGGATCAAAGAACCATCCCCCGCTTTGCGGATAGCGCGGCAGGTTCAGCCGCCAGTTCGCCGCAACCGCCCAAAGCAGGAACGAAAGACCCAGCACCACCAAGGGCCAACGCCGCCCCGCCCAGAACACCAAGGGCGACGCTAGCAGCAGAACCGCATACAGCGGCAGGATATTCGTATAGCCAAACTGATGCGTCAAAAGCGGCACGCCCAGCAGCACCTTCACCGGCTGTTCAAACAGCACGTTGAATTCGTTTTCCCGAAACAACTGGCCATTGTTCAGCCACAGCACCACCACCGCCGCACAGGCCAAGGCCCAGGCCGTCACCGTCAGATGCACCAGATAAAGCGTCCAGGCCCGCCCCCAGACCCGCCCCAGCCCCGCCCAGATCCGCCCCGGCGTCGCAAAATCGCGCGAATAGGCCAGACCCGCCGCGATGCCCGACATCATCACGAAAGCCTCGGCCGCGTCGGAAAAGCCAAAGTTCCGGCTCGTCAACCGCTCGAACGCATTGCCCGGCACATGGTTGATAAAGATCATCACCAGACAAAGCCCGCGAAAGACATCCAGCCGCGGATCGCGCAGCGAAGGCCCGCGCGGCGGGACAGTGGTTTCAGGCATGGCGGACAGCAGCCCCTTGCAAATCATCAGCACTCACAGCCGCCGCAATGCCCTGCCAGCCTTGCAGGATCAAGTCATGCTGTTGGATGATCGGCGCAGAATGGCGTGCCACCGGCGTTGAAAAGATCGCCGACCGCGCCTTTTGCGAGGACCAGCTGATGATCAGCGGCGACAGAACCATCGGCAGGGCCACCGGCAAAAGCCATGGCACCAGTTCCGGCGACAGCCATTCCGCCGCCCCCAGCACCGCCACACCCGACCAGACGATCCAGTGGCTTGCGGCCCAAGCCTCGGCCAGCGTCAGACTGCCATCGCCGCGCGATTGCGCGGGCCAGCCGCCATCCGCCCCGCGCACCACCTGCACCACGGAACGGGTTTGATACATCAGAAAGATCGGGGCCGTCATCGCCGCGAACAGCAATTCCCCCAGCACCGATTTCAGGGTCGCAAGCCAGCCGCCATAGCCCTGCGCCCGGCCCGACATCCCCGCCGAAAGCAGGATCAGCAGCTTAGGCAGGAACAACAGGCCAAAGACCCCCACGGCCAGCCCCAGCGCTTCGGTTGTCGCACTGGCGGGCAGCACCGGAAAAGGCCAGGATTCAATGGGGAAATAGTCAATCGGGCCGACAAATAGTGGGGCGGCGATCGAGGCCGCCAGAAAGCCCAGCCAGAACACCGCCGAGACATAGGCAAAGATGCCCTGCAAGAACACAAAGCGGCTCCAGCCCTTCATCCCCGGCGCAAACAAAAGGCGTGTGTGTTGCAAGTTGCCCTGACACCAGCGCCGGTCACGTTTGGCATGGTCCACCATGTTTTCCGGCGCTTCCTCATAGCTGCCGCCCAGATCGTCATCGACCCGCACCGTCCAGCCCGCCCGCGCCAACAGCGCCGCCTCAACATAGTCATGGCTCAGCACATGGCCGCCAAAGGGCGCTTGGCCTGACAGTTCCGGCAGGCCGCAAGCCTCAGCAAAGGCGCGGGTCCGCACAATGGCGTTGTGCCCCCAGAAAGGCCCCGTCTTGCCCTGCATCATCGCAAGGCCCCGCGCAAAGACCGGCGAATAAAACGTCGCCGCAAATTGCATCGCCCGGCCAAAGCGCGATTGCGCCCGGATCACCACGGGCAGCGTCTGCAACAAACCCAGATCGGGCGCGACTTCCATCCGCCGCACCATCTCGACCAGGGTTTCCCCCTCCATCAGACTGTCGGCATCCAGAATCACCAGATAGTCATAGGCCGCACCCGACCGTTTGATGAAATCCTCGATATTCCCGGCCTTGCGCCCCTTGTTGCTGTCCCGGCGGCGGTAAAAGATGCGGCCTTCGCCCTTGGTCTGCTCCAACAACCGCAGGAACCAGTGGCGCTCTTGTCGCGCCACATCCTCATTCCTTGTGTCCGACAGGATCGCAAAATGAAAATGTGCGCCCTGCCCTGTTTCCCGCAGCGAAAGGTCCATCGCCGCGATCCGCGCAAAGGTCGCGGCGGGGTCTTCGTTATAGACGGGCACCAAAACGGCGGTGCGTACCTTCAAAGGCCCTTCTTGGCGCGGTCTTGTCGGCGGATGCGTCGTCAAACCCGCCAATGCGGTAAAGGCCCCCCAGGCCAGCGCAAAGGTCGAAAGGAAGATGAGTGTCGAACGGACAAGGTCCATCACGTCCAAACCATCCGCCGTGCCGAATTGCAGAAAAAGGTAAAAGCCCCCCCCACCCGAGGCGAGAGAGGCTGTCAAGATGATCGTTCGGATCAGAAGGACCCTGGTGTCGACCCCACCTTGGGAAGGCATGATCAATGGCCTGCTTTCGCCGCCTGCCAGGGGGCCATGATCTGACGCAGAACAAAGGGCAGAACCCCGCCCGCCTGCATCACGGCCTGCATCGTCGGCGTTTCCAGAACCTGCACCGGCATGTCCATCGGCGCATGGGGCAGCGCCCCCAGTTCCAGCGCGCGGCGATCCAGTTCCAATTCGTCTTCCATCGTCATCACTTCACATTGACCCATTGATAGAGCCAGACTTCCGTCAGCTTCTGACCATAACCCGCAACATGGGCCGACAGTTCCACCACGGCATTGTCTGCCGCCGAAACATCGACGGCCAACCGCCAGATGTCGGTGCCTGCCAGTTTATCCAGCGTCATGCCCGCAATTTCACCATTTGCCACGGTGACGATCGGCTGGATCATCGAATCGGGGCCTTGGTCTTTCGCCGGCGGGAAACGCTTCAGCGGCGGCAGCGTCACGTCCTGCGGCATCTGCCCCAGCATTCCACCCTTGAAATCAATCACGAACTTGCGCTGACCGACTTCCGGCGGCAGGCCTGCCACGCCCCCCAGCCCGGCGCGGGTTTCGTCGACATGCGCCAGCTTTTCCTTGCCGTCCAGCAGCAGATCGCCCCAATGCATCCGATAGCTGTATTCCCGCGCATCGCCCGCCTTGGCCGGCTGTTCCGGGATCCAATAGGCAACGATGTTGTCATTCGCTTCCAGATCCGTCGGGATCTCCACCAGCCGCACCACACCCTTCCCCCAGTCGCCCAAGGGCTCGATGTCCAGCGACGGCCGCTTTTCATAGAAAGCACCCGTATCATGATAGCTTTCAAACTTCCGGTCCCGCTGATGCAGCCCGAACCGCAACGGGTTTTCTTCCCCGAAATAGCTCCCCGACAGTTTCTTCGGGTTGTTCAAAGGCCGCCAGATCCGGTCGCCCCCCCGCCGTTCAATCAGCAGACCATCGCTGTCATGCACGTTCGGCCGGAAATCATCAAAATCCGTCCGGTTCTTTTCCGAATAGAAGAACATCGAGGTCAGCGGCGCCACCCCCAACTCTTCCACATCCTGCCGGAAGAACAGCCGCGCCGTCACATCCACCGTCGTCACGCTGTCCGGACGGATCACCATCCGATAGGCCCCCGTCACGCTTGGCCCTTCCAGCGTCGCATAGACCGTCACCACATCCCCGCCACTCGCATCCGGTTCCAGATAGAAGTTCGAGAACCGCGGGAATTCCTCCCCCTGCGACGTCGCCGTGTTCACCGCCAGCCCCCGCGCCGACAGCCCATAGGCCGAACCCCGCCCCAGAAAGCGGAAATACGACGCCCCCACAAAACTCCCCAGCTCATCCAGGAAATCCGGCCGGTTCAACGGATGGTTCAAACGGAACCCCGCCACACCCGGCAATTCCGCATGTTCCGGCACCCGTTCCGCCAGCTCATTCCGATATTCGAAATCATCGGTCGAGAAATGCATCTCTTCCGCCATTTCGCCCTTCACCTCGTACAGGCGCACCGGCTCTGGGAACAGCCACCCCATATGGAACGCCCCCAGACGGAACGGCGTCCCCTTGTCCTTCCACCGCATCGCCTTGTCGCGGAAATTGATCAGACGGTAGTCGTCATAGTCCAGTTCGCCCAAGAACCCCTCAGGCGCCGCCTGCGTCGCAAAAGGCTGCGTCGCCAGCGCCTTCATCTGCTCGCTCAGAATATCGAACGAAAAGGGCTGCGCCACGGGCGCCACAGGCGTTTCTGCACCTGCATCCTGCGCCAACGCCGCAAGCGGGCGCAGGCCAAAGAACGTCGCCGGGGCCACGGCCGCGGCAACCGACAAAAGAGCCCGACGCGAGACGGGAACAGCGCTGATCCTGGAAGAGGTCATGGAGGCCTTTAAAAAGACAGGGTTTTCACAGCTTGAAGGGCATGCGACTCGGCGCGGATATAGCGCCGCTTGCCCCTTCACCGCAAGCGGGCTTGACGGGGAATTCTGCGACTTCCCGCGCACAGATCGGCAATCCCTCGCCGATCTGTGCAAAAAGCGAATAGCGGCTATGCTGCACATGCAAGGTCAGGCGGATTGTCGCTTTTCCGACCCCTGCCAAAGCCCCTTAAACCGCCAGTTCCACCTGACCCATCGGATGCGAACAACAGGCCAGAATGAAGCCCGCCGCAATGTCATCCTCGGAAATGCCGCCGTTGTGCACCATATGCACATCCCCCGACAGCTTCTGCACCTTGCACGTCCCGCAAAGCCCGAAATTGCAGCCCGACGGAATGTTCAACCCCGACCGCTTGGCCACCGCCAACACCGTATCGGTTTCCGCACAAGGCGCCGTCACCCCGCTGCGCGCAAACACCACCTCGGCCGCGCTGCCCTCAATCGGGACCACATCATGAATCACAGGGGCCTCAGCCTCCGTCCGGACGGCTGCCCCGAAACTTTCCTGATGATAACGCGCCATGTCATAGCCCAAAGACGCCAGCATCTCGCGCACCGCCTGCATGAAAGGCTCTGGCCCGCAGCAGAACACTTCCCGCTCTAGGTAATCCGGGGCCATCAGCCCCAGCATGATCTGGTTCAAACGCCCCTCATAACCATGCCAAGCCCGGAAAGGATCAGGGGCCCCCACGGTGAATCGCAACCGCAGCCCCGGCACCCGGTTCGCAAACTGCTCCAGCCTTTCGCGAAAAATGATCTCGGACGGGCGACGCGCCGCATGAACAAAGGTGATGTCCGGCATCTCGCCAGAATCCCAGGCCCAGGTCGTCATCGACATCATCGGCGTGATCCCCGACCCGGCCGAAATGAACAGGTATTTCTTGGCCTTGTGCCGATGAAAGCTGAAAATCCCGCTTGGCCCATAGGCCTTGATCCGCGCCCCCGGCTTCAGATGCTCCAACATCCAGCGCGTGCCGATGCTGCCCTTCTGCGCCTTGACCGTGATTGAAATCGACAGGGGCCGCGAGGGTGACGAAGAAATCGTATAGGTCCGCTGCACATTGCCGCCGGGCACCGGCAGATCCAGCGTGATGAACTGCCCCGGCTGATAGTCGAACCAAGCCCCCGAGGGCGCGCGAAAGGTAAAGGTGGCCGTATCCGCCACATCCGGCACCACCATCGCACATTCCAGCATTTCGCTGTCAGACCAAGGCTTTGCCGTCCAATTCTGTTGGTTCATCATCTACTCCGCCGCCATCGCGCGCTGCGGCGCCAGCCGTTCCTGCATCGTGCTGCAATACCAATCCACGAACTGGATCACGCCTTCCTCTTGGATCGTCGAATAGGGCCCCGGCTCATAGGCGGGCGACAGAATGCCCTTCTGGTTTTCTTCCACCACCTGCCGGTCTTCGTCATTGGTGTTCATCCAGACATGGGTCAGGTTTTCCAGATCGTAATCCACCCCTTCCACCGCGTCCTTATGCACCAGCCAATGCGTCGTCACCTGCGTTTCCGTGGCGCTGATCGGCAGTACCCGGAACACGATGGCATGATCGCCCAGAAAATGGTTCCAGGTGTTCGGATAGTGGAAAAACAACAGGCTGCCCGCATCGTTAAAGGGCATCGCCCCCATCCGCTTGGCCACCGCTGCCTTGCCATTCATCGTATAGCTTTCCGCCTGATCCAGCAGCGGAATCCGCGCCAACCGCCATTGCATCCGCGGATGGTTCACAAAACGCGATGGCAGGCCTGCCGCCTCACACCGCTGCCAATGCGCCAGAATATCGGGGCTGGCGCTGTCCGGCCCCTCCATCGCGGTCATGCGCGGATTGTCCGAATAGGTGCGACACAGCGACGGGTGCGAACCGCCACAGTGATAGCATTCGCGGTTGTTCTCGATCACCAGTTTCCAATTGCCCTTTTCCACGATGGTCGAGGAATGCGCCACCTTGGCATCTTTGAGTCCCGAAGGGGCCAGATAGGGCATCAGGTTCTTGGCCAGATCGGCGATGGGGGGCGGCACTTCCGCCAGACAAAGGAAGACCATCCCACCCAGATCGACACAATGCACCTTTTTCAGCCCATGCTGCGCCGGGTCAAAACTGTCCTGCATGTCACGGGCATAGATCAGCTTGCCATCCAGATCATAGGTCCACTGGTGATAGGGGCAGACCAGACGCGGGGTTGTGCCGGTTTCCTTGGCGCAAAGGCGCTGGCCCCGGTGACGGCAGACATTGTGAAAGGCGCGGATCATCCCATCGTTGCCGCGTGTGACGACCAAAGGATAGGCCCCGACCTGCAAGGTCACAAAGGCACCCGCTTTCGGCAATTCGCAGGCCGGAAGGGCGAACAGCCATTCCCGGTAAAAGATGTTCTGCAAATCCAGCGCAAAGACGCCCTCATCACAGTAAAGATCGCGGTCAAGCGAATAGTCCGGGCGGCGCGCATCAAGACGCGCCAGCATGTCGTGCTGGCTCAGCATTCTAACCTCGCTAACCCGTGCCTCCCCGCGCGGGTCTGGTGACTGGGGCACGGGGGGAACCCCCGCAGGTGACGTTGCAAGGCTGGTTTCCGGGCTGGGGAAGTGGGCCTTTGCCCCTCTGCCGCACCTTCCCGGGTTCCTCGTCCCAGTGGCCTTGCGCCAGTCTTCCATCACCGTTGCGGGGGCAGCGCCGGTATCCCACCGGCTTCCCAATTCTCTGCCTTGCGGCAGCACCTTGCCGGGCCAGATCACCACATCGTCCAATGTCGCGATGATCCATTTGCGACAGATCATGCGCTGCGGGGGACAGGGTGCGATTTAGGTGTTTTGGGGGGACGGGCGCTTGGCCATCATGGGCGTTCAAACCGCCCACGATGCTTAACAAAGGCTGAATGAAATTCACATACTATAATTAAATCAATAACTTGAATAAAATTTCACGCGTGAAATCCCCGCGATGCCTTTCAAATATTCTCGCGGGTATAGATTTCAAACGGCACCACGCTCGTCCAGTTCCCCCCCGGCCGCGCCGCCTTGCAAGCCGCCACCATCCCGGCCAGGGCCTGCTGGGCCAGTCTCTCCAAAGGATGGGCAATCGCCAGCGTCATCGTCCCGTCCAGCAGCGCCGCCCGGGTGATCTCCATTAGCTCATAGCCGACCAGAACGACCCGCCCCGCCTGCCCCGCCGCCCGCAGCGCCGCCAAGGCCCCGCTGATCCCGCCCCCGGCCACATAAAGGCCCGCCAGATCAGGATGGTCCGCCAGCATCCGCTCGGTCATTTCTTGCGCGACGGCGGCGGATTCAAAGGTCGACATAGGTTCCAGCAGGGTAAAATCCCGCGCGAACTCGCGGAAATAGGATCGGAACCCGGTCTCGTTCATCTCCTGGTTCCGATAGCGCGGATTGCCCATCAGAATGCCCAGCTTGCCCGGAGCCTTGCAAACCTGCGCCATCGTCCAGCCCGCAGTCCGCCCCACCTTCCAATTGTCCACCCCGATGTAGTGAACCTGCCCCGTCGCCGAAAGCTGCGAGATCAACGCGAAAACATGCACCCCCTGCGCCTCGATCTGCCCCACCGCCTGCATCACAATCGGATGGACCGCGCTGGTGATGCTGATCGCCTGACAGGTCTTGGCCAGTTCCAGCGCCCGCTCGGCCGTGTTTTGCGGCGAAAGATCCTCCAGAAACTCGATCCGCAGATCAATTTCCGCCTCCGCAATACCCCCAGCCGCCTCCCGCAACGCCGCCGCCACGTTCTGATAAAACGGTCGATGCGGCTGCAAAAGCAGAACTCCCAGGCGGAACTTGGGCCTGCTCGCCGCCACCCGCGCCTGAATCGCCCCCAGCCCGTAGAATCCAATCCGCTCCGCCGCCTCCTGCACCAGCGCCCGGGTTTGCTGACGCACCCCCGGCTGGCCCGCCAGAACCCGATTCACAGTGGCCACCGACACGCCCGAGGCCAGCGACAGATCTTTTATCGTGGGGCGCGACATGAAATCCTCTCATTTTGTATCAAGCGATCCTATCAGATGATATAGATGAGACGATCTGATTTCGGAATATTTATTCCATCTTGATCGAAAGCATTTCATTCCCCTATCTGCATTCCATCATGGCCCCAAAGGCCAAGGCGCAGACCCCGAACAGCAGGACGTGCCCAGAAGGGCGGCGGGAAAGCATGGCTTTCCCGATGGCCCACGCTTGTCTGGGGAAGGAGAAAAGGCGATGGATGATCTGGAATACGGCATGCGGAACAAAAGGGGCGACTGGGCCCCGAACGATCCCGTGGAAGGCGCGCCTTTTTGGGCTTGGCCGCCGAAATTCCTGAAAATCCTGGCTTGGCTGCCCGGCTATGTCTGGCCTTGGAACGCCTTTCATATGGCGACCGCGCTGATCTGGTGGTTCTACATCGTCCCCGACATTGAAACCCTGAAAACCCTGTCCTTCGGCTGGGCCTTCTACCTGTATGCTGTCAACGCCGCCGCGATCTTTGCCTTTTACGGTTCGGTCGAGCTGTTCTGGTATGTCCACCGCAAGCAGGGCACGCGGTTCAAATACAACGCCAAATTCCCCGGCGATCAGCCCTCGGATGTCTTCTGGTTCAAATCGCAGAACATCGACAATTTCTTGCGGTCCTTCTTCTTTTCGATCCCGCTTTGGACGCTGGTCGAGGTGCTTTTCCTGTGGGTCTTTGCCAATGGTTGGGTGCCTTGGCTGACCTGGACCGAAAACCCTTGGTATCTGGCGCTGCTGGTTCTGATCGCGCCGATGATCCATGAGGTGCATTTCTTCTGCATCCACCGGCTGATCCATTGGGGGCCGCTTTATAAATGGGTGCATTCCGTCCACCACAATTCGGTGAACCCCTCACCCTGGTCGTCGCTGTCGATGCATCCGGTGGAAGGTTTCCTTTATCACGCCGTCGCCTTTTGGCACCTGATCCTTCCGTCAAACCCGATGATCGCCATGTTCCAACTGCATCTGGCGGGGTTCGGTGCGGTCAATGGCCATATCGGTTTCGACAAGCTGGAACTGACCGATGACCTGCCGCTGAACACCCATGCCTATGCCCACTACCTGCACCACAAGTATTTTGAGGTGAACTATGGCGGCGATGGGCTGATCCCTTTGGATAAGTGGTTCGGCTATTGGCACGACGGCAGCAAAGAGGGCGATGCCCGGATGCAGGCCCGTTTCCAGAAAAAGAAGGCCCGCCTGAACGCGAAAGCACAGGGCTGACCCCTTTGGGCGGCGCTGCGAGGAGGCAGCCCCCCCTTCCACCAAGGCAACAGAAACCCGTCAGAAAAGACGGACCAAGGGAGGAGAGACGACCATGACGAACCTGAAAACACTTTTGGCAGGCACCGCGCTGATGGCCCTGACGGCCAGCGCGGCCCTGTCGGCGGAAATCGCCGTGATCGGCGGATCGAACGACGACGCTTTCTGGAACATCATCAAGAAAGGCATCGACGATGCGACGCCCGCGGTGGAGGCGAACGGCGGCAAAGTCACCTATCTGCGGCTGGTGAACTATGACAACTTTGCCCCCGATGTCGTGCAGCTGATCCGCACCGCGATCAGCATGGAGGTGGATGGCATCGTGATCCCGAACTGGGTGCCCGAGGCCGAGGATCCGGCGATCAAGGATGCTGTGGCGGCGGGCATCAAGGTGATCCTGATGAACGCGGGCGGGGCCGACAAAGCCACCGAACTGGGGGCCATCAACTATGTCGGGTCCGATGAATATGTGGCCGGTGTGGCGGGGGGCGAGTATTTTGGGACGGCGGGCAAAAAGAATGTCTTGTGCATCAACACCCTGCCCGGAGCGGCCAATACCGAGGCGCGCTGCAAGGGCGTGATCGACGGCATCACCGGCAAGGGTGGAACTGGGGTGCAACTGCCACTGCCGACCACCAGCTTTGGCGATGCGACGGCGGTGGCCGAGGCGATCAAGGCGGAGTTGTTGAAGGACGACAGAATCGACGGTGTGATCACGATCAGCGCAGGCGATGCGGACAGTGCGGCCATTGCGGTGGAACAGGCGGGCAAGGCCGGGGCCGCGATGCTGGGTTCGTTCGACATGAACGGGGCGGGGCTGGAACGGATTAAGGCCGGGACGCAGGGCTTTGCCATCGACCAGCAGCCCTATCTGCAATCCTATCTCGCCGTCAGCCTTTTGGCCGCCCATATCGACTTTGGCACCGATCTGCCGGTCTTTCCGGTGCTGACCGGCCCCGGCATTGTCGATGCGTCAAACATCGACGCCACGCTGGCGGGTGTCGCACTCGGCGCACGCTGACCTGAACGCGGCCCGGTTTGCGCCGGGCCGCCCTTGCCTATTTCCACATCCTGCCGGGGGGCCAGCCTTGTCCAGCACCATCTCTATCGGCGGCCTGTTGCGCCGCCCCGAAGCGGGGGCCGCGCTTGGCCTTGTCGCTGTCCTGATCTTCTTTGCCATCTTTGGTGGCATGACCTTTCTGAAACCCGCGGGCATGGCCAGCTGGCTGAATGTGGCGGCCAATCTTGGCGTCATCGCCATACCGCTGGGCCTGCTGATGATCAGCGGCGAGTTGGATATTTCCGTCGGCGCGATGGTGCCTTTTGGGGCGATGACCACCGCCGTCATCTCGGGCCATTACGGGATGCCGATCTGGATCGGGGTCTTCGCCGCGCTTGGCTTTGGCGTGCTCGTCGGCCTGATCAATGGCTTTCTGGTGATCCGAACGGCGGTGCCGTCGCTGATCGTGACCTTGGGCAGCCTTTTTGCCGTGCAGGGCATCGTTCTGGGCCTGACGGTTCTGATCACCAAATCAACCAGCGTGGCCTTGGCCACCGAGGGCCCTGCCAAGGCGATCTTTGGTGATTTCGTGATGGGCGGGCAATTGCAGGTGATGGTCCTGTGGTGGCTGGGCCTGACGGCGCTTTACATCTTTTTCGTCCACTTCAGCCCCTTTGGGAACTGGATCTTTGCCATGGGCGGCGACAAGATTTCCGCCCGCAATGCGGGTATCCCGACCGAACGGCTGACAATGATGCTGTTCGTTCTGTCCGCCACATCCGCCGCCTTTGTCGGCATGTGCCAAGCGATCCTTTACAATTCGGCCCAGGTTGCGGGCGGGCAATCGTTTATCTTCAATTCCATCATCGCGGTTGTTGTGGGCGGGGTGCTGCTGACGGGTGGCTTTGGTTCGGTTGTCGGCATCTTTTTCGGCACCATCACCTTCGCCGTCGTCACCCAAGGCATCTACTACACCGACTTTGACCGGAACTGGTCGTCGCTGATCATCGGTGTGCTGCTTCTGGGCGCGGTTCTGATGAACAACACCTTCCGCAAAATGGCGCTGTCCTATGCGCCCAAGAAAGGGGGCAAGTGATGTCCAACCCCATCCTTGCACTGCGCGCTGTCAACAAATCCTTTGGCCCCATCGATGTGTTGCACGACATCACGCTGGAGGTGAAGGCGGGTGAGGTTCTTTGCCTTTTGGGCGACAACGGGGCCGGGAAATCCACGCTGATCAAGATCATGTCGGGGGTGCATCAGCCTTCGTCCGGGGTGATCGAGATTGACGGGGTCGCCTGCCCCCTGCCCAGCCCCCGTGCCGCGTCGGAACAGGGGATTGCGACGGTTCATCAATTTGGTGGGACGTTCCCCCTGATGTCCATCGGGCGCAGCTTTTTCGTGGGTGTCGAGCCGACCAAGGGCTGGGGGCCGTTCAAGGTCTATGACCGTCGCCGCGCCAATGCGATCGCGGTCAAGGCGGTGCAGGAATTCGGCATCACCCGCATTGACGATGGTGACCGTTTGGTTGGTGGCTTGTCGGGCGGGGAACGCCAATCCCTGGCCATTGCACGGGCCGTCCATTTTGGCGCGCGGGTGCTGATCCTGGATGAGCCCACCGCCGCGCTTGGCGTGAAGCAGGCCACCCATGTTCTGCGCATCGTGAATGAGGCGAAGCGGCGGGGCTTGGCCGTTGTCTTCATCACCCATCAGGTCATGCATGCGATGGCGGTGGGCGATCATTTTGCCGTTCTGATCCGGGGTGCCGTCGCCGCTGATTTCAAGAAGGGCGAGAAGACCCGTGAGGAGATCACCGATCTGATGGCCGGGGGCGCCAGCATGGCGAGCCTGGAGGCCGAGATTGAAAGCCAAATGGCGCAGGCCTGACCGTGCGCCCCGCTCTCCCTGTCGGCAGGCCGGCTTTCGGCCCCGACCACGCCCTGCCCGCCCCTCCATGCGGGCAGGGCAACAATTGATGGAAAGAACATGCCCAACTGGACCCTCGCCTGCGCCACCGCCGATATCGAACCCGATGATCTGATCCGCTTTGATCACGGCAGTCAGACCTTTGTCATCATCCGGTCGGAGGACGATACCTTTCACGCCCTCGACGGCATCTGTTCGCATGAACATGTCCATCTTTGCGATGGGCTGGTGATGGAGGGGCAGATCGAATGCCCGAAACATTCGGCCACCTTTGACTATCGCAGCGGCGAGGCGACCCGCGCCCCCGCCTGCGTCAACCTGAAAACCTTCCCCGTCCGGGTTCAGGACGGCCAAGTCTATATCGAGATCTGACATGACCTTTCCCCTAGCCGCCTGTGCCGAAATGATCTGGCGCGACCGCCCCATCGACTGGCGTGCGGCGCGCCTGAAAGACATGGGCTTTGGCGTCGGCCTGTGGAACTGGCCCGACCATGACATTGCCGCCCTGCAAAGAACGGGGGCCACATTCACCATCATGAACGGCTATTTGCAGGGCCGTCTGGCCGATGATGAAGGGGCGGATGTGTTGCTCGCCTCGGCCAGCGAAACCTTGCAGGTGGGCAAACGTCTGGGCGTGCAGCGCCTGAACCTGCACGGCACGGGTTTGGGCGAGGGCGGCATTCCCATCGCACAAACCCAGATCGTCAGCGGCAGCATGTGGTTGAAAGCCCGAGACACGCTGCAACGCCTTTGCGATCTGGCCGAAGCGGAAAATGTTGTCTTTACGCTGGAAAACCTGAACCCCTTGGATCACCCCGGCTGCCCCTTTGGATCGACCGCCGATGTGCTGGCGCTGGTGTCTTCGGTCAACCGGCCCCAGCTGCGCATCAATCTGGATCTTTACCACACGCAGATTGGCGAAGGCGACTTGATCCGCTGGTGCGAAAAATGCCTGCCCTGGATCGGCGAGGTGCAGGTGGCAGACAACCCCGGCCGCTGTGAGCCGGGCAGCGGCGAGATCAACTTTCACGCCATCGCGCGGGCGCTGAAAACCATGGGCTACACAGGGCCTGTGGGTCTTGAATCCTTTGCCTCGAGCGACCCAGAGGCCGCCCTTGCCGCCTTCCGCGACGCATTCACGGTATAGTCATGGTCCATAAATCCAACCGCCCCACCGTCCACGACATGCGCGCGATGAAGGCGCGGGGCCAGAAAATCTCGATGCTTTACGTGACCGCGCCAGAGGAAGCGGCGGCCGCCGATGCTGCGGGCATTCATATGTTGTCCATCGAAAGCCGCTTCTTTTCACCGGAAATGCGGGCGGCGGCGGGCAATTGTTTCGTGCAGGTCGGCCTGCCCTTTGGCCCCTATGGCGGGCTTGCGACAGCCGAGGATTACCTGCGCGCGGCGTTCAAATTCACGGCGATGGGGGGCGATTGCTTTTACTGTGCCGCCGCGCTCGACATCCAGAAGGCGCTTTGTGACAACCATATGCCGGTGGTGGCTCATGTCGGACTGATCCCTTCCTATATCACCTTTACCGGCTGGCGGGCGGTGGGAAAAACCGCAACCGAGGCGCGGGCCGTGTGGGATCACGTGAAACGGCTGGAAGCCATCGGCTGCTTTGGGGCTGAGTTGGAAGTGGTGCCGGACCGTCTGGGCGAGATGATCAGCCGCAACACGCCAATGATCATGCTGGGCATGGGGGCAGGGCCAGGGGCGGATGCGCAATATCTTTTCGCCGAGGATGTGCTGGGCTGCACGGATGGCCACAAACCCCGCCATGCGAAAACCTATCGCAACTTTGCTGCCGAATATGCGCGGCTTCAGGGCGAAAGGATCAGCGCCTTTCGCGAATTCATCGCCGATGTGAACAGTGGAGCCTATCCGCAGCCCCAGCACAATGTCGCGATGGACGATGCCGAATTCAACGCTTTCAAGGCCGATCTGGGCCTTTAACCACAGGAAAACACCATGCTGAACGTCGGACTTCTGGGCGCGGGCCGCATTGCGGGCGTCCATGCCAGCGCCATTTCCACGAACCCCGGCTCGCGCCTTGTCGCGGTGTCGGACATCAATGCCGATGCGGCGGCCAAGCTGGCGGCCCAATATGGGGCCGAGGCGCGAGAAACAGACGCCATTCTGCAGGATCCCGCCATTCGCGCGGTGCTGATTGCCACATCGACCGACACCCATTCCGATCTGATCGAACGGGCCGTGGCGGCGGGCAAGGCGGTGCTTTGCGAAAAGCCGGTCGATCTGTCGCTGTCCCGCGCGCAGGCCTGCCAAAAGGCGATGGCGGGCAAGCCCGTGATGATCGGCTTTAACCGTCGCTTTGACCCCAATTTTGCCGCACTGAAAACCGCGCTGGATGCGGGTGAGATTGGCAAGCCGGAACTGCTTTCGATCACCTCTTTCGACCCGGCCCCGCCGCCAGTGTCTTACATCAAAGTCTCGGGCGGGTTGTTCCGTGACATGATGATCCATGACTTTGACATGGCGAATTTCCTGATGGGCAGCGCACCGGTTCTGGTTTCCGCCGTCGGCTCCTCGATCGTTGATCCGGCCATCGGCACGGCGGGGGACGTCGATACGGCAGTGGTGACGCTGACCTATGCCGATGGGCGTCTGGCGGTGATCAAGAATTCCCGCCGTGCGGTCTATGGCTATGATCAGCGGGTGGAACTGCTGGGGTCAGAAGGTCTGCTTCAGGCGCAGAACATGCTGGAGAATACGGTTGTGAAATCGACGACCGCAGGCGTCACCGGGGCGAAACCGACCTACTTCTTTCTGGAACGCTATATGCCCGCCTATGCGCTGGAATGGGCAGGCTTTGTGGCAGCTTTGGCCGAGGGGAAACCCCTGCCCGTCACCTTGGACGATGGGGTGGCCGCCTTGGCGATGGCTGAGGCCGCGACCCAATCGCTGAAAAGCGGCGCGCCGGTCGCTTTGGGCTGAAACGAAAAGGCGCGGGGTTTCCCCCGCGCCTTGATCTTAGACGATCCCGCCACCACCGCCAGTGACCCGTGGCCGCACCGCAGCCACCTTGGCGCGGTAGCCGCTGGCGCGGTAGGTGGCGACCGGATCGACCGCCGCGCCTTTGCGCAGGCGGGCCATCGCCAAAATCGGCTCCACATCCGTCTGGAACCCGGCCCGCAGGGTGGCCGAGGCCATTAGCGCATCATTGCTGGCGCGGTAGCCTTCCAAGGCCGCGCGGTCCACCAAGGCCGCCTGAATATAGGCGCGTTCGATCTGCATCGCCGAGATCATCAGGCTTTCGATAGGGTCGGTGACGTTGTGGCTTTGGTCGATCATATGCGCCAGGTCGAGGCCGGGGGTGTTTTCCAGTTCCACCAGTTCGTTGAAGACAAGGAACAAGCGGAAGGGGTCGATGGTGCCGGAATCAAGGTCATCATCGCCATATTTGCTGTCGTTGAAGTGGAAGCCGCCCAGCTTTCCAGCCCGCACCAGACGCGCCACGATCATCTCGATGTTCACATTCGGCGCATGGTGGCCCAGATCGACAAGACATTGGGCTTTCGGCCCCAATTCCTGGGCGATCATCAGGTTGGTGCCCCAGTCCTGCACGACGGTCGAATAGAACGCCGGTTCATACATCTTATGTTCGCTGAACACGCGCCAATCGGCGGGCAACCCGCCATAGATGGCTTTCAGCGAATCGAGATAGCGGTCGAATTGCGCGGTAAAGCTGGTTTGGCCGGGGAAGTTCGACCCGTCGCCGATCCAGACGGTCAGGGCTTTCGACCCGATGCTTTCACCGATTTCGATGCATTCCAGATTGTGGTCGATGGCCTGCTGGCGGGTCGCCTTGTCGGTGTGGGACAGCGAGCCGAATTTGTAGCTGTGCGCCTGATCCGGCTGGTCCTGAAAGGTGTTGGAATTCATCGCATCGAAGCCCAGCCCCAAGGACTGCGCCTTGGCCTTCAGGTCTGCCGCCGGGGCTTTGTCCCACGGAATATGCAACGAAACGGTGGGGGTGGCCCCGGTCAGCGCATGGATCACGCCGCAATCGTCCAGCTTGTCGAAAATATTGCGCGGCTCGCCCTCGCCCGGAAAGCGGGCGAAACGCGTGCCGCCGGTGCCGGTGCCCCAGCTTGGGACCGCCACGCCAAAGGCATCAGCGCGGGCGGTCAGCGTTTCAATGTCCACCCCACGCCGCGCCAGTTTCGCGCCAAGGGCGGCATAGTCATCCTGCACAGCGCCCGCCAGGGCGGCGTTCTGTGCTTCGATCAGGTTCTTGTCGATCATGGTTTTCCCCTAAATTCTGGGGCGCTTGGCCCCCCTCCCCATCCCTCCCCCACAGGGGGGGGAGGGGGCCGCCTCATTCCTGTTGTCCCACCTTGGGAATCGGGTGCCCACCCCTCCCCACAGAGGGGGAGGGGTGGGGGGCACCTAGCGCGTGAAGGCCTGAACGTTGCCCGCGTCGACGTTCAGAATATTCCCCGTCGATTTCGCCGACAGTTCCGACGCAAAGAAATAGACGCCTTCCGCGATGTCTTCGGGCAGGACCGACCGTTTCAGCATCGAACGCTGGCGATACATTTCCTCCAGCCCTTCCTTGTCGGTCTTGTAGGTGCTGGCGCGCTGGTCCAGCCATTCGCCTGCCCAGATTTTCGACCCCCGCAGCACGGCATCGGGGTTGACCACGTTCACGCGAATCCCCGCCTCGGCCCCTTCCAGCGCCAGACAGCGCGCCAGATGGATTTCGGCCGCTTTCGCCGTGCAATAGGCCGATGCATTGGGCGACGCGGCCAGACCGTTTTTCGAGGCCACAAAGATCACCGAACCACCGATATTCTGCTTGCGCAGCACCTTGAACGCCTCGCGGCTGACAAGGAAGTATCCCGTCGAAAGGATATCCATGTTCTTGTTCCAAAGCGCGAGCGAGGTTTCCTCAACCGGGGCAGAGGACGCGATCCCGGCGTTCGACACCAGAATGTCCACGCCGCCGAATTCCACCGCCACCTCGGCATAGGCCGCAATGACCTGCGCCTCATCCGTCACGTTCATGGCGACCGACCGGATCACATCCGCGCCAAAGACCTTGGCCATGCCCGCCGCCACATCCGCCGCCGCCTTGCCGTCAATATCCGCCAGAACCACGCAAGCGCCGTCCTTCAGCATCCGTTCTGCCGTGGCCGAGCCAATGCCCCCTGCCCCGCCGGTGACAATCGCAACACGGCCCGCTAGCGCCTTTGGCTTCGGCATCCGTTGCAGTTTCGCTTCTTCCAGCAGCCAGTATTCGATGTCGAAAGCCTCTTGTTCCGGCAGGCCCTGATAGGTCGAAACCGCCGAAGCGCCGCGCATCACGTTGATGGCGTTCACATAAAACTCGCCCGAAATCCGCGCCGTGGCCTTGTCCAGGGCAAAGGAAATCATCCCCACCCCCGGCACCAGCCAGATCACCGAGTTCGGATCACGCAGGGCTGGGCTGTCGGGCTTTTTGCAGCGGTCGTAATAAGCCGCATAGTCAGCACGATAGTCAGCAGCGGCTTTTTCCAAGCCCGCAATCGTCGCGTCCAGATCGGGGTTAGCTGGGTTGAAATCCACCACCACGGGTTTGATCTTGGTGCGCAGGAAATGGTCGGGGCAGGATGTGCCCATCGGGGCCAGCGTTGCCAAAGCGTTCGATCCGACAAATTCCAGCACCGCCGCCTGATCGTCGAAATGGCCGACCTTGTGGCGGTCTTTCGAGATCAGCCCCCGGATGACCGGCATCAGCCGCGCCGCCACCGCCCGGCGTTCATCGGCGGGCAGCGTCGGAACCTTGGCCCCACCAAAAGCAGGCTTGCCTGCTGTCTTGGCTTCAAGCCAAGCCGCCGCCTTGTTGATGATTTCCAGCGTCGTCAGATAGCAGTCTTTCGCATCATCCGCCCAAGTGAACAGCCCGTGGCTTTCCAGCACCGCCCCGCGCATCTGCGGGTTTTCGGTCGCCAGCTTTTCCAGCCATAGCCCCAATTCATAGCCCGGCTTTTTCCACGGCAACCAGCCGATTTCATTGCCAAAGATTTCCGCCGTCAATTCCTTGGAATTGACTGATGCTGCAATCGCGATGATCGCGTCTGAGTGAACGTGATCAACATGCTTTTTCGGCACATAGGCGTGCAAGGGCGTGTCGATGCTGGCGGCGCGGGGATTCAGGTTAAAGGTGCAATGGGGCAGATAGCCCACCATTTCATCCTCAAACGCCAGCCCGCGATACAGACCCTTCAAGGCCCGCAGTTTGTCCATATACAGCGTCGAAAACCCGTCCATCTTCATCGAACCGATGTCGCCGCCCGAGCCTTTGACCCAAAGAACCTCGGCCATCGCGCCCGTCAGCGGATCCTTTTCCATGACCTTGGCCGAGGTATTCCCCCCGCCATAGTTCGTCACCCGCTTGTCGGATCCCAACAGATTCGACCGATAGAGCAGCTTTTCCGATTCCGACATCGCAGCCGTGCGCGCGTCATCCCACAGGTTTTCAAGCCGATTTCCGGCGGCGGATGTGGTCATAGTCCCTCCCATCGCACGGCAAAGGGGCCGCGCCTTCGGGCTGAACTCTGCCATTTCGCGCCAGATTGTCAATCACTTTCAATCATAATCGCTCACCATGCAGGTGCAGCATGACTTTCTGCGATTGAAAATGATTGACAACGATCAAAACGAATGAAAACGATGCGTCAGGGGAGGACATGATGCACGAATCTGAACGGCACAGGATCATTCTGTCGGCGGTGCAGGAACGGCCCGTGGTCACGGTCGGCGATTTCTGCGCCCTGACCGGGGCGTCCGAGGCAACGATCCGCCGCGACATCGCACAGCTTCATGTCCAGAAAAAACTCCGCCGCGTCCGTGGTGGGGCCGAGGCGATTGCCCCACCCAGCTTTGTCGGCATCAACGCCCGCCCCTTTGCGGTGAACGAAACCCATTTCGCGGCGGAAAAGCGGGCGATTGCCAAGGCTGCGGTCGATCTGTGCGAAGATGGCGAGCCGATCATCATCAACGGCGGCACGACGACCTTTCAGATGGTTCATCCACTGACCACGAAACGTTTGCAGGTCTTTACCAACAGCTTTCCCATCGCCGAACATCTGCTGCACCATTCGAAGAACACGGTTCTGGTGCCGGCAGGGGCGATCTACCGCGAACAGAACATCATCCTGTCGCCCTTTGACAATGATGGCTCCAGCCATTTTTACGCCCGCAAGATGTTCATGGGCTGCCGCGCCCTTGGCCCCTTGGGCCTGATGGAGGGCGACCCGCTGCTTATACAAGCCGAACAAAAGCTGATCGGTCAGGCGGATGAGCTGATCGTTCTGGCCGACAGTTCCAAATTTGCGGCGCGGTCCAGCCTGCTGCTTTGCCCGCTGAACCGCATCCATACGGTCATCACCGATGACCGGATCGACGACCGCGCCGCGAAGATGCTGGAAGCGGCGGATGTGAAATTGATCGTGGCCGAAGTGGCCGCGAGCGACCGCAAGACCCGTGCGGCGGAAGACTAGCACGGACGACACGCTCAGGGAGGAGAGAACATGAGCATTCTGAAGAAAGCACTGACCACGGCCGCATTGGCTTCGGTCCTTTTGGCGGGCGCAGCCCAGGCCGAAACCAAGCGCATCGCCATTGTGGTGAAGGCTTTGGGCATCGGCTTCTTTGACGCTGCCGCCAAAGGCGCAGAAGAAGCCGCGAAAGAGCTGGGCGATGTGGAAATCATCTACACCGGTCCGACCGACACCACCGCCGAAGGCCAGATCGAGGTGATCAACAGCCTGATCGCGCAAAAGGTTGATGCGATTGCGATTTCGGCGAATGACACGGACGCTTTGGTTCCGGCGCTGCAAAAGGCGATGGAACGCGGCATCACCGTCATCTCGTGGGATTCGGGCGTGGCGAAAGATGGCCGTCTGATGCACCTGAACCCCTCATCCAGCCCGCTGATCGGCAACACGATCATCAAACTGGCGGCAGATCATCTGCCCGAAGGCGGTGAAGTGGCGGTTCTGTCGGCCACGTCAACCTCGACCAACCAGAACGTCTGGATCGAGGAAATGACCAAGGTTCTGCCGAACTACCCGAACATCACCGTGGTTGGCACGGTTTATGGCGATGACCTTGCGGACAAATCCTACCGCGAAGCGCAGGGCCTGATGCAGACCTATCCGAACCTGAAAGCGATCATTGCGCCGACCAGCGTGGGCATCGTGGCTGCGGCGCAGGCCGTGACGGATGCGGGTAAAGTCGGTCAGATCAACGTGACGGGTCTGGGTCTGCCGTCTGAAATGGCGGGCCATGTAAAATCGGGCGCGTCGCAGTCGTTTGCGATCTGGAACCCGATTGATTTGGGCTATGCCGCGACGATGATCGCTTACAATCTGAACACCGGGAAAGCGACGGCCGAGCCGGGCGCGGAAATCCCGATGGGCCGGATGGGCACGGCAAAGCTGGATGAAAACGGCGAGGCTGCGATGGCCGACCCCTTCACCTATGATGCTTCGAACATCGACCAATTCTCGTCGATTTTCTAAGTGATCTGGCCCGACGGGATGCTCCCCCCGTCGGGCCTTTCGATTCCAAGGATGTGCCTCATGACCCCTGTGCTGTCGCTGCGCGACATTCAAAAGTCATTCCCCGGCGTCAAGGCGCTGGCGGGGGTGCAGCTTGATCTTTACCCCGGACAGGTCACCGCCTTGATTGGCGAAAACGGCGCGGGCAAATCCACAATTGTCAAAATCCTGACGGGGATCTATCAGCCGGACGGCGGCACCATTGCCGTCGAAGGGCGCGAGACCCGTTTTCCGACGGCGCAGGCGGCCAGCGATGCTGGCGTAACGGCAATCCATCAGGAAACGGTGCTGTTTGACGAATTGACTGTGGCCGAGAATATCTTCATCGGCCATGCGCCGAAGGGCCGTTTCGGGTTGATTGACCGCAAAGCGATGGAGGCGCAGGCGAAAGCGTTGCTGGCGTCGATCCATGCCGACCTTGAGCCGCACGCCCGGCTGCGCGATCTGGGGATTGCCTCAAAGCATCTGGTCGCCATTGCGCGGGCCTTGTCGATTGATGCCCGTGTGGTGATCATGGACGAACCGACGGCGGCACTGTCCCACAAAGAAATTCAGGAACTTTACGATCTGGTGGCGACGCTGAAAGCCAAGGGCAAGGCGATCCTGTTCATCAGCCACAAGTTCGACGAAATCTTTCGCATCGCCGACCGCTATACGGTGTTCCGCGACGGGCAATTCGTGGGCGAAGGCGCGATGGCGGATGTGAACGAAGGACAGTTGGTGCAGATGATGGTGGGCCGTTCGGTCGATCAAATCTACCCCAAACGCCCCGCGCAGATTGGGGCGCCTGTCTTGACGGTGACAGGCTATTCCCACCCCACCGAATTCGCCGATGTCGGCTTTACCCTGCATCAGGGCGAGATTCTGGGCTTCTACGGCCTTGTCGGCGCGGGCCGGTCCGAGGTAATGCAAGCGCTGTTCGGCATCACCAAACCCTCGCATGGCGCGGTAAAGATTGGGGATGAGGTCCGGGTGATCCGCTCCACCGCGCAAGCCGTGGCGGCGGGCATTGTCTATGTGCCCGAAGACCGGGGCAAACAGGGCGCGGTCAAGGGCCTGCCGATTTATCAGAACGTCACCCTGCCCTCACTGGGGCGCACATCCAAGGGCGGTTTCCTGCGGATGGCCCAGGAATTCGCACTGGCGCGGGAATATACCCAGCGGTTGGACTTGCGGGCGGCGAGCCTTGATCAGGACGTGGGGCTTTTGTCAGGCGGCAACCAGCAAAAGGTCGTCATCGCCAAATGGCTGGCGACGAAACCCCGCGTCATCATTCTGGACGAACCAACCAAGGGCATCGACATCGGCTCCAAAGCCGCCGTGCATGACTTTATGTCGGAACTCGCGGCGCAGGGGCTGGCGGTGATCATGGTCTCCAGCGAAATCCCCGAGGTTTTGGGCATGGCCGACCGCGTGATCGTCATGCGCGAAGGGCGGATTGCGGCGGAATTCGCGGGCGACGCAATGACCCCCGAAAATCTGGTGCGCGCGGCTGTGGGAATTGAGGGAGAAGCGGCATGAGTGCCCTGCTGAAATCACGCGAGGCGATCCTTGCCTTGGCCATCGCCCTGCTGCTGGTCGTCATTGCCAGCCGCTTCCCGGCCTTTGTCACCCCCGGCAATCTGGCCAGCGTCTTTACCGACACCTCCCCCCTGATCTTGCTGGCCTTGGGCCAGATGGTCGTCATCCTGACCAAATGCATTGACCTGTCGGTCACCGCCAACCTTGCGCTTTGTGGCATGATCGCCGCCCTGATGAATGGGGCGGGCGTGCCTTTGCCGTTGATCCTGCTGCTGGTGGTGGCGCTTGGGGCCGTTTTGGGGGCCGTGAATGGTCTGTTGGTCTGGAAACTCGACATCCCTTCCATCGTCGTCACTTTGGGCACGATGACCATCTATCGCGGCATCATCTTTCTTCTGACCGATGGCAAATGGGTCAACGCCCATCAGATGAGCGAAGGGTTCAAAGCCTTTCCCCGTGCCGTCTTTCTGGGCCTGCCCGTCATGGCTTGGATCGCTATTCTGGGGATTGTGGCCTTTGTCTTGCTGGTCAACCGCACCCCGCTTGGCCGTGCCTTTTATGCTGTCGGTGGCAACCCCCATGCGGCGGTTTACACCGGGATTTCCGTGGGCCGCACCCAGTTTGCCGCCTTTGTCTTGTCCGGCGCTTTGGCGGGCTTTGTCGGTTATCTTTGGGTCGCCCGCTATGCCGTCGCCTATGTCGATATCGCCAGCGGGTTTGAGCTGGATGTCGTCGCCGCCTGCGTCATCGGCGGCATCGCCATCGCAGGCGGTGCGGGGTCGGTGGCGGGCTGCGTCATGGGCGCACTGTTTCTGGGCATCATGAAAAATGCCCTGCCCGTCGTCGGCATTTCGCCCTTCTGGCAAATGGCCATCTCGGGCGCTGCCATCCTGATCGCCATCGCCTTCAACGCCCGTGGCTCTGGCCCCAAAGGCCGCCTGATCCTGAAAACACCCGAGGTCCGCGCATGACTGCCCACACCCAAGGAAGGGTCATCCCCGACCGCCTGACCTCTCCCCTTGCCCGCGCTTTGCGGTCGTGGGAGGCGTTGCTTCTGCTGGTCGCCGTGGCGATTTTCATCGCCAACTCCTTCGCCTCGCCCTATTTCCTTGATCCTTGGAACCTGTCGGACGCCAGTTTCAACTTTACCGAAAAGGCGATGATCGCCTTTGCCATGGCAATGCTGATCATCGCGGGGGACATAGACCTTTCCGTCGCCTCGATCATCGCGCTGGCCTCGACCGTCATGGGGGCGGCGGCCCTTGCGGGGGCCGATGTCCCGGTTCTGGTGGGTTTGGGTCTGGGCACTGGGCTGCTCTGCGGCGCTTTCAACGGGCTGCTGGTGGCGGGCTTTGGCTTGCCCAGCATCGTCGTGACCATCGGCACGATGAGCCTGTTTCGCGGCATCAGCTATATCGTCTTGGGTGATCAGGCCTATACGGAATACCCCAAAGGCTTTGGCTATTTTGGCCAAGGCTATGTCTGGTGGGTTTTCAGCTTTGAACTGGTGCTTTTCGCCGTCATGGCGGTCGTCTTTGGCCTTTTACTCCATAAGACCAACTTTGGCCGTGCCACCTATGCCATCGGCAACAACGCCACCGCCGCCCGCTTTTCCGGCATTCGCGTCGACCGCATCCGTTTCATCCTGTTCCTGCTCACGGGCCTTTGCAGCGGCATCGCCGCCGTCTGCCTGACCTCTCGCCTCGGCTCCACAAGGCCTTCTATCGGCACGGGGTATGAGTTGGAGGTGGTGACGATGGTCGTTCTGGGCGGCGTCAACATCTTGGGCGGCTCAGGCTCCATCCACGGCGTTGTGATCGCGGCCTTTGTGATGGGGCTTGTCACCTTTGGCCTAGGCCTGCTGAACGTGCCCGGTATCGTCATGTCGATCATCATTGGCCTGTTGCTGATCGGCGTGATCGCCCTGCCGCGTCTGTGGCGGATGTGGAGGAAGTGATGCAGAAACACGCGTTCAAAATGCGCCTCAATCCGGGGATGGAGGCAGAATACATCAAGCGCCACGATGAAATCTGGCCCGAACTGGTGGACCTGCTGAAAGCGGCGGGCGTCAGTGATTACTCTATCCATCTGGACCGGGAAACCAACACGCTGTTCGGGGTGCTGTGGCGCACTGATGATCACACCATGGACAGCCTGCCGCAGTCGCCGGTGATGCAACGCTGGTGGGCGTATATGGCGGATATCATGGAGACGAACGCCCAGAACGAACCCGTCGCCGTTCCACTGGTCAACGTCTTTCACATGCCATGACCCACATTGCCGTCATCGACATCGGCAAGACCAATGCCAAACTCGCGCTGGTCGATGGGGACACGCTGCAAGAAATTGCGGTCGAAACCCGCCCCAACCGGGTGATCCCCGGCCCGCCTTGGCCGACCTTTGACCTGCAAGGTCATTGGGATTTCATCCTGCACCATCTGGCGTGTTTTCACCGGGCCCATGGTGTTGATGCGATTTCCGTCACCACCCACGGCGCGTCCTGCGTTCTGCTGGATGCTCAGGGCAACCTCGCCGCCCCCATGCTCGACTATGAACACCCCGCCCCCGATGATTTGGCCGCCGCCTACGACGCCATCCGCCCCGATTTCGCCGAAACCGGATCGGCCCGTCTGCCCATGGGGCTGAACCTTGGCGCGCAGTTGCATTGGCTATTCGCCACCGACCCGACCCTAAAGGCTCGCACCGCCCATATCCTGACCTATCCACAGTATTGGGGCTTTCGCCTGACCGGAGCGTTGGCCAGTGATGTCAGTTCCCTCGGTTGCCACACCGACCTGTGGAACCCGTGGGGGGGGCAGTTTTCCAGCCTGGTTTCCCGACTTGGTATCGAAGACAAACTCGCCCCCGCCCGCAAATCGGGCGATGTCCTGGGCCATATCCTGCCCGAAATCGCTGCCCAAACTGGCCTGCGCGAAAGCACACCCGTCGTCTGTGGCATCCATGATAGCAATGCGTCCCTTTACCCCCATTTGCTGGGCAGGACGGGCGCGTTCAACGTCGTCTCCACCGGCACCTGGGTTGTCGTCATGTCCGTCGGCGGCAACCGCATTGCGCTGGACAAAACGCGTGACGTGCTGGTCAACGTCAACGCCTTAGGGCAGCCCACGCCTTCGGCCCGTTTCATGGGCGGAAGGGAGTATGAGATCATCCGCAACGGCGAAACCATTACCCCAACAGCGGCCGACCGTCAGGCTGTGCTGAAAGGTTCCGCTCTTTTGTTGCCAGCCGTCGAACCCAATTCTGGCCCCTTCCAGCACCGTGCCGCCGGTTGGGAAGGCAAACCCGCCACCCCCGGCCAGCGGATGGTGGCCCTTGCCCACTACCTTGCCCTGATGACTGACACCTGCCTGACCCTGACCGGCGGCCAAGGTCCCGTGATCGTAGAAGGCCCCTTCGCCCGTAACCCCGACTATCTGGATATGCTTACAGCCCTCCGCCCGGACGGGGTTGAAACCGCCGCCTCGGCCACCGGCACCTCGATTGGTGCCGCGCTGCTGTGCCTTGACACGGCAACCCCTGCCCCCACAGATACCCACGCCCCGCCCAAGGATGCGAGCGCCCTGCGCCGCCTCGCAAGGCGCTGGCAGGAAATGACCCGCTGAAAGCTGCCCCATGCGCCTGAAACATTGCCACAACTTCCACGATTTCCGCCGTCTGGCACAGAAACGCCTGCCCTCGCCCATCTTCAACTACATTGATGGCGGTGCCGATGATGAGGTGACGCTGCGGCGGAATACGAAGGCGTTCGAGGAGGTCGATCTGATCCCAAGCGTCCTACGCGGCGTCAAGGACATCGATCTTTCCACCACCGTCATGGGCCAAAAGATCGATCTGCCGGTCTATCTTTCGCCCACCGCCCTGCAACGCCTGTTCCACCATCAAGGCGAACGCGCCACGGCGGCGGCGGCGGAAAAGTTCGGCACGATGTTCGGGGTGTCATCCTTGGGGACCGTCTCGATGGAGGAGATGGCCAAAAAGCACAAGAATCCGCAGGTCTATCAGTTCTATTTCCACAAGGACCGGGGCCTGAACCGGGCCATGATGCAAAAGGCCAAGGAAAGCGGCATCAAGGTGATGATGCTGACGGTGGACAGTATCACCGGCGGCAACCGCGAACGCGACTTGCGCACGGGATTCTCCATCCCCTTCCGGCTGACGCTGGGGGGGATGTTCCAATTTGCGATCAAGCCCATGTGGGGCATCAACTATGTCACGCATGAAAAATTCAGCCTGCCGCAGCTCGACGCCCATATCGACATGAAGGGCGACAGCCTGACCATCGGGCGGTATTTCTCCGAAATGCTCGATCCGTCGATGTCTTGGGATGATGTCGCCCAGATGGTTCAGGCATGGGGCGGCCCCTTCTGCCTGAAGGGCGTGATCAGCGCCGATGATGCGCGGCGTGCGGCCGACATTGGCTGTTCGGGTATTGTGCTGTCGAACCACGGCGGACGGCAGTTGGATGGTTCCCGCACCGGCTTTGATCAGCTTGATGAAATCGTGCAGGCCGTCGGCGACCGTCTGGATGTGATGATCGACGGCGGCGTGCAGCGCGGCAGTCATGTGCTAAAGGCGCTGTCGCTGGGCGCGAAAGCCGTGGGGCTGGGCCGCTACTACCTGTTCCCCCTTGCCGCCGCAGGCCAAGCGGGTGTGGAACGCGCCTTGGGTCAGATGAAGGCGGAACTCTTGCGCGACATGCGGCTGATGGGTGCAAAGTCGATCAACGATCTGACGAAAGACAACCTGCGCTTCCGCTGACATCATTTCTTGGAAGGTTTCCCGGGCGGGCTGCGTCGCGCGGGGGGCGGATTACCCCCCGGACGCAAGTTCCTGCGGCAAAGCCTCTCCGCTGCTTCACGGAAAAAGATGTTCCTTGCCCGGCATAGGCGTCAGCCAAACCTGATCCCCCGCCTTCCAAGGTGCGTCGCCCGAGGTCCGCGCAGTGATCGGGCCCGGCGTTTCCGCCTCCAGATGCAGGATCGCATCCGCCCCCAGCCTTTCCACATGCCGCACCCTAGCCGTCCAGCGGCCTGATGTTCCATCCACCAACAGATGTTCCGGGCGAATGCCATAGGTTCCCGCCCCCAAGGCCCGCGCCACCTCGCCCGTGTAAAGGTTCATCTTCGGACTGCCGATGAACCCCGCCACAAAGGGCGTCGCGGGCCGATCATACAGATCCATCGGGCGGCCCACCTGCTCGATATGCCCCCCGTTCAGCACCACGATCTTGTCGGCCATCGTCATCGCCTCGACCTGATCATGCGTCACATAGATCATCGTCGCGCCCAGTTTTGCATGGAGTTCCGTCAGCTCCAGCCGCATCTGCGCCCGCAGGGCCGCATCTAGGTTCGACAAGGGTTCGTCAAACAGGAACACCTTCGGATCGCGCACGATCGCCCGCCCGATGGCCACCCTTTGCCGTTGCCCCCCGGACAGCGCCTTGGGCTTTCTATCCAGCAGATGGGTCAGTTGCAGCGCCTCGGCCGCCGCCCCCACCCGCTCTGCAATCTCGGCCTTGGGCCGTTTCGCAAGCGCCAATCCGAACCCGATATTCTCGCGCACCGTCAGATGCGGATAAAGCGCATAAGATTGGAACACCATCGCAATGCCCCGGTCTGACGGCTCCAGCCCGCTGACGTCCCGCCCGCCAATCTCGATCTGGCCCGAGCTTTGCGTATCCAGCCCCGCAATCATACGCAGCAGCGTCGATTTTCCACAGCCCGAAGGCCCGACAAAGACGCAGAACTCCCCTGCCTCGATGCTCAGGTCGATGCCTTTGATCACATCGACCGCGCCAAAGCTTTTGCGGATGTCCCGCAGGATGACATTTGCCATGAGATTACCCTTTCACGGCCCCGGCGGTCATGCCGGCCACGATCTGGCGGTTAAAGAAGATGAACACGATCAGCGGCGGAATCGTCACCAGCAGGATGTTCATGAACAAAAGATTGAACTGCGACAGGAACTGGCCCTGAAAGTTGTAAAGCGTCAGTTGCACCGTCACGTTTTCCTTGCCTGGCAGGTAATACAGCGGGTTGGTGAAATCGTTGAACACCGCCAGCGACTGCACGACGATATTCGTCACCGTCACGGGTTTCAGCAGCGGCAGCACGACCTTCCAGAAGATTTGCAAAGGCTTGGCCCCGTCGATGATCGCCGCCTCGTCCAAATCACGGGGAATGGTGCCGATGAAGCTGCGATACAGCAGGACAGAGAAAGCCAGATTATAGGCGATCTGGATCAGGATCATGCCGTGCAGCGTCTTGAACAGCCCAAGGCCCTGCAAGACCCAGATCGTCGGCACCACGGCGGGGGGGATCATCAGCCCCGCAAGGATAAAGCCATAGACGACATTCGACATGCGCCCCGGCCTGCGTTGCAGGACATAGCCCACCAGCGCAGCCAGAATAACAAGGCCCGTGACAGCCCCGACCGTGATGACGGTTGAATTGAAATAGGCCAGCAGCAGCATATAGTTGCGGGTCTGGATCACCTCGACGAAGTTCTGCCAAAGCTGCCAGTCGGCAGGCCAAGCAAAGCTGAAACGGGACGCGTCTTGTTTCGTCTTGGCCGCCATCAGGAAGATAAAGACGAAGGGCACGATAAAGATCAGCGTGGCCGCGGCCAAGGCGGCGATGCCGGTCCAGGTTTGACGGCGGGTCATGCGTCCACCTCGCGGCGATTGAACCAAAGGGTCAGGGGCAGGATGATCAGCGCGATCATCAGGAACAGGATGACGTTTCCGGCGGTGGAAAGCCCGTAAAAGCCCGCCTGATATTGTTTATAGATGGTGCTGGCCAGCACGTCCGACGAAAAGCCGGGGCCACCCTTGGTCATCGCCCAGATCAGATCGAACGACCGCAGCCCCCCGATCAGCGACAGGGTGATGACGGTGATCGTCGCAGGGCGGACCAGCGGCACGGTGACGCGCCAGAACATCTGGCGGCGGGTGGCCCCGTCGATGCGGGCGGCCTCATAATATTCCGGGCTGATCGAGGCAAGGCCTGCGATATAGATCAGGGTGGCCAGCCCCACACCCTTCCACAGATCGACCAGTGCGACCGAGAACAGCGCCAGCGTCGGGTTGGTCAGCCAGCCCGGCCCGTCAATCCCCACCAATTCCAGCGCGACATTGATCGCCCCCTTGGTCGGGTGCATCAGGGCAGTAAAGGTCAGGCCCACGCCGATAGTGGACACCAGCACCGGAAAGAAAACGACGGTGCGCAGAAAGCCCTGCGCATAAAGGCCCGAGGTCAGCAGCACGGCCAGCAACAGGCCCAGCACGGTTTTCAGGCCCGAGGTGGTGACCGCATAGATCAGCGTGTTCGACATGCCGCTGATCAGAAAGGGCTCGGCCAGAAACTGGCGGAAATTGTCGAGGCCAATGAAGGTGGCGGTATACAGATCCCAGCGGGTCAAAGCGAACCAAAAGGCCGCGACCGTGGGCAGCAGGAACAGGGCGGTATAGATCACCGCCGCCGGGGCAAAGAACCAATAGGGATAGGGTGATCTTCGGGTCATGTCCCGTTCCTTGGTTGGTCCCGTGCCCCGACAGGGGGGCACGGGTCGTGACAACCGTCAAGCGGAGAGAGGCGTGGCGGTTGATGGGAAGGCGCCCCCCACCCCCATCCCCTCCCCACAAGGGGGAGGGAGGATGCCCGGCTTTCCGGCGTTTCCAAGCGGAAACAGCCGTTCCTCGCGGCACCCTCCCCCCTTGTGGGGGAGGGATAGGGAGGGGGGGCTGGTGGCTTACCAGTTCGGCAAGCCCAGTTGTTTCGCCTGTTTTTCCACATCCTGATCATACAACGCCGCCGCATCCGCCGCCGGACGGATGCCGGAACCGACCTCGACCGTCAGTTGCTCCAGCGCCGGGCCCTTGATCGGCGACAGGAATTCCAGCGCCGGGGCTGTCATGCCTTCGGTTTGGAAGTAGGGCAGCATGTCTTTGACCGCCTGCGGCACATCGGCGGGCAATTCGCAGCCCTTGATCAGATAAGGCCCCGAGGCCCCCGCCGCCGAAATCATCGTCTGGCAGCTTTCGACCGTCGCCACGAAATCCACGAACTTCAGCGCCTCTTCCTTGTTGGCGCTGGCTTCGGGCACATAGATTGCCGCCGGCATCCAGACCGTCAGCCCGTTCTTGGCCGCATCATTCCCCGGCTGGGCGAAAAAGCCCATGTCGTTCAGATTGTCCGGATAGTTCTGCTTTACATTGCCAATGCCAAAGGTCAGCATCGGATAATGCGCCCCCTCGCCGGTCGACACCATCCGCATCCCGTCGTCAAAGGTCGCGGCCCCGAAATCTTCGTTCAGCACGCCTGCCTTGAACACTTCCTCCAGCCGCTCAAAGCCGCGCATCGCCGCGGGGGTCGAGGCGTATTTCGCCTTGTTCGCGGTATAGTCCGCCGCAAAGTTCGGCACCTCGGCCTGCACGTTGAAATAATCGGCCAGAATGAACAACTGGCTGGTCCAGGTGTCGGTATAGGTCTGGATCACCGCGACCTTGCCCGCCGCCTTGATCTTTTCGTTGTTGGCCATGAACTCCGCCCAGGTCTTTGGCGGGGTCAGCCCCAGTTCCTGATAGATCGGGATGTTGTAAAAAATCCCGCCGCCCATCGCAGGACCAAAGGGCACGCCGCGCACCGCGCCGTCTGGGCTGGTCACCACCTGCTTAAAGCTGTCCAGCACATTGCCCTGCCCGCCAAGGCTCGACATATCCGCCAGCGTCTGCTGCGGATTCAACGCCTGAAACAGCGAGCCCGAGTTATAGTTGAACACATCCGCCATCTCGCCCGTCGCAAGGCGTGTTTTGACGATGTTGTCGCCCTCGGCCCCGCCGGTGCGCTGTTCGATCTCGAACGTCACGTCCGGGTTCGCCGCCGTATAGGCCGCCGTCAGCGCCTCCATCATCGCCACGGTTTCCGGGTTGTTGTCGATCAGCACCGACAGCGTGACCTCGGCCTGCGCCAAGCCCGCCACCAGTGCCATCGCCCCTGCAAGGGCCGTGCTGTGGATCAATCTGTTCATCTTGGTTCCTCCCTCCTTGATGTGTCGTCAGTTCTTCAGCGTAAAGGTGATCTCATGGCTTCCCGGCCCCATCGTGGCCCCGCCAGACAGTTGCAAATCGGGCAAGTCCCCCCCCGCCCAGACCGCCTGCATCCCCGCAGGCAAGGTCAGCCGATAGGTCACCTTGTTCCCGTTCAGCGCCCATTCCGCCGCGACCCGACCATGGCGACTGTTGTGCCAGGCCTTCGCGTGACCCAGTTCCGGCAGAATTTTCGGGGCAATCAACAGGCGGTCAAAGCCGGGATGATCGGCATCCAGCGTCAGCCCCGCCACGCCCTCCATCAGCCATTGGCAGACAGCCCCATAGGCATAATGGTTATAGCTGTTCATATCGGGGTCATAGATCGACCCATCCGGTGCCAAAGCATCCCAGCGTTCCCAGATCGAAGTCGCGCCCATATCCACCTGAAACAGCCAGCCCGGAACCTTGCGGTTCAGGAACACCTTTGCCGCCAGATCCAGCATCCCCAGCTTTGTCAGCGCGGGCAGCAGGGCAGGCGTGCCGATGAACCCAGTGCCAATCAGATAATCCGCATCCTCCACTTCCTTGCGGAAGTAGGCTTTGGCGGCATCCATATGCTCTGCCGGGATCAGGTCATGCAGAAAGGCCAGCGCGTAAGAGGTCTGGTCATTGTGTGCAAGCCTGCCCGAAGGCGCTATATATTCATGGGCAAAGGCCAAGCGGATCGCCTCGGCACGTTCGCGCAGGGCGCGGGCCTGCGCCGTTTCGCCCAGAATAGTTGCCACTTTGGACGCAAGGTCTGTCGAAATGAAATGATACAGCGTCGCGGCGCAATCGGCGGCAATCGTGGGCCTTGGCGTGCGGTTGTCGCCCACCGGCTGCAACCAATCGCCAAAGGTGAACCCCTGCGCGCCCCAGCGGCTGTTGGTCTGCACGATGGGGCCATTTCCCAGCGACCACAGGTAATCGACCCATTTCACCATGGCGGGGAAAGATTCCCGCAGCACATCGACCTTGCCGTAATGCAGATAAAGCTGCCACGGGATCACTGTGATCGCATCGCCCCAGCCGGTCGAACCCGCCCAATCGCCGGGGAATTGTTCCGGGTGCAGGCGTGTCGGGTCGGGCGAGAAATGCGGCACCGCCCCATTCGGGCGCTGATCATGGCGCACGTCACGCAGATATTTGGTCAGGAAGGTTTCGGCATCCGCCAGCCAGCAGGCCGTGCCCGCGAAAACCTGCGCATCCCCCGTCCAGCCCAGCCGTTCATCCCGCTGTGGGCAGTCGGTCGGAATTTCGATGAAATTCGACCGCTGCGACCAGATGGTGTTCAGCACCAGCCGGTTGACCTGCGGCACGCCGCATTCGAAACCTCCGGCCAGATCGGGGACCGAGGTGACGGGCACCATTTCAATGGCCGTGACCTTCGCCGCCCCTTCGACATGCACCCGCGCATATCGAAAGCCGAAAAAGCTGAACATCGGCGCATAGGTTTCAACGCCCTGCCCGTTCAGCACATAGGTCAGCTCTGCCCGTGCCCCGCGATAGTTGCGGTTGTCAAACTCCCGCCCCGGCCCAAGAATTTCCGAATGTTCAATGCGGACCTTTGCCCCCGCAGCCCCTTCCACCGTCAGCCGGATATAGGCCCCGGCGTTCTGGCCAAAGTCATGCACCATCGCCGAACCGTCGGCCCAGCTTTCCAAAGGCAACAGCGGTGTCAGTTCCTTCACAGGGCCTGTTTCATGCGGCACCAAAAGCGCATGATCAAAGCCCAACGCCTCCACCCTATGCGTCGCCTTGGGCACCACGCGGGCATCGAAATCTTCGCCCCAATAGATCCCCGACCGCATCACCGGCAGCAAGCCGCTTTCCCAGCTTGCATCGGTTTTCAAAAGGACCGAACCCGCCTCCAGCTCTGCAATTGCGGCAATCCGATCGCCCCAACAGTTGAACACTGGCGCGGCCTTCCACATCATCTGCGAGCGATACCAGCCATCGCCCAGCCAAATCTCCAGCCGGTTCGCCCCCGCCTTTAGCAGCCCCGACACATCATAGGATTGATAGGCAATCGCCCGGTCATAGCAGGTCCAACCCGGCGTCAGCAGATCGTCCCCCACACGCACGCCGTTCAAAAACGCCCGATACAGCCCCTGCGCCGAAACATGCAGCCAGACTGGCCCGCTCGGCACCTTGCCCAGTTCGAAATCCCGCCCGACAAAGCTCGCTTGCGTCCCCTGCCCTGCATCCGATAGGGGGGCAATCATCTGCGCTGTCCACGCCCGCTCGGTTTTTGTAAACCGTTCTACATTCGCAGCCAAATCTTTGGCCGCAGTTAGCGTATCCAGTCCCATCGCAATCCTCCCCGTGCCCGGCCTCCCGCCGTGCATCGTTCTACGTAGACCATTCTACATTTCCGTTTGCCATGCAACGAAAATCTGCATAGGCTCAAAACCCAAGAAAATCAGAGCAATCCCTTCATGGCCACGCCCGAATCGCCCAAAGGCACCCGCATCACGATCCGGCATGTCGCCGCCGATTCGGGCGTGTCAGTGGCCGCAGTATCCAAAGTTCTGCGCAACGCCTATGGCGTGTCCGAGGCCCTGCGGATGAATGTGCAGGCCAGCATCGAAAAGCTGGGATACAGGCCTAGTGTGGCGGCAAGGGGGATGCGCGGCCAAACCTATACGGTCGGTATTCTTTTGGTGAACATCGACAACCCCTTCCTGCCGCAGGTCATCGACGGCATCCATGACAAGCTGGCCCCGTCAAACTACAAATCCATGCTGGGCATTGGCCGTGCGCGGTTGAAACTGGAATCCGAAATGGTCTTGTCGATGATCGACAACCGGATGGATGGCTTGATCCTTGTCGCCCCCATGATGCCCGAAAAGCTGCTCGCCCGCTTTGCCCGCCAGATCCCGATGGTGGTCATTGGACACCATGAACCCACCGCCGCCGATTTTGACACGATCAACAGCGATGACCGTCGTGGGGCCATGCTGGCAGTGCAAGCCCTTTACGACCGGGGTTACCGTGACATTGTGATGTTCAGCCAGGAATATATGAAAGACCAGCAACATCAGGTGGCCACCCTGCGCGAACAAGGGTTTCGGCAAGCGATGCAGGATCTGGGCATCGGCCCCGGCATCATCCTACGCGCCCCCGAAGACGAAGGCGCGGATGTCGAGGCGTTTCGCGCCTTTCTGGCCCGCCCCGACCGGCCTCGCGCCGTCTTTGTCTGGTCCGACCTGCATGCGCTGATCTTGCTGGATCAGGCCCATAAGGCCGGGCTGCGCGTGCCCGAGGATCTGGCCATCGTGGGTTACGACAATTCGCCCGTGGCCGGCATGTCGATGGTGGGCCTTTCCAGCGTCGAACAGCATGGGCGGCAGCTGGGTGGCATGGCGACCGAAGCCCTGCTGTCGCGGATCGAGGGGCGCAAGACCCCCAAACATCTCTATGTGACTCCCGAGGTCATTGCCCGATCAAGTGTCTAAGAGGCATCTTGCCTGCGGACCAGCGCAAGCCTAATCCTTATTGAAACGATAAGGATTGAACATGCTCACCAGCCGCGCCCATATGGTCACCGCACATGCCTCGAAATACCTTGTGCAGCTTTGCAAGCATTTCGCCCATAAGGTCGCCGTCGAACATGACGACCATATGGCCAGCGTCGCGCTGGGTTCAGGCCCAGCGACGATGACCGCCGATGCCCAAGGTCTGACCGTGACCGTCAGCGGCGAAGACGCCAAGGCCATTATTCAGGCGCGCTATGTCATCGACAGCCATCTTGTAACCTTTGCCTTCCGCGAGAATTTCACGGGCTTTCACTGGGGCGAACCTTGTGAAAAGCAGCCAGGATAGCTGCAAACCCGACAAAGGCGCGAGGGCCGCCCTATCAGGCAAAAGGGATGCTACTCGGCAAAGACCGTCACCTCTGGCAAAGCCGTCAGGCTTAACCCCAAGGCCCGGAAAGCCCCCAGCGAAAGCTGCGCCGCCCCTTCGCCGGGAATCAAATCGACCTGCACCGATTGACCGTCAGCGGTCTCTACTCGGCCTTTGCCAGCCGCCTTGACAGCAGCGCCGCGCAGCCAAAAGCCGGGCTCTGTCGCCTTGCCCAATGATACGGCCATCTTGCCCAAACTGGCTTCTCCTGCTGTCGGGGCCGCGGCCAGAGCCTCGGCCTTTTGCGCGTCCGTCGTGGTGTCCAAAGCCTCGGCACTGGTGGCACCCGGCGGCGGCGGCGGGGGGGCGTCCAACTCGAAATCAAAGTCCTGTGGCGTTTTGGACCGCTTGGCAAAGGGGCCTTCTCCGGCAGCACAGGCCGACAGTGACAGGATAAGAACGAAGGGCAGAATTTTTTGCATCATTTGATAATCTTATCCTTCTTGCGCAGCCAGACAAGGCTCCCCGACAAGCCTCCCCTTGTTCCTTGGCAGGAAGGCGCTTAGTTTGAGTGTATGACAGCCCTTGTCGACCCCTTCCAGCGGGCGATCCGCTATCTGCGTGTTTCGGTCACCGACCGCTGCGACTTCCGCTGTGCTTATTGCATGTCTGAAAACATGACATTCCTGCCCAAGGCCGATCTTCTTAGCCTCGAAGAACTGGATCGAATGTGCTCCACTTTTGTGGAACTGGGCGTCGAAAAGCTGCGCATCACCGGGGGGGAGCCCTTGGTGCGCAAGGGCATCATGACCTTCTTCCATGCCATGTCTCGGCATCTGCAAACCGGTGCCCTGAAAGAGCTGACCGTGACGACCAATGGCAGCCAGTTGGGGCGCTATGCCCAAGAGCTGGCTGCCTGTGGGGTGCGGCGGATCAACGTTTCACTTGATACGCTTGACCCAAAAAAATTCGCCGAGATTACCCGCTGGGGCCGCTTGCCACAGGTTCTGGAAGGGATCGTGGCGGCCAAGGCTGCGGGATTGCGGGTTAAGATCAACACCGTCGCCCTCAAAGGCTTTAACGAAGACGAACTGTTTTCGTTGCTGGATTGGTGCGCGCGCGAAGATCACGATTTGACTTTCATTGAAGTGATGCCGATGGGCGACATGGGCGGGACGGACCGGCTGGAACAGTATTGGCCGCTCCGCGATCTGCGGGCCCGCCTGGCCGAACGTTTTACCCTGACCGACCTTGCCGAACGCACCGGCGGTCCGGCCCGCTATGTCCGCCTTGAAGAGACCGGCCAAAAGATTGGCTTCATCACACCACTCACCCATAATTTCTGCGAAAGCTGCAACCGTGTCCGGCTGACCTGCACAGGTGAACTATACATGTGTTTGGGCCAAGAAGATGTCGCCGACCTGCGCGCGCCCTTGCGCGCAAGCGCCGACAACATGGCGCTCGAACAGGCGATCCGCGCAGCCATCGCCCGCAAGCCGAAGGGCCATGACTTCGATTACTCTCGGCAAAAGATCACCGGCCAAATGACCCGACACATGAGCCATACCGGCGGATGATCCCCCGACCGCGCATGGAACGTAAAGCGAACATGGCCTTTGACAGACGATTAACCTTCCGCTAGCGTGCGCGCGTTCAACGCATAGGCATCCCCTGATGACAGCTTCGCCCAAGTCCCGCCATGCGGTGACCTTTGTCCTGATCACCGTTTTCCTCGACATGGTCGGTTTCGGCCTGATCATGCCGGTCCTGCCGCGCCTGATCGAACAGGTGGGGCAAATGGATCTGGCCCATGCCTCGATCATCGGCGGCTGGATGTTCGCCGCGTTCTCTATCGCGCAATTCGCCTTTTCGCCGCTGATGGGCAACCTGTCCGACCGCTATGGCCGCCGCCCCCTGCTGCTGCTGGCGGTCTTTGGGCTGGGCATCGACTATATCTTTCACGCCTTTGCGCCATCGATCTTTTGGCTGTTCATTGGCCGCGCCATCGCGGGTTTCTGCGGGTCGTCCTATGTCATCGCCAATGCCTATATCGCCGACATTACCGCGCCCGAGGATCGCGCCAAGGCCTATGGCATGATGGGGGCGGCCTTTGGTGTAGGGTTTGTCTTGGGGCCGGCCATTGGTGGGCTTTTGGGCGAATTTGGCCCGCGCGTGCCCTTCTATGCCGCCGCCGTCATTTCGCTGATGAACTTTGCCTATGGCTGGTTCGTGCTGCCCGAAACCCTGACCGCCGAAAACCGCCGCCCGTTTGAATGGAAACGCGCCAATCCTTTCGGCGCTTTCAAGGTGTTCAGCAAGATTCACGGGCTTTTGCCGATGTGCTCGGTGCTGGCGGTCTATTTCTTTGCCTCCGCCGTCTATCCCGCCATCTGGGCCTTTTGGGGCATGGCGAAATTCGGTTGGTCCGAGGCGATGGTTGGCCTGACCCTTGCCGCCTTTGGCCTGATCATGGCGGGCTTTCAAGGCGGGCTGACCGGCCCCGCCGTGGCGCGCTGGGGCGAATGGCGGGTGGCGATGGTGGGGCTGCTTTGCGGGGCCTTGGTCTGCTTTGGCTATGGCATGGTGGCGGGGCTGACGGGTGTTGTCATTCTGATGTTCCTGCATGGGCCAGAGGGTTTCGTGCATCCTATGCTGACGACGCTGATGTCCAAAGCCGTGCCCGAGGATCAGCAGGGCGAATTGCAGGGTGGCATGTCAGCAATCATGAATCTGGCGATGCTGGGGGGAACCGTGTTCTTTAGCCAGATCTTCGGCTATTTCATGATGCCCGGCGCGCCGTTCCAGTCACCTGACGTGGCGTTCTTCGTGGCGGGGGTGTTGATTGCCGTGTCCTTCGTGATGTTCCTTGTCTTGGTCCGCCGGACGGAACCGGCCGCAGTCGGACCCAGCGCATGACAGAACGTTTCACGGGCAGCTTTACCCAACAGGAACCGATCCCGGACGATGCGATTGCGGCGGCAGTGGCGGTGCTGCGGCACGGGCGTCTGCATCGCTACAACACTATCCCCGGTGAATTGTCAGAAACAGCCCTGCTGGAACAGGAATTCGCGGCCTTGATGGGCGCGCGATATGCGCTGGCGGTGGCCTCGGGCGGATATGCGATGGCAACGGCCCTGCGGGCGGTGGGTGTGGGGCCGGGCGATGTGGTGCTGTCGAACGCCTTTACCTTGGCCCCGGTGCCCGGTGCGATTGCGTCGCTGGGGGCGGTGCCGCGCTTTGTCGATGTGACCGACGATCTGACGATTGATCTGGACGATCTGGCGGCCAAGGTCGGTCAGGCCAAGGTGCTGCTCTTGTCGCATATGCGCGGTCATGTCTGCGACATGGAACGGCTGATGGCGATTTGCAACGCCGCCGGGGTGACGGTGATCGAGGACTGCGCCCATACGATGGGCGCGCACTGGCGCGGGCTGCCCAGCGGGCGGCATGGGGCGATGGGCTGCTATTCGATGCAGACCTATAAGCATGTGAATGCGGGCGAGGGCGGGTTCCTCATCACGGATGATGCCGAACTGGCCGCCAAATCCGTGCTGCTGTCGGGGTCATACATGCTTTACGAAAGGCATCTGGCCGCACCGGGGCCAGAAGTGTTTGAAGCGCTGCGGTTGGACACCCCCAACATCTCGGGCCGGATGGACAATCTGCGTGCGGCGATCCTGCGCCCGCAGTTAGGGCTTTTGCCGGAACGCGTGGCGCGCTGGCGGGCCTTGTATGAAACACTGGAGGCGGGCTTGCAGGGGGCGAACGGGCTGCGGCTGACGCAGCGGCCCTCGCATGAAGACTACGTCGGTTCATCCTTTCAGTTTCTTTTGCCGGGCTGGAAGCCACAGGCGGTGCAGGTGCTGCTGTCGCGTTGTGCGGCGCGCGGGGTAGAGTTGAAATGGTTCGGGGCAGATCAGCCGATGGCCTTTACCAGCCGCTACGACCATTGGCGCTATGCCACGCCCGTCGCCTTGCCTCAGACCGATGCCGTGCTGGCGGGTCTGATCGATTTGCGCTTGCCACTGACGTTTTCGGCAGACGACGCGGCCTTGATCGGGCGGATTATCCGGGACGAGGTGGCCCAAGTGCTGGCAGGTGCTGGCCCCCTCGGTGTGGCCACACGGGCTGACTAGCGGCCAAGTCACTTTGCCTGTGCCCGTTGCCGGGCCTGATCATCGACCACGCCCGGCCTATCGCACCGCCTGAACCGCCGCGATCAGCGTCGCCCCGATCTGTTCCACCTGCAAAGCCGTCAGCCGCACCGGCAACCGCAAATCGGCAGTGCGCATCAGCATCGCCCGCGTCTTGGGCAGGTCCGGTGCCGGTCCCAGAAACTCCCAGTTCCAGAAGGCCCGCGCATTGCCTTCGGTCAGCCCAAAGATTTGCACGCCCAAGCCACGCCGCTTGCATTCCGCCAGAAACGCCCGCGCCTGATCATCCGACCAATCCCCCGCCAGCCGGAACTGGATCGAGTCCGGCGCCCGCCGTTCCGGCCCCAACGCCGGGGGCACGCTGAACAAAGGCTCCTCGCCCAGAATTTCCGCCAGCCGGTCGTGGTTCGTCAGGCCCTTTTCCACCCGCTCGTCCAAAAGGTCCAACTGCGGCCGGATCACCACCGCCGAAAGGTTCTGCATCCGCATGTTGTAAAGCGGCAGCTTGTTCTGCCAATGGCCAAAACTGTTCTGCAATCCTGGATGCTTTTTCCAGTTCTGCTCATAGGCCCCCGACATGATCACTGCCCGCGCCGCCAATTCCGGGTCATCCGTCACCATGATGCCGCCTTCGCCCGCGTTGATCATCTTGTAGGACTGAAAGCTGAAACAGCCCGCCTTGCCGATCGTCCCCACTTTCCGCCCGTTCCAAAGCGTGCCCAGCGAATGCGCCGCGTCCTCGATCACCGGCACGCCCGCCGCATCACAGGCCTGCATGATCGCATCCATGTCCGAGGTATGCCCCCGCATATGGCTGATCAAAACAGCGGAAGCGCCCGGCAGTTTCGCCCGGAAGTCTTCCATGTCAATCCGCAGGGAATGATCCACCTCCACCAGCACCGGCACGCATTCGGCATGAACCACCGCCGACGGCACCGCCGCAAAGGTAAAGGCCGGGATCAGCACCTTGGCCCCCGCAGGCAGGTCCAACGCCTTCAGGCACAGGAACAAGGCCGCCGAACAGGACGACACCGCCAGCGCATAACGGCTGCCCAAAAGCGCCGCAAACTCTGCCTCCAGCAGCGCCACCGGGGCCCCTTCCGGCGCGGTATAGCGGAACAAATCGCCCGACCGCAGCAGCGCCTCAATCGCCGCCCGCGCCGCCTCGGGGATCGGCTCCGATGCATGCAGATCGGGCAGATCAAGGGCCGAGGGGACAGGGGTATCCAGCGACATATTCAGCATTCCTGAAACTTGGTTTCAGGAATGCTTACGCTGTTACAAAGCGGCGCGCCAGTGACATGCCCATGACACCCGCCACATTCCGCCGATGTCAGAACATGAAATCCGCCACCGAAAGCGCAGCCTTGTTCACAATGGTCAGCGACCAATCCGCCCGCCCATCGCCGTTCACATCGCCCTGCAACAGCCCCGTCGCCTTGACATAGCGCACTTCGCCCGCGGTCTTGCCAAAGACTTTCGCGCCGATGAACGCCCCGCCCGGCATAAGGGATCGCAGATCGAAATCGTCCAACCCCGGCTGGAAATCCACGATCAGGTCGCCTTTCGCATCCTTTGCACTGGCGTAGATAAAGTCATCCCTGCCGGCCCCACCGGTCAAAAGATCAGCCCCTTTTCCTCCGATCAATCGGTCGCCCCCCCTTCCACCAGACAGGTCATCGCCTCCACCCAACCCCATCAGGCTGTCTTTCCAATCGGTCCCGAGAAAACTATCCGCCCCGCGCGTTCCTGTGACATCCACGGCTTTCGTCCGGTAATCGAAAATCCGCCCTGTGATGCCGTTGTAATCGGGGTCGCCGTTCTGATGGCTGCCATCCGACCAAGCGATGACCGTTCTGCCATCGGCCAGATTGATCGCCGCAGGCCCCACCTGATTGAACTCCGTCGACTGGTTCACCAGATTCTGCGCACCCACCGCCTGACCTGCCGCATCAAACCGCTGCGCCCGGATTTCCGAAAGCGCGGTGATCAGGCTGCCGTTCGACAATCTGGTCTGCGCCATTTCTCGCCAGACGACCAGATAGCCCCCGTCATCCAGCGCAAGGATCGACGGCTCCAGATTGTCGGTGGCCGTCGAATGCGTCACCTCGGGTCGGTTCACCTGCGTCCAGTCCCCCAGCGGCTGACCATCCGCCCCCAGCCGCAGTTGAACCACATCGCTGCCGCCGAAAAAGCTATCGGCCAGCCGCGCCACAACCATGATGCTTCCATCCGACAGCCGGGCCGCCGTCTTTTCCGAGACAACCAAATTCGCTGTCGCAAAAGGCGCAAGGTCCAATGTTTCCACCGTGCCGGTCGGCGACAGGATCGACAGCCGCCTTCCATATTCGCTGGACAGGATCAGCAGGCCTGCGTCGCCCATATCCACAATTTCGGCCCCCGTCGCGTGGTTGACGATCTGAAGGTTTTCGCCGACGGCCTGACCTTTCGCATCATAGCGTTGCAGCACCAGCGGATTGCGCTGTTCCCGGTCATCCCATGTCACCACAAAACCGCCATCCAGCAACGGGTGCACATGCGCCAAAAATTGCATCCCCTCTGTGGCGCTGTTCAGCACCACTTCGGCCCCCTGTTTCTTGCCATCAGCGGAAAAGGCCTGTCCCCGCACATCGGCCATGCCGCTGGAATAATCATCCCAGACCACCATGAAGCCGCCGCCTTTCAGGGCGACAACATCGCCATGCTCCTGCCGACCTTCGGTCGTGGTATTCACCAGCCGCTCGGGCCCGATCATGCGGCCATCGGCCGCAAAGACCTGTAGCCGCACAGCATTGTCAGAGGCATCGCCAGGATGCTCTCCCGCATCGGTCCAGCTGGCCACAAAGCCGCCATTGGCCAGGGCCGCCAGCTGCACGTCGTATTGGTTGCCGCGGATATGGGTGTTGAAAAAGAATTCGTCTGTGGGTGCAAGTGGCATAGCCGATCCTTGGTTCGAAGGGCGTCAGATCATCGGCAAGACCTCTCCAACCGATGACTCTGGATCAACTATAACGTTGATGTAAGCCTGTCATCTCCAAAATGCAGATCGGGCCCATGCGCAAACTTTGCTGAACGCGCATGGCTGCCATTTCCCACCGATAGGCATCTGTAAGATCAAAAGATGAAATCCGCCGCGCTCAACGCCACCTTGTTCACAATGGTCAGCGACCAATCCGCCCGCCCATCCCCATTCACGTCGCCCTGCAAAAGACCCGTCGCCTTGACATAGCGCACCTGATCTTCCTCACCACTGAAGGCCTGCCCACTGATAAATGCGCCGCCCTTCATAAACGCACGCAAGTTCAAATCATCTACGCCACGCTGGAAGTCTGTGATCCGGTCGCCCTTTGCCTCGGCGGCGCTGGTAAAGATGAAATCATCCGCCCCGCCATTCCCCGAGAGCAGATCCTTGCCCTTGCCGCCAAATATCCTGTCATCGCCAAGCCCCCCCAGCAAAAGATCCGCCCCATCCTCACCCCGCAACAGATCGGCCCCATCCCCAGCGTTCACGCTGTCATTGCCACTGCCCGCGATCAGTTGGTCAGACCCGCCATCGCCGCCCAGATCGTCATGGCCCAAACCGCCCCGCAGGATGTCGTTCCCATCGCCCCCGAATACGACGTCATTGCCCCCCTGCCCGTCCAGCCGGTCGTTGCCCAGTGCACCCGCCAGACTGTCGTTGAAGCTGGTTCCGACATATTGGTCATTCAAAGCGCTGCCATTCGCCAGAATGGCGGCTGTGCGTGGGTCAAAGACCTGCGCCACAACGCCCGATCCCGACTGATCGCCCACAAGCCCCGAAAAATCCGTCCAGCCGATGACAAAGCGCCCGTCGGCCAGCACGGTGATGCTGCTGTCAAACTGAAGGCTGGAAGTCGTTGTATGGGCCACAAACTCCTCACCCGATTTGCTGCCATCGGCGTTAAAGACCTGTGCGCGAATATCGGACAAACCGCTGCTTTCATCGGTCCAGCTGATCACAAAGCGCCCGTCCGGCAGGGTCGCAATCGCCGGCGTGCTTTGCGAATTGGCGACCACCGTGTTCACCAGAAACTCGGCCCCGACCTTGGCCCCCGCACTGTTGAACACCTGCGCCCTGACCGCAGCCCCGATGTTGTCACCCGCATTGCTGCCAAAATCGGTCCAGGTGGCTACAAAGCCCCCGCCGGGCAAAGCGGTCACGGCCGAGGCGAACTGGTCGCCATTGGTCGAGGTATTGACCAGAAATTCATTGCCCGATTTGGTGCCATTCGCGTTGAAAATCTGCGCGCGGACCCCGGCGCTGGAGGGATCCGCCCCCGCAGCACTGCCATCGGAATAGCTGACCACAAACCGCCCGTCCGACAACACGGTAATGGCGGGCTGCGATTGGTCTCTGCTGGTCGTCTTGTTGATCAGGAATTCATTGCCAACCTTTTTACCTTCGGCATCAAAGATTTGCGCCCGCACAGCCGATCCATCGGTGTCGCCCGCCGTTTCGCTTTCATCCCGCCAGGTGACGATGAACTGGCCGTTGGTCAGCGCCGTGACCGCCGATTCCCGTTGATTCTCCGCTGTGGTGGTGTTGACCAAAATCGGCGGCGCCGCCTTTTGGCCATCTGCCCCGAACACCTGCGCCCGGATTGCCGTTCCGCCATCGACCTCGCCCATACGGTTGTCGTCGGTCCAACTGACGACAAAGCCGCCATCCGCCGTCGCCGTGACCGAGGATTGCGTTTGCAGCAAAAAGCCGGTGGGGCTGACCAAAAGCTCGGCCCCGGCCTTGCTGCCATCGGCGTTAAAAAGCTGCGCTTTGATCACGCCGCCGAAAAGATCATCGAACTCGCCCGCAAAATCCGTCCAAGTCGCCACAAAGCGCCCGTCGGCCAGCGCCGTGATTGAGGCCTCAGCCTGACTGCCGAAAGTGGCGGTGTTCAACAGAAACTCCGGTCCGAAAGTCGCGGTCATGTCCTTGTCCCTTGCTTTGCGCCAAGGGCCGCCTTGCGGGCCGGTTGGCGTCATGTTTGCTCATTCCCATGACGCCTGAAGGCCCAGACCTATTCCCGACAAAATCAGAAAATGAAATCCTCCGCCGAAAGCGCCGCCTTGTTTGCAATCACAAGCGACCAGTCGGCCTTGCCGTCGCCATTCACATCACCCTGCAACAGGCCAGTCGCTTTCACATAGCGCACCTGATCGTCGTCTTTGGTAAAGGCCCGCCCCCCGATGAATTCGCCGCCCTTCATAAAGCCGCGCAGGTTGATGTCGTCCACACCATGCCGGAAATCACCGATCCGGTCGCCCTTTGCCTCGACCGCGCTGGCAAAGATGAAATCATCCGCCCCCGCCGCGCCTGTCAGGCTGTCGGTCCCGAGACCGCCAAAAATCCGGTCGTTGCCGCCGCCACCCGAAAAGCTGTCCAAACCATCCCCCCCGCGCAGCAGGTCATTGCCGCCCGCCCCGTGCAGAGAGTCATTCGCCAAACCGCCCGACATGCGGTCAGCAAAGCCCGTGCCGAAATAGCTGTCGTTGAAATCCGACCCCGCCAAGGTCACAGCCTTGGTCCGTGGGTCAAGGATCTGCCCCCGGATCGCGGGACCGGATGCATCCTCCCCCGTCGCGCTGCTGTCGCGCCAGCCGACCAGAACTCGCCCATCAGCCAGGGTCGTCAGCTGCGGCTGCTTTTGATCAAAGAGCGTCGTCGTGTTGACCACAAACTCCTGCCCCGAGGCACTGCCATCGGCTTTGAAAACCTGCGCCCGGATCGCCGTGCCCGAGGTATCGCCGCTGCTTTTGCTTTCATCCACCCAAGCGATGATAAACCCGCCGTCGGCCAGCCCTGTGACGGCGGGATCGGTCTGGCTTTGGTCCGTGCTTGTGTTCACCAGAAACTCCGCCCCCACAGGGCTGCCGTCCGCCGCATAGGCCTGTGCCCGGATACCGCTGCCCGAGGTTTCGTCTACACTGGCGCTTTGATCCGTCCAGGTCACTACAAAGCCGCCCTTCGCCAAGGCCGCGACCGTCGCGTCGTTCTGTTGACCAAGCGTTGTCGTGTTGACCAGAAACTCGGCCCCGGCCTTGCTTCCATCGGCGTTAAAGACCTGCCCCCGCACAGCGGACCCGCTGGTATCACCCACCGTGGCCCTCTCATCGGTCCAGGTCATCACAAAGCGCCCATCGGCAAGGGCCGCGATTTCCGGGCGCGACTGGCTGCCCAAGGTCGTCGTATTCGCCAGAAATTCGCCGCCGACCTTGCTGCCCGAGGCGTCAAAAATTTGCGCCCGAATGGCGTCGCCCGAGGTATCGCCGCCGCTTACGCTGCTGTCCCGCCAGCCGATCACGACATTCCCGTCCGACAAGGTGGTGATGGCCAAGATCGCCTGATTGCCCGCCGTTGTGGTGTTAACCAGAAACTCTGCCCCCGCCTTGCTGCCATCCGCCGCAAAAACCTGCGCCCGGATGGCCGCGCCCGAGGCGTCATCGGCGCTAAGGCTCAGATCCGCCCAGGCGATGACCAAGCCCCCGTCCGCCAGCAAGGTCACCGAAGGATCAGACTGCCGCCCCTTCGTTGTGCTGTTGACCAGAATTTCGGCCCCAGCCTTGCTGCCATCGGCGTTGAACACCTGCGCGCGAATGGCCGCATCGGTCGTATCGCCGGCCGTCCCGCTGAAATCGGTCCAGGTGATAACAAAACGGCCATCGGCCAGCACTGAAACACCGGGTTCATCCTGCCCCTCGGCGGTCGTTGTGTTCACCAGAAATTCGGGGCCGAAAGTCGTTGTCATGGGGATTGTCCTTTGGTTTGCGCCAAAGGCCCGCTGGCCGGACCGGATGGCGTCATGGTTTCCCCACCATGACGCCTGAATGCCCGAACCTATTCCCGCGAAATCAGAAAATGAAATCCGCCGCTGTCAACATCACCTTGTTCCCGATGGTCAGCGACCAATCCGCCCGCCCATCGCCGTTGACATCACCCTGCAAAAGTCCAGTCGCTTTAACATAGCGCACCTGATCGTCGTCCTTGGTAAAGGCGCGCCCGCCGATGAATTCGCCCCCCTTCATGAAACCCTGAAGGTTGATGTCATCCACCTTATGCCGGAAATCCATGATCCGGTCGCCGGTCGCCTCGGCTTTGCTGGAAAAGATGAAATCATCCGCCCCCGACCCACCCGTCAGGCTGTCCTTGCCCTTGCCGCCATTGACCTTGTCTTGTCCCCCATCGCCCAGCAGCCGGTCGCCGCCCGCCCCGCCGAACAGCGCGTCATTCCCCCCAGCCCCGTCTAGGCTATCGTTCCCGCCGACACCGGACATGCGGTCGGCAAAGCCGGTGCCCAGTTGATCATCGCCCCGCGCTGTGCCCGTCAGTTGAATCGCTTCGGTCCGCGGATCGAAGATTTTCCCCCGCGCATCCCAGATTGATGTGTCACCAACCGCCGCGCTCTGATCCGACCAAGCCACCACAAACCGACCATCGGCCAGCGCAGTGATCGAAGGCGCATAGTGCTGCAAGACCTCGGTGCTGCTGACCAACAGCTCGTCCCCCAGCGCCGTGCCATCCGCTGCAAAGACCTGCAAACGGATGTCGCCGCCGCCACTGTCATCATACCACGCGACCACAAAGCGGCCTTCGGTCAAAGCCTCTACACTGGGGCGTGTCTGTTCATCCCCCGTGGTCGTATTCGCCAAAAACTCTACCCCCGACTTGCTGCCATCGGGGTTGAAGATCTGCCCGCGCACAGCGCCCAAGGATGTGTCGCCACCCGTGGCACTGTCATCATGCCAGACCACCACAAAGCGCCCGTCGGTCAGCCCGGTGATAGACGAGTAGTCCTGATCCGAGCCCGTGGTCGTGTTGACCAGAAACTCGCTGCCTGAACGACTGCCATCGGCGTTGAACACCTGCGCGCGAACGGCATAGCCGTCCTGATCCCCCCCGGTTTCGCTGTAATCGGACCACGACAGCACAAAACGGCCATCCGCCAGCGTGGTGACCGATGGCTCTTCTTGATAGCCGTCGGTTGTGGTGGGTGCGACGAATTCCGCCCCGCGTTTGCTGCCATCCGCGTTGAAGATTTGCGCGCGGATGGCGGTATCCGATAAATCACTGCCGCTGGTCTGGCCCATGGCCGTCCAGGCCACCACGAAACCACCATCCTTCAGCGCTGTGATCGTCTGCTGGGTCTTCGCACCAGACAGGTCGGTTTGAACCAGAAACTCCGCTCCGGCCTTGCTGCCATCGGCGTTGAAAATTTGCGCACGGGTCGCGTCGTTTGATGGGTGGTCGCTGCTATAGCTTGAATCCGTCCAAGCCACGACAAATCGCCCGTCCGACAGAACCGTCAACGTCGGGTAAAGCTGATTGCCACTCGTGGTCGTATTGACCAGCACTTCGCCGCCAATGGCCACGCCCCTGGCATCAAAGCGTTGAAGATGCACGGCCGCATTGGACGTATCCCCGCCGGTCTTGCTGGCATCGGCCCAGACAGCGACAAACTGGCCGTTGGCCAGACCGGCAACGGCGGGGCTCCATTGCTCGTTCAGCGTCGTCGTGTTGATCAGAAACTCGCTGCCCTCTAAAACCGGTGTCGACATCGGCGTATTCCTTTCAAAGGGGCCGCGGCCTTTGCCGCAGGCCCCATGCAAAATCAGAATATGAAATCGCTTTTGGTCAGCAGCGGTTCACCCGCCAGCCGGATTGACCAATCGGCCTTACCATCGCCGTTCAGATCGCCCTGCAACAGGCCCAGTTCCTGCTCATAGCGCACCTGCCCCTTCTTATCGGTAAAGTCCCGCGCACCGATGTAAAGGTCGCCAATGGCTCCGACGTCGATCTTGTCCACCCCATGTTCAAAATCCACGATCCGCGCCCCCAGGGCCGCGTCCTTCGTCTTAAAGACAAAGACATCCGCCCCCTCGCCCCCTGTCAGCCGCGTCACATTCGCCGCCGAGGTGATCCGGTTCGCCCCATCGCCGCCAATCAGTTCCAGCGTCGAAGAACCCGCCCGCAGGTTCAGATTGGCATCCTCAAGGATCTGCAAAACCTCGATCTGGCCCAAAGTCGTGCCGTTCAGGGAAATGCTGACGGACTGCGCCACATCCCGCGTCCCGCCCCTCGCGGTTTCGACAACAACATCACCGGCGGTAAGGGTGTAGCGATCATTGCCCGCGCCCCCAACCATTCGGTCGGCTTCATCCTCGCCATCCAGCAGGTCGTTGCCATCGCCACCGCTTAGCGTGTCGCGCCCCGACCCTCCGTAAAGCGTGTCGTTGTCGCGTCCCCCGTTCAGTGTATCGCCGTCCGCCCCGCCAAACAGCGTGTCTGCCCCATCGCCGCCCTCCAGCCGGTCGCTGCCCGCATGGCCTTCGCCACGGTCATTGCCAAGCCCGCCAATCAGCGTGTCATTCCCGCCTTCAAAATCCCAGAACTGGTCATTGCCAGTCCCGCCCTCGGCGCGATCATCGCCGGCACCGCCAAACATCCCGTCATTGCCTTCACCGCCATAAAGGCTGTCGCTGTCGCCAAAACCTTGCAGTTCGTCATCGCCCTCACCACCGTAAAGCAGATCACGGCCGCCTTCCGTTCGCAGGCTGTCATTTCCAGCCCCGCCGTCTAGCGTGTTGTTGCCATGACCACCTTCGATCAGGTCATCGCCGATGCCCCCCGACAGGCTGTCGTTCCCCGCAACGACCTCGGCATCGCCAAGGATCCAGTCGTTTCCTGCGCCACCATCAATGGTGTCCGCACCGTCGTCCCCTAAAAGCGAGTCATGGCCGTCGCCGCCTTCCAGCAAATCGTTGCCCAACCCACCGCCCAAGCTGTCGTCGCCGAACCCGCCGATCAGACGGTCGTTGTCCGCATCGCCAAACAGGGTGTCGTTGCCCTCGCCTCCGGCTAGCGTATCATCACCGTCACCGCCGAACAGACCGTCCTGCCCATCCCCGCCCGACAGGTTGTCGAGCCCACCTTCCCCGTAAAGAAGGTCATCGCCAAGGCCACCATCCAAGGTATCGTTCCCAGACCCGCCATACATCGAATCCCGTCCGGCCCCGCCCAAAAGACTGTCGTTCCCGTCCTCGCCGTTCAGCCCGTCGTTGTCGTCGCCGCCGTCCAGCGTATCGTCTCCCGCCCCGGCATGGATGTTGTCATCGCCCGCATCGCCGGAAAGGCTGTCGTTTTCCGGCACATCAAACCAGATTTCATACTGGTCCCGCAGGGTGTCATTCCCCGCCCCACCGAACAGCGTATCCGAGCCGCCGTAGCCGTGCAGAAAATCGTCGCCCTCGCCCCCCAACAGACTGTCATTGCCCTCATTGCCCTCTAGGCTGTCATTCCCCGATCCGCCCAGCAGCGTGTCGTTGAAGGCCCCGTTGCCCCCCCGCAACGTGTCATCGCCTTCACCGCCATCCAAAAGGTCTTCACCGTCGAACCCATTGATGTCGTCATTCCCCGCGCCGCCAAACAGGCTGTCATTGCTGTCGTCATAGCCCGGTGCATTCGTGCCGTCATAGATTCCACCGAACAGCACATCGGCCCCATCGCCACCCTCCATCGAATCCGCGCCGGCACCGCCCACCAACGTATCCTGCCCGTTACCGCCAGAAAGGCTGTCGCTGCCCGCCCCGCCATACAGCCTGTCCTGCCCCTCACCGCCGTCCAGCCTGTCGTCGCCGTCCTCACCATACAGCGCATCGTTTCCGTCGCCGCCGTCCAAGCTGTCATTGCCGCCGCCCGCCACCATTAGGTCGGCCCCATTGCCGCCCGTCAGCGTGTCTTGCCCGGTTCCCGCCCACAACTGATCGTCGCCCTCACCCCCGGTCAGACGATCATCCCCATCGCCCCCTTCCAGCGTGTCGTCGCCGGATCCGCCATTCAGCAGATCGTTGCCAACCCCGCCAGCCAGACTGTCATTCCCACCCTCCGCCAGCAGCGTGTCATCGCCATCGCCACCCGTCAGCGTATCGTCGCCCGCCCCGCCCAGAACCGAGTCATTCCCGGTCCCGCCGTCCAGCGTGTCATTCCCCTCGCGCCCCGTGATCGTATCGCGCCCCGCATCGCCATAGGCGGCACTGCTGCCGCCAAAGATCTCGATCACATCATCGCCATCGCCGCCATAGATCAGATCATTGCCATCCAACCCCAACAGCGTGTCATTCCCCGCGCCGCCATAAAGGCTGTCATTCCCGCTTTGATCCCAAACATCGTCATTCCCGGCCCCGCCCTCCAGCCAGTCATTTCCGAAATAGGATTCGACGGTATCGTCCCCATCGCCCGCCTCGACGCTGTCGTTGCCCGAAAGATCCGTGATGAAGTCATCACCCGTGCCGCCCAGCAGCGTGTCATTACCATCCCCACCGGCCAGCCCGTCATTCCCCGCATCGCCGTCGATCAGATCATTGCCACCAAAGCCATTGATCGTGTCGGCGTCGCCAGTCCCTACCAGCGTATCGTTGTCCTCAGTGCCCGGAATAACAGCCATCATTCGATCCTTTCAGGCCTGCGCCGCGCGCAAGCAATGCTATCCCGAGGCCAAGGCCACGGACAAAAAATCCTGCTGGTTGCGCCGACCTGTGGGGCGGGGGCGGTCCAAGGCCCCGACCTAGGGGATGCAAACCCCTCGCGCAAATCATACGATCCCCACAACCTATGTGTGTCCAAGAACGACCGCCAAAGCAAGCCCCGGCGGTCGCCAAAAGAATAGCAAAGGCGACAGGCTTGCGCCCGTCGCCTGTCACGCGATCAAAGGATCAGATCATCCGCCCCCAACCGCGTGCCTTCCTCCAGCCGGATGGTCCAGTCGGCCTTGCCATCGCCGTTGATATCCCCCTCCAACAGCCCCTCGGCCCGCACATAGCGCACCTCGCCCTTCCGTTCCGAAAAGGCATCATTGCCGATAAAGCGGCTGCCGATCGCGCTCAGCCGGATCATGTCCTCACCTCTGGCAAAGTCACCGATCATCGCACCATCCGCCGCGATCTTGCTGCCAAAGACAAAGACATCTGCCCCGGCATCGCCGAACATCTGCCGGGTCTCGGCTCCCGCGTGCAGAGTGTTTTCGCCTTCGTTCCCCCGCATAAACCGCACTTCACCACCAGCCCGCAGGTTCAGATCCAGCGTGCCCGTCAAACGCAGCCCCTCGATATTCGCGAAATCCGCCCCGTTCAGCGACATCGTCTCGCTGCGCAACCGGTCAAAACCCTCATTGGCCTGCTCCACCACTTCACTGCCCGCCACGATCAGATAGGTGTCATCCCCTGCCCCGCCGACCAGCGTATCCAACCCTTCCGATCCATCCAGCAGGTCATTGCCTGCCTCGCCCGACAGGCTGTCATTGCCCAGCCCACCGATCAGTTGATCGTCCTGCGCCCCGCCCCGCAGCAGGTCATGGCCATCCCCGCCTTCCAGCAAGTCATTCCCCGCATCGCCGTTCAGCGTATCGTCGCCCAACCCGCCATAAAGCGTGTCATCGCCCGTGCCGCCGCTGGCACTGTCAGCCCCGAACTGGCCATCCAGCAGGTCGTTGCCTTCGCCGCCGAAAAGAATGTCCGTCTGATCACCCGCCAGGATCGTGTCGTGACCCGCCCCGCCTTCCAGCACGTCCAGACCGACGTTGCCATCCAGCAGGTCATCCCCATCGCCACCCCGCAACAGATCGCCGTCGGCGCCGCCATACAGCTGGTCGTTCCCCGCCCCACCATCCAGAAGGTCGGTGCCGGAATCGCCAAGCATCAGGTCATTGCCCCCATCCCCCCGGATCGTGTCGTCCCCGGAATGGCCCAGCAATTCGTCATCGCCCTCCCCGCCTTCCAGCAGATCATGGCCTGCCTCGCCCAACAGCGTGTCAGCACCCGCGCCACCAAAGACTTGGTCATGCCCGTCCCCCCCGGCCACAAGGTCAGCATCATTCCCGCCATCCAGCGTATCCTGCCCCTGACCCCCATACAGGCTGTCCGCCCCGTCGCCCCCTGTCACGCTGTCATCGCCACTGCCCGCGTCGACGAAATCCATCCCCGCCCCGGCCGTGATCGTGTCATTGCCCCAACTGTCCGCGATCCGGTCATCGCCATCCCCGGCATCCATCCAGTCGTTGCCACCATCCCCCAAAAGCGAGTCATTCCCGATGCTGCCGACAAGCGTGTCATCCCCATCGCCGCCCACAACCGTGTCATGCCCATCGTCGCCCTGCACCACGTCGTTGCCGCTGCCGCCATAGACGCGGTCATCGTCATTGCCGCCATACAGCGTGTCATTGCCGATATCCCCGATAATCTCATCGGCGCCATCGTCACCCACCAGCACATCGTCCCCGGTCACGCCGATCAAGAAATCCGCCCCAGCGCCACCCATCAGCGTGTCATTGCCAGCACCGCCGTCCAGATGGTCGGCCTCATTACCCCCGCTCAGGCTATCATTGCCATCCCCGCCATAAAGGCTGTCGGTGCCATTGCCGCCGTCCAGCGTATCGTTCCCCGCATGGCCGTTCAGCCGATCCGCGCCATCGCCGCCGCTCAGGCTGTCGTCGCCGTCGTCCCCGCTCAGCGCGTCTGCCCCGTCACCGCCTGCCAGAATGTCATTCCCAGCCCCGCCGAACAGGTCGTCATCCCCATTGCCGCCCGACAAACTGTCCGTGTCGTTGCCGCCATACAGCCGATCCGCCCCCTCGCCCCCCGAAAGCGTGTCATGGCCGTTCGAACCGTAAAGCGTATCGCTAGCGCCCCCACCATCCAGCGAGTCATTGCCGCTGCCGCCCATCATGTCGTCCGTGCCAGCACCGCCGATCAGCGTATCATCCCCCTCATCGCCCGAGGCCAGGTTGAACTGGTTGTCGTCGCCCACCTCGATCAGGTCATTGCCTTCGCCGCCCCACAGGCTGTCTTGCCCCGCACCGCCATACAGGCTGTCGTCCCCGGCATCACCGCTTAGATAATCCAGCCCGTCATTCCCCAGCAGCAGATCATTGCCATCCCCACCGTAAAGGTCGTCCTGTTCCACCCCGCCATCCAGCGTGTCGTTTCCCTCGCCACCCTCCAGCGAATCGCTGCCGAAATCGCCCATCAGGCTGTCATCGCCGTCTTGCCCGTTCAGGGAATCGTCACCCCAATCTCCAAACAGCGTGTCGTTGCCTTCTGCGCCTTGCAGCACATCGTTGCCGTCAAACCCTTCCATGGAATCGTCGCCTTCGCCGCCGTCCATGACATCGTCGCCTTGATCCCCGAACATGTAGTCATTGCCGCCATAGCCCAGCATGAAATCAGCGCTGATGGTGCCTGCCAAAGTATCGTTGTTCGGGGTGCCTTCGATCAAAGCCATGGGTTCCTCATCGGGGTTGGATTGGGTTGGGGTGGGCCCGGCCGAAAACGCCCGGACAAATATTCTCATGCGCCCGCGGCCACTGCGACAAGGCGCGGCCAATTCGCCCGCACCAAGTCACAGCCGCAAACGTTTGCGCCCCCACCAACGCAATCTTGCCGCGAAAAGTCCCCAGGTCAACCCGGCGGAATATAGACCATAGTCATAGACTTACTCCGCCGGCGCGGCCTGCATCAAAGCAGCAGATCGTCCTCACCCAAACGCGTCCCCGCGCCCAGCTTCAGAACAAAATCCGCCACGCCGTCGCCGTTGACATCACCCAGCAGACGCCCGGTTTCGCGCACATAGCGCACCTCACCCGCTGTCCCGCTGAAGGCGTCCTTGCCGATGAACTCGCCCCGACCTGGCAGCGCACGCAGGTTGATCACATCCTCACCGCGCTGGAAATCGGTGATCCGGTCGCCGTCCGCCTCGCCCGCCGTTGCAAAGACAAAGACATCGGCCCCATCACCACCGCTCAGCGTATCCGTGCCCCGACCAGCAACAATCCGGTTGTCCCCGTCATTCCCGATCAGACGATTCGCCTTGCCATCCCCGATCAGATTCAGATCTGCCGATCCGGTCAGGCGCAACACCTCGACAAAGGCCAGATCCGCTGCCTTCAGCGTCATTCGATCGCTGACAGCCACATCCCTTGCCCCGCCGTTCCGCGTTTCGACAACTTCGGAACCCAAGCTCAGCACATAGCGATCATTGCCCTTGCCGCCCACAAGCAGGTTTTGCCCGCTCGCCCCGCCCAGCACATCATCGCCCGCACCGCCATAGATGCTGTCGGCCCCCTCGCGGCCCCAAAGCCGGTCGTTGCCCGCGCCGCCATAGATCAAATCATCGCCCAGACCGCTATCGACCCAATCATCACCTTCGCCACCATAGACGCTGTCGGCCCCGCCGCCCGAGTTGACGGTGTCGTTGCCCACACCACCGATGACGCTGTCCGCCCCATCGCCCGAATAGACCGAGTCATTCCCGGCCCCCAAATCAACTTGGTTATCACCATTGCCCGCGTTGACCATGTCGTCACCATCACCGCCCGCAATGGTGTCGGCCCCACCACTGGCGATGATCGCATCATTCCCGGCTCCGCCATCGATGCTGTCGGCGTCGATGTTCCCCAGCATGGAATCCGCGCTGATGATCCAATCATCCCCGTCGCCGCCCAGAATGGTATCCGACCCATACCAGCCGTAAAGCGAGTCATTGCCCGCCCCACCGTCCAACAGGTCATTGCCGACATCGCCTTGCAGCGCGTCGTCGCCGTCGCCCCCGGTCAGGCTGTCGTCGCCATCCCTGCCGTTCAGCGTGTCATTGCCCGCACCACCCGTCAGGCTGTCGTCGCCATCGCCGCCGTCCAGCGTGTCGTCGCCCGCATCGCCATGCAGCGTATCGGCCCCCGCAGCCCCCAGCAGGCTGTCGTTGCTTTCGCCGCCTTCGATCAGATCGTCGCCCGCTGCACCGTCGACGGTGTCATCCCCCGCACCGCCATAAAGGCTGTCATTTCCGTTCGGCTGCCCAGCACTCTCACCATAGATCAGGTCGTTGTCCGCCCCACCATAGATCAGGTCTGCACCGCCCTCGCCATAGATGGTATCGTTCCCGTCGCCACCATAGACGCTGTCGTTTTCCGGCGATTGCCAGTCATGGTCGTCAAAGATCAGGTCATCGCCCGCGCCACCATAGATCAGGTCCGGCCCATAAATGCCGTGGATCGTGTCGTCGCCATCCCCGCCGTCCAGCGTGTCCATCCCGCTTTCCGGCCCGCTCAACGCGCCTCCACCCCCTCCACCAAACAGCAGATCATTGCCCGCACCGCCTGTCAGGCTGTCATTGCCTGCCCAGCCATCCAGCGTGTCATCGCCATCATCGCCGGTCAGCGTGTCATTCCCCGCATCGCCCAACAGACTATCGTTGCCTTCCGCCCCGATCAGCAGATCATCACCATCCCCGCCATGGGCCACATCATGGCCATCCCCGGCGCTCAGCAGATCGTTGTCGTCGTTCCCCGACAGCACATCATTGCCCTCGCCGCCATAGACCGAGTCATCCCCCAAGCCCCCTTGGGCAATGTCATTGCCCTCATCGCCTTCCAGCCTGTCATTGCCCTCACCGCCCAACAGCGTGTCATTCCCCTCGCCGCCAAACAGAACATCCGCCCCATTGCCGCCGAAAAGACTGTCCTGATCATTGCCGCCATAGGCCGTGTCATTACCATCATCGCCTTGCAGCACGTCATCCCCGGCCTCACCGCGCAGCATGTCGTTCCCGTTGCCGCCCGACAGGTTATCCGCCCCGTCATGGCCCAACAGTTCGTCATTGCCCTCGCCGCCATAGGCCACATCGTCGCCTTCTGACCCGTCCAGCAGATCGTCGCCATTCCCGCCAGTAAGCGTGTCGTTGCCGGAAAGCCCACTCAGCGTGTCATTCCCCTCGCCGCCCTGCATGCTGTCATCGCCTGCGCCACCGAACATGCTGTCATTTCCGGCATCGCCCGAAATGGTATCATTGCCGTCATCACCGTCCAGCGTGTCATCGCCCAGACCACCATACAGATAGTCCGTCTCGGTTCCCCCATCGAGGCTGTCATTTCCGTCGCCGCCATAAAGGCTGTCCACGCCTTGTTCACCTCGCAGCGTGTCATCGCCATTGTCGCCGGAAAGATAATCCTGCCCCGAACCGCCTTCCAGCAGATCGTTGTCATTGCCGCCATAAAGGTCATCCGCCCCTTGGCCGCCATAAAGCGAATCTGCGCCATTGCCGCCTTCGACCGAGTCATCGCCAATGTCGCCTTCCAGCGAGTCATTGCCGTCCTGCCCGTTCAGCGTGTCATCGCCCCATTCGCCGAACAGGGTGTCGTCACCGTCACCCCCTTGCAGCACATCATCGCCATCATAACCGTTCAGGCTGTCATTGCCCGCACCGCCATCCATCGTGTCATCGCCCCAATCCCCATACAGGTAATCGTTGCCTTCGCCACCCGACATCAGGTCATTGTGGTCGCCGCCATTCATCCAATCGTCGCCATCGCCACCATAAAGCTGATCATTCCCGCTGCCGCCCGCCAATTGGTCATTGCCGCTATCCCCGGCCAGCGTGTCATTGCCACTGCCGCCGTCCAGCGTATCGCCGTCATTGCCGCCGAAAATCAGATCAGCACCATCGCCGCCGTCCAGACTGTCCGTCCCGTTGCCCCCCGACAGGGTATCCGTCTCGCTTCCACCCGAAAGCGTATCGTCGCCCTCGCCCCCGGACAGGCTGTCTGTCCCACTGCCGCCCGACAGGCTGTCGTTGCCTTCGTTCCCGTTCAGCGTATCCGCCCCATCCTCGCCCGCCAGCGTGTCATTCCCCTCGCCCGCCTCCAGATGGTCGCTGCCATTGCCGCCGAACAGACTGTCATTCCCCGCGCCACCGTAAAGCCAATCCACCCCGTCGCCGCCATAAAGACGGTCCTCGCCGTCATCGCCCATCAGCGTGTCGTTGTCTTCATCGCCCGTCAGCGTGTCATCGCCATTGTCGCCCCGGATCGAATCCCGCCCAGCCCCGCCGACCAGCGAGTCATTGTCATTGCCGCCGAACAGCGTGTCGTTGTCGCCACCGCCATAAAGGCTGTCGCGGCCATTCCCGCCCTCCAGATAATCGGTGCCAGCCTCGCCATAGCCATCGTCATGACCATCACCGCCATAGATGCTGTCATTCCCGGTATAGCCCAGAAAGAAGTCATCCCCCGTATCGCCCGACATGCTGTCGTCGCCTTCGTCGCCATGCAGCCGGTCATTGTTGTTACCGCCCGCGATGGTGTCATTCTCGCTGCCCCCTTGCAGCGTGTCATGGCCATCGCCGCCATACATCAGATCGCTGCCCGCACCGCCCTGCACCAGATCGGCACCGCCATCGCCCGAAAGCGTGTCGTCGCCATCGTCGCCGATAACAAGATCGTCCCCCGAATTGCCCGACACGCTGTCGTTGTCCGCCCCGCCCTCCAGCGTTTCACGATCAAATCCGCCCATCAGCGTGTCGCGGCCGGTCCCGCCATAGAACACGTTGTTCCCGCTGCCCCCGCCGGTCATGTAATCGTCGCCATTCCCGCCATACAGAAAGTCGGTGTCCGGCCCGCCGTCGATCGTGTCGTTGCCGTTGTCGCCATGGATCGTATCGTTCTCAAAGAACCCGCTCAGCGTGTCATCACCCTCACCGCCAAAGATCAGGTCATTGCCGCTCCAGCCGATGACAGTATCATTCCCGCCCCGCGCCTCGATCGTGTCATCCCCGTCGGAATTGCCGCCAATGAATTCGGGGTTGTCCGTTCCGATGATCAACGCGCTGGGCATGGTTCCAATCCTTTCAGGACGAATGTTCGGTCGTGATGACAAGTGCAAGCAATCCCAGCCCTTATACCGCCCCCACGGGCCGGACTGTGTGCGAAGTCACAAAAGCTGAAAAAAATTTAGCTGTCTACATCCGACCGACATATTTTGTCGGATTTATAGGCCCAGCCTATCCCTCAGGGCATACCAGGTCATCGCCAAAACAAGCAAAGGTTGTCGCAGGCTGGGTCCGCCGGGGAAACGATGTTGCGGCAGGCGGGCCATCAAATCAAAGCCTTCGGCCTGTCCTTGAACGGCTTTTGCCATCATTTTCCCTGCCAAAGTTGCCAAAGCAACGCCATGGCCGGAATAGCCCGAAGCGGAAAAGACATTCGGCTGCGGTCTGATGAAACAGGGCAAGCGATTGACCGTAATCGCCAAAGTCCCACCCCAAGCATAATCGATTTTAACATCCGATAATTGCGGATAAACCTGCAACATCGGCTTTTTAACGGTTTTGACTATATCTGGGAAACGATAGCCGTAACTCTCCCCGCCCCCGAACAACAACCGCCCGTCCTCTGACAGCCGCCAGTAATTCACCACGAACCGGCTGTCCGCCACCGCCACGGGTTTCGACAAAACTTCCCGCGCGCGATCCCCCAAAGGTTCCGTTGCCAGAATGAAATTGTTGATCGGCATCACCTTGGCCGCAACCTTCGGCTCCAGCCCACCCAAGTATCCGTTGCAGGCCAGCAGAACATGCCCTGCCCGCACCACTCCGCCTTCAGTCTTTACTAAGACCGGATCACCGGGCGTCAATTCCAGAACGGCGCTTTCCTCATGGATCACCGCGCCTTTCGCCAAAGCGGCCTTGGCCAGACCAATCGCATAGTTCAGCGGGTGCAAATGCCCCGCGCCCCAGTCGATCTCGCCGCCCTCATAGGCCTCTGACCCGATCAGCGCGCGGATGCCATTCCGATCCAGCGGTTCAAGCTGGGAATACCCATAATCCCGCGCCAGACGATCCGCATAGTGATGCGCCGCCTTGACCTCGCCCTTCGTCCGGCAGGCATGGGCCACGCCGGGATGAAAGGTGACGGGCATCGCATGGTCAGCAATCAGCGATTTGACCAGCGCCTTCGCATCCTCGGCCAATTGCCACAGCTTGGCCGCCTCGGCCCGTGAAACCATCCGTTCCAGCGTGTCCTGATCCAGCCGCTGACCAGACCCCACCTGCCCGCCATTGCGCCCCGAGGCACCAAAGCCCACCCGATGCGCCTCCAGCACGACCACCCGCAACCCAGCCTCAGCCAGATGCAGTGCCGCCGAAAGCCCGGTGTAACCCGCCCCCACAATGCAGACATCGGCCGCCACGTCGCCCTGCAAGGGCGGCTGCCGGTCAAAGGGGGCCATTGTCGCCGCGTAATAGGACGGGGGATATTCCCCCGCCTTGTCGTTGGCATACAGCAGATTCATACGTTCAACAGCAGATGCTGACGTTCCCAAGGGCTGATCACCTGAAGAAACTCTTTGTATTCATTGCGTTTGACGGAAACATAGACCTTGATGAACTCTTCCCCCAGCACCGCGCACAGGGCCTTGTCATCTTCCAAAAGGTCCAAAGCATCGCCCAGATTCTGCGGGATGTCGTCATTGTCGATATAGGCGCTGCCCACGAATTCGGGCCTTGAAGCCTTTTTCTCCATCAGCCCCAAATAGCCACAGGCAAGGCTCGCCGCGATCCCCAGATAGGGGTTGCAATCCATCCCCGGCAGCCGGTTTTCGATCCGCCGCGCCTCGGGCCCAGAAATCGGCACCCGCAGCCCCGTCGTCCGGTTGTCCCGCCCCCATTCCAGATTGATCGGGGCCGCAAAGTCCGGCACGTACCGCCGATAGCTGTTCACATAGGGCGCCAGCAACGCAATCGCCCCCGACAGGTGGTTCTGCATCCCGGCGATGAAATGCCCGAAATATTCGGTTTCCACCCCTTTGCGGTCGGCAAAGATGTTCTTGCCGGTCTTTGTATCCACAACCGAATGGTGGATGTGCATTGCGCTCCCCGGCTCGCCTTCGATCGGTTTCGCCATGAAGGTGGCAAAGCAGTCATGCCGCAGCGCCGCCTCGCGGATCAGCCGTTTAAAGAAGAACACCTCATCCGCCAACCGCACCGGATCGCCATGCGCCAGGTTCAACTCGATCTGGCCCGCCCCGCCCTCTTGCAGGATGCCGTCAATTTCCAGACCCTGCGCCTCGGCATAGTCATAGATATCGTCGATCACCTTGCCATATTCGTCGATGGCCGACAGCGAATAGGCCTGTTTTGCCGCTGCCTGCCGCCCTGTCCGCCCCATCGGCGGCACAACGGGCATGTTCGGATCAATATTCCGCGCCGTCAGGAAAAATTCCATCTCGGGTGCCACAACCGGCGTCCAGCCCTGCGCATTGAACAGCCCCACGATCCGCTTCAACACGTTCCGCGGGCTGAATGAAATCGGTGCCCCCTGCTGATCCATCGCATCATGGATCACCTGCAAGGTCACGTCCGCCGTCCAAGGCGCTGCCGTCGCCGTGCTGAAATCCGGCACCAGAACCATGTCCGGTTCCGTAAAGGCATCAAACGGATTGTCTGCCCATTCCCCCGTGATCGTCTGCAAAAAAATCGAATTGGGCAGGAAATAGCTGGTCTGCTTGCCGAACTTCGCCGCCGGCATCGCCTTGCCCCGCGCCACTCCCGCCACATCCGGGATCACGCATTCCACCTCGTCGACCCTGCGGCCACCGATATAATCTTTTGCCGCCTCGGGCAGCTTATCCGTCCAGTCGGACATGGTTCACACTCTGATTTCGGCCCTTCGGCCCGTGGAAATTACCCGTTCGGGTTTTTGAAAAATTCCGCAATCCGGGCCGCAATCCGACCGGAAGAGTTCCCCTCCCCCAACCGGGCCGAGGCCCGTTCCATAAGGTCCGCAGGCACAAGGCCCGGCCCCCTTGTCTTCATCAGCCCATCGACAAAATCGTCGGCAAATTCCGGATGCGCCTGCACCGTGAACGCCTTGTTCCCATAAAGCAGCGCCGCGTTCTCGCAGAAATCATTGCAGGCCACGACCTCAGCCCCTTGCGGTTTCTGCACCACCTGATCCCGGTGCCAGGCATTCAAAGTGATCTTTTCGCCGCCGAAATCATAATCCGTCGGCCCCACCGACCAGCCTTTTTCGAACCTTTCCACAACCCCACCCATCGCCTGCGCGATGATCTGATGTCCAAAACAAACACCAACCAGCGGAACCCCCGCCGCAAACACCTTGCGGATGAAATCCTCCAGCACCGGGATAAAGGCATGATCTTCATAGGCCCCATGCCGCGATCCGGTGATCAGCCAGCCATCGGCGTCATGGACCGAGGTCGGGAATTCCATCGCCTCCACATGCCATGTTTGAAACGTAAACCCCTGCCCGGACAGCAGCGTTTCGAACATATCCGGATAGTCGCCTGCCTCTGCACGCAGAACGTCGGGGGATTGGCCGGTTTGCAGGATGCCGATCTTCATGGGTCTGTCCGATTTTTCATCATTCTAGGCGCGCGGCCCGCCGCTGACAACGGGCCGCACCAAGGGTCACACCGTATCCAGATACAGCTCCACCTGTTCTTCCGGCGACAGCTCCGCGATGTAATGCAGCTCCTGCCGTTTCGTCTGTACCAGATTGCGGATGATCTCGGGTGGCAGGATCCTGGGCAGGATCGTGCTTTTCTCAAACGCCTCAATCGCCTCGGCCCAGGTCGAAGGGATCTGCGGCAGGTCTTCCTCCGCATAGGCATTGCCCACAATCGCCGAAGGCGGCTCCATCCCCTGCGTGATCCCGTCCAAGGCTGCGCCCAAGATCGCCGCCAGCATCAGATAGGGGTTCACATCCCCCCCCGCCACCCGATGTTCAATCCGCCGCGCCGCCGGGTTCCCCGCTGGAATCCGGATCGCCGCCGTCCGGTTCTCATAGCCCCAACAGATCGAGGTCGGCGCATGTTTCCCCGGCACCAGCCGTTCATAGCTGTTCTGATGCGGCGCAAAGATCAGCGCGCTGTCATGCATCGCATTCAGGCACCCCGCCACTGCCGAACGCAGCGTCGCCGTCCCCTTGGGCCCGCCGCTGTCAAACACATTGTCCCCCGATTCATCGACCACGGAAAAATGCGTATGCAGCCCCGACCCCGAATATTCCGGATAGGGTTTCGCCATGAAACTGGCCGCAAAGCCATGCCGCCGCGCCAGACCCTTCACCAGCATCTTGAACAGCCACGCATCATCCGCCGCCCGCAACGCGTCGTCGCAATGCATCAGGTTCACTTCGAACTGGCCCAGACCCGTCTCGCTGGTCGTCGTGTCGGCCGGAATGTCCATCGCTTCGCAGGCGTCATAAAGATCGGTAAAGAACGTATCGAACGCATCCAAGGCCCGGATCGACAGCGTTTCCGCTGCTTTCCGCCGTTTCCCTGAACGCGGACTGGGGGGCACTTGCAGCGTCTTGCCGCTGTCGTCGATCAGAAAGAATTCCAGTTCGATCGCCACCACTGGCGTCAACCCCCGCGCCTTGTAACGGTCGATCACCGCCCGCAAAGCATGGCGCGGATCGCCCTCATAGGGCTGCCCGTTTTCCCTGAACATCCAGATCGGCAACAGCGCCGTCGGCGCCTCCAGCCAGGGCATTGGCATGAAACCCCGTTCCGTTGGCTTCAAAACCCCATCCTGATCGCCCTGCTCAAAAACCAGCGGGCTGTCGTCGATATCCTCGCCCCAGATGTCGAGGTTCAGCACCGAGAAGGGGAACCGTGTTCCATCCTTCACCACCTTGTCGGCAAAACGCGCCGGAACACGTTTGCCACGGGCCTGCCCATTCAGGTCAGCCGCCGCCACCCGGATTGTCCGCACCTCGGGGTGCTTGCGCAAATAGTCTTTCATCATCATCGTTCAAAGGATGCCGGGGCAACCGCTTACGCGACCCCATCCCGCACCAAAGGCGCAGGCCGGGATCATGCCCTTGATCCGTTCTCCCATCTGTTGACCGTTTCCGTGTCCGGCGTCTTGGCAACGCCCACGCCGCGTCCCTGCGCGGTTCCGGGCAAGCCCGGCGAATTTGATCAAATCCAGCCTACTATCGCACCAACTGTGGACGCAAGCGAATTCTTTTCCTTTGATTTCCCGGCAGATGCCGGTTTAGCCGCGCATTGATCAGCCCCATGATCCCAGTGATCACCAAGGTCAGCAAGATGAAATAAAAGGCCACGATGGGATAGGGCACAAACGGGTTGAACGTCTTGTCAGCGAAATAATTCGCATAATACAGCGCATCCCCCCGCTGCTGAAACGCCGGAAAGGCGCTGAAAAACACCAGCGTCGTCGCATGGAACAAAAAGATCGCCTCGTTCGTATAGGCGGGCCAGCCCAGCCGCATCATGGTCGGCCATTCGATCCGCCGGAACCTTTTCCACCCGGTCATGCCATAGGCATCCGCCGCCTCCAGATCGCCCTTCGGAATGGTCCGCAGCGCCCCGTAAAAGATTTCCGCCGAATAGGCTGCCGTGTTCAGGAACAGCACGATCAGCGCCCCGGCCCAAGCCTTGGTCAGCCAGCTTGTCGCAATCGTCAGCCCGAAAAGGTTGATCCCCGCGCGCGGCAGCAGGATCAAAATCTGATAGGCGAGAAAGAACTGAATGAACAAAGGCGATCCGCGGAACACAAAGATGAACGCCTCTGCCGGCTTGCGCAGCCACGGATTGCGCGAGGCTTTCGCCAGCGCCAAGGCATTCGCCAGAAAGAACCCGGTGCAAAGCGCGATCAGCCCGAAATAAACGTTCCAGATCAGACCCGACCCGATCAGCGTGAATTGCTGGCAGATGGTGAAATCGGTCTTTGGCAACAGCTTTTCGCCGTAACCCAGACTGCGAAAGGCATAGGCCTGAACGGTGTCCCAGCAGCTCATGCCACAGCCCCCGCCTTGCGCAAGGCCTCACCCGCTGCCGTCGCTTGGCCCTTGGACAGCCGCGCCGACAACCGCCTTAGCACCTTTTCCGAACCCCATGTCATCAACAGGTAAAACGCCATCAGCCCCAAGAAATACCACAACCGCCAGTCGGGGTGCGGATATTCATAGGCCTGCGTCTTCGACCCGCCCAACTCCCGCGCGAAATAGACGATGTCTCGCACCCCCAGCAAAAACAGCAAGGGTGTCGCCTTGATCAGGATCAGCCACAGGTTCGACAGGCCGGGCAAAGCATAGGTCCACATCTGCGGCACCAGAATCCGCCGATGCACCTGTCGATGCGTCATGCCGTAAGCCTCGGCTGTTTCCAACTGCGCCCGCGGCACGGCATTCATCGCGCCGTACAGCACATTCGCCACAAAGGCCCCAAAGACGATGGAAAAGGTCACCACCGCCAAGCCAAAACCATAGATCTGATGCACCACCGGGGCCGTCCCCGCCTGCGGCACCTTGGCCGCCGGGCAGACCTTGAACTCCAACCCCTGCCGGACAGGTTCGGTCCAGTCGGGGCAGACGATCTGATGCTTTGTCCATTCAATCGCCTGATCCAAGGCAATGACAAAGAACAGGAAAAAGATGATATCCGGGATGCCCCGCACCATGGCGATATAGCACTTTCCGAACATCCGCACCGGCAGCGAATGCGACCTTGCCGCCGTCGCCCCGCCATAACCGAACATCAAGGCCATCGGGGCTGTGCAGGCCAACAAGGCCAGCACCACCACAAAGGCCCAATAGAAATCGATGTGCTTGCCCGACGTCAGATAGCAGCTGGCCCAAGCCAACCCTTCCAGCGTCTTCGGTGCGCTACAATCCAGAAACATCGGGCATCCTTGGCAAAGGGGGGCGGGCCGACCCGCCCCCGTTCAGTTCAGATCAGCAGCCTTCTTTGCCCGCATCGCCGAACACCACGGCCTCGGGGCCAAAATATTCCGCCCTGGCAATCAGCGCATCCAAGCTGCCGTCGCATTTCATCGACTTGATCGCTGCATCGAACTTGCCCCGCAGCTCGTCGTCGCTGTCGCGCAGGCCCATCCCCACGCCGCCGCCCAGCTGCACATCGGCGTCCAGCATCACCAGCTCACCACCCGATTCCGCCACGACCGGCACCAGATAGTCCTTGTCGGCAAACACTGCCACCGCCTCGCCGCTTTTCACCGCCGCCACGGTTTCCTCGGGCGTCGCAAACTCCAGCAGCGTCGCGCCGCTTTCGGCGACATAGCCCGCCTGAATCGTCCCGGTCTGCGCCGCCACAACCCCGCCCTTGATGTCCACATCCGCCGTCAGCCCTACATAGGACGAACTCGCCGGCGGAATGTAGTTCTGCGTGAAATCAATCACTTCCTCACGTTCGTCCGTGATCGACATCCCCGCCATGATCGCATCATAGTTGCCCGATTGCAGGTTCGGGATGATCGAATCCCAATCGTTCTGCACCCATTCGCAGGTCAGCCCCGCGCGCTTGCACAGCTCGTTCCCAAGCTCCACCTCAAAGCCCACGATCTCGCCCGCGTCATTGATGAAGTTGTAGGGAGGATAGGCCCCTTCCGTCCCCAAACGCACCGTCTGCGCCGAAGCCATGCCCGCCATCAGCGCCAGAACGGCCCCGCTTGCCAGAATTTTCGTTTTCATCTTCATCTCCCTTTCGATGTTCGTTTCTTGTGACGCTGTTCAGAACCATTCGTCCGACAGCGCGTCGATCGTTCCATCATCCTGCATCGACTTCAGTGCTTTGTTCAACTGCGCCAGCAGCGCCTTGTTCTCTTTGCACACCGCCATGCCGATGCCGTTTTCGCCCGCGTCTTCCTCATACAGCCATTCGATTCCGTTCTCTGCGAACAGATCCGACACCGTCCCAGCGTAGAACGCCCCGAAAGCCAGGTCCACTTTTTGCGCGATCAGCGCCTCCAAAAGATCACCCTCGGTGCCATAGCTGATGAAATTCCGCCCGGTTTTCCGCAGATGCTGTTCCTGAATTGTCCCCGCCTGCACCCCGATCAGTGCCTGATCCGGCTCGGGTGCCCCCGACCGACCGACGAAATTGTCCAGACCATCGCTAAAGGAATAGTCCATCGTGAAATCGACCAGCGCCATCCGCTCGGCCGTTTTCGCGATCCCCCCCATCGCAATATCGATATCCCCCGACATCACCCCCGGCATCAGCCGGTCAAACCGCATGTTCACCCATGTGCAGACCAGACCCGCCCGCAAACAAGCCTCATCCCCCACCGCCCGGTCAAAGCCGGTGATCTGCCCATCTTCCGCAATGAATGTATAGGGCGGGAACGGTGCTTCGGTGCCAATCACGGTTGTTTCGGCATTGACCAAGGTCATGCCCATCGCCAGCGCCGAAAGCTGCGCAAGACAGGCCATCAGCCCCCCGTTGCCGACAGAAAGCCGCGCAGACGCTCGGTGCGCGGATTGCCGAACAGGGCCCCCGGCGGCCCTTCCTCCTCAATCTTGCCTTGGTGCAGGAACACGACATGATCCGACACATCCGCCGCCAGCTTCATGTCATGCGTCACCAGAATCATCGTCCGGCCTTCATCGGCCAAGGCTTTGATCACCTTCACCACTTCCTGTTCCAACTCCGGGTCCAGGGCACTCGTCGGCTCATCAAACAACAACGCCCGTGGCTCCATACACAGCGCCCGCGCAATCGCCGCCCGCTGCTGCTGCCCGCCCGAAAGCATCGCAGGCCAGGCATCCGCCTTGTCGGCAATCCCCACCTTCGCCAGATAGGCCCGCGCCTTTTCTTCCACCTCTTTCGGATCGCGCTTCAGCACCTGCACCGGCGCTTCCATCACGTTTTGCAGAATCGTCAGATGCGCCCAAAGATTGAACTGTTGAAACACCATCGACAGGTTCGTCCGGATCCGCATCACCTGCCCCCGGTCCGCCGGATGCCGCCGCAAGCCCTCGCCCTTCCAGCGCACGCTTTCCCCTTCAAACAGGATCTCGCCCTGCTGGCTGTCCTCCAAAAGGTTGCAGCAGCGCAGCAGCGTCGATTTGCCCGACCCCGACGATCCGATCAGGCTGATCACATGACCGCGCGGGGCGCTCAGGCTGACGCCTTTCAGCACCTCCAGATGGCCATAGGCCTTGTGCAAGTCATGGATCTGGATGACGGGGGGGGCCGACGGGGCCGAGGTATCTTTGGGCACGTTCATCCTGCAAGCAGCGCGTTTGACAAAGTAGGGCCGAAAACGGCGCATAATGCAACGCTGAATAATTGGTCAAAGTTTTGGCGCGGGGGCCGCAGGCGGCAGGGCCAGATAGGCGCTGACCGGGATTTGCACCAAGCCCTGTAAGGAAAGCGCCGCCCGGTCGCCCGCTGAAAGCGCCGCAATGGCTCCCGCCACCACGCTGAAAATCCGGGCAGCATCCGACCCTTGCGCTGAAATCAAGGGCAATCCGGGGGCGGGTGGGGTTTCATCCACCACCCGCAACTGCGCCGCCAGTTCCGGCAGATTGCGCTGCAACAGCCCCCATGTCACCGCATCCAGCGCCGCCACATCCGCAGCGCCCTCGGCCACTGCTTGGGCGGACGCCCGATGCCCCCCAGTCTGCAAGGCGGGCGTCAGATAGGGTGCATGATGCATCGGCCCGGCCCAGCCCGATTGCGACATCGGATCATTATAGGCAAAACGCGCCGAGGCAAAATCACCCAACGCCCCGCGCGGATCATCCGCCCGCACCACAAAGACGCTGCGATAATAGCCCGGCGCGCAACCCGGCAACCCATAGTCCGGCGTGCCGATCAGCGCCACCTTGTCATGCAGCATTTCCCGAAACGGCCGCCCGCAGGTCTGTGCCAGAACCAGATCAGGCGACAACCAACCCGGCAGATAGGCCAAATCGCCCCGCGTCAACGCCTGAGGGGCCGCCATCCCTGCCCCGCCCAACCCGTCCCGGATCAAGGCCCACAGCCGGTCATTCGCCGGGGCCGCATCCCCCAGATCATACATGCCCAGCGCGGCGATCATGCCCGTGCCGCCCGCTGTCGCGCCAGACCGCTGTCGGCATCGCTGACCGCCAGCAGGTTCGCCACCAGCCGGATCAGTTGTTCCTCATCCGCCGCCCGTTCCCCATCGGCCAAGGCCACGGCCCACAAGGCCTCGATCAGCCCCGCCCGTTCCTCAAGCGGCACATGGTCCTTCAAGGCCCGCGTGAACCGTACCGTATCGGGGGCCTCCGTCTCCAGCGCCTCACCATCCGCCCGCAAACCCGCGGCCTCAAAGGGCGAAAGCCCGAAACGCCCCGCCAGCACCTGATCAATCCGCCGCATTTCGGCAGGCCCGTAATGATCATCCGCCCGCCCCACCCGCACCAACAGCGCCGCCAAGGCGCGGCGTTCCTGCAAGGGCGGCAGACGGTCATTCGACGGGGCGGCAAGGCGCGATAAAATCTGGGCGAACATCTGCCTTACATGGCCTGATCCGCGCCGTCCGACAAGCCCGGCACGCGGATTTGACCGCCCGCGATGCGCACGGCAGAACCCTTGACCCGCACCTGCTCCAGCCGACCATCCGCCACCCGCACGGTCAGCCCCAGACGGCTTTCCCGGCCCATTTCGACGCCTTGCGCCAAGGCCAAAACCGTCTCACCCTCGCTCAGCGCCCCGCTTGCCAACAATTGCGCCGCCAGAATGGCTGTGGCCGAACCTGTCGCCGGGTCTTCTGGAATGCCTGCCGTGGGCGAAAACATCCGCGCCCGATAGTCACAATCCGGCCCGCGTGTATAAAGGTAAACCGAATCCACCCCCGCCGCCGCCGTCACCTGATCCCAATAGGGCTGCACCGGACGCGCCCGCCCCAAGGCGTTCAGACCCGACACAGGCGCATAGGCAAAGCGCGGCCCCCCCGCCCAAACCCCCGGCTGATGGCGACCAAAACCGATGTCGCTTGCGGGAATATCCAAAGCCTTGGCCAGCAACGCAGGATCGACCACACCCTCCACCGCATGCGGCAGCACAGGGGCCACGAATTCCGCCGTCACCCGACCCTTCCGCCGCTCTACCTGCACCGGCACCAGACCTGCCTCTTCCTCCAGCACGATCCGCGCCTTGAAATCCGCCTGCCTCCGCCCCTCCAGCGCCAGATGGATCGCGCAGCCCACCGTCGGATGCCCCGCAAAAGGAATCTCCGCCGTCGGAAAGAAAATCCGCACCCGCGCCGTGTTCGCCGCATCACGTGGCGGCATCACAAAGATCGTCTCCGACAGGTTGAACTCCCGCGCCAAGGTCAGCATCTGCCCGTCGCTTAAACCCTCGGCCCCCCGCACAATCGCCAAAGGGTTCCCCGCAAAGGGCGTTTCCGTGAAAACATCCCAGATTTCATAGACCAGCATCATCCCAGCCTCTTGAATATCCCCGAAATCCTGTCCGCTTCCTCTGCCAGCCCCCAGGGCGCGTTCACCACAAACATCCCCGACCCCAGCATCCCATGCCCCTCCCGCACCGACGGAAACCGCACCTCATGCCGCAAAGCCTCGGGGAAAGCCTGCTCCAACACCCGCAGCATCGCCACATGCGCCCCGGATTGCAGGATCGGATACCACAGCATCAGGATCCCCACGTTCCATTTCCGCGCAATCTGGCCCATCGCCTTCGGGATCGACACATAATCTTCCTTCACCTCCCAAGACGGGTCGATCAGCATCAAACCACGACGCGGCGTTGGCGGCGTCACAGCCAAGGCCATCTCCATCCCATCCCGCTGCTGGATATGCGGCCCCCAAGGCCCCATCGCATAATTCAGCGCCCCATGTTCCTGCGGATGCAGTTCCGCCAGATGCATCGTATCCGTTTCCCGCAAGGACAAGGCCGCCAGCATCGGGCTGCCCGGATAAGCCTTCTCCCCATACTGCACCCGAACCTCAGCCAACCGCCGCCGATAGGGATGATCCGCCCCGAACGCCTCTTCCAGCCGCAGGATCCCCCCCGCCGCCTCCCCCGTCTTCAACGCCATATCGCCGCCAAGGTCATACAACCCCCGCCCCGCATGCGTTTCGATGTAACTCAGCGGTTTGTCCTTCTGCGTCAGATAGTCCAAAGCCACGCACAACAGCGCGTGTTTCTGCACATCTGCCAGGTTTCCCGCGTGAAATCCGTGTTGATAAGACAGCATTCTTTCCCGCTATCGCTACCACCGCCATTTTGCAACCTTCCACCGCTTGCAATACCCCCTTCCCCGCCCTATGTGCCCCCCACCCGCCCGCTTCGGGCTATCGGAGGAAACATGTTCGACTTCCTGACGCCCGAAGCGCTCAATGCGCTGTGGCAGGTCATTCTCATTGACATCACCCTTGCCGGCGACAACGCCATCGTCATTGGCCTTGCTGCCGCAGGCCTGCCCGCCGAACAGCGCAAGAAAGCCATCCTCATCGGCATTCTGGCCGCCACCGTCATGCGCATCGGCTTTGCCTTCATCACCACATGGCTTCTCTCCATCACCGGCCTTCTGCTTGCCGGCGGCATCCTTCTCCTCTGGGTCTGCTGGAAGATGTGGCGCGAACTTCAGCATGGTCACACCGAAGATGAGGCCGCCCAAGAGGCCCTCGCCGGCGCCGACCTCAACGCCGATGGCACCGTTGCCGCGGGCGTTCCCCGCAAAACCCTCATGCAGGCCGCCATCCAGATCGTCATCGCCGACGTCTCCATGTCGCTGGACAACGTTCTCGCCGTCGCCGGTGCCGCCCATGACCACCCCGAGGTGCTTTTCATCGGCCTCGCCCTCTCGGTCGTCCTCATGGGCGTCGCCGCCACCTTCATCGCCCGCCTGCTGAACAAGCACCGCTGGATCGCCTATGTCGGCCTTGCCATCATCCTCTATGTCGCCGTCATGATGGTCTATCACGGCTATGAGGAAATCCGCGACAAGACCGACCTTGTCCAACTTATGCGGCCAGCGGTCGTCCAGACCGCCTGAGCACCGGCCAGAAAAGAAAAAACCCCGGGCCTTCCCGGGGTTTTTTCATGCGGCTAGGCGCTTAGAATTTCATCGGCGGACAGGGTGAAATCGTTGAACTCGCCCCCCGCCACGAACCAGCTTGCCCCGCCCGTTGGAAAATCGGCCGGATCATCCTCATAGGTCTCAAGCCGATAATAGACCTGATACTCCCACCCCTCATGTTCGTAGGCGATTTGTCCATGGGAATTGGGCGCAAAGTTCTTACCCGCGTCCTCAAACTCCTCCATCGTCGCTTCACCACCATTGACCGCCACAAACTCCGGCGCCTCCGCCAATTGCATGGTCCAGCCAACCTCCACGGCAGAGGTATAGCCTGCTGACCATCCCCCTTGGATCGTCACCGCCCTCCCCAGCGCGCCCGAGCTGAGCAACTGTATCTCTGCCCCGCCGCCCGAGGCGTCATAGCTCCGGCCACCCAAAACGACTTCGGTGTAAATGCCCGGCAAATACAAACTCACAAGGTCCGTGGCCGTCCCAGCAATCCCAATCGCCTCTTCATTGATAAAGAACCGATCCCCCGCATCCGGGTTGATCACGATGGCGTCGATCTGTGACAGGTCCAGCCCCCCAAGGCCCAGACTTTCCAGCGTCACGTCTTGGAAAGACTCCGCCGTCATTCCCGCCACATTCACCACATAGATCCCTGCCTGTTCCCAGCTCTCCTCATCCGTATAGAACTGGAACACGTCCGCCCCGCCTCCGCCCCAGACGATCTTCGGCCCCGTATTGCTGGCGCTCAGCCGGATCACATCCGCCTGATCCGTCCCCGCAAAAGCCTCAAAACCCTGCGCGTCAAGGTCTATAATCACCCCGACATCCCCTTCCGCAATCGCCCGGTCAAAACCCGCACCACCCTCCACCACCGTATCCTCGGCGTCGAAGAGGATGACGTCTTCCCCACCATTGCCACGAAGCTCGTCGGCCCCGGCGTTGCCTTTGATCACATTGGCATTGTCGTCGCCGGTGATGGTGTCATCATGCACGCTGCCTGAAACATTTTCGATGCTATCTAAGATGAAGTATTTCTGCTCATCCGTGACATATCCATCGCCAAGATCAACAAGCAAACCCTCAGACGTATCAAGAATAAGCGTGTCAATACCTGCCCCGCCATCCCACAATGGTACATCATCCAATTGCTGCGAAGTGACAACATCCCAAAACGGTCCCCAAATCTGGAAACTGTCGTCAAGCGCCGTGCCTTGAATCTCTTCGATCCCCATCAGAGTGTCCTGCCCGCCCCAAGCGTCGGTGACCAGCAATTGATCAGGGTGCCAACTGACCTGAATGCCATGCTGCCCCTCACCACTGGCATCACCGCTATAGTCAAAGTAAATTGCGATATCATTTGCTGACCCGCCCTGCGCCGAGTATCCGCTTCCGCCGTCAATATAATCATTGCCCGCGCCCCCAAAAATTTTATCACTCCCGACGCCCGCATAGATGTAGTCATTGCCAACCCCAGCAGCAAAGACGCTGTGGTTTGTGTGCCCCCCCATTCCTTGCATCGGCATAATTCCAAGCAATCAGCAGATCATTCACGTTGCCAGCGCCTATGTTCCGCGCGGTGATGAGATTATATCCAGTGGATGTGGCTTCGTTTGAGCCATCTGGGTCCACACTATTCAAAAGAACCAAATCAAATTGCGCGCCAGGTAGATCGGCGCGCGCGGCAATCATTGGCATTTCTGCTGAATTAATAAGTGTAGAATAACTGGGGCGGTCGATGTCGTAGAATTCATTTTCCCTAGAAACAGTTTCGCCTTGATAGTCGGCTGTTGTCCGAGCGGAACTGCCTGATAAACCTTTTGTTGTATCAAAGGAACCTTCTATCGCATGGATCATTTCGTGAACGATGACGCGATCCATGTCATAGGATTGCAACGCACCCGTGCTGTCAACAAAGACGTAGCTCATTGTTGGATCAATGATTATTTTTCTTTCATCTCGAATGGCCGAGTTTTTCCCATTGGCTATAAATATATCGAGCGGATCGCTCTCGGTGAGTCGGTTGAACAGTTGCGCCCTTATTTCGGGGTTGGCATAGGCCTCTGCCAGATATTGCCTGATCAAAAATATTTTGTCGGCATATTCATCGGGATAAGCGGCGGTCCAGCCCGGATATTCATAAAAGCGAATACGGCCAGTTTGGCCATCACCAATCAAATCGTCAATTGTGCTCATGGTGTATAAACCTCATCATAGTAGTCACATATCTCTTCATACGGCTCAGTAGGCGGAAGCTCGAAAGTCTTTCCAATCAAGCTGCGATCGAACTCCGTACATTTTTTCTGAACTGAGAAAAGATCTTTGAGAATGAAGCCTAACGAACCGAACGCTCCTCTACAATTAACGTAATCGGATAGAGTGCAAGAATCGGGCGGCATATTGGTTCGGGTAATGGAAACCGTGCAGGCCACCCCAACGTAATCTTCGGTCCGATAGATTCCGATGCAGTTCACCTCTCTCCCCAAAAGTACGATATTCAGCAATTCTGGATCGGCATCCAAGGCCCATTCCTTCAGCTTGATCAGATTGCCCTTGTGGTTCCGTATCCAAAAGCCGCCGTCCTTGGACACCATCTCCACCACGCCGCTCAGATATTGGTAGCGTGGGTGAGACGATTCAAACTCTGTCTGGGGGGAGATATCTTCCGCCCAAGCCCCCCCCGCCCAGCCCAACACCACCAACCCCAAAGCCCAAACCCGCATCATCCTGATTCCCTTCCCAGAATCCCGCCCGACCACACTATCCGCTTGCGCACGGGGGGGGGCAATACCCTGTATGCGTGTGCAGCATTCTGTAGTGAAAAGTAAGGTGCGCATTCATGGCGCAACTTTTACTCCAAAACTGTTGCCCCATGAATGCGCACCCTACAGCTCGCTGATTTAACTGTGCCTGCGTCAAAAGGTACATTGCCGTCACTCCATGCTCGTGTTACGTGTGTTGCGCTTTGGTATTGGGGCACGTCATGTCAAGATATGGAATTGCAGTTGGATTTATATCCGCGTTGTGGATATTAGCGCCTTTGGGATCTTTGGCAGAATCCCCCCCATTCGAAAGCAGGTTCTACAAGGCATGGTCGCGCACCTTTGATCTGCGGGATGAACAAATGATTTATCCAGATGACCGTGGATTTTGGATGGGGCGGGCGGACTGGATTGGAGTGTTTCTGAGAAGTGACCCTTTGATGGAGCATGTTGTATTTGAAATAAGTGCTGGATTCAGTAATTTTGACGAATTTGTTGCAGGTCAAATAGAATCATTCTTCCCAAATATTGGCGTATCACATCCAAAATACGACATTCCAGGATATGAAGTTAGAAGAAACAAGGATATCGGTTTTGAAGAATATTTCTTTGTATCACAGAATGACCCTATTGGGCATGTTGTGATATGTAGTAACCCTGATGCAAACGGGATATTCATATCTTGTCATGTTTATGCCCGCTATGCGCCAGATGTTTCCATACTCCTTGAATCAGATATATTGCGCCCCATTCCCGGCCTAAGCAGTTGGGAAGCCCCGTCGTGGGAAGAGACTTGGCCAACCTTTCTGCCCATCGCCAACCGCTCACGCGAGATCGCACATTGCCTTGATGTGACGGATTTGATCGCGGCTGGCATCACGCCCGACCAAACCCCTCCGAAAGACCCAACGAAATTTCTCGAAGAATGCCGAGAGGGGCTTACAAACTGATAAGCTGTGCAATCACGACAAATGTTATCCCGCTTCCCTTCCCAGAATTCCGCCTGCTCACACTATGCGCTTGCGCAAAGGGGGAGCAATACCCTGTATGCGTGTGCAGCATTCTGACGTTAAAAGTAGGGTGCGCATTCATGGTGCGCCATGAATGCGCACCCTATAGCTCGCTGTTGTCATCATTCATCTTCCTTGTTGGCAAGTTCGCGTACAATACGAAATCCTGAGTAATTGCGCCGTGAATCCTCGGTCGGTCTGTTTCGTGCGGCAGAGCGCAGGCCATCCATTGCAGTGCCGAAATCCCCACCTTTTGAGACGCGTAAGCACGAGGCCTGCGCCTTTGCATTGGCCAGATAGCCACTGTCTGTGCCAAGACCGATATGTTCATCCGACCAGCAAGACAGCGTTAGTTCTGCAACATTGCCCGACATGTGCCGCAGGCCCCAGCCATTGGCCGCGTCAAGATCGCCGACTGGCACCGGCATGTCTCGCTCCATAAGGTCCGGCCTAGGTATTCTGGCCGGGTTTTCGGAGTTTCTCAGCAGATTTTCCGTCGCCCCGCGTGAGAAGTTGGCCTGCTCCGAGGTGAGTTCCTCGCCCTGCGCAAAGGGCGTCTCGGTTCCCGCACGGGCGGCATATTCCCATTCCGCTTCGGTCGGCAGGCGATAGACCTCGGCACCGACTTGGCTGTTTAGCCACGCGACATATTCCAGACTGTCCAGATAAGACACGTCGATCACAGGATGATCGGGGCCCAGCGTCACATAGCCGGTTGGCGTCAGAACGCGATGGTCAGGGTTGTGGCTGCAACCCCCATCATCCACACAGGCCATCCATTCGGCATAGGTCAATTCACTGCGGGCGATGGCATAGGGGATGTCCATTTCCACAGGGTGGCGCGGATGTTCGTGCGGGATGATGTTCAGTTCATCAGGGCCTCGCATACGTCCAAGCGCGTTCTCGCCGTAGAAATCATAGGGATTGCGCGATTCTTCCGGCGTCGCCCCCATCATGAATGTGCCAAGGGGGATGACGATCATCTCAGGGCAAGCGTCGCATTCCTTGAACGCGGTGAGTGGGTTCATTCTGGCAGGATCGGTCAATGTGATCGTGTCGGAGGTTTCGGCCAAGAGAGGCAACGCCAATGAAGCGCATCCCAACATCACCAACCCCAAAGCCCAAACCCGCATCATCCTGCTTCCCTTCCCAGAATCCCGCCCAGACACACTATCCGCTTGCACAAGGGGGGGGGCAATGCCCTGTATGCGTGTGCAGCATTCTGTGCGGCCTTGGGCCCATCGGCGTGGGGGAAATTGTTAACCACAACACCCTTGCCATAATGTTCCAACGATAAAACAAAGACTTACAATCTTTTCACGCGTGAAATCGCAAAACCTACCGCGCCAGCACCAGTTCGGCCTTCAGGCCGCCCCACAGGCTTTCCCCCAGAACCAGCGCCCCGCCGTGGCCCCGGGCGATGTCGGCGGCGATGGCCAGCCCAAGGCCGGCGCGGGCCCCCCGGTTGGCATCGCGGGCGTGGTCCAGCCGGGCAAAGGGGGCCATCGCCTCCTCCCGCCGCGCCGCCGGAATCCCCGGCCCGTCATCCTCGACCGAGATCACCACCCGTTCCGCCGTGACAACGACCCCCACCAAGCCCCGCCGCCCGTGCCGCATCGCGTTTCCGACCAGGTTCTCCAAGGCCCGCCCCACCGCGACCGGCCGCAGCCGAACCTCGGACGGGCCGGACATCGGCCCCAGTTCAACCGCCTGCCCCAATCTTTGGGCATTCTCAACCACCCGGCGGACAAGGGCCTGCACATCGGCGATCTCGGGGGTTTCCATCGCATCGCCGCGGGCAAAGGCCAGGAATTCGTCGACCAGCCTTTCCATGTCCGAGACATCGCCCAGCAAGGCCGCCGTCTCTTCATCCTCGGGCAGCAGGCTCAAGCCCAGCCGCAGCCGGGTCAGCGGGGTGCGCAGGTCATGGCTGACCCCCGACAGCATCAGCGTCCGCTGTTCGATCTGCCGCTCGATCCTTTCCCGCATCGCCAGAAAGGCCAGCCCCGCCGCCCGCACCTCGGTCGCACCCGAAGGCCGATAGGCCAACACCCGCCCCTTGCCGAATGCCTCGGCCGCCACCGCCAGCCGCGTGATGGGCCGCAACTGATTGCGCAGGAAAAGATAGGCGACCAGCGTCATAAAGGCCCCCGTGACAATCATCACGACCAGCAGTTGATGCGGGTTCGAGGCCGAAACCCTTTTGCGGTCAATCCGCATTTCTGCCGCCCCTTGGGGCAGGGCAACCTGCAACAGCACGGCATCGCGGTCGGTTTCCAGATCAACAAAGGTCGTGCCCGGCAGTTCCGTTTGCAGCGTTTCAATCACCGCGGCGCCGGATAAATCATAGAACACCCGCCGCTGGCCCTGCTTGGCCGGCTTGGCGGGCAGGTCCAGCCTGATGCCCAAGGCCTGCGCCATCTGGCGGGCCTGATCCGGGCGTTCCGCAACCTCGGCCAGCACGGCGTTCAATTCGATGATGACCCCCCTTGTCATCTGCTGGGTGACCCTGTCGAAATGCCGCTGGATAAAGACGATCGACACGACCAGTTGGATCGTGACGATGGGCACGATCAGGATCAGCGCGGCACGGCCATAGAGGCCGCGGGGCAGAAGGGATTTCAGGCGGATCATGGCAGCCAGCCTAGCGGGGATCATGGGGGTGGGAAAGGGGTTGCCACCGGCGGTCCGCTGTGTGCGGGCGGGCAATCCGGGGCCCCTGACGGGTGAGGGCACCAATTCCTGGCTGCTGGGACAGGGCGAGATTCTGCTGGTTGATCCCGGCCCCGATTTGCCTGCGCATCATGCGGCCCTCATGGCCGCCCTTGCCCCCGGGGAACGGATCACGCAAATCGTCCTGACCCATCCCCATGCCGACCATGCCGCCCTTTGCCCCAGAATGGACTTGCCGGTCAGACCGTTGCAGGACGGTGATGTCCTGCAAGGAAGCTGGGGTCGCATCACCGCCCTGCATACCCCGGGCCACCATCCCGACCATTTCTGCCTGATCGGCCCCGGCTGGGCAATCACCGGCGATCACGTCATGGGCTGGTCCTCAACCTTGGTGGCCCCACCGGAAGGGCGGATGGCCGATTACATGTCCAGCCTTGACCGGCTCGAGGCGACAGACACACCGCTGGGCCTGCCCGGCCACGGCCCGGTCATCCCAGACCTGCCCGCCCGTATCCGCGCCCTGCGCCACCATCGCCAGACGCGCGCGACGGCTGTTCTGGCTGCTGTTCGGGGTGGTCATAACCAGGTGTCGGCCATCACGGCCAAGGCTTACGGCCCGCTTGACCCCGCCTTGACGCAGGCCGCCACAGCAAACTGCTTGGCTCATCTGATTGATCTTGCAGAAAGAAATCTGATCAACGCCACGCCGCCCTTCGGCCCAAAGGCAATTTTCTCCGCAAAATGAAAATCCCGCCAAATCCCTCTGGACGCCCCCCGACACCCTTGCTATAGACCCGCCCACAGTGTTCCGGCGTAGCTCAGCGGTAGAGCAGTTGACTGTTAATCAATTGGTCGTAGGTTCGATCCCTACCGCCGGAGCCACTGTAAAAAACCGGCTACCAGCGATGAATGGCCGCCCAAGTTGGGCGGCCTTCGCCTTTTCGGCCATGCCTTTGCGTGCCTAGGTATCGTCTCCCTCCAGATCCGCCCCCTTCGGTTAGGCCGCCCGCAGTTGCACCACTTGCCCGGCCTGCCGGATCGCCCAGTTCAGCGCGGCATCGGCGACCTCTTCCCAGCCCTTGTCCATCAGCGTCCAATGCGAGCGGTCCTCAAAGATGCGCAATTCGGTCAGAGAGGCCGCACGGGATTGCTTGCGAAAGATCGCCCTTGTCATCGCGGCATCGGCAATCAGATCCTTGCCGCCGCCGATCAGCAGCAGGGGGGCGCGGTTCTGGCCAGCCCAGTCGATCTTGATCGGGTTCACCACGCCGTTCCAATAGACCCGGCCGGGGGTCGGCACGATGTAGCGGTCATAGGCGGCCTCGACCTGATCTTTCGGCAGGGTCTGGGCAAAGCGGCGGGCAAAGAAGCGGCGCGTCATCACCTTGGTCTTGCGCCAAGACAAAAGGTCACCAAACACCGGCAGCGCCGAAAGAATGGCCTGAAGGCCCAAGCCAACGCCAGGGGTCGGGGCCGGATTGATCGCCACACCCGCAGCGCCCAAGCCACGGGCCAAGAGATGCTGCACAAAGACGCCGCCCAGCGAATGGCCGATCAGGATGGGCTTTTCCGGCAGGGCGCGGATGATCGCCTCGTAATGGGCGATGATCTGGCTTTGGCTCAGATGGGCCAGTTGCGGGTCGGGATCGGCCCGCAGCGCCTCGGGCGTCCGGTTGTCATGGGGCCAGTCGGGGGCGATCACGTGGAAACCCTGCGCCTCATACCGGGCTTTCACTTTTTCAAACGAGCGGCTGTTCAGCCAAGCGCCGTGGATCAGAACGATTGTCTTGGTCATGTCTTCCTCCTGTGGTTTGCGATGGGGCATCCACCGCTGATGAAGACAATCTGAACCTTTTGCGCTTTGGGTGGGATTGGCGCATATGACATTACTCAAGCCAAAAGTGACAAAGATGCCCGAGACCATCGACATCAGCCTGCTGCTTTACCCCGAATGCCAGATGGCATCGGTTCATGGCTTGGGCGACATGTTCGCCATCGCCAATCTTTATGCCGCCGAACTTGGCAGCGGTCAGCGCATCCGTTGTGGTCATTGGTCGGCGGATGGGGCCGCGCCTGACAAGCCGCCGCAGGTTCTGATCATCCCCGGCCGCCTGACCCCGCCCATGTTGGCGGCCGAGGCGGAACCTCTGGCGGCATGGCTGCGCGCCTGTCATGCCAAGGGGACGGTGATGGCCTCGGTCTGTGTGGGGGCCTTTCTTTTGGGGCATGGCGGCTTGTTGGATGGTCGGCGGGCGACGACGCATTGGTTTTATACCGAAGCCTTTGAAGCGACTTTTCCCAGGGCAAGGCTGACGCCCGAGGCGATCTTGGTCGAGGATGGCGATATCCTGACCGCCGCCGGGATGATGGCCTGGACCGATCTGGGGCTGCGGCTGATCCACCGTTTTCTGGGGCCGACGGTGATGGCCGAAACGGCGCGCTTTCTGCTGGTCGATCCGGCGGGGCGGGAACAGCGCCACTACAGCCATTTTGCGCCGCGCCTGTCGCATGGCGATGCCGCGATCCTGCGGGTGCAGCACTGGTTGCAGGCGCGGGGCGGGCGTGAAGTGTCTATTCCCGCGATGGCCGCTGAGGCGGGGCTAGAGCCGCGCACCTTTCTGCGGCGGTTTCAGCGGGCGACGGGGCACCGGCCGACAGAATATGTGCAACATCTGCGCATCGGACTGGCGCGCGAGCGGTTGGAGTTCACGCGCGACCCGGTGGACCGCATCGCTTGGGATGTGGGCTATGAAGACCCCGCCGCCTTTCGCCGCCTGTTCCAAAGGCTCACAGGCCTGACCGCCAGCGCCTATCGGGAAAAGTTTGCGACCTTGCCGCCCCAATGACACGGGGGGCAGGCAAGGCCGGCTGGGCCTATTAACTCTTGCTTAGACAGACGTATTTGATGGCGCGCCGGTGATAGGTATAGGCGATGTGCAACCGCCCGTCCGGCCCTTGCAGGATCGAAGGATAGGAATATTCCCTGTTCAACCCATCCTTGGAATTGTTGGTCAGGCAATAGCCGTCCCCCGTTTCCAGTTCCCGCCGTTCGGGAAAGGTCGCCCCATTGTCGCTCGAAAAGACCAGCGACAGCGGCCCCCTTGGCACCCCCCAAATGGCCGTTCCCGTCCCGCCCTCATCCTCCCCTTCCAACTCGTCATACAGCGACGCCCGGCGTTGATCCGACATCGACGCATTCACCGGGTTCAGCACCATCGCAATCCGCCCATCCGTCAGCCGCACGGCCTGCACCGAGGAATTGTTGTTCGGCTGATCCGTCGGCTCTGGCGCTTCCCATGTCAGCCCCCCATCCCGCGACAGGCTGCGCTGCACGGCTTCGGCAAACCGATGCCTGTAAAAGGCGGGCATCACGCCCCCCTGCCCCGGCACCGGGTTCATATGCACCGCCCCCAGACTGTCCGGCACCTCCACCGCCTGCCATGTGCCGCCCGCATCCCGCGACACCAGCATCACCGCCGTATCCAGCCCTCCCGTCCATTTCCCCGCATCCGGCGTCACGCAACGAAACCCCGGCAGCAGCCATTCGCCCTTTGGCCCGATCTGCACCGGCTGACGCACGAAAACCCCGGTAAAATCCCCCAACCGCTGCGATGCCCCAAAGCTGCGCCCGCCGTCCAATGACTGCCGATAGCGGATTTCGCACAGATCCTGCCGCCCACCGGGCTGCGAGGTATGGATCAGCCAGACCAGCCCATCGGGGGCCACGAACAGCACCGGGTTCTGTTCCGACCGATCCACCGCATCCGTCAGCTTTTCCGCCGCCGACCACCGATCCGCCCCCGGTTCAAGGCGTGAGATATAGACCGAAATGTCCGACATCCCCTCCATCGTGCCGCCAAACCACACACAGGCCAGCGCCCCGCCCGGCAGAAAACACAGGTTCGCCGCATGGTTCTGCACCATCGGTGACGGCAGCATCGCCTCGATTCGGTCCGCTTCCACCGCATGGGGCCGCAGCAGACCATCCATGTAAACCTGTGTTTCCTCGGGCAAAAGTTCGCGGGCGGGCATCGGTTCGGGCATGGGGATGGTCCTGCATCTGGCGGAAATTCCCGCAAAGCTGGCACTCGAATGAACAAGTTGTCAATAGAGGTTTGATTTGTAAAATGCGACCAACTTTCTCCATATCACCATGATTTAAAACACATGTTAGCGCGATCTTCGCAGAAAATCTCACCAAAATCCCGCCAAAAACTGCCTAGCAAAATAACAAGTTGACAGGCCAACGCAAAACCTGTTCCCTTCCCGCAGCAGACAGCCCTTCGGAGGAGGAGGGTCGCTTCGGCGACCAAGGCCGTCCGCATCATCTTTGGGGAGGAAACGATGAACACCACCAAAAGACCGCAAGGCGGCATTTCGCGGCGTGGCGCGCTGAAACTGGGCTTGGGCTCGGTTGTCGCCGTGGCCGCCTTTGGCCCCGGCGCACAGATCGTCATGGCGCAAGAAGGCCCCGTGCTGAAAGCCATCAACCCGGCATTTTCGCAAGACTGGTCGCCCCTGCGCGGCGGCGGCGTGCCCTATCGCTGGAACTCGGTCTGGAATGCCAGCGCGATGTATTTCAACGAGAAAGGCGAAATTCAGCCCTATGTCCTGACCGAATGGACGCCCTCGGCCGATTTCGTCACCTGGACGCTGAAACTGAACCCCGACGCCAAATTCGCCGATGGCAGCGCGATCACCGCCGCCGATGTGAAAGGCTCGTGGGAACTGTCGGCCATGCCCGCCAGCCAGAACCAGCGCATTGATCAGGTGCTGGCCGGTGTCGCCGGTTACGCCGCCGCCAAGGATGGCACGGCCACCGACATTTCGGGCATCGTCGCCAATGACGATGGCACGCTGACCGTCACCCTGTCTGGCCCCGATCCGATCTTCTTCCAGCGTCTGGCCAACCACATCGCGCCCATCGTCAAGGTCTCGGTCGCCCGCGGGGCCGATGGCAACGAAGTGCCCGACTTCTTCTTGGCCGCCAACGGGGCCACCTCGGGGCCGTTCATGCTGGAATCCGCCAATTTGGATACCGGCGAACTCGTCTGGGTGCCGAACCCTAATTTCTTTGGCCCGAAACCGGCGCTCGCCCGCATCGAACTGACCGCGATTGAGGACAACGTGACCGCCACCCAGATGCTCGCCTCGGGCGAATATCAGGCGCATACCGAACTCGTCACCTCGACCATCGTGCAGGATCTGGGGGCCGATTTTGCCGGCGGCGCGGAAATTCCGACCAGCCAGCATTTCTGGTTCAACACCGCCCGCGCGCCCATGGACGACCCCAAGGTGCGCGAAGCCCTGATCTTGGCCGTGGACCGTGACGGGCTGATCAAAGCCTCGTTCCCCGATGGCCCACACCAGAAAACCGACATGGTGATGAACGCCGTGCCGGGGGCCGATGATGCGGCTTTCGTGCCCTATCCGTTCGATCCGGAAAAGGCCAAGGCGCTGCTGGCGGAATCGTCCTATGGCGGGCCGGACCGTCTGCCCAAGATCATGTTCGTGGGCATTTCGTCGCCTGCAAACGAGGCTGCGGCCCAGTATATCGCCGAACAATGGCGGCAGAACCTTGGGATTTCGGCGGTCGATATGAAACCGCAGCAAGACCAATATGCAGGCCCCGATCAGAACGCGATCCAGATCTTCCGCGATGACGTCGGCACCCGCGTTCCCGATGCGGCCAGCTATCTGGCAGGCTCCATCGCCTCGTCTTCGGGCAATGCCACTGGCAAAATGGCCTATAAGAACGACAAGGTCGATGCGCTGATTGCCGAGGCTTTGACGAAGCCCGCCGATGATCCGGCCCGCATCAGCCTCGCGCAAGAGGCCCAGCGCCTGTTCCGCGACGATTTCTGCTTTATCCCGTGGTATAAGCAAACCATGTCGCGTTGGGCCACGGCCAATGTCTCGGGGATGGAAAAGAACCTCGATTGGCAGATCGTCGCGCCTTGGGCGATCAACATCGCCTGATATCGCCAGATCGGGCGGGGTGCCTAGCGCCCCGCCCCCTCAAGCCTTTGGAGCCCTGACATGTTCGCCTATATCACACGGCGCTTGCTGTTGTGGATACCCTCGGTCCTGCTTGTGATGCTGGGGGTCTATGCCCTAGCCTTCTATGGCGCGGGCGATCCGATCAAGCTGATCTTCCTGCGCGCGCCCGGCGACGTGGCCTATGACCCGGTCAAGGTCGAGGCGATCCGCGAACAGGCGGGGCTGAACCAGCCCTTCCTTGTGCAATTCGGCAATTACATCTGGAACCTGCTGCATGGCAATTTCGGCAATTCGCTGACCTCGGGCCGTTCGGTCTGGGCGATGATTTCTGCCGCCGCCCCCATCTCGCTGATGCTGGGGCTGTTGGCGATGCTTGTCACAGCCGTCGTCGCCATCCCCCTGGGCATGATTGCCGGCATGAACCAGAACACCCGGCTTGATTATTCGATCCTTGGCACCGCCGTCACGCTTTGGGCCATTCCGGCCTATGTCGCAGGCCCCTTGCTGATGGTGGCACTTCTGGCGATCCTGCCGAAAGGCTCGGTCCCCTATGGCTGGGGCGGAGTGTTTTCCGTCAAGATCATCCTGCCGCTCTTGGTCCTGTCCTTCCAACCCATCGCCCTGATCGTGCGGCAAACCCGTGCCGCGGTGATCGAGGTGATGACCGAAGATTTCGTCCGCACCGCCCGCGCCAAGGGTGTGCCCGAACACATCGTCGCCCTGCGCCACATCCTGCGCCCCGTGCTGACCCCCGTGATCACCCAATTGGGGCTGATCATGATCACCATCGTCAACGGCGCCATCTTTGTCGAACTCGTGTTCGGCCTGCCGGGCCTTGGCCGCCTGACGGTTTCCGCGCTGACCAATTCCGACTTTCCGGTGATCCTCGCCATCACCCTCATCGGCTCGTTCCTCGTCATGGCCTCAAACCTGCTTGTCGATCTGCTTTATCCTCTGCTCGACCCTCGGGCCAGTGACGCCAAGGGGGGCCGCTGATGTCCGCTGTTGTCGAAGACAAACCGAACTCCCTCTGGCGCGATGCCTGGCGTCGCCTGCGCCGCAACAAACTCGCCGTCGCGGGCCTCATCATCATCGCGGCCCTCGTCTTTGTCGCGGCTTTTGGGCCTTGGCTCACGCCCTATGATTTTCTCTCGCAGGATCTCGACGCCCGCAATCTGGCCCCATCCCTCGCCCATCCTTTCGGCACCGACGATCTGGGCCGGGATGTGCTGTCGCGGCTGATCTATGGCGCAAGAACGGCGTTTCTAGTGGCGGTGATCGTGACTTTGGTCGCGCTGCTGATCGGGGTGGTTCTGGGGGCCATCGCCGGTTTTTACGGGGGCTTTTTCGACAAGGCCCTGATGTGGGTCACCGACATGACCATGTCTGTGCCGCAACTCCTGCTGGTCGTCGTCATCAACGCCAGCCTCAAGCAACCCATCACCCTGTGGATGGAGGCGCGTTACATGGAAACCATGAACCCGATCTACCGCAACTCGGCGCTGATCGACTTTGTTCTGGTCTTCGGCTCCATGGCCCTCATCTCATGGCCGCCCTATGCCCGCCTTGTCCGCGCGCAGGTGCTGTCGATCCGCAACCGCCCCTATGTCACCGCCGCCCGCGCCTTGGGCCTGACCAACCGCATCATCCTCATGCGCTATGTCATGCCCAATGCCATGGGTTCGCTGATCGTCGCCGTCTCGGCGGGGCTTGGCACCGCCATGGTGCTGGAAAGCGCCTTCAGCTTCCTCGGCATCGGGGTCAACCCGCCCACGCCCAGCTGGGGCAACATGATCTCGGATGGCCTGCGGGTCTGGACCAATTATCCCCACCTGCTGCTGGCCCCCGCCGCCGTGCTGGCTGTCGTCACCGTCGCCTTCAACTTTCTGGGTGACGGCCTGAATGACGCCCTGAACCCCAAGGGGCAGAAATGACCGCGCTTCTGGACATCAAAAGCCTGACCATCGACATCGCCCGCGACAACGGCCCCGCCCGTGTGGTGGACGGCATCGACCTGACCGTCGCCGAAGGCGAAAGTCTGGGCGTTGTCGGCGAATCCGGCTGCGGCAAAAGCCTGACCATGCTGTCGCTGATGGGCCTTTTGCCCAACAAGATCAAAGCGACCGGCGGTTCCGCCCATTTCGCCGGGCGTGACCTTTTGCGCCTATCGCCCAAGGAACTGCGCAAGGTGCGCGGGGCCGAGATTGGCTTCATCTTCCAAGACCCGATGACCAGCCTCAACCCCGTCATGCGCATCGGCGACCAGATTGTCGAGGCGCTGGTTTATCAAAAAGCCATGGCCAAACCCGCCGCCATGCAACGCGCCGGGGAACTGCTCGAACTCGTCGGCATCCCCTCCCCCCGCGACCGCCTTATGGCCTATCCGCATGAACTCTCGGGTGGCATGCGCCAGCGCGTGATGATCGCCATCGGCCTTGCGGGCAACCCACGCCTCTTGATCGCCGATGAACCCACCACGGCGCTCGACGTGACCATTCAGGCCCAGATCGTCGATCTGGTGCGCGAACTCAAAGACCGGCTGAAAATGTCGGTCGTCTGGATCACTCATGATCTGGCCCTCATCGCCGGATTGGCCGACCGCATCGCCGTGCTTTACGCAGGCACCGTGGTCGAGGATGCCCCCGTCGATGTGATCTTTGACCGCCCCAGCCACCCCTACACCCGTGGCCTGCTCGCCTCCCTGCCCACGCTTGCGGGCAAGGCGATGGACCGCCTGCCCTCTATCGGTGGCACCCCGCCCGAACCCGGCCGCCGCCCGCCGGGCTGTCCCTTTGCCCCGCGTTGCAGTCTGGCCATGCCTGCCTGCAACGACGCCTTGCCGAAACTCGCCCCCGTGCCGGGCAGCGATCCGCGCCACCGCGTCGCCTGTTTCGTCACAACCGAAAAAGGTGCCGCATGAACGCGCCGCTCATCACCATCAAGGGCCTGTCGAAAGCCTTTCCCATCCGCCTTGGGGCCTTTGGCGACAAGGCTGCCGTTGTCCGCGCCTTGGACGATTTCACCGCCACCATCATCGAAGGCGAAACCCTTTCGCTGGTCGGCGAATCCGGCTGCGGCAAATCGACCACCGGCTTTTGCATCCTCAACCTGCAACGCCCCTCCGGCGGGTCTATCGTCTACAAGGGGCAGGAACTGGCGCAACTCGACGATGACGCCATGCGCCCCTTCCGGCGCGATCTGCAAATCGTCTTTCAGGATCCCTATTCCACCCTCAACCCCCGCATGACCATTGGCGAGGCTTTGTCGGAACCGATCCTGTTCCACAAACTGGCGACCAAATCCGAACTCCCTGCCCGCCTCTCGCGCCTCTTGGCCGATGTCGGACTCTCTGACCGTTTCGCCAGCCGCTATCCGCATGAATTGTCCGGCGGTCAGCGTCAGCGCGTCGCCATCGCCCGCGCCCTGGCCTGCGAACCGCGCTTTATCGTCTGTGATGAGGCGATCTCGGCCCTCGACGTCTCGGTTCAGGCGCAAATCCTGAACTTGCTGCTCGATCTGCAAGACAAATACAAACTCACCTACCTCTTCATCGCCCATGATCTGGCCGTTGTCCGCCATATCAGCGACCGCGTCGGCGTCATGTATCTGGGCCGTCTGGCCGAACTCGCCCCTTCCAGCGACCTCTTCGCCAATCCGCTGCACCCCTACACCCGCGCCCTGCTGTCCGCCGTGCCGGAACCCGATCCGAAATCCTCGCGCCAGCGTCAGCGCTTGCAGGGCGAGGTGCCCTCCCCCCTCAACCCGCCCTCGGGCTGCCGCTTCCACACCCGCTGCCCCTTGGCCCGCGAAAAATGCAAGGCCGAAGTCCCCGCCCTGCGCGAAATCACCCCCGGCCATCAGGTCGCTTGTCACGCCGTCACTTCGGCCACCACCACACAATGGGAGCCTGTTTCGGCATGACCACCCCCCTCATCGGCATCACCATGGGCGACCCTGCCGGGGTCGGGCCAGAGATCATCATCAAATCGCTGGCCGCCATGACCCCGGCCCAGCGCGCAGGCATCCGCATCTACGGCAACCGCGACAGCCTGATCGCGGCGGAATCGGTGCTGATTACGGGCATGGACCTGTCCGAACTCGACATCCACCACACCGACATCCCTGGCCCCCTGCCCGCCTTTGGCAAGCTGGACGACCGCTGTGGCGAGGCTTGCTTTCAATTCATCAAGGCCGCCGTGGCCGATGCCATGACAGGCGACATCGGCTGCATCGCCACCGCCCCCATCAACAAGGCCGCCCTGAATGCCGCTGGGCATCACTATGACGGGCATACGGGCATGCTGGCGCATCTGTCCGGTTCCAAATCGTCATGGATGCTGCTCGCCTCGGAACGGCTGAACGTCATCCATGTCTCAACCCACATCGCCCTGCGCGATGCCATTGGCCGCGCGACGACCGAACGGGTTCTGGCGACGATCCGCCAAGGCGACGCCCATATGAAACGCACCGGGCTTTCCCGGCCCCGCATTGCCGTCGCGGGCATCAACCCCCATTGCGGCGAAGGCGGGCTGTTCGGGACCGAGGATGATGAATTTCTCGCCCCCGCCGTGGCCCAAGCCCGCGCCGAAGGCATCGACGTGCAAGGCCCGATTTCCGCCGACACCGTCTATCACCGTGCCTACAACGGGGCCTTTGATCTGGTGATCGCCCAGTATCACGACCAAGGCCATATCCCCATCAAGCTGGTCGCCTTTGACACCGCCGTCAATGTCTCGGTCGGGCTGCCGATTGATCGCTGTTCGGTCGATCACGGCACCGCCTTTGACATCGCCGGCACCGGCCGCGCCAACAACACCAACCTTAACCACGCCTTGGCCTATGCCGCCAAGCTGGTCGCCAATCCCAAGGCCAAGCCATGACCCATCCCATCACCGGCGTCTATTCCGCCGCTGCGACCCCCCTGAACGCCGACCTCTCACCAAACCTGCCCGCCTTTGCCGCCCATTGCCATTGGCTGCTGGAACAGGGCTGCAACGGCATCGCCCTTCTGGGCACCACGGGTGAGGCGAATTCCTTTTCGGTGCTGGAACGCCAGCATATTCTGGACGCCGCCCTCTCCGCAGGCATTGCGCCCGATCAGTTGATGCCCGGCACCGGCCTGCCCAACATCCCCGAAACCATCGCCCTGACCCGCCACGCCCTGTCGCAAGGCGTCACCCGCGTCGTCATGCTGCCACCCTTCTATTACAAACCCGTCAGCGATGAGGGGCTTTTCGCCGCCTATGCCCGCGTGATCGAAGGCGTCGCCGACAGCCGCCTGAACATCGTCCTTTACCACATCCCCCAGGTCGCTGGCCTTGGCATCTCCCACGACCTCATCGACCGCCTCCGCACCGCCTTCCCCGACACCGTGGTCGGCATCAAAGACTCGGCCGGCAAGATTGAGAATATGGAAGGCATGATCGCCCGCTTCCCCGGTTTCTCCGTCCTCGCCGGTGCGGATCCCCTGCTGCTCCCCGTCATGCAGATGGGCGGCGCCGGTTGCATCACCGCCACCTCGAACATCGTCGCCCGTGATCTCGCCATCGTCTACGCCGGGGCCAATGATCCCGCCCAAGCTGATGCTGTGGCCAAGGCCCAAGACCGCATCAACGCCTTCCGCAACCTGTCCAATTCCTACGTCCAGATCCCCGCCATCAAGGCCATGGTCGGCCATGTCTGGGATGATCCCGCTTGGGCCCGCACAAGGCCACCCTTGGTCGCCATGAGCCAAGCCGAACAGGCCGACCTCGCCACCAAACTCGCCCCCCTGAACACCCCCAAAGCCAAGGCCGCCGCATGACCGCCTATGCCCTGCCCCTCCGCCTCTATCAGCCCCGCCGCTTTGACTATGGCTCCGGCTCTGCCGCCCAGGTCGGCGATTGGGCCCGCGCCCAAGGCTTCACCCACATCCTTGTCCTGACCCAAAAGGTCATGCTTCCCCTGCTCGACCGCTTGGCCCTTCCCGGCCAGATCACCGTTTTTGACGGCGTCGCCCCCGAACCCGACACGATCAACCTCGACCTCGCCCTCACCGCCGCCCAAGCCGCCCAGCCCGACCTTGTGATCGGCTTCGGCGGTGGCTCGGTCATGGATGTCGCCAAACTCGTCACCGTCCTCCGTGGCCACCAGACCCTGCCCCAGATCATCGGCCCCAACAAAGTCACCCACCGCCAGAACGCCCTGGCCCTTGTCCCCACCACCGCCGGCACGGGATCCGAAGCGGGCATCCGCGCCCTTGTCACCGACGCCGCCACCCTCAACAAAATGGCCGTCGAAACGCCGCATATGATCGCCGATATGGTCGCCCTTGACCCCGATCTGACGCTGACCGTCCCCCCCGCCGTCACCGCCGCCACCGGCATCGACGCCATGGCCCATTGTGTTGAGGCGTTTACCAACCGCAGAGCCCATCCGCTCATCGACAACTATGCCCGCATCGGCTTTAACCTCGTCGCCCGCTACCTGCCCCGCGCCGTCGCCGATGGCGCGGATGCCGAGGCTCGCGCCGCCCTGCTGCTCGCCGCCTATTACGGCGGCATCTGCTTGGGCCCGGTCAACACGGCGGCAGGCCACGCCCTCGCCTATCCCTTGGGCACAAGGCTGAAACTCCCCCACGGCCTCGCCAATGCCGTCATCTTCCCCCATGTGCTGGCCTTCAACCAATCTGTCGCCGGTGAAAAGACCGCCGAAATCGCCCATGCCCTTGGCCTCCAAGGCGATCTTCTGCAAGCCGCCAGCCAATGGTGCGCCGATCTGGGCGTCGAAATGCGCCTGTCCAAACTCGGGGCCAAAGACAGCGACCTGCAAGCTTGGGCGCAAGAAGCCCATGCCATCCGCCGCCTGATGGACAACAACCCCCGCGACATGACCCTGGCCGAGGTTGAACAGATCTACCGCGCCGCCTTTTAACGCTGCGACAGATCCAGCAACCGCCCTTCAAACAGACGGTCGCGCGACCCGGTTACATGCTTCAGCATCGCCTCGCGCGCCCGCTCTGCCTCACCCTTGGTGATCGCCTCATAGATCGCGGCATGTTCGTCCAGCACATGGTCCAGCCCCCCCCGCACCGTCTGCAAAGACAGCCCGTGGAACTTCATCCCCACCGCGATATGTTCCCGCAGGGCCCGCATCGAGGTTTCAAAATACTGGTTGTTCGCCGCCAGCGTGATCGACAGGTGAAAGTCGAAATCCGCGTCCTCCCTGTGGTTCCGTCGTTCCGTCGCATCCCGCATGATTTGCAGACAGGTGCCGATCTCGGCCAGATGCCGGTCTCCCCGCCGCAAGGCCGCCATCGCCGCCGCCGCCGGTTCAATCGTCAGACGAAACTCATAGCAGCGCTGCAAATCCGCAATGGTTTCCAAGGGTTGAAAGGCCAAGGGCCGCTGTTCCACCGGCGCGCTGACAAAACTCCCCGCCCCTTGGCGGGACGTCACCAACCCCTCCTCGCGCAGCCTTTGCAACGCCGTGCGGATCACCGGGCGCGACACATCATGCGCCTCGGCCAAGGCGTTTTCCCCCGGCAAACGGTCATCCGGGCGGAAATCGCCGTTCAGAATGGAACGCCGCAGGCGATCATAGACCACATCGGCCAAAAGCATCGACTTTGGCCGTTCGTTCGGATCAGCGCTGCGCGACATCCAAATCTCCTTTCGCCTGCCGGATCAGGCGTTGCAGGGCATCGACATCACCAAAGCCCCCGGATTTCGTCACGATGGTCAAATGTTCCATGGCCCCCAAGGGCCGACACAGCGGCAGGCCCGGCAGAACCTCGCCCTGCACTTCCAGCGCCTGAAGGCCCAGATGGGCCAGCACCGCCCCAGCGGTTTCGCCGCCGGTGATCAGCAGGCCCCGCCGCGCGGTCAAATGCACGGGCAACCCCTTGGCCAGACGGGCCGAAACCGCCGCCCCCGTCGCCCCCGCGCCGGGCATTGCCTGCAAAAGCAGCGTCGCACCCGGCATCGCATCCTGCGGCACCTGCCCATCCGGTGCCGCAATCCATTCGACACCCGGCTCTTGCCGTGCCAATTCCACCTGCGCCAAGGTGATCGGATCGCGCGATCCCACCAGTATCACCAAAGGCCCCGGCAAAGGCGGCACGGGTGCGGCCCCCTTCGCCAAACGCCGCGCCAAGGCCGAGGCAAGGCCCCGCGCCCCCACCAAAAGCACATCAGGCGTCAGGGACGCCATCAGCGCCTCCAGATCGGCCTCACCCCGCACATCCGGCGCCTCCACCGGCAAAGGCGCAAGGGCCGGGGCCACCGGCAAGGGCACGGCGACACCCTGCCCCACCAGCGCCCCACCCAGCACAAAACGCCCCAGATCCGGCACCGCCGGACAGGCCAGAATACGCGTGGCCCCCCGCACCGCCGCAACCGCCGCCACTTCGGCGGCAACATGGCCCTTTAGGCGTGAATCGATCTTCTTGAACAACCAGACAGCCCCGCCCAGCGCCCGCGCCGCCGCTTCCGCCCGCGCCGCCGCCTGACCCACTGGAATTTCCCGACTGGCCAGCGAAAGCGCCACCACATCGGCCCCTTCGGCCTGCGGCAAAGCCTCCAATCCAGTCAAAACCACAGTGCGCAAGCCCATCGCCGCAAAGGGGGCTGCGGAATCCAGCGCCCCGGTCAGATCATCCGCAATGATGGCAACTTGCAAACCTGTCATGTCCTTTATCCTGTCTTTTCAGGATAAAGCGGAAACCTGTAAACTTGCAATGGATATGTAAAATTGCAGGACACCAAGGCGCCCCGCCCTTCCCATCTTTTCTTCAAAAATATCCCGGGAGGGTGTGGGAGGGCAGAAGCCCTCCCACCGCGCCGCGCAAGCGGCGTTCACAAAGGCTTGCGCCCAAAGGGCGCTCCAGCGTTTCAGTCCTCATCGCCTGCGACCTGCGCCAGAACCGCGCCCCGCCCTGTGTAACGCAGGATCAAGGGCACGATCAGGAATAGCGCGGCGACGGTCAGCAAAATCGCCGAAACCGGGGTCGATACCAGCGTTGACCAATCCCCCTGCGCAATCGCCAAGGCGCGGCGCAGTTGTTGTTCGGCCATGGGCCCCAGGATCAGCCCCACGACCACCGGGGCCACCGGATAGCCATACAGCCGCATCCCATAGCCCATCACGCCAAACAGGATCAGCATCCCCAACTCCACCGGCGAAGGGTTGACCCCGATGGTGCCCAAAGTCGCAAACAGCAAGATGCCCGCATAAAGCCAATGGCGCGGGATCGACAGCAGACGGATCCAAAGCCCGATCAGCGGCAGGTTCAGAACGACCAGCATCACGTTCGCAATCAACAGGCTGGCAATCAGACCCCAGACCAGTTCGGCATTGGTCACAAACAGCAAAGGCCCAGGCTGCAACCCGAATTGCTGAAACCCCGCCAGCATGATCGCCGCCGTCGCCGTTGTCGGCAGACCCAGAGTCAGCAGGGGCACCAGCGTCCCCGCCGCCGCCGCATTGTTCGCAGCCTCTGGCCCGGCCACGCCCTCAATCGCGCCATGGCCGAATTCCTCGGGCTTTTCCGCCAGCTTCTTTTCCGTCGCATAAGACAGAAACGAGGCCACATCCGCCCCACCCGCCGGCATCGCCCCGATGGGAAAGCCGATGAACGTGCCCCGGATCCAGGATTTCCACGACCGCCGCCAATCCTCGGCCGCCATCGTCACCCGCCCCTTGATCTGATGCATCCCGTCCGGCGGGGCCACCACCGCCGCCACCGCAAAAGCCTCACCAATCGCGAACAAGGCCACCGCCAGCGTCGTCGTCTCAATCCCGTCCATCAACTGCGGCACACCATAGGTCAGCCGCGCTGCCCCCGTCAGCCCGTCAATCCCCACGCAAGCCAAGGCCAGCCCGATGAACAAAGACGTCAGCCCCCGCAAAGCGCTGTCCCCAAAGGTCGCCGAAACCGTCACAAAGGCCAGAACCATCAGCGCGAAATACTCCCGCGGCCCCAGCGTCAAAGCCAGCTTCACCACCTGCGGCGCAAGGAAAGCCAGCAGCAAAGTCGCCACCAGCCCCGCCACAAACGACCCAATCGCCGCCGTTGCAAGCGCAGGCCCCGCCCGCCCCTTCCGCGCCATCTGGTTGCCTTCGATCGCCGTCACGATCGACGCACTTTCGCCCGGCGTGTTCAGTAGGATCGACGTCGTCGACCCCCCATACATCCCCCCATAATAGATCCCCGCGAACATGATCAGCGACCCCGCCGGATCCAGCCCATAGGTCACCGGCAGCAGCAAGGCCACCGTCAGCGCCGGCCCGATCCCCGGCAGCACCCCCACCACCGTTCCCAGCGTCACCCCGATCAGCGCATAAAGCAGGATCATCGGGTCCAAGGCCACCGACAGCCCCTGCATCAGCAGGTTAAAACTCTCCATCATCACCCCCCGAACACCAGACGTTCCACCGGCCCCGCCGGCAGGTTCAGGTTCAACAGCCCGTCAAACACCCCATGGATGCCCAAGGCCACCAGGAACCCCACCCCCACCGTCAGCCACAAGGGCCCCTTCCCGAACCCCCGCGCCGTCAGTCCGAACAGCATCGCCCCCGCGATCGCGAACCCCGCCCAATGCAGCAGCACCAGTTGCAACCCCAACCCCGTCAGGATCCACAACACCGGCCCCTTATTCTGCACCTCCGGTTCCGGCAAAGCCCCCCGGAACCCCGCCACCACCGTCAGCCCCGACAGCACCAGCAAGCCGTAAGCCACCATCCGCGGCACGTCCCCCGGACCCACCCCCGCATAGCCCCCATCTTGCTTTTGCCCTGCCGCATCCATCAGCAGCGCCAGCGCCATCGCTGCCAGCCCCGCCGCAATGACAAACGCCGCCCACTGGGGGCGGCGCTGCCGGCTTTCCAAGCCTCTCATTTCACCAGACCGATGTCGCGCAGGATCGCATCCGTTGCCGCAATATCCGCCTCAAGCTGCGCCGTGAACGCATCCCCCGCCAGATAGGTGTTCGACCAGCCCTTCGTCGCCAGCATTGTGTTCCACCCGGCCGAGGCATTCAGCTTTTCAATATCCGCCGCGATTTTCGCCTTCTGCTCATCGGTGATCCCCGGCGCTGCCGCCACCATCCGCCAGTTCTGCAACACCACGTCATAGCCCGCTTCTTTCAGCGTCGGCGCATCCACCCCTTCCAGCCGCGCATCGGAGGACACCGCCAGCAGACGCATCGTTCCCGCCTTCACCTGCTCCGAAAACTCCCCAATCGACGAAACCCCCGCCGTCACCTGGTTCCCCAGGATCGCCGCCAAGGCCTCACCGCCGCCCGAATAGGCCACATAGTTGATCTTCGTCGGGTCCACCCCCGCCGATTTCGCCAGCAAGCCCACCAGAATATGGTCCGCCCCGCCCGCCGAGCCACCCGCCCAGGACACCGAGCCCGGATCAGCCTTCATCTTCTCCACCAGATCATTGATCGTCATGATGTCCGACGACGCCGGAACCACAATCGCTTCGGTATCCCCCGTCAGCCGTGCAATCGGCGTCACGTCTTTCAGGCTGACCGGCGAGCCGTTCGTCAGGATCGCCCCCACCATCACATAGCCGCCCACGATCAGCTTGGTCGGATCGCCCGCACTGTCCGCCGCAAACTGCGCCAGACCCACGGTGCCGCCCGCGCCCGGCACATTGATCACTTCGACCGAGGGCGCAATCCCTTCGGCCTGCATCACCTCTTGGATCGACCGCGCCGTCCCGTCCCAACCCCCACCGGGGGCCGCCGGGGCCATGATCGTGTAATCTTGAGCATATGCGGGAACCGCAAGAGCCACGGCCATCGCCGCGCCCAACAGGACGTGTTTCATTGTCTTTCCTCCCTAGGGGGCTTGCACCCCGAATCAAACGGGGAGTCCTCCCTCCCCGACAGGCCGAGGTTGGCACGGCAAGCTGACATGAAGCTGACATGGGGGGCGTAGGGTGCGCATTCATGGCGCACCACAACCCACACCCCGCCGGGACACCGCACAACGCCTGTTCAACGCGCTCCCCCTCCCCCTCGTGGGGAGGGGTCAGGGGTGGGGGCGCCGTAGGGTGGGTGAAACCCACCATCCGAACACACCCCTCCGCGCCCACCCAAGCAGGGGCCAGCGCCTGCCCGTGGGATGGCGCGACAACGGCCCGTCGGTGCGCTTTATGCTGCCCAGTGCATCCCCGATCTGATCAAGGCACTGACCGCACCCAAGCGCCAGCCCGCCGGAACGGGCAGGCGCTGGCCCCTGCGCCTTTGGCGCGCACCGGGGCCGGAAGAAGCGGGGCGTTGGGAAAGAGATAGAAAGGGCCGACGGCGCGGCACTATGGCCTGAGCAAAACATCTGCTACCGCGAAGCCTTCCCATGCTTCCAAGCGGTATAGACCATCCGCCCAACAGTGATGGGTGGAAAAACAAAGATCAAAAACAACAGCCCCCGCGTCGCCCGCGATGGTTCTGCATCCTGCAGGGCCAGCAGATAGAACACCGCCCCAACCAAGGACGGCAGAAACTCCTGCCGATGCGTGCGCCATGCGTGGCGGATTGGGTAATAGTTTAGATCATAAATAATAATTGACTATGAAGAGTAAGCCATAAAATACTTCAGAAACACAAAAGAGATTTGCGAATATTCAAATACTCTATTTTCTTCCCTTTCGCATCTTAGCCGCATGCCTTCGGCGATCCGCGCGGTTCATGGATTGCATTTTTCTTTTTCGCACCAAGACTTCTTTAACTTCTGGATACTCACGATCATCAATTTCCATCATTGCCATTTCCTTCTGAAATACGTTGAGATGGATGCAGTCTCTCTTTAAATTCATCAAAAAATCATCACTCCATGCAGATTGCTCTACATAAATCAAATCTTCCGAACTATTTTCGTGCTCGGGGGGCTCCATTGCTATCCCAATTATTCTCTTCAAGTGGGGAAATTTAACAAGAGTGGCCTGAGCATAAGTTAACATTAAACTCGACCTAAACATTCTATATTTTTCATAGCCACCTTTGTCGATCATCCACTCCAAGTATTTAACTGTCAAAATGAAAAAAGCTGTTTCAGATTCTTTCGTGCCAGATGGTGACATCATGAGTCTAAAGAATCTATCCTCCTTGAGGCCGTTTTGCAGTGCCCCCCAAATCGCTTCACCGTTTGTTCTTCGCTTGAATCTACTTTCTAACGCCATCCATCGCACAGCAATTTCATTTTCTCGGAGTTCAAAATCCATACCAGGTGGAGCCATAGAGGTTCCGCCCAACATGTGCTTCGTGAATTCCAATATCAAATGATCCCAAACGTAAGAAATTTGATCAGCGCTTTTCTTTGCTTGATACTGAGGATTCTTAATAAGGTCGGAGTATTTTGCTTTAGATAGGTCTAATTTTCCTGTAATTTTATCAACAATAAAATCATGATTGCCTTCCGGATTCGTGTTTGTAACATAGTGAGACAGCAAATTCTCTTCCCCTAGCACCCTCTCCATATTGCCAGATCTAAAGATTCGCTCCTTTGCCATCAAGTAGTCGGTAAAATCTCTAATGGTATCAAGTTCTCCCATCACTATTTCGAGCGATATTTCATCGAAGATATGTATTAAATTTCCTTCCGGGTCTAAATCTCCCACTACAAAAGGCTCAGCGTCACTTATATCATCTGGAAAGTGCTGATCGCCAGTAATTTTTGGATTCAGCGCCAGGCTGCCACTATGATTTGGGAAAAATCTTCTGCATTCCTCTGCAGCGCCGCCCGCTACTATCACTCTATGAATTTTTTGATTCTCAATAGGAGGCAAGTCAATAGGAAATGGAATTTCACACTTTCGATCAAGAAATATCCTATTTGGATGATCAGCAATCCATCTTTCTGCGCCATTTATTTGCCTTATTGCCTCTTTTATTGCCCTCTTGACCCACCTGCTCCAAGATAGATTAATATCACCTTGAGGCCAAGAATTTGTTTTTTCTGAAAAAATTATGATATGCTCGCCACAAACGACCAGCAAATCGCAAATCTCTTTTCCATCCCCTTCAGTTGCGCCTTTGGACCGTTGATCGCGGTAGGGGTTTGGATATGACCAGAGATTTAAGAAGGTGTAGTCTGAAAGTTTTGCAAGATATTTTTCACCAGGCGTAGACCCAATTTCTTTAACAATTGGCGGCCGAAGCAACTTCCGGTCATTGTCGATATCAATTTTTTGTATCATTCTAGCCTCGCATGGCCGATCCAAACCCATCATAGTGCCTATTTTTCTTATTATCTAGTAAGTTTACTTGCATCATTTCTTATTTTTCTTTAACATTGTCAGGCCATTACTTCGCAATTTATGCGGCAAAAGCGAGTTAACCACATCGCGTGCGCCCTCCAGAACGCGCGCCAGATCAGACCATTCCAGATAGGATTATCTAGGGAATAAGAGGTAACCGGCAAATTCAAGGCAAAATCACATTCAAACCCATGAATACATCAACAATCCCAACCCCTTACCCCCCATTTCACGCGTGAAAACCTACTCCACCGCCGCCTTCCACCGGGCCAGAACCCGGGCCCGGTTGGCCGGGTCCAGATAGGCCAGCAGGCCGGGGGAAACCGGAACCGGCCTCAACCGCGGCCCGAGTTCCCGGGCCATCGCCCCGGCACTGTCCCGGCCCGAAACTTCCAGCGAAACAGCGGGCAGCCGCAGTTTTTCGGCCAGCAGGGTCTGCCCCTCCCGCCCCATCAGAAAGGCCAGCATCGCCTGCCCCAGATCGGGCGCCCGTGCGGCCTTCGGGACCAGCCCGACCCGGCTCGCCACGACCACATAATCCCGGGGCAGAACGATCCCCAGATCGGGCCTGCGCGCCGCCTGATCCGTCGCGTAGGAACCCAGGATATTATAGCCCAGCAAAAGCTCCCCCCGCTCCACCCGGTCGATCACATCCTGCGAGGTCGGGAAAACCCGCACCCCCGCCCGACCCATCGCCTCCACCAGCGGCCAGATATCCGCGAAATGCTCCTGATCGCGGGAAAAGAACAAGTAACCGACGGCCGAGCGGGCGATATCATAGGTGCCGATCTTGCCCCGCGGGGCGGTTTCCAGCCAGCCCATCAGGGCGGCACGGGTATCCGGGGGGCCGTCGGGAAAGGAGGGGCGATGATAAACAATGACCGCCGGTTCAAAAGTCAGCGCAAAAGCCATGTCCCGCCAGTTTGCCCAGCGCGGCCAGTCCCCTTCCAAGGGGACATCGACAGCCAAAGCCTGCCCATCATTGGCCAGCTTCACCGTCAGATCCATGGCCGATGAAAAGATGAAATCCGCCGTCCCCTCGGGTTCGGCCAGCACCCGATCATAAATCTCGCCCGCCAGCAGTTCATCATAGACAACCGTCACGCCGGGGTTCTGCCCTTGGAAAGCCTCGATCAACGGGCGGGCAAGGGGGGCGTCGAGGGTGGAATAGATTGTCATACGGGCGGTTTCGGGGCTGGCCGGAAACAGCACCACCTCGGCGCGGGCCGGGGCGAGGGCGACGAAAAGGGGAACCAGCCAGCGGAACATGGGACAGGCTAGCAAGGGGCTTTCAAGGACGCAACGAAAGGCTTTAGATGGGCCATGCGGATCCTGCTTGTCGAAGATGACCTTCCCTTGGCCGAAGCCCTGACCAGCCTGCTGGCGGGGGCAGGCTATGCGGTCGACGTGGTCCATGACGGGGCCTCGGCGGAAACGCTGGCCCAGGCGGAGCGGTTTGATCTGATGATCCTGGACCTGAACCTGCCGGAAAAGGACGGGCTGGCCGTGCTGCGATCCCTGCGGGCGCGGCGGAACGGGGTTCCGATCCTGATCCTGACGGCGCGGGGCGGGCCCGATGAACGGGTGCTGGGGCTGGATCTGGGGGCGGATGACTACATGGTCAAACCCTTTGACGTGCGGGAGTTTGAGGCGCGGGTGCGGACGATCCTGCGGCGGCAGGGCGGGTTCGGGGCCTCGGTGATCCAGTTGGGGGGGCTGAGTTTCGATCAGACCGGGCGGCAGTTTTTGGTGGGTGGTGAGGCGATGACCCTGCCCGCACGGGAATTGGCGCTGCTGGAATTGTTCGTTCTGCGGGCGGGGCGGGTGGTTGGGAAAGAGGCCATCGTCCAGTCGCTGACCAGTCTGGAGGACAGCCTGTCGGACAATGCCATCGAACAATATGTCAGCCGTTTGCGGCGGCGGCTGGCCCCCTTGGGCCTGAACCTGCGGACGGCCCGGGGCCTTGGCTATATGCTGGAGAAGCCAGTTGACTAGGCCCGCCTCTCTGCGGTTCCGGCTGTTGTTCTGGCTGGTGCTGGCGACGGCCTGCATCGGGGTTCTGGCCCTGATCGACACGCGGGCCGAGGCGTTGCGGACCGCGCGGGACGTGTCCGACCGCGTGCTCGCGGGGGCGGCCTTGGCCATTGCGGAACGGGTCAGCGTCGATGCCGAAGGGGGCGCGCAGGTGGCGATCCCATTTTCGGCCTTGGATATGCTTTCTTCGGCGGCGCAGGATCAAGTCTTCTACCGGGTGGACGGACCGGGCGGCCTTTTGACGGGGTATGAAGAACTGACGCCGGCGGAGAATGGTTTTGCCGATGGTGAGATTGGTGGCGTCGCGATCCGTAAAGCCACCGTTCGTCGGGAATTGACCACCGGCGAGGGCAGTTTCGTGGTAACGGTGACCGTAGCAGAATCGACGCGGGCGCGAGAGGCTTTGGCACGGGCCATCCTGACGCGGTCGGCGCTGCGCTTGGTGCTGCTGATCGGCGGGGCAGCGGTGGTGGCGGCACTGGCGGCAACGCTGGCGCTGCGCCCGGCGCGGCAATTGAGCCAGACGATTGCCGAAAGGGCCGCCGGCGATCTTGGGGCCATCGTGGTCAAGGCTCCGGCCGAATTGATGCCGGTGGTCGAGGCGCTGAACGGCTTTCTGCTGCGGCTTCATAAGGCTTTGGCGGCGCTGCAAAGTTTTGCGGGAAATGCCAACCATCAGATCCGCACGCCGCTGACCGTGGCGCGCACCCAGATGGCCTTGGCGCGGCGGGCGACGACGCCCGAGGCCAGCCGGGCGGCCTTGGCCAAAGCCGATGCCGCGCTGATCCGGGCGGAACGGGTTCTGGCGCAATTGCTGGTGCTGGCGCGGTTGGGGGCCGAAGGGGCGGGGCCGAAACTGGTACCCGCCGATCTGGTGCAGGTGGCGCGGCAAGTGACCGAGGAACTGCTGCCCGATGCGCTGCGGGCGGGACATGATCTAGGGTTTGAGGGGCCGGATGGGGTGGTGACCGTGGAAACCGAGCCGGTGCTTTTGGGCGAGGCGTTAAGAAACCTGATCACCAATGCGCTTTACCATACACCGCCGGGGACCGAAATCACGGTGCGGGTCGAAGAGGACGGGGTTCTGGCCGTGCAGGACAATGGCCCCGCCCTGCCCGCCCCCTTGCTTGCAGAACTGACCCAGCGTTTGCAGCCTGACACGGGTGCGGCACCGGTGCGGATTGCCCAGCATGGGCTGGGGTTGATCATCGTGCGGGATATTGCGACGGCGCTGAATGGGTTCGTCCGGTTGAAGTCGGGGCCTGACGGGCGGGGGTTGATGGTTCGCCTGAAGGTTGGTTAAGGGCCGTCAGTCGAAATCCAGCCCGAGATCCAGCACCGGTGCGGAATGGGTTAACGCGCCCGCGCTGATGTAATCGACACCGGTCGTCGCCACCTCGGCAATGCGGGGCAGCGCCATATTGCCCGAAGCCTCGGTCACTAGGCGGCCTGCCACCATCTGCACGGCGCGGATCAGGGTTTGGGTGTCCATGTTGTCGAGCAGGACGACATCAGCCCCGCCCTGGGCCAGCACCTGTTCCAACTGGTCCAGACGATCCACCTCGATCTCGACGCGCATCATATGGGAGCGGGTCGCTTGGACGGCGGCCAAAACGGGCGCGACGCCACCGGCGGCAGCGATGTGGTTGTCCTTGATCAGAATGGCATCGCCCAAGCCATAGCGGTGGTTCGCCCCCCCGCCGTGCCGGACGGCAGCCTTTTCGACCAGACGCAGGCCGGGCGTGGTCTTGCGGGTGCAGGCGATGCGGGCCTTGGTGCCTTTGGTTTCTGCAACGAAGGCCGCCGTCAGCGTGGCGATGCCGCACATGCGCCCGGCGAAATTGAGGGCGACGCGTTCAGCCATCAGGATCGACTGGGCATCGCCGCTGACTTCCATCAACGTATCACCTTTTGCGCAGGCAGAGCCCTCTGCGAGATGGGTTGTGACCGTCAATCGCGCGTCGATCAGACGAAAGGCCAGTTCCGCGACCTGCATGCCCGAGACAACGCCAGCGCCACGCGACCGCAGATAGGCGCGCGCCTGGGTGCCCGCCGGAATGACGGCGCGGGTGGTGACATCGCCCCAAGGGGTCAGATCTTCGTTCAAGGCAGCGCGGACCAAGGGTTCCAGCAGGAATTCGGGGATATCGGTCATCTAGTGCTCCATCACGGCATCGGCGCGGATCATCTGGGCCTGCAACCAAGTCAAATGCGAGGGCTCGCCCCTGGGCAGGGTCTGAGCAAAGTCGCTGCGGCAATGCGCCCCCCGGGATTCACGCCGCAGCAGTGCAGCCGCCGTGATCATGGTGGCCGCAGCCAGCATGTTTTGCATCGCCAAGGGCTGATCGGGGCGATCCAGAGCGGCGAGCGCGGAAAGGGCACGGGTCAAGCCTTTAGCCTCGCGGACGACACCGACATGGTCGGTCATCAGGCGACGAAGCTGGGCGATGTCAGCCTCATCCGGGGTCATGGTCTGGCCCGAAAGGGTGATCTGGGCTGGGGCATCGCCTTGCGTTGTGACGGTTGCACCGACAGCACGACCGACGCGACGGCCAAAAACCAGCGCCTCAAGCAGACCATTGGAGGCGAGACGATTGGCCCCATGCAGGCCCGTACAGGCGGCCTCGCCACAGACCCAAAGGCCGGGCAGTGAAGAACGGCCCTGCCCGTCCACCGCGATGCCGCCCATGTGGTAATGCGCGGCGGCGGTCACGGGGATGGGTTCGGCCACTGGGTCGATGCCCGCCCGCAGGCAGGCGGCATGGACGGTGGGGAAATGCGCCGGAAGGTCAGGGCCTATGGCCTGCCGCGTGTCCAGCACCGGGCGGCGGTGGCTTTGGTTTTCCACATAGACGGCGCGGGCCACGATGTCGCGGGGGGCCAATTCAGCCTCGGGTACCACGTCCAGCATGAAGCGCTGGCCAAGGTTGTTCAGAAGGACGGCCCCTTCACCACGCAAAGCCTCGGTCGCCAAGGGCGCCGGGTCTTCGCCGGTGTCGATGGCGGTGGGGTGGAACTGGATGAATTCGGCATCGCGGATCACCGCCCCGGCCCGTGCCGCCATGCCCAGCATCTGGCCGCGAATGCGGTTGGGGTTGGTGGTGACAGCATAAAGCCCAGCCGCCCCACCGCCCGCCAGAATGACGGCAGGGGCGTGGATCGCCCCTTGGCCCGCCGCGCCTTCGACAGTCACGCCCACGGCGCGGCCCTGTTCGGTCAGGACGCCCGTCGCCAGAAGCCCGGTCATCACCTGAATATGGTGGGCCTTTTCCACAGCCGCGATCAACGTCGCCATGATCGCCGCGCCCGCCCTGTCGCCACCCACCCGCACCACGCGCGGCAGGCCATGCGCCGCTTCGCGCGAGAGGACATAGCCGCCCAGCGCATCGCGATCAAAGGGCGCACCAAGGGCGGCGAGGGCCGCGATCAGCTCGGGGGCTTCGGTCGTGACGACGCCCGCCACGGCGGCATCGACGAGGCCCGCCCCGGCACGGATGGTATCGGCCAGATGCAGCGCCGGGGCGTCGCCCTGCGCCATCGCGGCCGCGACCCCGCCTTGGGCCCAAGCAGAGCTTGCGCCAAAGCCCAAGGGTTCGGGGCTGATCACCAGAACCGGGCGGGGGGCAAGGGTCAGCGCCGCATAAAGCGCCGCAATCCCCGCGCCAACAATGACCACACGGTCGGTGTGGTTCGTCATACGGCCACCTGGCGCGACATTTCGATCATCCGTTCAACGGCAAGGGCCGCGCCTTTGATCAATTCGGGCGCAACATCAACCGGGGTGGTCATGGTGTGCAGCGACCAGAGCACCTTTTCCAACGTAATCATCTTCATATAGGGGCACATCATGCAGGGGCCGACGAAATCCACCTTCGGATGGGCATCGGCGATGTTCGAGGCCATGGAACATTCGGTGACAAGCAGTGCCTTTTGCGGCTGTTCACGACCCACATAGGCGATGATGCCCGAGGTTGAACCGGTATAATCCGCCTCGGCCACCACGTCGGGGGGGCATTCGGGATGGGCGATGATGCGCGTGTCGGGGTTCCAGTCGCGGAACTCGCGCAGCTCTTTCGCGGTGAATTGTTCGTGCACGATGCACGACCCTTCCCACCAGACGATTCGTTTGTGCGGCACCTGTTTCGCCACGTTCTGCGCCAGATACTGGTCGGGCAGCATGATGACGGTATCGGCGTCCAAGGCCGCCACGATCTGCGCGGCGTTGGAAGAGGTGCAGCAGATGTCGGAGGCCGCCTTCACCTCGGCTGTCGTGTTGACATAGGTCACCACTGGCGCACCGGGGTAACGGGCACGCATCTGGGCGACGCCTTCGGCCGTGATGGATTCGGCCAGCGAACAGCCCGCCTCCATATCGGGCATCAGCACCGTCTTTTGCGGATTCAGCACTTTCGACGTTTCCGCCATAAAATGCACACCGCACTGCACGATGACGCTGGCCTTCACCTCTTGCGCCTTGACCGCCAGTTGCAGGCTGTCGCCCACCACGTCGCAAATGCCATGAAAGACCTGCGGCGACATGTAATTGTGTCCTAGGATCACGGCATCACGTTCGGCTTTCAGCCGGTTGATCGCCACCACGTAGGGCGCATGGATCGCCCAGTCGGGGAAGGGCACAACACGGGACATGCCCTGCCAGATGTCCGAGGTCTGTTCCGCCAGTTTCAGGGATGGGGCCAGATCATAATGCCGCGCCAGTTCGGCGCGCATATGGGCAAGGTCAAGCATCAGGGCCCCCTTTCGTGCGGGAAGCAATGCGAAGTTGCAGGGCGGAGGTAAGGGATTGTTTCCCCCCGGTCAATGGAAGGGGTGACGAGATGTGAGGGGGAATTTGCCGGATTCCCATGCAGATTTTTTTCTTGGGGCGGTGGAATAAAGCTTTCGGCCCATCGTTGTTCATCCATCGCCGCTGGAAACGGCGGTTGAAACAGGAAAGGACAAAAAGATGACCGATCAACCCGAAGGCCCGAAACTGTCGCGGCGCAAGCTGTTCACCCAATTGGGGTTGGCTGCTGGCACCGTGTATATGGCCCCTGCGATGCTGCATCTAAGCCCGGCCATGGCCGATGGCCGCGATGACAATTCGGGCAACTCCAAGCCCTCGCGCAATTCGAAACCCTCGCGTCCGAGCAAGCCGAAAAAGTCGCGGCCGTCGCGTCCGAACAAACCCAAGAAGTCGCGTCCTTCGCGCCCGAACAAGCCGAAGAAATCGCGGCCATCGCGCCCGAACCGGCCCGATCGCAAGACGCGTCCGTCGCGCCGTTCGCGCCCGTCGCGCAAGTAACCACTGGGATGCCGCGCCAAACAGGGGCGGCATCCGTTTTTCAAAGGTGATGCGATGAATGCGGTCAAACCCGTCAAGCCCAGCACGATAAGGCTGGATTTCCCAGGTCTGACCCGGCCCATCCATCTGCGCGATGCGGAACCCGTGGCCAATGCCCTGCAAGTCGGGCTGTCAGGCTGGAGACCCAGTGTTCAGGCTGCGGATGCAAGCGACAATCCGGCCTCGGCCACCCATCGCAGGGGCGGGGCTTATGTCGTGCAATCAACTTATCTGGATGAACCGATGGACGGGCTGACGGTGACGGGGGCCTTTTGCGCCATTGTTGCCGACCTGTCGGAAATCTGGTCCGAAGAGCACCCCAAAGATCTGATGCTGCACGCGGGCGGGGTTGTAATCGCGGGTCAGGTGGTGGCCTTTGCGGGCGAGGCGCGGGCAGGGAAAAGCACGCTGATGGCGCGGCTGACGGCTGAGGCTTGGGCGCAGGTTCTGTGCGACGATGTTCTGCCGGTGCAGCCGGACGGGCAATGTCTGGGCCTAGGCATCCCGCCGCGTCTGCGGCTGCCCCTGCCCAAGGCGGTCTCGGCCCGGTTCCGCCAGCATGTGCAGGACAACGCCCCCCTGCGTGATGGGCAATATGCCTATCTCGCGGCGGAAACGACGGCCCCGCATGGCACAAAGGCGGCGATGGGGGCATTTGTGGCGTTGACCCGTCTGGAAAGCGGTCCTGCGCGTTTTCACGACCTGCCCAAAGTGCAGGCTATGGCGCATGTGCTGACGCGCAACATCTCGTTGTCCGACGAAACCGATCCCTTTCTGGAACGGGCGCAAAATCTGGTGGAGGGAGCCGTTTGCCTGCGGTTGGTCTATAGCGATCTGGAGGAAGCGGTGGCCCTGATCCGCCAAGCGTTTTGTGATGGCTTGATCGACATCGGCCCGGCAATGGATCTGCCGCCTGCCCCGGTTCTGTCGCCGGTCGCGCTAAGCGACAGTTGGGCACAAATGGCGCAAGTGCGGCTGCGGCAGCGGGGGGCCGAGACCTATCTTTGGCATCCGCAGGAAAACAGCGTTCTGGCGGTGAACCCCATAGCAGCGGTGGTCTGGCAATTGCTGTCGGAAAGCCAAACGGGGGATGCGATTGCCAAAACCTTGGCCGAAGCCTTCCCGCAGGTCACCCCCGCCACGATCCGCGCGGATGTGGCGCTGTTGCTGGCGCAATTCGAGGCCGCCGGGGTGATCCGGCGGCGATAGGCGCTATTGCAGCGCTGCCATTTCCTCTTCGGGCGAGAGAACCGGACTTGCTTCGGTGGCGGTCAGCCAGGCATCCAGCGTTTCCAGCGACGAGGCCGGGGCATAGCCGTCGTCCGACGCCTGCGCGGCAATGGTCAGGCGGGTTTCCCAGCTTTCGCCCTGCCGACAGGCCACCGAAACCAGCGTCCGCCCATCCGGCCCGTCATACTCAAACTCGCGGCAAAGCGCCCCGTCGCCGGTCAGGAACGACCCAATCACCACCATCTCGCCTCCGCCTTTCAGCGGCTTGCGTTCGCCAGAGGGCAGTTGGCCCAAGGCATCGGTCAGGCCCGGCTGGCCTAGACCCGCCAATTCCGATCCGCCCCCATCATGGGCCGTCTGCATCCCCACGAACAACCCTGCCGCCAGCGCAATCGCTGCGGCGATGGACATGGGCAGGGCGGGAATACGCCGCCAATCGCGCAGCGAGACCACATTCGATCGCGCCTCTTCTGCCCGCGCCTCAGCCGCCAGACGGCGGACATGCGCCACCAGCGCCTCGGGTGCAGGATCAGGGGTGCGCCGCAGCCCGGCCATTGCGGCACGGCTTTTGACAAAGATCGCATAGCGCGCGGCCATGTCAGGGTCAGCCTCCATCGCCGCCTGCACCCGCGCCGCCATGTCGGCGGGCAGTTCCTTGTCGGCCAAGGCCATCAGGATGTCATCGGAATAGGTCATTCTCGTCCCATAGCGTTGATCTGCCCAGATAACGTGCCAAGCCTCATTCTATTCCCAACATCTTTGCAAGATTTATCCGTGCCCGCGAAAGACGGCTCATCACCGTGCCGATAGGGGTTTCCAGAATTTCGGCCACCTCGGCATAGGTCATGTCCTCTATACAAACCAGAACCATCACCTCGCGCTGCTGGTCCGGCAGTTCCGCCATCGCCGCCTCGACCGAGCCCAACATCAGCCGCGCCTCGGTCACCTGCCGCCCGTCGACCGAAGGGCCATCGGCCATGTCGTCGATGGGGATCTGCGCGCCGTGGTTCCGCGTTTTGCGTGTCATGTCGATCCAGGCATTGCGCAGGATACGAAAGGTCCAGGCCGCCAAGGGCGTCGCTGGATCATAATGATTGCGCGCGGCAAAGGCGCGTTCCACGGTGATTTGCACCAGATCATCGGCAATGTCCGGGTTGCGGCAAAGAGAAAGGGCAAAGCGGCGCAGATTGGGCAGAAGGTTAATCAAATCCTCTTCGAACCGGTCAATCCTGTTTTTGTCCGAAGGCATTCGTCACCAACCATGGAATAGTTCACCATGCGGAACGTAGTCAGTGACGTTTGAATTTCCAGCCATGTGGATGACAAAGATGAAAACCCGCCTGATTTCGCCCGGCCTGCAAGTCTTGATGCTGGCCTTGCTGCTGAATTTTCCGGCTTTGCCGGGGGCTTGGCTGGGCTTTGCGGGCATCGCCATGGCAGATGACGATGATGACCGGGGCGGGGACGATGATGACGATGATGATAACCGGCGATCATCACCACGGTCTTCGGGCGGTGGGGATGATGATGACGATGACAGCCCCCGCCGGGCCAGTCCGCGCCGACAGCCCGCGCCCGTCATCGTGCGGCTTCCGACCCGTGTGCCGGATGAGATCGTGGCGCTGGATTTGTCCGCCCCGGATCTGGCGCTGCTGATCGAGGATGGTTTTGCGCTGCTGGAAGAACAAGCACTGGGTCAGGAAAGCATTCTGCGACGCCTGCGGATTCCGAAAGATCTTGCCCTGCCCGAAGCGCGGGCCGTCGTCCGCGCCTTGGAAAGCGCGCCTGACGCCGATTTCAACCATTATTACCGGGCCGAGGAAGAGCCGGCTCTGGTGGCCGAACCCGCACGTGAGGCTCCGCTTTGCGAAGGACCGCATTGCCCGGCCTTGACCCAGATCGACTGGCCGGTGGCACCCTCCTTGCAAACACAATGTGCCGGGATTCCAGTGACGATTGGCATGATCGACACCGGCGTCAACCCGGATCATGCAGCCTTTGACGGGGTGAAGCTGGAGGTGATTGGCGGGGCCCATGCCGATTTCGATGCCTCGCGCGAAGTGCATGGCACGGCAGTGGCGGCGGTTCTGGCGGGCCGTCCCGACAGCCGCTCGCCGGGATTGGTCCCTTGGATGCCCCTGCTGGCGGTGGATGTCTTTCATCTGGATGGCGGGGATGAGCGTGCGGATGTGATGGCCTTGGTGAAGGGGTTGAAAACTTTGGCTGATCGGGGCGTGGCGGTGATCAACCTGTCGCTGGCTGGGCCGCCGAATGCGGTGCTGGAAGAAACCTTGCAGCGTCTGAGTAAGGAAATGGGCATTGTGCTGGTGGCAGCAGCGGGCAACGCAGGACCAAGGGCGCGGCCGCGCTATCCGGCGGGCTATGACACGGTGATCGCCGTGACGGCGGTGGATCGTTCGGGGCGAATCTATCGCCGGGCCGTGGGCGGACCGCATATCGACCTGGCAGCACCGGGCGTGGACATCTGGACGGCAGCCTCGGTTTCCGGTGCACGAGGCAAGACGGGCACGTCTTTTGCCGCCCCCTATGTCACTGCGGCGGTAGCGTTGATCTTGCAGGCCAATCCCGCGCTGACACCGGATGAGGTGATGGCCCTTCTGGCCAGTTCGGCCAAGGATATAGGGGATGAGGGCTATGATCCCGTTTTTGGACACGGGATGCTGCAAGCCACCAATCTGTGCCGATAGATGGCTTGCCCTAAGGGGCGCTGCGGCGTATGAAATGAGAACACAAAGTGAACATTTCTGAGTCGGACCCCAAGTGCACCATGCCCCGGATTTCACATTTCTCCTCGGCAGAACCGCAAAAAAACCATCGGCCAAGCCGGCGTTTGGTGACCCCCGTGGCCTTGTCCGAAGTGTTTGCGGCAAGGCAGGCCGATGGGGCAGCGACGGGCTTTGTTCTGTCACGTCTACCAGATGGACCAGGCCCGGTGCTGTGGATTCAGGACCGGATGACGCGGATGGAATGCGGACAACCCTATCAACCGGCTTTGGGGCGAGCTTTGTTGCGACTGGACCTGTCGCGGCCCGGCGATGGTTTGATCGCGGCCGAAGAAGGTCTGCAATGTGCCTCGTTGGCAGCGGTGGTGTTGGAAATCTGGGGCGATCCGCCGATGCTAAGCTTTACGGCGACCAAACGACTGGCCCTGCGGGCAGAAGCGAGCGGGGTGCCCTGTTGGTTGATCCGGCACGGGGGGCGCGCCGATCTCAGTGCCGCACGCGACCGCTGGCGTGTGACCTCCTTGCCATCCGCCCCACATGCCGACGATGGGCGGGCCCCCGGTGCGGCACGTTGGGCGGTGGAATTGTTCCGTTCGCGGGACAAGGCACCGGGGCATTGGGTGGTGCAGCATGAGGGCGGATGGCAACGGGCGGCGGATCGTGTCGATCTGCCTGCCCGAATTCGCAATGGAACGCTGGCTGCGCCGTCAAGCGCAGCGGTGCGACAACTGGCCCGATGATCTGCCGCTGGCCTTGACCGTGGAAGGGGCGCATGGGCCAGTCGTCCATGCCACCAACCGTGCGGCGCGGCTGGCAGGGGTCAAGATCGGCGGGCGGGTCGTAGATATGCGGGCCTTTTGCCCCGATCTGCGGGTTGAAGAGGCGGATCTGAGTAATGATTTGGCAGATCTGGCGCGCTTGGCCCTATGGGCGCGGCGTTGGTGCCCATGGACGGCAGTGGATGGGGCGGATGGTCTGATCCTTGATACGACCGGATCAGACCACCTTTGGGGTGGCGAGGCTATGATGCTGGCACAGATCGAGGGGGATTTGTCCGGGTTGGGCCTGTCTGCGCGGCTGGCCTTGGCCCCGACCTGGGGGGCGGCTTGGGCCTTGGCCCGCTACGGCGGGGTTAGGGCCATCTGGCGGGGGGGCAGCGATCTGGCAGGGTTGCCCGTGGCAGCCTTGCGGTTGGAGAAGGAAACGGCGCTTCTGCTGCATCGGCTGGGGCTCAAAAGCATCGGTGATCTGGCCGCCTTGCCCCGCTTGGCCTTAGCCCGGCGTTTCGTCAAGGCAGAGCTAGGACAGAACCCCTTGCTGCGGCTGGATCAGATGACGGGGCATTTACCAGAACCTCTCGCCCCGCCCGAAGCGCCACCCTTGTTCCGTGCCATAGCGCGGCTGGCAGAGCCGATTATGGACCCGACATATCATCTGCCGAGCCTTTGCGCCGATCTCGCCGGGGTTTTGGCCAAGGCGGGTCACGGCGCGCGGCGGCTACGACTGACTGTCTATCGAACAGATGGCGAAATCAGTCGGATCGAGGTGGCTTTGGCCTCGGCCAGCCGCGAGGCGGAGCATATGGGTTTTCTGTTTCGGGACCGATTGGAAAAGATCAATCCCGGTTTTGGCTTTGATCTGATCACTTTGGAGGCTTTGGTCAGCGAAACGCTGGGCGTGGTGCAGGCCCAGCTGGCGGGGGGCGAGGATGCCAGCTTGGAACTGGCGCGGTTGGTGGACAGGCTGACTGTGCGTTTCGGGGCAGCGGCACTATCACAGCCTTTGGCACGGGCCAGCCATATCCCCGAACGGGCCGAGGGGCGCGTGTCTCCCTTGGCCGTGATCGAGAACAAGCCCAAACCTCTGGCCGAACGCCCCCCACGCCTGCTGGACCCCGCCGAGGAAGTCCAGGTGCTTTATGCCGTGCCCGAAGGACCACCTGCACAATTTCGGTGGCGCAGGCAGATGCATCGGGTGACACGCTATCAAGGGCCGGAACGGATTGCCCCGGAATGGTGGCAGGACAGGCCAGGGACACGCTTGCGGGACTATTTCAAGGTCGAGGACGAAGGGGGACAGCGTTTCTGGCTGTATCGGGAAGGGCAATATGAGGACGGCCGCGGCGGTGATCCACGCTGGTTCCTGCACGGGATTTTCGCCTGATGCCGGAAATGGACAATGTTCGCATTCGCAAGACTTTGAGCGGGGATTACCCGGAAAATCCGCCTGCCGCCTATGTGGAACTGGGCGTAACGACACCCTATTCTTTCCTGCGGGGGGCCTCGGATGCTGCGGAATTGGTGGGGGCGGCCCATGCCTTGGGCTATCACGCCTTGGGTGTGGCCGATCTGAACACGCTGGCAGGGGTGGTGCGCATACATGCCGAGGCCAAAAAAGCCAGGCTGCGACCCATCATAGGCAGTCGCCTAAAGCTGCTGACGGGCGAGGAATTTCTGGCCTATCCACGAGACAGGGCGGCCTATGGTCGGCTTTCGTCGCTGCTGACCCATGGCAAACGGCAAAAAGGCGATGGGGAATGGCAGGAAAAGGGCGTTTGCGACATCACGCTCTGGAATCTTGTGCAGCACAGCGAAGGCCTGCAACTGATTGCCATACCTGATGAAAATTTGCCCAGAAAGCTGCCTGAACTGATCCGTCTTCTGCCAGGGTTGCGCCATATCGCTGCGGCCTATCTTTATCACGGCGATGATCGGGCGCGGATCAATCGGCTGGATCGGTTGGCGCAAGAGCATGGTTTGTCCATTCTGGCGACAAATGATGTTCATTACCATGTGCCCGAACGGCGGCCCTTGCAGGATGTAATGACCTGCATCCGCGAAAAGGTGATGATCGGACAAGCGGGCTTTCTGCTGGCCGCCAATGCCGAACGCCATCTTAAATCCCCTGCTGCAATGGAACGGCTGTTTGCGGAATGGCCCCATGCCATTCAGGCCACGCGCGCGGTGGCTGATGCCTGCATCTTTGGGCTTGATGAACTGGCTTATCACTACCCACTGGAAACCGTGCCGCCTGGGGAAACCGCACAAAGCCAACTGGAAAAGCTAACTTGGGAAGGGGCCAAAAGACGCTATCCCAAGGGCTTGTCGGACAAGGTGCGCAGCCTGTTAATCAAGGAACTGGGGATCATCGCGATCAAGAAAATCCCTCAATATTTCTTGACGATCCACGAAATCGTCCTGTGGGCGCGGGGCCAAGGCATTCTGTGTCAGGGCCGGGGATCGGCCGCCAATTCGGCGGTCTGTTTCGTGCTGGGCATTACCTCGGTCGACCCGGCTGAACAGGAACTGCTTTTCGAGCGCTTCATCAGCGAAGACCGGGACGAACCACCCGACATCGATGTCGATTTTGAACATGAACGGCGGGAAGAGGTGATTCAGCACATCTATCGCCAGTATGGTCGTCAAAGAGCCGGGCTTTGCGCGACCGTCATCCATTATCGCCCCCGCTCGGCCATTCGCGAAGTGGGCAAGGTGATGGGCCTTTCCGAAGATGTGACATCAGCCTTGGCGAAGACCGTCTGGGGCAGCTGGGGCACAAGCATGGGAGAGGCGAATAGCCGCGAAGCTGGCGTGGATCTTAGCGATCCGCTGATGCGACGGACGATCCGACTGGCGGAACAGCTGATTGGTCTGCCGCGGCATTTGGGCCAGCATGTCGGCGGTTTTATCCTGACGGAAGGCACCCTCTCGGAAACGGTTCCCATCGGCAATGCCGCCATGCCAGACCGCAGTTTCATCGAATGGGACAAAGACGATATCGACGCGTTGGGTATCCTGAAAATTGATGTTCTGGCCTTGGGGATGCTGACCTGTATCCGAAAATGTTTTGACATTTTACAGCGGCAATATGGCGTGCAACTTGATCTGGCCTCCATCCCACCGGACGACAAAGATACCTATGATATGCTGTGCAGGGGGGACAGTATTGGGGTCTTTCAGGTGGAAAGCCGGGCGCAGATGAACATGTTGCCGCGCCTGAAACCCCGCAAATTCTATGATCTTGTCGTCGAAGTCGCCATTGTCCGGCCCGGTCCCATTCAGGGCGACATGGTTCATCCCTATCTGCGTCGGCGCAGTGGGAAGGAGCCTGAAGACTACCCCGCCCCTCGTGACAAACCAAATGAGCTGCGCGAAATTTTGGGGCGCACCTATGGTGTGCCAATCTTTCAGGAACAGGCGATGAAAATCGCGATGGTCGCGGCCGAGTTCAGCCCGAAAGAGGCGAATGCCCTGCGCAAGGCGATGGCCACATTTCGCGCACGGGGGACCATTGGGGAACTTGAGGAACTGATGGTCAGCCGCATGATTGCCCGCGGTTATGAACCCGATTTCGCCAAACGCTGTTTTGACCAGATCAAGGGGTTTGGGGACTATGGTTTTCCTGAAAGCCATGCTGTCAGTTTTGCTTTGTTGGTCTATGTGTCCAGTTGGTTAAAGTGTCACTATCCGGCAGCCTTTGCCTGCGCCCTGCTGAACTCCCAGCCGATGGGCTTTTATGCACCGGCGCAGATTGTGCGGGACGCGCGGGAACATGATGTCGAAATGCGGGCGGCGGATGTGAATTTCAGCGAATGGGATAATACACTGGAGCCGTCAGGCAACAGCTTTGCCTTGCGGCTGGGCTTGCGGCAGGTGGATGGGCTTGGGAAAGCGGCGGCTTTGCTTTTGATAGCAGCGCGGGATGAACCCTTTGTGCGTCTGGATGATCTGGCCAGCCGCGCCGGGCTGAACAGCCGCACGATCCGTGCGCTGGCCGCGGCGGATACGTTCCGGTCAATGGGCCTCGATCGTCGGGCAGCCCTTTGGGAGGCGCGGGCCCTGCGCGATGCCCCCGACCTGCCGCTGTTCCGGCCCGGACAGGACGAAGGTGAAGAAAACCCGACGCCGCTGCCGCAGATGCCATTGTGCGAACATGTGGTGGCCGATTATCAGACGCTTCGGCTGTCGCTCAAGGCGCATCCGATGGCCTTTCTACGGGCAAGTATGACCCGGCAAGGTTTTGTAAAGGCCGCCGATCTGGGCAAGATACGGCACGGGGAAACGCTGCAATTGGCTGGGCTGGTGTTGGTAAGGCAACGTCCGGGCAGCGCAAAAGGGGTTTGTTTCATCACCCTAGAAGATGAAACAGGGGTGGCCAATTTGGTGGTTTGGCCCAAGGTCATGGCGGCATTTCGCAAGGTGATCATGACCGCACGACTGATGCAGGTCACAGGTCGAGTGCAGCGCGATCCCGACAGTGCGGTGGTCCATGTCGTGGTTGACAGCCTGTTAGACCGCAATGATGCGCTGCAACGCTTGGCCGACACGCGGCTGGTGCCCCCCCTGTCCCGCGCAGATGAGGTGGCCCGCCCAATCCCCGACCCGGTGCCTGGCCATCCGCGCAATGCCCGGATCATCCCCAATTCGCGGGATTTTCATTAGGCAATTGCTTGCGGACCAAACGGCTCGGGCCAAAAATTTTTGCGCCAAAGGGCCGACGAAGCAGGACTTGTTTCACAAGCCTGGACCAAGACCCGGGCTTGATGTTCCCTGTCGCACCATTGAACGAGCGGGCGGCATCCATCTTGACTTCTATCTTTGAGCATCGAAGGACGAACCCCGCCTTAACCTTCTGCCGTCAAGCGGCCGTTTGACTAGCGTCCCGTTAGCCAGTTGCCCAAGCGCGCAAGGCGTGAGGGTCCGGCCCCCGGCTGCGCCTCGGCGCGGTCGGCGGCGTTCAGCAGGCGGTACATGCCGCGCACGCCCAGCCAGCGCAGGGGTTCGGGCTCCCATCGGCGAACACGGCGGTTGACCCAAGGCAGATTGGTCAGTGGGGTCGACCGGCCCAGCGCCAGATCGGCAAGGGTGCGGCCTGCAAGGTTCGAGGTGGACACACCGATGCCAACATACCCCCCGGCCCAGCCGAGGCCTGTGGCCGGATCCAGCCCAACGGTGGCGCACCAGTCACGCGGCACGCCCAGAACACCGCACCAGGCATGGTCAATGCCATAGGGCACAGCCTCGGGGAACAGTTGGGCGAGTTTGCCTTTCAGCCAATCAATCGTGCCCTGATCCGGCGCGCCGCCGGTATCGGTGCGCGAGGCAAAGCGGTAAGGAATGCCCCGTCCACCCACCGTCAGCCGCCCCTCGCGGGTGCGCTGGCAATAGGAATAGGAATTGGCATAGTCCCCCAAAATCTCGTGCCCCTGCCAGCCGACCTTTTCCCAAAACGCGTCGGGCAGCGGCGGCGTCACGATCTGTGCCGAGTTCAGCGGCACCCAGTCGCGGTGCGAGCCGGGCAGGTCGGCGGTAAAGCCCTCGGTGCAGCGCAGGATGATGGGTGCGCGGATCGTGCCTTGATTGGTGGTGACGATGCCCTTGGATAGGCCGGTGACTGGGGTCTGTTCCACGATCCTGACGCCAAGGCCTTCGACCACCCGCGCCAGCCCCTGCACCAGTTTCGCGGGCTGAACGCGGGCCACGCCCGACAGCACCATCGCGCCCAAAGCCCCGGGAATGCGCACACGTTCCGCCAGTTCCACCGCCCCGATTTCCCGCACCCGGTCGCCTTCACCCCAGGCCTGCTTATGGGCGATTTCTTCGCGCAGCCGGGCCAGTTGTGCGGCGTTCACGGCGACCATCAATTCGTCGGTGCGGTGAATGTCGGCCTCAATGCCATGCTCTTCGCAAACGCGGATCACCTCATCGACCGTGCCGCCCATGGCCGCAACCATATCCAGCACGCCCTGACGGCCCCCCGTCGCGGCATAGCGGTCATGGTTCCAGGCAAAGCCCCCCGACAGCCAGCCGCCGTTGCGACCGCTTGCCCCAAAGCCCGCAAATTCCTTTTCAACGATCAGGATGTTCAGGTCAGGCTGCGCCTGTTTCAGGTAATAGGCCGCCCAAAGCCCGGTATAACCTGCGCCCACGATGCAGACATCGGCGGCAGCGTCCCCTGCCAAGGCCGCACGGGGGGCGGGAAGGCCCCCCATGTCGACATACCAAAAGGACACGTCACCGCGACGCATGGCTACAGATACCAGTCATGTTCCCGAGGCAGAACCTCGGCCAGAAAGGCATCCAGTTCCCGCCGTTTGATCGCGGCATAGGCGGCAGGATAACGCGGCCCGAAATAGGCCGGCAGGACCACCGATTGCTCCAGCCGGTCCAGCGCCGTCCACAGTTTTGCGGGCATGGCCGGGTCCATCACCGCCCCCGCATTGCCTTCGCTGGCGGGGCCCGGCCCATTGCCGCTGGACAGGCCATGGTGGATGCCCGCCAGAACCGCCGCCATCACCAGATAGGGGTTCGCCTCGGCCCCGGCAAAGCGGTGTTCAATCCGCCGCGCCTGCCCACCCTCAGCCGGAATGCGGAAGGCCACCGACCGGTTGTTCACCCCCCAAGTCGTGTTCACCGGCACGAATTGATCCGGCGCAAAGCGGCGATAGGCATTCAGGTTCGGCGCAAAGATCGCCATCGCCTCATAAGCCGTTTCCTGCAATCCGGCCAAAGCGTGCCCCAACAGCACGTCCCCCTCGGGCGCGCTGTCGTCAAACAGGTTGTGCCCCTTGTCGTCAGCAAGGCTCACATGGATATGCAGCCCCGAACCCGATTGCCCGGCAAAGGGCTTCGACATGAACGTCGCCTCATAGCCCGCTTTCGTCGCCACCGCTTTGATGATCCGCCGCAGCAAAAGCGCCTGATCCGCCGCCAGAAGCGGGTCGTCCAGATGGCCCAGGTTCACCTCGAACTGCGCCGCGCCATATTCGGCGGTGGCCGCCCCTGCGGGCAGGCCCTGCGCCTGACAGGCCGCATCAATCTCGGCCAGCAAATCGCCCCATTCGTCAAGCTTGTCAAAGGCCAGCACCCGCGCCCCATCCGGACTGCGGCCGATCTGACCGGGGCGGGCCTGTTGCAGCAGGCCCTGATCATCCCGCTGGCACAGATAGAACTCCAGCTCACAGGCCACGACCGGCTTTAGCCCCATCGTACCGAACTGGTCGATCACCCGGCTCAGCACGGCACGCGGATCGAACCACCAGCCCTGTTCGCCCTTGGGCGGGCGCGGCGCGATCATCACCTGCGCCGTATCGGCCCGCCAAGGCACGGGCACCAAGGTTCCGGGCAGCGGAAAGGAAATCGCATCCGGGTCACCATCGGAAAAACCGATGCCATTCACATCCCAGCAATTGCCCTGCGCATCCAGCGTGGAAATGCCCGCGCAAAAGGCGACGCCCGACTTCCACACCTTTTCGGCATCCCGTGCCGGATAGCGCTTACCGATGGCGTTGCCGCACAGATCGAACATCACGGCATCCAGAAACTTGGTTTCCGGATGTTTGGCCAGATAGCTGGCCCATTCAGACTTTTGCGCCATGCGGACGCCCCCTTCCCCAGTCAGGCCCGTCCCTGGGCCCTGCCCCATGCTTTAACGTTCACGGGGCAGAATCAAGCCTTTTGGGTGGCGGGCAAAAGATGTCGGAAAACCGATCAGCCCCCGATCAGCCGTTGAACAGGAAATGCAGGACGTCGCCGTCCTTGACCTCATAGGTCTTGCCTTCCACGCGGAACTTGCCCGCCTCCTTGGCCCCCGCCTCGCCGTTTCCGGCGATATAGTCATCGTAGCCGACAGTTTCGGCCCGGATGAAGCCCTTTTCAAAGTCACCATGAATGACGCCTGCCGCCTGCGGCGCCAGCGTGCCCTTCAGGATCGTCCAAGCCCGCGCCTCTTTTGGGCCCACGGTGAAATAAGTCTGCAAGCCCAACAGCGCATAGCCCGCCTTGATCAGCCGGTCCAAGCCCGCCTCGTGCAGCCCCATTTCCTCAAGGAACATCGCGGCCTCATCCTCGGCCAACTGGCTGATCTCTTCCTCGATCCGGGCCGAGATTACCACCGAACCCGCCCCCTGCGCCCGTGCCATTTCCGCCACGCGCGCCGACTGGCTGTTGCCGGTCGCGGCCTTCGTCTCCTCGACATTGCAGACGTAAAGCACTGGCTTTGACGTCAGCAGTTGCAGCAGACGCCATGCGCGCTGATCATCTTCGGCCACCTGCACGGTCCGTGCGGGTTTGCCCTGTTCCAGAGCAGCCAGGGCCAGGCGCAAAAGCCGGTCCTGATCAACCAGTTCCTTGTCGCCGCCCTTGATCTTGCGGGCCAAGTTCGCCAGCCGCTTTTCGATGCTTTCCATATCGGCCAGCATCAGTTCCGTCTCAATGGTTTCCGCATCGGCGACCGGATCAATCCGGCCTTCGACATGGGTAATATCCCCGTCTTCAAAGCAGCGCAGCACATGGGCAATGGCATCGCATTCGCGGATGTTCGCCAGAAACTGGTTGCCCAACCCCTCACCCTTGGACGCACCCCGCACCAGCCCCGCGATATCGACAAAGGTCATCCGCGTCGGGATGATCTGCTTAGAACCGGCAATCGCGGCCAGCTTGTCCAGACGGGCGTCAGGCACGGCCACTTCGCCCACATTGGGTTCGATGGTACAGAAGGGAAAGTTCGCCGCCTGCGCCGCAGCCGTCCGGGTCAGGGCGTTGAACAGGGTGGATTTGCCCACGTTCGGAAGGCCCACGATGCCCATCTTGAAACCCATGATCTTTCCCTTTCGCGCTTTGGCCGCGTCCTACAGGGGCCACGCCTGCAAGGCAAGGCTTGCGCGACTCGTGCCCAAGGGGGCAGGCTAGGGCAAACAAAGGAGGATGCCATGACCTTTACCCCCTTCCTGCACTTTCAGGGCCAATGCGCCGAGGCGATGGCTTTCTATGCGCGGGTCTTTGGCACCGGCCCCGCCCTGATCAGCCGCTACTCCGACATGCCTCCGGCGGCCGAAGGGCCCCCCTCTTCGGACAGGGTGATGTTTTCGCAGATCGCCTTGGGTGATCATATGTTGCAGGCCAGCGATTTTCCCGAAGGAGTCGAAGGCGATCCGCAAAAGGCGGTGTCGGTGGCTTGGGGCAGCAAGGATCTTGAACAGGCGCAAGCGGTATTTGAGGCGCTGAGCGACGAGGGGGCGGTGATCATGCCATTTGCATCGACCTTTTGGTCAATGGGCTTTGGCATGGTTAAAGATCGGTTCGGCACACATTGGATGATTTCTGGGCCGTTGACGGCCTAGGTCTCCTGACACAGCCTTCAAATCTGATCCAGCCGCACGCGCCGCCCCTCTCGGGCGGAAACTGCCACCGCGTGGATGGCTTTTTCCAGCTCTAGGCCCGCCGTGAAATCAACCACGGGGCGGCTGTTGTCGCGGATGGCGCGCAGAAAGCCCGCCAGTTCTATCACCTTCAGATCGTTGAACCCCAGTTGATGCCCCGGCGCGGGGCAAAAAGCGCCATAGGGCGGGTGGTCGGGCGATGTCAGGATCGTGGTGAAACCCTGCGTGGCCTTCGGCCCCGCGTTCTGGAACAGTTGCAATTCGTTCATCCGCTCCTGATCAAAGATCAGCATCCCCGCTGTCCCATGCACCTCGAACCCCAGCCGCGATTTGCGGCCCCAGGCGGAGCGTGAGGATGTCATGACCCCGCTGACCCCGCTTTCAAACCGCAGCAGGGCCGAGGCCACGTCTTCGTTTTCGACAGCCGCATGACCCGAACCATCCGCCAAGGGCCGGGTTTTGTGGATCGTGTCGATCTCACCCAGAACGCTTTCGATGGGTCCGGCAAGGCCTGTCAAAAGGCTGAACAGATGGCAGCCGATATCCCCCAAGGCCCCCAGCCCCGCATCCTTGATCGTGGCGCGCCAGGTCCAGGGCAGGTTTGGATCGGCCTGATAATCTTCGTCCACCCAGCCCCGGATATGCACGACCCGCCCAATCGCCCCATCGGCCACCAGACGGCAGGCATGGGCAAAGGCCGGATTGGCCACATAGTTATAGCCCAGTTGCGTTTTCAGACCTGACGCCCGCGCCGCAGCCTCCATCGCGCGGGCATCCTCCAGCGTCAAAGCCATCGGCTTTTCGCACCAGACATGTTTCCCCGCTGCTAAGGCGGCCAAGGCCATTTCGCGGTGCATCCCGTTCGGCGTTGTGATGCTGATCACCTGAATCGCCGGATCCCCCAGCAGATCGCGCCACTGGTCGGTGGCGCGATCAAAGCCGAATTGCGCCGCCATCGCCTGCGCCTTATCCAAGGGCGTTTCCGCCAAGGCCACCAGCCGCGCCCCCGGCACGTCCCCCATCACCGCCCGCACCGAGCGATAGGCCAAGGCATGGGCCTTGCCCATAAAGCCCGTGCCAATCAGGCCGACGCCGATTTCATCCATGGTTCAACCCTTCCAGAAAGCCCGCAAATTCGGCGTCATCCACGCTGACATCATGTTCCGCACCGGGATAGGCCCCCGCCTGCACATCCGCTACGAATTCGGCAAAGGCGGCCAGCCTTTCGCCTTGCAGCCTTTCATATTCCGCCCGGAAATTGCGATAGGTTTTCGCATGGCGCGGTTTGTGGCCACGGGTGCAGCCCAGCACATCCTCGGCGAACAGATATTGCGCATCGGTCCCCGAACCGGCCCCCATGCCAAAGGTCACAAGGGGCGAGCGGCGCGACAGTTCTGCCCCCACACGCGCCGGAACCACCTCCAACTCCACCGCCACCGCCCCGGCTTTTTCCAAGGCGCACATATCGGCCCAGACCTTCAGCGCGCTGGACGCAGTCTTACCCACCGCCTTGAACCCGCCGGTCCATGTGGCCTTGGAGGGTACAAGCCCCACATGGCCCACCACGGGCAGGCCTTCGGCAGACATCCGCGCCACCGTGTCTAAAGACGCGCCGCAGTAATAGGCATCGCCCCCGACCGCCCGCGCGGCGAAACCGGCGCGCAGGTAATCTTCGGCAGTGATCAACTCGCCATACAAAAGGCCGACCTGCACAAAGCAATCGCCCGCCGCTTCGCGCATTTCGCGGGTCCACAGGGGGGCGATGATCGACAGAACATCCGCCCCCGCCGCCGATGCCGCCGCCGCCTCGTCCAGCGTTTCGACATACAGCATCGAGAGTTTCCGTTGCCCTTTGGCCGCCCGCAGGTCGGCCACTGTCATGCGTTTCCCAGCCATCATTCCACCTGCAACATCACCCGACCGCCTTCGACGCGCACCGGATAGGTTTTCAGGTTCACGCAGACCGGCGCCCGCATCGCCTCGCCTGTCCGATAATCGAACTGGCCGTTGTGTTTCGGGCATTCGATCAGATGGCCCATCACCAGACCGTCACACAAGTGCACCTCTTCATGGGTGCATTTTCCGGCGGTGGCAAAGAACTCGCCCTCGGGCGAATGATAAATCGCATAGGTCCGCCCTGCATGGTCAAAGCGGATCAGGTCTTCTTCGTCCACGTCCGCGGTGGCACAGGCGTCAATCCATTGGGTCATCTCGTCCTCACTCTGCCGCGCCAAGAGCGGCTGTATGGAAATCTTCACGATAGGGTTTTGCGGTCGCGGGTAGCTCGCGTTTCAGAAAGTAGTCCTCGTTCCGCAGCTGCCGCCGCAGGGCGGGCCACATCTGGCGAAAGCCCTCGGCGATGGAACGGTTGGGCGCAGGCAGGTCGTGCTTGATCGTTTCATGCAGGCGCGGCAGGGCGTGATAAGGCACCATCGGGAACATGTGATGTTCAACATGGTAGTTCATGTTCCAATAGATAAAGCGGCTGACCCTGTTCATAAGAACCGTGCGGCTGTTCAGCCGGTGGTCGATCACGTTGTCCGCAAGGCCCCCATGCTGCAACAGGCCGGTCATCACATGATGCCATGCGCCATACAGACGCGGCAGGCCGATCACCATCAGAGGCAGGATCGAACCCATCCACAGGGCCAAAGCGATGGTCGCCAGATAGATGGCCAGATGCACCTGCGCCACGCGCCGAACCTTGGGCCATTCGCTTTCGGGCACAAAGGTCCGCTCGTCCTTGGTTGGTCCGGTCAGCGCGTTCTGAATCAGGGTTGGAAAGAATTTCAGCACATCAAGGATGCCGAAAAAGTTCAGGATCAGCTTGGCGAATTCCGGCGGGCGCATCACCGCAATCTCGGGGTCGCGGCCCACGATATAGGTGTCGGTGTGGTGCCGCGCATGGCTCCACCGCCAGGTTGCCGCATTCCGCATGATCATGAAGGACGCGATCTGATAGACGGCGTTGTTCATCCAAGGCGTCTTGAACGCCGTTCCATGCCCACATTCGTGCCAGCGCGAGTCCGACGCCGACCCGTAAAGCACACCGTAGGCCAGCCAGAACGGCGCGGACCAAAGTGAGGGCCAAAGCCAAATGCCCAGACCCGCAAAAAGAATCATGCAACCATACAGAACAATCGTATCGCGGATGGCCGGCCCATCGCTGCGCCCCATCAACTCTTTCATCACCTTGCGCGGCACTTCGGTATGATACCATTCCGCCGCCGCCAGCCCGGTTTCGACCGCCCGCGCCCCATCCGGACCCAAAAGGCTGTAATTTCGTTCCGACATGATCCCCTCCCTTGACCGATGGCCCAGTTTCCATGAATAGAACGCATGTTCCATTTGACGGAAAGAGCGGTCTGGATATTCTCATCAAAATTCGTCAGAATGCTGCGGTGATCTGACGAGATCAGGGGGACGTTATGGCAAGGCGGGCGGGGATGGCCGATCTGGCCAAAGCGGCGGGCGTGTCGGTGGCCACCATCGACCGGGCGCTGAACGGGCGGGAATCGGTGTCGCAGACGACACGGTCGCTGATTGTGGAAACCGCGATGCGCATGGGGCATCCGGCGCTGCTGCGGCTGACAGGGGGCACCGGGGCCGTCCATCGGCCCGAGGTGCGCTTTGGCGTGGTGCTGCACAAACAGGGCCAAGATTTCTATAAAGCGTTTTCCGAGGAACTGCACCGCCAGGTGGGCCAAGTTGAAGGCGTGCGGGGCCAGTTGGTGCAGGATTTTGCCATTTCGCAGGCCCCTTCGGAAATGGCGGGGCTGCTGCGGCGGATGGCGGGGCGCTGCGACGTGATCGCGGCGACGGCGGTGAACCACCCCGAGGTGACGGCGGCGGTCGAGGATCTGCGGGCGCAGGGCATCCGGGTGTTCTCGCTGCTATCCGACTTCGGGCAAGGCGCGCGAATCGGCTATTTGGGCCTGAACAATCTGAAGATCGGGCGGACGGCGGGCTGGGCGACGGCGCTCGCGGCCAAGGGGCCGGGCAAGGTGCTGCTTTATGTGGGCGGCCACCGCTGGCACGGCCATGAACTGCGCGAAACCGGCTTTCGCGCCTATCTGCGCGAGGCGGCCCCGCAGCTGGAGGTGCTGGAAACCGTCGTCAATCTGGAAACCCGCGCGCTGACCTATGAAACGACCAAGGCCGCAATGGCCCGACACGCCGACCTGCGCGGCGTCTATGTCGCAGGCGGCGGGATGGAAGGCGCGATTGCCGCGCTGCGCGAGGCCCCGCGTTTGGGCGAGGTGGCTTTGGTTGTGTCCGCCCTGACCCCCGATTCGCGGGCCGGACTGGGTGAAGGGGTGATTACTTTGGTCACAAACACGCCCTTGGAAAAGCTGTGCCGCGAATTGTTCGACCGCATGGCCAAGGTGGCCCTGGGCCAAAGCGATGTCGCTGATCTGGGCCAGATTTTCCTGCCGCCCGACATTCATGTGGCCGAGTCGATCTGAATCAAGGCTGACGAACAATCGTCAAATTTCAGGCAAAATCGGGCCTGCGATTTTCTGATTTGGAATATTTCAATTGATGATGTTCAAATTTGGAATACCAATTCCATAACGCCGCCTGTCGGGGCGGATGGGATGGAGAAAGACATGACGCAGTTTGCGCTGAACCATATGACGGCCCCCGGCCTGTCGTGGGAAGCGTTCCTTGATCTGGCCAAGGGGCTGGATTGTGTGGGGGTGGAATTCCGCAATGACCTCAAAGGCCCGCTGTTCGGCGGGGCCGATCCGGTGGTGGTCGGGCAAGCGGTACGGGATCGCGGTCTGCGGTTTCTGGCGCTGGCCGAGGTGAAGATGTTCAACGACTGGTCCGATGCGAAAGCGGCTGAGGCCGAGGCGCTGATGGTCATTGCCAAGGCCGCTGGGGCGGAGGCGGTCAGCCTGATCCCACGGAATGACGGGGTTGCGACGGACCGCGCGGAAAGCCGCAAGGTGACGGAACGGGCGCTCCGGGAAATCCTGCCGATGCTGAAAGCGCATGGTTTGAAGGCGATGGTAGAACCCTTGGGCTTCGCCGTGTGCAGTCTGCGCTACAAGGATATTCTGGCCGATGCGATCGACACGGTGGGCGGGGTTGGCACCTATTACATGGTGCATGACACGTTCCACCATCATCTGGCCGGGGGGGGCGACCTGTTCCCCGAATTGACGGGCATCGTTCATGTCTCGGGCGTGGTCGATCCGGCGGTTGCGGTGGATGACATGCGCGATCCCCACCGCGTTCTGGTCGATGACCGCGACCGCCTCGGCAACATCACGCAGATCCGCGATCTCCAAGCGGCGGGCTATGACGGCCCCGTCAGCTATGAGCCTTTCGCGCCCGAGGTCCACGCAATGGCCGATCACGGGCCCGCGCTGCGGGATTCGATGGATTTCATCCGCGCGGGTCTTAGGGCCTGAGCGAAGAAAGCCGCCCCTTCGGGAGATGGGGGCGGTCCGGCAGGGAGAACGGTGTGCCGGACACCGAAATGGAGGAGAGAACCATGAAAAAGACGCTTCTTGTTGCCGGTTTTTCGGCGCTGATGACCACCACCGCCATGGCCGATGGGATCGGCGTGTCGATGGCACTGTTTGATGACAACTTTCTGACCGTCTTGCGCAACGGCATTCAGGCACACGCCGATGCAAACGGCCTTTCGGTGCAGATCGAAGATGCCCAGAACGATGTGGCCAAGCAATTGGACCAGATCAACAACTTCATCGCTTCGGGCGTGGATGCGATCATCGTGAACCCGGTTGATACCTCGGCGACGCAAGCCATGTCGGATGCCGCCGCTGCGGCAGGCATTCCGCTGGTCTATGTGAACCGTCAGCCGATCAACGTCGACACGCTGCCTGACAACCAGGCCTTCGTCGCCTCGAACGAAGTCGAGTCCGGCACGCTGGAAACCATCGAAGTCTGCCGCCTGTTCAAGGAACAGGGCAAGACCGAGGCGAATGTCTATGTCATGATGGGCGAATTGTCGAACCAGGCCGCCGTGCAGCGCACCGCCGACATTCATGACGTGATGGCGGCAGGCACCTGCGCCGTGACGCTGAACATCATCGACGAGCAAACCGCGAACTGGAGCCGCGATCAGGCACAAAGCCTGATGACGAACTGGCTATCCTCGGGCACGGCTTTTGATGGCGTCATCGCCAACAACGATGAAATGGCCATCGGCGCCATTCAGGCGATGAAGGCGGCAGGGCTGGACATGGGCACCATCGTGGTGGGCGGTGTCGATGCGACGCAGGACGCACTGGCCGCGATGCAGGCGGGCGATCTGGATGCGACCGTGTTCCAGAACGCCGCCGGTCAGGGTGCGGGGGCGCTGGACGCCGCCGTGAAACTGGCCAAGGGCGAGGCTGTGGAACAAAAGGTCTATATCCCCTTCGAACTGGTGACCCCGGCGAACATCGACAACTACCTGTCGAAGAACTGAGCCTTCCGGGGGCGCACAAGATCGGGGGTGGCGCAGCCTGCGCCGCCCCCAGTTGACACTTGGCAGGCATCGCTTCGTCAGCCGACCTAGGGGAGTTTCAGGCGCATGGCACAGACAGCGCATGGTATCGGCGGGTTGACCTATGACCCCGCCAAACGGGCCAAACCGGCAGAATTGAACGTCTTTCTGGCGCTGGTGATCATCACCAGCGCCTTTGAACTGATCGGGCGCATCTTCATGGGGGACAGCTTTCTGTTCAACACCCGTGACAACATCGACGCGATCTTCAACTGGCAGCGGCTGAACATCATCATCCTGCAAGTGTCCATCGTCGGCATCATCGCCTTGGGCGTGACGCAGGTGATCCTGACCGGGGGGATTGACCTTTCGTCGGGTTCGGTGGTCGGCGCGACGGCAATGATTGCGATGAGCTTTGCCCAGACGGCGATGGTCAATGGCAGCCCGAACCCCAAAGCCATCTTTGGCGAATGGGCAATGGATCTGCCGGTGCTGTTTCCCATTCTGGTGGGTCTGGCCTGCGGTCTGGCCGCAGGTCTGATCAACGGGTTTTTCGTGGCCTATACACGCATTCCGCCCTTTATCGCCACCTTGGGCATGATGGTCTTTGCCCGTGGCCTGTCGCGCTGGTGGTCAAACGGCAATCCAGTCTCTTTCCCAACCGAAAGCTATGCCGCTATCGGCAAGGGCATGATGCCGGTTGTGATTTTTGTCACGCTGGCGATCCTGTTCCATTTGGTGCTGAACCACACCCGCTATGGCAAGCATTGCTATGCCATCGGGTCGAACGAACAGGCCAGCCGCATGTCGGGCATCAACGTCGCCCGCCATAAGCTGCTGGTCTATGCCATCGCCGGGATGCTGGCCGCACTGGCCGCTGTCGTGTTGTCATCGAAGAACCTGACGGCACAGGCCGGCATGGGGGTGATGTATGAACTTGACGCCATCGCCATGGCCGTCATCGGCGGCATCAGCCTGCAAGGCGGGCGGGGTTCCATTCTGGGCACGGTGCTGGGGGCGCTGATCTTCGGGGTGATCATTTCCGGTTTCACCTTCCTGAAACTCGACGCCTATTATCAAGAGATGGTCAAAGGTGCGATCATCGTCGGGGCCGTGGTCCTGGACCAATGGCGTCAGCAACGCCGGACAAAGGGGTAAGGAACATGCAAGACATCATTCTGGAAACCCGTGGCTTGACCAAGCAATATGGCGGGGTCCACGCCCTGACCGACGCCAATTTCACCCTGCGTAAGGGCGAACATGTCGCCATCATGGGCGACAACGGTGCCGGCAAATCCACCTTCGTCCGCCAGTTGACGGGGGTGGAACAGCCAACGCGCGGCCAGATCATCTTTGACGGGCAGGAACAACGCTTTGCAGGCCCGATTGCGGCGCGCGAGGCGGGGATTGAAACCGTGTTCCAGAACCTGGCCCTGGCCGATGATTTGGATGTGCCGTCAAACCTGTTTCTAGGCCGCGAAAAGATCCGCTTCAATCTGGGGCCGTTTTCCATCCTTGATAAGAAAGCCATGCGTGAGGCAACGATGGCGGCGCTGGTCAAGACCGGCGTGAAAATCCCCAACCTGATGAACACGATCCGCAACATGTCGGGCGGGCAGCGCCAATGCGTGGCGATTGCCCGGACGGCGGCCTTCAAGTCCAAACTGGTGATCATGGACGAACCAACGGCGGCCTTGGGCGTGCAGGAAACGGCGCAAGTGGAAAACATCATCCGCACCCTGAAAGAGGCCGGCGAGCCGCTGATCCTGATTTCGCACAACATGCGGCAGGTGTTCGATCTGGTGGATCGGATTGTCGTCTTCCGCCGGGGTCGGATCGTGGCCAACCTGCGGAAAGAGGATACCGACGGGCAGGACATCGTTTCCTATATCACCGGGGCCAAGACAGGCTCCGAATTCGAAAGCGCGGTCTAGGCGGCGCTTTCCAACAACGGGGCCCTGATCTTGGTGGATTTCGGGGCCCCGCTTGCATCAACCGACATGTCTCAGCTAGCGCCGCCCAGCCGCGCCTGAAATCGCGCCATCTCGACGTCGCTCGGCAATTGGCCCGTGTAGATTTCGACATAATGCGGAATGCGCGCCAACCGGGTTTCCAGGGTTTCCCGCGTCTGCATCGCGATATAGCCGATCTGCACCAGATAAACCGTCCGCGCCCGCACATCCGCATCCTGCGCCGAATGGCCCCATTGCCGCAGCATTGCCGACAGCGCCGCCAAACGTTCCTCATCCGCGCGGTGCAGCAGCCGCATCATGGCGACATCCTGCAAAGCCCAGCTGCGAAAAGCGAACTCCAACCGGGAGTCAAAGGTTGCATCTGACAAAAAGCAGCCGATGACATTCAGCATCGCCTCTGTTTCCGTAGCAGCATCCGCCCGCGTCGCGGCAACCAACGGAACCGTCGTCTGGGCCGTCCAGCGTTCTCGCAATCCGTCCAACAATGCCGCGCGATCCTTAAAGAACCAATAGAACGAGGTGCGCGACAGGTTAAGTTTCGCCGCCACAGGCAGGATCTTGACCGCCTCGACCCCGCCTTCGATCAACGCATCATAGGCGGCGGCAAGCCAACCTTCGCGCGATCCGCGCCAACCGCTCTCTGCCTCGGGCGTCTTTTTCATGGGCTAAAACTAGGGGCTTCCCCCCTGCCCCGCAAGCCGCTGATCGACCTCAATCCTAAACTTGACACATATGAACATTTTTGGAATCCTGTGCGGGCCAGTCCCAAGGAGCAAGCCATGTCCAGCGATCCGCTTTTGCAGCCCTATCAATTGAAACACCTGACCCTGCGCAATCGGTTCATGATCACCAGCCACGAACCGGCTTATCCCGAGGATGGCATGCCCAAGGAACGCTATCGGGCCTATCATGTGGAACGCGCCAAGGCGGGGGTGGCCTTGACGATGACGGCGGGTTCCGCAGCGGTGTCGCGCGACAGCCCGCCGGTCTTCAACAACATCTTGGCTTGGAAAGACGAAGTTGTCGGCTGGATGAAACAACTGGTCGATGAATGCCACGATCACGGCGCGGCGGTGATGATCCAATTGACGCATCTGGGTCGGCGGACCCGCTGGGACAAGGCCGATTGGTTGCCCGTGGTGGCCCCCAGCCATGAACGTGAGGCCTCGCACCGCGCCTTTCCAAAACGGATCGAGGATTGGGACATGACCCGGATCATCGGCGATTTCGCCGATGCCGCCGAAAGGATGCAGGCAGCGGGGGTCGATGGCATCGAGTTGGAAGCTTACGGACATCTGCTGGAACAATTCTGGTCGCCGCTGACGAATGATCTGCCCGCCCCCTATGGTGGGTCATTGGACAACCGCCTGCAATTCACCTTTGACGTGCTGCGGTCAATCCGGGCGCGTTGCGGCGAAAACTTCATCGTCGGGCTGCGCTATACGGGGGATCAGGATCTGGCCGGCGGGATGGGCCGGGCCGAAGGGCTGGAGGTCTCGCAAAAGCTCAAGGCCAGTGGTCTGGTGGATTTCCTGAACGTGGTAAAGGGGCATATCGACACCGATGCCGGGCTGACCGATCTGATCCCGATCCAAGGGATGAAGAACGCCCCCCATCTGGATTTCGCAGGCGAAATCCGCGCGGCAACGCAATTCCCAACCTTCCACGCCGCAAAAATCCCGGATGTGGCGACAGCCCGTCATGCGATTGCCAGCGGCAAGCTGGATATGGTCGGCATGACGCGGGCGCATATGGCCGATCCGCATATCGTGCGGAAGGTCATCGAAGGGCGCGAGGATGACATTCGCCCTTGTGTCGGGGCGAATTACTGTCTGGATAGGATCTATCAGGGTGGGATGGCCCTTTGCCTGCACAACCCGGCGACGGGGCGCGAACTGGAGCAGCCGCAGACCATCGCACCTGCGCCCGCGCCGAAGCGGGTAACCATCATCGGCGCCGGACCGGGCGGGATGGAGGCGGCGCGGGTTGCCGCGGAACGCGGGCACCAAGTGACGTTGTTTGAGGCGGCCGATCAACCCGGCGGGCAAATCCGCCTGACGGCGCAGCAGGAACGCCGGCGCGAGATGATTTCCATCATCAACTGGCGCTTTGACCAATGCATGAAGCGGGGGGTGGATTTCCAGTTCAACACCTTTGCCGACGCGGAAACGGTGCTGGCCACGAACCCGGATGCGGTGATCGTGGCCACCGGGGGCCTGCCCCATACCGAGGTGCTGGATCAGGGCAATGATCTGGTGGTGTCGGCTTGGGACATCCTGTCGGGCGACGCAAAGCCGGGCAGCGATGTGCTGATCTTTGACGATGCAGGCGACCATGCGGCCCTGCAAGCCGCCGATCTGATTGCGGCGACGGGCGCGCGGGTGGAGATCGTGACACCGGACCGCAGCTTTGCGCCGGAAGTGATGGCGATGAATCTGGTGCCCTATATGCGCAGCCTGCAACGGCGGGATGTGACCTTTACCGTCACCTGGCGGCTGATCGGGGTCACGCGCGAAGGCAACCGCCTGCGGGCGGTTCTGGGCAGCGATTACGGGGATATGCGGCGGGAAAGGCTGGTCGATCAGGTGGTGGTCAACCACGGCACGCGGCCCTTGGATGAGCTGTATTTCGAACTGAAACCGCTGTCCTCGAACCTGGGCGAGGTCGATTATACCGCGCTTTCGACGGGGGGGGTGCAGGCCGTGGCCACGAACCCCGCGGGCCGATTCCGGTTGTTCCGCATTGGTGACGCGGTTTCGGCCAGAAATACCCATGCGGCCATTTATGATGCGCTGAGGCTGGTGAAGGATTTCTAGGAAATGCCCTTCAGCGCTGTGATTTCACGCGTGAAATTGGCCGCAACTCTTTGATTCATCGCAAACATTCAACATTATGAATGTTATAAGTGAAGAAAGGCCGCGCGGATTGGGTTCGAAAGGGGCTACGTTTGCCACCGATACAGTGCGCGGCCCCAATGCCCTCTTTGGACCCGCAACGCCGCCGGGTTTCAATGGCGGCATGGCGAAGGCAGCAAGATGGACTATCCAGCCCGAAGGGCTGTCGCCCTGCCCCCTCTTGGCCGTGCTTCTGCTTATGTTTTGATCAACAAATCGCCAGGTCGCAACGATCTTGTGCGCCCAAGGCCGGGAGCGGCAAGAAAATTATTGACTGTTTGGTAAAAATATTGGGTGCTAGGCATAAGAATGCGGGAGAGCGCCATGCCATATGATCTTGCGACAAATTTCACGGGCCTAAAGTTCGTCAATCCCTTCGTGTTGGCCTCTGCGCCGCCGACCGAAAGCAAACAGAAAATCCTGCGCGCGTTCGAGGCGGGCTGGGGGGGTGTCGTCACCAAGACCATCGGTATGCATCCGGTGGAAAATGTGGCCGGCCCCAAGACGATCTTTCAGCGGGTCAGCGAAACGAAACCCTATGTGTCGCGCAATAAGCGGCCCGATACGGTGTCGCATTCCTCATGGAACTGGGAATTGATCTCGGACCAGCCGCTGGATCAATGGCTGCCCGATCTGGAAGAGATCAAGACCACTTATCCGGACCGTATGCTGATCGGGTCGATCATGGCCGGTGCGGGCGGCGAGGAAGAGATGGACCATTGGCGCAAACTGGCCAAGGCTTGCGTAAACGCCGGCTGCGATGCGCTGGAGTTGAACATGTCCTGCCCGCATATGGACCGCAAGGATATGGGCGCGCATATCGCCAATGACGAAGACATCATCCGTCAGATCCTTGCGGCCGTCACCGGCGCTGTCGATGTGCCGATTTGGGTCAAGTTGACACCCTCGTCCTCTTCCCTTGTCGATGGGGCAAGGGCGGCTTATGAGGCGGGTGCCGCCTCGATCTCGCTTTGCAACACCTTCCCCTCGCTGCCGCTGATGGACCCCGAGACCCTAAAATTTGAGGTGGAGGTCGATGGCCTCGTCACCTCGGGCGGCTTGGGCGGTCTGGCGATCCTGCATCAGGCCCTGCAACGCGTGTCCGATATTTCGCGCGCCTTCCCGGACAAAGCCATCTCCGGCATCGGCGGCATCAAGGGTTTCCGTGAGGCGTTCAATTTCATCGCCCATGGCGCCGGAAACCTGCAAATCTGCACCGCAGCGATGGAAGAAAAGGGCAGCGGCGGCATCGGCGTCAACCTGATCCAAGACCTGACCACCGATCTGGCCGACTATCTTCAGCGGAAAGGCTATTCTTCCATCGAAGAATTCCGCGGCATCGCCCGCGAAAGGGTCGTCGAACATTCCAAAGTGCGTCGTAAAAGCGAAGGCTATAACGGCGGCTATGCGCAATCGGCCTAGAATATCGGGCGCTTAGCTATCGCGGAACGCCCGGTCGAAATAGAACAGGATCGGGCGGGTCACATAGCTGAGCGGCGTCCGGCTTTCGGTGGCCATGAAGGCGCTGACCGGCATGCCTGGCAACAACTGTTCGGTGCCAAGGCGTGCCAGCGCGTCGGGCTGTGGCATGATCTTGACCTCGAAGTAAGGTCTGCGCGTTGCCGGATCGACAAACGCGTCGGGCGAAATGCTGCGCACCTTTCCGGTGATCTCGGGGATTCGGCGGCTGCCAAAGCCGGTGAATTTCAGCAAGGCCTCTTGCCCCAGATGCACCTGATCAATGTCGCCGGGCTCGACCCGCACCCCGACCTCAAACGGGCTGTCTGTCGGCACGATCGACAAAAGCGGACTGGCCGCGACCACGACGGACCGCACGCCCTGAACCTTGGAATCGTGGATCCGACCGCCGACCGGCGCACGGACCTCGGTGCGTTGGAGATCGGCCAGAACTTGACCGCGGCGCTCTAGCAGCCGGGTTCGGGCGGGGCGAAGCTTGCCCAGTTCGGTCTCGGCCTCGTCCTTCAGGCCGGGAACCAGACCATGCGCCTTGAGCTTTAGCTCGGCGATCCGCCCCTGCAATTCGGCCCGTTTGGCGCGCAGTTGGCCAACCTCACCACTGTTGGTCAATTCATCCTTGCGCAGATCATAGAGCGTCGAATGCGCGGCCAGACCCTTGTCGGCCAGCTGTTGCTGATCGGCGATTTCTTCTTGTAACAGGCCGCCGCGCGCCAGCTTTGCGGCCAGTTCGGCCTCGACCCCCACGATCTGGTCACCGACCTGCCGGATCTGTTCGTCGATAAGGCCCTGTTCGGTGACGATAGAGGCGAAATGCGCTTCAAGCCGCCGCTGCTGCCGGTCGATCAGGCGTTGCAGATCGGGCCGCTTACTGGCTTCCCGGACCAACAAGGGTTCCAGCGTCATCGTCGGTTGATCATCCAGCACCGCCTCTAGCCGTGCCAGATTGGCCAGCGTCTCGAACAACTCGCCCTCGACCGCTGCCAGTTCCGACCGCAGCGCGCCGTCATCCAGCCGCAGCAAGACCGATCCGGCCTGAACCCGATCCCCATCGCGCACAAGAATTTCTGCAACGATCCCACCGACGGGGTGCTGCACGACGGTCAGGTCTGACGCCACCTCGACCTTGCCGCTGCCGATCACGGCACCGCCGATGCTGGTGCCTGCACCCCAGACCCCGATGGCAAGAACGACCGCCAAGATCGCCGTCAGACCGACGAACAGGGGAAAGCGGATCGACCATGTTCGGCGGGGGGAGTGCTCCATGATGGATCAGCCCCGGATCAGCGGGGCGACCTTGCCGTCGCTCGCCGCCAGTTGCGTGACATTCGCCTCGGGCACGACACGCTTGAGCCGCCCGTTTTCCAGCGTGAAGCGTGTCGAACAATTGCGCAGGCCCAAGGGTTCTCGGGTCAGGGTCACGATCAGGCAACCGCGTGATTTCAGCGTGTCGATCATCGGTCGCAACTCGCGGGCCAACAGGCGGCGCAGGACGGGATCAGGTTCGTCCAGGATCAGCAGGTCGGGTTCATCGCAAAGGGCGCGGGCCAAAGCGATCTGGCTGCGCTGCCCGCGCGAAAACTGGCGCTGGGTGGTGTCCAGCCGGGTTTCATAGCCTTCGGGCAGGGCCATGATCATGTCATGGATGCGGGCCTGCTGGGCGGCGGCGATGATGCGCGCGCGGTCGGGGGATGGATCAAGGCGCGCGATGTTTTCTGCGATGGTGCCGTTCACGAAATCCGGGCTTTCCGGCACATAGCCAAAGGCACGGCGCGCCTCGGCGGGTGACAGCCGCGCGACACTGGCGCTGCGGTAAAGCACTTGCCCGCTGAAGGGTTGGGCAAGCCCCAGCATCACCTCGGCCAGCAGGGTTTTGCCGCAGCCGCTGGGCCCGGAAATCTCGATCAACCGGCCCGGCGCGAAATTTTGCGAGAGGGTGTTGAGGATGGTCATGCCGGTGAGCGGCGCCCGGGCGCTGACCCGTTGCAGCGACAGGAGGGCGGCAGGGGCCATGGGGGCATCGATGCCGGCGTCGGTCTCGGGGTTGGATTTGGCGGTAAGGATGGTCCGGAGTTCGACCCAATTGCTGAAGCTGCGCCAGACGGCGGGCAGTTCATCAAGGAAAGAATCCAGCGGATTGACCGCCCGCACCGCAAGGAAGGTGCTGGCGACCATCGCGCCGACGGTCAACTCCCCGCGCAGGACGAGCCAGGCCCCAAAGGCAAGGACGGCATAACGGATCAGCGCCTGGGCCTGCCGCGCCAGCACGCTGAACCAAGTGGTCAGGTCGCGCAGTTCGATGGACAGATCGCGGGATGACTGCCGCGCCGCGACCCAGCGGTCCCGATAGGCCGAGGTCAGTTCTTGGGCGCGGATCACATCGCGGGCGGATGATGCCATGTCTTTCAGATCGGCGATGCGGCCGCGCGCGCGCTGGTCGCGTTCCTCGCGCCCCGCGCTTGTCAGCGCCCGCGTTCCGGCCAGCAGGGCCAAGACCGCCATCCCCGCCAGAACGATCCAGCCCAGCGACACATGCAGGAAAAAGATCGCAAACAGGAACATCGGCGCCCAGATCAGATCCATCGCCGCAATCATCGCCCGCGAATGGAAAAAGCTGCGCAGATTGTCCAACTCGTCCAGCCCCGCCATCGGTTTGCGCCCCGACCGCTGGAAATACTTGCCCTTCGCCGTCGTGCTGAACAGCCGCTCCTCGATCCGTTCCTGAAACTGCGCGCCGAACCGCGCCAGGATCCGCCGCCGCGCATAGTCGATCAGACCCAGCACCAAAAGCAGGACCACCACCAGCAGGAAGAGCGTGACCAAGGTTTCCTCGGACCGCGAGGGCAGCACACGGTCGAAGACCAGCAGCATGAACATCGGGCCTGCAAGGCTGATCAAATTGTAGAAAAAACCCAGGATCAGCGCCGCAGCCAGAATGCCGCTGCTGCGGCCAAGCGCCTCACGCAAGGGATTGTCGCTTGTCAGCGGTGACATCCTGCCCTCACTCTCGCCGCTCAACCCACCCACCCGATGCTACACCCGCCCATCCCGATCCGGCAACGCCGCAGTTTTTCAGGCCGTGGGCCTTTTCGTCTGGTTCAGGTTGAAGCTGATGATCACGCGATGGCCCTTGCGGTCCTTTTCCTTGGACATGTTGGGATCGACTGCATGATACAGCCAGCTTGGAAAGATGATCATCCGCCCCGGCACAGGTTCGAACCGCACCTTCGTCCAGCATTCCTTGGGCCTTTGCGCATTCGGCGCATAGCGCGGTTGGTTCATAAGATGCGCCGTTCGCGGTTCGATGAATTCGATGTTGCCCGCATTCTTGGGCGCATGGATGTAATACACTCCGCTCCACAAACAGCCCGGATGCACATGCGCCCGGTTCGCACTGCCCGGCGGGTTGATGATCGACCACATTGTCGTCGGCACCAGTTGATAGCGCGGATTATAGCCCAATTCGTCAGACAGCCGCGCCGTCGCCTCGGCGATCACATTGACAAGTGCCTGATATTCCGTCGCTTTGTGCAGGTTGTTCTGGCTGTGCCAGCCGCCAAGTTCGGTAAAATTCGACCGCGAGATGCCTTTTAGGTCGCGTTCCTGCTCGGCGTAGATGCTGTCCAGCAGAGTGGCGTTCAATGCCCCCGGATCATCAAGGTCGATCTGGAAAATCTGGGTCGGAAAATAGGTCTTCTTGTTGAACGACCCGATACTGGAAACCATCTTTCCACCCCTGCGATCCACTTTTAGCAACCTGCCGTGCCCAGCAATGCGTCTTTAGAAATTCGGTCTGACTTGCTGATCATGTCAGCATACCCGCCTTTGTTCCGGCAAGCGGAATCTTTTTGGGCCTGGAGAACGTTCGGCCTGCATTTTCGGTGCCCTGTGTTGGGGCTTGACAGAAGGCCGGGGCTTGGCGTCTCATCCCCTTAGGGAATTGCTCTGCGCAGAACCGTGCCGCCGACACATCGGTGCCACTTTGGTCGCGCAGCCTCCTGGCAGACCGCATCAGGGGCGCGGCCCTATTCTTTTTTTGCAATCTGCTGGACTCAATCGCTCGTCTGCAAACCGTTTCCACTGACCCGATCTCTCGCGTCACTCTGTTCCCCGTCTTTTGGCCAAAGGATTTCCGATTATGACCACCGCTCGCACCGCCACCACTTCTGAAGACGACACTTCGATCATCCAAGCGCAGCTGTCGCAGGATGAGAATCCGCTCTTTGCGCCCAATGATGAGGGCGATGAAGGCGACGAGGGGGATGAGAAAAACGAGGGCGATGAAGGCAACGAGAACAACGAAAACGACGAAGGCAACGAGAACGACGAAGGCAACGAAGGCAACGAGGCTGGCCCCAATAACGAGGGCAATGAAGGCGACGAAAACGACGAGGGCAATGAGAACGACGAGGGCAACGAAAACAACGAAGGCGACGAGAACAACGAGAACGACGAGGGTAACGAGAACGACGAAAACGACGAGGGGGATGAGGGCAACGAGAACGACGAGGGCAATGAAGGCGACGAAGGGGACGAAGGCAACGAGAACGACGAGGACGACGAGGATAACGAAGCCGACGAGAACGATGAGAACGACGAAGGCAACGAGAACAACGAAGGCGATGAAGACGACGAGGACAACGAAAGCGACGAGGGCGACGAGGAAAACGAGAGCAACGAGAACAACGAGGCTGACGAAGGCAACGAGGACGACGAGAACGACGAAAACGACGAGGGTGACGAGGGCGAGGAATTCGACGAGGGCGACGAAGACGACGAGGCGAACGAGGGGGATGAGGCCGACGAAGGCGATGAAGGCAACGAGCCAAGCCCCGTGCTGGGCAATGAAGGCGACGAGAACGACGAAAACAACGAAGGGGACGAGGGCAACGAGTTCAACGAGGACGTCGATGCCGACGAGTCCAACGAGGACGACGAGGGGGACGAGGACGACGAGTCGAACGAAGATGACGAGTCGGATGAGAATGACGAAGGCGACGAAGGCAATGAGATCGCTGACGCCGCTGACGATCAGGCAGGCGACGAGAACGACGAGGACAACGAGAGCGACGAAGACAACGCCGACGATGAAGGCGACGAGGGCGACGAAGACAACGAGGGGAACGAGGACAACGAAGGGGATGAGGCCGACGAGGGGGATGAGGCCGACGAGAGCGACGAAGACGATGAGAACGACGAAGCGGACGAAGCCGACGAGAGCGACGAGAACGACGAAGGCGACGAGCTGGACGAGACCAACGAAGGCAACGAAGACGCGGACAATGACGAGGGCGACGAGGGGGATGAAGTCGCCTCGGGCGATCCGCGCACGAATGAGGACGATGAAGGCGACGAGTTGGACGAAGGCAACGAGGACAACGAAGGCGACGAGGACGACGAATTCGATGAGGGCGACGAGGCCGATGAGGCCAACGAAAACGACGAGGATGACGAAGGCGACGAGGCCGACGAATCCGACCTGCCCGACGGAAATGAAGGCGATGAGGGCGATGAGGACGACGAGGCGGACGAAAACAACGAGGGCGACGAAAACGACGAGGATGACGAAGGCAACGAGAACGACGAACAGGACGAGGGCGACGAGAACAACGAGGGGAATGAGGGCGACGAGGCGAGTTGATTGGCGGGATTGGCTTGCGAGCGAGGGTTTCGGGCTTGGGCCCGAGACCTTTGACCCAAAGCATGGTCAGGGCTGTATCGCCCCTGTCGATGGGTCCCAAGCCAAAATGGGCTGTGCCGCCTGATTGGGGGCGAGAGCGGTGGTCGTTGCGCAGGATGAGCCCCTGAGAGCGGCGCCGCGAAAGTGACGCTATCGGGCTGGATGGCGGAGGGAATGGGCCTGACGTCCAACCTTCTCCACCTTAAATCATTGATTTAAAACGATCACCAGAGGTCGCTTCGCCCGTTTGGCCACGATGGTTGCTCTGCAGCTAACACCATTGTGTGCACTACATTTATCGTCTATCGACGATTGACGAACACAGGGATTGCTCATGCAGGATACTGACATCGAGATCGCTGACCTGGCCAAGGCGCTCGCGCATCCGGCACGGCTGCGCATTCTGCGGCTGCTGCTCGCCACGCCCGGATGCATCGGCGGCGACATCGTGGACGCTGTCGGCCTGGCGCAGTCCACGGTCTCCGAGCACCTGCGCATCCTGAAGGCCGCCGGGGTCATCACCGGCGAGATCTCCGGCCCTCGTACTTGCTACGCGTTGAACCCCGCCGCGCTCGAGCCGCTGGCAGAATTTATCGGCACGGTGACCGCGCCGTCCGCCGCGGTCTGCTGCATGCCCGACGAGAAGGAACTTTCATGAGCCTGTTTGAACGCTGGCTGACCCTCTGGGTCGCCCTCTGCATCCTGGCCGGGCTCGTCCTCGGCAGCCTCGCGCCGGGTCTGTTCGGCGCGCTGGCCGCGCTGGAGGTCGCCTCGGTCAACCTCGTCGTCGCCGTCCTGATCTGGGCGATGGTCTATCCGATGATGATCGCGGTGGATCTCGGATCGCTCAAGGCGGTGGGGCAGCGCCCGAAGGGCCTTGTCATCACGCTGGCCATCAACTGGTTGATCAAGCCCTTCACGATGGCGGCGCTTGCGGTCCTGTTCTTCAACTACGTCTTCGCCGGGCTGATCGATCCTGAGCGCGCGCCGGAATACATCGCGGGCCTGATCCTGCTCGGCGCCGCGCCCTGCACCGCGATGGTCTTCGTCTGGTCGCAGCTGACCAAGGGCGATCCCAACTACACGCTGGTGCAGGTCTCGGTGAACGACCTGATCATGGTGGTGGCCTTTGCCCCTATCGTGGCCTTCCTTCTGGGCGTGACCGACATCAGCGTGCCGTGGGAGACGCTGATCCTGTCGGTCGTCCTCTACATCGTCATTCCCCTGATTGCCGGTCTCCTGACGCGACGTGCGCTGATCGCGAAGGGTGGCGAGGCCGCGGTGACGGCGTTCACGGCGCGCATCAAACCGGCTTCGGTCGTGGGTCTCCTTATCACCGTAGTGCTCCTCTTCGGCTTTCAGGGGCCGGTGATCCTTGCGCAACCGCTGCTGATCGCACTGATCGCGGTTCCGATCAGCATCCAGTCCTACGGCATCTTCGCGCTCGGGTATGGATGGGCCTATCTTTGGGCCGTGCCGCACCGGGTCGCCGCGCCCTGCGCGCTGATCGGCACGTCGAACTTCTTCGAACTCGCGGTCGCCGTGGCGATCGGGCTCTTCGGGCTGAACTCGGGCGCGGCTCTGGCCACTGTGGTGGGCGTGCTGGTCGAGGTGCCGGTGATGCTCAGCCTCGTCGCGTTCGCGAACCGGACACGCGAGAGGTTCCCCGCGTGAGCACCTTCCAGGTTGTCATCCACCACAATCCCGACTGCGGCACCTCCCGCAACGTCCTCGGGATCATCCAGGCGGCCGGGTACGAGCCGACCGTCATCGAGTACCTCAAGGAGGGCTGGACGCGCCCGCAGCTTCTGGCGCTGTTCGCAGCCGCCGGGATCACGGTGCGCGAGGCGCTGCGCATTGCGCGCTCACCGGCTGAGGGGATGGGGCTCACCGCGCCGGACGTCTCCGACGACGCATTGCTGGACGCCATGACGCACCACCCGATCCTCGTGAACCGCCCGATCGTCTGCACGCCGAAGGGCGTCAGGCTCTGCCGCCCGTCCGAGACTGTCCTCGATCTGCTCGACAAGCTCCCTCCGGGTCCTTTCGCCAAGGAGGACGGCCAATTGATCATCGACACCGAAGGAAACCGGATTGCCTGACACCCTGACCGATCTGACCACACCAGATGATCCGTCACGTCGTCAAAGACGGCGGTGGCGACAGCGTTGCCGGCCACGTCGTGCGCCCAAGTCACCGTCGCCGTCGGAGAAATGGAGAGGGCATGTGCCAGTAGTCGCAGTTCCCTTGTTTCTCGGGGACGTAGCATCAACCGATGGGGTCCAAGAGGGACCTTTTGACGGTATCTGTAGGTCGTGGTGTGAACGATCTCGAGGCAGGCCAAAATGATGTTCCAGTCAGGATTGAGGAAGACGGCGCGCGGCTGCGGGATCAGCGGCGGCGAGATGCGCCCGCGCTGACGGGCGCGGCGTTCCGCCAGGCATTCAACCCCTTGCAGCGTCGGCAAATCCGTTCTCCGAAGCCCTCGCTCCAGAACGAGGTTTCGCATCGCAGGCATCGGCGTTCTTGCGGAACATCACCCACGGTCCTTGGGGTCGCGATGCCCGGTACGTCACCTTCGGAGAGGGCCTTGTCCGCCATCACGTTTTTCCCGCAGCCAGACGGGTGCGCAAGGGCGGCGGCGAGTCCGGTCGCGTAGGCATGCCTTCGTTTTCGGCGGCTCGGATCGACTCTTCGTCCCGCGCTCCTCGGGCGGTCGTCTTCGAAAGCGGCGCAGCCAGGTTCGGATCGGATGTCCCAGACCCGGAATAGAGATGTCGCAGGTGCGCCTCGGAGACGCCGTCGGCTTTCATCACGAGCTGTACCATCGGGTCAGACAGCATTTCTTCAAGGAATAAGTTGGACAAGGCCCTGCCCGTGAGCTTGTCTCTGGCGCTTGCTTGGTCGAGGTCGGCAAGGGAAACAGTCAGAGTCCGTGCAAGTCCAGGATGAGATATCCTGGGATGAAGCTTCACAAGGACGGAGGCTTTCCAGGCTGCGGGATCCCGTTGATCAGGGGGCGAAGCCACTTCCGTATCGATCTCGTACTCTCCCGCCGGGAGAATCTCGTCAAAGCCCGGAACGGTGAAGGGTCGGGAAAAAACCGCAACGGTCTTGCTTCTCAGATCTTCCATTGGCGCGCTCCTTTCGCATGGGTGCTGTGGGCGGTCCGCGCCCCTCACGGGAATGAGGCGCGTAACCGGTGTACACCCTCAAGATGTCTTGGGTTTCGCGGCTGCATCCTTGCCAGAAGCCTTGGGCTCGGTCTCCTTCGCAGGGGTCGTCGCTGTTTTCGCAGGCTTGGGCTTTAACGCAGCCGCAGCCCTGGCGGTCAGGTCCTTGAAGGACATTGCATCGATCCTTTGATTTTCCGACGCCAGCTCCTCGTCCATGTCGGACCGGGATACCTCGCATCGGTACTTTACATATAGGGGCTGGCGACCCGAATTGCGATGGTGCATCGAAAAGGAAGCCGAGGTCAGTCAGGCCAATTCATACGTCCAGACCTTGAATTCCATCAACGTGTTCTGGCCGAATGTCTGGGTCAGAGGGACATCGGCAGCATCGCGACCGCGCGCGATCAGAATTCTCGCATACCTCGGCTTGTTGTTCCGCGGGTCGAACATGTGCCATTCCCCAGCGAGAAAGACCTCCATCCACGCGGCAAAATCCCCAGGCGGATGAGGCAGAGGCTCCCCGATGTCGCTCAGGTATCCGGTGCAGTAGCGGGCGGGAATGTTCATGCATCGGCACAGGGCGATGGCGAGATGGGCAAAGTCGCGGCAGACACCCTGCCCCTCGGCGAGGGTCTGCGACGCTGTGCGCGTCGCCTTTGCCTGCATATAGTCGAAGCGGACATGTCCATGCACGAAATCGCAGATCGCCTGGACGCGTGACCATCCGGCGTCCGTGGTCTCGAATAGGCGCCACGCCTCCTCCGACAGAAGGTCGGTGTCGCAATACCGGCTGCCCTGCAGAAACACGAGCGTCTCGAGAGGAAGATCCTGAACCTCGTGCTGCCGCGCGCCGGGCATGGAGGGATCAGGCAGGCCCGTGTCGCGGAAGACGCCATCCGTCGACAGGCAGAAGTCGCCCGCCGGAGCCAAGACGCGCGTGCACCAGTTGCCGAAGCCATCCCGGTAGCTTTCGAGGGGCACGCTCGGCGAGGTCACGAGATAATCGGCACGCTCCAGATCGCCGAACCGCGAGTAGTGCACGTTCAGAAGCGCAATCAGCGGCGTCGGTTGAGGGAAGCTGTATCGGAGACGACACCCTATGCTGACGCGTATGCCGGACACGCGGCTGCGCATCGTTCTGTCACCCTCATCTTCCAAGGACGCACGCCCCGTCCGAAAGCTGGAAACCTCGATTGCAGCTCCACCGGTTGCTGGATCGGTCGAGATAGGCGTTCTCCGGCAGATCGATGGCGACGCAGGCGCCATTCAACACCTCGTATCCGCGCTCGCAGCTCCAGCCCGGTCCATAACCGGAAGACCGGAGGAAGGCATTGGCGGGCACGCGCGCTTCTCCGAGGAGCATCACGGCGCGAATGAATTCTTCCGCATAATCGTCGGTTTCGCGGTGGTCGTGTTCGTGCCGGGCCATACTCATTGGCTCCACGAACCGTTCTCGCAGGTGGTCCACAAAACGCGGCTCAGTACGGGCCATGTAGGCAATCAGAGCTTGCAGGATCCGTTCATGCGCCAGCACACGCCGTTCGAGCTCGGTAGTCTCGGGGGAAGCTATCGGCATGGCACGGTTCATCCTTCATCGACCGCGCTTTCCGGGAGCTCCGGCAACGCGTCAACATCAAGGGCTGCGAGGCAGGCCTGCGCGATATCGCGGTTCGGAGCATCTGTTCCGGGCATCGTCGCCCAGCCCGCCTCCATCAGGGCATCACGCCGCTGATAGGTCGAGGCCGCCCGGATCGTTTCAAGCTTTTCGGCCCGTGCTGGGTCGGACTGCGCCATCTCAAGGCAAACCGGCACCATGGAGGCGACGACATCCTCTTGGGACATCGCCATTGCCCTGTCATTCGCGGTTCCGCCGGTCACCCAGCCGCCCCAGGTAAAACCGACCACGCCGACAAGAGCTCCGCCGATCACGGCACCATAGATGCCGGGCTTGAGCCATTCGGGAGCATTCATTTCAAGTCCTCCTGCGGAGAAGGCGCCGCCTCGCCGTGATTGTTCTTCTCAGTCGCTGCCCGATCCCGGCTCAGCGCCTCTTTCAGGTCGCTGTCGGAAATCGCCCGTAACTCTGTCCGTCCCGCATGACCGCCCCTTCCGCGCACCGTCAGGTAGGTCGCGGTCCGGCGATACGCCTCGAAGCTGAGCCCTTGTAGAAGTTCTTCTTCGACAAGAACCTCGTAGTCGCCCGGGGGCAAATTGCCTGGGTATCCCGGCAACGCGAACGGGTTCGAAAATGTCACCGTCGATCTGGTCGACCGCATGTTCATCTCTGGTCTCCGCGATGTTGGCAGATCCGTCGCTCACCACTGTTGACGGCCCCTTGGAGTGCGGGACCGACCAGTCGAACGATTGAGTGCCTTGTACCTCGGGATCGTTCGCCTGGCGCTGACGCATGTTAGTCCCGGGCACCGAAACGGCTGCGACTTTCCTGAGGGCAGTCGCCCGTACTGACCTGTGTAAGGGCGGCGAGACCGACCTGCGCGTATTCTTTGGGAAACAGGGATGATCTGCATTCCTGCAACCCTTGAAAGGATTGGCGATGGCCGACCCCAATGTTCTCAACCCGCACCCGCCCGAGTTCGATCGGTTTCTCCATGCCTCCGTCGGCGAGGACCGGAACGGCTATGTCGTGACTGTCCTCTCCACGCTCGCACGGCTTGGCCTCGATCCATGGAAGGAAACCGCTGAACTGGTCACGCTCGGGCGCGACGCCGCGCGGGCACGATTGGGAACGCTGCTTGCCCGATTTCGGGACGTTCCTGCGCTCGCCAGCGATAACGGCAGGATCGCACGAGACCTGAGCGAGCTGCTCCCCGAAGACCGGGCGTCAGGTAGTCTGAAGCGAACCGCCTTGACGGTGGCCGGCGGCCGGCCGGGCACAAGCGGAGCGATCTGGGCGGTGCTCGGGATCGTCTTTGTGCTGTTTCAGATGTTCATGCTTGGCGGGTCGGGGTCAGGCGAATGACCGTCTCAACCGCAACCATGGGCAGACCGGCACATGCGGCACACAAGTCCGGCACGCTATCGCCTCGCGAACAGGGCGTTCTCTGGCACATGGAGGAACACTTCTGGACCAGTGGCTGTTGATTTCCACTGAGAAGTGACACGTGTAGGCGCATAATTTCCACTGAGATTTGA